>NZ_JAPUBV010000009.1:0-8430 GCF_030397695.1 Janthinobacterium sp. SUN118 | reverse complement strand
CCGAACAGGACCGTGAAACAACTTTGCGCCGATGATAGTGCTGCAACCAGTGTGAAAGTAGGTTATCGTCAGGCTTGTTATACGCAGTAGAGAAAAACCCCGCCAGTGATGGCGGGGTTTTTTCGTCTGGCGCTGTTGTTTGAGGCAGCCGAATCCATCCTACAATGGCGGTATGCGCATCCTGATCATTGAAGACAATCCCGACATCCTGGCCAATCTGTACGCCTATCTGGAACCGAAGGGTCATGTACTCGATTCGGCCATGAATGGCTACGCCGGCCTGGCCTTGCTGGCCCAGCATGAATACGATGTGATCGTGCTCGATGTCATGCTACCGGGCTTGACTGGGCTGGAACTGTGCCAGAAGTTGCGCGGTGAATTGCGCAATAGCACGCCGGTGCTGATGCTGACGGCACGCGATACGCTGCAAGACAAGGTCGCCGGCTTTGACAGCGGCGCCGATGACTATCTGGTGAAACCTTTTTCCTTGCTGGAGTTGGAAATCCGCTTGAAAGCCCTGCTGCGTCGCGCGCGCGGGCAGATGGCGGGCGCCGCCGTGCTGACGGTCGGTGAATTATGTTTTGATACGGAAAAATTTGAAGTCCAGCGTGCCGGCCAGCCATTGATCTTGACCAAGACCGGTTACACCATTCTGAAATGCCTGATGAGTGAAGCGCCCAAGCTGGTGCCGCGCGATATGCTCGAACACGAAGTCTGGGGCGATGACCGTCCCGACAGCGATGCCCTGCGCACGCACATCCATGCGCTGCGCCAGGTGCTCGATAAACCGTATGCTTTTCCCATGCTGCGCACGATTCCCGGCATCGGCTATAAATTGCTGAGTGCCGATGCGCCCGTTTAAATCTTTGAGACGGCGTATCGTTGTCGCCTATCTGCTGTTCGCCCTGGTGGCGAGCCTCTTCTTTTCCATCATTGCCGCCATCGCCGTCGAAGGTATTGAAGTGCGCCTGGTCGATGAGCGCCTGAAAGAGGTGGCGGCATGGGCGTCGCCGCGGCATGCGGCTGGCTTGTCCGTCGACATGCCCGCCGGATTGAGTTTTCATCACGCCGAGGATACGCCGCCGCCCTTGCGCGGCTTGGCGCCCGGCATGCATGAGAAAACCGTCAATGGCGTCGATCTGCACGTGCTGGTTGGCCACGATGTGCATGGCGAGTTTGTCGTGATCGACCATGCCACCGAGTATGAAAAAATCGAGCTGGTGGTGTACAGCATGTTCGCCCTGGGTTTTATCGGTTTCCTGATCTGTGCTTCGCTGCTGGGGGCTTTCATCGCGAATCGTTTGATCACACCGATCATGGCGCTGACGCATGCCGTCAAGGCAGGCCAGTCAGCGTTGCCGCTGCAGGACAGTGCCGATGAGCTGGGAATACTGGCCCGCGCTTTTGCCGCGCGTACGGCGCAGTTGACGGAAGTTCTCGACCGCGAGCGCTTTTTTACGGGAGATGTGAGCCACGAATTGCGCACGCCGCTGACGGTGATCACGGGGGCGGCGGAAATTCTGATGGAGCAAGGCGGGCGTGATCCTGTTATCCATTCCGCTTCCGAACGCATTTACCGGGCGGCACGCGAAGCGACGGATTCCGTGACGGTATTGCTGCGTTTGGCCCGCGCGCCGGAATTGCTGGAATGCGCATCGCTATCGGTCGCGGAACTGGCGCGCCAGGAGTGTCTGCGCCATCAACCGCAGACGGCCGGCAAGGCGCTTACCCTGGCTTTTACCGGCGGCGACGATTTCCTCGTTAACGCGCCGCGTGAACTGTTGAGCGCTGCCATCGGTAATCTGGTGCGCAATGCGTGCCAGTACACACTGCAGGGCGAAGTCATCGTACGCCTGGCCGGGCGCGCGCTGATCGTCGAAGATACGGGCCCTGGCTTGCCCGAAGCGGCCCGCGCGCGCTTGCTGCATCAACCGATTCCTGCCAATCTGGGCGGTTCTTCCGGCACGGGACTGGGATTGGGCCTGGTACAACGTATTTGCCTGTACCTGGACGCCACCTTGACGTTCAACAGCCCTCCTGGCGGCGGCACCGTGCTGCGCATTGATTTTCTATAAATATTGCGCGTTTGGCCCATCGTTTTAACGCGCATTTAACGCCTAGCTGACATGCATTTCATGTTGCTGCTTGTAAGGTATTCCTCAGGAGTTCGTCTTGCCACGCCGGTATTTGTACTGGCCGGCACCGTCATGTTCTCTTCATATTGACACTGTACGATGACTTCCGTGGCCGCCGTCCTTGACGTGGCCGGTCCCTTTCATATCACCAAGTAAATGTGTGCACCCATGCTGGCCAAGCTTAAACTCGTTAAAACCCCCAAAGGTATCGATAGCATCCTGATGCTGTCGGCCATGCTGATCCTCTGGATCGGCAATTACAGCAATCTCGACCTGATGCTCGCCGACAGCATGTTCGATGCCGCGCGTGGGCAGTTTGCTGGTCATCAATTCGCTCTGGCCGGTGTTTTCAATCTCGCCCTGAACGCCCTGGCTGTCGCCGTCATCGTCCTGGCGCTGTGGGATGCATGGCGCCCACTGGATTGGCCCGCATCGCGCCGTACAGCCTTGCGCGTTCTGGCGTTGTCTGCCGTGCTGGTGCCGGCCAGCATTTATCTGCTATCCGCTTTCAGTGGCGCGCCTTGCCCTGGCGATTTGCTGCGCTATGGTGGACTGGAAACGTATGCGCGCTTGCTGGAAACGCTGCCGGCTGCCGCATCCGCGACGGTCTGCTTGCCCGCCACGCAGGCGAGCAATGCCTGGTGGTTGCTGGCCTTGCCGCTCTTCTGGTTGCCGCGACAACCGCGCGTGGCCGTCGTGGTCGCCAGCTTGATGTTGCTATGTGGTTTGATGTTTGCCTGGATGCAACAATTGCAAGGCACGCAATTTTTCTCGCATACCCTGTGGTCAGCCTGGATCGCTTCTTTCCTCGTCTATCTGCTGTATAACTTGCTGAAAGCCGAGGACGCGTTGGCCTGAAACAGAAAAGTACGTCACAATCTGCCTGTCGAGTTGTCGTTTCATACAAAAACAGGAGCACCATGAACGAGCAGATTGCGAGAGAAGTGGTATTGGTCCGTGCTATCGAGACGGCCGACCAGAAAAAAGAAGTCCTCAGCGAGGATGACCGCATGTATGCCAGCCGTAGTGCGCGTGAGCTTGCTCAATGGCAAGCTTCGGGCAAGCAGGCTGAGGTGACGGGCGACGACTTCCTGCAACAGCGTTCCGAGCTGATCATCAAGCGCATCACCGAGCGCACGCCCGCCTTCGCCGCCTTCGCAAAACGCCGCAACGGCATGAAAACCCTGGCCCTGGCCTTGCCTCTGCTGGCCTTGCTGCTGGGCGCCGGGCTCGACCGCATTACGGACCCGCATCGCGTCGACCTGCTGTCGGCGCCCCTGCTGCTGATCATCGCCTGGAATGTGCTGGTTTACCTGGGCTTGCTGATCTGGCTGTGCATTCCTTCGCATTCCCTGGGCTGGCCAAAAGCGGGACTGGTACGCCACCTGAGCGTGGGCCGGCTGGCCCTGCCGCGCAAGTTGCCGCATGCCTTATCTTCGGGTTTGCTCAGTTTCATGGGCGAATGGGCGCACCTGAGCGCCAAGCTGACGGCCGCGCGCCTGAGCCGCACGATACACCTGAGCGCCGCCATGTTTGCCATCGGCGCCGTCGCCTCGCTGTATGCGCGTGGCTTCCTGTCGCAATACGCGGCCGGCTGGGAAAGCACGTTCCTGAATGCCAGCCAGGTGCATGGCCTGCTTTCGACCCTGTTTGCGCCGGCCATCGCCCTGTTTCACCTGCAAGGCTTTTCTCTGGCGGAAATCGAAGCGCTGCGCTTCCCGCAAACGACGGCCGTCGAAGGCGGTGCGCGCTGGGTGCATTTGTATGCGGCAACGATCTTCCTACTGGTGGTCGTGCCGCGCCTGATCCTGGCCCTCGTCAACAATTGGCGCGCAGCGCGTCTGGCGAAACACTTCCCGCTGGATCTGGATCAACCGTATTTCCGCAAGCTCAATGAAAGCATCGGCGTGGCCACGGGCGGCATGCTGCGCGTATTGCCTTACAGCTTTACTGTCGATGAGGCACGCCACAAGGGCCTGGGACAGATCGCGATCATGCTGTTCGGCGAGCAGGGCCGCATGATGCTGCGCCCATCGACGTCATATGGCGAGGAACCGCAGGAAGTCTTGCGCGGCACGGACCTGAATGATCCGCAAGTCAATATCACGGCCGTGCTGTTCAACCTGACGGCGACGCCGGAAAAGGAAAATCATGGCGCTTTCCTCGACTACCTGGCGCAATCGTCGGCACGCGGCATCGCCGTCCTGATCGATGAGTCCAGCTACCTCGAGCGTGCTGGCGAACAAGCGGACAATGGCGCGCGTCTGGCGGAACGAGTCGCCCTGTGGCAACAGTTCTGCCAGTTCCACAAAACCACGGCCACGCTGGTCAATTTGCTCAATCCCGCCCTGCATCCGCTCGACGCGGGTGTCGGACTGAAAGTATCGGCAGCCGCATGAGTGTGAATGTAAATAAAGACGTCCAGGAAGATGCGGCGCAGATTCAGTTTGCGCTGATCTCGCATACGAATAACGGCAAGACGACCCTGGCGCGTACTCTGGTGGGCGTGGATATCGGCGAAGTGCGCGACGCCGCCCATGTGACGGTGTTTGCGGAATCGCATACCTTGCTGGCCACGCCGCAGGGCGATGCCTTGCAACTGTGGGATACGCCCGGCTTTGGTGATTCCGTGCGCCTGCTCAAGCGCCTGGGACAGGCAGGCAATCCCATCGGCTGGTTCCTGCGCGAAGTGCTGGACCGTTATCGCGACCGCCCGTTCTGGCTCAGCCAGCAGGCGCTGCGCACGGCCAAGGATGCAGCCGACGTGGTGCTGTATCTGGTGAATTCCTCGGAGAACCCCAAGGATGCGGGCTACTTGCCGGCGGAAATGAAAATCCTTGAGTGGCTGGGTAAACCGGTGGTGGTCTTGCTCAATCAGATGGGGCCGCCACGTCCAGGAAATGAGGAACATGGCGAACAGGCCCGCTGGCGCGAGCATTTGCAGCAATACCCTATCGTGCGCGATGTCCTGGCACTCGATGCGTTCGCCCGTTGCTGGGTGCATGAACGCGTGTTTTATGAAGCGGTGGGCAAGTTGTTGCCGCAGTCACAGCAAGCCGCCTATGCGCGGTTGTTTGCCACCTGGCAAGCGCAGAATACCGCGCGTTTCCAGCAGTCCATGCACTTGCTGGCCACGCAACTGGTCGTCGCCGCGAAAGACAGCGAAGCGATAGCACCTGTTTCCAAGGGCTTGCTGAAATCGGCCTTGCAGGTAGTCGGCATCGGCAAGAATGAAGAGCAGCAACGCCAGGAAAAGGCCATGGCCAGCCTGGTGGCGCGGCTCAATACGCGCAGCGGCGAGACGACGCGTGAACTGTTGATCTTGCACAAACTTGACCCGACGGATGCGCATAAGATCAATGCACGGGTGCGCGATAATTTTGCCGTGCGCGCGCCGATCGACAAGGCGCAGGCGGGCTTGCTGGGCGCCATGATCTCCGGTGCGGCGACGGGCCTGTCGGCGGACTTGATTTCCGGTGGCTTGACCCTGGGTACGGGGGCCTTGCTCGGCGGCGTGGTCGGAGCGCTGACGTTCGCCGGTGCCGCCTGGGGTTTTAATTCGGGCACGGACCGCAACGAGCCGACGATGCAATTTACGGATGCCTTCCTGCGCACCCTGGTAGTGGCGGGCGTGCTGCGTTACCTGGCGGTAGCCCATTTTGGCCGGGGCCGTGGTAATTTTGTCGAAGGCGAAGCGCCGGCGTTCTGGCAGGAGGAAGTCGAACAGGCGGTGGCACGTCATGATGGCGCCTTGCTGGAACTGTGGAAAGACGTACGCCGTGAAAAATCTCCGGAGCTGGCGACCGAGCGCGTCTTGCCTATCATGACAACCATCGCGTCCGATACCCTGGCGCGCCTGTATCCGGACGTCGCGCGCCAGGTCTGAATCACTGGTTCCGTGCTTGCAGCCACTGTTCCAGAAATTGCACGCACACCCTGACCTTGGCCGAGTTCGACAACCGTGACGTGGTCACGGCCCATACATCGGCAGCCTGGTGATACGCGGGCAAGATACGCACCAGTTTGCCTTGCGCCAGGCTGCCCGCGACATCCCAGGCCGAGCGCAAAATGATGCCATGCCCATCGAGCGCCCATTGATGCACGATCTCGCCATTATTGGCCGACAGCGGCCCGTCGACCTTCACGGTTTCCTGTCCTTGTGGCCCCTGCAGTTTCCAGCGCCGCCCATCCTGGTCGCGTTCGCGGATGACGATGCATTGATGCTCGCTTAACTGCGCCAGGGTAGTCGGTGCGCCATGCCGCGCCAGGTAGGCGGGCGCGGCGCACAGCACGCGCTGATTGCTGGCGATGCGGTGCGCGATCAGATCCGGCTCCTGGACCACGCCGACCCGGATGTCGAGATCGAAACCTTCGCCCAGCAGGTCAACGGGGCGGTCGAGCAATTCCACCTGGATGTTCAGCTGCGGGTATTGCCGCGCCAATGCGGACAGCGCAGGACCGAGCCGGTTGCGGCCGAAGCCGGAACTGGAGCAGATGCGCAGCATGCCCTGCGGCTGCAATTTGGATTGCGCTACGGCATCGCCCATCTGCGCAACATCTTCCAGGATGCGCTGCGCCCATTGCCGCACGATGTTGCCATGATCGGTGACGCTGACCCGGCGCGTGGTCCGGTGCAGCAGGCGCGTCTGCAAGGCGTCTTCCAGCATACCGATGCGCTTGCTGACGACGGCCTTGGAAATACCCAGTTCCAGTGCCGTGGCGGCAAAGCTGGCTTTGTGGGCAACCAGGCAAAACAGGCGCAAGTCTTCCAGCAATGGTGTGTTTTTCATCAATTGGCCATGAAGTATGAATACTGGGGTTCTGAATACGCTGATTGTATTCCCATGCGGCGCTAGTATCATCGATGCATCCCATCTCTACAGGAGCTGCATGTCATGGTCACCATGGTCACCC
This sequence comes from Janthinobacterium sp. SUN118, assembly GCF_030397695.1. Classification (NCBI taxonomy): domain Bacteria; kingdom Pseudomonadati; phylum Pseudomonadota; class Betaproteobacteria; order Burkholderiales; family Oxalobacteraceae; genus Janthinobacterium; species Janthinobacterium sp. SUN118. The sequence continues at coordinate 1,381 of NZ_JAPUBV010000009.1, read as the reverse complement.
ACAGAATCGCCGTCATCGCCGGCGACGGCATCGGCAATGAAGTCATGCCGGAAGGCTTGCGCGTGCTGCGGGCCGCCGCGCAGCGTTTCAACATCGACTTGCAGTTTACGACCATGGCCTGGGCCAATTGCGATTATTACCTGGAGCACGGGCAAATGATGCCGTCGGACTGGTTTGCGCAGCTCAAGGACTTCGACGCCATTTATTTTGGCGCCGTGGGGTGGCCGGACAAGGTGCCCGACCACATTTCGCTGTGGGGATCGCTGTTGAAATTTCGCCGCGAGTTCGATGAGTACGTCAACTTGCGCCCCGTACGGCTGATGCCCGGCGTGCCGTGCCCGCTGGCAAATAAGAAGCCAGGCGATATCGACTTTTATGTGGTGCGTGAAAATACGGAGGGCGAATATTCGTCCGTGGGCGGGCGCATGTTCGAAGGCACGGAGCGTGAAACCGTGCTGCAGGAATCCGTCTTTACACGCAAAGGTGTCGACCGCATCCTCAAATATGCGTTTGAGCTGGCGCAAAGCCGGCCTAAAAAACACCTGACGTCGGCGACCAAGTCAAATGGCATCGCGATCAGCATGCCGTTCTGGGATGAGCGGGTGGAAGCGATGGCGCCCGAGTTTCCCGATGTGCGCTGGGATAAATACCATATCGACATTCTGGCGGCCCGTTTCGTGCTGAGTCCCGAGCGTTTCGACGTGGTGGTGGCGTCGAATCTGTTTGGTGACATCCTGTCCGACCTTGGCCCGGCGTGCACGGGCACGATCGCCATCGCGCCGTCGGCGAATATCAATCCGGAGCGTACTTTCCCTTCTGTGTTTGAGCCGGTACACGGTTCCGCCCCCGATATCTATGGCCAGAATATCGCCAATCCGATCGGCATGATCTGGTCGGGCGCCATGCTGCTCGATTTCCTCGGCAATGGCGATGCCCGTTACACGGCCGCGCATGATGCGATTGTGCGCGCCATCGAGCAGGTGCTCGAGCACGGACCACGCACGCCGGACATGGGCGGCAGCGCCAGTACGACCGATGTCGGCGTGGCGGTTGCAGACTTGCTGAAATAAAGCTTGCCGCCCGTGGGTGGCTTTGCTATAGTTCGCCTCCCCAATGAGACGCAGTCAAATGCGGCTTTGAGGATCACCGGAAACGGCGATGCAGTAAAAAGAAGGTGTTGACGATTGTGCTGAAATGCTTCATACTCTTCCTTCTTCGCAGCTGACAAACACAACGCTTTGTCGATAGCGCGAAAGCTGTAACCGAATACAGTTCTTTAACAATTAACAGTCGATAAGTGTGGGCATTTGATGTAAGTGCAGCGCTGCGTAAGCAGCGTCAAACTTAAAATATCAAATGTTCACAAGAAATAATGAAATAG
>NZ_JAPUBV010000008.1:0-22381 GCF_030397695.1 Janthinobacterium sp. SUN118 | reverse complement strand
GGTCCCACCCCTTCCCATCCCGAACAGGACCGTGAAACAACTTTGCGCCGATGATAGTGCTGCAACCAGTGTGAAAGTAGGTTATCGTCAGGCTTGTTATACGCAGTAGAGAAAAACCCCGCCGGATTCCGGTGGGGTTTTTTTTCGTCTGGCGCTGTTGTTTGAGGCAGTCGAATGGTCGGCATAAAAAAGGCACCGCTACGCGGTGCCTTTTTTGCTTCCAGCTCAGGTTTCCTGCAATACCTGCTGAAACAGGCGATTCAACTCCTGCATGCCATGGGGCTTTTCTTCCTTTTCAACGCTGAAGTTTTCCAGCCTGGCCAGTTCCGACTCGATAAATACGTTGAGCTTGTCGATGCGCGGGGCCAGTTCTTTTTCTCCGCACACCTTCTTTTTCTTCCACGGCCGCCAGGCGGCGCATGATTTCTACTCGTATATCTTCTGGAATCATCGTTCTCTTCTCTTAGTTGCCTGAGGATACTTTATCCCAGCTGAGGGCAAAGCGGGCCAGGAATTTCTTGAGGCGGTCTGCATCGTTCGGCCTGGCTTTCGCTTCGCGCGACATCGCATATAGTTTGCGGCCCGCATCGGACATATTGTGCGATTGCCGGCAGATCTTGATCACGGCCTGCAGCTGCAGCGCATCGAACAGGTCGAGTTGCGCGGCCGCATCCGCTCCCATGATATCTGCCAGATCCACGACGTCATTCCCCTGCTGTTCACCGTGATGTTGCCACAGGCGACCCAGGCGCGCCGTTTCCTCATCGACGACCTTGTCCGTGATACGGCCCGCCTCCGACAAGGTGGCCAGGCGCGTGACGGCGGCCGACAAATCGCGGAAATTGCCGTTCCAGCAGGCCGATGGCGAGGTGGCGAAGCGCATGAAGCGCTCACGGGCCTCCTTGTTGAAGCGCACGCGCTCGCCTGTCTCGGCGCCGTATTGCGCCAGCAGGTATTCCAGGTTTGGCTCGATGTCTTCCTGCCGCTGCGCCAGGCCTGGTAATTCGTAGGTCCACAGGTTGATGCGTGCATATAGGTCTTCGCGGAAGCGGCCGGCCGCCACTTCCTTGCCCAGGTCGCGATTGGTCCCGGCGATCAGCTGGAAGTCGCTTTGCACTTCCGTATCCGCACCGACGGGAAAGAAGCGCCTTTCTTCTATGGCTTTCAGCAACATTGCCTGCTCATCGAGTCCGAGTTCGCCGATTTCATCGAGAAACAGCAAGCCCTTGTGCGCACTGCGCAGCAGGCCTGGGCGATCCGAACCCGCACCCGTGAAGGCGCCCTTGATATGGCCGAACAGCGTCGATGCGGCGCCGTCGCCATGCAGGGTGGCGCAATTGAGGTCGATGAATTTGCCGTCGATCTGGTGGCGCGACTTTTTCAGTTCGTACACGCGGCGCGCGAGGAAGGATTTGCCGGCGCCGGTCGGCCCCATCAGCAGCATGGGCGCCCTGGACTTGATGGCGACACGCTCGATTTCATCGATCATGGCGTTGAACTTGGCATTGCGCGTGGCGATGCCCGACTTCAGGAACGCCACGCCTGCGGCCTGCGCGCGCGTAAAACGCTGGGCAATCTGGTCGTAGCGCGACAGATCGAGGTCGATCAATGCATAGCTGCCGGGATTGCCGATGGCTTGGCGCTTTGGCGGCGAGGTTTGCAGCAGGCGTCCGGGGAAATAGCGCGCTTCCGTCATCAAAAACATGCAGATTTGCGCCACATGACTGCCGGTGGTGATGTGTATCCAGTATTCCTCCTTGTCGGGGTCGAAGGGATAGTTGTTGGCGAAATCGTAGAGGGCGCCATAGACGTTTTCGAAATCCCAGGCATCGCTGATGGGCAATTCATGGGCGATCAGCTGCGTTTCAGGCGAGACGCTGGCGACATCCTGCGACACCTGGCGCACCAGGTTGTCAAACTGGCTGCCCGCGTACAGCAATTCGAAGCGGTCGATGACTTTGTCGTCGTGCTGCGTCAGCGCAATGCTTGGACGCCACTTTTCCCAGCGCGCGGCACCCCTGCCATTATCGAGCTGTGTGCCGAGAAAACCGATGACAACGGTGCGTTTTGCTTGCATAAATTGGATAAATATTTATCTGAAAAGATAATTGTATATGATTTTTTGACGGCCACTATCTTTTGTTGATTTCTCGATTAAAAAATATTTCTCAATAAAATCAATGATTTATAGAAGATTCACGCGAAGAAGAAAAAGCTGGCACGGCGCTTGCAATAGAAGGGATAACACCGAGATAAACGCAAAGAGAAGAAGAGGAACGAAAATGGCCAACGCCCAGTTATTCAAGAGCATGCAACAATCGCAGCCGCTGCCTGTGGCCCTGACGCGCAATGCCGAAGGTACACCAGCCTATGCACTGACGCCCCGGCATCAGCTGGCGCAATACGCAGCCACCGGCTGCCTGAACGCGACGTTTTATGCCAGCGCCGAAGCGCAGCTGGCGACGGTGCTGGAACTGTGCGAGGCCGTCGAGCCGTCCTTCATTGCGCAAACGGCCGTGTACTGCCGCGAGCGGGGGTATATGAAGGATATGCCTGCCTTGCTGGTGGCCGTGCTGGCTGGCCAGGGCGCCGCGGAATTTGCGCCGGCCTTCCAGCGCGTGATCAACAACGGCAAAATGCTGCGCAACTTCGTGCAGATCATGCGCTCGGGCGCCGTTGGCCGCAAGTCGCTGGGATCGCGTCCGAAAAAGCTGGTGCAGGCATGGTTGAATGGCGCCTCGGAACAGGCCCTGCTGGCCGCCGCCGTGGGCAATAGCCCATCGCTGGCCGACGTCGTGAAAATGGTGCATCCGAAACCGAAGGACGCCTGGCGCGCGGCATTCTTCGCCTGGCTGATCGGCAGGGAATACATCGCCGCAGATTTGCCGCCGGTATTAGCAGCGTTCGAGGCATACAAGCTTGATCCGACGCAAACGATACCGGACGTGCCGTTCCAGATGCTGACGGCGCTGCCCTTGGGGGCGCAGGACTGGGCGCAGATCGCCCGCCAGGGCAGCTGGCAGATGGTGCGCATGAACTTGAACACCTTTGCGCGCCATGGCGTGTACGCAATTGAAGGCATGCCGGAGCTGATCGCGGCCAGGCTGCGCGATCCGGCTTCGATTGCACAGGCGCGGGTGTTTCCGTACCAGTTGATGTCGGCCTACATGGCGGCCGGCGAGAACGTGCCGGCGGTCATCCGCGATGCGCTGGAGCAGGCGCTGGAAACGTCGCTGCTGAACGTGCCGCGGATCGCCGGCAAGGTGGTGGTGTGCCCCGACGTTTCCGGCTCGATGTCGTCGCCCGTTAGCGGTTTTCGCGGTAGCGCCACCTCGAACGTGCGCTGCATCGACGTGGCGGCGCTGGTGGCGGCAGCCATGCTGCGCAAGAATCCGGACGCCATGGTGCTGCCGTTCGAGCACAGCGTGGTGACGTGCCGGCTTGATGCGCACGATAGCGTGATGGAGAATGCGGCCAGGCTGGCGGCCATCGGTGGTGGCGGCACCAGTTGCAGCGCGCCGCTGCTGCGCATGAACAGCAAGCAGGAGCAGGCCGACCTGGTGATTTATGTGTCCGATAACGAATCCTGGATCGACGCCAAACGCAGCGGCGCCACGGCGACGCTGGGACAGTGGAATGTCTTCAAGCAGCGCAATCCGCAGGCCAGGCTGGTGTGCATCGATATTGCGCCGCATGCTACGACGCAGGCGATGGAGCGTGAAGATATTCTGAATATCGGCGGTTTTTCCGACGACGTCTTCAAGATCATCGCCGCCTTTGCCGCCGGCCAGCTGGATCCAGCGCACTGGGTGGGAGAAATCGCCGCCATCGATATCGCTGCAGGTTGTTGAAGTAGCGCGTGAAGTAAAGCGCAGGAATGCGGACAAGACTACATTAAAGACGTCCTGTTCAACCTTGTCATGCGCCGTCGTACCCCGAATGCCGGCAGGATTACATCGATAGCCGAGTCAGACCGGCCTGGCGCGCGCAGTGCGCCGCCAGAAAATCCTGTCATCCCTGGTCGGGTTGTTGTACTGATGAATGCCGGTGGAATTACATCCAGGGCCGATACGTCGGCTGAAAATTTCACCAACCCTTGTCATCACCCCCATATAAAATAGAAAAAGAGAACACTGATGAAGAATGAAGAATACGAAGTCCTGCATACCGAAGGCAGCCGTCCCGTCAAAATGTGGACGCGTGGCGTGCCTGTCGAAGAAGCGGCTAAAAAACAATTGCGCAATACGGCGACCTTGCCATTCATTTACAAGCACATCGCCGTCATGCCGGACGTCCACCTGGGTAAAGGATCGACCATCGGCAGCGTGATTCCCACCCTCGGCGCCGTGATTCCGGCGGCCGTCGGCGTGGATATCGGTTGCGGCATGATGGCGGCGAAGACCACGCTGACGGCGAATGACTTGCCCGATAATCTTGGGCCGTTGCGCAGCGCCATCGAGCGCGCCATTCCGCACGGGATGTCGCCGAAGACGCGCGGCCACCGTGGCCGCGACGAAGGTTCGTGGCAGAACCCGCCATCGGTGGTCGATGCCACCTGGCTGCAGCTGAAAGACGAATTCGATGCCATCTGCCTGAAGACGCCAAAGCTGAAAAACACGAATAACTACCGCCACCTGGGTACCCTGGGCAGCGGTAACCACTTCGTCGAAGTGTGCCTCGACGAGCAGGGAGCCGTGTGGTTCATGCTGCATTCGGGTTCGCGTGGCGTGGGCAATGCCATCGGCACCCATTTCATCGAACTGGCCAAGCAAGATATGCGCACCCATTTCATCAACCTGCCGGACCAGGACCTGGCCTACCTGGCAGAGGGAACGCAGCATTACGACGATTATGTGGAGGCGGTGGGCTGGGCCCAGCGTTTTGCGCGCAATAACCGTGAAGTGATGATGCAGAACCTGATCGCGGCCGTGCGCACGGTCATCCATAAACCGTTCCAGACGCATGTGGAGGCCGTCAATTGCCACCATAACTATGTGCAGAAGGAGCACCACTTCGGCAAGGATGTGCTGGTCACGCGCAAGGGCGCCGTATCGGCCCGCGCGGGGGAGCTGGGGATCATTCCCGGGTCCATGGGCGCGAAGAGCTTTATCGTGCGCGGCAAAGGCAACGCGGAGAGCTTCCATAGCTGCAGCCACGGCGCGGGACGCACGATGAGCCGCACGGAAGCGAAGCGGCGCTTCAACCTCGACGACCAGATCCGCGCCACGCAAGGCGTCGAATGCCGCAAGGATGAGAACGTGATCGACGAGATCCCGATGGCCTACAAGGATATCGATGCGGTGATGCTGGCGCAGCGCGAGCTGGTCGATGTCGTGCATATCCTGAAGCAGGTCGTCTGCGTCAAAGGTTAAACAATAAAGAAAGCAGAGATGATAGAAATAGATGGAGCACAAGGCGAAGGCGGCGGGCAGATTTTGCGCTCGGCGCTGAGCCTGTCCATGATCACGGGCCAGCCATTTCGGTTGATCAATATCCGCGCGGGCCGGGCCAAGCCCGGCTTGCTGCGCCAGCATCTGGTGGCGGTGCAGGCCGCAGCCGCCATTTGCGGCGCGCGCATGACGTCGGTTGCGCTGGGCGCATCCAGCCTGGAGTTCGTGCCGGGCACCATGCGTGGCGGCGATTACCGTTTCGCCATCGGCAGCGCCGGTAGTTGCACCCTGGTACTGCAAACCTTGCTGCCGGCGCTGCTGCATGCGGATGCGCCCTCGACTGTGCGCATCAGTGGCGGCACGCATAATCCCATGGCGCCGCCCGTGCATTTCTTGCAGCGCGCGTATGGCCGGGCCATGGCGCAGATGGGCGCCGACATCGATATCGCGCTGGGGCGCTATGGTTTTTATCCGGCCGGCGGCGGCGAAGTGATTGCCACCGTGCAGCCTTGCGCCCGTTTGAAGCCCATTGCATTGCTGCAGCGCGGCGAACGGCAGGCCGGATTTGCGGAAAGCGTGGTGGCGGGCGTGCACGTGAATGTGGCGCAGCGCGAGCTCGAGCGTGTCGCCAGCGGCATGGGCTGGAGCGGCAAGCAGCTGCGCATCGTCGGCTTGCCGGCGGAGCAGGGGCCGGGCAATGTCCTGTTGCTGACGCTCGAGCATGAACACGTGACGGAAGTCTTTGCTTCCTTTGGCGAAAAATCGTTGCTGGCGGAATCGGTGGCCAAGCGCCTGTTGAACGAAGTGCGGGCCTATTGCAAGTCGGACGCGGCCGTGGGCGAACACCTGGCCGACCAGCTCTTGCTGCCGATGGCGCTGGCCGGCGGCGGCACGTTTAGCTGCAGCAAGGTGTCGCAGCATGCGTTGACGAATGCCGAGGTGATCGCCAGGTTCTTGCCTGTGCGTATCACTTTTGAGCAGCAGGAGCGGGCCAGCATCTGTACGGTTGCCGCCGCCTGATGCGCGCGGTGACACAGGCGCGTGTTGCAGCTGTTCCAAATTGAGACATGGTTCGCCTGCCGCGGGGCGTGCGCGCATGGCATGGCATTTGCTCTTCCTGGTTATTGACCAAAAAAACCAAGGAGACCAGCATGACCTATTCCATTCCTACCCTGCTCGGCATGGCGGCCGCCGGCGCTGTCGCCCTCACTTCCCTGCTGACCTTGCCCGATGCCTATGCGCATGGCAATGTCACGCCGCAAGGCGTCGACACCACGGGCTTGCCCAAGGTGGGCGACAAGTGGCTGGAGCAGAATCCGTACCGGGGCAACAAGCTGGCCTTGACTGTGGGCACCTCGGCCTACAACCAGAATTGCGCGCGCTGCCACGGCATCGAAGCCATCTCGGGCGGTATCGCGCCGGACTTGCGCCAGCTGGACCGCGATTGTTTCAGCATCAAGAATGAGACAAAGAAACAAGCGTGCTACAAGGAAACGGACAATTATTACCTGGCGACCATACGCCATGGCAAAGTGCGCAACGGTGCCGTGTACATGCCGCCGTTTGAAGGCGTGTTCAACCAGGAAGCCATGTGGGCCATCAAGACCTACCTGGAAACCCGCCGCGAGTCGAACTGATCACGAAGGAATCCCATGCGTTCATTCCAACTCCGGGGCGCGCGCGCGATGATTGCGTTCGCTTGCCTGGCCCTGTGCACGGCCGCGCCTGTACGCGCCGACTGGCAGAAAGTGCAACAGTCGGGCAGCCTGAAGGTGGCCGTGTATAGCGAATTCGCCCCGTTTTCCGACAAGGGCGCGGGCATCGATATCGACATTGCCGAAGCGCTGGCGAAAAAGCTGGGACTCAAGCTGAGTCTGCTGCCATTTCCCGCCGGCGAAAACCTGAATGACGATTTGCGCAATATGGTGTGGAAGGGGCATTACCTCGGTTATGGTCCAGCCGACGTGATGCTGCACGTGCCGGTCGATAAAAAACTGATGGCCGACAACGACAAGGTCGAGATCTTTGCGCCGTATTACGTGGAAACCGTGCGCCTGGCACGCCGCACGCAAGCCGTGCCGCAGTTCGATGGCGTCACTTCGCTGGCAGGCAAGCGCATCGGCGTGGAAAAGGTATCGATCGCGGCCATGCTGATGCTGGGCGAAGACGATGGCAAGTACCGCGACGACGTGCGCATCTTCGACACGGCCGCCGAAGCCTTGCAGCAATTGCAGGCGGGGCAGCTCGATGCCGTGCTGGCGAATCGCTCGGAAATCGAGTCCGTGCTGAAAAGCGATCCGGCCTTCGCCGTGAACGAAGTGGCGTTCGCCCGCTTGCCGCGTGCCGGCTGGGCCGTGGGCCTGGCCGTCAGCCGGCAGCAACTGGACGTGGGCAAGCTGTTGCTGGCGGCCATGAACGAGATGGCTGTCAGCGGCGAATTGAAGGCCATCTTCGAGAAACATGGGGTGAAGGAAGCGCGGCCCTGAAGTTTCGCGCTCCAGTTGAAAAGCCCGCGCATCGGACGATGTGCGGGCTTTTTTATCATCAGAACGCCTGAACACTGTTCAGGGTAAGGCGCATTGCCACAGGCAGTACGAACAGTACGACCAGGCAATGCAGCGCTCATGGACTTTTTTCAGGGGTACTTAAAAAGTGTATTGGGCGCTGACACCCAGCAACCAATTGCGCCCCGGCGCCGCTTCATAGTAGCGCTTGTTGCTATCGCCGACGATGACGGAACCCACGTAGGTCTTGTCAAAAAGATTGTTCAGGCGGGCAAATTCCTTGAAGCGCCAGTTGCCCATGCTTTGCTTGGCATTGAACCGCGCATTGAACACCGTGTAGCCGGGTGCCGGTTTTTCGCTATTGCTGTCTTCCGCATACACCTGGTTGCTGGCGACGCTTTCCAGTGCCGCGCCGAAGCGGTCGAGCGTATCTTTCCAGGCCAGTTCCGCGAACAGATTGGCGCTGGGAACGCCTGGCAAGCGGCTGCCTTCGCTAACGGCGCCGAAGGCCTGGTCATACACGGCATGCAGGCTGGTCAGCGCCACCTTCGTCGTGAAGCCATACGGCAGGCTGGAATCGAGCGACACTTCCATACCTTGGCGTAAGGTTTTACCGCCATTGCGGTAGCTGGTGCGCCCGCCGCTGGAACTGTCCACTACCAGTTCGTCGTTGGTCTTGATCTGGAATAGGGCCGCGTTCACATGCGTATTGTTGGCGATCCTGGCCTTGACGCCCGCTTCCAGGTTGGTGCTGGTGGCTGGTTTCAAATTGAAATTGAAACCGGCGCCCGTGCCCGAGTAAAACAGTTCGTTCAGGGTGGGCGCCTCGAAGCCGCGCGCGGCGCTGGCGTACACGTTGACGTTCGGTGTCAGCTTGTAGAGCAGGCCCAGCACTGGCGTCGTATGGCTGAAGTCCAGGCTGCCGCTATCGTTGCCATTGCTGAGGAAATGGTCGTTGACCGAAACTTTCATTTTGCTATAGCGCAAACCTGCGCTGAGCAGCCATGGCCCGCTTTGCCATTCCGCCTGGATATACGGATCGAGGCTGGAGACGACATCCTGCTCGTCGCGGCGCAGCTTGCCTTTCACGCCAAACGTGTTGCCGATGAAATTTTCATAGCCGGTGCGGTCATCGCTGGAGCGGCCATAGTCGATGCCGATGGTGGTGCTCAGCTTGCCGCCGGCCAGCTGGTTCACATGCAGCCAGTTGGTGTCGATGCCGTAGAACTGGCGCTGGAAGTCGACCACGCCGCCTGAGTGGCTCGCTGGCGCCTGAAAACCCTTGGTAAATGCCTGGTATTGGATCACGTCGCGGTTGCCGCCATACACCATCACATGCAGACGGTCGTCGCCGAACGACTGTTCGTAGGTGGCGCCGATCTGTTGGTGGTCGATGCTCTTGCGCGTGTTGTAGCGCTCGGCCAGGGTGCGTTTCGGGTTTTGCGTGTCGCTCGCGTCGATTTCGCCGGCGCGCGGGTCGCGGGCAAACGTGGTCCAGGTGGCGCCCAGCGGGTCTTGCGTGTTGCCTTGATGCAGGCTATTGGCGACGATGGTCAGCTTGCTGTCCGCGGTGGGCTTGACGGTGATCTTGCCGAACGCCTGTTCGCGCGTGGCGGCGCTGTGGTCGCGGAAGCCATCCGTGCGGAAGCGCGAGCCGTCGAGCACGTAGCCGATGGCGCCCGCCTGGCCTTGCGTCGAGACATCGACCTTGCTGGTGCCATCGCTGCCGCCCGTCACATTCAGTTCGACGGATGGGGGCTTTTGCCCATCCTTGGAAAACAGCTGGATCACGCCGCCCGAGTGGTTGCCGTAGATGGCAGAAAACGGTCCGCGCAGCACTTCGATGCGCTCGGCCGTATCGAGGTTGAAGGTGGCGGCCTGGCCCTGGCCGTCGGGCATGCTGGCAGGAATGCCATCGCTGATCAGCTTGACGCCGCGCACGCCGAAGGCCGAGCGGGCGCCGAAGCCGCGCGACGAGATCTGCAAGTCTTGCGCGTAGTTCTGGCGATTCTGCACGACCAGGCCCGGCACGGCGGCCAGCGCTTCCGAGGCGTTGACGCGGATTTGTCCATCCTGGATGCGGGCGCTGTCGACCACGTCGATGGAGGCTGGTACTTCCTGGCTGGGATGGGCGATGCGGCTGCCGCTGATGACCACCGTGTCCATCAGTTGCCCGCCAGCCAGGTCTGCCGCCTCGGCGGCGAAAGCGTGGGGGGCGAAGGCGGCGCTGCCGGCGACAAACAGGCTGGCAATGGTGTTCAGGCGGAAACGATGCTGCATGCGGATTCTCCAATGTGAATAAAAGCCTGCTTGACCGCGTGCGCGGTACAGGTCTGCATAGTTTTATCAAGCAATATGCCTGCCATGTCTCCATTGGTGGGCTGAAATTATACGCCTGCCAGTGGCACGGCGTTTGCATACAGCAATTGTCACTTGCGCCGCTCCCGCGCGCTTTTCCTGTGTTTTTTCATTGAAAAGGTGATTATGCCCAACTTCTTCTTGCGCTTGCGCCGGGTTTGCTGGCTGCTGCCTGCGCTGGCCAGCATGGCGGTCCAGGCCGCTCCTTTTGCCTATGTTCCCAATGAAAAATCGGGCACCCTGAGCGTGATCGACACGGCTACCGACCTGGTGGTACGCCAGATTGCAGCGGGCAAGCGTCCGCGCGGCATCGCCGCTGATCCCGGCGGGCGGCTATTGTTTGTCACGGACGCGGCCAGCAGCGCCTTGTTGTTGATCGATAACGCGGCTGGCACGCCCATGCGCAGTGTGGCGCTGGGCACGTCGCCGGAAGGCGTCAGCGCATCCCTCGACGGCAGCCATGTCGCCGTGGCCGTCGAGGAAAACAATAGCGTGGCGCTGATCGATGGCCATACGGGCGACTTGCTCGCGGATATCAAGGTGCAAGGACGTAACCCGGAACACGCCGTCTTCAGCCCGGACGGGCGCTGGCTGCTGGTCGGTGCGGAAGAGGCCGAGCAAGTCGACGTCATTGATGTGGCGCAACGCCGCCAGGTGGCTTCCATCGCCGTGGGCCTGCGCCCGCGCGGCATCGGCTTCAGCCCCGATTCCACCCGCGCCTACGTGGCGTGCGAGCTGGTCAATGCCGTGTACGTAATCGACATGATGCAGCGCAAGGCCATCGCCACCATTCCCGCCGGCAAGAATGCGAATGGCATCGTCGTCCATCCCGGCGGCAAGCAGCTGTATGTGTCGAACGGTATCGACGGCACGGTAATGGTCATCGATACGACGAGCAACAAGGTGACGGCGACTATCCCCGTCGGCAAGCGTCCGTGGAATATGGCCATCACGCCCGACGGCGCCAAGCTGTACGTGGCCAATGGCCGCTCGAACAGCGTGTCCGTCATCGACACGGCCAGCGCGCGCAAGGTGGCCGATATTGCCGTGGGCGAATTACCGTGGGGCGTGGTGATCCGCTAGGCACAGCTGTTCCAGTCTGGCACACCTGTTCCATTGTGCAGCGGACGCGGACTCGAGCCCGCAAATGGCCAGGCTGGTGCGGTTTGGAGCAGGGTATTGGCGCCTTGTTCAAAAACGCAAACGCCGCGTCGTGGCCAGGCTGCCCGCATCTGACGGGAATCAATGCGCCGATATTGACGCCGCTCCCTTGTAACAGCAGTAAAACCCGCTAAGTTTGTAGTGGGGCGGCGAGCTGGCACGGCATTTGCGGAGGACTGCGTGTACTCACCCCATCTGTACCAGGACGTTTGACTTAAGCAGCAATATTCCAATTCTACAAACCGATAGAGGACGACATGAATCTCGCAGACATCAGCAAACTGGGCGTCGCCAACCCTTTCAAGCAACGTTACGATAACTACATTGGCGGCAAGTTCGTGGCCCCCGTCAAAGGTGAATACTTTCCCAACATTACGCCGATCACGGGCTTGCCGTTTTGCGAAATTGCCCGCTCCACGACGGAAGACGTCGAGCTGGCGCTGGACGCCGCCCATGCCGCCAAGGAAGCCTGGGGCAAGACGTCGCCTGCCGAGCGCGCCAATATCCTGAACCGCATCGCCGACCGCATCGAGCAAAACCTCAGCCTGATCGCCACGGCGGAAACCATCGACAACGGCAAGCCCATCCGCGAAACGATGAATGCCGACATTCCGCTGGCCATCGACCATTTCCGCTACTTCGCCGGCTGCATCCGCGCCCAGGAAGGTTCCGTCGCGCAAATCGATGCGGAAACCTATGCCTACCACTACCACGAGCCGCTGGGCGTCGTGGGCCAGATCATCCCCTGGAATTTCCCGATCCTGATGGCCGTGTGGAAACTGGCGCCGGCCCTGGCCGCAGGCAATTGCGTGGTGCTGAAACCGGCCGAGCAGACGCCGGCTTCCATCATGGTCTTGATCGAGCTGATCGGCGACTTGCTGCCACCGGGCGTGTTGAACATTATCAATGGTTTCGGCCTGGAGGCGGGCAAGCCGCTGGCGTCGAGCAAGCGCATCGCCAAGATCGCGTTTACGGGCGAAACGGGCACGGGCCGTCTGATCATGGGTTACGCGGCGCAAAACCTGATTCCCGTCACCCTGGAATTGGGCGGCAAGTCGCCGAACATCTTCTTTGAAGACGTGATGGATGCCGATGATGACTATTTCGACAAGTGCCTGGAAGGCTTCACGATGTTTGCGCTGAATCAAGGCGAAGTGTGCACCTGCCCATCGCGCGTGCTGATCCAGGAATCGATCTACGAGAAATTCATCGAACGGGCCCTGAAGCGCGTGGCCGCCATCAAGCAGGGCAATCCGCTCGATACGGCCACCATGATCGGCGCCCAGGCGTCGCAGGAACAGCTGGAAAAAATCCTGTCCTACCTCGATATTGGTCGCCAGGAAGGCGCCGAGGTGCTGGCCGGCGGCGAGCGCAACACGCAGGCGGGCGATCTCGAGGGCGGCTATTACGTGCGTCCAACCGTATTCAAGGGCAACAACAAGATGCGCATCTTCCAGGAAGAGATTTTTGGTCCTGTCGTGTCCGTCACGACCTTCAAGGATGAGGCTGAAGCCTTGGCGATCGCCAACGACACCCTGTACGGCCTCGGTGCCGGCCTGTGGACGCGTGACGGTTCGCGCGCCTTCCGCGTGGGCCGCGCCATCCAGGCGGGCCGCGTATGGACGAATTGCTATCACCTGTACCCGGCCCATGCCGCGTTCGGTGGCTACAAGCAATCGGGTATCGGCCGCGAAAACCACAAGATGATGCTAGACCACTACCAGCAAACGAAGAACTTGCTGGTGAGCTATAGCCCGAAAGCGCTGGGCTTCTTCTAAACCGGCAACAGGCGCCGCGCCCTTAGCCAGGGGCGGCGCGCAGAAAGGATGCCATGAGTGCAGCAATTGCCAGGGTGGTCGCCACCGATGCGGCGCTGGAGATGATGGACAGGTTGCGCGAGCGTCACGGCCCGTTGATGTTTTTTCAATCGGGCGGCTGTTGCGACGGCAGCACGCCCATGTGCTACGCGCTGGGCGAGTTCGATATCAGCGACACCGATATCTATCTCGGCAATCTGAATGGCACGCCGTTCTACATGGGACTCGAGCAATTTGCATACTGGGAGCATACCCAGTTGATTATCGACGTGGTCGATGGCAATGGCGGCATGTTTTCACTCGACAACGGTACGGGCAAGCGCTTCCTGACGCGTTCGCGCCTGTTTACCGATGAAGAGTGCGCCTTGCTGCATGCCCAGCCGCGTGAACACGGCAGCACTTGAAACATACACATACTAATAACAGAGGGAGATGATTGTGCAGAAAAAAATCATGGGGGTAGTCGTCAGTGTGGGTTTGGCATCCCTGGCGTCGTTGGCCCAGGCGGCCGACGTCGGCAATGTCACCAGTGCCATGCTCGACAGCACGGCGAAGAATCCAGCGAGTATCTTGTCGTTTGGCATGGGTACGCAGGGG
The DNA here is from genome assembly GCF_030397695.1 of Janthinobacterium sp. SUN118. Lineage (NCBI taxonomy): Bacteria > Pseudomonadati > Pseudomonadota > Betaproteobacteria > Burkholderiales > Oxalobacteraceae > Janthinobacterium > Janthinobacterium sp. SUN118. Next base: position 8,554 of record NZ_JAPUBV010000008.1, on the reverse strand, counting down.
CAGCGCTATTCACCGTTGACGCAAATCAATGACAAGACCGTGGCCAAGCTGGTACCGGCCTGGTCGTTCTCGTTTGGCGGCGAAAAGCAGCGCGGCCAGGAATCGCAGCCATTGATTCACAACGGCAAGATGTTCGTCACGGCTTCGTATTCGCGCATCTTTGCCATCGACTTGAAAACGGGCGCCAAGCTGTGGAAGTACGAACACCGCTTGCCGGACGGCATCATGCCCTGCTGCGACGTGGTCAACCGCGGCGCGGCCCTGTTCGGCAACCTGGTGATCTTCGGCACGCTCGACGCCTACCTGGTGGCGCTGGACCAGAACACGGGCAAGATCGTCTGGAAGGAAAAGGTCGACGATTATGCGGCCGGTTACTCGATGACGGCCGCGCCCTTGATCGCCGAAGGCTTGCTGCTGACGGGCGTGTCGGGTGGCGAGTTCGGCATCGTGGGCCGGGTCGAAGCGCGCAACCCCATGACGGGCGACCTGGTGTGGAGCCGTCCCACGGTGGAAGGCCATATGGGCCACCGCTACGACAAGGATGGCAAGGCCAGCGACAATGGCATTTCCGGCACGGCGAACAAGACGTGGCCGGGCGAGCTGTGGAAAACGGGCGGCGCCTCGACATGGATGGGCGGCACCTACGATCCGCAAACCAAGCTGGCGTACTTCGGCACAGGCAATCCGGCGCCATGGAACAGCCATTTGCGCCCCGGCGACAATCTGTATTCGTCCTCCACCGTGGCGCTCGACGTCAAGACGGGCCAGATCAAGTGGGCGTATCAGAACACGCCCAACGATGCCTGGGATTTTGATGGCGCCAACGAGTTCGTCACCTTCGACATGGATGGCAAGCGCTACGGTGGCAAGGCCGACCGCAACGGCTTTTTCTATGTGATCGACGCCAGCACGGGCAAGCTGCAGAACGCGTTTCCGTTTGTGAAGAAAATCACCTGGGCCAGCAGCATCGACCTGAAGACGGGCCGCCCGAACTTCATCGCCGCCGGCCGTCCTGGCGACCCGACCAAGGGGGAGGAGGGCAAGAAAGGCACGACCGTGTTTGCCGCGCCGGCTTTCCTCGGTGCCAAAAACCAGATGCCGATGGCGTACTCGCCGCAAACCAAGCTGTTCTATGTGCCGGCGAATGAATGGGGCATGGATATCTGGAACGAGCCGATCAGCTACAAGAAAGGCGGCGCTTTCCTCGGCGCCGGTTTTACCATCAAGCCCCTGTTTGACGACTACATCGGCGCCATGCGCGCCGTCGATCCGAAGACGGGCAATATCGTATGGGAAATCAAGAACAATGCGCCGTTGTGGGGTGGCGTGATGAGCACGGCCGGCAACCTGGTGTTCTACGGCACGCCGGAAGGCTACTTGAAAGCCGTCGATGCGAAGACGGGCAAGGAGCTGTGGAAGTTCCAGACCGGCTCCGGCGTCGTGGCGCCGCCCGTCACCTGGCAGGATGGCGACACGCAATATGTCGCCGTCGTTTCCGGCTGGGGCGGCGCCGTGCCGCTGTGGGGCGGCGAAGTGGCGAAGAAGGTCAACTTCCTCGAGCAGGGCGGCTCCGTATGGGTCTTCAAGCTGGCATCGAAGTAATGGGGTGAAACATCCGGGCCACTCGGATGGGTGTCTCCCTGTCCGCCGGGTGTTTTCTTTTTGCTGACGGCCCAGGCCGTCAGTTTTTTGTTTACGCGCCAGCGGCAAGCGCTGGCGGCGGTCAAAAATTGAACACCGTCAGCAGCGACTGGTCCGCCGTTGCACACGTTGAAAACGGATTTCCCCTTTCTCCCCCTGTGTATTGCTGGGCACGCTTATTGCCAAAGATTGAGCTACATCAATCACTGGTGTGCACACTAAAAACACAGAAGAAAAGGGGAGAAAACATGAACGCATTCATCAAGCTGGGGAGCCTGGGAGCCATGACTATCGCAACGATGGGACAGGCGCAAGCCGTCGATATCAAGGCCGGCGACTGGACCGTGTCGGTGGGCGGCATCGTCAACGCCTACTACACGCAAGTGTCGTGCTCGGGTGACGCGGTGGGCGGGCTGGCGCTGGGCGGCCGGGCGCTCGGTTGCGGCAGCGAGAAGGACCGCACGACGATCGGCAACGGCTTGCTGCCGAATGGCTTGATCACGTCCGCCTCGTCGCGCCTGGGCGAGTACGATGTGAAAGCCTTGATCGGCATCTATAACTCGACCGCCACGGACAGCGCCATCAGCCAGAACAGCGTCGTCGATGTGCGCCAGGCATTCTTTACGTTCGGCAACGAGCACATGGGTACCTTCAAGCTGGGCCGCGACTACGGCATGTTCGGCGCAAATGCCATTCTGTCCGACATGACTTTGCTGGGTTCAGGCGCCCCCGTGCAGGCCACGCAGCGGGGCCGGGTGACCCTGGGCCATATCGGCGCCGGCTACACCTATCTGGGCAACTATGGCCAGATCATGTACAGCGCGCCGAAGTCCGGTGGCTTCGGCGTCGACGTGGCCTTGGTCAGCCCCGTCTCCGATACGCCCATCGTGGCAGGCCCGACGTATTCCTCGAAGTCGAGTCCGCAAGTGCAGGCGCAGCTGACGTATGCGCAGGACGGCTTGAAAGCCTGGCTGGGCGTGAAGTCGCAAAAATTCACCTCGAAAACAACGGGTGTCGATGACCTGACCATGCACGGGGTGGAAGTGGGCGGCTCTTACCAGATGGGGCCGGCAGGCGTGCTGTTCAATTTCCAGGGAGGAAAAGGATTGGGCATCCTTTCCGATGCAGACCAGGGCGATACCAAGTCGAAGAACTGGCTGCTGCAAGGCACTTACAAGGCGACGGACAAGCTGAAACTGGGCTTGTCCTACGGCATCAGCAAGAACGATGACGATACGGCCGGTACGGGCGGCTTGAAGTCGAATGCCAACCTGACCCTGGGTGCGTATTACGCGCTCAATAGCGCCATCACCCTGGTGGGCGAACTGGGCCAGACGCGCTCGAAAGGCTTTGCCGGTGGTGAGGCGAAGATGAATGGCGTGTCCCTGGGTGGCATCATTTTCTTCTAAGCAATCAATGAATGCGGCGCCGGAGCTTGCGGCGCCGCGCGGAGCACGGTACATGCGGATGATGCGGTTGTTTATCGGGTGCTGGCTATTCCTGTTTATCCTGGGACAGGCGTGGGCGGGCGTGCTCGCCAAGGCCGAGCTGGTGCGGCGCTTTCCCGCGCCGCTCGTGGTGGGCGACAAGGAAACAGACTTGCCCGTCTGGCCCCTGTTCAAGCAAAACGCCACGGCCACGGAGCTGGTCGGCTATGTCTTTGAGTCGGTGGACCTGGCGCCCATTCCCGGCTTTTCCGGTATTCCCATCAATTTGTTGATCGCCATCAATCCACAAGGCGGGTTTCTCGATGTTGCCGTCCTGTCGCAGCATGAACCCGTGTTTCTCGATGGCCTAGGTGAAGCGCCGCTGTTTCAGTTCGTCAAGCAATACCAGGGTTTGTCGCTGAAGCAGAATATCGCCATCGGTGCGAAAAGCAAGCGCGCGCCAGACGCCACCCACGCCGATATCGATGGCGTGTCGAAGGCCACGGCCTCCGTGCGCATCATCAACCAGAGCGTGCTGGCGTCGGCCTTGAAAGTGTCGCGCAAAAAACTCGGCTTCGCGCAAGGCCGCGATCCGGATCAGATCGCCCGCATCCGGCTGGAGGTGCGGCAGAAGCTTGATGTCGCGCAGATGCTAGGCCAGGGTTTGATCCAGCATGTGCGCCTGAGCAATAAGGACGTGGAAACCCTGTTTGCAGGCAGTGCCGGCGCGGGACTCGATGCCGAGGCTGCGCGTGATCCGGATGGCGTGTTCATCGACCTGTACCTGGCGTATGTTTCCGTCCCCACCGTGGGGCGTAATCTGTTGACGGAGCGCAGCTGGAACAAGCTGCGCAACCGGCTCGACGACGGCGATCACGCCATCCTCGTCATGTCGCGTGGCCGCTACAGCGTGCTGGGCGACGATTTCGTGCGCGGCACCGTGCCTGAGCGGCTGTTGCTGAAACAGGATGATTTGCCGATCGACATGCGCGACCTGGATCTGGAATTACAGTTGGCGGAGGCATCGCTGTTGCCGACGGAGAATATCGCCGTGTTGCGTATCATCAGCCAGGCGGGGCTCGATGCGGCCAGCCCGCTGGCGTTTACGTTACCGATCACGCGCAGCAAGGGCATGGTGTATCCCGAACGCATCGCGCGCAACGTCGATTTCAGCTACCGATTGCCGGCCGCGTTTTATACGGCGCCGCAAGGCGACGATGCCACGTGGCGCGGCACGTGGAAGGGGCGCAGGATGGAACTGATCTTGCTGCTGGCCGGGCTGGTGCTGCTGGCCGGCGCGCTGGCCAGGCAGAAACGCCTGGTGCGCGATGGACGGCAGTTCGTGTGGTTCCGCCGCCTGTTCCTGCTATTTACCATCGGTTTCATCGGGTACTACGCGCAGGGGCAGTTGTCGATCGTCAATCTCACGGGTGTCATCCAGGCAACGATGGCGGGACGCAGCCTGGGTTTTCTCCTGTTCGATCCGATGACGGTGATTTTGTGGATTTTCGTGTTACTCAGTCTGCTGCTATGGGGGCGCGGCACGTTTTGCGGTTGGCTGTGCCCGTTTGGCGCCCTGCAGGAATTCACGGGCAAGCTGGGTCAGTGGCTGCGTCTGCCGCAGTGGAAGGTCAAGCCGCGCCTGGACGGGCGTTTGAAATGGATCAAGTATGGATTGCTGCTGGCGATTCTTGGCAGCAGCTTTTTTGCCGGCCAGGTCACGGACAAGCTGGTGGAGCTGGAACCGTTCAAGACGGCCATCACCTTGAATTTCGCGCGCGCCTGGCCGTTTGTCGCGTATGCCGTGGGCTTGCTGCTGCTCAGCAGTGTTTCCTACAAATTCTTTTGCCGCTACCTGTGTCCGTTTGGCGCGGCGCTGGCGCTGCTGGGACGCTTGCGCCTGCTCGACTGGATTCCCCGGCGCAAGGACTGCGGCACGCCGTGCCAGACTTGCCGCCACCGTTGCGAGTATCACGCCATTGCGCCGAACGGGAAAGTCGATTATGGCGAGTGTTTTCAATGCATGGATTGCGTGGTGATTCATGCCAGCGATGAGAAATGCGCGCCCTTGATGTTGGAGATCAAGCGTACCCGCACCATCCCGATTGCCCGGGTCACGGCAGAGGAGAACAGCAATGCAGCGTAGAACATTCATGTCCGCCGCCATCGGCAGCGTGGCAGGCATGGCGGGCTTGTGTCTGCCTGGCAGCATGGCGCGTGGCACGGCCAGCGCCTCCGGTGTGCGCCTGTATCGTGGTGCGGCGTTGGCGTTTGGCACGACCATCGCCGTCACCGTCCTGCACCACGAGCAGCACCAGGCCGAACTGGCCATCGAAGACGCCTTGCATGCGGCCAGGAATATCGACCGCCTGATGAGCATATACAGTCCAGCCAGCCAAGTCTTCCAGCTCAATCGCGATGGGCGGCTGTCTCGCCCCGATCCGCACCTGCTGGCCGTGCTGGCACAGGCGCAAGCGTTGTCGCAATGGAGCGATGGGGCATTTGATGTCACGGTGCAACCGTTATGGCAGCTGTTTTGGGCTGCGGCCGGTGCGGCAAGCTTGCCGCTCGATGCGCAACGGCGCGCGGCGCAGGCGCGGGTAGGTTGGCGGCAACTTGCGTGGCATAGGCGCGAAGTGCGTTTTCTTCAGCCTGGCATGGCGCTGACCTTGAATGGTCTGGCGCAAGGTTACGCGGCGGACATGGCGCTGGCCGCCGTGCGGGCACGGGGCGTGCGGCATGCGCTGCTCGACACGGGAGAGTTCATCGCACGGGGCCAGCGTGCCGTGCGTCAACCCTGGATCCTGGGCATCCAGGATCCGCGCGACAGTGAAATCCTCGCGGCCACGTTAAAAGTGGAAGGGCGCAGCGTGGCCACCTCCGGAGATTATGAGTGCACGTTTACGCCAGACTTTGCGCATCATCATATCTTCGACCCATCGAGCGGTGATTCGCCGCTGGAATTGGCCAGCGTGACCGTGGTGGCCCCCACGGGCTTGCTGGCCGACGGCTTGTCGACCACATTCATGGTGACGGGCGCCGCACGCGCGCATGCGATGACCGCGCAAATGGACGGCGTCGACTTGATGACCATCGACAAGCAGGGCAGGCGCAAGATGTCGCCCGGCTTTCCCCGTCTACTTTAGGTTATTTCAGATGCGGTACCTTGCGATAGATCGTATTGCGCGACACGCCCAGGGCCCGCGCCGTGGCCGAGACATTGCCGCCGTGGGCATCGAGCGATTTGAGGATCACGCTTTGCTCCATTTCTTCCAGGTTGGCGCCGGCGGCGATCATGCGATCGGCGCTGGCGCTGGCGGCACTGGCTTGCGTCATTTCAATATCGTCGAGGAAATCATCGGGCATGTGGCGCAAACAGATTTCGTGCTCGTCGCCGGCCATGACGATGGCCGTGCGCAGCAAATTGGTCAGCTGGCGGAAGTTGCCTGGCCATTTGTGCTGGTGGAACATGTGCAGGATGTCCGGCGCCACCGTGTAGCGCGTATCGGGCGCTTCCGTCGCCAGGATCTTTTTCACGACCGTGTCGAGGTCCGTGCGCTCGCGCAGCGGCGGCAGCTTGACCACCAGGCCATTCAGGCGGTAATACAGGTCTTCGCGGAACAGTCCCTTGGCCATGCGTTCGCGCAAATTGTGATTCGTGGCGCAAATCAGTTCCACATTCACGGTGATCGATTTGCTGCTGCCCAGGGGCGTGACCATGCGTTCTTGCAGCACGCGCAACAGCCGCGCCTGCAGGCCGAAGGGCATGTCGCCGATTTCATCGAGAAACAGGGTGCCGCCATTCGCCTGCAAGATCTTGCCGATGGCCCCTTTCTTGCGCGCGCCAGTAAAGGCCCCGTCTTCATAGCCGAACAGTTCGGATTCGATCAGGGTTTCCGGAATCGAGGCGCAGTTGACGGCGATGAATGGCCCCATGGCGCGTGGAGAATCATTATGGATGGCTTGCGCCAGCAATTCCTTGCCGGTGCCCGTTTCCCCCATCACGAGGATGGGGATGTCGCGCCCCAGCACTTTGTTGACCTTTTCGATCACCAGTTCCAGTTGCGGATCGCCCGTGCGCAGGTAGCGCAGGCCGGACAGGCGCCGCGCCGCATTGGCCGCATGGCTGGCCGGCGCGGGTATGGCTGTCGGTACCGCGTTGATATCGCCGTGATCGGTGCCAGAAGCAAAGCCATGCTGGAAGACACTATTGCTCAGTCGCAACTGCGCGCGACCATAGACGCGCACGCCGCTGTGCATGCACAGGTTTAGCAGGCCTGGTGCTGCCGTGCGGTAATGGTCGTACAGGGCGGAGACGGGCAAGCCGAACAGGGAGCTGAAGGTGTGCGACTGCAATGCTGCAAAGGAGAGACCCAACTGGAACAAGCCATTCTTGTTGGCCGACAGAAAGCGTCCACCAGGTGTGAACGAGGCAATTCCCTCCATCAAGGTGCCGATGAATTCCGGGCGCGCATGGAAATGCACGGTGATGGCATCCTCGAACGTGGCGGAGAATAACTGGTTCTCGATCATCAGCGCCGACATGCGCACGAGGGCCATCGTATGCTTGTGAAAACTGCGCTGATCGCTGGAGACGTCCAGCACGCCGATGACATTGCCGCGGTGGTCGGTAATGGGGGCGGCGGAGCAGGTCAGGAAGTGATTGGCGGCCAGGTAATGCTGGTCCGCATGGACCAGGGTCGGTACTTTTTCCGTGATGGCCGTGCCGATGGCGTTCGTGCCGCGGCTTTGCTCCGACCATGCCACGCCCGGTTGCAGGGCAACCCTGTTGGCTTTTTCGAGAAAATCATCGTCACCCAGGGAATGCACGATGACGCCGTTGGCATCCGTCAAGATCACCATATTGTGCGTATTGACGATCTGCTGGTACAGGGTTTCCATCGCCGGCAGCGCATGCGTGTGCAGCAGGCGGTTCTGCTCGATCAGCAGTGACAGGTCGGATTTGCCGGCCGGCGTGAAATCGGGCGTGGCCGTGGGTGACAGGCCGAAGGCCACAGAGCGCTGGTGGGACGTTTCGATGATGACGGGAACGTTGTCTTGTCCTGTGGCTGGTATGTTCGCGTCCGCCATGGACGAAAACGGTGCGCTACGGTAAGTAGCTGACGGTTGATACATGATCTCGTTGCCTCCGTTGGGCCCTGTACCGCGGCGCTCTTTTGAATCGAGAGTGTTCCATAATGTAGCACCTGTCACAGATGGGAGCAAAGCAAAGCGAGCCGGGCTTTCCCCAGTGTTGCTGCCAGGCTCAGAGTTGCTTCCATCGCTTGCCGATGCCTGTGGCTATATAAGCAAGCACAGTGCCAGCTTCACATGGCTGCAAAATAGCCCTTGCGGGACGTGCAGGGCTTGGCTATAATTCGCCCCCTCGCTGAACGACGCATGCAAATGCCGAGTGAAGTGGAGAAAAAGAAGGAGTTGACGGACGTAGCAAATTGCTTCATACTCTTCCTTCTTCGCAGCTGACA
>NZ_JAPUBV010000007.1:0-238847 GCF_030397695.1 Janthinobacterium sp. SUN118 | reverse complement strand
GTTTGTCAGCTGCGAAGAAGGAAGAGTATGAAGCAATTTGCTACGTCCGTCAACTCCTTCTTTTTCTCCACTTCACTCGGCATTTGCATGCGTCGTTCAGCGAGGGGGCGAATTATAGCCAAGGCGTGACGGCTCCGCAAGAGCCATTTGCAGCCAGTTATGGCAAGACGAACGATTTCACCAGGGTCAGCTCGCCGGCGGCCCGCATCGGCACCTGGAAGCTCTGCAGCTTTTCACGCGGCGTCCCTTCATTGGTGATGATCGATATGCGGGCGACGGTCAGCATTGAGGTGTTCTCGCCGCTGCCGTAATAATTGACGTAGGCGTGATAGTTGCCCTTCAGGGGCGCCGCGCTGGAAAAGATTTCCGGACCATAACCGGTGGTCACGTCCACGTCCAGCGCGCCACCGTCTTTCAAGACGCGGTTGCCATACCAGGCGTGGCCACCGTCCGGCGTGATCACATGCAGATCGAGATCGGTGCCGGCGCTGTCCCACGACAGCACGATGCGCAGGCGCGCCTGCGTCTTGCCCTGGTAGCTGTCGACAAACTGGGTGCGCGCGCGGCTCCTGCCATCGGGCGAACGCACTTCCACGCTGTTCGAGCCGCTGCCGAATCCATACGGGCGGCCGTAGCTGCCGTCTTCGCCCACTTCCATCGGCATCGCCACGCCATTGACCACCAGGGTGGCGGGCCTGCCCTTGACGGCGCCGGCGATGCGTCCCCGTATCTGCGCCGTCTCGGCCTGACCCGGCTGCAGGTTGACCGAGGAAGCGGGGTAATTGACCGCCTGCGTATAGTCCTCGCGCGCGCCGGCCGAATTGCGCCAGCCGCCCTTCGGCGCATCAATGGTGACCTGGGCCTGCGCCCAGAGTGGCAATAGCATTAGCGGAATCGTGCAACGGAAAAGGGAACTCACAGGGCCTCCAGGTTAAGCTCGACGAGCCGGCGGGCCAGCCGCTCGACATATTCCTCATCCTGGCCGCGCGGATGCCTGCGCAGGCCAAGATGCAGGTATTCATGGGCCAGGGTGATGCGGTCTTCGCGCGTGGCCAGTGGCCGCATGAAGATGCGATTGCGCGATTGTTCCGAATACGGCGCGCCGCTCTGCAAGGCGCAGACCAGCGGCGCTTGCGGCGGCGCCTCGTAGCCAGCCTCGCCCAGCAACACACGCCGCCAGCGCGGCACGGACCGTGCCAGCCAGTCCTCGTTCTGCGCCAGGCGCCGGCAACGCGTGCCGGTATTGCCAACGGTGCTCAGCGCACCGCCGGGATAGGCCGCCGCCAGCAATTCATCATAGTGCTTGCCCTGTTTGGCCTGGCGCACCGCCTCGGTCCACGCCAGAGTATTCTCGGAAGGCAAGTCGCGGTGATAGCGCACCGACACTCCATCGACGATCAGCTGGTCGGTCCAGCGCGCAATCGCCAGCGCCGCCGGCGTCGCGGGGCTGGGGCTGACGCGCTGGGTCGCGCTGCTGTCGGCGATCTGCTGGCAGCCCGCCACCGTCACCGCGTTCTGCTGCAGATACGTGCGCGCGGCAATCGCCAGCGCCTTGGCCGCTTCCGGCTCGCCAGCATTCGCTTCGCGGTCGAGCACGCGCGCCACATATTCATTGACGCCGAAACGTCCGCGCAATTGCGGGCGGCCGCCTTTCTCCTGCAGCAGCATCAGCTCACCCGTGCTGCGCAGGGCGAGATTCTGGCCATTTTCAAACTGCACATGGTAGCGGCCATTCAGCGGGCCAGGCACCGCCACGCCGCGCTCGCCGCGCACGGCACGGATCGGATAGCGCTTGAAGTAATCGACCACCACGCAGCCGCCATCGTCGGCCACGCCGACTGGCGGCAGGCTGGCGGCAAGCCTGGGCGCCCACTGTTCGAAAACATTGCTGCTGCCACCCGCGCCGCCAAACCAGATGGGCGTGCCATCGGCCAGCCAACCGGCCGCGCCGCCGATACGTTCCTCTGTCCGGCGCTGCCCGTGCCAGGAATACGTCTTCACGCGCAACTGGCTGCCGAACCAGCGCGCCGTGCCTGCGCCGCGGCCATCCAACACCACGCGCAGCAGCGCCGCTTCGGCATCCAGGCGGCTGGCGGCCGGTATGCTGCCCAGCGCGCGCAGCAGGCTATCCAACCGTACCAGGCGCCCCGGCGCCAGCTGCGCAGGGTCGGACAGCCAGGCAAAGTCGCCTGCCGGCGCGCTGCCCAGGCGGCCGGTCCAGTACTGGCGCCACGGCGCCGCGGCGATCATCAGGCGCCTGGGCGAAAAAAACAGGCCGCAGGACTGCACCAGTGCCGCGTCGTGGCCGACGCTCTGGCCCGCATCGCAGCAATACACTTCTTCCGGATCGCGGCCGCCGCAGCGGTAGTCCGGCATCGCCACCTTGTTATCGGTCGCGTAGACATACACAAACAGCTTCCACAGGCTGGCCAGTGGCACTTGCCGCGCGCCGTCAAACGCCGGTGGCGCGGCGCCGCCCTGGCGCAGCTGCCGCACTTCGGTCTTGCCGTCCCTCCACCAGGCCACGTCCAACGAGGCCGCGAAAGCGGGCGCGGCCAGCAGCAGGGTCGCCATCAATGCGGGAAGTGCAAGGCGCATCACTCGACCTTCAGCGCGCGCATGCTCTTGCCACCGCCCTCGAACGCTTTCTGCTCCGGCTGGTACATACGGTAAAAGCGCGCCGGCGGCAGCACATAACCGCCCTTCTGCGCAAAGCGCAGCAAATGGCGCACGGTCACGTCGCCTTCCAGCGGCTCGATCGGCACCGCATAGCCGTCGCGGCGCTCGGTATGGCGCGCGCGTTCCAGCGCGACCGGCTTGTCGCCGGCCATGACCATGCCCCAGGTGGTCGATTCGACCATGGCACCCGGCGGCAGCGCCACCTCCAGCAAGCCAAAGCGGTGCTTTGCGCCCGGCGCCGCCTTGAGCGTGATTTCATCGAGGTACAGCGCGTCCGTGTTGAGCGCCTCACCCGGCTTGACCAGCTCCGTCGTGTAGCCGCCCTTACCCTGCTTCATGCGCAGGATCCGCCGTTCGATGGCGACCGGCAGCGTCTGCGTTTCGGCGGCGTGGCTGTCGTACTGCAGCACGGCCACCGTGCCCGCGGGCGCGGGAGCGGCGAGGCGCAACTTATCAGGAGTATTCCTGGCATCAAGCCAGCGCCAGAGCGGCTGGCCGCTGCGGCTGTCCAGCTTTTGCCATGCGCCGTCCAGCGCGACGGCCGGTCCCTTGCCAAACGATGCGCCGCCCAGCTTCTTTTGCACCCACAGCAAGGTCATCGCGCGGTCCAGGGTCGGCATCTCGGCGCGCACGCCGGCCAGCACCGCGTCGGCCTGCGAGGGTGGCGCTTCTCCGGCCAGCATCAGCAGGGCCTGCGCCACCGGCGCCTTGGACTCGCGCAAGACCTGCCAGGCACTGGCCACTTGCAGCTGCAGCCCATGCGGCAAGGCGATGCCATTCTGGCTGGCGACCAGCGCCACCAGGCCCAGCGCCATCGATTGCGCCTCGCGGTCAGCGGCCCCGCCCAGCAGCAGGCTGCCGCTGTCGCTCGCCTGGCGCGGCTTGCCGCCCAAGGTGGCACTGGCGCTGTCGTCCACCAGGCCGGCTGCCAGCGTCTGCGTGGGCAAGCCCATCTCGCGCGCCATCCACAACACCAGCGCGCGGTCGCCCATCGCGTCCTTCAAGCCATGCTCGCCGTAGACGGCCAGCAGCCTGTTCCAGTGCTCGGGCGGCAGCTCGATATGCAGCGCGCGCGACGCGTACCAGTCGGCGTAATAGGCGTACGCCGTCATCAATGCATTGCCGGCCGTGGCATTGCCCCACCAGCCGAAGACGGCGTTCGGACCGGCCATGGAGACCAGACGCAGGCGCTGCGCGGTCAGCAGCGTTTGCAGGCGTCCGCTCGCCGCGCCGGCGTCCGGCCCCAGGCTTTGCGTGGCCAGCGCCAGCGGAATCAAACGGCTGGCCGTCTGCTCCACGCAGCCGTAGGGATAGTCGATCAAGTCGTCGGCAATGCGCGCGAAGTGGCTGGCCGCGCCCTGCGCGAACGACACGCGGATATTGCGGGCGTCCGCCGGCAGCTTCAACGCGACATCGCCAGCGCTTTCCGCCAGCGGCAGGACCAAGGTGCGCGGGCTGCTCCAGGCGGCGGACAGCGTTTGCATGGCCGTGTCGAGCGCGTCGACCACTTTGCCATTCTGCTTCAGCTCCAGGCGCAGCGGCCCGGTAGCGCCGGCAGCGAGCGGAAATTCGACGTAATTGACGCCCGGCCTGGCCGACAGTTTTTCCGTCTTCGGCTGCACGCCACCGGAGAGGACGACGTCTAGCGCCTGCTCCTTGCCAGTCTGGTTGAACACGGCCACCGAGGCACGCGGCGCATCGCCGGCGCGCATCCAGTCCGGCGCGGTCCACTTGGCATAAAAGCTCTTGTCCGAACGCAGATAGGCGGTGCGCTGGCCGACGCGCCCCTGTTCATCCATCGCGCGGCCGGTGATCCTCCAGCGGGTCAGCGCATCTGGCATGGTGAAACTTACGCGCGCATTGCCACTGGCGTCGGTCTTCAGCGACGGCGCCCAGTAGGCGGTGTCGATATTGTCGCGGCGCGGGCGCTCCAGCACCTTGACGCCGCGCTCGTTGTAATTGTGGCGCGCGGGCGCACCGGCGCTGCGCCCCTGCGCCATGTCGTAGCTGATGAAGGACAGGCTGGCCGTGGTGCGCACGTTGTTGCGGCGCGGGTGGTAGAAGAAGTCGCCAATCTCGGGCGCGATTTCCGGCTGCAGCACATAGATCATTTCATCGACCACGCCCAGCGCCACCATGGTGCTCAGCGGCTTGCCATCGAGGGTGGCCTTGACGTCCAGCGTGACCTTCTCGCCCGGCTGGTAGACCTCCTTGTCGCTCTTGAACTGCAGCGCGATGCGCGGTTCGATCACTTGCAGGCCCGCGTTCTCGAAGACGAAATCGCCATTGCGCGTGTACGCCACCGAGAACGTCATGTTGGGGCCATGCTCCTCCTTGACGGGAATGCGCACGCGCCACTGCCGCGGCGCCACGCGCTTCGCCTGGTACCAGTCGGCGGCGCCGGCCATCAAGCCATATTGCTCCACCTTGTCGCGCTCGAGCGTGAACAGCGCCTGGTCGACCTTGTCGGAGAACGTGATCAGGGCCTCGGCGGTGTCGCCCGGACGATAGCGGGCGCGGTCCAGCACGATCTCGATACTGCCCGGCGTGGTCTGCACGCCATCGCCGGCGACCCAGTGGCTGGCGGCGGCCAGCAGGTTGCCGCGTTCGTCGCGCAGCGCCAGCCGATACGAACCCGATGCCGGGAAGGTCACGTCCCAGCCCTTGGCGTTTGGCTCGAAGGCGCCGTCGGTCTTGCTCTGTTTTTCCAGCTGCACCATCTCCCAGCGCACGGGCTTGGCCGCGCCCTGGCCATCGGCCACCAGGTCGAAATGCACGGCCTGGCCCGGATCGGAAAACTGGCGCGTGGCCTTCAGCTGATAACTGCTGCTCGAACGCTCTATCATCAGCTCGCGCGTCGCCTTGACGCGGTAGGCCGCGCCATCGGTCGCCAGCACGGTCAAGATGTAGCGTGAAGGGTCGGTGGCGGGCGGCAAGGTGAAGTCCACATTGCCGCTGCCGTCGCTCGTCACTTCCTCGGTCTTCAAGGCCACGGGGAACAGGCCGCTGTAGCGCAGCTCGCCCTCGACCATGGTGTTTTGCTGGCCGCGCAGCGACAAGGTCATCTTCGCGTTTTTCACCGGCTTGCCATCCGGGTAGCGCAGCGCGATGCTGCCCTTGACCGCCTCGCCCGTCTTGAATTCCGGTTTCGAAGGCTGGACATTGATTTCAAAGTGCGGCTTGATGTATTCGGCCACGCGGAAGGCCGCGCCATAGACACTGTCCTTGTAGTTGAAGCGCAGCTCATAGCCGCCGGCGGTGGCTTCCATCGGCAGGCGGAAGCGCGTGTCGGCGCCCGTGTCGCCGGACAGCTGCAGCGCTTGCGTCAGCAGCGGCGTGCCGTTCGGATTGAGCACGGTCAAACTTAGCGGCGCGCTGGCGGCCGCCTGCGAGTTGCGCGCCGAGGTGAATTCGCGACCCAGAAACTTGACGTTGACCTCGTCGCCGGGCCGGTACAGGGGCCGGTCGGTCACGGCATAGATCTTGGTGTTGTAGATTTCGCTGTCGTAGTAAAAATTCTCGGACACGAACACGCCGCCGGCACGGTCCTGGCCCAGCACATAGGTATGCTCGGGACTGCCGCGCTCGAGCGATGCGACGCCGTCGGCGCCCGTGGTGGCCGACTGCAGCACGCCCGTGCCGTCGGTCCACGCCACGCTGGCGCCGGCCACGGCGGCGCTATTGTCGCGCCGCGCCGTCCACACCAGCATCTGGCCGGACGATACCTTGGTGACGGCCACCGTGTCCGACACGAACACCAGCGTGGTGGCGCGGTGCTCGCCGATGATCGCCTCGATCAGGTACAGGCCCGGCTTGCGTTTACCCAGCGGTATCATCACGTTGCCGGCGCCGGCGACGATGAAGTCGCTGCTGGAACCATCGAGCTTGACGCCTTTCGGCGGTGCGATGGCCCTGGCCTGCCAGATCGGGTAGCGGAAACTGTCGACCAGCTCCATGCCCTTGATCGGCTTGTACTGCGGGTGGTTGGCGAACACGGTCGGCTTGCGGATCGCGTCGTTCGTGGCCAGCTGCGGCTGTTCTTTCGTGACCGCGCGGCGCGCCTCGCCGGAAAACAGCTTGCGCCAGGCCAGGCGCGACTGCTTCCACCAGCTATCCCACAAAAAGCTCAAGGTGCTGGCCAGGCCCTCGCCCTGGTAATTGCCCTCGACCTGGATGCGGTGCAGATTGCGCTGTTTCTTGAGGAACTCCATCGGTTCGGGCACGCGGTAGACGACGATGTCGGCGCCGGAATACGCTTCCAGGTTCATGCGCCCCATGTCGCGGCCCGGCACCTCGAGCCGCACGCGCGACTCGTCGCTGCTGCCATAACTGGCGTCCGACAGCAGGAAGAAGGGCTCGCCCTTGAAGGTCGCATAGTTGCTGGGCTCCCGCTCCTGCGCCGAGACACCGCTCATCACCAACAGCGCCAGCACGCCGGCAAACAGCAGCTTCATGAGAAAAATCGGCTTCATGACAAGAACGCCAGCCGGAATACACCGGCGAAATTCGGATTGTTGACCACAGGTTGCCACCGCGTGTCCTTCCAGCTCGTGAGTTCTTTGATATCGACGGTCCGCAGACCATTGTCGTCGGGGGTGACGGTACCGGTGTGGTAGGCGATGCGCGCGCCCATCCAGACCATCAGGTGCTGTTCGTCGCCCTGGTCGAAAAACAGCAGGTCGCCGGGCAGCGCCTGGCTGATCTCGCGGGCGATGAAACGGCTGTTGTGCTGCACCAGCGCCAGCGCCGTGACGAAGTGGCCGACCTTGCCGCCCGTCTGTATCCAGCGGTTGCGCAAGGCCGCCTGGGCCTCATTCAGTTCCAGCTCGGGCGGCAGGCGCCGGTCGCTGGCGATGCCGTTCGCGCGCAGCCACTTCGCGTCATGCACGGTCAGGGCCTCGTTGACGGCAAAGCGCACCAGGCCTGCGCAATCGCGGTGCGTCCAGCGCGGCGACGGCCCCCGTTCGATCTGCGCGTTGACGATGCGCAGCATCCAGGCCTGGAAGGCGCGGCTCTGGGCCTGCGACAGCTGCACTTGCGGCCCGGCGGCCGCGCGCAGGGCCCACGCCCGGGGCACGGCCACGGTGGCCACGCAGGCCGCCAGCCAGCGCAAGGCGGCACGGCGCGCATGCGGCACCGTCATCGCGCGGTCTCCTGCCATTCCAGCGTTTCCCATGACGTGCCGCTGCTTGGCTGCCGCTTGAGCACCATGCGCAGCGGCGGATATTTTTTCAAGGCGTTCAGGCGCGGCACCAGATGTTCGTTGGCGGCCGCGCGCAGCACCGGTTCGTTATTCGCCGGCAGGGTATCGAAGGCTTCCAGCTGGATCAGGCGGGCCAGCGACGCCGGCGCGATCAGGCCGATCGTGCGCGAAGCATCGGGCAGCAGGTCGCTGGCGGCTGGCGCCTGCTTGCGGCGCACGGCCAGCACCTGGTCCACCAGCTTGCCGTCGGCGGAAAAGACAACGGTATTGCCGGCCACGGCCAGCGCCGGCGTGGACTGGCCCAGGGCCGTGGCCACGCTGCGCTCCCAACGCACAGCGCCATCCTTGCCGGTCGTCTTGCGCACGGGATCCTTGCCGCCGATGGCCGCCTCGAACAGGCTGCCATACAGGGCGTCGTCCCCGGCCTGCGCACGGCGGGTGGCGACAAACACCGGCGTATGCAGGCGCGAACTGCCGTACCAGCAGGCGGCGGCAGGGCCTTGCAAGTGCTCGGCCAGCGGCACCACCGGCTCGGAAGTCTTGCTCCCCAGGCGCTTGAGCACCGGCTGCATCGCGGCCCAGTCCACCGGCACGCTGAAACAGGCGCTGGGACTGTGCGGCAGCAGCGGCCACAGGGCGCCGCTGTCGTAGCCGCCGTTTTTCAGCTTGTCGGCATTGAGCAGCACCTTCGACTGCCAGGCGCCCTTGCTGAAATCGAAACGCAGCGCTTCGAGGGCGCCGAAGAAAGGCTGGTAGCCGAACGACAGGAAGTCGGCCTTGACGGCGATGCTGTGCCCCTCGGGCGCGGCGCTGTCGAGATGGAACTGCGCATGAAAGACGTTCTGCCTGGCCGGCTCCGGCGCCAGCAGGCTGGCCACGGTTTTCTCGGCCGTGCCATCGCCATCCTTGCCGTCGGCACCGCCATACAGCATGCCGGGATGGGACAGGATGACCAGGCGCTGGCCGTGCGCGGCAAACAGCAAGGTGCGCTGGTAAGCGTAATTGAGCGCATACACGGGCACCTGGCCGCCATCGACGCGCAAGCTGCCGGCCACGCGCATCTGCGTGTCCTTCAAGGCGATCTTGCCCGCTTCCTCGAGCAGGCGCGTCAACTGGCTGCGCGATACGGCGATGGCGAAATGCTTGAGCGAGCCGTCGGCGTCGCGCCACAAGGCCACTTCCGCCGGCTGGTCCAGCACCATGCGCAGCAGCTGGTCGCCCCATCCCAGCTCATGTTCGTAGGCGATGCGGCGCAGGCTGCCCTTGAGCCCCAGCCGGTCTTCGCTTTGCTCGTAGTAGAACAGGAAATCCTCGCGCAGCACGTCGCGCGCCAGCGGCACCGTCAGCAGGTCGCGCGGCAAGGTCGACAGGCTTGGCGTCCGGACCAGCGCGTCGGGCCTGGATAAATCCAGCTTCAGGCTGTTGACCGGCCCCATCGCGCCCCAGCCAAACACCCGGTAGCCGACCAGCGCGGCAGCCACCAGCGCCACCCCGGCAAGCGCCCCGATCAGGACTTTTTTAGTGAGTACTTTTTTCGCCAGCACCGTGTATCCCTTTTCACCTGCCATAGCATTGCCAAGTTAGTAATTATTGACAAATGGTAACATGGCGTACCCGGCCGCGACGCACCGGTGACGCGACAGCGTAAAATAGCGGTTTCGCCGTTTCAATCGCCTCTCATGACCATCCTGCTCTCCACCCTGAACGCCCGCTACACCCACGCTTCGCTGGGATTGCGCTATTTGCTGGCCAACATGGGCCCGCTGCAGGCGCAAACGCGGCTGCAGGAATTCGTCATCGGCACCAAGACAACGGAACTGGTCGAGCGCATCCTCGTCAACAAGCCGCGCATCATCGGTTTTGGCGTATATATATGGAACGTCGAGGAAACGACGAAGCTGGTCGCCATGCTCAAGCGCGTGGCGCCCGAGGTCATCATCGTGCTGGGCGGGCCGGAAGTGTCGCATGAGGCGGGCGAGCAGGAAATCGTCAAGCTGGCCGACTACCTGATCACGGGCTGGGGCGACGTCACCTTCCCCAAGCTGTGCGGCGAGATCCTCAACGGCCCGAAACCGCTGATGAAGATCCACGCAGGCGTGCAGGCGCCGCTGGCGGAACTGCAGCTGCCCTACTCTTTGTATACGGACGACGATATCCGCCACCGCACCATCTACGTGGAAGCGTCGCGCGGCTGCCCGTTCAAATGCGAATTCTGCCTGTCGGCGCTGGACAAGACGGCCTGGCCCTTCGCGCTGGAGAACTTCCTGGCCGAGATGGAGTCCTTGCATGCCCGCGGCGCGCGCCTGTTCAAGTTCGTCGACCGCACCTTCAACCTGAACATCAAGACCAGTTTGAAGATCATGCAGTTCTTTTTGGACAAGATCGAGGCGAATCCGGACGATCCGATCTACGCCCACTTCGAACTGGTGCCCGACCACCTGCCCGATGCCCTGAAAGAAGGCATCAGCAAATTCCCGCCCGGCGCGCTGCAGTTCGAGATCGGCATCCAGAGTTTCAATCCGGACGTGCAGTCGCTGGTCAGCCGCAAGCAGGATAATCAAAAGGCGGCCGATAACATCCGCTGGCTGTGCGAGGAATCGAACGCCCACCTGCACGTGGACCTGATCGCCGGCTTGCCGGGCGAGGATGAAGCCAGTTTCGCGGCCGGCTTCAACAAGCTGGTGGCATTGAAGCCGCATGAAATCCAGTTCGGCATCTTGAAACGGCTGCGCGGCACGCCGATCATCCGCCACACGGAGAATTTCGGCATGGTGTTCGATCCGCACCCGCCCTACACCATCCTGGCGAACAAGCAGCTCGATTTCATGAGCATGCAGCGCCTCGTGCGCTTCGCCCGCTACTGGGACCTGGTGGCCAACTCGGGCCGCTTCGCCAATACCGTGCAATGGATGCTGGGCGATGCGCCATTTGAAAACTTCATGGACTTTTCGAACTGGCTGTACGCCCATACGGACGCCACCCACCGCATCGCCATGGAGCGCCTGGCCAAGCTGGTGGCGCAATGGCTGCAAACGCGGGGCATGAGCGCGGTCGAGGCCAATGCCCTCGTGGCCAGCGACTATGCGGGCGGGGCGCAGGCCACCGCGCATGCCAAGCCAGCCGAAGTGAGCACTAGCAGCGCCAAGGTGCGCCCGGACATCGCCTTGCCCCAACGGCAGGCGCGCCACCTGGCGTCCTGACGGGCCGGTGATCGAACATCGGTGGCGGTCTGCGCCATTCTCCCTTAAACTGACACGATGCCGACTGTACAATCGCCGAAACTGACCCTCTCCCAGACCAGCTCCCAACAGGGAGCCATCGTGACCGCCAGCGGCACCTGGCAGGTGCACGCCCTGGCGCATGACAATGCGATCAAGGCCATCGATGCCCAGCTTAAGCCGCTGCAGGGCGACGCCGGCACCCGCTGGGACCTGTCGCAGATCGACAGCATGGACCATATCGGCGCCCAGCTGTTCTGGAATGCCTGGGGCAGGCAGCGCCCGGCGCAGCTGACCCTGGCGCCATCCCAGGAAGAGTTTTTCAAGCGCATCGAAGAAACGGGGCCGCTGCAAACGCCGCCCTCGCGCGCCAACCGCTTGACGCCCGTGATGAAGCTGGGCATGGCGATCCTGCTGTTTTTCGAACATTTAAAAGGCTTCATCGCCCTCGTGGGCCAGGTGACGCAGGATATCGGCCGCTTCGCGCGCCATCCGCTGCGCGGGCCGTGGCGCGAAATTTCCGCCAATATCTTCCACGCGGGCTTCCAGGCGCTGGGCATCACGGCGCTGGTCGGCTTCCTGATCGGCGTGGTGCTGTCCTACCTGTCGGCGCAGCAGCTGCGCGCCTTTGGCGGCGACATCTACCTGGTCAACCTGCTGGGCATGAGCATCATCCGCGAACTGGGGCCGCTCTTGGCGGCCATCCTCGTGGCCGGGCGCTCCGGCTCCTCCATCACGGCCCAGCTGGGCGTCATGCGCGTCACGGAAGAGCTCGATGCCATGCTGGTGATGGGCATTTCGCACGGTTTCCGCCTGATCATGCCGAAAGTGCTGGCCCTGGCCATTTCCATGCCCCTGCTCGTCATCTGGACGGATACGGCCGCGCTGATCGGCGGCATGGTGGCGGCCAAGGTGGAACTGAATCTGTCGGCGCGCTATTTCATCCAAAAGCTGCCGGACGCCGTGCCGCTGGCCAACTACATGATCGGCCTGGGCAAGGGCGTCATCTTCGGCATGCTGATCGCCCTCGTTTCCTGCCACTTCGGCCTGCGCATCAAGGCCAATACGGAAAGCCTGGGACGCGGCACCACCACCGCCGTCGTCACGGCCATCACCGTGGTGATCCTGGCCGACGCCGTGTTTGCCATCGTCTTCAATGGAGTGGGCTACTGATGGCGGACGACAACGATATCGCCTGCAAGGTGAGCGGCGGCCAGGACGGCCAGTTCAACCTGCATGGCAGCGCGCCCGTGGTGGAAATCACCAATCTGTGGACCAAGTTCGGCCGCACCGTCGTGCACCAGGACTTGAACCTGGAAATCGAACGCGGCGAAATCCTGTCCATCGTGGGCGGCTCCGGCACGGGCAAGACGGTGCTGCTGCGCCAGATGCTGGGCCTCGAACACCCGGCGCGCGGCTGCGTCAAAGTCTTCGGCGAAGATATCAACAAGGCAAGTTCCGACCAGTTGCAGCAATTGCGCAACCACTGGGGCATGCTGTTCCAGCAAGGCGCGCTGTATTCGGCGCTGACCGTGTTCGACAATGTGGCCCAGCCGATGCGCGAACTGCGCGTGCTGCCCGAGGCTCTGATCCACGACGCGGTATTATTAAAGATGAATATGGTGGGCCTGGGGCCGGAACATGCGCTGAAGATGCCGTCGGACTTGTCGGGCGGCATGATCAAGCGCGTGGCCTTGGCGCGCGCCCTGGCCCTGGAGCCCAAGCTATTATTCCTCGACGAGCCCACGGCTGGCCTGGACCCGGACTTGTCGGAAAGTTTTGTAGCGCTGATCCAGTCGCTGCACCGCGAGCTGGGCTTGACGGTGGTGATGGTCACGCATGACCTCGACACCCTGTTTGCCCTGTCCACGCGCATCGCCGTGCTGGCGGAAAAGCACGTGATCGCCCTCGGCCCCACGCGCGAGGTGATCGAAGTCGATCACCCGTTCATCAAACAATTTTTCCTCGGCGACCGCGGCAGGCGCGCGCTGGCCGTCCTCGATGAAAAACAGGCGGCAGACCAGGCCGCGCAGCCAGGCGCCAGCGCCGGCACCGACAAGAAAGCGGAGAATTAATGGAAAACAGATCACATGCCCTGATGACGGGGTTTTTCACGCTCACCCTGCTGGTGGCCGCCATCCTGTTCGGCGTCTGGTTCAACCGCGACCGCGTGGAACGGGTGCCCTACCTGCTGGCCACCACCCTCTCCGTGCCGGGCCTGAACCCGCAGGCGACCGTGCGCTACCGTGGCCTGGAAGTGGGCAAGGTCGACGCCATCGACTTCGACACGCAAAAAGCGGGGCAAATCCTCGTGCACATCAGCGTGGCGCCCGATACGCCCGTCACGAATACCACGTTCGCCACCCTCGGCTACCAGGGCGTGACAGGCATCGCCTATATCCAGCTCGACGACGAGCACGTCGGTTCCAAATTATTAGGCACCAGCAAGGACAAGCCGTCGCTGATCCCCCTGCGCGCCGGCTTGCTCGACCAGCTGGAAAAGCGCGGCAAGCGCATCCTCGACCAGGCCGAGCAGATCACCAACAAGGTCAACAATCTGCTCAGCCCCGACAACCAGGCGGCCATGCTGGGCGCCTTCAATGAAGTGGGCAAGGCAGCCAAGGCTTTCGGCGCCATTCCGCAGCAGCTGGAACCGACCCTGACGCAATTGCCGCAACTGACGGAACAAACGCGGCAAACCTTGACGGCCGTCAGTACGGCCAGCAAGAATGTGTCCGACCTGACGGCAACGTGGAAAAAGCTGGGCAATGACATCCAGGCGCCCGGTGGCGTGCTCGACAAGGTCAATGGCACGGTCGACAGGGTCGGCAACTCGGTGGAAACGGTGGCCAACGGCGTGTCGCTGGAAGTCTTGCCACAAGTCATAGAACTGAGCGGCGAAGCGCGTTCCTCGATGCGCGCCCTGAAAACCACCATGAGCACGCTCAATGAACAGCCGCAGAGCATCCTGTTCGGCGCCCCAGACATCCCGCCCGGACCGGGCGAACCCGGTTTTTCGGCGCCGGGCAAATAAGGAGAACACAGCATGCAGATTTCACGCAATGTCAGCGTAGTGGCCCTGGCCACGGTATTCCTGCTCGGCGGCTGCGCCAGCCGTGGCCCCGTCCCCACGTTCTATGACTTCGGCCCGGCGGCGCCGCTGGCGGCCATGCCGCCCGGCACGCCGCCCGTGCCCGTACTGGTGATTGCCGACGCGAATGGCCCTTCCTGGCTGGACAGCCAGCGCATGTATTACCGCCTGCTGTACGCCGATGCGCAGCAATCGCGGCCGTATGCCTACAACCGCTGGAACACGCCGCCGCTGCAACTGCTGAGCCAACGCCTGAAAACCCGCGTCGCCCAGAGCGGCGTGAAAGTGCTGTCGACCACGGATGCGGCCGCCGGCGTGCCCCTGCTGCGCATCGACGTCGATGATTTTTCGCAAAACTTCGACACGCAGACGCAAAGCAGCGGCCACGTCTCGCTGCGCGCCTCGCTGTTCCGCGGCCACCGCCTGCTCGACCAGAAAACCTTCAGCCGCAGCGGCCAGGCCGCCAGCGCCGACGCGCAAGGCGGGGCGCAGGCACTGGCGTCGGCATCGGACGCCGTCGCCGCCGACCTGCTGGCCTGGCTGGGCACGCTGAACTTGCCGAAAGAATGACGGCACCCGCAGCCCCCGCCAGCCCGCCAGCGCCGCGGCCCCCGGCACGCTCTTCGCCCGTCTCGCGCGCGACCCTGCTCGCCTACGTCTTCCTGATCGTGTATGCGAGCTGGTTCCCGTTCACGGGCTGGCACAGCAATGGTCTGTCGCCGCTGACCTTTCTGGAAAACACGCGCATGCCCCGCTACTGGACGGGCTTTGACGTGGGCATCAACGTCGTCGGCTATATTCCGCTGGGCGCCCTGCTCGTATATTCGCTGTTTCCCCGCATCACCGGTTTCCTGGCCGTCGTCGTCGCCAGCCTGTGCGGCGTGTTCATATCCGGCAGCATGGAAGCCGTGCAAACCTACCTGCCCAGCCGCGTCTCGTCGAATCTCGACTTTTACACGAATACGGCCGGCTGCTGCCTCGGCGCCATCATCGGCGCCTTGACGGCGCGCAAGCTGCTCGACCATAGCCATTTGTACCGGTTGCGCCAGCGCTGGTTTGCCCAGCACGCCAGCCAGGGCCTCGTGCTGGTGGCGCTGTGGCCACTGGCGCAAATCTACCCGCAAGGCTATCTGTTCGGCCTGGGCCAGCTGCTGCCCATCCTGTCGGACTGGTTTTCCACCCTGATGGGCATGGATATCGACCTGGCGTCGTACCTGCGTCCCGACGCGATATTAACAGTTGAACAATATTGGCTATCGGAAACCATCATCACGGCGTGCGGCATGACGGGCGCCGTGCTCACCTTGCTGTGCCTGCTACGCCGCGCCGCGCCCCGCGCCGTGCTGATGCTGGCCCTGATCGCCGCCGCGCTCGTGGTGCGTTCGATGGCCAGCGCGCTGCTGTTCTCGCCGGAAAACGCCTTCGTCTGGATCACGCCGGGCGCCCAGGGCGGCTTCTTGATCGGCCTGATCATGCTGGGCGGCCTGGCGTTCGCACCGCACGTGGCGCAGCGCCGCATCGCGGCCGCCACCTTGATGCTGAGCCTGGTCATGGTGAACACGACGCCGATCAACCCATATTTCATGTCGACCTTGCAAGGTTGGGTGCAGGGAAAGTTCCTCAACTTTAATGGCGCGGCGCAATTCCTGGCCCTGCTGTGGCCCTTCATGGCCCTGTGGTTCCTGTGCCTGCCCTCGCACCGCCTGAACCGGCAGGACGATGCGCAGCGCCAGCGTCGCGAAGACCACTCATAAGCGCTATCATGGCGCATTGATGAATCAGCAGGAGAATAGTATGAGCGACGCACCGTATTTTGAACGCCACGTTTTTTTCTGCATGAATAAACGTGAAGACGGCCGCAACAGCTGCGGCGACCATGGCGCGGAAGCGGCGCAAAAGCATTGCAAGCGCCGCATCAAGGAACTCGACATGAATGGCGCGGGCAAGATCCGCATCAACCAGGCCGGCTGCATGGACCGCTGCGAAGAAGGCCCGCTGCTGGTCATCTACCCCGAAGCGACCTGGTACACCTATGTCGACACCAGCGATATCGATGAAATCATCGATACGCACCTGGTGGGCGGAAAGATCGTCGAGCGCCTGAAAATCTGAGCCCCATCTTTAATCTTAATTTAAGCCTACGCCACCAGTATGAGCATCATGAACAGAAACTCGGAAAAATTTACCCTCGCCGGCCATGCAGGCAGCATGGAAGGCTTGCTCGATTTCCCGGCAGACACCCCGCGCGGCATCGCCCTGGTGGCCCATCCGCACCCGCTGTATGGCGGCACGATGGATAACAAGGTCACGCAAACCCTGGCGCGCGCCTTCGTCGCCCTCGGCTATGTGGTGGCGCGCATCAACTTCCGCGGCGTCGGCGCCTCGGAAGGCGTGCACGACCATGGCGCGGGCGAGACGGATGACATGCAATTGCTGTATGAACACATGCGCGGCCTGTACCCTGGCTTGCCCGTGGCCCTGTCCGGTTTCTCGTTCGGCACCTTCGTGCAATCGAAACTGCAGGAACGCCTGGCCGCCGCCGGCACGCCGGCCGAGCGCCTGGCGCTGATCGGCAGCGCGGCCGGCAAGTGGGCGATGGCCGATATTCCCGCCGACACCATCTTGATCCACGGCGAACTGGACGACACTATCCCCCTGTCCGCCGTCTTCGACTGGGCCCGTCCACAAGACATTCCCGTGATCGTGATCCCTGGCGCCGACCACTTTTTTCACCGCAAGCTCAATCACATCAAGAACCTCGTGATTGCGCTGTGGCATGGTGACAAACCCGCAATCGCAGCGGATGATCATTGAAGTGTGGGCTTACTCCCGCCTCCACGGCTATAATTGATCCGTTTTTTCCACGCGGCCATGCATGCAGCAACGGCATGGCCCTCAGCCTTCATCTTTTTCGCAGACCAGCCTCCATGAAAAAACTTTTAGCGGCACTGGCCTCCAGTGTATTTTTCCTATCCGCCGCCCACGCCCAGAGCGTCCCCGCACCGACCATCGCCGCCAAATCCTGGCTGTTGCTTGACGCCACCAGTGGCCAGATCATTGCCTCGCAAGATCCGGACGCCCGCATCGAGCCGGCGTCGCTGACCAAGATCATGACGGCTTACCTGACGTTTGCCGCCATCCGCGAAAAGAAACTGGCGCTGGACCAAAAAGTGAATGTGTCCGTGCGCGCATGGAAAGTCGACTCGAGCAGCTCGAAGATGTTCATCGACCCGGCCACGCCCGTGTCGATCGACGACTTGCTGCATGGCCTGATGATTCAATCGGGTAACGACGCCGCCGTGGCGCTGGCTGAAGCCGTTGCTGGCGATGAAGGCACGTTCGTCGTGCTGATGAACCGCGAAGCGCAGCGCATGGGGATGAAAAACACGCGTTTTGCCAATCCGCATGGCTTGCCTAGCCCCGATAATTTTTCCACGGCGCAAGACCTGTCCGTGCTGGCCCAGCGCGTGATCGCAGACTATCCGGAATTCTACAAAATCGATTCGATCAAGAGTTTCACCTACAACAAGATCACCCAGCCTAACCGCAACCGCCTGCTGTGGCTGGACCCAACCGTGGACGGCATGAAGACGGGCCACACGGAAGCGGCTGGCTATTGCATGATCGCCTCGGCCCGCCGTCCGGGCGGCACCGGCGAGCGCCGCCTGATCTCCGTGATGCTGGGCACCTCGTCCGACCAGGCCCGTACGCAGGAAAGCCAGAAACTGCTGAACTGGGGCTTCCAGAACTTCGATACGGTCAAGCTGTACTCGAAAGGCCAGGCCGTAGCCACGCCGGAAGTATGGAAAGGCTCGAAAGGCACCGTGAAAATCGGTTTCGCGCGCGATGTGCTCGTCACCGTACCGAAAGGCACGGCCGCCAAGATGAAACCGGTACTGGAACGCAAGGACCCGCTGGTCGCTCCGCTGGCCGAGAACGCCCCTGTCGGCAAACTGAAAATGATGGTCGACGACAAGGTTCTGCTGGAACTGCCTGTCGTGGCGCTGGAAACCATCAACCAGGCCACCATCTTCGGCCGCGCCTGGGATTCCATGCGCCTGTGGATGAAGTAATGTTCACTCAGTAATTCGCAACATACAAAAATGCCCGCAGATGCTGCGGGCATTTTTTTCGTCTTGCGCTACGTCAAATTACTTCAGCGGTGCATCCTTCAAATGCGGCTTGCGCGCCACGGGCGGGAAGGTGCCCGGGCGGCCGGCGGCAAACGTCGCTTCCGTCTGCGACGCTGCCACCGGCACGGACAGCTTGCGCACCTTGGCCACCTGCGCCGCCGTCACGGGCGTGCCGCGGTTGCCCCAGCTGGTCTGGATGAAGGTCACCACCTGCGCGGTCTGCTCGTCATTGAAAATGTCCGCATACGGCGCCATCGTCAGCGCCGACGGCGCCGTGCGCGTGGCGGGCACGGCGCCGCCCGACAGCACGATGTTGATGGCCGAGGTCGGATCATTCGTCTGCAGCACGGCATTGCCGGCCAGCGCAGGGAATGCCTTGTCGTAGCCCTTGCCGTCGGAACGGTGGCAGCCGGCGCAGCGGTCCAGGTACAACTGCGCGCCTTTCGAGTCGACGATACCGCTGAACAACTGCTTGCCCAATTTTTCATCCGCGACAAACGCGGGCGTGGCCGGATTCGATGGCGGCAGGGATTTCAGGTATGTCGCCATGGCCGCCAGGTCGCCATCCGTCATGTGCTGCATGGAATGGGCCACCACGTCGTTCATGGCGCCAAACGAGGCCGTATGGCTGTTGCGGCCCGTCTTCAGGAATTCGGCGATCTCCGCCGCGCTCCAGCGCGCCAGGCCGCCGCCATGCTCATTGCGCAGCGAGGGCACGGACCAGCCGTCGATCACGCCGCCGCCGGCCAGGAAGGTGGTGTTGCCCTCGTCCGTCAGCGATTTTTCCTGCATGCCCACGCCGCGCGCCGTATGGCAGGCGCCGCAGTGGCCCAGGCCCTGCACCAGGTAGGCGCCGCGCAGCAATTGCGCGTCGCCCGTGGCGGGCGCCTTGTATGGCTGCGGCGTGGGCGCGAAGGCCCAGCGCCAGATGGTCAAAGGGAAACGCATCGACAGCGGCCACGGAATGTCGGTCGCCTTGTTCGGCGTCGGATCCGCCTTCACGCCATGCATGAAGTAGGCGTACAGCGCCTGCATGTCGGCCTCGCTCAGGCGCGAGTACGACGGATACGGCATGGCCGGATACACGGTGTAGCCGTGCTTGGTCACGCCGGTGCGCATCAGCTTGTCGAAATCGGCAAAGCTCCAGTCGCCGATGCCGGCCTTTTTATCGGGCGTGATATTGGTGGAATACACCTTGCCGATCGGCGTTTCCATGCCCAGGCCGCCCGCGAACGGCTTGCCTTTCGTGCCGGCCGTATGGCAGGCGATGCAGTCGCCGGCGCGGGCCAGGTATTCGCCCTGGCGTATCAGCTGGGCGTTCGGGGTGGCGGTGGCGGTGCCAGCTGCGCTGGCGGACCAGGCGGCGCTGGGGGCACTGGCGGCGAGCGCCAGCAGCAGCGCGCCCACGGTATGGGTGAATGTGTTGTTCATCTTCTTGTTCTTTATCAAGCGACCAGGGGACGGGGATCTTTCAGGTATTGCTCGCGGATGGCCTTGGCCGACCAGTAGGTCAGCGCGCAAGCGAGGCCCGTCGGGTTGTAGCCGATGCCGACCGGGAACACGCTGGAACCGACGGCAAACACGTTGTGCACGTCCCAGCTCTGCAGGTAGCGGTTGACGACGCTGGTCTTGCGATCCGCGCCCATGGCCGTGCCGCCCGCCCAGTGCGTGGTCTGGTAATTGCGCAAGTCGAGGTGGTCGCCCACGTTCTTGACGGACACCTTGATCGATTCCGGATTCATGGCCTCGGCCACCTTCATCATCTTGTCGGTGACGAAACGGCTCATCTTGATGTCGTTTTCCTTCCAGTCGAAGGTAAAGCGCAGCAATTGCTGGCCATACTTGTCCGTGTAGGTCGGGTCGAGGTCGACATAGCAGTCGCGATACGTCATGTTGGCGCCGTGGCAGTCGAACGAGACCGTGTTCAGGTAGCTCTTCTTGACGGCCTTTTTCCAGGCCGAACCCCAGGCGGGCGTGCCGTCCGGCGTGGCGATACCCGAGATCGGCTTCGAGCCGGCCGGGTTGCACCAGGCAGGCGAACCGCCGACAAAGCCCAGCGGGCCATGGTCGAAATTGTCGCCATTCCAGTCGTCGAGCGCGACGCCGGTGCCGCCGGCGCCGATGAACGGGTTGGTATTCGTGTCTTCCTTGAAGAAGGTCTGGATGGTCGACATCATCTGGTAGGCGATATTGCGTCCCACCACGCCTTCATTGCTGACGGGGTCATACGGCTTGCCGATGCCCGACAGCAGGAACAGGTGCGCATTGTTGTAGGCAAACGCACTGGCAATCACCAGGTCCGCCGTCTGCTCGACGGCCTTGCCGTCCGCATTGATGTAGGTCACGCCCGTCGCGCGTTTTTTGCTGCCATCGAGGTTGATGCGCACGACGTTGCAGTTGGCGCGCAATTCGAAGTTGGCCACCATGCGCAGGGCCGGCATGATGTTGACGTTGGGCGAAGCCTTGGAATAGTTGTAGCAGGCGTAGCCGGAGCAGAAACCGCAGAAGTTGCACGGCCCCATCTGGCAGCCATACGGATTCGTGTACGGGCCGGACGCGTTCGACGAAGCATTGACGAACGGGTGGTAGCCGACGGCCTTGGCCGCGCGGCGGAACAATTCCGCCGTGTACGGCACTTTTTGCGGCGCCAGCGCGTAATTGTCGGAGCGGTCGCCCTCGAACACATTGCCGTCGCCGACGACGATGCCGTTCACTTTATACGCCTGGCCCGAGGTACCGAAGACTTTCTCGACGAAATCGAAGTGCGGCTCCAGTTCGGCGTAGGTCACGCCAAAGTCCTGGATCGTCATGCCTTCGGGAATGAATTTCTTGCCATAGCGGCGTTCGTAATGGCTGCGGATCTGCAGTTCTTCCGGCAGGACGCGCCAGTGCATGCCCGACCAGTGCAGACCGGCGCCGCCCACGCCCGTGCCGGGCTTGAACGCGCCGATCTGGCGGTAGGGCACGGCCACGCCCGTGATGCTGTGGCGGAAGGTGAACGTGCTTTTCGACATGTCCTGGAACAGCTTGCTGCGCTGGATGTAGGTGAGCTCGTCGAGGGTCTTCGGATAGGCGCCGTCCGGATAGGTGTCGCGGTACTCGCCGCGTTCCAGCGCGACCACGTTCAGGCCCGCTTCCGTCAATTCCTTGGCCATGATGGCGCCGGTCCAGCCGAAGCCCACGATCACGGCATCGACATGCTGCATTTTCAAATCGGGTTTGATATCACTCATGATGGTTTTTCTTTTTCTTTGATCGGGTACTGATGATTGAAAAGGTTCAGGGCAAGGCGCATTGCCGCAGGCAGTACGCTAGTACGACCGGGCAGTGCCACGCCGCATGGACTTTTTCAGGCGATGGAGACTGGCGGAAGAGGATATTTTTTCCCGTACTGTTCCACCCAGTCCATGTAATCGGCGCGCGCGCCAGGAAAGCCCACCATCTTCCAGGCCAGCATGTCCTTGTTGCCGCCATGCACGGGGTCGCAAAAATAGCCTTCGCGCGTGTTTTGCAGCAGCTGGTTGAAGAAGACCTTGGCTGGCACTTCGCCGATATCCAGGGTGCCCTTTTGCAATTGCGTGATGACGGCATCGCGCTCGGCCGTGCTCAGCTGCACGAAAGGCTTGCCGGACTGCTGCTTGACGGCCGTGTTCACGCCAGCCAGGGCGCTCTTGTACAGCTCGCGCGGCGCCATGTGGAACTGGTAGCCGAACTGTTCGATCGATGGCACGAACGGTGCCTGCATGTACCACAGCGCGCCATACGCGTAGGGCGTGTTCATCTGCAAGTCGATGAATTCATGCGCACCGGACTCCAGCGCGCCCGGCCCTTCGCCGTCGGCGGGGATCAGACGGTCGACCAGCGCCGTCAGCGTCGCCCATTCGGTGGCGTCAAAAAAGCGGGGCTTGTAGGCAGGCTGGTCCTTGGAGACGGCCAGGGCCAGGCCGCCGCCGGCGCCGGCCAGCAAGGCCACGGCAGGCGCAGCGCCGACGGCCTTGCGCAAGAAATTACGCCGGTGCGGCGAAATCCCGATGGTTTTCATAGGTTTTCCTCAGGCGGCGCGAACCGCCACAGTGATGGATGTGGGATCAGACAGAAAATGCGGGCATGCGCCGCGGAAAGTGCAGAGTTCACGTTGGACAGACTGGGATATCGCGGCGCTCATCTGTCAATCTCTTGGTTAGTTGACCAGCGTGATTGACAAGCAGTTGCTTTGCATTTACGGTGCGCATCGTACCATAATTAAAAGAAACATTCAGAGACAGGCTCAACATGCTTAAAAATGCGGCAGCGCCGCGTGGACGCCCGCGCAAGGTGGGCGTGGAAGATGCGGTGCTGGAAGCGATCGTCATGCTGGTGCGCCAGCATGGGCTCGACGCGGTGACGATACAGATGGTGGCCGACGCGGCCGGCGTAGGGCGCCAGACGATATACCGGCGCTGGCCGCGCCGTGAAGAGATGCTGCTCGACGCGCTCGTCAAGCGCACGGCGGAAAAGCTGCAGCGCGCGCTCGACATGCCGGAAGGCCAGGAAATCGAAGCCATCTGCGCGCGCATCTTCGACAACCTGAACGCCGATGGCCGTTTCACCTGCGATTTGCTGGTGCTGATTCACAACGATGCGGCGGCGCAACTGCGCTTTCGCGAACAGATCGTCGCGCCGTGGATCACCCTGGTGGTGCAACGTCTGCTGGGCATCGGCGTGCGCGCCGACCTCGACCTGCGCCTGTTCGCCTTCATGCTGCAATCGGCGCTCGTATACCAGATGCAGCTGGGCGGCCAGCTCGACGCGGCCTTGCAGGAGCGGTGCTGCCGCTTCATCCGCAGCATGCTGTAGCGTAGCTGGCTATAATCGTGGCGAGTCCTTCCTCGCCACCATCAGAAAGCCAGCCCATGAGCCATGTATTTCCCGCCAGCCTGCAAGCACCGCGCAGCCGTTTGAGCAGCAACGGTCCCGAACTGTCGCGCATCGTCGCCGGCATGTGGCGCATCGGCGAGTGGAATATGTCGGCGCAGCAAAGGCTGGCCTTCATCGAGCAATGCCTGGCCCTGGGCGTGTCGAGCTTCGACCATGCCGATATCTATGGCGACTACAGCGCCGAAGGCCTGTTCGGCGAAGCGCTGGCCCTGCAGCCGGGCTTGCGCGACAAGATGGAGCTGGTCAGCAAGTGCGGCATCAAGCTGCTGTCGCCGCACCGTCCCGGCCATGCCATCCAGCACTACGACACGAGCGCGGCGCACATCACCAGTTCCGTGGAGCACACCTTGCGCCAGCTGCAGACGGACCGCCTGGACTTGCTGCTGATCCACCGTCCCGATCCGCTGATGGATTTCGACGAGATCGCCGGCGCCTTCACGCAATTGAAAACGGCCGGCAAGGTGCTGCACTTCGGCGTATCGAATTTCAGCCGCCACCAGTTCGAATGCCTGCACCGGCGCTTCCCGCTGGTGACGAACCAGGTCGAATTTTCGCCGCTGCATGTCACACCGCTGTTCGACGAAACCTTCGACGGCTTGCAGGATGTGGGGGTGGCGCCGATGATCTGGTCGCCGCTGGCCGGCGGCCGGCTGTTCCAGGGAGGCGATGCGAATGTGGAGAATTTGCGCAATGTCATCAAGCAGATCGCCGACCAGCTGCAGCGTCCGTTTGCCAGCGTCGTCTTCGCGTGGATCATGCAACTGCCTTGCCGCCCCCTGCCGCTGACGGGCACGGGCCGCATCGAGGCCGTGGGCGTGGCCGTGGAAGGCACGCAGTTCACGCTCAGCCGCAGCGACTGGTTCGCCATCCTGCGCGCCGCCCGCGGGCACGAGGTGGCCTAGGATTTAATCGATCTCGTCCGGATCGTTGAAGACCTGCGGTAGCGCAATACCGCGCCAGCCCAGGTACCAGGCCAGGTTCAGCGCCAGGGTGGCGCCGATGTAGACGGCAAAGAAAAGCGCAAAGAAACTGGTCTTCAGCCACACCAGCAGGGCGATGGCGACGATCAGCACCAGCAGCGCGGCCAGGCTTTTCTTTTGCTTGGAGCTGGGGAAGCGCAAGGTCGACACCATCAGGCTGCCCACGCCGACCAGCAGCAGCATCAGCAGATAGCTGTGCAAGGTGGAATCGATGGGCGCCGGCCACGCCACCACCACGGCCGCCACGCAGGCGGCGCCGGCCGTGATCGGCATGCCGACAAAGTACATGGGGTCGGTACGCCCCACGTTCACATTGAAGCGCGCCAGGCGCATGGCGCCGCAGGCAACAAAGAAGAAGCTGGCCATGCCGCCAAAACGCAGCAGCAGCGGATCATGCACGCCCATCTGCACGAAACCATAGCAATACAACAATACCGCCGGGGCGCAGCCGAAATTCATCACGTCGGCGATGGAATCGAGCTGCACGCCGAACTGCGAGCTGGTGCCCGTGGCGCGCGCCACATAGCCGTCGAGCGCGTCAAAGACGCCGGCCAGCACCAGCAGCGCCGCCGCCAGCCGGTAGTCGGCCGGATCGCCGATGCCGGCGTTATCGACGGAAATGACGATGCTGGCAAAGCCGCACGCTATCGAAAGCAAAGTCACCATGCTGGGCAAGGCGTATTTGGCGCGCTGCAGGCGCGACTTGGGCAATGTGTTCAAATTATCGGCAATCAAAGAAATCGGGAATACAACAGCGGGATGGCAAACCATGCACTATGCTCATTCTACCCTGCGCCGCCACGGCAGCGTCCAGACACGAGCGCGCGACTTATCTTTTCATTGATGCTCTACGGCATATAAAAATGCCTTAGAATCGTTTCACAGGGTAGCCCGGCGGCCCCCACCCACTTATACAGGAGTCAGCTTGATTGCCTCGTCCCCGCGTTGGAAACACCGTATCCCGGCCCTCCTGATCGCAGCACTGCTGAGCGCCTGCGGCGGCGGTGGCGATAGCGGCGGCACCACTTCGTTAGCCACCTCGACACCAGCCGGGCAGCTGACACAGGAACCAGGCGCCCCGCTCGTCAGCAACAATATCGCCACCGATGGCTACAACTGGTTCAATTACCGGCGCAGCCAGACCGGCCTGTCGGTACTGTCGCGCAATGGCTTGATCGACAATGCGGCGCAAGGCCATTCCGCCTATCTGAACACCAACAATACAGTGGCCCATGAGCAAGTGCTGGGCAAGTCCGGCTTTACCGGCGTCAAGCTGGGCGACCGTCTGGCCAAGGCCGGCTACGTCGTCACTTCGCTGCAGGGCGAAGTCATCGCCGGCGCGGCCAACACCTCCGGCTTTTATCTGGCCGAAGAGCTGATCACGGCCATCTATCACCGCTTCGTGATTTTTGAACCGCTGTTCAAGGAGGGCGGCGCGGGCGCGGCCGTCAATACCAGCGGCTACGCGTATTTCACCACGGACCTGGCCGGCAACAGCAGCTACGGCCCCGGCTTGCCTGCAGGACAGATCGTCACCTACCCGTTCAGCGGCCAGCTGAAGGTCGCCACCAGCTTTTCCAGCAATAACGAATCGCCCGATCCCGTACCGAACCAGGACATCGTCGGCTATCCGATCAGCGTGCATGCCAACTACGGCGCGCGCATCAGCGTGACCGCCTTCAGCGTGCGCCAGCGCGGCAGCACCACGGACCTGGCGGTGCGCCTGCTGAAAAGCGACAACGATGCGCATACGCCCGTGTCGGCCGCCGCCATCATCCCGCTGGCGTCCCTGAACGCGAACACGGCCTATGACGTGAGTTTCATCGGCAAAGTCAATGGCGCGGACGTCACGCGCAACTGGTCATTCACGACGCGCTAGTCTGGCGGCGCATGGCAAGCGGACACGCTGTCGAGGGCGACTGGATGTAAAATAAGGGATATTGCATGAATGCAATTGACAAGTTTTGGGGCCCTCTGCACACCAGGCATGATGAAACCACACGCCACTTGCGAAGATG
This sequence comes from Janthinobacterium sp. SUN118, assembly GCF_030397695.1. Lineage (NCBI taxonomy): Bacteria > Pseudomonadati > Pseudomonadota > Betaproteobacteria > Burkholderiales > Oxalobacteraceae > Janthinobacterium > Janthinobacterium sp. SUN118. Next base: position 212,608 of record NZ_JAPUBV010000007.1, on the reverse strand, counting down.
ATGCCGCCCTCGCGGCGTCCGACATGGTCCGCATTCTCGATGTCGAGAACGGACTGGGCCGCATCATGGGCGACCGCATCCTGTACCTGAAAATCCTGCGCCGTTTCCTGCACGACCATGGCACCACGCCGTGCCAGATCCGCACCGAGTTCGACGCGGGCAATTATGCGTGCGCGCGCCTGAAGGCGCATACCCTGAAAGGCGCGGCCGGCATGATAGGCGCGCGCCACGTGCACAGCCTGTCGGAAACGCTGGAAGCGGCGCTGCGGGCGCAGGCGCCCGACCTGGAACGGCAAATGCTGCAACTGGAACTGGCGCAAGACCAGTTATTGAAAGCCGTCAGCAGCATGCTGGGCACGCCGGAAGACACGCATACGGCGGCGCAGGATGTGGCCCCCGATCCGGCCGCGCCCGCCATCCAGCTGCTGCTGGCGCGCCTGGCCAGCCATCTGCGCGAAGGCGACGGCGCCGCCATCGACATCCTGGAAAACTCGGCCAGCCTGCTCGCCGCCAGCCTGGGCGTGAACGTCTACCAGGAAGTGGCGGCCGCCGCGCACGAGTTCGATTTTGACGGCGCCCTGGCGGCCCTGCTGCGGCGCCGCTAGCGCGGCCCAGCCTCTGCTCAGCGGTTGTACTGCGCCTCTTCCGCATACGCCACGCCACAGCTCTTGCCGCAGAAGCGGCGCACGGCGTCGAGCGGCTTGTCGCAGTACCAACACGCGCCTTTCGGCGGCAAGGCCGCGATCAGCTCCGGCATGGCGGGCAGCGCCACCATCACCTCCCCCTCGCGTTGCACGACTTCCGGCTGTTTGCTGTCCATGGCGCTTCCTTTCCTAGCGGCACTGCAAGGCCGCTCAGCAAGATTACGTCAGCGCAGTTTTGAGCACATGACATTTCTCAACGGCGGCCACGCTTGCCCCTCATCGGCCATCTGAAATTTCCACACGACAACGTTGTCACTTAACACTACAATCGTCATTCCGTTCACTTGCCGCGTGCCCGCCATGAAACATCTTCCCCTGCTGTTCTCTTGCCTGCTGCTCACCGCCTGCGCCACGCGCGCGCCCACCGACTACACCCTCGCTTCGGGCGCCGAGCGCACGCCGGAACAATTGGCGGTGGTGTTCGAACACGCCGACCTGACCTTGCGCATCGAACCGCCCAGCCGCAGCATCGCCGGCGATGCCCGCCTGACCTTCCTGGCGACGCAGCCGATCACGCGTTTCGCGCTGGACCTGGACCGCAACCTGCCCATCGATGCCGTCGAGGTCGACGGCAAGGCGCTGCGCGCACAGGACTATGCCAACCCGCAAGGACGGCTCAACATCACCTTGCCCGCCACCATCGCGGCAGGCGCCCGCACCACCATCCGCGTCGTCTACCACGGCGTGCCGCACGTCGCCGTGAAGGCGCCATGGGATGGCGGCATGGTGTGGTCGAAGACGGCCGATGGCGCGCCGTGGATTGCCAGCGCCGTGCAAGGCGAAGGCTGCGACCTGTTCTGGCCCTGCATCGACCATCCGATGGGCAAGGCCCAGCTGATCGACCAGCACATCCAGGTGCCGGCGCCGCTGGTAGCCGCCGGCAATGGCATCGCGCTCGGCATGGATGAGGCCGACGGCTGGCGCACTTACCACTGGCGCGCCAAGCATCCGAGCACCTATGGCATCGCCCTCAACGTGGCGCCCTACCGCAGCCTGCAGGGCGAGTATGCTAGCCGCTACGGCAACCGCATCCCCCTGCAATTCTGGTACCTGCCGGAAAGCGAAGCCAAGGCGGGCGCCCTGTTCGCCGAACTGCCGCCCATGCTCGATTTCTTCGAAAGCGTCATCGGCCCCTACCCGTTTGGCGACGAAAAGGTCGGCATCGCCGAAACGCCGCACAAGGGCATGGAACACCAGACCATCAATGCCTATGGCAACAAGTTCGCCAAGACCAGCTATGGCTACGATGAATTGCTGCAGCATGAGTTTGCCCATGAATGGTTCGGCAACCAGCTGACCAACAGCAACTGGGACGATATGTGGCTGCACGAAGGCTTCGGCACGTACATGCAGCCGCTGTACATGCAATACCTGCGGGGCGAGCAGGAATATTTTGCTGCGTTGCAGCAGATGCGCGCCGGCATCGCCAACAAGGCGCCCATGGTCTCGGGCAAGCCGAAAAGCGAGGAAGAAGTCTACGACCCGAAGAAGGGCGGGCCGGGCGGCGACATTTATGTGAAAGGAGCGCTGGTGCTGCACACCTTGCGCGGACTGATCGGCGAGGACGCCTTCTTCCGCGCCGTGCGCCTGCTCGTCTACGGCACGGAACAGCCGCAGCCAGGCCAGTTCCAGCCCCGCTACGGCAGCACGCAGGAATTCATGGCCATCGTCAACAAAGTCACGGGCAGCAATTACGACTGGTTTTTCCAGGCTTATCTGTACCAGGCGGCATTGCCCGAGTTGTCCGCCACGCGTGACGGCGACACCCTGCGCCTGCTATGGAAGACGCCTGCCGACATCGCCTTCCCGATGCCGGTGGAAGTGCGTATCGGCAAGGAAATCCATAGCGTTTCCATGTCGCTGGGCTTTGGCGAACTGCCGCTGCCGGCTGGCGCCACTTACACACTCGACCCGCGCTCACGCGTGCTGCGCCGGGCCGAGCACATCGAAACGTTCCAGAAATTCAGGGAAGAACAGGCCAAGGGCAAGAAGAGCTGAAGCAGCGCCGACCAGGGCGGCCGCTATTTCCGGAAACTGCGCACCGCGTCATTGGCATTCTCGGCAATGACTTGTTGCAGCTTGGGCTGTCGCGCATACTTGGCCGACAGCCGCTTCCATTGCCGCTGCGCCTGGCCGCAGGAGCTGGCCACGGCTTGCGTGATCTCGCGCTGGCGCGCCTTGTCGTGATCGTCCCATTCGCCGGCAAAATGCTCGCACATTTGCGCATTCTCAATGAATTGCGCCACGTCGCGCGGCAGCTTGTCCTGTGCCGTCACCAGCAGCGGCAGACAGCACAGTGCGGCAGCGATCCATGTTTTCATCATCGCTCCTCGCTTACTTGCCGATGCAGAAACGGCTGAAGATCACGCCCAGCAGATCGTCAGGCGAAAACTCGCCCGTGATGCTCGACAGCTGCACCTGCGCCAGGCGCAGCTCTTCGGCGAACAGGTCCAGCGACTGGTCGTCCTGCGCCGCGTGCTCGGCGGCGACATGCAAGTGCTTGCCGGCCGACTTGAGCGCGATCAAATGGCGTTCGCGCGCCAGGTACAGCGATTCGCCCGTCTGCTGCCAGCCGGCGATGCGCAACAGCTCCGTGCGCAGCAGGTCGATGCCGATGTGCTCGTGCGCCGACAGATACACGTGCGTGGCGTCGGGCAGGCTGTCGACGCTGGGCTTGTGGCCGGAGAGATCGATCTTGTTCCACACGCGCACCACGGGCACGCCTTCGGGGAAGGCTGCGACGATGGTTTCGTCGGCCAGCGTTGGGCCGTGGTCGGCGTCGAGCAGGTGCAGGATCACGTCGGCCTTGCCGATTTCACCCCACGTGCGCTCGATGCCGATGCGCTCGACGGCGTCGATGGTGTCGCCCGCGCTGCGGATGCCGGCCGTATCGATGATGTTGAGCGGTATGCCCTCGATCTGGATGGTTTCGCTCACCTTGTCGCGCGTGGTGCCGGCGATCGGCGTAACGATCGCCACGTCGGCGCCTGCCAGCGCGTTCAGCAGCGACGATTTGCCGACGTTCGGCTGGCCGGCCAGCACGACATTGAGACCTTCGCGCAGCAGCGCGCCCTGCGCCGCCTGCGCAAACACCTTGTTCAGCGCCTCGATGACGGCCTTCAACTGGCCGCGCGCATTCGATTTTTCCAGGAAGTCGATTTCCTCTTCCGGGAAATCCAGGGTCGCCTCGACCAGCATGCGCAAGCCCGTCACCTGTTCCACCAGCGCGTGAATCGTGTTGGAGAACGCGCCCGACAGCGATTGCGAAGCGGACTTGGCCGCCGCTTCCGTGGAAGCGTCGATGAGGTCGGCCACGGCTTCGGCTTGCGCCAGGTCAAGCTTGTCGTTCAGGAATGCGCGGCGCGTGAATTCGCCGGGCTCGGCCAGGCGCAGACCGCTGTCCTTGCCCGCCGCCAGCACGCGCGCCAGCAGCAGCTGCAGCACCACGGGGCCGCCATGGCCCTGCAATTCCAGCACGTCTTCGCCCGTGTACGAATGCGGACCCTTGAAGTGGATGGCGATGCCCTGGTCGATGATGCTGCCATCGGCTTCCGTGAACGGCAAATAGGTGGCGTAGCGCGGTTTCAGCTGCTGCGCGCCGAACAGGGCGGTCATCAAGGGGGCGAGGTTTTTGCCGGAGGCGCGTACCACGCCGATGCCGCCGCGTCCGGGAGCGGTGGCGATGGCGGCGATAGGGGAAGAGTCGAGTTTCATGGGGTAATTGTAGTGTATTCGGGAAGGCTGCAGGAGCCGCGATATTTTCAGCGACAAACCCCGTGCACATGAAGGGGGAGGTCAGTGGAGAACCGGTAAAACCCACTTTTTTTGACATGTACGATGTCAAAAAAAAGCCCGCGCGAGGCGGGCTTTCTGGTCGCTGGCCGGACTTACTTGACGGCAGGCGCGTATTTCTTGGTGATCACCCATTGCTGGCCGATCGACAGGACGTTGTTGACGACCCAGTAGAGTACCAAGCCCGACGGGAAGAAGAAGAACATCACCGAGAATGCCAGTGGCATGAACAGCATCATCTTCGCTTGCATCGGATCGGCCGGAGCCGGGTTCAGCTTGGTCGTGATGTACATCGAGATCGCGTACAGCACGGGCAGGATGCACCATGGGTCATGCTGGGCCAGGTCGGTGATCCAGCCGATCCATGGCGCGCCGCGGATTTCCACGGACGCGTTCAGCACCCAGTACAGGGCAATAAAGACGGGCATCTGGATCAGGATCGGCAGGCAGCCGCCCAACGGATTGATCTTTTCCGTCTTGTACAGCTCCATCGTGGCCTGGTTCATCTTTTGCGGATCGCCCTTGTAGCGTTCGCGGATCGCCTGCATCTTCGGCGTGACCAGTTTCATCTTCGCCATGCTGCGGTAGCCGGCGGCCGACAGCGGGAAGAATGCCAGCTTGATCAGGATCGTGAAGGCGATGATGGTCCAGCCCCAGTTGCCGAGCACGCTGTGGATCTGTTCCATGACCCAGAACATCGGCTTGGCGATGATGGTCAGCCAGCCATAGTCCTTCACCAGCTCCAGGCCAGGCGAGACGGGCTCGAGCAGGTGGGCGATTTGCGGACCCGAGTACAGCTTGCTGTCCATGCTGGCCGAAGCGCCTGGCGCCAGGGTCGGCAGCGGCAGCACGTTGCCGATGGCGTACAGGTTGGTGCCGACCTTCTTCGTGAAGATGTCGCGCTTGGCGTTCTCAGGCGGAACAAAGGCGGACACGAAGAAGTGTTGCGAAATCGCAAACCAGCCGCCATTCGCCGTCGCCGGGTGCAGGCCCTTCATGGCATTGTCGTTGCCCTTCTTCTCGTCTTCCACGGCCGCTTTTTCGATTTTCTCGAACGTCAGCTTCTGGTACTTGTCCTGTGGCGTGTACAGGGTCGGACCGGTGAAGCTGCTGTTGAAGAAGGAGTCGCCGACAGGCTTGTTGCCATCGTGCGTCAGTTGCAGATACAGCTGCGGCGTGACCGGGGCTGCGCCCACGTTGGCCACGTCATGGCGCACGTCGATGACGTAATCGCCGCGCTTGAAGGTAAACGTCTTGGTCAGCTTGACGCCGCCTTCGACGGCTTCCATCACCAGTTGTACTTGCTTGCCGTCACCCAGGGTGCGCACGCCAGGCTGCACGGTGAAGCCGCTCGCATGGGTGGGGAAAGGACCGCCGACCAGGCCCGACTGCGCCAGATAGGTACGGTTCGCGCCTTCGTCGAACAGCACTTCGTTTTGCTTGCCGTCGTCAGGCTGGCACCATTTGAACAGGCCGAAGCAGCCGCCAAACCAGCCCGGATTGCCCGCGCCCTTGAATTTCAGCAATTCCAGACGCTTGACCTGGCCGCCCAGGGTGTCGATATCGACCTTGATGACGTCGGTGGTGATGGTAATCACTTCGCGCTTGAACGCGGCGGGATCGGCAGCGTCACCAGGCACGGCGCTCGCGCCGGCAGCCGCGCTGGCAGCCAGGGCGGCCGTCGCGGCCGGGGTGGCAGGCGCCTTGGCGGTTTGTTCCGTGTTCGCGGAGAACATCGACGGCTTGCCGTTCGAGATCATCCATTCGTTCCAGAGAATTACCAGCGAGACGGAAAACACGATCCACAGGATGGTACGTTTATTGATATCCATTAGGGTATTTGTCAGGAGTGGTTGCAACCGCAAGCGGTCGTTGAAGATTGTTTGCAATCGGCCGGCGGCACCGGGTCGACGCCCCCTTCATTCCAGGGGTGGCAACGGCACACGCGCTTGGCAGCCAGCAGGCTGCCCTTGGCGGTGCCGTGCACGCGCAACGCTTCCATCGCGTAATGCGAACAGCTCGGATAGAAACGGCAATTCTGTCCCAGCATGGGGCTGATCAGCAACTGATAAGCTCGCAGCAGAAACAGCAGCAGGGTTTTCATGGCGCGGACGGTGGTGGCGCAGCAACAGAACGGGCCTGGGCGGCGATTTGCGCCGCGAACAGGCGGCTCAATTCTTCACGCAGCTCGGCTTTGAGCCGGGTCGTGGTGGCCGGGCCATCCTTGCTGTTGACGGCGCGCGACAGGCGCACCACGCAGTCGACCGGCGGCAGCGCGCTGTTGCGAAACAGCTCGCGCGTAACGCGCTTGATCGTGTTGCGGGTCGCCGCGCGTGGCGCGAAACGCTTGGCCACAACGACGCCCAGCCGCGCATGCGGCAATTGATTGTGTCGGGTGTACAGCACAAAATGCGCTGTTTTTTGCGAAGGGCGCAAACGAAAAACGGATGAAAATTCATCCGTTTTAACGATACGCCGAACGCGCGCGAAGTCGTGTGAACCTTCGCGTTGATTGCCGACTGCAGTACAGCTAGCCACGCGATCAGCTGTCAACGACAAGCCTAGACGGCCAGACGTTTGCGGCCCTTTGCGCGACGTGCGTTGAGCACATCACGGCCACCACGGGTAGCCATACGAGCGCGGAAGCCGTGCGTACGCTTGCGGCGAACGACGGAAGGTTGGTAAGTACGTTTCATGTTGGTCTCGCTAAAAACAAAAAAAATGCAAAATCGGGTCTGACGTCCCGTCAGTTTTTGGTGCCAATGACAATCGCGCACTTATGCCAAGGCACAAGCTGGCCAATCTCATCGCCCGCTTAATCCACGCTTAGTCCATATTGTCGTTCCAAATGAATAAACACGGAATACGGGCGGGGAACCCTGAATTATTCAGCATATGCCCCCCTCTTGTCAAGGATTGCCGTGATCGCCTGGAAATTTGCGCGCCGCGCCCCATCTGCCGGCAAGGCCCCGCCACAGGCCGCGCCAGCACTGCCTGAGGCGGGATAACCGGGGGATAAGTCGCTTCTTATGCACATGGCACCCCACCCCGCCACACAAAAATAACAGCCGCGCCTGTGGATAACTTTCGCAGTCGGGAGTAGAATAGCGCGTTACGTGTGGCGAGCCCTCGCGCGACGCCGGCCTTGCAACACGGTGAACGCAGGGCAGAATCGATACGCCCTCCCACACCTTTTCACATAGACATACATGGATAATTTCTGGCAGGCCTGTTCCGCGCAGTTGGAACTGGAGCTGACACCGCAACAATTCAGTGCGTGGATCAAACCGCTTATCCCTCTCGATTACGAAGAGGGCAAGCTGCGCATTGCTGCGCCCAATCGCTTCAAGCTCGATTGGGTCAAGACCCAGTTCGCCAGCCGCATCACGGCCCTGGCCATTCAATACTTTGAAGCGCCGACGGACGTGCAATTCGTGCTCGACCCGCGCCTGGCCCTGCCGAAGAAGCCCGTGACCGCCAGCACGCCGGCCAGCGATCCGAATGGCGGCGCGCCCAGCGCGCGCGCTGCGGAACCGCAACCCAGCGTGCCGGAACTGAGCATCGGCGCCGCGCCGCGCCGCGAGCAGAGCCGCATCAACACCGACCTGACCTTCGACAGCTTCGTGACCGGCAAGGCCAACCAGCTGGCGCGCGCCGCCGCCATCCAGGTGGCGAACAATCCGGGCGTGTCGTATAACCCGCTGTTCTTCTACGGCGGCGTCGGCCTCGGCAAGACCCACTTGATCCACGCCATCGGCAATCAGGTGATGGCCGACAATCCGGGCGCGAAGATCCGCTACATCCACGCAGAACAGTATGTTCGCGACGTAGTGACCGCTTACCAGCGCAAGGGTTTCGACGACTTCAAGCATTACTATCACTCGCTCGACATGCTGCTGATCGATGATATCCAGTTCTTTGGCGGCAAGAGCCGCACGCAGGAAGAGTTCTTCTATGCGTTCGAGGCATTAATTGCCGCGAAGAAACAGATCATCATCACCTCGGATACGTATCCGAAGGAAATCACGGGCATGGACGACCGCCTGATCTCGCGCTTCGACTCGGGCCTGACGGTGGCCATCGAACCGCCGGAACTGGAAATGCGCGTGGCCATTCTGCTGAAAAAAGCCAAGCAGGAAGGCGTGACCTTCTCCGACGACGTGGCCTTCTTTGTCGCCAAGCACTTGCGCTCGAACGTGCGCGAGCTTGAAGGCGCGCTGCGCAAGATCCTCGCCTATTCGCGCTTCCATGGCAAAGACATCACCATCGATATCGTCAAGGAAGCCCTGAAGGACTTGCTGTCGGTGCAGAACCGCCAGATTTCCGTGGAAAACATCCAGAAAACGGTGGCCGACTTCTTCAATATCAAGGTGGCCGACATGTATTCGAAGCGCCGCCCCGCGAATATCGCCCGGCCGCGCCAGATCGCCATGTACCTGGCCAAGGAATTGACACAGAAGAGTCTGCCGGAAATCGGCGAGCTGTTCGGCGGCCGCGACCACACCACGGTGCTGCATGCCGTGCGCAAGATCGCGCTGGACCGCACCAAGAACCCGGAATGCAACCATGAGCTGCATGTGCTGGAGCAAACGCTGAAGGGCTAAGCACGGCTTGGGCAAGACTGGCTCAAAACGTGCTTTACCCTTATTATCTGGGAGGGCGCCGCAGCCGGTCTGTCGGGGCTCCCCATGGCAATAATTGTTAAATTAATACGTTAAACTTAGTACTGTTCAACCTATACATTGAGGATAAATATGCAATTGGTCAAAACCACCCGAGATACCCTTCTCCGGCCACTGCAGATCGTGAGCGGTATTGTCGAGCGTCGGCACACTATGCCGATTCTGGCCAATATCCTCATCCGCAAAGACGGTGAAAATGTCTCCTTCCTGTCGACCGACACCGAAGTACAGATCACCACGCACGCGGAAATCGGCTCCGGCGCGGACGTCACGGGCACCACCGTGGCCGCGCGCAAGCTGCTCGACATCTTGCGCGCGCTGCCCGAATCGGGCGACGTCACGATGACCCTGCTCAACAAGCGCCTGACCGTGCAGACGGGCAAGTCGCGTTTCGCGCTGCAAACCCTGGCGGCGGAAGAGTTTCCTACCGTGCAACAAGCGGAAAGCTACAACGCCTCCGTCACCCTGCCCCAGAAAACGCTGAAACACCTGTTCAACATGGTGCATTTCTCGATGGCGCAGCAAGACATCCGCTATTACCTGAACGGCTTGCTGCTGGTTCTGGATGGCAATAATGTCATCGCCGTGGCCACCGACGGCCACCGCCTGGCGTTTTGCCAGGTCGCCACCGAGCAGACGTTTGCACGCCAGGAAGTCATCATCCCGCGCAAGACCATCATCGAACTGCAGCGCTTGCTGGAAGAGAACGATGAGCCGGTGCAACTGGATATCGCCGCCAACCAGGTGAAACTGACCTTTGCCGACATCGAGCTGATCTCGAAGCTGGTGGAAGGCAAGTTCCCCGACTACACGCGCGTGATTCCTAAAGGCTACAAAAACGACTTCACGATCGGCCGCGATGAACTGCTGCGCTCGCTGCAACGCGCCGCCATCATGACCAGCGACAAGTTCAAGGGCGTGCGCTGCATCATCACCCCGGGCAGCATGAAGATCAGCTCGACCAATGCGGACCAGGAAGAAGCCGTCGAAGAGCTGGAAATCGACTACGGCGGCGATTCCGTCGACATCGGCTTCAACGTGACCTATCTGCTGGACGTGCTGAACAACCTGAAGTGCGAATATGTCAACATCGCGCTGGGCGACTCGAACTCGTCCGCCCTGATCTCCATCCCGGACAATGCCGACTTCAAGTATGTCGTCATGCCGATGCGCATCTAAAGACCACAGCAGTGACGTAGGTCGGATTAGCGCAGCGTAATCCGACATGCTGAATCGCCGTCTGTCGGGTTACGCCGTTCCGGCTAACCCGACCTACGGTCATCAGCCAGCAGCCCCGAATCAATCAGCAATCGTTATTTGAGAAAGCAGTCCATGTCCGAGAATCCACAAGACACCCCGATCCAGGCCAAAACGGAAGAATACGGCGCCGCCTCCATCCAGATCCTGGAAGGCCTGGAAGCCGTACGCAAACGCCCGGGCATGTACATTGGCGACACCTCGGACGGCACCGGCTTGCACCATCTGGTATTCGAAGTGCTGGACAACTCGATCGATGAATCGCTGGCCGGCCACTGCACGGAAATCCACGTCACCATCCACAGCGACAATTCGATCTCGATCACCGACAATGGCCGCGGCGTGCCGACCGGCCTGAAAATGGACGACAAGCACGATCCGAAGCGTTCGGCGGCGGAAATCGTCATGACCGAATTGCACGCGGGCGGCAAGTTCGACCAGAACTCGTACAAAGTATCGGGCGGTTTGCACGGCGTCGGTGTGTCCTGCGTCAATGGCCTGTCGAAATTGCTGAAGCTGACCATCCGCCGCGACGGCAAAGTGCATCACATGGAATTCGTGCGCGGCGTGCCGCAAGACCGCCAGATCGTCATGGTCGGCGACATCGCGACGTCGCCGATCAAGGTCATCGGCGAAACGGACAAGCGCGGCACCGACGTGCATTTCTGGGCCGACGAAGAAATCTTCACGCACGTGGAATTCCACTACGAAATCCTGGCCAAGCGCATCCGCGAACTGTCCTTCCTGAACAATGGCGTCAACATCAAGCTGTCGGACCAGCGCACGGGCAAGGAAGAAATCTTCGCCTTCGAAGGCGGCACGCGCGGTTTCGTCGAGTACATCAACAAGGCCAAGTCGGTCTTGCACCCGACCATTTTCCAGGCCACGGGCGAGCGCATGTCGGACCAGGGCACGAACATCTCGGTCGACGTGTCGATGCAGTGGAACGATGCCTACAACGAACAGGTGCTGTGCTTTACGAATAACATCCCGCAACGCGACGGCGGCACCCACCTGACGGGCTTGCGCGCGGCCATGACGCGCGTGATCAACAAATACATCGATGAACACGAGTTCGCCAAGAAGGCGAAAGTGGAAATCAGCGGCGACGACATGCGCGAAGGCCTGACCTGCGTGCTGTCCGTGAAAGTGCCGGAACCGAAATTCTCGTCGCAGACGAAAGACAAGCTGGTGTCCTCGGAAGTGCGCGGCCCGGTCGAAGAGATCGTCGCCAAGACCCTGGCCGATTACCTGCAAGAAAAACCGAACGATGCCAAGATCATTTGCGGCAAGATCGTCGAAGCGGCGCGCGCGCGCGAAGCGGCCCGCAAGGCCCGCGACCTGACCCGCCGCAAGGGCATCATGGACGGCCTGGGCCTGTCGGCCAAGCTGGCCGACTGCCAGGAAAAAGACCCCGCCCTGTGCGAACTGTACATCGTCGAGGGTGACTCGGCAGGTGGCTCGGCAAAACAGGGGCGCGACCGCAAGTTCCAGGCCATCCTGCCGCTGCGCGGCAAGGTCCTGAACGTGGAAAAAGCCCGTTTCGAGAAAATGCTGTCGTCGGAGCAGATCACCACCCTGATCGCCACCCTGGGCACCTCGATCGGTCCGGACGAATTCAACGTCGAGAAATTGCGCTACCACCGCATCATCATCATGACCGATGCGGACGTCGACGGCGCCCACATCCGCACCCTGCTGCTGACCCTGTTCTACCGCCAGATGCCGCAACTGGTCGAACGCGGCCACATCTACATCGCGCAACCGCCGCTGTACAAGGTGAAGGCCGGCCGCGACGAGCGCTATCTGAAAGATGATGCCGAGGAAGCAAGCTACATGATGACGGTGGCCCTGAACACGGCCGTGCTGGTGCCAAAGGAAGGCGCGGACGGCATTTCCGGCGAAACCCTGGCCGAACTGGTGCGCAAGTTCAACCTGTCGAACACCATCATGACGCGTTTGACGCGCGTCATCGACCGTGCCGCCCTGACGGCCATCATGACGGGCGTGCAGCTGGACCTGTCGACCCTGGACCTGGCGGAAGCATCGGCGCTGGCCCTGCAAACGGCCATCAATGACAGCGCCGTGCAAGTGCGCGTGCGCTCCGACGACCTGTCGGAAAAACACATGCTGCGCATCGAGCGCATGCATCACGGCAACGTGAAAGTCAGCGCCATCGACGCCGAATTCGTGCAAGGCCCCGACTACGCCGTGCTGAGCAACGGCGCCGCCACCTTCGAAGGCTTGATCGGCGAAGGCGCCTTCGTGCGCCGCGGCGAAGGCGAGCGCGTCAAGGAAATCGCCGTCGTCGACTTCCACCAGGCCATGCAATGGCTGCGCGACGAAGCCGAACGCACGGTCTCGAAACAGCGCTACAAGGGTCTGGGCGAGATGAATCCGGACCAGCTGTGGGAAACCACGATGGACCCCACCGTGCGCCGCCTGCTGAAGGTACAGATCGAAGACGCCATTGCGGCAGATCAAATCTTCACGACCTTGATGGGCGACGACGTGGAACCGCGCAGAGCGTTTATTGAAAATAATGCGCTGCGGGCGGGGAATATTGACGTTTAAGCCAACTGTAGCGGGAGCCATGACTTGATGTTTTGCAAAGCATCCATTGAGGCATTTATTGTTGAATGCACCTTGATAGTTCGGCTTTCCACAATTAGACGGGCTAGCACAGATACTGATTGACGGTAACGTCCCAAATAGTGCGTCCCGCCCCAGAGGTTTAAATGGGTCTCCACACTCCTGCCAAGCCACATCGGTGGCCAGGTACTTCGGATCAAGTAAGCGCTCGAATGGCGAGGGTGCGGGTAAAGGGTACGGAGCCAGAACAACGTCTTAGCCGGTTCCTTATCGGCCAAGGTTTCGAGTTTTCCGCAAACGTTTCATCTCTTCCCGGAAGTCCAGATGTCGTATTTGCGAATCAAAAAGTTGTTGTCTTTGTGCACGGATGCTTCTGGCATGGCCATGCCGGATGCCGGCGCGCGACAATTCCGCAGAATAACCGTGAGAAATGGGTTGCAAAGATTCAAGCCAACGTCAGGCGAGACCGTAGGGTAAGCAGAGCACTTCGTAATGCGGGATGGAGCGTGCTGATAATTTGGGAATGTCAACGATCTGAGAGGGACTTACATAAGTTCCTTCGAAGACTACTCAGGAAGATGTAATTGCTAGGCAACGGTTCGAGCGTGCGCTTGGACCAATGCGTCAAAAATATGTGCAAGTCAAACTTAGGAGGAACGGATGTTTATCGCCCAACCGACGTATGGTTTTGGTCACCTCATTTGTGATGAGATGTTCTCCGAGCAATCTGGCCACCTCCGATGGCACACCGTAGAGTTTGCTGTTGCATGGGCCAACTACTCCGGTATGAATAGATTATTTGACTCCATGCAGACGTTCCTCTCTAAAGGTGGTCGTATACGTGTGACGGTTGGCCTTGACTTTGGGAGTACAACCTACGAGGGTTTAGGACGTCTCTTGGAGCTGGAGCATGATGACAACATCATTACACACGTGTTCTTTGACGAAAATCAAGCGCGCACCTTCCATCCAAAAGTGTTCCTCTTCAGCAACGATGAGGAAGCATACTTACTGGTCGGCTCCAACAATATGACGAGTGGGGGATTAGAAACAAACATCGAGGCTGCGCTGGGTTTCTCGGGCGCTTTACGCGATAAGACAATTTCGGATGCCCATCATGCATTGGTTGCTTGGCGTGATGAAGGAAGAGATTCAAGGATTCGACGGTTGACACGAGAACTTCGTGAGCAGCTTCGGGACCGTCGGTATGTCCTAACAGAAGAGGAAATCCGTACTCGTCGCAGGTCCGAGGACGGGCTTAGGGGAAAGGCGGAGTTACCGCTCTTTGGGATGAGCCCAATACATCCGCTGAGAGCCGAGCAACGGACAAATGGGTACGTAGAACGTGTTGGACGTACAACTGGTTCCGCTCTCGGGGAAGTGCTGCTCATGCGTTTGAGACCGCGTCGCGATGGAAAGCAGGTCCAAATCTCCATGAAGGTTCTTGCGGCCCCGTTTATGAACGGCGTCAAGGAAGTCGTTTCGGTCGATGGCATTATGCAAGAAATCGGCTTCAACATGACGAATGGGGTTCGGAACACTGCGCGATTCGAAGCCCCGGAGATGAAGGACATGCAAAATCCTGTCGCTCGATTTCAATGGGTGAATGCTGGCCCCCCTGAGGGCGAACAAACTAGAGTCTTGCAGTTCGAGATTTTCGATGCGGAGAATGACGAAGAGGGCCTCACCATCCTCAGAAAGCTTGAGGAAGGAATTGCGACTCCCCCCTTGACCAATCTAGAGGAATTGAGTAAAGAGGAGACCGTCCTCTCGAAGTCAAATCGGGCCATTGCCCAGTGGTATCGGCTGGACTCAGCTTGAGGGGAGACGAATTGTCTTGCTGACGGTTTGAAAGTTGAATGCCCAGGCTTTCAGTGATTTCACTATCGTCGGATTCACCTGGCGTGTCAGAACAGATGGGCGGTCTGCTCTGACTTCAGGCGGTCTCAGCTTAGGCTGAATTCGACCACGCTTTCATGGCGCCTTTTTCGTCACTGATGAGGCGGCAACCATCATTCTGCAAATTTTCTCAATCAAGTATGGAGGCACCGACTCCCCGATAACTTCGGCTATTTTGGCGGTGCTAATATTCTTGCCGTTGATTTGGAATGCGTACTCGTAGCGATTAATAGTCTGAAGCACCATTGCTTCGTAGACCGAGAGAACGCGATTTTGCTCTGGGTGAATTTTGTTGTCGGAAGCCTCGTAGATGAAGTTCTGTGTAAGCGTACGGGCTGGCTCATCCCACTTCATTCGTCGATAGGCGGAGTGAAAGCCACGCATCAGCCTCGCTTTGCCCGCTTCTACTACGTGAGGGCGGGGAAGAAGGTGCCCACACTCGTGGCAATGGATGGGAATCTCTTTTGACGAGACCCACTTTCCGTTAACTTGTACGTCTCTGTGGCCAGGGTTGGTTGTACTTCCACAGTCGACGTTGATACACTGGTTATTAAACGCAGTATTGCCCTCTTTGGTGTGTTTAACCCAGTGATATTTCAAGTCCGTCATCACCGAGACATAGTGATACGGGTGGAACCAGCCTGCCTCGTTATGCCCAGCCTTAGCATCGAGTGGAGGAGCGGACCCGATGGCGTCTCTGAGCGTTACGAGCGATTCTTTCATGTCGGGCGAGAAGAAGCTTCCGCCGTTACTCTCGTAGAACTTCTTGCCGATAACATCCCGGGTAAAGATTGTTATTAGTCGCTTGCGACGCTGAGGCACTCCAAAGTCGTCGCAGGCGATGACTTGGGCGCCCCCCATGTAGTCCGGACCGAGGCACCTTCGTACGTAGGAGATGATGTTTTCCGACCGATCGCCATTGGTGCGAATCTCGGTCGCTTCCATTCCAGGAACGTTCTCGAGCAGAAGCCACCGAGGCCTCAAAGCAACTGCAACATCTATCGCGGGAATTACGAGCCGGTTACGCTGGTCCTCGTGATTGCGTCGGCCAGAAGCCACTTCAGACTTGAGCTTACCCATCCCATTGCTTGACATACCTTGACAAGGTGGCGTCGCATACAGGAGGAAGAGCTCCTCTGCACCCAATTGAGTGCGAGTCCGCTCGATGAATTCGTTCTTCTTTTCGGAGATGTCGCCTTCGAGCATCTCGTGGGCGAAGTTGGCCCTGTAAAGCGCCGCGCGCGCAGGAAGTAATTCGTTTGCGAGAACGATGTCTAATCCGGCAGCTTCAATACCAAGTTCGCCAATGCCAGCAGACGAAAAAAGGCTTGCCGCTTTTAAGCGCGATGTGCAGTGTTTGACAGACATATCAATATTCGCCGATTCCTTGTGCATCCAGCAACCGCTCGATGATGGGAGCAAACGCCTCCCCGAAAAGAGGGGGAACAGCGTTGCCAATCTGGGAAGCAATATCGGTCTTGCTCCCAGCGAAAAGAAACGAATCGTCGAAGGACTGGAGCCGAGCGGCTTCTCTAGGGGTGATTGCTCTGTCGTCGATTGGATGAATACACTTGCTTGATGCTGGCGAGGTGAACTTGACCGTGATAGTCGTGGATGGCTCATCCGATGCCAGGCGCGAGTAGCATGAACTATAACCGCTGCTGACAAGCCCCTTCGGCAGCGCGTGAATGCTCGAGCCAGCGTGCTTAATGACCTCGAGCATCTTCGTGTTATGAGATGCGGCTTGGTGAAGCGTAAGGACGGAGCTATTGTCTCGGCGTCGAGCCGCTTGGTAGCTGTTTAGTGCGACCGTCCGGTACGAGGTACATGACTCCCCAGACTTCAGGGTTGGTAGGTCAGAGATGGCGTCCCAAACGGTTACGGGTGGGAGCCCTGAATTTTGGTTGACCACGTACCGGTCTTTCATTCTCGTCCCGATAACTTTTCCTGCAAACCGATGCGTCGGCACAGGAAACTCCGGCAAGACTCGGGCTCCAAGACTTTTCCGAACACCGAGAAGAAAAAAGCGCTCGCGCTTCTGGGGGATTCCAAAGTTGGCGGCGTTCAAGATTCTCCACTCGACCTCGTAGCCGGCGCGCTGAAATCCAGCGAGCATTTCGGCGACCAGTATCCCTTCGCCCGCAGTCAGCATTCCAACCACGTTCTCCAAGAGGAAGACACGCGGCCTCAGCCTATGTACGTACTTCACGAATTCCATGTAGAGGGAGTTCCTAGGGTCATCAAGGCCAGCCCCGCGACTTGGGCGTAGCGAGGAGAAACCTTGGCATGGTGGGCCACCGACGATGACATCGATGGTGCCCACTCCTGAAAGCGCGAGCATCTCCTCCGGCAGAATAGTTTCTATTCGCGCGCACCTTATTTTCGCATTGGGATGATTAAGGGCTGCCGTTCGCGCAGCCGCTTGGTCAGCATCAATTCCGCCAACCGTTCTCAATCGTTGAGAGGCAGTTTCAAGTCCGTACGACAACGCACCTGTGCCACAGAACAGGTCAAGCATGTTGTACGTCGACTTCACTAGTGAACTCGGCACTCCTGTGGGCTGTTCGCTAGTGGACGAAGGAGAGGCAGCCCGCACTAAAGCAGTCGTATCTGTGGAGCTTTCGTTGAGTTTCATCATGTTTGTATCAGCTGTGCAGTGAGGCGTCGGCGGCGCCCTCAGATTCGTGTTCCGGGAAGAGCCCATGCTCCTCGCAATACCCCAGAACCAAGTGCTCGACCATGTTCGCCATACTTCGGTGTTCTCGGCGAGCCGCCGCCTGCAAGGCCGCCTTGAGCTTGGGGGAGACCCGGAGGTTCAACGTCTGACTCTTCTGCTTTACATCAGTCATGCTGGCTCGACATACTGAGTTTGCGATGCCTTTCATTATACATTGCATAGACAGATGCGTTACATTTACTTCGCACCGATGCATCGGGGACGGGGTCACAGGGACAGGGTCAGCTCCGCCATTACGACAGGATCTCAGCCATGCCGATATCCAAGCCTCTGCGCAATCTCAGCGCCAATGCATCATCGCGCAGCATGTCGCTGGGGTTCCAGAGTTTCTGGACAATATCGTTGTTGTTCATTAGCTTGTTTCCTGATTCAAAATATTGATGTAAGCACCGTAGGCATACACGCGGTTGCGTTTTTGGCCGGTCACTTCCTGCACCATGCCCAGCGTACCTGCCATGGCATCGAGTGCCTTGCCCACCGTCGCGGCGGTCAAGCCGGTGGTCTTGCTCAGGGTGACAATATTCAAAATGAGGTGCGCAAACAGCGCATCGAAGATTTTCCTGGTCGACCCCGCCAAGCGACCCAGTTCCGCCAGCCGTGCATTGTCTTGCGCCAGCAACTGCGCCAGCGCCTGGGCCGTGCTGACGGCCTGATTGGCGGTGGCGGCGATGGCATCGGCAAAGAACAGCAGCCATGCTTCGCAGTTGCCGCTGATGCGTACCTGTTGCAGCAAGCTGTAGCAGGTTTCACGATGCTGTTTGAAAAACACGGAAAGATACAGCAGCGGTTCCTGCAAAATACGGGCTTCCACCAGTATCATCGGTATCAGTATGCGGCCGAGGCGGCCATTACCAACCAGGAAGGGATGGATGGTTTCAAATTGCACATGCGAAAGTGCCACCTTAATGATGGCGACAGTCGGCTGCGGCACGTCGTTGATGAGTTTTCCAGTGCCGTCCAGCAGTCAGCGGGCTGGTTGGCAGGCGGCGGCACGAACGTTGCCTCGTCGGCGCGATGGCCGCCGATCCACACCTGATTGCGACGAAATTCGTCAGGACTGCGCTGTATGCCCCTGCCCAACGTCATCAGCGCTTGATGCACTTCCGTCAGCAATCGAAAACTGATGGGCTGCCCTTGCCGTATCCGTTCTCCGTGAGTCCACGTTGCATAGATTCGCTGAAGTTAACATGAATGGAAGCCTTATTTTAACTTGGGGTGAAAAATGAAATAACGAGATCCTTATTTTATGTTGAAGCTATCAAGCCGCCTGCGGCAGCAGCACTTCCCCAAAGGTTTGCAACACTTGTTCCAACTTGCCGCCCAACATCGTGTCAAGACGCCGACGATGCTGGCGGCGATATCCTGATTGGTCTTGCTGCGCCAGACGGTTTGCAGCACGGCCTCGATATAGCTATGTTAATCGAGCAATAAGCACCCTTCCTTCATACTGTGGCGGCGGCAGGACAGTGTCAGCCGTTTTCCTCGCCACTCTCCCCACTGCACCCAAGAAACCAGTACACTAGTTCCTGAGCGCAACTAATTTGCGCGCGCACCATGTCGCCTGCCGTTGCCGGGAGGCGCCCCTGCCGCAAGGCTTGTTGTCTGCCAGGACGAATGCAATGTGGACTACGCGCAGCCTGTCGCCTGCCTTCTATTACCTGTTCTTTTCAGGAGAACGGGAGCAACAGCAACGCTTTTTCAGGGAACTGCATTTCATTTCGATAGCCATCCTGACCTTTGGCCTGGCTTGCTGGATCGTCACCTTCAGCGTCACGCAGCACCGCGCTTCGCTCGATTATGCGAACGCGGCGCTGGCCGGAACGGGCATGCTGATCGGCCTGGTACTGACCAGATATGCGAAGTCGCTGCAAGCCATCATCGTCAGCGGCACCATCAGCGTGCTGTTCATCAGTTTCGGCTTTCGCGTGCTGATGCTGGGCACGGAAGACCCCGCCTTCTGGGTGCTGCCGCTGGGCGTGATGATCACTTTGACGACGGCGCCCATCTTCAGCGGCATCGCGTATTACCTGGGCGTATCGCTGTGCGTGTGGGCCATGCTGGGATTGGGGCAGTTTCCCGTGCATGCGGGCCAGGCTGACCAGCATTGGCCCGTGCTGGCCGTCACCATCAGCGTGATCATCGGCCTGGCGCTGAATATCTATTTTCTCGTCTTGCGCATCCACAACTACCGGTCCCAGCGCGAACTGGCGACGATGGCCTACAAGGATGGCTTGACCGGGCTCAACAACCGCCGCATGTTTACGCAAAGCGCACGCGTGCTGCAGCATACGGCGCGCACGCCCGCGTACTTCCTGATGATCGACATCGACGACTTCAAGCAGATCAACGATGTGTACGGCCACGACGTGGGCGATGAAGTGCTGAAAAAGATCGCCGGCGTGATCGCGGAACTGTCCGGCGAGCACTTGTGCGGCCGCCTCGGCGGCGAGGAGTTCGCCGTCATTTACCAGGGGGAAAAGAATGCGGCCTGCGCCTTTGCCGCGCAACTGGTCGACAGCGTCGAGGCGGCTTTCGTACCCGAGCGCAAGGTGTCCGTGAGCATCGGCGTCGCCGAGCTGCTCAAGGAAGTCGACTTGTCGCACAGCTACCGGCGCGCCGACGAATCGCTGTACCTGGCCAAGAAGAATGGCAAGAACCGCTACGTGCTAAACGCTGCCTAGGCGCCGCCGTCCGGCGTGGCATCGAGCAGCGCCAGCAAGGCTTGCGGCGAAATCTTCCATGGATCGCGCCGCTCTGGATCGACCTCATACCAGCTGTCCTGGGCGCCGATCTTGAGGATGGTCAAAGGAATCGCCTTGGCCTCAAAGAATGCCAGCATGCGGCGGATCAAGCGGCTGAGCTTCACGTGCTCGTCCGTATACAAAGGACAGGTATAGAAACAACCAGTCTCCCCCATGCGCAACATCCTGGCCGTGCTGATGCGCGACCGGCCCACGAGCTTGTGCAGAAATTCGCTAACGTCGGCAACATCGTCATCGGGGACGGGAATACTGCAAGAGATGGTGATCTGGGCCATGGCAACGCGGGACGGTGATTCAATAGCCAAGCTTAGCAGAAAGCATTTCATTCCTGAAATGCTAAGATCGCGCCGCGCGCATGCCGGCATACGGACCAGCATGGCGACTCGACAAGGACCGCCATTGAACGCCCCCGTAAACACCATCATTACCCTGCTGTCGCTGTGCGCCGCCCTGGGCTCGCCTGCGCTGGCGCACACGCAGGCGGCCGAGGATGCCGCCTTCGTGGCCGCCACCGTGCCCGTGCCATCGCCGCCGCTGCCGCTGAACGCGCATCCCGAGATCCGCGCCGACGTCTTCAAACTGCTCGGCTATGCGCGTGGCAACTATACGCAGGGCGATACCCTGATCGCGCTGCAGGTGCTCGACAGCATGCGTTCCTTGCATGATATCCAGCGCACCATGCTGCCCGACGGGCGTTCGGTGCTGGCATCCATCAATCCCGGCGCGCTCGGCGCGCAGCGCGCCGCCATGCTGTTCGACCCGCAACGCAAGCTGTTGGCGCTGGGCTTGGTCAACGGGCATTGCCAGGCCGATACCGGCAATGCGGCGCCCGCCTGCCTGCCATCCACGCATGCCGTGCTGACGCTGTTCGTGCCGCCGGGTGCGGAGGATGAGATGGCCGCACCGCTGCTGGTGTGGGCACGGCAGCTGCCGCCCATGCTGGCCCAAGCCCAAGCCGCAGGGGAGCCACGGCAAATGATTGCTGCGGTGGAATACATCACCACGCGCCCCGGCCAGCCCGGCTGGGAGCCACGCGACGTGCCGCCCGGCTTTCCCGCCAGCCTGCTGCATTTGCTGCTGCCAGCCGCCGAGTTCAACAGCAGCTCCAGCGGCGGCAAGATCGTCGCCCCGGCAAGCCTGACCGGTTTGCCCATGCGCACGCTCACGGAGGCTGCCGCAGCCGGCGACGAGCCCATGCCCGACGCCGACATCACCGTGCGCAGCTATGCCGATTTCCACTGGGTGCTCAACACCTACGCCAGGCTGGCCAAGGGCGCGCACGTGCAGGGCCATGACGAAAAAGTGGTGTTCAGCGGCAACGATGCCAGCGGCCGCTACACGGTGACCCTGCGCGAACCGGACAAGGAGAACGGCGTCTACATCACCGTGGCCAGCTGGCGCGGAAAATAGGCCGGCGGCGGGTACGGACAGGGGAAAGCATTGCCATCGCGCACAGGAACATGGCATTTTGGCATTTTGCGGTATGATTTCCCACCGTGCGGCGCTGCCCGATCCCTGCCCTGCCCACCTCCCCCATCAAGCAAAGCCACGCTTGAGTAGCATTCTGTCTGAAGGAACTCCTATGTTCGGTTTTAACTTGCGCGTCGCCAAGATGGTGTGGACGGCCTTCCTCATCCTCCTCTTGCTGTTCATCACCTACCAGGTGTCGTCGACCCTGATCGTGGTGGTGTTTGCGATTTTCTTCAGCTACCTCGTGTATCCGCTGATCGAGTTGCTGGAGCGCTACGGACCGAAGCGCTTGCCGCGCACGGCCGCCATCGGCATCGTCTTCCTCGTGGTGGTATTGCTGGTGGCCATTTTGGGCTCGATTTTCGGCGCCCGCATCGAGGAAGAAGCCACCAAGCTCAGCGCACAATTGCCAACTCTGCTCAAAGGCAATAACTTTGCCGAACGCATCCCGCTGCCCGAGTTCATGGAACCGTTGCGCGCCCGCATTTTGTCCTTCATGCAGGAGCAGCTGAGCAGCGGTACGGGGCAAGCGATGCCGCTGGCGAAGGAAATCAGCCTGGGCGTGATGCACGCGGCCAGCAACCTGATCTACCTGGTGCTGGTGCCCGTGCTGAGCTTTTTGCTGATCAAGGAAGGTCCGGACATGCGCGATGGCTTGCTCTCGCTGCTGAACCGCCCGAACAAGAAACTGTGGGGCGCCATCATCGACGACCTCGATGTGCTGCTGTCGCGCTATGTGCGCGCCCTGCTGCTGCTGTCGATCGCCACCTTCGTGTCCTACAGCATCGCCTTTTCGCTGATGGGCGTGCCATACGGCCTGTTGCTGGCCGGCGCCGCTGCCTTGCTGGAATTCATCCCGTTTGCCGGCCCGCTGGCGGCCGCCATCATCGCCGTCGTCGTGGCCGGTTTCAGCGGCTTCGAGCACGTGTTCTGGCTGATCGGCTTTATCGCCGCCTACCGCCTGTTCCAGGATTACGTGGTCAACCCGTATCTGATGAGCGAAGGCGTGGAAGTGAGCCCGCTGATGGTGATCGTCGGCTTGCTGGCCGGCGACCAGCTCGGCGGCGTGGTGGGCATCTTCCTGTCCGTGCCCGTGATGGCGGCCATCAAGATCGTCTTCGTGCGCGCCCGGGCGGCCTTGCAGGCGCGCCACGATGCCTTCGAGAAAGCCGAACAGGCGGCGGAAGAAGCGCGCGCCCAGGCCCTGGCCGAGGCGGCGCTCTTGCAGGAACAGGGCAGCAAGGTCACCTTGGAACAACAATGATTTAAAGTCAACAATACCTAACAAACCGTGGCGGGCGGCAGCAAGTCGTGGCCGAGAAGCGCACGGTGCCAGAGCACAGTACGCATCGCAGGCCGCAAGTTGCGACGCGCAGCAGGTTTTTAGGTGTTGTTAAAACTCTTCCCATTCGCCGCTGCTATCCGCGGCGGGCTTGGCGGGACGCGGTTTTGCAGCAGCGACAGGTGCTGCCGCGGCGCGGGCCGTCGCCAGGCGCAGGGCCGGGCGCGGTGCGGCCGGGCTGGCCGCGGCCGCCACGGCCGGCTTGCGCAAGGCGGGTTTGGCCGCGGCCGGACCGCTGTGCGCGGCGTCCAGCGTGAAGATGCTGACCATCTCGGCCAGCGCGGCCGCCTGCTCCTGCATCGATTCCGATGCGGCCGCCGCTTCCTCCACCAGCGCCGCATTCTGCTGCGTCACAGTATCCATCTCTGCCACGGCCTGGTTGATCTGGCCGATGCCCAGTTCCTGTTCGCGGCCGGCGGCGCTGATTTCGCCCATGATGTCCGTCACGCGGCGGATGCTGGAGACGATCTCGTCCATCGTCGTGCCCGTCTGACTGACCAGCTCGCTACCGGCGCCCACATTCTGCACCGACGCTTCGATCAGCATCTTGATGTCCTTGGCCGCGCTGGCCGAACGGTGCGCCAGGTTGCGCACTTCCGTGGCGACGACGGCAAAGCCACGCCCCTGCTCGCCGGCGCGCGCCGCTTCCACGGCCGCGTTCAAGGCCAGGATGTTGGTCTGGAAGGCGATGCCGTCGATGACGCCGATGATGTCGGCAATCTTTTTCGACGATTCGCTGATGGAACCCATGGTGTCGACCACTTGCGCCACCAGCGCGCCGCCCTTCACGGCCACCTCGGAGGCGGAGACGGCCAGCTGGTTCGCCTGGCGCGCATTGTCCGAGTTCTGCTTGACGGTCGACGTCAGCTCTTCCAGCGAGGACGCCGTTTCTTCCAGGCTCGAAGCCTGCTGTTCCGTGCGGCTCGACAGGTCCAGGTTGCCCGAAGCGATTTCATTGCTGGCCGTGGCGATGGCGCCGCTGCCGTCGCGCACGCCGCGCACGGTAGTCGACAGGCGTTCCTGCATCTGTTTCAAGCCCGTCAGCAAGGCGCCCATCTCGTCGTGGCGCGCGATAACGATGTCATTGGCCAGGTTGCCGTCGGAAATGGCGCCGAAGTGGCGCAAGGCCTGGTCCAGCGGGCCGAAGATGGCGCGCAGCAAGAGAATGCTGGAAATGACGATCAGCAAGCCGCCCACCACGATGCCGATGATGGCCATCGTCACTTGCGTATGGTAGCTGGCCTGGCTGTCGGCGTACATCTTGGCAGCCGAGCTTGCTTGGTATTGCGTCAAGGTTTCGGCCGCCTGATCCAGGCTACGGTACAGGGGCGACAAGCCCGTCATCATCAGGCTGTCCGCCTGCGCGATATTGCCCTCGCGCAAAGCCTTGCCCATTGCCAGCACGCCATTGTTGATATAGTCGCTGCGCTTCTTGTCCATGTCGTCGGACAGGCGCTTCTCTTCCGTGCTTTGCGGCAAGCCCAGATACAGTTTCCAGGCCTTGTTCGACGCTTCCAGGAATTGTTCGGAACGGGCCAGGGTATCCTTGGCGTCGGCGGCATCGGGATGCACCATCACGCGGTCCATCGTGAAACGGGCGCGGCCCAGGGAAATCTGCGATTCGCCGATGGCCTGCGTCGATGCCAGCTGGTTGCTGTACACCTCGTTGAGGCTATTGTTGGCCGATTTCAGCCCGATCATGCTCATGGCGCCCAGTACGGCGATCAGCAGGCCCAGCACACTCATGGTGGCAATCAGGCGCATCTTTATTGTTATGTTCGACAACATGCTCTTCCTCGGTAAGGGCGCAACCATCCACACGCTTGCCAACGATGATCGCGGCAAACGCCAGATAGGCGGGTCAGGTGAATTGTTCAGGACAGGTCGATACGGCGTGTGCGGCAGCAGGGGGAAAGGCGGCCAGCGCATATCGTCAGGAGTGCAATACAGAGCAACAGGGTTGAGGTTTTCTGTATTTTTAATTTCCTGACTGCAAGATACAGAAAAAGATTACCAGTAGCAATATCCAGTATGGATTTTCACGCTTTGTAACAAGGAGATGATGTTTTTTGCGCAGAACTGGCGTTCCGGCGACGCATGAGGTCGCGCCGGCATGCCATTTATGTTAGTCAACAAGTTAATACATGGTTTCTTCGATGAGCTGGCCATCGTCGCGGAAATATTGCTGCCGCCCCGTTTTCTTGCCCATGTTGTAACTGCCTATCTGCTTCGGCTTGCCGTTCTGGAAATTCTCGATGCTGACGCCGTGCAACACGCCCTGCTTCCAGTGGCGGTGAAATTGCGGCGATTCGCCGTCCGCATAAAACAGGGTTTCCGCGCCATCGCGCTTGCCGTCGGTAAACGTGCCCTGGTAACGCCGCTTGCCGTCCGGATAAAAACTTTCCATCGGGCCGTCGAGCACCCCCAGGCGATAATGTTCGACCAGCTGCAGCCGGCCATCGGCCGCGTATTGCTCCAGCTTGCCGTCCGGTTCGCCATCGTGCATGGTCAGCACTTGCCAGCCGCCATCCGGCGTCGCCTGCTTCCATGGCCCCTGTTTCACGTCATCGACGTAATTGCCGCCACCGCCAGGTTGGAGCCACTGGCCCTGCTTCTTGCCATTCACATAGTTGCCCTGCCAGTGCACCACCGCGCCGATGCGGCGCTCGCTGGGGCCGTCCAGCCTGTCCCTGGCAAAGGTATCGAAGCCCTGGTAATTGCCCTTGCCCTCGTCTCGCCACTCGGCCACGCCTTCGCTCACTTGCCAGCGCCCCGTGCGCTGGCCGTTGAGCATCTGGCCCGTCGTGGTTTCCTCGCCGCTTTCATACGTCCACTGGCCTTGCGCCTTGTCGTCGACAAAGGCGCCAGACGAACGGATGGTGAGCGGCTCCTCGTAGTGCCACTGCCCCGTGCGCTTACCCTGCGCATATTGTCCACGCGCAAACACGCTGCCCGTGCAGCAATTCACCTCGTATTCGATGAATAGTCCATCCTGGCTGGCGGCAAAACGCTGGGGCTGCGTTTCCCAGCTGATCCACCTGACGTGATAACTGGGCGCGCGGCCCCCTTCCCACCCCTTGCCCAGCAGATAGGTGACCGTGAGGAAATGGCCCGCCTTTTCCTGAAACGTTTTTTTATAGGCAAACGCGGGCGCTGCCGTCGGCTTGCCGGGCAATAACTCGCCATCGATATTGAAATAGCCGACCAGCTTGCCATGGCCATGCTCGATGGCGTCGAATTCGGCCACGCCCGCGGGCGCATACGCAATGCTGTAATCGATCAGCTGCAGCGATGCCAGCGCGGCGCGCAGCCGCGCCTCGTCCATGGACCTGGCCCCGCGCACGATGGCGTCCAGGGTCGGCTGCAGGGCGGCAACCTTGAACATCCTGCCGCCGCTGCGCTCGTAGCGGTAGGCATGCAAGCCATAGGCACGGTTACCGGCGCTGCGGCTGAGGACGAAGGTGGTTTCGCCTTCGCTGTCGAGGTCCAGCTGGAACACGGCTTCGATGCTGGCCTGGCCGTACTTGTCCAGGTTCATGCGTTTTTCGCTGTCGCCATTGCACTGGCAGTAGTAACCGTTAACCTCGCCATTTTCGCGCAGGAACGCCAGCACCACGCCACCGTCGCGGCGCTCGACAACACTGGCGGTGGCCATGGGCTGGCCTGCATAAAACCGCGCCGCCTGGACCGGCGCCAGGGCGCTCAGCGCCAGCAGCGCCGCCATCGTGCTCATCAATACTGTTTGCCGCATGCCAGCTCCGCTACCGAAAACCGCCATTATGCATGGCCATTCAGGCAAGGCCCGACACCCGAGCACGCCGGCCGAACAGGGGCCGCTGCACCGTTTGCGCCAGCAGCACGCCCAGCAGCGAGATGCCGCCGCCGACCAGGTGGTAAATACGCATGCTTTCATGCAACCAGACGATCGCCAGCAGCGCCGTCAGGATCGGCAGCAGGTTGACATAGATGCTGCAGCGGTTCGGCCCCAGCAGTTTGACGCCCTCGATCCACAGGTAGGACAGGACGATGGAGGAACCGATGCCCGCATAGCCGATCAGGGGCAGGGTGGTGGCGTCGAGCCTGGCGCTGCCCGCTGGCAACAGCAGGAAAAACGGCAGCATGCAGGCCAGGGCCGCCAGCGCCTGGCAATAAATGGCTTGCCAGGCGGGAACCGATAAGCGCCAGCGGCGCAGCAGCACGCCGTACAGGGCAAAGATCAGGCAAGCGAGCAGCATCAAGGCGTCGCCCGCATGCACGCCCTCGTGCAGCAGGGCCAGCACGTCGCCGCGCCCCACCAGGTACAGCAAGCCGCCGAACGACAGCACGCCGCCGGCCGCCATGCCCAGGGTCAATCGCTCGCCCAGCAGCAACACGCTGAGGATGGCCGTCATCAGGGGCGCCAGTGCCGTGACGATGGCCATGTTGGTGGCCGTCGTCGATTCGGCGGCGCGGTAGGACAGGCTCTGGAACAGCGCCATCGACATCAGGCCGCACAGCGCCAGCTGCCACCACTGGCGCCGCAGCGCCGCACGGTTGCGCCACAGGGGACGGGCAATAAACGGCGTCATCACGAGCAGCACCAGCACCAGGCGGTAAAAGGTGATGGCCGTGGGGGCGATGCTGGACGCGGCCAGCTTGGACACGACGACGTTGCCGGCCCACAGCAGCATGGCCAGGAAGGGATACAGATAGGCGCGCACAGGCATGCGAGGCTCCATAAATAATTGCGGGTATTCATCATGCCGCAGGCGCGCCGCGCCTTCTCGCGCTAATATGTCTGCACCTATCGTAAAACTGACGCTCATAGACATGGAATGTAGCTCGCCCGCCTTTCAGGAATTGCTGCCCGTCACCGCGCGCGCCATGGCGCTGGCCGTCGACTATGCGCATGGCCACGTCATTTCCGTGCACCGCCACACGCATGCACAGTTGCTGTACGCCATAGAAGGCGTGATGACCATCGAGACGCAGGGCGGGCGCTGGGTGGTGCCGCCCACGCGCGGCGTCTGGCTGCAGCCGGGCGTCGCGCACCAGGTGCGCATGAGCGGCGACGTCAAGATGCGCACGGTGTTTGTCGACTGCGCCAACTCGCCGCTGCTGCCGCGCCACAGTTGCGTGCTCGACATCAGTCCCCTGCTGCGCCAGCTGGTCGTGGCGGCCGTCGATATCGCGCCCGATTTCACGGAAGGCAGCCGCGACTGGCATTTGCTGCAATTGCTGCTGCATGAACTCGACAGCCTGCCCGTGCTGCCCCTGTATCTGCCGTTACCCGTGGATGCGCGCCTGCGCGGCATCTGCGCGCGGCTGATGGCCGCGCCCGGCGAGCAGGTGACGGTGGCCGCCTGGGCACAGGACCTGGCCATTACCGAGCGCAGCCTGCACCGCCTGTTCCAGAAACAGACGGGCATGCGCTTTGGCCAGTGGCGCCAGCAAGCACGGCTGCTGCGCGCGCTGGAACAGCTGGCGCGCGGCGGCAAGGTGATCGACGTGGCCATGGACAACGGCTACACGAGCCAGAGCGCGTTTACGGCCATGTTCAGGAAGCATTTCGGCACCACGCCAACGGCGTTTTACCAGGCAAAGGCAAGCGCGGCGTAAATAAATGCTGCTATGCATCAATAATCATGGGCGATTGCCGACAGGCTTGTTATCATCGCAAGCCTTAATGAAACCGCGCCCATCCTGGCAGCGGTTTTGACCCTTTTCAGCCATCACCATGACACAGAATTTCTTCCAGACATTTATCCTGCTCTTGCTCGTCACCGATCCGTTCGGCAATGTTTCCCTGTTCGTCAACGCCCTGAAACGGGTGCCCGTCGAGCGGCGCTGGAAAGTCGTGGTGCGCGAATGCATGATCGCCTTCGGCATCTTGCTGCTGTTCATGTTCTTCGGCCGCCATTTCCTGAACGCCTTGCAATTGTCGGAAGTGGCGCTGCGCATCGGCGGCGGCGTGATCCTGTTCCTGATCGCCATGCGCATGGTGTTTCCACAACCGAGCGCCGGCAATAGCGACCACGAGATGGGCGGCGAACCGTTCATCGTGCCGCTGGCCATCCCCGCGCTGGCCGGCCCGTCCGCGCTGGCCACCGTGCTGCTGTTTTCCTCGCATGAAATGAACGAAGTCATCGCCCACGTGGCGGGTCTGACGGCCGTGGCCGTCGTCTGGCTGGCCGTCTTCCTGTGCGCCGAACGCCTGCAGCGGGCGCTGGGTCCAAGAGTCATGACGGCGTTCGAGCGCCTGATGGGCTTGATCTTGACGGCGATGGCCATTGAAATGTTGCTCGCTGGCATACGCGCGTTCCTGAAATCCGTTTAAGCTTATTTTTCATCCACTTGAAGGAGTCGTCATGTCTCGTTGTGCCCACATTTGCCTGATGGCCGATTACAACCAGTGGATGAACGCCAAGGTCTACGCGACGGCGGCCGGCCTGCCGCCCGCAGAGCTGCAGCGCGAGCGGGGCGCTTATTTTGGTTCCCTGCTGGCGACCCTGAACCACGTGATGGTGGGCGACACCCTGTGGCTGCAGCGCTACGCGCAGCACCCGGCCGGCTTTCCCCTGCTCGATCCCATCCGCGCCATCACGCCGCCCAGCTCGCTGACGCAGCCGCTGTTCGCGGCCGACGATTTTGCCGCCATGCACGCGCACCGGCGATGGCTGGACCAGCTCATCGTCGACTGGGCCGCCTCCATCGCGGAAGCCGACCTCGACCATCTGCTCGATTACCGCAACAGCAAGGGACCGAACCGGCGCGAATTTTTCAGCCTGCTCATGCATTTCTTCAACCACCAGACGCATCACCGGGGCCAGGCCAGCACCCTGCTGTCGCAAGCGGGCGTGGACATCGGCGACACGGATTTACTGTTTCGCATCCCCAACCATATCTAGCTGCCGCACGGGCAAGCGATACAGCCACGCCTTGAGCGCGATCAATGCCAGCGCCAGCGCGCCGAGCAGCACGCCGCAGCCGAGCGCCGCCTGCAAGCCGTGGCGGGCGATGGCCACGCCGCCCGCCAGCGCCCCCAGCGTCACGCCCAGGTTGATGGCGGCGATATACACGCCGATGGCGAACGCGGGCGCCTCGCGCGCTTCGCTGCTCAGCCACACTTGCGTGACGATCAGGCCGCTCGTGTGCGCCGCGCCCCAGAACAGCAGCAACACCATCCAGGCGGGCCAGCCGGTGTCCGCGCCCGTATAACGGTACAGCAGGCAGTACGCCAGCCCCAGCAGCACGGGCTGCAGCAAGACCGTGCGCAGCACGTGCGTGCCCAGCTGGCGCCCCGCGCACAGATTGCCCGCCACGCCGCCGACGCCAAACACCACCAACGCCAGCCCCGTCTGGCGCGCCGTCAACAGCGCCACCTGTTGCAAATACGCGGCCGCATACGCATACACGGCAAACATGGCGGCAAACACCAGCACGGCGGCGGCAATCGTCAGCCATAGCGCAGGCTTGCGCAGCACGGCCAATTGACGGCCATACGCCAGCGGCGCTTCCCGCGGCGTCTCGGGCAAGAACAGGAGCACACCCAGCGCCGCCAGCGCATTGACGAGGGCGCAGGCGAGAAACGATGCCTCATAGCCATATTGCGCGGCGATCCAGGTGGTCAGCGGGATGCCCAGCACCATGCCCATGCTGGTGCCCGTGAACGCATGCGCGCCGGCCCGCGCCGATTGCTGCGGCGGATACAGGGCGGCGGCGGCCACCATGGCCAGCGAGAAATACACGGGGTGGAACAGGGCCGGCACCATGCGCAGCGCCAGCAGCAGCTCGAAACGCGGCGCATGCGCCGACGCCACGCTGGCCAACGCGAACACCAGCAGCGACACCACCAGCACGCGCTTGCGGCGCCAGCGCGTGGCCAGCAGGACGAGGAAGGGACCGCCCACGGCGATCACCAGCGCGAACAGGCTCACCAGCGCCCCCGCGCGCGCCGCCGTCACATCGAAACGCTGCATGATCATCGGCAAGATGCCGACGATGCCAAACTCGATGCAGTACACGCCAAACAGGCCCAGTGCGAGAAAGACGACGGGATGCGGGCGCGTCATCGCAACGCTCCAACGCCAGCGTCATTACCGCCATAAATGGCCTGGCACAGCGCATCGACAAACGGTCCCGCCATGCCTTCCAGTGCCGTGTTCGTGAACGCCACCACCGACAATTCACGGGCCGGGTCGACAAACCAGGAATGGCCATACGTGCCGCCCATGCGCCAGCTGCCCGCCGCTTCCGGCGTGGCGGCCAGGTGCGCATCGTTGAGCACCGTAAACCCCAGGCCGAAGCCGCGCCCGGGCCAGAACGGCAAGTCGAAACCGCCCGTCTGGCTTTCTCCCATCTGGCGCGCCAGCTCAGGCGGCAACAGCGGCGCGCCGCCCTGGCGCAAGGTTTCCAGCAGGCGCATGAAGTCGGGCGCCGACCCCACCATGCCGGCGCCGCCCGATGGATACGCGTGCGCGTCGCGGGCGCGCGCCGGCGACAGGGTAAAACCGGCCATGCCGTCGAGAAACGGCAAATGCTCTTCCCCCGCGTCCAGCAAGCGGCGCGGCTGCGTTTCTCCCGCCGCGCGGTCCGCATACGCCACGGCCAGGCGCGCCGGCTCCGTGGCATGGAAACCCGTGTCGCGCATGGCCAGCGGCGCCGTCACCAGCGTTGCCACCGCCTGCGCCAGCGGCATGCCGGCCGCCTGCTCGATCACGGCGCCCAGCACGTCGGTGGCGATCGAATACGCCCAGCGTTCGCCCGGCGCATATGCGAGCGGCAGCGTGGCCAGGCGGCGCAGGTTCTCCTCCAGTGAAATAGCGGACGCATCCATGCCATCCGAGACGCCCGCCCGCGCATACGCACCGCCCGGCGGCTGGAAGAAGCCATAGTCGAGCCCTGCCGTATGCGTGAGCAAGTGCCGCACGGTGATCGCCGCCACCATGCCATCCGGCTGGCGCGGCGCAAAATACGGCAGCCAGCGCACCACCCGGTCGTCCAGCCCCAGGCGATGCTGTCCCACCAGCGCCAGCGCGGCCGTCGAAACGATGGGCTTGCTGACGGACGCCAGGCGGAACAGCGCGTCCTCGCGCATGGGCGTGCCCGCCTCGCGGTCCAGCTGGCCGGCGGCGCGCCGATAGATTTCCTGGCCACGGTGGCGCACCAGCAGCACGGCGCCCACCAGGCGCTGCTGGCACAACACGGCATCCAGCAAGGGATCGATACGGGCGGACAGCGCCGCGCAAGAGAAGTCGGGAGTCATACGGCAGCCTTTCAAATGATCAGGCCTCCAGCGTAAGATGGCCTAGATAAAAGAAAAACAGGCTATAGTTTCTGTCTGAGCGGACTCTGACATCCGCAATCAAGGGTGAAAATGGATAATCTGGCGGGATTCACGGCCTTCGTGCAGGCGGCCGAAACGCGCAGTTTTGTGGCGGCGGGCCGCGTGCTCGGCATTTCCGCCTCGGCCATCGGCAAGAGCATCGCGCGGCTGGAAGAGCGCCTCGGCGTGCGCCTGTTTCACCGCAGCACGCGCAGCATCGCGCTGACCAGCGAAGGCACGGTATTTCTCGAACGCTGCCGGCGCATCCTGGGCGAGATCGAGGCAGCCGAGCAGGAATTGTCGAATAGCAAGAGTGCGCCCCGGGGCCGCCTGCGCGTCAGCCTGCCGCAGGTGGGCAGCCTGCTCAACCCCGTGCTGGCCGCGTTCGCGCGCGCCTATCCGCAGGTGGAACTAGACCTCGATTTCAGCGACCGCCGGGTCGATGTGATCGAGGAAGGCTATGACGCCGTCGTGCGCGCGGGCGAGAGCGCCGACAGCCGCCTGATGAGCCGCCAGCTGGGCCAGTTCCAGCTGCAACTGGTGGCCGCACCCGCCTATCTGGCGCAGCACGGCACGCCGGCCGTGCCCGCCGAGCTGGCCCGTCACACGTGCCTGCTGTACAAATTTCCCAGCAGCGGCAAGGTCGAGGCCTGGCCCCTGGCCGAATGGCCGGCCCTGCACGCGGCCGGCTTGCCGGTGCTGCTGAACTGCAACAATGTCGATACCCTGCTGCACTTTGCCGAAAGCGGCCTGGGCATCGCCGCCCTGCCCGACTTTGCCGTGCGCGCGGCACTCGGCGCGGGCCGCCTGCATGCCGTGCTGGACGCCCACCACCAGCACGACGGCGCCTTCCGCATCCTGTGGCCCAGCAGCCGCCACCTGACGCCAAAGCTGCGCGCCTTCATCGATTTCCTCGCCACCCGCGTGTTTCCAGACGCCTGACTGGCCGCCAGCCGGCGCGCTCGTTGTTTCCACACGACAACTTATTTCATTTGCTGCCAATTCTTTAATTTTTCGCTAACTTGATACAATTATTTGTATTGCCGTGTGGAATTTTGAGGAACAATTACAGGCTCGCCGTCTTACGTATAAACCCGTAGCCTTGGCCTGTCCGACGTTTCCTCTTACTTCAGAAACACGAAAGCAATCATGTCACTCACACACTATAAAATCGGCACCCGGCTCGGGATCGGGTTTGCTGTCGTCCTCGGCTTGCTGGTAGCCGTCTTGCTCGTCGGCCTGTATTCGATGGCGCAACTGAGCGAGCGCACGCATGACATCGTTGCCGACAAAAACGTCAAGATGGCGGCGGCCAATACCATGAGCGACAACGTGCGCAACATTACCCTCGCCATCACCAGCGTCGTGGTGGCGCCGACGGAAGCGCTGGTGCAGGCGGAACTGGCGAAGATCGGCGAAGCGCGCAAGAAATACGGTGCCGCCAAGGAAACCCTGCAAAAGAAAATTGCGACGGACAAGGAAACGGCGCTGATGGCCGAACTGGACGCGGCCCTGAAATCGGGCGCGCCGCTGAACAACAAGGTCATCGAGCTGCGCAATGCGGGCCAGACGGAAGAAGCGATCGCCGCGCTGACGCAGCAGGCGGCGCCCAGCCTGAAACGCGTGCTGTCGGCGCTCGACAGCCTCGTCGCGTACGAGGGCGAGCAGGCGGCGCAGGCGGCGGCCGACGCGGAAGCGCTGAGCGTCAGCGCACGCGCCTTCATGATCACCCTGGGCAGCGTGGCCGTGCTGCTGGGCGCCTTTGTCGCCTGGATCATCACGCGCTCGATCACCCGTCCCATCAATGCGGCAGTGGCCGTGGCCGAAACCGTGGCCTCGGGCGACCTGTCGTCGCACATCGTCGTCAATTCCACCGATGAAACGGGCCGCCTGCTGGGCGCCCTGAAAGCCATGAACGACAGCCTGCTGGGCGTGGTGGCGCAAGTGCGCCATGGCACGGACGCCATCGCCACGGCGTCGAGCGAAATTGCCGCCGGCAACCTCGACCTGTCTTCCCGCACGGAAGAGCAAGCCAGTTCGCTGGAAGAAACGGCATCGTCGATGGAAGAACTGACTTCGACCGTGAAACAGAATGCGGACAATGCGCGCCAGGCCAACCAGCTGGCGAAAAGTGCGTCGGAAGTGGCCGTGCGCGGCGGCAGCATCGTATCCCAAGTGGTCGACACCATGGGCACCATCAACGAGTCGTCGCGCAAGATCGTCGACATCATCGCCGTCATCGACGGCATCGCCTTCCAGACCAACATCCTGGCCTTGAACGCGGCCGTCGAAGCGGCGCGCGCCGGCGAACAGGGCCGTGGCTTCGCCGTCGTCGCCACCGAGGTGCGCAACCTGGCGCACCGCTCGGCCTCGGCCGCCAAGGAAATCAAGGAACTGATCGCCGCTTCCGTCGCCAACGTGGACACGGGTTCGCGCCTCGTCAATGAAGCGGGCCAGACCATGGGCGACATCGTCGACAGCATCGTGCGCGTGACCGACATCATGGGCGAAATCACGTCCGCCACGCACGAACAGACGATAGGCATCGAACAGATCAACATGGCCATCGCCCAGATGGATGAAGTGACGCAGCAAAACGCCGCCCTCGTGGAAGAAGCGGCCGCCGCTTCGCAAAGCATGCAGGAACAGGCGGGCGAACTGGCGCACGTGGTGGGCTTCTTTAAAACGGGCAACCATGTCGCCAGCGTAAGCAAGCTCAGCCCTGTGCGCACAGCTGCGGCAGCGGCAAAAATCGCGCCGCCGGCGGCCAGGCCCGCGCCCGCGCGCAAGGCGATCCCGGCCGCGCCAGCGCGCCGCAGCAATGCCGCCGCCGAGAGCGAATGGGAAGAGTTTTAACGAGTAGCAACATCCTCGCTACGGGAAAGCCAGGCAGGAAGTTGCTGCCTGGCTTTTTTTCGTCTGCCAATACCACTTTTTTTGCGGCAAAGGCCGCGCAATAGGCAAAAGTGCAAAACGTGCACCGCGCATACGCTTTACAATCCTCGCTCGCTTTACAAAATATTGGTCATCATGAATCAGGCAGAACAGCAGCGCCTCCTGGCTATCCTGGAGTATTGGCACAAGATCGAATTCTTTATCCCGTTTGACCTGAATCAAATCACGGAAGTTGAAGACCAGTCCACCGTGCGTCTCCTTCACCGCGAACAGCTGGCGCAGTTGCCGCCGCAGTTCGCCACGCAATGGCAAGTGCCGTCCGACCGCGAAATCGACGGCTTCCAGCTCTTCCTCGGCGTGTTCGACAAGGCGGAAATCAACAAGGCCTGTCCGCCTTCGGGCGGTCCGGAAAATATCGCCGAAACGGAAAAAACAGAGCTGAACGGACGCTCGTGCTTTGCCCGCCTGAGCCTCAATGCGCTGGGCGAGCCGCAGTTCGACCCCGTCTCCATTTCCACGCTGCCGTGGGCGCTGGGGCGCGCCCGCACGCCGGACTGGGCCGGTCTGAGCCTGGACGCCTTCAGCGACAGCCAGCTGGCGCTGCAAGACCGCCTGCGCAACTTCGCGGCCAGCCGCGCCTCGCAGGCCGTAACGGACGAGGCCGGCAATGTATCGTCGCCGCTGTCCGGCATGGACATCGCGGCGCTGGCCGACCTGCTGATGGACTGGGCCAACTTCCACCCATCCGCCGCCCAGCCCTTGGCCGTGCTGCAAGTGCGCACGCGCAAGAAACGCCCCGCCGCCGACGCGCTCGACGCCACGGAAGCGAGCGCCAACCGCACCCTGGACTTTGGCGACGCGGTGGAGCCGTCCCTCGATATCCTCAACAGTTTTTACCTCGATGACCTCGAGCACATCATCCGCACCTTGCGCGGCGGCAAGCTGCCTGCCACCGTGGCCGCCTACCTGACGCCGCTGGCGCAGGACGAGCGCATCGACCTGTACAGCCCGGCCGGACGCGAGGCGCTGGCCGCCATGCTCAATCCGGCCAATATGAACCGCGGCCACTGGCTGGAAGACGCCAGCTACGCCATGAGCCTGATGCAGCAGTTCGCCATCCACGGCGCGCGCACGGGCTTGAGCGAACGCGGCATCTTTTCCGTCAACGGCCCGCCGGGCACGGGCAAGACGACCTTGCTGCGCGAATTGTTCGCCGACAACATCGTGCGCCGCGCCAGCGTGCTGTCCTGCCTGGACCGCGCCGCCGACGCCTTCATCGGCAAGGTGGCCGTGGCCTTCGAAGGCGTGCGCGATCCGATCACCATCGCCCGCTTGCGGCCGGAACTGACGGGCTTTGAAATGGTCGTCGCCTCGTCGAACAATGCGGCCGTGGAAAACATTTCCGGCGACTTGCCGAAACCGAAACAGCTGGGCAAGGAATGGGCGCGCACGCGTTACTTTGAAAGCGTGGCGCGCCGCGTCGTGGCCGACGGCAATGGCGCCAATCGCCCCCTGACCGAGGAAGAAGCGCCGTGGGGCTTGATGTCGTGTGCGCTGGGCAATAGCGCGAATCGCCGCCGCTTCGTCAGCAATTTCTATGACGACGACTGGGACAAGAATACGCCGCGCAAGACGCCGAATGCGCAGAATATCCGCCAGTGGCTGGCCAGCTACCAGGGCGTCAGCTTCGCCCAGGCGGCGCGCGAATTTCGCGAGACGGAACACGTGGTGGAAAAGGCACTGGCCGAGCACGCCCAGTACGCGGCCCTGTGGCAAGCCGTGGGCACGTGCACGGAAGCGCAATTCATCGACAGCAGCCAGCAGGCGCTGATTGCGGCAGAGCAAGAGATGGATGGGGCGAATGGCGCCCTGGCCACCGCGCTGGCGCAGCAGGACACCTTGCTCGCCAGCAAGAAGGAATTGCTGGAAGAGGAACGCCTCGTGGCCCTGACGCAGCCGGGCTTTTTCGCCCGCTTGTTCCGTACGGCACCGGCGCGCGCCTACAAGGAGGCCGTCGTCGCCAACGCCGAGGCGCAGCGCCAGGCCGCGCGCGACGTCTCCGCCATCAAGCTGCTGCTGAAAGGCGAACTGGAGCCGCGCTGCGAGCGCGCCCGCAACAGCCTGCATATCGCCCTGCGCACGGCGCAGTCGCGCCAGCGCGAATGGGACGACAGCACGGAACTGCTGCGCCGCGCGCGCATGCGCTTCCCCACCATCGTCGCGCCCGCTACCCTGGAGGAGCTCGATGGCGAGGCACTGCAAATTGGCGGCCTGTGGCATGAACCGGCGCTGGCCCGCTTGCGCTCGCGCCTGTTCGCCAAGGCCCTGGCCCTGCATGAGGCATGGCTGGCGGAAGTGGCGAAGAAGGGCGGACCTGGCTTTGGCGGCAACTTGCTGGCCGTGTCGAAATTGCTGAAAAACAAGCGCGCCTATGAGCAGTCGCACATCGCCATGGTATGGCACAGCCTGTTCATGGTCGTGCCCGTCGTATCGACGACGTTCGCCTCGTTCGCGCGTCAGTTCCAGGGCATGGGTCCCGAATCACTGGGCTGGCTGTTCATCGATGAAGCGGGCCAGGCGCCGCCACAGGCGGCGCTGGGCAGCCTGTGGCGCGCCAAGCGTGCCGTCGTCGTCGGCGACCCGCTGCAGATCGAACCCATCTTCACGGTGCCGGGCCGCCTGGTGCAGACCTTGTCCGCCCTGTCGCCGCATACGCAGGACGGCAGTTACGCGCCGACCTCCGCTTCCGTGCAAACCCTGGCCGACCGCGCCAACCGCTATGGCGCGACGGTGGCAGCCAGCAGCGCACAACCGTTGTGGATAGGCAGCCCCCTGCGCGTGCACCGCCGCTGCGTGGAACCGATGTTCTCGCTGGCCAACGGCATCGCCTATGAAGACAAGATGGTCTATGGCTTGAGCGAACGCACGCCGCCAGCCGGCGCGCGCGGACTCACGCGTGGTCCCAGCCGCTGGATCGATGCCGCCGGTCCCGTCAGCTACAAGCAGGTGGTGCCCGTGCAGCTCGATTTCGTGCTGGAAGTGCTGCTGAAACTGTATCGCCGCGACGGCAAGCTGCCCGAGATGTATGTCATTACGCCCTTCAAGGCCGTGCGCAACGAATTGCGTTCGCGCATCATGGACCTGGACTGGGACCGCCGCCTCGGCTACGGCAAGGCGCCCACGGCGCGCGAACTGCGCCAGTGGAGCAGCCAGATGGTGGGCACCGTGCACACCTTCCAGGGCAAGGAACAAAGCGTGGTGATGCTGGTCCTCGGCGCCGATGACAGCACGGCCGGCGCCGCGCAGTGGGCGGCCGCCACGCCGAATTTGCTCAACGTGGCCCTGACGCGCGCCCGGCATCATGTGTACATCGTCGGCAACCCCTTGCTGTGGGGACAGTTGCCGCATTTCGCGCCCGCCTGCGCGCAATTGCCGCATACGGGCATGCATGAGTTTTTGGTGGAGATGGGTTGACGTCACCTGGCCATGCCTTCCTGCGTAGGTCCGATTAGCGCGGCAACGCTGCGCGTAATCCGATATCTGCGCTACCGCCAACACTGCGTCGGATGACGGCCCTTGGCCTCATCCGACCTGAGCGCTGCACTGCTGGAGCGGGAAATCCAAGGTAAACGTCGTGGCCGCCGCGTCCGACGCCACCGTCGCGCTGCCGCCATGCAACTGCATGATGGCCGTGACGATGGCCAGGCCCAGGCCCGTGGAAGCGGCCGAATCGCTGCGGGCCGGGTCGGCGCGGTAAAAGCGTTCGAACAGGTGCGGCAGGTGGCGCGCGGGGATGGCGGGACCGAGATTGCTCACGCTCAGCTCCACGCCCTCGCGCGTCGCGTGCGAACGCAGCAAGATCGTGCTGCCCGGCGCCGCGTGGCGGATCGCGTTCGACAGCAAGTTGCCCAGCGCGCGGCGCAGCAGTTGCGGCTCCGCCGTCACCGTGCCGCTGCCGTGGCAAGCCAGCGCCAGCCCCCGCTCCTCGGCCAGGCCTTCAAAGAAATCGGCCAGGCGCAGGAACTCGTCCTGCACCGGCAAGGCTTGCTTGACCAGCACCACCTCTTCCTGCTGCGCGCGCGCCAGGAACAGCATGCTGTCGATCATGCGCGACAGCCGTTCCAGTTCTTCCACATTCGACGACACCAGCTGTTCATAGTCCTGCGCGCTGCGCGGACGGGCCAGCATCACCTGGCTTTGTCCCAGCAGATTGGTGACGGGCGTGCGGAATTCATGCGCGAGATCGGCGGAAAACTGCGACAGCCGCGCATACCCTTCCTGCAGTCGCGCCAGCATGGCGTTGAGCCCATGGATCAACGGCAGCAGCTCCGTCGGCGCGCCGCGCGCCTCGAGCTGCTGCCCCAGCTTGCCAGGCCGCACGAGCGCCGCATGGGCGGCGATATTGCGCAGCGGCCGCAAGCCGCGCAACAGCATCACGCTCGCCAGCAAGGCCGCCACCAGCGCGCTGACGGCCACCGACACGACGATCTGCCAGCGGTAGGCGGCAA
Organism: Janthinobacterium sp. SUN118; assembly: GCF_030397695.1. Lineage (NCBI taxonomy): Bacteria > Pseudomonadati > Pseudomonadota > Betaproteobacteria > Burkholderiales > Oxalobacteraceae > Janthinobacterium > Janthinobacterium sp. SUN118. Next base: position 172,664 of record NZ_JAPUBV010000007.1, on the reverse strand, counting down.
ACATGACGCTGCGGTCGCCATAGACCCTGGCGATGGAAATATCGGCCATCTGCGCCGGATCGCCGATGCGCGCGCTGGCCGCCACGACCCGCGCCGGATAGCCGTCGCGGCTGGTCCAGCTGACAATCGCGCTGGCCGTCACTGGCGCATCGACGGCCACGGGAACAGCATGCGCGACGTTCTCGCCATACGGATTGACATCGATCAAACGCGTGCCATCGGCGCGCACGATGCGCACGAGCGAATTCTCTTGCCCACTCATGGTGTCGCGAAAATACTGGGGCCGCTCGCGGATGATGTCCAGGGTGCCCGCATTGCCCAGCAACTGCTGGATTTGCCGCAATTTTCCCAGCAATAAAATATCGTCGCGGCGCTCGATTTCCGCCACGAATGAACGGTACAGATGCATGCCCAGGCCGGCCGACACGAGCGCCACAATGAGCACGAACACGAGCGTGACGCGCAGGGTCAGCGAGCGGCGTAGCTGCGCCAGCTTCATGGGGCGGCGCCGCTGTCAGAAACCGTGGGCGCGCGCAATTCGCAGACATACCCCATGCCGCGCAGGGTGTGGATCAGCTTGGGGTCGAACGGGTCGTCGAGCTTGCTGCGCAGGCGGCGGATGGCCGCGTCGATGACATTCGTGTCGCTCTCGAAATGGATGTCCCATACTTGCGCGGCGATGATGGAGCGCGACAGCACTTCACCCTGGCGCCGCGCCAGCAGGTGCAGCAGGCCGAATTCCTTGGCCGTCAGGGTGATGCGCTGGCCCTGCCGGCTGACCTTGCGCTTCATCACGTCGATTTCCATGTCGCCGATGCGGATCACCTCGTCCTCGCGGGGCGGGCCGCGGCGCAGCAGGGTGCGGATGCGCGCCACCAATTCGGCAAACGCGAACGGCTTCACCAGGTAATCGTCGGCGCCCAGCTCCAGCCCTTTCACGCGGTCCTGCACCTCGTCGCGCGCTGTGAGGAAGATCACGGGCACGTCGGCGCCGCCTTCCTGCAGGCGCAGCGCGCGCAGCACTTGCCAGCCATCCATGATCGGCAGCATGACGTCGAGCACGATGAGGTCGGGCGCCTGCGTGCCGGCCATGTGCAGGCCGTCGCGGCCGTTGCGCGCCAGGCTCACCGTGAAGCCGGACTCGGCCAGGCCGCGCAGCAGATAGTCGCCCGTCTTCGGTTCGTCTTCGATTACCAGGATGCGCATGGCCGCTTTCGTCAGGGGGAATGCCCCATTTTACGCCCGCCAACCGGTCGCGAAGATGATAAAAATGTCAGCTGACGGTTTTTGCCGTCTGGCCGAACAGCACGCTTTTCGCGTCACCGCTGACGGTCGGCTGCACATTGATCTCGGCGGCGCGGGCATATGCGCGCACGGTGGCCGGGCGGGCGGCAATCGCCGCGAACCAGCGCGCCAGATGCGGGAACTCGTCCAGGTTCTGGCGCTGGCGCGCGTGCGGCACGATCCACGGATAGATCGCCATGTCGGCGATGGAATAGCTGTCGCCGGCGACGAAGGCGCGGTCGGCCAGGCGCTTGTTCAGCACGCCATATAGACGGTTCGTCTCATTCACATAGCGCGTGATCGCGTACTCGATGGGTTCGGGCGCGTATTGCACGAAATGGTGGTTCTGCCCGGCCATGGGACCCAGTCCGCCCATCTGCCAGAACAGCCACTGCATGACCTCGGCGCGGCCGCGCACGTCGTCCGGCAGGAATTGCCCGCTTTTCTCGGCCAGGTATTGCAGGATGGCACCCGACTCGAACAGCGACAGCGGCGCGCCGCCATCGGCCGGCGCCTGGTCGACGATGGCGGGAATCCGGTTGTTCGGCGCGATGGCGAGAAACTCGGGCTGGAACTGCTCGCCCTTGCCGATATGCACTGGAATGATGTTGTAGGGGATGCCCGCTTCTTCCAGGAACATCGTCACTTTGTGCCCGTTGGGCGTGGTCCAGTAATACAGGTCGATCATCGCGGTCTTTCCAGGTCGGTGGGATGGGACAGGCGCGGTAGGACGATAGTCGCGCTATTGTCGCGCCGCAACTGGTGTGCATGGATATAATGCCATGTCAGCGAAAAACAAGATGGCGGGCGCACCCCGGAGCGATAGAGCAAGCGCCCACCCTCGCCATTGCCATTATTTTTCGCCATTCCTGGGAACCATCAACGAAAGCCGACCATGCGCAAACTCCTGATCGTCATGCTGTCCGTCCTGCTGTCAGGCTGTGTCCAGGACTTCGCCATCTATATGTTCGATGGCCACGACCATTCCCTGACCGTGCGCCGCCAGCAAAGTTACTTTTGGCAAGATACGGTGGAAGTGCAGCTGATGGCCACCAATCTGCCGCACTGCCAGCGCCTGCACACCCTGTCGACGGACGCGCCCGCCGACATCAAGGTCGAGCTGTTTGCGGCCGGCGAAGGCGTGTGGAATATCCGCATGGGCAAGCAGTTGTGGCAGGCGGAAACGAATACCTGCAATAGCCTGACGGAAATGGAAAACGACCCGAAAGCCGACCTGGGCCAGCCGGTCGGGCAATTCGTGGTCGTCGATGACCAGCTGACATTCGAACCGGCGCCGCAAGCGGCGGCGCCCGCCCAGTAAGACCTTAGCGCGCCGCCAGGCTGCGCAGCGGCTTTTTCGCCACGGCGCGCGGCGCGGCGGCAGTAGCGGCCAGACGCGGCGCCGTCCCCTGTTCCTGCGCCGACAGTTTGAAGCGCGCCACCAGCTGCGCCAGCACGGCCGCCTGGTCCTGCATGCTGGACGCCGCCGCCGCCGCCTCTTCCACGAGGGCCGCATTTTGCTGCGTCACGCTATCCATCTCCGTGATCGCCTGGTTGACGTGGCCGATACCCGTGCTTTGCTCATGCGAGGCGGCCGTGATGTCGGCCATGATGTCGGTCACGCGCGAGACGCTGGCCACCACCTGATCCATGGTCGTGCCCGCCTGTGCGACGAGCGTGCTGCCGGCCGCGATGCTGTCGACGGAAGCGCCGATCAGTTCCTTGATTTCCTTGGCCGCGCTCGCCGAGCGCTGGGCCAGGTTGCGCACTTCCGAGGCAACGACGGCGAAGCCGCGCCCCTGCTCGCCGGCGCGCGCCGCTTCCACGGCTGCGTTCAGGGCGAGGATATTCGTCTGGAAGGCGATGCCGTCGATGACGCCGATGATGTCGACGATCTTGCGCGACGACGCGTTGATGGTATCCATGGTGCCGATCACTTGCGCCACCACGGCGCCGCCCTGGCGCGCCACTTTCGAGGCCGACTGCGCCAGCTCATTGGCCTGCACGGCGTTGCCCGTGTTTTGCGACACGGTCGACGTCAGCTCCTCCATCGAGGCGGCCGTTTCTTCCAGCGAACTGGCCTGCATTTCCGTGCGCGCCGACAAGTCCATATTGCCGCTGGCAATCTCGCTCGACGCCGTGGCGATGGTTTCGGCGCTGTGGCGGATTTCGCTGATCGCATCGACCAGGTTGGCCTGCATGGTCTTCATCGCGTACAGCACGCTGTGGCGGTCGCTGGCATGCGTGCGCACGCTGCCGCTCAAGTCGTTGTTGGCGATCTTTTCCGCCACTTCGGCCGCATATTCCGGGTCGCCGCCCAGCGCATGGCGCAGGCTGCGGTTGATGACCACGACGACGGCCGCCAGCAGCGCGCACACCAGCAGCAGCACGCCCAGCGAAGTGAGCAGCGACTGGCGGAAAGCGGCGTCGATATCGTCCATGTACACGCCCACGACGAGGGTCCAGGCCCACGGCTTGTAGGCCACCACGCGGCTCATCTTCGGTTCCGGGGTTTTCTGCCCGGGACGGGGGAAATAATAGTGGACGAAACCCTTGCCCGCATCGCTCTTGCCGACGGCGACGATGTCGCGGTACAGATAGGTGCCGTTGGCATCCTTGAAGTCCGACATGTTCTTGCCATTCGTTTGCGGCGCGGCGGGATTCATCACCACCACGGCATCGAGGTTGATGATGGACAAATAACCGGTGTCGCCGAAACGCATGCTCTTGATGACGGCGGTGGCCTGCTTCTGCGCCTCTTCCTTGCTCAGCGCGCCGCTGGCGGCCAGCTCGCCGAACATCTTCACGGCGCCCAGGCCCAGGTCGGCGGCATTGCTCAAGTCGGCGCTACGCTCCTCGATACGGATCTTGCGGATCTCCAGGGCGTTGTACACAAAAATAACCGTAATGCACAGCAAGCTGCAAATCAGGGGAATCCATAACTTCTGCTGGAACGTCAATTTCTTCATGCGGTGTCTCCAACTGTGTGTGCGGCGAAGGGGGCGTGCCCGCTTCCAGCTCTGCGGCCAGGAATGCGGCGGCGACGGTGCTCTGGCGGCACCGTTCAGACGACTCCAGCATACGCTTGAACTACCGATATTTACAATGCCATACAGCAATTTTTAGCGCAGTGTTGTTAATGCGATGCGACAAGACATGCTGCATCGCAATAAAACTGCGGCAAGCGCCCGCCGCCCTTTTCCGCTACAGTCACAGCACCTTCCCCACTGCACAAGGAGCAGCATGTCGACTACCTTGACCTGGCAAGGCTTTGCCATCCTGTCGGCCGTGTTCGCGGCCATGACGGCCATCCTGGGCAAGCTGGGCGTCGCTGAGATGAACAGCAACATGGCCACCCTGATACGCACGGGCGTCATCCTGCTGGTAACGGCGGCCATCATCTCGCTGCGCTCGGAATGGCAGCGCCCGGGCGGCGGCAACTGGGTGGGCTGGACGTGCCTGATCGCGTCGGGGGTCGCCACGGGCCTGTCGTGGCTCTGCTATTTCCGCGCGCTGCAACTGGGCCCCGTTTCGCTGGTGGCGCCCGTCGACAAGCTCAGCGTGGCGCTGGTGATGCTGGCCGGCTGGCTCGTGCTGGGCGAGCCGTTCACCCTGAAGGCGGCCATCGGTGGCGGCTTGATCGTGCTCGGCTCGCTGATTTTGCTGCTGTGAGGCAATACGCGGCACGCGGCGGCGCGCCTGTGTCAGAATGCACGCCGGATAGATCGAATCACGAAAGAACAGCATGACCAAGAATGAAGCCATGAAACGCATCAATGACCGCCTGGGCAAGCCCACCCTGACGGACAAGAACACGCACTTTGCCAGCGTCGCCAGCTATGGCACGGACGAGGGCTGGTGGTTGAAGATTCCCTTCCTCACCTTCAAGCAGGAATTGCACTTCATTCTCAACAACGAGAAGACGAAGAGCTTCCAGCACCTGAAAATCGGCGCCAACCAGATCCTCAGCCCCGGCATGAAATTCCGCAGCACGGGTGGCGCGGCCGACGCCTTCATGTCGGCCTCGGCGCCGAAGCGCCTGGTCGACTTGCTCGATGGCGGCAGCAAGTACAACTTCACCAAGCATTTCATCAACGACTACCGCTACTAAAACACCTGACCAAACCTACTGCGCGGCGCGCTTTGCGGCCTGCGATGCTCACCGTACTAGAAGTACGGTTGCGCTTCTTAGCCACAAATCACTGCCGCTCGCTACGGTTTTGTCAGGTGCTCTTGAGTTTGTCAGCCCTCCCTTGGCGGCAGCCACGCCTTGAGCAAATGCTGGGCGATGTCGAGCGCGTCGTCGCGGCTGGTGCCGAAATGCAGGGGATAGCCCCAGAACTTGCCGAACATCACGGCGAAGGCCTTGCCGGCCAGACGCTTGGCCGCGCTCGGTTCGACCAGCACCATGCCCTGGATGTAGGCGCGGATGGCCGCCTTGTTCTGCTTCATCCACAGTGCAGCCCGCTTGCGCTCCTCCTGCGGGTGTTCATGCCCATCCTCGTCAAAGCCTTCCTCGCTGAGGATGACAAATGCTTGCCGGCGCGCCAGCAGCGCATCGAACTGGGCGAACAGGATATCGGGTTGGGCGGGCGCTGCCGCGCGGCGCATCCAGACGAGGGGGAAAGTGGATAGATCAAGCTGCATGGTGATGACTCCTTCAATGGGGGTTGCCGTTCCTCCTTACCTTCATCAGAACACTGGCGGCGGCGGTTGCCGTTGAAGCGGGGCTGCGGATCAGCACACGATACCGGTGGCGCGGTCGGACGTCATTGCATAAAATAGCCACAATATTATTCAATCCAGCCAAAGCCCCTGCCATGCCCCATCCCCTCCTGCCCAGCATGCTCTCCGCCCAGCTGGGCCTTGACGCCACCGCTTCCCTCATGGATTTCGACGTCGATGGCGTGCTGCGTCCGCTGCTGGCCGTGGGCCTGGCCAGCGTGCGCGAGGAATGGGAGCAGGCGCCGCACCAGCACCGCAAGGGACAGCTGCTGTACGCCACGCGCGGCGTCATCCATTGCGAGGTAGACAGCGGGGTATGGATCGTGCCGCCCCAGTGCGCCGTATGGATACCGGGCGGCCTGATGCATGCGGCACAGGGCGTGGGCGAGGCCGAGTGCTATTGCCTGTTTGTCGAGCCGGCCATGGCGCCCGCCTTGCCCGCCGTCTGCTGCACCCTGGCCGTCTCGCCGCTGCTGCGCGAACTGATCGCCAAGGCGGCCGGCTTTCCCACCCTGTATGCGCTGCATGGCGCGCAGGAACGCCTGGTGGCCACCCTGCTCGATGAATTGGCGGCCGCCCCCGTGGAAGACTTGCACCTGCCGATGCCGCGCGATGCGCGCCTGCGCCGCCTGGCCGCCCTGCTGCTGGCGCAGCCGGCCGACAAGAGCACCTTGGCCGAGTGGGCCAAACGCATCGGCATGAGCGAGCGCAGCATGACCCGGCAGGCGTTGGAAGAGATCGGCATGAGCGTGGGCCGCTGGCGCCGGCAACTGCACGTCATCGTGGCCCTGCAGCGCCTGGCGGTGGGACACAGCGTGAAAGCGGTGGCGCTGGAACTCGGCTATGAAAACACCAGCGGTTTTGTCACCATGTTCCGCAAGGCCGTGGGCAAGCCGCCGGCGCGCTACCTGGCCGAAAGGGAATCAAAAGGGAAATAAAAAAAGGCGGCATCGCGCCGCCTTCCTCATGCATCTTCGGCGAAAATCAGGTTTCGCGCGCCAACGCCAAGAATTCCGTGCGCAGCGCCAGATTCGGCTGCATCTCGCCCAGCATGGCCGAGGTGATGGTTTCCTCGCCCGGCGTGCGGATGCCGCGGCTTTCCATGCACAGGTGGCGGCAGCGTACGACCACACCCACCGATTTCGGTTCCAGCACGTCCATCAGCGCGTTGGCGATCTGCATCGTCATGCGTTCCTGCACTTGCAGGCGCTTGGAGAAGCAGTCGACGAGGCGCGTCAGTTTCGACAAGCCGACGATCTTGCCGTTCGGCACGTAACCGATGGTGGCCTTGCCGAAGAACGGCGCCAGGTGATGTTCGCAATGGCTGTAGACGGGGATGCCGCGCACGACGATCAGCTCGTTGTACTGTTCCGCACCATCTTCAAAAGCCTTCAGCAAGTCGACCGGATCCTGGCCATAGCCGGAAGTCCAGTGCTTCCAGGCCTTGGTCACGCGCGCCGGCGTTTCCAGCAAGCCAGGACGCTGCGGGTCTTCGCCAAAGCTGCTGATCAGCCGGCGCCAGTCGTTTTCGGAGAATTCTTGAGACATGCTAAAACACCCTAAAATTTGCAATTGCCGCCAGTATATAGAAAATGTGACAGGCTGCCCCGACAGCCATTGCTTTTACTCTGGCGCCGGCGGCCGGTGGGCCCGTACCAGCAACGCGGATATCGATACGCTGGACGTCGCTTCCGGCCACGCATCGCCGGGACCGAACCAGCGCGCCTCGGCGATCTCGTCCTCGTCCAGGCGGATGTCGCCATCGAGGTAATCGGCCGTAAACGCGATCATCAGCGAATGGGGAAATGGCCACGATTGGCTCATGAAGTACTGCAAGTTATGCACGCGCAGACCCACCTCTTCCATCACTTCGCGGTGCACGGCTTCCTCGATCGATTCGCCCGCTTCCAGGAAACCGGCCAGCGGACTGAAACGCTGCGATGGCGAATGCCTGTGCATGGCCAGCAGCACCTGCTCGCCCTTGCGGATCAGCACCATCATGGCCGGCGAAATGCGCGGATACGCGAGCATGCCGCAGGCGGCGCATTGGAAGCAGCGCTCGCCGCGCGCGCGCTGCATGGGCGTGGCGCAGACGCCGCAATAACGGTGCGTGCGCGCCCATTCGGCCAGTTGCGCGGCGCGGCTGGCCAGGCCCAGGAAACCATCGTCGACGGCATTGAACAGCGAGCGCAAGCCATGCCAGGCCACGCCGCCATCGAGGGGCAAGGCATCGTCGTCGCGCCAGACGGTCTGGCAATAACGGCCCTGCCACACACCCACAGGCTGGGCCTGGCTCAGGTCGATATCGAGCGCGGCCACCTCGGCCTGCGTCGGCAAGGCCAGTTCCGGCGTGCGCAGCAGCACGCGCCCGCGATGAAAGACAAACGTCAGCGTCTGGGCGGCGGCGGGCGCCGGTTCGGGCACATCGATCAGGGGGACAAAAGCGTCGGGAGTATGGAGCATGCTTGGCGGAAATTTGTAAAGGTTGCTCATCATACTCCCGCTCCCGGACGCCTGCGCGCATAGCAGCGGCGGGGCCGCAAAGCAAGCATTCATGCGGCATCACAGTGTTTTTTTCCTGGCACATTCAATTCGTTGCGTAAACGAGACTGATAACGATTCTCATTTACGAAATAGCGCCCAATTATTACAATGTCACACAACCCGTTTCCCCAGCCAGCCACTTGCCCGCGTGCAATAGCACTGTGCGCAGCGCCAGCCAGGAACCACTACCCTGACCTTATCGAGAGAGCAAGATGGCAATCAAGAGCCGCAAACACGTCCAATCCCGTTTTAACCAGCATATCGGCGCCGCCCTGGCCGTGATGCTGCTGCCCGTTGCCGCCCAGGCTGCCGACCCGGCCGGCCAGAGCGTCCCGGCATCGCAGCAAACCCTGAACGAAGTCAAGGTCGTGGGTTCCAAGGAAAATGATTTCAAGGCCGAAAAAGCCTCGTCGCCGAAATACACGGAAGAACTGGTCAACACGCCGCAAACCATCGTCGTGATCAAGAAGGAATTGATCGAACAGCAAGGCGCGCTGACCCTGACGGAAGCGCTGCGCAACACGCCGGGCGTCGGTACTTTTTTCCTCGGTGAAAACGGCAACACGAACACGGGCGACGCCGTCTACATGCGCGGCTTCGATTCGTCGGGCAGCATCTATGTCGATGGCGTGCGCGACGTCGGCTCGATCTCGCGCGACGTCTTCAACATCGAACAGATCGACGTGCTGAAGGGCCCGGCGGGCACGGACAGCGGCCGCGGTTCGCCGACAGGCTCGATCAACCTGGTCAGCAAGACGGCCACCATGGAAAACAAATTCAATTCCCTGCTGACGGCCGGCAGCGGCAAGCAGAAACGCGCCACGGCCGACTGGAACCGCGTCCTCGACAGCGATTCGGGCACGGCATTGCGCCTGAACCTGATGACGCAGGACAGCGGCAACCCGGCGCGCGATGAAGTCACGAACAAGCGCTGGGCCTTCGCCCCCACCGTCACCTTCGGCATCGGCAAGCCGACGCGCATCACGGCCAGCTATTTGCACGTCGACCAGGACAACGTGCCCGACGGCGGCGTGCCGACCATCGGCTTGCCCGGCTATTCGACGCCGGACGTCGCCACGAAGGAGAAGCCGGTCATCCGTACCTACCTGAACAGCGCCGCCAGGGTCGATCCAAAGAATTTCTACGGCTCCACCTCGGACTACGACAAGGTCAAGGCCGACATGGGCACCTTGCGCATCGACCATGATTTCTCGCCGACCGTGCAGCTCCAGAACACCACGCGCTACGGCAAGACCAAGCAGGACTACCTGCTGACGGCCTTCATGGCCAATACCGCCAACCTGAATACGGAAACGAACGGGGCGGTAAAAGACAACCCTGCGACCTGGACCCTGGCGCGCTCGCTGCGCACCGTGAAGGACCAGGAAAACACGATCTTGACCAACCAGACCGTGGTCAGCGCGCAATTCGACACGGGCGTGCTCAAGCACTCCCTGGTGGCCGGCGCCGAGTTCACCAGCGAAAAGCAGACCAACTACAGCTATGTGCCAGCCACCCTGGGCACCTTGCCGGCAGCGAACCTGTACCATCCGAACCCGCGCGACCCCGTCACCGGCTACAACCCCGTGCGCAGCGGCGCCTTCACGGAAGGCGAAGTCAACACGCAAAGCCTGTATGTGTTCGACACCATCAAGTTCGGCGACAAGTGGCTGTTCAACGGCGGCGTGCGGTTCGACCATTTCAACACCACGTATGACGCCGTCACGCTGCAAACGGCCGTGGCCCAGGGCCAGGTGCAAAAGCTGCCAGTGGGCACGCCCATCCCCACCCACCTGACCCTGAGCGATACCTTGGCCAACGGCAAGATCTCGGCCATGTACAAACCGACGCCGGACAGCAGCGTGTATGCCTTGCTGGCCACGTCGAAAGCGCCACCGGGTGTCAACTTCGCCCTGAGCACGGGCGCCAGCAGCGCGCAAAACCCGAGCTACGATCCGCAGGAAACGCTCACCAAGGAAATCGGCACCAAGTGGGACTTCCTGAAGCAAAAACTGTCGTTCTCGGCCGCCGTCTACCAGACCACCGTCAAGAATGAAGTGGAACAGGATCCCGTCATCCCCACCATTTATTACCAGACCGGTAAAAAACGCGTGGAAGGGCTGGAACTGGGCGTGGTGGGCGAAATCATGCATAACTGGCTGGTCAGCGCAGGCTATACGCGCATGAATACCAAGGTCGAGTCGGGCAAGGTCGTCACGGCCAGCGGCGTCAACAACCTCAGCTACACGCCGAAGCAGGCGTTCACCAGCTGGACTTCGTACACCCTGCCGTTCGGCCTGAAGATCGGCGGCGGTGCCCGTTACGTCGGTGAAATGCTGCGCGGCACCGATGGCGCCGTCGGCACGCCGGCACGCGTCGACTCCTACTGGGTCTTCGACGCCATGGCGACGTATCCGGTCAACAAGAACCTCGACCTGCAGCTGAACGCCTACAACCTGGCCGACAAGACCTATGTGGCGGCCATCAACAAGTCCGGCTTCCGCTACACGCCAAGCCAGCCGCGTTCGTTCAGCCTGACGGCGAATATCAAGTTCTAACGTCAAGAGAACGCACATTGCGCAACATCAAGCCCCTCTTCGGAGGGGCTTTTTTATTGTCCTGATAATCTTGTCTTTTTCGCGCAACGGCGCCCTGCCACGACTAGCGTATGAAAAGTCATACAGCGATCGCCTCCCCCGTCCAATATTTCGCGCAGTGCGGCAATATAGCAACATTCTTGAATTTAAATAAGTTCTATAAATCAATAACTTATGAAAGGTTCTGTCGAAAAAGCATTTCAGGCATATCCTTTGCTATGTACAGGTTTTGCTGCAAATAATCGCCAGCATGCAAGGGCTTGTTTTTGAGAAATATTGACTCCAAGCTTGAGTTGCTCGCTATCAATAATCCGCTCACAGCGGCGCTTCATTTGGAGGAGTCAAAATGAAAAAGAAACGGCCATTAACCCTGTACATCCTGATTGCCATGATCCTCGGCATCGCCGTCGGCTATGGATGCAACACCGCCTTCCCAGATGCCAAAGTCAGCGCCCAGATCGCTGGCAATATCTCCATCGTCACCGACGTCTTCCTGCGCCTGATCAAGATGATCATCGCGCTGCTGGTGTTCTCCACGCTGACGGTCGGCATCGCCCACATGGGCGACGGCAAGACGGCGGGCCGCATCGGCCTGAAAGCCATGTGCTGGTTCGTCGTCGCCTCGCTCGTGTCGCTGGCGCTGGGCATGGTGCTGTCGAACCTGATGCAGCTCGGCACCAACCTGGGCTTGCCATTGCCGGATATCCACGCCTCGACCAACTTGAAGACGGCCGCCTTTACCTTGAAGGATTTCTTCACGCATCTGGTGCCGAAATCGCCGATCGAGGCCATGGCCAACAATGAAATCCTGCAAGTGCTGGTGTTTTCCATCTTCTTTGGCGGCGCACTGGCCGGCCTGGGCGAGTCGGGCAAGACCCTGACGGCCGTCGTCGACCAGCTGGCGCAAGTCATGTTGCGCATCACCGGCACCATCATGAACCTGGCCCCGCTGGCCGTGTTTGCCGCCATGGCGTCCGTCATCACTACCCACGGCCTGGGCGTGCTGGTCACGTTCGCCAAATTCATGGGCGGTTTCTACCTGGGCCTGATGTGCCTGTGGGCACTGCTGATCGCCGCCGGCTTCCTCGTCATCGGCCCGCGCGTCTTCAAGCTGGTCGGCCTGATCCGCGAACCGTTCCTGCTGGCATTCTCGACGGCCAGCTCGGAAGCGGCCTATCCAAAACTGCTGACGGCGCTCGACCAGTTCGGCGTGGACCGCAAGATTTCCAGCTTCGTGCTGCCGATGGGCTACTCCTTCAACCTCGATGGCTCGATGATGTACTGCACCTTCGCCGTGCTGTTCATCGCCCAGGCCTACGGCATCGACCTGTCGATCGGCACGCAGATCACCATGCTGCTGCTGCTGATGCTGACCTCGAAGGGCATGGCCGGCGTGCCGCGCGCCTCGCTGGTGGTGATTGCCGCTACCCTGAACCAGTTCAATATTCCGGAAGCGGGCCTGCTGCTGCTGATGGGCGTCGACCAGTTCCTCGACATGGGCCGTTCGGCCACCAACGCGGTCGGCAATGCCGTCGCCACGGCCGTCGTTGCCAAGTGGGAAGGTGGCCTGGCCACGGAAGAAGAAGCGGCGGCCGCCAACGCGGCCAACCAGAATACGGAAAGCCATTGGGGCGAAGCGGACCACGCTAGCAAGGCCTGATAGCGCCATGGCCCGCCACAAGCGGGCCATTTATTTGTTTTCAATGTTGAGTAACAAGCAGTCAGGTAGTGCGATCAGTAGTCATCCCCCTTACTAGAGAGATTCTCATGAAAAAAGTCCTGTTTACCCTGCTGGCCCTTGGCGCAGCTTCCGGCGGCGCGCTGGCCCAATCGAGCGTGACCATCTATGGCGTGGCCGATGCCGGCCTGGTGTTCGACAAGGACGCGGCCGGCGACCGCCTGAACCGCGTCGCTTCCGGCGTCGCCTCCGGCTCGCGCATCGGCTTCAAGGGCAAGGAAGACCTGGGCGGCGGCATGTACGCCAATTTCGTGCTGGAAAGCGGTTTCAATATCGATACCGGCACCTCGGGCCAGGGCGGCTTGCTGTTCGGCCGCCAGGCGTATGTCGGCCTGTCCGGCAGCGCCGGCGCCGTCACCCTGGGCCGCCAGTACTCGCCGTACTACCTGGCCCTGCGCGACGTGGCCGACCCCTTCGTCATCGGCCTGGCCGGCACGGCATCGAACCTGATGGCAACGAATATCCGCGTCGACAACATGGTGCAATACACCACGCCAACCTGGAGCCACCTGTCGGCCGACCTGGCCTACGGTTTCGGCGAAGTGGCGGGCGACAATGCGAAAAACCGCAGCATGGGCGGCGCAGTGCACTACATCGATGGCCCGCTGAACGTGACCCTCACGCATCACCGCAAGGAAAATGCGCTGGCAACACAGCAAACGCGCAACACCCTGCTGGCCGCGCGCTATGACTTCGGCGTCCTGCAAGGCAACTTCGGCTACGCGGACAACCGCGCCCTCGACGACAGCAAGAGCAACGACATCCTGGTCGGCTTCAGCGCCCCGTTCGGCGCCACCAAGCTGGTCGCGTCGTATATCCGCCACAACGACAAGAGCAACCTGAACCGTGACGCCCAGCAGTGGGCCATCGGCGCCTACTACGCCCTGTCCAAGCGCAGCGACCTGTACACCGGTTATGGCCACATCAGCAACAAGAACGGCGCCACCTTCGTCGTCGGCAACGCCACCGACAATGGCACCGGCAACAGCGGCTTCAACTTGGGCATGCGCCACACGTTCTAAGGACGTCGGCCAAATCTGCCGCGCGGCGCGCTTTGCGCGCCGGCGATGCTCACCGTACTCGAGTACGGTTACGCTTCTCAGCCGCAAATCACTGCCGCTCGCGACGATTTTGTCGGACGTCGAGAGGTCCGTGAAATAACAGCGTGAGCCGCCGGATGCACATCCGGCGGCTTTTTTTATGTTGAGACACATCAAGATGCGATACTGTCGGTTCTTGCAAGTTGGCACCAGACTATGAATAGCAGCAGCAAACCACCTCTTTCCTGGCGCCAGCGCCTGTCGCAACGGTCGGGCCGCGAAACGCTGGCCTGGGGCGTGGTGCTGGCCGCCTGCCTGGCCACCGTCTGGCTCGTGTATTTCTGGACCGAACGCATCGCCATCGGCAAGCTGCAGGCGAGCGGCGCGCAGCGCCTCGAGGTGTATGTCAGCAGCCTGGAAAATGCGCTGGAGAAATACGACTTCCTGCCCAAGACGCTGGAGCTGAACCGCGACGTCATCCGCCTGCTGCAGCACCCGGAAGACCCCGTGCTCGTCGACACGGTCAACCATTACCTGGAGCAAATGAATGCCCAGGCGAAATCGTCGACCATCTTCATCAGCAACCTCGACGGCAACACGCGGGCCGCCAGCAACTGGCAGCAGCCGGACAGTTTCATCGGTGACAATATCGCCTTCCGCCCGTATGCCCAGGACGCCCTGCGCGGCACGCCGGGGCGCTTCTATGGCGTCGGCACGACGCGACTGGAACCCGGCTATTTCTTTGCCCATGGCATTTACCAGAATGGCCGCATGCTGGGCCTGGCGACGGTCAAGGTGAACCTGGAAAACCTGGAAAAACGCTGGGTGCAGGGCGCGGACAAGGTCATGCTGGCCGACGAGCACGGCGTAATCTTCCTCAGTTCCATGCCGGACTGGAAATACAAGACGCTGGCCCCGCTCTCGCCTGCCATCGTCGATGAACTGAACCGCACGCGCCAGTATTACTCGAAGCAGCTGGCGGCGATTCCCTTCGTCTCCGACCGCCAGCTGGGCAACGGCGCGCGCGTCATCAGCGTGCGCGAGCAGGAGCGGGCCGACGCGCCGCCGAAGACCAGTTCCAGCGTCATGACGCAGATCAAACTCAAGTCGCCGCGCGACTGGACCTTCATTTACCTGTCCGACCTGGCGCAGGCGAAGGCCAGCGCACGCGCGGCGGCCGCCTTCTCCTGCGTGCTGCTGGGCTTTTTCATGCTGCTGTTCTTTTACCTGCGCCAGCGGCGCGCGGCCGTGGCGCAGAAATTGCGCGCCCGCGAAGACTTGCAGCACGCCTACGACAACCTGGAAACCATGGTCGAGGAACGCACGTCGGAGCTCAATGCCATGACGCAAAGCCTGAGCCAGGAAATCGAGGTGCGCAGCAAGGCCGAGCAAAAACTGCACATCACGCAAAACGAACTCTTTCAGGCCGGCAAGATGGCCGTGCTGGGGCAGATGTCGGCCAGCATCACGCACGAGCTGAACCAGCCGCTGACGGCGCTGCGCACCATGTCCGACAATGCCGTCATCCTGCTCGAGCGCGGACGGCTCGACGACGCGCGGCGCAATCTGGCGAAGATCTCGCAAATTGCGGCCAGGATGGGAACCATTACGGGACAATTGAAGATTTTTGCGCGCAAATCGACGACCAGCCTGACCTCCGTCTCGATCCCCACGGCGATCAGCAACGCGCTGTTCCTCGTCGAACGCCGCCTGCAGGTTGAAAATGTGCGTTTCAGCCTGCATCTGCCGCCCGAAGACATCTTCGCCATGTGCGAAAGCAACCGCCTTGAGCAGGTGCTGGTGAACCTGTATGCGAATGCGCTCGACGCCATGAATGGCAGCGACGTGCGCAGCCTGCGCGTGTCCGTCGAATGCACGCGGGAACAGGTGCTGATCCATGTGGCCGACACGGGACCGGGCCTGTCGACGGAAGTGTGCGAACACCTGTTCGAACCGTTTTTCACCACCAAGCCGCAGGGGCTGGGACTGGGCCTGGGCCTGGCCATTTCCGAACAGATCACGCGCCAGTTCGGCGGCGTGCTGCGCGCCGAAAACGCCGCCGGCGGCGGCGCCATCTTCACCATCGAACTACAGATTGCAACGCAGGAGGAAAAACATGTTTGACGGCTTGAAGGTCTTGCTGGTCGAGGACGACCCCACCGTACGCGAAGGCAGCGAGCAGGCACTGCAGCTGGCCGGCCTGGACGTGCTGGCCTTCCACTCGGCCGAACTGGCCTATAAACTGCTGACACCGGATTTCCCCGGCATCGTCGTCAGCGACGTGCGCCTGCCCGGCATGAGCGGCCTCGAGCTGCTGCAAGCCGTGAAAACGCTCGACCCGCACCTGCCCGTGATCCTCGTCACGGGCCACGGCGACATCACGATGGCCGTGCACGCCATGCGCACGGGCGCCTACGATTTCATCGAAAAGCCGTATTCCTCGGACCAGCTGGTCGACGTCATCCTGCGCGCGCTGGAAACGCGGCGCCTGATGCTGGAAGTGCACAGCCTGCGCCGCCAGCTCGAGGACGGTGGCGGCATCGAAGCGCGCTTACTGGGCAATTCCGTGGCGATGCGCGACATACGGCGTCTGATCCTCGACGTTGCCAACGAACCGGCCGACGTGCTGATCTATGGCGACACGGGCACGGGCAAGGAAATGGTGGCCCGCTGCCTGCATGACTTCAGCCATCGCCGCAAGCACAACTTCGTCGCCGTCAACTGCGGCGCGATACCGGAAAGCATCTTCGAGAGCGAAGTGTTCGGCCACGAGCCGGGCGCGTTTACGGGCGCGGCCAAGCGCCAGGTGGGCAAGATCGAGCATGCGGACCACGGCACCTTCTTCCTCGATGAAATCGAAAGCCTGCCCCTGTCGCTGCAGGTAAAACTGCTGCGCGTGCTGCAGGAGCGCTATATCGAACGCCTGGGCTCGAACATTCCCACGCCCGTCGACGTGCGCGTCATCGCGGCGGCCAAGCTGGACCTGGAAGACTTGTCGCAGCAGCAGAAATTCCGCAGCGACCTGTACTACCGCCTGAACCTGATCGTGCTGCATTTGCCGCCGCTGCGCGAACGGCGCGAAGACATTCCCATCCTGTTCGAGCATTTCGTGCTGGCCGCGGCGGCCCGCTACAACCGCGCCGCGCCCATCGTCTCGAGCGCCCAGATGCGCAACCTGATGGCGCACTCCTGGCCCGGCAACGTGCGCGAACTGCGCAATATCGCTGACCGCTTCGTGCTCGGCATCGCCGGTGGCGCGTCGAGCCTGCTGGCAGGCGGCCAGGCCAGTCCCCTGTCGCTGGCCGAACAGGTCAATGGCTTCGAACGCGCCCTGATCGAGCAGGAACTGCGCGCATATTCCGGCAACGTCAGCGAAGTGAGCACCGTGCTGGGCTTGCCGAAACAGACGCTGTATCACAAGATGCAGAAGTACAACCTGGTGGCGGAAGAGTTCCGCTAGGCGAACGCGGGCGGCAGGCCTATGCAAAAGAACAACACAATATTGCCATATGGTATATATTGTTTCTTTTTGATAATTTTCTGAGGCCAATGAAAAACCCTGCTTTCCTGCTGTCCCTGTTATGTTGCGCCGCCAGTTTTGCCCAGGACGCCGTCAATACCGCAGCGCCCGCCGTCTCCACCGAAGCGGCCAGCGCGCCAGCGGCCCCGGCAACCTCCGCCATCAGCCGCCTGCGCCTGTTCGGCCAGAATGGCGCCACTGCCTTCCTCTACCGCGACAGCAGCTGCATCCGCGGCATGTTCAGCGATGGCGTGGAAAAGGCCAGCGGCGGCATGGGTTCCGCCTTCGGCTCCCTGACCGGTACTGTCAGCAATGTCAGCCTGGGCATGGCGGAGACGGAAACGTCGCAAAACCTGGCACGCAAGGATGGCTTTTTCTCGAAAGCGTATTTCCGCGAATATGAGATTCCCGCCGATAAGCCGAGCAGCCTGCGCCTGGGCTTCCAGGATGTCTCGTCGTTCTACGTGGCCAACGGCGTGCGCTATGAAACGGTATCGCCCAGCTGCCATGGCGACATCACCTTCACGCCGCGCGCCGGCGAGGATTACGAAGCCGCGTTCTCGTGGGAAGGCAAGCGCTGCAGCATCAGCATCAACCAGGTGATCGCCAGGGAAGGCAAGACGGAGCTGGTCCCCGTGCCCGTCACGCGCGCGCCGAGCTGCTAAGCAATCTCAGGCGGCGCCGACGAAGCCCGTGCGCAAGGGCCTGACCCAGTCGGGCCGCCCGTTGGCCAGCGCCAGCCGCGCCGCCGTTTCCCAGTCATATTCCACCGCGTGCCACTGCGCCGTCCAGCCGCCATGCGCGTCCTGTTCGGCAATCGCATAGCGCGCGTGCGGCGTGCCGTTCTGCATCAGGTGCGGATAGCCATGGTCGTCGTCGTAAGCCTGCAAGCCCACGCTGCCCGGATTGACGATCAGCCGGCCATCAGCCAGGCGCACCTGGCGCGGCATGTGCGTGTGGCCGCACAGGATCAGCGCCGCGTCAGTATCGCCGGCACGCGTGGCCACCTCGTCCGGCGTGGCGGCGCGGCTGCCCTGCGGCGTGACGGTGTCGAGAAAGTATACGAGGTCGCTGCCTGGCGTGCCGTGCACGAGCAGCACGTCTGGGCGCAGGCGCAAAGTGGCGGGCAGCGCATCTATCCACGCGAGTTGCTCCGGCAGCAGTTGTGCCCGCGCGTAGGCGTCCGACACGCCCATGCGGGCCGGATCGCCCAGCAGCTGGCGCTCGTGGTTGCCGCGGATGGTCGGCAGGCCGAGCGCCATCAGGCGCGCCGCCGTGGCGCGCGGCTGCAGATGGCCCGAGACGATATCGCCGAGGTTGACGGTCACGTCCACGCCACGCCGGGCGATGTCGGCCAGCACGGCGTCAAGCGCGTCCAGGTTGCCGTGGATATCGGATATGGCGGCGATTCTCATGTCGTAACTCCCTCCCTTGCGCACCATTCTGCGCGCGTCAGGCGATACAGGCAATGCGTACGCAATGCGTGCCCTGGCGGCAGGGCCGGATGCTCGAACGTGGCGGCTTCGCGGCGCATGCCCAGGCGCGCCATCAGCGCGCTCGAGCGCCGATTCGGCAAGGCCGTGAACGAGACGATTTCCGGCAGCTGCAAGCGTTCGTAAGCTGCCCGCAGGGCGGCCTGCGCCGCTTCCTGCGCGTAACCTTGCCCCCAGTAATCGAAGGCCAGGCGCCAGCCGATTTCCACGCACGGCGAACAGGGCAATTGCGCGTCGGGAATATGCAGCCCCGTCATGCCGATGAAGCGATCGGTTTCACGCAAGGCCACGGCCCATAAGCCCCAGCCCCGCCCCGCGATCAGGTCGCCGCAGCGCCGCGCCATGGCGTCGCTGGCCTCGCGCGACAGCGTGGAAGGAAAAAATTCCATCACGCGGGGGTCGGCATTCAGGGCTGCGAACGGCGCCAGGTCGCTGTCGCGCCATTGCCGCAGCAGCAGCCGCGGTGTGACCAGTTCCATGATTTCCTGCATCGCTTACTTCCTCTCATAACCAGTCTTTACAGGCGGCTTACCTGCGGTAGGACAAGTCCGACGGCCACTTGGGCCGTGCGGCTACGTAATTTAAAAGTAACAATTGCTACCATTTCCTCATTGCATTGCTGTCCAATGCAGGCCGCCCCAGCGTCGCGGCAGTGTTCACTTTATCTTGAGGAGTTATCCATGTTTTCCACGTCCGTGTCCGCCCGCCTGTCTCCCCCACGTCCGCACCACCTTGCCTTGCGTGGCGCCATGATGCTGGGCGTATTGGGCGTCGCCACGGCCGCCGCCACGGCGCGGGCGGAACCGTCGCCCACCCTGGACCGCGTCAGCATTTCCGTGGGCGCCTTCGCGGCCGATCCGCGCATCAATGTCGGTGCCGACACGGAGTTTGGCCGCATCGACGCGCCCGAATCGAAGCCCAGCCGCACGACGATACCCCGCATCAAGGCTGAATTGCTGATCGGCGACCGCCATGGCCTGGCATTCGACTACTACCGCTACGACAAATCCTACACCCCCACCCTGACGGGCCAGACCACCATCAATGGCCAGCCCGTCACGGGCACGGCCACCGCGGACGCCGACCTGAAGCTGGACCTGGCCAAGATGTCCTACCGCTGGTGGCTCGGCAGCGGCAACGACACCTTCGGCATCGGCCTGGGCGCCGCCTACTATAATGCCAACCTGAACGGCACGGCCACCGGCGTCGTCAATGGCGAGACGGCCACGGCGCGCGATTCCATCGGCGAACACGCATTCGCGCCGCTGCTGGAAGTGGGCTGGCGCCACGCCTTCACGCCGGACTTGCGCATGTATGCGGAAGCGTCGGGCATCAAGAAAAATGGCGGGCGCATCAACGGCCACATTTATGGCGGCAATATCGGCGTCGAGTGGTTTCCATTCAAAAACATCGGCTTCGTCGCCGACTATGGCATCTCGAAGATCAAGCTGCACCGCGACAGCGAACGCGACGCTGACCTGAACGTGCGCCTGACGGGACCGTCGGCGTATGTGAAAGTACGCTTCTAACCCCCTCAGCCACCGCTTTCCGCACGACAGCGCGGCAAGCTTGATCCGGCCACGGCGCCAGTCCCCCGGCGCCGGCATTTCAACAGAATCACACCATCGCCGCATGCCCGCTTGCTCGCTGTAAGCGCCGGCCGGCGCGCCACCGGTCCCGACCCAGGCCAGGAGCACACGCATGCGCTGCGTGATCCTGGCTCCGCGGCATTCATGCCGGCTCTCCCGCATTTCATCCCTGCATTGTCGCCTCTTGTCGCAAACATCTTAGTTTTTATCCAATTGACGATACATTATTGTTTTTAAGTAACATCCGCCATCGCGGTTGACGAGAAGGGCGATCCCCTTGCACAGACCGGCAGACATGCATCTGCCGGCTTTCACCCCAAGCTCAGGAGAGTGCTGCACATGCTATCGATCAAACAGCTGAACAAAACGTATGCCAATGGCGTCAAGGCCATCAACAATGTCAGCCTGGACATTCCGAATGGAATGTTCGGCTTGCTGGGACCGAATGGCGCGGGCAAGTCCTCGCTGATGCGTACCATCGCCACGCTGCAAGATCCCGATAGCGGCAGCATCCATTTCGATGGCCTCGACGTGCTCAAGGACAAGACAGAACTGCGCCGCCAGCTCGGCTACCTGCCGCAGGATTTCGGCGTGTATCCGAAGGTCAGCGCGGAAACCCTGCTCAACCACTTTGCCGTCCTGAAAGGCTTGACGGAAAAGGGCGCGCGCAAGGACGCCGTGCACGCCCTGTTGCAGCAGACCAATCTGTGGGAAGCGCGCAAGCGCAACCTGAGCACGTATTCGGGCGGCATGCGCCAGCGCTTCGGCATCGCCCAGGCGCTGCTGGGCGCACCGCGCCTGGTGATCGTCGATGAACCGACGGCCGGCCTGGACCCGGAAGAGCGCAACCGCTTCCTGAACCTGCTGGCGAAGATCGGCGAGCAGGTGGTGGTGATCCTGTCGACGCACATCGTGGCCGACGTGACCGACCTGTGTCCGCGCATGGCCATGATCGTCAAGGGCGAAGTGCTGGTGCAGGGCGAACCGCAGGCGGCCATCGACACCTTGCGCAACAAGGTCTGGCGCCGCAGCGTCACCACGGATGAACTGGCGCAATACCAGCAGTCGCACAATGTGCTGTCGACGCGCCTGGTGGGCGGCAAGCCGCAGATCAATGTGTTTGCCGACAGCCAGCCCGACAGCGGCTTCACGCCATTTGCCGCGACGCTGGAAGACGTGTACTTCTTACACGTGAACAACGCTGCCCGCCATGGCGCCGCCGCGCCGGCCGCAGTCGCCGCGTAAGGGGCCGCCATGTGGAAGGAATTTTTCAAGTTTGACCTGGCCTACCAGCTGAAACAGCCGCTGCTGTGGGTATTTGCCGTCATCCTGGCCCTGATGGCCCTTGGCGCCACCAGCAGCGATTCGATCCAGATCGGCGGCGCCATCGGCAACATCAACCGCAATGCGCCCACCGTGGTGGCGCAACTGCTGGCGATCTTCAGCCTGCTGGCGATGTTGCTCGTCACCGTCTTCATCGCCGGCGCCGTGCTGCGCGACAGCGACTTCGGCATGGCCGACATGCTGTTCGCCACGCCCATGCGCAAATGGGACTACCTGTTCGGCCGCTTCGGCGCCGGCTTTGTCGCCTGCCTGGCGATCTTTGTCTGCATCGCCTTCGGCACCATGCTCGGCCCCCTGATGCCCTGGGTCGACCCGCAGCGCGTGGGCGCGTTTGCGCTGCACACGTATGCGTGGAGCTTCGCCGTCCTGGTGATTCCGAACCTGCTCTTCATCGGCGCCCTGCTGATGCTGCTGGCGGCCACCACGCGCTCGATGCTGCTCGTGTATGTGGGCGTGCTGGGCTTTTTCGTGCTGTGGGGCACGGCGGGCGCCTTCACGCGCGACATCAACAATGAGTGGATCGCCGTGCTGCTCGACCCGTTCGGCATCCGCGCCTTTGGCCGCATGACGCGCTATTTCACGGCGGCCGAAGCGAATGCGGGCCTGCCGCCGCTGTCCGGCTTCCTGCTGGCCAACCGCCTGTTGTGGCTGGGTATTGCCGCCGTGCTGTTCACCGCCACCGTGCTGCTCTTCAAGCCGCAGCGCGCGGGCACGGGCAAGCGCCTGTTCGGTCAGTACAAGGCGTCAGCGGACGCGACCTTCGCCGCGGCGCCGTCGCAGCTGCCGCGCAGCGTCCCCGCGTTTACCGCCGCAACGGCCTGGCGCCAATGGTGGCAGATCCTGCGCTTCGACGCGGCCGGCGTCCTCAAGAGCCTGCCCTTCCTCGTCATGCTGCTGTTCGGCATGGCAAACCTGATTGCCGGCGCAAATGTCGGCAAGAATATGTACGGCACGGCCGTGTATCCGATGACGCATTTGATGTTGCAACAGATCAGTAACAGCTTCAGCTTCCTGTTGATCATCATCGTCACGTTTTACGCGGGCGAACTGATCTTCAAGGAGCGCCAGGCAAGGATCGCCGACCTCAGCGACGCCATGCCCGTGCCCAACTGGGTGCCGCTGCTGGCCAAATGCACGGCCTTGCTCGGCGTCATCGGCGGCTATCTGCTGGTGGGCGTCATCGCGGTCATCGGCTTCCAGCTCGTCAAGGGCGGCGCCCCCGTGGAACTGGGGCTGTACCTGAAAGGCACCCTGCTGGGCACCCTCGCCTTCGTGCTGATGGGCTTGTGCGCGCTCACCCTGCAAGTGCTGGCCAACAACAAGTTCATCGGCTACCTGCTGGTGATCCTGCTGATGGTGGCGCAAGCCGTGCTGGGCATGCTGCACTTCGAACACAAGCTGTACAACTTCGCCAGCTTGCCTGCGATCCAGTACTCGGACATGAACGGCTATGGCCACTTCCTGACCGGCTGGGCCTGGTTCGCGCTGTACTGGAGCCTGTTTACCGTGGCCCTCGTCATGCTGGCGCAGGCATTCTGGGTGCGCGGCCTGTCCGCCGGCTGGCGCGCGCGCCTGCGCCTGGCCGGCCAGCGCCTGCGGGGCCGTACGGGCGCCGCGCTGGGCCTGGTGCTGCTGTGCTGGGCCGGCACCGGTGGCTGGATCTTCTACAACACCAATGTGCTGAACCAATACGAAACGTCGGACCGCACCATGGACAAGCAGGCGCGCTACGAAAAATTGTACAAGCAGTACAAGGACTTGCCGCAGCCGAAGATCACGGACGTGCAGGCCGACGTGGATATCTATCCCGAGCAACGCAAGGTCTTGATCAAGGGTCACTACGTGCTGCAAAACAAGACGGGGCAAGCGCTCGATACCTTGCGCATCCAGCGCGATCCGGAACTGCAGACGGCGTGGCTGAATCTGCCCGCGCACAGGGTCGAACTGGACGACAAGGAACTCGGTTTCAGCATCCTCAAGCTGGCCCAGCCACTGGCGCCGGGCGCCAGCTTGCCGCTGGATTTCACGGTGGCCGTCACGCACCGGGGCTTTACCAACAGCGGCGCGCCTAACCAGGTCAACCTGAATGGCAGCTTCTTCAACAACCAGTCTTATTTCCCCCACTTCGGCTACGTGCAGGACATGGAGTTAATAGACCGCAACGAGCGGCGCAAGCGGGGCCTGGGCGAGCCGCAGCGCATGGCCAAGCGGGAAGACGCATCTGCCTATGGCAACACGGTCTTCGGCGGCGAAGCGGACTGGATCCATTTCGACACCACGGTCTCCACCAGCGGCGATCAGATCGCCCTGGCACCGGGCTACCTGCAGAAGAGTTGGGAACAGGATGGGCGCCGCTATTACCGCTACAAGATGGACCAGCCGATGATGCCATTCTTTGCGTATCTGTCGGCGCGCTGGGAAGTCAAAAAAGGCGACTGGCGCGGCATGCCGATCGAAATTTATTTCGATAAGAAACATGGCTACAACACGGAGCGCATGATCACGTCCGTGCAAAAGTCGCTCGACTACTACACCACCGAGTTCACGCCCTACCAGCACAAGCAGGTGCGCATCCTCGAGTTCCCCGGCTACCAGACGTTTGCGCAATCATTCGCCAACACGATTCCGTATTCGGAAGGCATCGGCTTCATCGCCGACTTGCGCGACAAGGACGACATCGACTACGTGTTTTACGTCACCGCGCATGAAATGGCGCACCAGTGGTGGGGCCACCAGGTCATCGGCGCCAATGTGCAGGGCGCCAGCATGCTGATGGAATCGCTGGCGCAATACTCGGCCCTGATGGTGATGGAAAAGGAATACGGACGCGACAAGATGCGCCGCTTCCTGCGCTATGAACTGGACCGCTACCTGAGCGGACGCGGCGGCGAAGCCATCGAGGAACAGCCGCTGGCGCGCGTGGAAGGCCAGCAATACATCCACTACAACAAGGGCAGCCTGGTGTTCTACCGCCTGCGCGACGAGATCGGCGAAGCCGCCTTGAACCGTGCCCTGAAACGCTATCTGCAAGACAAGGGCTACCAGCAGACGCCGTTCACCACAGCGTCGGAACTGCTCGCGTACATCCGCGCCGAAGCGCCGCAGGACAAGCAGGCGCTGATCACGGACCTGTTCGAGAAGATCGTCTTCTACGACAACCGCGTGACGCAGGCGACGGCCGTGCAGCGCAAGGATGGACAATGGGATGTCACCATGCAATTGCACCTGGCCAAACTGGAATCGGATGGCAAGGGCAAGGAAAGCCCGCGCGCCTACGACGAGCCGGTGGAAATCGCCATCTTCGCGCGCGCGCCCGGCGCCAAGGAAAAGGATGAAAAAGTCTTGTTCACGGACAGGCGCGTCTTGCAGGGCAGCGACCCGGTGCTGACCATCACGGTGAAGGACAAACCGTTCGACGTGGGCGTCGATCCGTACAACAAGATGATTGACCGGGTCGCGCGCGACAACCGCAAGGAAGTCAGCATACACTAAGCCCGAACCAGGCCAGGCGAGCCTTGATCCAACGCAACAGGCCGCGCCAGCGACGATGACGCGGCCTGTTTTTCATGCGTGGCCTGTGCGCGATCAAGCCATCAACGGTACACGAGGCCACCATCGATCAATGGCGCCTGGCCCGTCATGTAATCGGCATCGGGCCCGGCCAGGAAGGACACGAGGCCGGCCACGTCGTCGGGCGTCTCGGCGCGTCCCAGCGCGATGCCGTCCACGTATTTCCTGTACGTGGCGCCCAGCTCGGCGCCCGTCAGCTCGGCCATGCGCTTGTCGATCTCGACCCACATGTCCGTGCCGACGACGCCGGGGCAATACGCATTAACGGTGATGCCGTCGGCCGCCAGTTCCTTGGCCGCCGCCTGCGTCAGTGCGCGCACGGCAAACTTGGTGGCCGAATACACGCCCAGCAAGGCGAAACCGTCATGCCCGGCGATCGAGCACGCATTGATGATCTTGCCTTTCTGCTGGCGCGCCTTGAAGCTCTTGGCTGCCGCCTGGATGCCCCACAGGGTGCCCTGCACATTGATGCGCATGATGCGGTCGACTTCTTCCGGCGTCACGTCGAGCAGCGGCTGCACTTGCGCGATGCCGGCGTTGTTGACGATGATGTCGAAGCCGCCCAGTTCCCTCTCGGCAAACGCCACCGCCTCGGTCACCTGGTGCAGCTGCGACACGTCGGCGATGCAGGTGACGGCGCGGCGTCCCAGCGCGCGCACTTCGGCGGCGGCGCGGTCCAGTTTCTCCTGGTTCAGGTCGACGAGCGCGATATCGGCGCCATCCTTGGCCAGGCGCAAGGCGATGGCCTTGCCGATGCCTTGCGCGGCCCCCGTGACCAGCGCGACTTTTCCGGAAATACCCATATTGCGTTCCTTTCAGTACAGGGAAGAAGAGCTGCAAAACCGGTCCGGCACAGCGGCGCCTGCGGCCGGTTTCGCATCGAAGAGACGCTTCAGCCTACCTGAAATTTTCAATCCGCCGCCTCTTGAAACGTGCGCGGCCGGAAAAAGCGCGCAGGTCAAGAAAGGTGAAAAAAACGCGCCGCAGCACGCCATTACGCGCGCGATACACGCATCCCATGCGCGCACTGCCGTACTGGCAAATGGCGGCAGCTGGCGTAAGATGGACGGCATCGCCAGCGCGCGCTGGCACCACGTTCAAGGAGAAACGCATGCTGCACCGCCACCTGCCCATCCGCGCCAGCCTGCTGCTGGCAGCGCTCGCCCTTGGCACACCCGCCTGGAGCGCCGATCCCGTCCACAAGGAAAGTGTGGCATTGACGGCGAACAAGGCCGCGCATAGCGTCACGGGCAAGATCAAGGGCTACGCCACGGCCGAATACACGCTGACGGGCAAGGCCGGCCAGACCCTCAGCGTCAAGCTGAAAACCAAGCAGCCCTCGAATTACTTCAACATCCGCCAGACCGGCCAGGACGAAGCCCTGTTCGTCGGTTCGAGCAGCGGTAACACTTTCCAGGCGAAGCTGCCAGCCGATGGCGAGTACACGGTGCAGGTGTATTTGATGCGCAACGCGGCGCGCAGGAATGCGGTGGCCAGCTACACCCTGGAGATGGGCTTGCGCGATTAAGCAGGGAATGGCCAGCGCGCTCAACGCTCATCGCACGGCGCGACGCGGTCGATGCGGCCCGCATAACAGCCCCGCTTGGCGTTATGGACGTGAATATAACTGACGTCCGGATGGCCGAATAACTGCGCGATGACGGTTTCCACGGCCACGCCATCCACCACCTCGGCATCGAGCATCATGCCATCGGCAGCATAGGCGCGCAGCGACAACAGCCGCAACCGCATCGATTCGGGCACCTGATTGACGGCATCGTACGCTTGCGTAGCCCCCTCGCGCACATAGATGGCGTGGGAAGCCCGGTATGGCGTCCTGGCGGGCTGGCACACATGATTGAGCAACAACACGGTTTCGCCCAATTCGGCTTCGACCATTTCTATGCGGTCAGGAAAACCAGGTTTTTGGTCAACCACCTGGCGCCGCATGCCGAACGCCATCAATTCGGCATCGGACAAGGCAAAAAAGGGTCGAAAAGGCTCGGGCGACAAACCCGTGATGCGAAAATCCATGCTGTTCTCCGGCGGTGTCAACACCCCCATCAGACCAGCATCCGGCCAGCGCCGCCACCCGCTTCTTGCTGTGGAATTCGCCAGTCCGCCCCGGATTGCTGTCTACCGCCGTTGAATAAAAAAAAGCCGGCTTCACTGAGGAAGCCGGCTTTTTTATCGACAGTGCCTGACGCAAGGCGTCAGAACGGCGGATTTAGAATGGAATATCGTCATCCATGTCCGAGAAGTTCGGTGCTGGCTTCGGTGCCGGGCGTGGCGCCGGTGCCGGAGCTGGACGCGGGGCTGGCGCCTGGCGCGGGGCCGGGGCTTCGTAGCCGCCGCCACCGCCGTAGCTGTCATCGCCACCGCCGGCGTCGCCGCCCATGCCGGAACGACCGCCCAGCATTTGCATCTGTTCCGCGATGATGTCGGTTGCATACTTCTCGACGCCGTCCTTGTCCGTGTATTTACGGGTTTGCAGACGGCCTTCGACGTAGACGGACGAACCTTTTTTCAGGTATTGGCCGACGATTTCCGCCAGGCGGCCGAAGAACGAAATACGGTGCCACTCTGTCAATTCTTTTTGTTCGCCCGTGTTGCGGTCCTTCGATTTGTACGAAGTGGCCACGGCGATGTTGGCGATCGCGTCGCCGCTAGGCATGTAGCGGATTTCCGGGTCACGGCCCAGATTGCCGACGATGATGACTTTGTTGACTGATGCCATGAATAACTCCTGATGAACTGCGGCGGGAGCCGGAACTCGCGCGCGTTAGATTTTTTGCTAAACGAGGATTATAAGCGACTAGCCCGCGCAAAGCACACGCTTTATAAGCGCCGCCACGAGCTTGCGGCGGCACGTTTTTTTCACGGCAGGTGAAAACAAGAAACTTGAATACTGGTATTATATACAGTGTTTAAACGTCTGCACGCATCTGTATCAATCTTTCCCGGGCACGCTGGCCTGGCGGCGCAATCCGCCCGCAGCCGCCACAGGCATGCAGATCAAAACCCGGCTATAGTAACAGGTTGACCCGTTGTGGCTCCTCATCTGGCAGCTCCCGCAATGCGCCGGCCGCACCACTCACTGAAAGCAAGGCAATCACATGGAACAGATCCGCATTCGCGGTGCTCGCACGCATAACCTCAAGAATATCAATCTCGATTTGCCGCGCAACAAGCTGATCGTGATTACCGGCTTGTCCGGCTCCGGCAAATCGTCGCTGGCCTTCGACACGCTGTACGCGGAAGGCCAGCGCCGCTATGTCGAATCGCTGTCGGCCTACGCGCGCCAATTCCTGCAACTGATGGAAAAGCCCGATGTCGACTTGATCGAAGGCCTATCTCCCGCCATCTCCATCGAACAGAAGGCAACTTCGCACAACCCGCGCTCGACCGTCGGCACCGTGACGGAAATCCACGACTACCTGCGCCTGTTGTATGCGCGCGTGGGCACGCCATACTGCCCCGACCATCCGGAAAACGCGCTGGCCGCGCAATCCGTGTCGCAAATGGTCGACGCCGTGCTGGCCATGCCGGAAGACACCAAGCTGATGATCCTGGCGCCCGTCGTCGCCAACCGCAAGGGCGAACACGTGGATCTGTTCGAGCAGATGCAGGCACAGGGCTTCGTGCGCTTTCGCGTGCAAAGCGGCACGCATGCGGCAAAAATCTATGAAGTCGATGACCTCCCGAAATTAAAGAAAACGGAAAAACACACGATCGACGTCGTCATCGACCGCGTCAAGGTGAACCAGGACATCAAGCAGCGCCTGGCGGAAAGTTTCGAGACGGCACTGCGCCTGGCCGACGGCCGCGCCGTCGCCTACGAAATGGATACGGCCAAGGAACATGTGTACTCCAACAAGTTCGCCTGCAATGTGTGTGGCTATTCCCTGCAGGAACTGGAACCGCGTCTGTTCTCATTCAACAACCCCATGGGCGCCTGCCCCGAATGCGACGGCCTCGGACACATTGAATTCTTTGACCCGAAACGCATCGTCGCGTTCCCGAATCTGTCGCTGGCCTCGGGCGCCGTCAAGGGCTGGGACCGCCGCAACCAGTTTTACTTCCAGATGCTGTCGAACCTGGCCGCCTATTACGAGTTCGACCTCGACATGCCGTTCGAACAGCTGGACTTGAATTCACAGCAGGCCGTGCTGTACGGTTCCGGCAAGCAAGTGATCCCGTTCAGCTATGTGAACGAACGGGGCCGCACCGTCATCAAGGAACACACGTTCGAAGGCGTGGTCAACAATCTGCAGCGCCGCTACCGCGAAACGGATTCGATGGCCGTCAAGGAAGAACTGGCCAAGTTCATCAATGAAAAATGCTGCCCGTCATGCGATGGCGCGCGCCTGCGCGTGGAAGCGCGCTTCGTCAAGGTGGGCACCGGCAAGCAGCAGCGCGCCATTTATGAAGTGGCGGCCAAACCGCTGCGCGAGACGCTGGAATTCTTTGAAAAGCTGAAATTGACGGGCGCGAAGAAAGAGATCGCCGACCGCGTGGTGAAAGAAATCATTTCGCGCCTGAAATTCCTCAACAATGTGGGCCTCGACTACCTGTCGCTGGACCGCAGCGCCGACACGCTGTCCGGCGGCGAAGCGCAACGCATCCGCCTGGCCTCGCAAATCGGCTCCGGTTTGACCGGCGTCATGTATGTGCTCGATGAACCGTCGATCGGCTTGCATCAGCGCGATAATGACCGCCTGATCGAAACCCTGAAACACTTGCGCGACATCGGCAACAGCGTGCTGGTGGTCGAGCATGACGAAGACGCCATCCGCACGGCCGACTACATCGTTGACATGGGCATCGGCGCGGGTGTGCACGGCGGCGAAATCATCGCCGAAGGCACCTTGCAAGACATTTTGAAGAACAAGAAGTCGCTGACGGCGCAGTACCTGAACGGCAAGCTGAAAATCGCCGTGCCGGCCAAGCGCCACGCCAGCAATCCGGAAAAGCAATTGGTGATCACGGGCGCCACCGGCAACAATCTGAAAAAGGTGTCGCTGAGCTTGCCAGTGGGCTTGATGACGTGCGTCACGGGCGTGTCCGGCTCGGGCAAATCGTCGCTCGTCAACGATACCCTGTACCCGGCCCTGTCGCGCCATCTGTATGGTTCGCAGACGGAACCGGCGCCGCACGAATCGATCAGCGGCCTGGAACACTTCGACAAGGTCATCTCCGTCGACCAGGCGCCGATCGGCCGCACGCCGCGCTCGAACCCGGCCACGTACACGGGTTTGTTTACGCCGATCCGCGACCTGTTCTCCACCGTGCCGACGGCCAAGGAACGCGGCTACAGCGCCGGGCGCTTCTCGTTCAACGTGAAGGGCGGACGCTGCGAAGCGTGCCAGGGCGATGGCGTGATCAAGGTCGAGATGCATTTCTTGCCCGACGTCTACGTGCCGTGCGATGTCTGCCACGGCAAGCGCTACAACCGCGAAACCCTGGAAGTGCAATACAAGGGCAAGAACATCACGGAAGTGCTGGGCATGACGGTGGAAGAGGCGCATGAATTCTTCAAGCCCGTACCGTTGATCGCGCGCAAGCTGCAAACCCTGCTCGACGTGGGCCTCGGCTACATCAAGCTGGGCCAGAGCGCCACCACGCTGTCGGGCGGCGAGGCGCAGCGCGTGAAGCTGTCGCTGGAACTGTCCAAGCGCGATACGGGCCGCACCCTGTACATCCTCGATGAACCGACGACGGGCTTGCACTTCCACGATATCGACTTGCTGTTGAAAGTCATCCACCGCCTGCGCGACCAGGGCAACACCCTCGTCATCATCGAACACAACCTGGACGTCATCAAGACTGCCGACTGGATCGTCGACCTGGGTCCGGAAGGCGGCGCCGGCGGCGGGCAAATCATCGCCACGGGGACGCCGGAAGACGTGTCGCTGAACCCGGCCAGCGTGACGGGTAAATACCTGGGGCCGCTGCTGCAGCAGTAAGTGCCGGTTTGCCGGCGTGCTGGAAGTGGAGGACCGCCTGCACGAAACGACGCTGCCGCCGCCATCCTTTCCGGCGGCAGAACCTGGCCAATGCCCGAAAATGAACGATGACGCCAAGCTGCGCTATTTCGTGCCAGCCATGTCTCGCTGAACCGACAAGCCACAAAAAAAAACGGCGCGGATTGCTCATGCAATCCGCGCCGTTTCTCTTTTTGCTAGCACGCCAGTCATTGCCAGCGTGTCATTTATAGCACGCCAGTCTATGCCGGCGTGTTTCTCCCCCACTACAACTCTCAACACCTGACAAGCTACTGCACGACGCGCTGGTCAGGCGCCGCTTGACGTTAACTTACTTATGCACTCAGCCGCTTTTCCAGCGCCGCCTTGTGATCTGCCAATTCTTGCGGCAGATGATACGCGAGTTTTTCAAACAACTCCGTATGCAATTTCAATTCTTCCACCCACGCGGCCTTGTCGATCGAAGTGATGGTGTCGAACTGTTCTTGCGTGAAGGGCAAGCCATCCCAGTTCAAGTCGCCATACTGCGGCGTCGTGCCGAACAGGTTTTCCACGCCGCCGGCCTTGCCTTCGATGCGCTCCAGCATCCACTTCAGCACCCGCATATTGTCGCCGAAGCCAGGCCAGACGAACTTGCCCGCCTCGTCCGTACGGAACCAGTTGACGCAATAGACCTTCGGCAGGGCGGCCGGGTTGACCTTGCCCACCTTGACGCCCATGTCCAGCCAGTGCTGGAAGTAATCGCTCATGTTATAGCCGATAAACGGCAACATGGCAAATGGATCGCGGCGCACGACGCCCATCTGGCCGACGGCAGCGGCCGTCGTTTCCGAGCCCATGGTGGCGGCCATGTAGACGCCTTCGACCCAGTTGCGCGCTTCCGTCACCAGCGGCACGGTGGTCGAACGGCGGCCACCGAAGATGAAGGCCGAGATCGGCACGCCGGCCGGGTCGTCCCAGGCCGCGTCGATGACAGGGTTTTGCGTAGCAGCAACAGTGAAGCGCGCGTTCGGATGCGCGGCCTTGGTGCCGGAGGCCGGCGTCCAGTCCTTGCCCTGCCAGTCGATCAGGTGGCTTGGTGCTTCCTTGGTCAAGCCTTCCCACCACACGTCGCCATCGTCCGTCAGCGCCACGTTGGTGAAGATCGTGTTGTCGCGCATGGACGCCATGCAGTTGTAATTGGTTTTTTCGTTGGTGCCCGGCGCCACGCCGAAGTAGCCGGCTTCCGGGTTGATCGCGTACAGGCGGCCATCGGCGCCCGGCTTGATCCAGGCGATATCGTCGCCGATGGTGGTTACTTTCCAGCCGTTAAAACTTGCCGGCGGAATCAGCATGGCGAAGTTGGTCTTGCCGCAGGCCGACGGGAAGGCAGCCGCCACGTAATGCTTCTTGCCTTCCGGCGACTCCACGCCGAGGATCAGCATGTGTTCTGCCAGCCAGCCCGGATTGCTGTCGGACGCTTGCGCTTCCTGGTAGCCCATGTTCGAGGCGATGCGCAGGGCGAAGCACTTCTTGCCCAGCAAGGCGTTGCCGCCGTAGCCGGAACCGAAGGACCAGATTTCGCGCGTTTCCGGGAAATGCACGATGTACTTGGTGCTGTTGCACGGCCATTTCACGTCTGCCTGGCCGGCGGCCAGCGGCGCGCCCACGCTGTGCACGCAGGGCACGAACTCGCCATCGGTACCCAGCACGTCATACACGGCATGGCCCATGCGGGTCATGATCTTCATGTTGACGGCCACGTAAGGCGAGTCGGACAGTTCCACGCCGATGTGCGCGATCGGCGAGCCCAGCGGGCCCATCGAGAAAGGCACGACGTACATGGTGCGGCCGCGCATGCAGCCGTCGAACAGGCCGTTCAAGGTGTGGCGCATCTCGCCAGGCTCGGTCCAGTTGTTCGTCGGGCCGGCCGCTTCTTTCGTTGCCGAGCAGATATAGGTACGGTCTTCGACGCGGGCCACGTCGCTCGGGTCGGAGCAGGCCAGGTAGGAATTCGGGCGTTTTTCCGCGTTGAGTTTTTTCATGGTGCCGCTGGCAACCATCTCGGCGCACAGGCGCTCATACTCTTCCTGCGAGCCATCGCACCAGTAGATGCGCTCGGGCTTGGTCAGCGCGGCAATGTCGGCTACCCAGTTGATCAGTTTCTGTTGTTTAATATAAGCTGGGACGTTGAGTGCGGCGACGCCACCCATGACGGGCTGATTCATATTACCTCCAATACCAATAAAAGAAATTCTGGTCGTT
Organism: Janthinobacterium sp. SUN118; assembly: GCF_030397695.1. Lineage (NCBI taxonomy): Bacteria > Pseudomonadati > Pseudomonadota > Betaproteobacteria > Burkholderiales > Oxalobacteraceae > Janthinobacterium > Janthinobacterium sp. SUN118. The sequence goes on along the minus strand of NZ_JAPUBV010000007.1, from coordinate 138,992 downwards.
CCGGCAAGACAGGCAGCATCGTTGAGAGGTGGCTGCGGCTCACTGCGGGCGGCAAGGTCACGCCGGCAGGGCTCTGGTGTCGTGTCAGCGCGGCGTTCGCGCCGGCGGCATTTATCTGGAGCATGCTCCAGACTTGCTGGAACATTGTGCGCTCCATTTGCACTTCGTTCATCAGGAAGCGTCAAAAGTGCCGGCGATTGTACACCCGCAAAACAGCTATTCTCGCAAAAATGTAGGAGAATAGCTTGACTAATGTAGTAGGCTATTCAGCATTTCCCGTATCCTGTTATTTCCCTACCAAATCTTCACTAAAATCGGCCATCCACCATGAAAATTGCCATACTCGATGATTATCAGGATGCCGTGCGCAGCCTCGATTGTTTCAAATTGCTCGATGGACACGAGGTCAAAGTGTTCAGCAATACGGCGCGGGGCCTGGGCCAGCTGGCCATCCGTCTGGCGCCGTTCGATGCGCTGGTGCTGATCCGCGAACGCAGCAGTTTCAACCGGGCATTGCTGTCGAAACTGCCGAACCTGAAACTGATTTCACAGACGGGCAAGGTCAGCGGACACATCGACGTGCCGGCCGCCACGGAACTGGGCATCGCCATCGCGGAAGGCATCGGCTCGCCCACGGCGCCGGCCGAGCTGACGTGGGCCCTGATCATGGCGGCGCAGCGCAAGATCGTGCCCTACGCACAGCATTTGCAGGAAGGACTGTGGCAGACGGCGTCGCTGGAACCGGCGCGCAACACCCTGGGCACGGTACTGAAGGGGCGCACCATGGCGATCTGGGGCTATGGCAAGATCGGCCAGCTGATCGCCGGCTATGGCCGCGCCTTCGGCATGACCATCCTCGTCTGGGGCAGCGAAGCGAGCCGCGCGGCGGCCGCGGCGGCAGGCGACACGGCTGCCCCATCGCGCGAGGCCTTCTTCGAACAGGCCGACGTGCTGACCCTGCATTTGCGCCTGTCCGACGCCACGCGCGGCCTGGTGACGGCAGAGGACCTGGCGCGCATGAAGCCAAACAGCCTGTTCGTCAACACGAGCCGCGCCGAACTGGTGGCGGAAGGGGCGCTGGAAGCGGCGTTGCCGCGGGGATGCCCGGGCGCGGCCGCGCTGGACGTGTTCACGGACGAACCCTTGCCGCCCGGCTCGCCGCTGTTGCGGCTGCCGAATGTGCTGGCCACGCCGCACCTCGGCTATGTCGAGCGCGACAGCTATGAGCTGTATTTCCGCTACGCCTTGCAAAACATCGTCGATTTTGCGCAGGGTCAATGTACGCGCCTGCTCAATCCCGCGGCGCTGACGCATGCGCGGCAAGCCCCTCAGGAGCGCTGAAAGCCCTTCAGCAGGTCCGGCGTGCCCGTCAGGCTGATGGCGGGCGCGGGCAGCACATGGCGGCCGCGCCACAAGCCTGCCCAGCCGGGTGGCCAGGCGATCGCCGGCCCCGCATACGGCGCCACGCCGGCGCGCACGGCAACCACCGGCACGGGCGGCATGTCCTGCAGCGGTGCGCCATCGGCGCGCTGCATGTCCAGGCTATACATATAGTCCGGCAGCAAGGCGTCGCAGACGCGGGCAAACCACTCGCTGTGGTCGTCGTCGCGGCCCAGCGCCTGCGCCAGCCCTTGCGGGTCGAAGCGCGCCAGCGCGTCGATCAGTTCGCCCGTGGAGGCGCCGGGCGAATCGCCCCAGCCCATCACGGGATTGACGTTGTAGTCGGCGCCCGAGCCATACCAGCCTTCGCGCCATGGCCGCTGCATCCAGTCGCGCGGCCCCGTAAACAAATGCCAGCGCCAATGCAGGCCCGACGGTTTCGGCCAGGAATACAGGTACAGTTTTTGATAACCGGCCTGGTGCAGTTCGCGCACCATGGCCATCAGGCGCGCGTGCGGCATGCGGTCGGGCGGCGCGCGGCGAAACAGGATCGGTTCGCCATCGGCGAACTGCACGTCGTCGGTCGACAGGTTCAGGTCCAGGGTGCGCGCTTCGCTGCCAAACCGCGCGGCGATCCAGCCCGTCAGCAGATTGACGGACGTGATCACGCCATAACCGCGGTGGCGGTGAAAAATGACGGTGCCGGGTGCGAGCGCTTTCATACGGGAGTCGGGCCCTTGGGCGAACAAAGAAACAAGTGTACTCACAGATGGCCGAATTTTCCAGACGCGGCGCAAGGCGATCGCCATCAGCGCTACCCGCATCGAACCGGTCATTGACGCAATCGTGGCAATCCACGATATCATGCGCGTCATTCTCCACTGACATCGTGACCACATCATGACTTTGCGCATACTCGCCACCGGCGGCACTTTCGACAAACACTACAACGAATTGAACGGCACCCTGGGCTTTTCCGACAGTCATTTGCCGGCAGCGATCGCCCGCGCGCGCATGACCGCGCCCGTGGCACTGGAACAATTGCCGCTGCTCGACTCGCTCGACATGCAGGATGCGGATCGCCAGCGCGTGCTGGCCTCATGCCGCGCGGCACAGGAAAAAGCCATCGTCATCATCCACGGCACCGATACCATGCGCGAAACGGCGCAGGTGCTGGGCGCGGCGAATCTGCAGCAGACGGTGATCCTGACGGGTGCCATGATTCCGTACGAGATCGACAATTCCGACGCCTTGTTCAACCTGGGCTTTGCCTGCGGCGTGGCGCAAACCTTGCCAGCCGGCGTGTATGTGGCCATGAATGGCCAGATCTTCGCCTGGGACAATGTGCAGAAGAACCGCGCCGCCGGCGTGTTCCAGCCGCTGTAATGCCATTGCGCTGCGACAACGTCGCAGCGCTACAACAAAAATCTGCTGCAACATTTCCAGAAAAATAAAGAATCCGTCCATTAATTCCCATACGGAAATAAAGAAAGTAAAAAAACAATATATTTGTTCATAATTGCAATTTTTTCCTGGGGTTCAATGCTATATTCAGGTCATCGACTAACCCTTTCTGGGAAACCCATCATGACCAAGCGCAAATCGGCTGCACAACTGTTCCAACTGGGCGCCATGGCCGCCGCGTTTGCGCTGAGCGGCGCCGCCCACGCGACGACGAACCTGACGAATGAATACACGGTGACGGCATCGGCCACGGCCGCAGGCGCGAACACGTGGACCTTCGATTACAGCGTCTTGAACAATAACCAGGGCATCGGCGGCCAGACGGGCCTGGACGGCTTCACGATTTTCGTGCCCGTTTCCGCCACGCTGGTCAGCTCCACCGCCCCCGCGCCATTGAATGGCGCGCCCGGCTTCTGGTCGCAAGGCACCAGCGCCCAGCTCGACCTGGGCGGCGACGGCTCGCAAAACCTCGTGGCGCCCTCGGGCTATGCCGCCTATACCTGGTGGGGCCAATACACGCAATCCGTGTACACGCCAGGCTCGACCGCCAACTTCAGCATTACCTTGAGCAATGTTGCCGTCGGTGCCAATACCGTCGGTATCAGCACCTATTTCGGCTATGGCGCCGCGACCGCACAATCTGCCAGCAACCAGTATGGCAATTACTCTACCTTTACCGGTACTTTCGCTTCACCGGTGGCCGCAGTGCCTGAACCGGAAACATACGCCATGCTGCTGGCCGGCCTCGGCCTGGTCGGCTTCATGGCGCGCCGCAGAAAGGCAGGCAAGCAAGCCGCCTGACTTCCACTCTGCAGCACCTCGACAAGCCCGCTTTCAGCGGGCTTTTTTTACATTTTTTTACTTTGCATAAATTCCGTAATGCAACAGTTTTCATCGAATTATTGTTGGCGAAACATCGAATTGCCAATACATTAATTTAATGTTGTAAAAAAACGCCATTATTCATTTTTTAAAACAGTGATATTTTGAAATATAAAACTGCGATTTAACAAATAAATTGAACATTCTTCAGTATCGGCTATTTCTTGCCAAATCCGACACGGTTGATATGCATTTTTCCTTGCTGAGAAGACATAATGTTTGTCTCGACAAGTCAAAAGTGCATTTATAACAATATTGCGCTAAGTAGTCTTCCACCTCCTTCCGATGTGGTTCCGCCTACCGTACACGCCGCCGCAGGCCATCTATCCGATGGCTTTATCGGTGCTCGTGTGCCGCTTGTCGTTATTAAAACTACTACGGAGTAATTGTTACAATGGCATTTAAAGAAAAAATTGGCGTGCGCAGCGTACGCCTGGCCCTGACCGTACTGGCAGGCAGCATGTTGTTCTCCGGCCAATCCATGGCGGACGAAGCAATTCAAAAAGTCGAAATTACCGGCTCGAGCATCAAGCGTATCGCCGTCGAAGGCGCATTGCCTGTGCAACGCCTGTCGCAAGAAGCCATCGCCAAATCGGGCGCTACATCGGTAGCTGACCTGATCCAGGCTCTGCCAGCCATGCAAGGTTTCACCATCGGCGCAGTCGCCGCTGGTTCCGACTCGGGCGGTAACACCAGTGCATCGCTGCACGGTATCGGCGAGTCCTACACCCTGGTACTGCTGAACGGCCGCCGCATCGCGCCACAAGGTTCGGGCACCACGGTCAACTTGAATGCCATTCCGATGAGCGCCGTTGAGCGCGTCGAGATCCTGACCGACGGCGCTTCGGCACTGTACGGCTCGGACGCCATCGCCGGCGTACTGAACTTCATCCTGAAGAAAAACCAGCAAGGCGCCACCCTGGAAGCCACCTACGGCGGTCCGGAAGACAAGGGCGGCAACGCCTGGAATACCAGCGTCACCTACGGTTTCGGCGACCTGGACGAAGACCGCTTCAACGTGCTGCTGTCGTACCGCCATGACGAGCAATCGAAACTGCGCGCCACCGACCGCAACTTCGCCGCCAGCTCCTTCGTGCCATTCAGCCGCAACGGCAATAACTATGTATGGGACCGCACCAGCACCTCGGCTTCGCCGGCCGGCGCCACCGTTGCCTACAAGAGCGGTGCTCCGTCGACCGTATTTTCGCCTTACCTGGCGCAACATAACGGTACCGCCTGCCCTGACGGTTTCGAGATCACCCCAAGCAATACCCGCGCTTGTGGCTTCGACACTGGTTCCACCGTGGAAATCGTGCCGCAATCGAAACGCGACAGCCTGTTCTCCAAAGCAACGTACAAGCTGAACGACAACCTGAACGCGTTCGCCGAACTGGCCTACTCGCGCTACGACCTGACCGCGCGTATCGCCGCCAATCCGATCCCGATCGCGATCGCCAAGGACAGCGCGCTGTACAACACCTATGTGTCGCCATACCTGACGCCAGCACAACGTGCCGACGTCAAATCCGTGACGGCCAACTACCGCAGCACCGACTTCGGCCTGCGCGCCAGCAACACCATCACCGAAACCAAGCACGTCGTGCTGGGCGTTGAAGGCGAGCTGGGCGCGTGGAACTTCGAGAGCGGCCTGACCTGGTCGCAAAACTCGATCGACGAGCGCTACACGGGCGGTTACCAGAAAAACCAGGCGTTCAAGGACATCCTCGCCAATCCGGAATTCGATCCGTTTGCAATGACGCAAAAGCCATCCGTGCAAGCGCAAGTCGCGGGCGCGCAATTCGTCGGTTCGGTGCGTACCGCATCGACCACGATGCGCGCCATCGATACGCACGGCTCGCGTGAACTGTTCGACCTGCCAGGCGGCAAAGCCAGCCTGGGTATCGGTGGCGACTACCGCACCTATATCTATGAGCAATCGCCAGGCAGCAATGCCACCGGCAACGACATCTACAGCTTCAACACGAAGGCTGCCTACGACATGAGCCGCGACACCTATGGCGCGTTCGTCGAATTGCTGGCACCGCTGACGAAGTCGTTCGAAATGACCGTTGGCGGCCGTTACGATGCTGTCAAGGCGATCGATGACAAGCTGAACAACAAAACCGTGGGCAAGAAAGACAGCGCCAATACCTACAAGGTATCGGCACGCTGGCAGCCGGTACAAACCGTGCTGATCCGCGGTTCCTACGGCACGGGCTTCAAGGCGCCAAGCATGCTGGACATTGCTCAGCCGCTGGTCAATGCCAGCTTTACCGCCAAGAAATTTGACTGCCCATACCCAGGTAACGCACTATGCCGCGGCGAACCAACGCAATACAACGCGGTATCGCAAGGCAATCCAGACCTGCAATCGGAAAAATCGAAGCAGTTCACCCTGGGCTTCCGTGTCGAGCCTAGCGCGGCCTTCTCGTTCGGCGCCGACCTGTGGGATGTAAAACTGCGCAACGCCGTGTCCGAAATCACCGAAGATCAGGCATTTGGGGATCCGATCAAGTACGCGTCGAGCTTCACGACCTACATCGAACCATCGACCGGCTTTCAATACTACGCATTCAAGAAACTGTCGGTCAACGTCGGCAAGAAGGAATACCGTGGTATCGACTGGGATCTGTCGGCCAACCACAAGTTCTCCTTCGGTAAGCTGACGGCTCAACTGAGCGGTACGCACATGTTGCACGCCAACTACACCAAAGCCGGTAGCGACAACGTGTTCACCAGCAACATGAACTTCTTCGGCGACACCAACGAAGTCACGTTCCGCAACCTGATGAAGCTGACGACGACCCTGGACACTGGCCGCCTGAGCAACACGGTCACCGTCAACTACCGTAACGGCTACACCGATGCTGCGGCGACCGTCTACAACGTCGATACCCACAAAGAAGAGAAAAACTTCCGCCTGCAAGTACCGTCGTACACGACGTTCGACTGGCAAGCGCGTTTCGTCTTTGACAAGCAAACCACGATCCGCGCAGGCATCAAAAACCTGTTCGACCGTGCACCACCGCTGTCGCTGCGCGCTTCGTCGGGCCACCAGATTGGTTTCGACCCACGCTACGCCGATCCAATGATGCGTTCGTTCTACATCACCGGCAACTACAAGTTCTAATTTGACGTTGTAAATTAGCTTGTCTGAAAAGCGCCTTGCACTTCACCGTGCAAGGCGCTTTTTTTTATGCCGCAACATCGTCACAGGTGAAAACTGCGCGGGCGAAAAAAAAAGGAGCGTGAGCTCCTTTTCTGTACCGGCACGACGGTGTTTACGCGGTCGCTTCGCCGCCCAATGCCTCGACCACGTCGGCCATCAGCTTGCTCAACTCACCCGTCATCAGCATCACGTCGCCGTCGAAACGCTCTTCGTCGTTCTTCGTGCTCGATTCCGTTTCCTTGATCACGTCCAGCGGCTTGACGCTCTTGATGGCCAGCGACTCCGTCAGCACGAACGAGATCTTGTCGTTCCACGTCATGGCCAGGCGCGTGCACTGCTTGCCGGCCGCGATGTGGCGGCGCACGTCGTCCGCTTCCAGCGTGTGGCGCACATAGCGCACGGTGGCCTTGCTCTCGCCCGTGGCGCGCAATTCCGTATCCATGTCGACCGTGAAGCCGGCAGGCGCATCGTCGGCCTGCAGCCATTCCGTCATCACCGCCACCGGCGAGCGCTGCACGCGCAGGCTTTCCAGCGGCAGCTTGTCGACGGCTTTGAGCAGCAGCTTGATGACTTCATCGGCTTTTGCCGGGCTGGCGGCATCGACCACCAGCCAGCCATTGACGGGATCGATCCACGTCCAGACATTGCTGCGGATGCTGAAGGCGCGCGGCAGCAGTTCGTCGGCGACGCGCTCTTTCAATTCCTTCATGGCTTTCTTGCCCGGCGCAAAGCCTTGCGCTTCTTCCATTTCAGCGGCGCGGGCCTTGGCGACCTGGTTGATGACGGTGGCTGGCAGCAATTTCTTTTCCGTGCCCAGCAGGATCAGCATCTGCTTGTTGACCACGTGCACCAAACCGCCATTCGGGCGTGGCGTATCCCAGCCCTGGCGCATCAGATCCATGCTGGTCGCCGGCGTAAATTTGTTCGAGGACAGCGCCTCTTCCAGTTGTTCTGGCGTATAAGCCCATGGTGCGGGCAGGCGGTAAATCTGAAGATTCTTGAACCACATAGTTTTTGTCTTCCGTTTGTTTCAGTAGTGCCAGGGGAACGCCATTCTACACTTTCGACACGCTCATGCCGTCAAAGGCGCGGACTGGCGCGATGCTTGTACAACAGGATTGGTGGCCGCGCGATGCCGCTACAGGGCGGGAAACAGCTCGGCCTGGGCCGGCGCCTGCCGCGTGACCAGGGCAGGATCGGACAGGGTCGAGATGCGCACGCCCAGCAGGCGGATTTTTTTCTCGAACGGCACGCGCCGCAAACAATCGCGGCTGGCACGCAGGATGGCGGCGGCATCCGCCGTGGCGCTGGGCAAGGTGACATCGCGCGTCACCGTGCTGAAATCCTCGAAGCGCAGCTTGATGCCCACCGTGCGCCCCGCCAGCGACTGCTTGTCGAGGTCGCCCGCCACGCGCGTGCACAGGCTTTCCAGCTTTTCCGACAGGGTGGCGCGGTCGCGCACCACCTGCAAGTCGCGCTCGAACGTCGTTTCGCGGCTGACGGACTTGGTTTCCCGGCTCGTCTGCACGGGCCGCTCGTCGATGCCCAGCGCCGCCTGCCGCAGCCAGCTGGTGTACACGTCGCCAAACTGCGTGCGCAGCATGGCCAGGTCGGCTTGCGCCAGCTGGCCGATGCTGACGATGCCCAGCGCTTCCAGCTTGGCCGTGGCCTTCGGCCCGATGCCGTTGATTTTTTTCGCCGGCAGGGGCCACACGCGCGTTGCCACATCCTCGGGCGACAAGATGGTCAGACCATCGGGTTTTTCCAGATCGGAACAGATTTTCGCCAGCAATTTGTTCGGCGCCAGGCCGATCGAGCACGACAGGCCCGTCGCCTCGGACACGGCCGCCTTCAGGCGCGCGGCCATGGCCGGCGCCTGCCCGCCATATTCCGTCAGGTCGACATAGATTTCATCGATGCCCACGTTCTGGATGATGGGGCACAGGTGGGCCACGGCCTGCTTGAAACGGGCCGAGTACTCGCGGTACGCCTCGAAGTCGGCCGGCAGCAGGATGCTGTCCGGCGCCAGCTTGGCCGCCTTCATGATGCCCATGGCGGAAAACACGCCGAACGCGCGCGCCGCATACGTCGACGTGGTGACGACGCCGCGCCCCACGTAATCGCGCATGCGCGCAAACTGCCGCGTGCCATCTTCCTGCAGCACGGGCTGCTGCAAGCGGCCACCGCCGATGACGACGGCTTCGCCGCGCAATTCCGGATATTTCAGCAATTCAACGGACGCAAAGAAGGCATCCATGTCCAGGTGGGCAATCCAGCGGCGCGGCGCGGGTGACTCAGGAAATGTAGGGGCAGATAGGGTCAAGGGCACCTCGCGGCGGGATGCTGTTAAATACTGTTGTTATATACAGTATCGCTGGAAATGCCCGTGGATGCAAGCGCCGGCGCAGCATTGACTGAAATCATGATTGGCTTTTCTATTTAGCAAGAATAGAATCGCTGCACAACAACGAAACCTAGGGAGTTGCCTTGTCCACAGTACCTTACGTCTTACGCCGCCTGGCCGCCTGCTCATCCATCATGCCGGCCCTGCTGCTGTCCACGCTTTCGCCATCCGCGACAGCCGCCGACGCCGCCACCACCACCGTCGCCACGGCCACCGCACCCGTCGCAGCCCCCGTTGCCGCCAAGACAGCATGGCAGGAAACACGCCATGGCACGGTCGTCACGGACGACTACCGCTGGCTGCAAAAGAAGAGCGATCCAGCCGTGATCGACTACCTGAATGCGGAAAACGCCTATACGGCGGCCGTCACGGCACCGATACAGCCGCTGGCCGACAAGGTGTATGCCGAAATCAAGGGCCGCATGCAGGAAGTGGACCTGTCCGTGCCTGCACGCCAGGGCAATTTCTACTATTACACGCGCGTGGAAGCGGGCAAGCAGTACCCGATCCATTGCCGCCGCCCTATCGGCAAGGGCGGCGCCTATGATGCGCAGGCGCCTGAGGAAGTCCTGCTGGACCAGAATCAATTGGCCGAAGGCCAAAAATTCTTTGCCGTGCGCGCGTTTTCCATCAGCCCGAATGAACAGCTGCTGGCCTACACCACCGACACGACGGGTTTCCGCCAGTACGAATTGCACGTCAAGGATTTGAAGACGGGCAAGTTACTTACCGACAGCATGCCACGCGTAACGTCGCTGGCCTGGGCGTCGGACAACGCCACCCTGATGCTGGCCCAGGAAGACGCCACCACCAAGCGTTCGGACCGCGTATTCCGCCTGGCCCTGGGCGGCACGCAGCAGCAGGTCTACCACGAGCCGGTGGAACAGTTCGCCATCAACGTGGGCCGCACGCACGACAAGCAATTCTTTGTGCTCACCTCGGGCAGCACGGATACGACGGAAGTGCTGCTGTTGCCAACCAACAAGCCGGAAGGCAGCTTCCAGCCCGTGCTGAAGCGCGAGAAGGGCCACCGCTACGTCGTCGAGCACCGCGACGGCCAGCTGTATATTCTGACCAACAAGGAGGCGAAGAATTTCCGCATCGTCAGCGCGCCGCTGTCGGATCCGCAGGCCCGGCACTGGAAGACGCTGGTGCCGCACAACAAGGATGCCGTGATCCAGTCCATCGACGTCTTCCAGGGCTACCTGGTGGTGATGGAAAAAGCGCGCGCCCTGAACCGCGCGCGCATCCATGATTTTGCGCAGAAGAACTGGAAAACCGTGCAGTTCGACGATGCCGTCTACCTGGCCAGCGCGGCCGGCACGCCGGAATTTTCCGCCACGCAATTTCGCATGTCCTACCAGTCCCCCGTCACGCCGCCCACCGTCATCGACGTGAACATGCAAGATGGCAAGCGCACGGTGCTGAAGCAGCAGGAAATCGTCGGCGGCTTTGACGGCAGCCGCTACACCACGCAGCGCCTGTGGGTGAAAGCGCGCGATGGCGTGCAAGTGCCGCTGTGGATCGTCTACAAGAAAGGCGTCAAGCTCGACGGTTCCGCGCCGCTGCTGCTGTACTCGTATGGTTCCTACGGCATCTCGACGGAAGCCAGCTTTGCCATCAGCCGCATCAGCCTGCTGGAACGGGGCGTCATCTATGCGCAAGCGCATATCCGTGGCGGCACCGACATGGGCGAAGCCTGGCATGAGGACGGCATGCTGATGAAGAAGAAAAATACCTTCAATGACTTCATCGACAGCGCCGACTACCTGGTGCGCGAAAAATGGACGAGCCCGAACCGCCTGATCATCCAGGGCGGCAGTGCCGGTGGCTTGCTGATGGGCGCCGTCGTCAACATGCGTCCCGAACTGTTCCACGCCGTGCACGCGGCCGTGCCCTTCGTCGACGTGATGAACACCATGATGGACGCCAGCCTGCCGCTGACCACGGGCGAATACCTGGAATGGGGTGACCCGAACCAGAAGGCGGCCTATGACTACATGCTCAGCTACTCGCCTTACGACAACATTGCACGTAGGAATTATCCCGCCATGCTGGTGACGACGGGCCTCAACGACAGCCAGGTCATGTACTGGGAACCGGCCAAATACGTGGCCAAGCTGCGCGCGTATAAAACGGACGGCAATCCCCTGCTGCTGAAAACGAATATGGGCGCCGGCCACGGCGGCGCCTCGGGCCGCTATAACGCCATCGCCGAAAACGCTTTTAATATGGCGTGGATGCTGTCGCAATGGGGCATCGACAGCTAAAACGGTAAAAAGTTGGAAAAAGCGCTTGCAGAAGGATTTTGCCCGTCCTATAATAGCGCCTCTTCCAGACGTGGTGACAAACGTCGGGATGGTTTTCTGAGACAAGCAACGGGTGCTTAGCTCAGTTGGTAGAGCGGCGCCCTTACAAGGCGTAGGTCGGGAGTTCGAGCCTCTCAGCACCCACCAAATCAGAAAACTGTCCAGTGCTTCATGGATCAGCAACACAGATCATACGAGCTTGGAGTGGTAGTTCAGTTGGTTAGAATACCGGCCTGTCACGTCGGGGGTCGCGGGTTCGAGTCCCGTCCGCTCCGCCAATAAAAGAAAAGCCCTTTGGTTCCTGGAACCGAAGGGCTTTTCCCATTTCCGCGCCAGAAAATGCGCCCCGCCTTCTCCTCCCCGGCATTTTTGCGCTTTTTCGCAAAAAAACTGCTTTTATCCCTCAAGAATAGTTGCACAAGCGGGAAGGCGCCCCCTATAATAGTGCCTCTTCCAGACGTGGTGACAAACGTCGGGATAGTTTTCTGGGTATGCGGGTGCTTAGCTCAGTTGGTAGAGCGGCGCCCTTACAAGGCGTAGGTCGGGAGTTCGAGCCTCTCAGCACCCACCACCAAACAGAAAATTATCCAGTGCTTCATGGATCAGCAACACAGATCATACGAGCTTGGAGTGGTAGTTCAGTTGGTTAGAATACCGGCCTGTCACGTCGGGGGTCGCGGGTTCGAGTCCCGTCCGCTCCGCCAATAAAAGAAAAGCCCTTTGGTTCCTGGAACCGAAGGGCTTTTCCCATTGTGGGGCCAGAAATACATCAGCGCTCTTGCCGACTCTGCCGCTCCTGCCTTGATGCACCTGCCCCGCCATCGTCCCCCTACCTTGCGCCTGCGCCTGGCCCATCATGCGCTGCTGCAATTTGCCGCCAGCCTGGCCAGTTCCATGGAAATCCTCGTCTTCCTGGCCGCGCCCGTCTTGCTGGGCCTGCTCAGCGTCATCGCCCTGCCCGGTTTTCTTGCCTTGCCTTGAGCGCCACCGGAAGCAAATGATGGCATGGACTGCCTCTTCTCCCGTCCTGCAGGTCGAGCATCTCGATTTTCATTTCCCCACGCACAGCGTGTTCCAGGGCTGCCGCCAGCCATTCGGCGCCGGCGTCACCTGGCTGCGCGGCGCGCATGGGGGCGGCAAGACCACCCTGCCGAAGCTGGCGGGCGGCGCCCCGCTGCCTGCGCGCGAAATATAGTCAGGAAATACAGCTTTGCAGATGGGGCCGCTACAGCTTACGATGCCGTGTTGCAAAAACCGGCGATCCCGGCGCAGCCACGACAACAAACGGCGGCTTACCAGCCCGCCATGACTATTCTTGGAGAACATGATGTTGAACACCCACTGCAGCGCCCTGGCCATCCTGTGCGCCGCCCTTGCCACGTCCGCCATCGCCGCCGGCCCGACGGGCACGGCCGCCGACTATGGCAGCGCCGCCCCGCATGCCGCTGCCCAGCGCACCATCACCCTGCAGGACGATACCCGCCACGTCAATGTCACGCGCGGCGAGACCGTCACCATCGTCCGCGCCGGCCAGCGCTTTACGTGGCATGTGCAAACCTTCAACCATCAAACCAGATTCGCCCTGGCCGCCATCGCTCCCGCGGACATGCCCGTCGACGGCGTCTTGGTGTATGTCGCCGGCAACCCGCTGTACGCGGGCAGCTGAATTTCTTGCACGTAAAAAAACCGGAAGGGCCTCGCGGTCCTTCCGGTTTTTTTGATCCAGCGCAACGTTAAAAGCTTACGCCGTCAGTGCTTCTTTCGCGGCAGACTCTTCAACCACTTCCTCGTCGTCCGAGCGGATCAGGTGGTCAAAGGCGGACAGGGCTGCCTTCGCGCCTTCGCCGGTGGCGATGATGATCTGCTTGTACGGCACCGTGGTGACGTCGCCGGCCGCGAACACGCCGGGGATCGAGGTCTGGCCGCGGGCATCGACTTCGATTTCGCCGTGGCGCGACAGGGCCAGCGTGCCTTTCAGCCACTCCGTGTTCGGCACCAGGCCGATCTGCACGAAGACGCCTTCCAGTTCGACCTTTTTCGACTCGCCGCTGATGCGGTCCGTGTAGCTGAGACCATTGACGATCTTGCCGTCGCCGTGGATCTCGGTCGTCTGCGCCGAGGTGATCACGGTCACGTTGGGCAGGCTGTGCAGCTTGCGTTGCAGCACCGCATCGGCACGCAGTTCCGCGCCGAACTCGATCAGGGTCACGTGTTTCACGAGGCCGGCCAGGTCGATCGCCGCTTCCACGCCCGAGTTGCCGCCGCCGATCACGGCCACGCGCTTGCCCTTGAACAAGGGACCGTCGCAGTGCGGGCAGTAGGCGACACCGTGGTTGCGGTATTCCTTCTCGCCCGGCACGTTGATTTCGCGCCAGCGGGCGCCGGTGGCCAAAATCACGGTCTTGGCTTTCAGGACGGCGCCATTCGCCGTTTCAATCTCGACCAGCTTGCCCGGCGTCAGTTTCGTCGCGCGCTGGGTGTTCATGATGTCGACCTCGTACTCCTTGACGTGCTGTTCCAGCGCCATGGCGAACTTCGGACCGTCCGTTTCCTTGACGGAAATAAAATTCTCGATGGCCAGGGTATCGAGCACCTGGCCGCCGAAACGCTCGGCCAGCACGCCCGTCTTGATGCCCTTGCGGGCCGCATAGATGGCCGCTGCCGCGCCGGCAGGGCCGCCGCCGACGATCAGCATGTCGAACACGTCTTTCTTGTTCAGCGCTTCGGCCTGACGGGCGCCGGCGTTGGTGTCGAGCTTGGCGAGGATTTCCTCGACATTCGTGCGTCCCTGACCGAAGTGTTCACCGTTCAGGAACATCATCGGCACGGCCATGATCTGGCGTTCTTCCACTTCTTTCGGGAACACGCCGCCGTCGATGGTGGTGACCTTGATGCGCGGGTTGATCACCGCCATCGCATTGAGCGCCTGCACCACTTCCGGGCAGTTATGGCAGCTCAGCGAAATAAACGTTTCAAAGACATAGTCGCCGTCGAGGTTGCGGATCTGCTCGATCACGGCATCGTCGAACTTGATGGTGTGGCCGCCCACTTGCAGCAGCGCCAGCACCAGCGACGTGAATTCATGGCCCAGCGGCACACCGGCGAAACGCACGCCGATGTCGGAGCCTGTACGGTTGATGCTGAACGACGGGGTCCGTACGCCAGCGTCAATGCGCTCGACCAGCGTGATCTTGTCGCTCAACAGGACTATCTCCTGGAGCAATTCCTTCATCTCACGGGCTTTTGCGCTGTCATCGAGAGAAGCGACCAGCTCAAGCGGATACACCACTTTTTCCAGGTAGGATTTCAGTTGGGTTTTGAGGGTTGCGTCTAACATGATTTTTTCCTTTTCTACAAATATTTAGGCGAATGCCGGGCCGGACACCCGGTCCGGCATCGCGGTAACTACTTGTTTGCTGCTAGATGTTTCAAAGCTTCAAAACTTAGATCTTGCCAACCAGGTCCAGCGATGGGGTCAGCGTTGCTGCGCCTTCCGTCCATTTTGCCGGGCATACTTCGCCTGGGTGGCTCGCCACGTACTGGGCGGCTTTGACTTTGCGCAGCAGTTCTGCAGCGTCACGGCCGATGCCGTTGTCATGCACTTCCAGCACTTTGATGAAGCCGTCCGGATTGATGACGAAGGTACCGCGCAGTGCCAGGCCTTCTTCTTCGATCATGACTTCGAAGTTGCGCGACAGGGCGCCGGTTGGGTCGCCGATCAGTGCGTATTGCACTTTCTTGATCGCATCCGAGGTGTCGTGCCATGCTTTGTGTGCGAAGTGGGTATCGGTCGAGATACCGTACACATCGACGCCCAGTTTCTGGAATTCAGCGTGGTGATCGGCCAGATCTTCCAGTTCGGTTGGGCAAACGAAGGTGAAGTCGGCTGGGTAGAACACGAATACCGACCACTTGCCTTTCAGCGACGCTTCCGTCAGGTCGACGAACTTGCCATTGTGGTATGCGGTTGCCTTGAATGGTTTAACTTGGGTATTGATGAGCGACATAGTCATTTCCTCTCGTGTGGTGAATCAGTAAGACTCTAGTGTAAGGGGTTTTAACCCATATGCAAAATTGATTGTCACAATAGTTTCAATTGATTTTAGCTATCGCGACGCTATGGGAACTCCATCATAGGCAGTTCCCACAGGATTGAATAGCGGCAGCGAGATATTCCTGCCACCGCCAGGTGTGCAGTTCTTAGTTCTTCAGCTCTTCCGGGACTTTTCCGCCGTTTTCCGCCAGCTTGATCATCACCTGGCGGTGCAGCCAGATATTCATGCTGGCCGAATCATTGGTATCGCCCGTGAAATGCAGCTCTTGCGCCAGTTCCTTGCGCGACGCCAGGCTGCTGTCGAGTTGCAACAGCTTCATCAGGTCGACGATGGATGTGCGCCAATTGAGTTTTTCCGCATTCTTGCTGGCCAGGTCGACCAGCACCACTTCCACGTCCACCACGGGCACGGCGGCGGCCGGGGCGGCCGCAGGAGCGCTCGCTGCCGGTGCCTCGGTAGCGGCGGCCGGCGTGGCAGCCGGGGCGGCATCGGACGAATGGTGGAAGATCTTGTTGTAGATATTGCTGAAAATGCCCATGAGTACACCTCGAGTTGGAGTGAATGGAAGAAAATTTGCCTGCGCAAGCAGTCGATGACCGGTGACAGCTGAAGCCGGGCGCAGGCGCCAGCGTATCGAGTATAAGCCTGTTCCCGCCGGGAGCCCTGTCCCGCAGGCCTGGCTGGCATGTGCTGGCGCGACGCCCCCATTTCAAGGGTGCAAGGGCCGCTGCGCGTGCAGCAGCGCATCGAACGCTTCGATGGTCAGGGGCGGGGCGAACAGATAGCCTTGCGCATAGTCGCAGCCTATGTCCTGCAGCAACGTCCGCTGCGCCGCCGTTTCCACCCCTTCGGCGATGACCCGCATGCCCAGCTTGTGCGCCACGCTGATGATGGCTTCGCACAAGGCCAGCTCGCTGGCGCCCGGCGCCAGCTTGCGTATCATGGCGCCGTCGATCTTCAGGTAATCGATGCCGCACTGCTGCAATTGCGTCAGCGATGCATGGCCGCTGCCAAAATCGTCGAGGGCGATCTGCACGCCCGCATCGCGCAAATGCTGGAGCCGCTGCGCCATGCCGCTGCCGGCGCCGCTGCCCGTTCCCAGCAGCGCATCCTCGCGCATGTCGAGCACGATGGCCGAGACCGGCACGTCGAGCGCCATCAGCTGGCGCAGCCAGGTGCCGGGCGCTTCCGCCTCGCGCTGCAACTCCAGCGGCGACAGGTTCAGGCACAGCTGCAAGCCCGTCTGCCCGATGGCGTGGCCGTCCGCGCGCCAGCGCAGCAACTGCGCGGCCGCCGCGCGCAGCACCCAGTCGCCGATTTCCACGATCAGGCCGCTGCTTTCGGCCAGCGCGAGAAAGTCGGGCGGGTACACGAGGCCCCGTTGCGGATGGTTCCAGCGCAGCAAGGCTTCCGCCTTGTCGATGCGGCCGCTGTGCAGCGCGACGATGGGCTGGTAATACAGCTGCATCTGCTGCTCGCGCAGGGCCGTGCGCAAGTCCGCGCCCAGGCGCATGCGGTTGACGGCCGCCACCTGCAGGGCCGGCGTGAAATAGCTGTAGCGGTTGCGCCCCGCGCCTTTCGACACATACATGGCCTGGTCCGCATGCTTGAGCAAGTCTTCGATATTGCCCGCGTCGTCCGGATACAGGGTGATGCCGATCGAGGCCGAGACGAATGCCTGCTCCTGCCCCAGCAGGAACGGCGCCAGCAAGCCGTCGAGTATCTGCCGCGCGATGCGGTCGACTTGCTGCAAGTCATCGAGGTCGGACAGGATCACCGTGAATTCGTCGCCGCCCAGGCGCGCCACCGTATCCGTCTCGCGCACGCCGACGCGGATGCGCCGCGCCGCCTCGATCAGCAGGATGTCGCCCTGGTGATGACCAAGCGTATCGTTGACTTCCTTGAAGTGGTCGAGGTCGATGAACAGGATGGCCACACGGCTCGTGTCGCGCCGTCCCTGCGCCAGCGCCAGGCGCAGGCGCTCGTGGAACATGCGGCGGTTCGGCAATTGCGTGAGGGTATCGAAATTGGCTTGCTGCCAGATCAGCGCTTCCGACTGCCGCTTGTCCGTCACGTCTTCCAGCATGCACAGATGGTGCGGACCGCCGTGGCGCGCCGTCTCGATGGCCGTCACGGAGGCGTCGACCCACACCACGCCGCCATCGGGGCGCACGATGCGCTTCGAGTGGCGAAAGCCGCTCAGGCGCCGCGCCAGCAGCTGCGCCACCTGCTCCTGCTCGCCCGCCACATCGTCGGGATGGCTGATTTCCATCCAGCTCGATTTCTTCATATGCTCGAGGCTGCGCCCGGCGATGGCGAGATAGCGTGGATTGATATCGAGAAACTGTCCGCTCAGGGTATCGATCAGGGCGATGCCCATGGGTGCTTCCTCGAACATCGTGCGAAAACGCAACTCCCCCTGGCGGATGGTTTCCTCCGTACGGCGGCGCTCGCGTGCCAGGTTGCTGAAGTGAAACGCTGCCGAGACAGCCAGCAGGCTGCCGGCCACGCCCAGCGACAGGTACAGCCAGCCCAGGTCGGCGCCAGGCACGGGGCGGTAGAGGAAGCCGCGGTAGGCGGCGCTGGCCGTCGCGTCCGGCGCCAGCAAGCCCATGGCCGCGTAGGTATCGGCGATATGCTGCCAGCGCTGGGGATTCATGTAGCCGAGTTCCACCAGCACGGGCTGCAGCAGCAGCTCCATCTGCTGCGCCTCGTACAGCAGGTGCGCGCTGTCGTGGCGCTGGCTGTATTTGGCATGGATCAACTGCGCCATTTCCTCGCGATGGGCCATCGCGTATTGCCAGCCGCGCAGGCTGGCCGCGCGGAACGCTCTCACCCGCTCGGGATGGCGGCGCAGTTCATGCTCGCTGGTAAACAGGTTGTCGCCATAGAAATCGATGCCGGCCGTGCGCGGCGTGAACTGGTAGTAGGGAAAGCCAGCCCGGTCCAGATAGTCGGGCTCGTTGGTGGAATAGGCGGCAATCGCATCGACCTTGCCGTCGATCAAGTCCTCGACCCGGTAACTGGGCGGCAAATGCCGCATCTGCTGCGGCGCGACGCCCATTTTCTTCAGGAACAGCGACACTTCATCGGAAGCGGACGCCACATCGGCAGGCGCGCCTATCATCACGGGGGCGCCCGCCAGCCGGTGCACATCGGGCGCACCGCCATGCTGGCGCATCAGCAGCACGCTGGGCGAATGCTGGAACACCACGGCCAGCACCACCACGGGCTTGCCGGCCAGGCGGCTGAGCAACAGCGTGCTGTTGCCCACGCCATATTCGGCCTGGCCCGCCAGCACGGCCGTCTCGGCGCGCCGGCCGTCACCGCCTTCGACCAGGGTCACGTCGAGGCCCGCCTCGCGGTAATAGCCCTGCTCGATGGCCGCGTAATAGCCGGCAAACTGGAATTGGTGCGTGAAATTGAGCTGCAGGACGACGCGCTCCAGCGCATGGACCGGCATGGCGCAGCAATACAAGCAGGCGAGAAAAAGCAGCCAGGCGAGCGCCCGCCTGCCTGTACGCGGCGGCAAAGGGGAACGGCAAGCGCGCAATGCTTCCATCGGCATGGCAGTCAACCATCAGGAAACTGCCGGGCAGGCAGGATAAGCCTATTGTAGCCGTCCCTTTTGCCAATGGATAATTATTTCACTTGCAGCAAGATCGTTGATGTTTTTGGCAAACAATCTCGCACTTCTTTGCGCTAAAACACGACGCCAGCCACCAGGATGACGTTGGCATACGGACTGCATTCGCCCGTGCGCACGATGGCGCGCGCGCCCTTGCACAGCTGCTTGAACTCCTCGTGCGTCACCTGGCGCGCATCGGGCAAGCCGAGCGCCGCCACCTGGGCCGCCATGGCCGGATTGTGCTGCGGCAGTTCGCTGGCGAGCAAATGGTATTCCACTTGCATTTCGCTCAGCACCGTCTGCACGGTGTCGATGAAGCCGGGAATGCCGCGCGTCAGGGCCAGGTCGATCAGCGGCACGCCCGGCTGCGACGGCAAGCCCGCGTCGCCGATGACGAGCATGTCGCCATGACCGAGCGAAGCGATCAGTTGCGACAGCGCAATATTGAGCAGCGGTGATTTTTTCATGGTCTCAGAACAGCTCGTGCAGGTAAGGGATCGACGTTTGCGCGCCGGGCTTGGTGACGCTCCAGGCGGCAGCGCGCTGGCCCTGGCCGATCGCTTCCGCCTCGTCCATGCCAGACGCCAGGCCCGCGACGAAACCGCCGATGAAGGTGTCGCCGGCGGCCGTCGTGTCGACGGCTTGCACGGCTTCGGCCGGGAACATGGTGTCGCCGCCATACAGGGCCGCGTGCACGCCCTTGTTACCGAGGGTGATGATGACGTTGTCGCTGCCCTGCTTTTGCAGCGCGGCCGCCAGCGCGGGAATGTCGGTGGCGGACTCGGGACTCACGCCGGCCAGCATGGCCGCTTCGATTTCATTCGGGATCAGGTAATCGACCAGGTCCAGCACGCCTTCCGGCAGGCTGGCGGCCGGCGCCGGATTCAGCACGACGGTCTTGCCCAGCGAGCGGGCCAGCTTGATCGCATGCACGACGGTGGCCATCGGCGTTTCCAGCTGCAGCACGACGATGTCGGCCTGTTCGATCAAGCCTTGCGCCGCGTCAATGTGCGCGGGGCTCAATAAATCATTGGCGCCGCCGGCGATGACGATGCTGTTCTGGCCGTTGTCATCGACGAGTATCGAGGCGATGCCGGATGCCACGCCCGGCAAGGTACTGATGTGGCTATCGATGATGCCATCGCCCACCAGCGCCGCGCGCAGGGTGGCGCCGAAGGCGTCGTCGCCCACGCAAGCGACCATGGCCACTTGCTGGCCGCCCGCCTCGACCTTGCCGCTCATGCGCGCGCAGGCGACGGCCTGGTTGGCGCCCTTGCCGCCAGGAATGGTTCGAAAAGCGCCGCCCGTCAGGGTTTCGCCGGGGAGGGGCATGCGCGGCACGCGCAAGACCAGGTCCATATTGATGCTGCCGATAACCACGATCATGATGTCATTCCCATCAGTTCAGTTGCAGGTAAAGAAAAAGGTACTGGCGTGGCCGCCACGCTGGAGCCGCGCACGTGCAGCTCGGGGACGATGCTGCGCTGCTGACGCGGCAAGCCGGGTTCGGCGATGCGCGCCAGCAGGCAGGCGGCCGTGATGTGGCCCAGCTCGCGCGTGTTTTGCGCCACGCTGGTCAGGGCCGGATGCACGAAGCTGGCCAGGTCGATATCGTCGAAGCCGACGACGGCCAGTTCTCCGGGCACGGCAATGCCGCGCTCGGCGGCGGCGCGCAGGGCGCCAAACGCCATCAAGTCATTGCAGCAAAACAGGGCGTCCGGGCGCTGGCCTGGCGGCAGCGCCAGCAAGCCGAGCGCGGCCGCATAACCGCCCGCGCTGCTAAAGTCGCTATGCAGGCACAGGGCCGATTCCAGCACCGCGCCCGCCTCCGCCATGGCGCCGCGCGCGCCAGCGATGCGCTCGTTGGAAATGCTCACTTCGCGGGGTCCGGCGATGCAGGCGATGCGCCGGCGTCCCAGGTCCAGCAGGTGGCGCGCGGCCAGGGCACCGCCGGCGCGGTTGTCGACGGCCACGGCGTCGATGGCCAGGTCGCTGGGGGCGCGGTCGAGCAGCACGGCCGGCACCTTCATCTTGCGCAGCAGTTCGCCATCGCTGTCGGCCAGCGCGGACAGGATCAGGCCGTCGCAACGCTTGGTCAGCAGCACGTTCAGGTAATCGCGCTGCTTGACGGGATCGTCATCGGAATTGCACAAGATTACGCTGTAGCCGGCCGCGTAGCAGCTGTCTTCGATGCCGCGCGCCACTTCCGAAAAATACGGGTTCGTATTGTTGGGAATGATGAGGCCGATGGTGCCCGTGCTGCGGCTGCGCAGGGAACGCGCCAGCGCGCTGGGCACGTAATGCAATTGTTCCGCCGCCGCCAGCACGGCGCGGCGCGCCTCGTCGCTGACGGGGCGGGTATTGTTGAGGACGTGCGAGACGGTGGTAAACGACACCCCCGCCGCCTGCGCCACTTGCTTGATGGTTGCCATGGGACGCGCTTTCTGCTGCGATTAGGCGCGCTCGCCGCGGCGGCGGTAGGTGTCGAGCACCACGGCGGCGACGATCACCAGGCCCGTGACGATGCGTTTCACCGGTTCCGACACGCCCACCTGCGCCAGGCCCGCTTCCAGCACGGAAATGATCAGCACGCCGATAAATGTGCTGATGACGGAACCGCGTCCGCCCATCAGGCTCGTGCCGCCGATCACCACGGCGGCGATCACCTGCAATTCCATGCCGACGCCGCCGTTCGGGTCGGCCGCTTCCAGACGCGACACCTGGAACAGGGCGCCGATGCCGGCCAGCAAACCCATCAAGGCAAACACGAGCACTTTCGACGGCTTCGTGTTGATGCCGGACAAGCGCACGGCTTCTTCATTGGTGCCGATGCCGATCCAGTGGCGTCCCAGCACCGTGCGCGTGAGCACCAGGTGGCCGATGACGACGATGGCGATCGAGGCGATGAAGGCGGGCGACAGGCCGAAGGCGATGGGCGAACTGATGCCTTCGACGGCGCTGCCGATGTATTCCGTGCGCGAGTTGGTGACTTGATACGCCAATCCCCGTGCCATCTCCAGCACGCCCAGCGAGACGATGAACGAGGGGATGCGCCAGCCGACGGAAATCAGGCCCGTGGTGGCGCCGCACAGGGCGGCGACGAACATGCCCAGCAGGGCCGCGCTCCACACGGGCCAGCCCCAGTGCACGACGGCCAGCGACAGCACGGAGGCGGCCAGCGCCATGACGGAGCCGACCGACAGGTCGATGCCGCCGATGATCAGCACGAAGGTCATGCCGACGGCCATCACCACCAGGGTCGGGATATTGTTCGACAGGGTGCTGAGGGTGGCCAGCGTGAAGAAGTTTTCGCTGGCAAACGAGAACAGCACGCACATGGCCAGCAGGGCGCCGATCAGGCCCGCATAGTTTTTCAGGTCGGCCAGGCTGCGCTGCAGATACGAAGGAGAGGAGTTGGTGGTCATGGGAATCTTTCCGGCGGATCAGGCCGCAGCTGGAGTGGAAGTTGGGGTCAAATAGCCGGAGAAGGCGGCCGACAGCAGCGCGTCCTGGCTCCAGGCGCCGCGCTCGAAGGTGTCGACGATGCTGCCCGCGCTCATGACGGCGATGCGGTCGCAGATCAGCATCAGTTCGCGCAAGTCGCTCGAGACGATGACGAGGCCCTTGCCCTGGCGTGCCTGTTCGGCCAGCACCTGATAAATATCAAACTTGGCGCCGATATCGATGCCGCGCGTGGGTTCATCGAACAGCATGACGGGGCAGTCGCGGTACAGCCAGCGGGCGATCACCACCTTTTGCTGGTTGCCGCCAGAGAGCTCGGCTACCGTTTGCGCGCTGTTGCGCGAGCGGATGCCCAGGCGCTGGATATAGTCGTCGGCCACCGACGCTTCGGCCGCGTCGTTGAGCCAGCCGGCGCCACTGACGGAGTCGAGCGACGCCAGGGTCGTGTTGACGGCGATGGACTGGCGCAGCAACAAGCCCTGTCCCTTGCGGTCTTCCGTGATCATGGCGATGCCGGCTTTCACTGCTGCCTGCGGCGAGTGCAAGGCGGCCGGCGTTTCGCTGTCGCCAAGATACACGGCACCGGCGTCGGCGCGGTCGGCGCCGAAGATCAAACGCAGCAATTCCGTGCGGCCCGAACCGATCAGGCCGGCGATGCCGAGGATTTCGCCCGCGCGCAAGTCGAACGAGGTGGGGTGGACCACCTTGCCGCGCGCCAGGCCGCGCACGCGCAGCAGCGGCGCGCCGATGGTGCGCCCGCTCAGGTCGACGGCGTCGTCGGCCGAACGGCCCACCATCAGGCTGACCAGGTCGGCGGCGGAATGGCCCGCGATGTCGTCATCGCACACGAGCTGGCCATCGCGCAGCACGGCGATGCGGTCGGCCACGCGCTTGAGTTCTTCCAGGCGGTGCGAAATATAGATGATGCACACGCCTTCGGCCTTCAGGCGCTCGATCTGCAGGAACAGCAATTCCACTTCGCGGTGCGTCAGCATGGCCGTCGGTTCATCCAGCACCAGCAAGCGGCAGGAACCGATCAGGTTGCGCGCGATCTCGATCATCTGCTGGTGACCGATGCCGAGCGCACCGACGAGTGTCCACGGGTCGAGTCCGCCCAAGCCCACTTTTTCCATCTGCTCGCGCGCATCGCGCTCCAGGCGGGCGCGGTCGATGAAGCCGAAGCGCTGCGGCAGGTTTTTCAAGTACAGGTTTTCCGCGATCGACAGGGTGGGAATCAGATTGAGTTCCTGCATCACCATGCGGATGCCCAGCGCCTCGGCGGCGCCGCGCGAGGCGGGCTGGTAAGGCTTGCCGTCGAGCAGCATGGTGCCCGTGGTGGCTTGCTCCAGGCCGCAGATGATCTTCGACAAGGTACTCTTGCCGGCGCCATTTTCTCCCGTCAGCGCCAGCACCTGGCCAGGGGCGAAGCGCAGGGCCACGCCGCCCAGCACGGGGCCGACATAGGACTTGCCGATATTATCGAGCGTTAACAAGGGGATGGCGGCTGGCGCCGGGGGGATGTCGGTAGGCATGATAAAACTCCGCGATGGTGGCGGCGGGGCCGGCGCCGCCTACTCGCATGAGTGGGCAGGCGCCGGCCCCGGCGGGATCAGACGATCAGGACTGGGCGCCCTTGGCGACCAGTTCGACCTTGGTTTCGATGACGCCACCGAGCTCGGCCTGTTTCTTCTTCTGCGCCAGCGCTTTCAGCACGGTGTCGATGCCGAACACGGCTTGCTGCGAACCGAACTGGTCGGCGGTGGCCAGCACGCGACCATCGGCCAGCATCGGCTTGATGGCGTTGATGTTGTCGTAGCCGACGACGAGGACCTTGCCCGTCTTGCCGGCCGCCTTGATGGCGGAAATGGCGCCGATGGCCATGTTGTCGTTACCGCACAGCAAAGCCTTGATATTCGGGTTGGCATTCAGCATGGCGGCCGCCACCGTGTTGGCGGGGGCGATTTCCCACTGGCCCGACTGCACGCTGACGACTTTCGCACCGGCCGCGCTCATGGCGTCCTGGAAACCCAGGGTGCGCTGCTGCGCGTTATACGTGGTGGACACGCCTTCGATGATGCCGACCGGGTCGCCCTTCTTGATCTGCTTGGCCAGGTAATCGCCGACCACCTTGGCGCCCTTGCGGTTGTCCGGGCCGACGAACGGCACGGTGATGCCCTTCTCTTTCAAGGCGCCCGCGTCGAGCTTGTTGTCGATATTGACGACGATGATGCCCGCGTCGATGGCTTTCTTCAGCACCGGCACTAGCGCTTTCGAATCGGCCGGCGCGATCACCAGCGCGTTCACGCGCGAGACGATCATCTGCTCGACCAGCTTGATCTGGCTCGACGTATCCGTTTCATCCTTGATGCCGTTCGACAGCAGGTCGTACTTGGCGGCATTCGCCTTCTGGTGCGCCTTGGCGCCGTTTTCCATGGTCAGGAAGAATTCATTGGCGAGCGACTTCATCACCAGCGCCACCTTCGGTTTGGCAGGTGTCTGCGCCATCGCCGGCACGGCGGGCAAGGCACACACCAGGACAGCGGCGGCAATCATTTTCAGGCGAATACGGGATGTCATGAGCGTCTCCAGAGTTGTTGGTCAAGCACGTCTACATCATGCTTTTGTGGAATTTCACGGCGCGCAAACGTTTGCGCGAAGCGAATAGTGCCTCAATGCCCCATTCCAGTGCAAGCAAAACTGTATGTGCGGTGCAGCAAAAAGACGACGCCCAGAGGGAAGCGAACAGGCTGATGGCATCAGCCTGTTGCGGAGCATTGCGCAAAAATCAGCGCGTAGTTGCGGACTGGGCGCTGGCCCACTGCACGGCCAGCACGCTGGCCAGCACCAGCAGCAAGCCCAGCATCGACCAGCCCGTCATGGCCTGTCCCAGCAGGGCCCAGCCCAGCACGACAGCCATCAGGGGGCTGAGCAGTCCCAGCGAGGACACGGCCACAGGCGACAGGCGGGCGATGCCGCGAAACCACAGCGCGTAGGCCAGCAAGGCGCCGGCCAGGCACAGGTAAGCGTAAGCCAGCACTTGCTGCAGCGACAAGGCCGGCAGCGCAGGATCGGCCAGCCAGGCGACGGGGGCCAGCATCAGGCCGCCCAGCAGCAATTGCCAGCCCGTCAGCGCCAGCACGGGCAAGTCCGGCTTCCAGCGCCGCGTCAGGTAGGTGCCGGCCGCCATGCAGGCCGTGCCGCCCAGCGCGGCGGCAATCCCCACCGGTTCCCACACCGTGCGCGGCGACAACAATAAAATGCCCATGCCGGCCACGCCCAGCACGCTGGCCAGCAGGGCCAGGCGGGCCGGACGGCGTCCTTCCACGCCCCAGGCCAGGCCCATCACCAGCAGCGGCTGGATGGCGCCCACCACGGCCGCCAGGCCACCGGGCAAGCGGTAGGCGGCCACAAACAGCAGCGCCTGGAAGACGCCGATGTTCAGCGCGGACAATATCAGCACCCTGCCCCAGTCGCGCCGCGCCGGCAGGCGCCGCATGACGAGCAGCAGCAACAAGCCGGCCGGCAAGACGCGGATCAGCGCCGCCGTGAAGGGACGGTCGGGCGGCAGCAGTTCGGATGTGACGATGTACGTGGATCCCCAGATCAGGGGCGCCAGCGCCGTGAGCACGATATCGCCCCAGGCGGGGCGGGCAGGAGCAGAGGTCATACGACTATCTCGACATTAAGATAATTCAGTGTGGATGCAAACTATCTTGATGTCAAGATAAATACCCGCCCAGCGCAATGCCGGCATGAAAAAAGCCCGGCATCGCCGGGCTCTGGGACGGTGCAAGGCAGCAAGCTGCCGCGCCGGGATGCTTAATCGCGCACGCGCTGCAGGGTTCCCACGCGCATGCCGCCAAGGCTGATCTGCGCCGTGTTGTTATTGTTGCTCAGGCTAATCCGCATGACCGTTCCGCCCGCGCCTTCCGGCGCCAGCGTCACGACGTTGCCTTCGGTGGTAAACGTGCCCTTGGTCACCTTGCCATTTTCGATGACGCTGTCACGCGTAAATTCCAGGACATTGCCCCTCGGCGCCTGCCATTTTCCCACCAGCGGGTGGCCGCCAAAGCTGAACACGCTTTTCAGCTTGTCCAGCATGCCCGCACCCTGTACGGCCGGCGACTGTCCGATGGCGGCGGCCATGGCCATGGCCGCCTGGTTCAGCTGCACGCGGTCCGTGACTTGCCACTGCTTGTCGACCAGCGCCAGCGGCAGCTGCACTTCGAGGTCGCCGTGCGGCAGGCGTTCCAGGATCAGCGCGCGGTCCGCCGACTTGGCGAGCCACGCCGCCTCATCGGTCAAGGCCAGCTTGGCCGCGGCCATCGCCACCTGCTGGCCGCCCAGCTCGCGCACCTGCTCGTAGCCGCTGACACTGGCCACTTTCACGCCCTTGGCCACGCACAGCTTGTCGCCGCGCAAGGCCGCCTTGCCGGGGGCGGCCAGCGTGTAGACGAACTGCGATTGCGCGATCCAGCCGCCGCTGCTCTGCTCGACGGGACCCGTGTACAGCTCGCTACGCACGAGCGCATCGAGCCATTGCCGCGTGGAACTGTCGTACGACGCCACGCGGATTTCTTCCTTCTGGTACGGCAGGTTGGACAGGCACAGCAGCTTGTCGCGCGCCGCCTCGTCCGCCGCCAGGTGGGCATCGATGGCGCGGCTGAAACTGCCAGCCGATGCCGCCTCGGGCGCCAGCAGCCACGCCAGGGCGCCGCCGGCCACGACGACGACCGCCAGCACGCCGCCGGCGAGGATGAGGTGGCGCCGCTTCACGCCGGACAGTGCCGGCGCCTGCGCCGGCACCTGCGCCGGTGCAGGCGACGATGCTGGCGCCGGCGCGGTGTTCACGGCGTTGCCGCACTCATCGCAGAAACGCGCGTCGGGCGTGTGGGCGGTGCCGCACTTTTTACAGAATTGCGCCATGGTCAGCCTTACTTGAGTTTATGCGCGCATTCGCCGCAGAACGCATCGTCGGCCGCGACCGGCGCCTTGCAGCTCGGGCATTGCAGGCTGTCAGCCGGCGCAGCGGCCTGTGCTGCTGGAGCGGCGGGCGTGGCCGCCTGCTCGGCCAGGGCGCGCGCGCGTTCACGCGCTTCCTCGGCTTTTTTCTTGACCGTGGCCAGGCCGTCGTTCAGGCTCGCTTCGGAAGCGCTGAAATCGACATTGCGCGTGGCGTTCAGGTAAATGATGCACACGCCCTTGGTGAAGATCAGGCCCGGCACGACGGCCGCTGCCGCCATCAGCAAGCCGCCGCCGAGACCGGCTGCGATGAGATAGCCGGAACCGGAGCCGCCGCGACCCAGGCCCGCAGCCAGCGCATACATATTCATCTCGCCCAGGCTGAGGATGCCAGCCGACATGCCGCTGGTCAGCGACACGCCCGTGCCCAGCACGCCAAAGATCAGCAGCGCCGTAAACGCGGTGATCAGGAACAGCAGCACTTCCAGCAAGATCACCGACACCAGCTTGGTGCGCACGATCAGGTTCAGGCGGGCAATGATCTGGAACACGGTGGCGCCCGACCAGGCGGCAGGGCCGGCCAGCGGCAGCATCACGTAGAACAGCGCGAACACCAGCACGCCCAGCACGATGGCCGAGAGGGGGAAGACAACCGTGTACAGCACGGGACCGAGCACGGGAATCTTGCACACAAACAAGATGATGGCGATGACGATCATGGCCGCCAGCACGATGAGGAATTCGATGATGAAGACGGCGATCAGGCGGTGGCTCGTGTACAGCGAGACGAGCACGGCATCAACCAGGCTCATGCCAGGCTGGCCCTGCGCATCGCGCATCAGCATGATGCCGACGGCGTTGGAGCCGTAAAACATCACGAGGAAGGCCATCAAGCCGCCCAGGAAGGCCAGCACGACACTGCTCATGCTGCCGGCGAGCATCGTCAGGACGCCGCCGACGAGCACGGCGCCGATGAAGGTCAGGGCCAACAGGGCAATCGCGCGGAAGTTCTTGATGGCGTCGGTCGCTTCGATCAGCGAACCGAGGGCGGAGGAAAACGGCAGGGGTTGATGTGCTTCGTTGGAAATGGTCATGTAAGGCCTGGAAGGGGTGAATCGGGATAGGGCGGCCAGCCTGGCCGCCCGTGGCAATCAGTTTTGACGGCGAGCTTAGTACGCGCGCGCCAGCTGCAGCTCCGCTGCAGGCGTTTGGCGCTGGACGATCTGCAACTTGACGTCCTGGCCGCCAACGCGCTTGTTATTCAGGTACAGGGCCGTGCGGACGGGATAAATGCCCTGCGGCACGCCTTCCGGCATGGGAATCGAGAAGCCGCCCTTGTAGGCGCCGCTGCCGTTGTTGCTGCTGACCACCTTGCGCACGGTTTTGATCAAGTCGCCATTCGGCTTGTACAGGCTCAATTCCTCTTCCACCAGCGGGTTCGGATCGCGCGTGCCGGCGGCCACTTCGATATACGAATTGGTCTGTGCCTTCTGGCCCGGACGCACGGAGGCCGGCGTAAAGCCCGTTTCGTATTTCACCAGGGTCGACTGCTCGGGCAGCTTGCCCTTGTTGGCTACCTTGTAATCGCTCTGCACCTGCTGCGCCGTCTTGACTTGCTGGCTTTGATAATTCAAGGCCACGCAGGCAAGCGCGCCCAGGCTAGCGCCCAGGGCCGCGCCGCGCACCGTGTTGTTGCCGCCGCCCAGCAAGCCGCCGACGACGGCGCCGATGCCGGCCAGCATGGCCGTATTGCATTCGCCGCTGGCCGCTTCCGTGCCTGCGGTGGTGGTATTGCCGGTGGCGCCAGGGCCGCCCGGCGTGGCGCAACCGGCCAGCATCGAGGATACGACCAGCATCGCCACCAGGGGCTTGGCCATTTGTTTCAAGTTTTTCACGTTATTCTCCGGAAAGATCAAAATAGGAATGGAAGGCAAGCCGCGCGGCTTACTCGATCTGGATTTGCGACAGCGCCTTGTCTTGCGCCTCTTTTGCCTTGCGCTTGATGTCGAGCGCGTAGCGGTTGCCCGTGTCCATGCGCAGCACGGCATTCGCGTTGGCGATGGCGCAGTCATACTTGCGTTGGCTCATGCAGTGGCTCGCTTCCGACAGGCTGTCCGTGATCACGCCTTCGAGACCGGACGGCTTGCTGGCAGGCGCGGCCGGCGGTGCCACCTTGACGGGTTTGACGGGCTTTTCCACGACGGGCGCCGGTGCTGGCGCCGGCAGCGGCGCGGGCGCCGGGACTGGTACAGGGGTGGAAACCGGGACTGGCGCCGGCGCCGGTTCGGCCGCGGCGGGCGTCGCGGCAGGCTCGGCCGCCGTGACGCCATCGAGGGCCTGATCGCTGATGTCCAGCGGCGCCTCCGCCGCCGGCGCCGCGTCTGTGGTGGCCAGCGCCGCCGGAACAGCGTCCGCCGCAGGCACTGATGCGGATGGGATGCCTGACATGTAGTAATAAGCACCGGCAGCGGCGGCCAGCACCACCGCCGCAGCGGCGGCAGCGATCAGCTTGCTACGCTTGCCGTCAGCGGGCGCAGATTCAGGCGCAGGTTCAGGCAGCGCTTCAGGCTCAGGTACGGGCGCAGGCACGCGTACCGCCTCAGGTGCAGGTTCTGGCTCCGGTGCGTGAACAGGCTCGGCAATGCGCTTCTCCAGCGCGGGAGGCGGCGGCGACTTGCTCAGGCTCAGAGGCACGGCGACCGGCGCCAGCACTTCGGCGACGGTTTCCGGAACGGTTTCCGGAGCGGTTTCCGCAACCGGCTCCGTCACCGGCTCGATAGCGGGCTCAGAAGCTGGCGTGAAGACGGGTTCGGGCAGCGGCGGCGGCACGGATGCAGCGGCGGGCGGCGCGGCCACGGCAGGCGCGGCAACGCCAAAACTGAACGCGCACTTGGGGCAGAACTTGGCGTCCGGCTTGCAGTCATGGCCGCACTGGCCACAGGATTTGCCCTGCACGGGCACGGCAGCGGCAAACGTCGTGCCGCAGGA
This sequence comes from Janthinobacterium sp. SUN118, assembly GCF_030397695.1. Classification (NCBI taxonomy): domain Bacteria; kingdom Pseudomonadati; phylum Pseudomonadota; class Betaproteobacteria; order Burkholderiales; family Oxalobacteraceae; genus Janthinobacterium; species Janthinobacterium sp. SUN118. The sequence continues at coordinate 108,289 of NZ_JAPUBV010000007.1, read as the reverse complement.
AGAACAGAATTTGGCGCCCGGCTTATTCTCGGCCTGGCAGGAAAGGCATTTCAATTGGCATCTCTTTTCATATAAACGCTGGAGCCGCCTGCATTCGGCGATTGCCAGAATTACAGCTTTGTTGCCGTACGGCTAAATATTCAGCGAGTATATTTTCAAACCACTAGTTGCCACAAGGGAAAATTGCCTTTTGCTCTATCCAATTTTTAAATATTGGTAAAAAATTTTCCCGCCTGCCATGCACGTCCGGGCCGGCGCGGCGCATAAAAAAACCCGGCAACGCAGGCTGCGTTGCCGGGTTGTGCATCGTCCGGCGCCAGGATCGGCGCGGAATGCCTGACTTGCGACCTACTTGCGACCGCCACGCGCCTGCGCGCCATGGCCGCCCTTGGCCGGCGGCTTGCTGCCACGGCCCATCGGCACGGCGGCCGGCTTGGCCTTGGTCTTGATGGTCGACAGGATCGATGGACGCACTTTCGACTCGACGGCCGTGGCCTTTGGCGCCGCCGCCGTGCCGCCCAGGGCGATGCGGCTCTTGCCTGGCGCCACCTTGAACTTGTCCGGCGTGCCGGCGCCATGCGTCTGGCGGCTGCGTTCGCCAGCGGCCAGGCCGCCCGACTCCGACGACGTCCAGGCGGGGATCAGATGCTTGTCGCCATTGCCGATCAGGTCGCCACGGCCCATGTTCACCAGCGCTTCGCGCAGGATCGGCCAGTTGGCCGGGTCCTGGTAGCGCAGGAAGGCTTTATGCGTGCGGCGGATCTTGCCGCTGCGCGCCGTTTCCACCACTTCCGAGTCGGCCGTGACCTTGCGCAGCGGATTCTTGCGCGTGTGGTACATCGTCGTGGCCATGGCCATCGGCGTGGGCATGAAGGTTTGCACCTGGTCCAGCTTGAAATTGTTTTTCTTCAGCCACAGGGCCAGGTTCAGCATGTCCACGTCCGTCGTGCCTGGGTGGGCGGCGATAAAGTACGGAATCAGGTATTGCTTCTTGCCCGCTTCCAAGGAGAAACGGTCGAACATTTCCTTGAATTCATCGTAGGCGCCGATGCCGGGCTTCATCATCTTCGACAAGGTGCCCTCTTCCGTATGCTCGGGCGCGATCTTCAGCAGGCCGCCGACGTGGTGCGTCACCAGTTCCTTCACATACTCGGGCGAACGCACGGCCAGGTCGTAGCGCAAGCCCGAGCTGATCAGCACTTTCTTGATGCCGGGAATGGCACGCGCCTTGCGGTACAGGGAAATGAGCTTGCTGTGGTCCGTGCCCAGGTTGACGCAGATGGACGGGTAGACGCAGGACAGGCGGCGGCACGAGACTTCGATCTCTTTTTCCTTGCACGCCAGGCGGTACATATTCGCCGTCGGGCCACCCATATCGGAAATGGTGCCCGTAAAGCCTTTGGTTTTATCGCGGATATGCTCAATCTCGCGCAGGATCGACGGTTCCGAACGGCTCTGGATGATGCGGCCTTCGTGCTCGGTGATCGAGCAGAAGGTGCAGCCGCCGAAGCAGCCGCGCATGATGTTGACGGAGAAGCGTATCATTTCCCAGGCCGGGATATGCGCCTTGCCATAGCTCGGGTGCGGGGCGCGCGCGTAATTCATGTCGTACACGCCATCCATCTCATCCATGGCCAGCGGCAGCGGCGGCGGATTGAGCCACACGTCGCGTTCGCCGTGCGCCTGCACCATGGCGCGCGCATTGCCGGGATTCGATTCCAGGTGGAACACGCGCGAAGCGTGCGCATACATGACGGGGTCATCCTTGACGACGTCGTAGGCGGGCAGGCGCACCACCGTCTTGTCGTGCTTTTCCTTGGCCATGGCCAGGCGCTCTTCGCGGCTCATGATGCGGATCGGCTTGATGACCTCGGCCGATTTCGACGCGTTTTCCGTGGCGCAGGCGGTCTTGTCTTCCTGCACCATCTCGTACGGGCTGTAGTGCGGATCGATCTTGCCGGGCACGTCGACGCGGGTCGAATTGTGCACGCCCCAGTCGTCGCCAGGCAGCCAGCCGGACGGCACCATGAAGGCCGTGCCGCGCAAGTCGCGGATATCCTTGATGTGTTCGCCAGCGGCCAGGCGGTGCGTGAGGTCGACCAGCGCCCGCTCGGCATTGCCAAAGATCAACAAATCGGCCTTGGAATCGGGCAAGACGGAACGGCGGACCTTGTCCGACCAGTAATCGTAATGGGCGATGCGGCGCAGCGATGCTTCGATGCTGCCGATGACGATGGGCACGTCGGGGTACGCTTCGCGCGCGCGCTGGGCGTACACGGTGACGGCGCGGTCCGGGCGCTTGTTCGGTTCCGCGTTGGCCGTGTAGGCGTCGTCGGAGCGGATCTTGCGGTCGGCCGTGTACTGGTTGACCATCGAGTCCATGTTGCCGGCGGTAATGCCGTAGTACAGGCGCGGCTTGCCGAGGATGCGGAAGGCGTCGGCCGACAGCCAGTCCGGCTGGCTGATGATGCCGACGCGGTAGCCCTGCGCTTCGAGCAGGCGGCCGACCAGGGCCATGCCGAAGCTCGGATGGTCGATGTAGGCGTCGCCCGTGACGAGGATGACGTCGCACTGGTCCCAGCCCAGCGCGTCCATCTCGGCGCGCGACATCGGCAGGAAAGGCGCAACGGCAGCGCGGGCAGACCGCTTGGGAACGGTCGCAAATAAATTGGTAGGGGAGCTCATAGGGTACGGATTGTACCGGAATTGGCCATTTCCAACCTGACGGCCTGCTTTTTACTGTTGGATTTCAGTACAAAAAACGTTTATTTTTCAATCACTTGGGGAATTCCCATTGAGAAATTGTAACTGAGGAGCGGTTTTTTATCATTGCATCAACATCGTCCCGGCGCCGCTCGAAAGCGTCGCGGGCAAGCGCAATGCCGGGTTGAATAGCGGAACCGTACGCAAGCACGGTGAGCAAGACATGCCCGGCAGTGGGCTGCGCAGTCGGTTTTCAGCGCTGCATCAGATACCCATATTGGCGAGAATCTCACCCAATTCGCGCAATGCCGGCTCCAGTTTCGGATGTTTCACCGCGAATTTGGCCGACAATTCCTGGCTGCGCTCGGCCAGGCCGTAGGTGGTCGATTCTTCTTCCTGCTCCTGCGCGGCGCGCTTTTCCATCAGCAACTTGATGTCGACATCGAGTTTTTGCAGCAAACCATGCAGTTCTTCATCGACGGGGCCGCTGGTTTCCAGCGTCGAGTGCAGCTGTTGCAGCGATTCCTTGAGTTTGCTATCCATGTTTTTTCCTGTCAGTCCGTAAATTGCGTGTCCAGGTACAGCTGTTCCACCTTGCTCCTGGCCCACGGGGTCTTGCGCAAAAACTTCAGGCTCGACTTGATGCTGGGATCGCTGATGAAGCAATTGATATCGATGTGCTTGGCCAAGCCGTCCCAACCGTAGTGGGCGTGCAGGCGCGTCACGATACCTTCCAGGGTAATGCCATTCAAATCTTGCTGACTCATATACTCTTTCGACTGCCTTCTTATTGACATCTTACTCAATTCTACGCCGCCGGCACAGAAAGCTTGCGTGCGCCATGACGACGCAGCGCAAGCTTCAGATGAGGGCGGTTTACTTGGCGTTCAAGCCGCGGCGTTCCAGCAGCGGTTCGACGGTGGCGTCGCGGCCGCGGAAGTCGCGGAACAGTTGCAGCGCATCGACGCTGCCGCCGCGCGACAGCAGCTTGGCGCGGAACCAGTCGCCATTCTTGCGCGTCAGGCCGCCGTTTTCCTTGAACCAGTTGACCGATTCCGCGTCCAGTTTCTCCGACCACAGGTAGGCGTAGTACGCCGCCGAGTAGCCGCCCGAGAAACTGTGCGAGAAGTAGGCCGTGCGGTAGCGCGGCGGCACGGGCGCGTAATCGACGCCCGCGTCCTTCAGCGAGGCCGCTTCAAAGGCCAGCACGTCCGTCGGAATCTGTGCTGGCGCCAGCTGGTGCCAGCGCTGGTCCAGCAGGGCCGCCGACAGGTATTCCGTCGTCATGAAGCCCTGGTTGAATTTCTTCGCCGCCGTCACCTTGTCGAGCAATTCCTGCGGCATGGCCGCGCCGCTCTGGTAGTGCTTGGCGTAGTTTTGCAGCACTTCCGGCCACACGGCCCACATTTCATTGACTTGCGACGGATACTCGACGAAGTCGCTCGGCACGCTGGTGCCGGCAAAGCGCGGGTATTTCACGTTCGAGAACATGCCGTGCAGCGCATGGCCGAATTCGTGGAACATGGTCGTCACTTCATCGAAGGTCAGCAAGGTCGGCTGGCCGGCCGGCGGTTTCGGGATGTTGAGCTGGTTGGCCACCACCGGGTGCGTGCCCATCAGCGACGATTGCGACACGTATTCATTCATCCACGCGCCGCCATGCTTGTTGCCGCGCGCATAGAAGTCGGCGATGAACAGGGCCAGCGGCTTGCCATTGGCATCGAGAACGTCGTAGACGCGCACGTCCGGGTTATACACCGGCAAATCCTTGCGTTCCTTGAAGCTGATGCCATACAACTTGTTGGCGGCAAAGAAGACGCCGTTGTTCAGGACGCTGTTGAGTTCCAGATACGGTTTCAGCTCGTTTTCATCGAAATTGAAGCGCTGCTTGCGCAGCTTGTCCGTGTAGATGGCCCAGTCGGCCGCCGCCACCTGGAAGCCGCCCTTTTCCGCATCGACCACTTGCTGCAGGTCGGCCGCTTCGCGGCGCGCGTTGGCGACGGCCGGTTTCGCCAATTCCGACAGCAGGGTGTTGACGGCCGTGGTGGTCTTGGCCGTCTGGTCTTCCAGCGCATACGCGGCGTAATTGGCGTAGCCGAGCAAGGTAGCCCGTTCGGCGCGCAGTTTCGCCAGTTTCAGCACGATGGCGCGGTTGTCGAACTCGCCGCCCTGGCTGCCCCGGTTCAGCGACGCCTCCATCAGGCGCTGGCGCGTGGCGCGGTTGGTCAGCACGGCCAGCGGCGGCTGGCCGCTGGTGTTGACGAGGGCGATGAGGAACTTGCCCGTCAAGCCGCGCTCCTTGGCGGCCGCGGCGGCCGTGTCGATATCGCTGTCCGTCATGCCGGCCAGCTCGGCGCGCGTGTCGACGACGATGCTCTTGGCATTCGTTTCCTTCAGCACATTTTGTGCGAAGGCCGTTTCCAGGCCCGCCTGCTCGGCGTTGTAGGCTTTCAGTTTGTCCTTGTCCGCATCGGACAGCTTGGCGCCGGCGCGCACGAAATCCGTGTGATAGCGTTCCAGCAGGTGCAGGGATTCCGCATCAAGGCCCAGCTTGTCGCGCTTGGCGTACAGGGTGTCGATGCGGGCGAACAGTTTCGGGTTCAGGTTGATGGCATCCGTGTGGGCGGCCAGTTTCGGCGACATCTCCACTTCCACCGCTTCCAGCACGGCATTCGTGTTGGTCGACGTCATGTTGCTGAAGATGCTCTGCACGCGGTGCAGCAGCTGCCCCGTGCGCTCGAGCGCAACGACGGTGTTCTCGAACGTGGGCGCCTGGCGGTTGCCGGCGATCGCATTGACTTCGGCCAGCTGCCGCTTCATGCCTTCGGCAAACGCCGGCGCGTAGTGCGCATCCTTGATCAGGCCGAACTGCGGCATCTGGAATGGCAGCGGACTGGCTTTCAGCAAGGGGTTCTGGGCGCTGATGGCGGCGGCAGGCGCAGCGGCGGCGGCCAGGGCGGAAGGGGCGGCGTGGGCCAGCATGACGCTGGCGGCGATGACGAGCAGTTGTGGACGGATCATGACATCTTTCAGGAAGCGCGGGGAAGAACCGCGATCGCGTCGCGGGCCAGTTGCAGATCATAGCAGCCTGTCACACAGGCGTCATCCAGCATGGGCTATCCTGTGGTGTATCACACCAATTGCACGGTTTACCACGGCATACACCGCGATGCACCAAATAAAAATGGCCGCCAATCGCTTGGCAGCCATTTTCATTGACCCGGCTTTGACACCGGGAACAAGGCTTTTACTTGCCGTTCAGGCCACGGCGTTCCAGCAGCGGCTCGATCTTCGCATCGCGGCCGCGGAAGTTGCGGTAGATGTCGAGCGCATCGGCGCTGCCGCCGCGCGACAGCAGTTTGCTGCGGAACCAGTCGCCGTTCTTGCGCGTCAGGCCGCCGTTTTCCTTGAACCACTCGACCGTGTCGGCATCGAGCTTTTCCGACCACAGGTAGGCGTAGTAGCCGGCCGAGTAGCCGCCCGCGAACGCATGCGAGAAGTACGTGGTGCGGTAGCGCGGCGGCGCCGGGGCGAAATCGACGCCGGCGTCGCTCAAGGCGGTTTTTTCAAACGCCAGCACGTCGGTCGGGATCTGTGCCGGGGTCAGCTGGTGCCAGCGCTGGTCCAACAGGGCCGATGCCAGGTATTCCGTGGTTTTATAGCCCTGGTTGAAATTGTCGGCCGCCGTCACTTTCGCCAGCAGCTCGGCCGGGATGGCCGCGCCCGTTTGATAGTGCTTGGCGTAGTTTTGCAGCACTTCCGGCCACAGCGCCCACATTTCATTGACTTGCGACGGGTATTCGACGAAGTCGCGTGGCACGCTGGTGCCGGCGAAGCGCGGGTATTTCACGTTCGAGAACATGCCGTGCAGCGCATGGCCGAATTCGTGGAACATGGTGTTGACTTCGTCAAACGTCATCAGGGTCGGCTGGCCCGCTTCCGGCTTTGGAATGTTCAGGTTATTCGCGATGACGGGTTTGCGATTGAGCAAGCTCGACTGGCCCACGTAGGCGTTCGCCCAGGCGCCGCCGCGCTTGTTGCTGCGCGCGTATGGATCCAGGGTGAAGATGGCCAGCTGCGTGCCGTCTTCGTTGAAGACGTCGTACACCAGCATGTCGGCCGTGTAGACGGGCAAGTCGGTGCGCTGCTTGAAGGTCAAGCCATACAGTTTACCTGCGGCAAAGAACACGCCCTTGGTCAGCACGCTGTGCATTTCAAAGTACGGTTTCAGCTGATTTTCATCAAAGTTGTAGCGTTCGGCGCGCACCTTGTCGCTATAGAAGGCCCAGTCGCTGGCCGCGACCTTGAAACCGCCCTTGTCCGCATCGATGACCTTCTGGATATCGTCCGCTTCACGGCGCGCATTGACGACGGCCGGCTTCGCCAATTCGCCCAGCAAGGCGTTCACGGCGGTCGTGTCGTGCGCCGTCTGGTCTTCCAGCGAATAGGCAGCGTAGTTCGGGTAACCCATCAGCGCGGCACGTTCGGCGCGCAGCTTCGCCAGTTCCAGCACTTCCTGGGTATTGTCGAACTCGCCGCCACGGCTGCCGCGCGCTTGCGAGGCGGCCATGATGCGTTCGCGCAAGGCGCGGTTGGTCAGCAGCGCCAGCGGCGCCTGGCCCGTCGTGTTGACGAGGGCGATCACGTACTTGCCGTCCAGGCCGCGCTTCTTGGCCAGGCCGGCGGCCACTTCGATGGCGGCCGGCGACAGGCCGTCGAGCTCTTCGCGCGTATCGACAACGACGGCCGACGCGTTCAATTCCTTCAGTACATTCTGCGCGAACTTGGTCGACAGGGCGGCCAGCTGGCCGTTGTAGGCGCGCAGCTTTTCCTTGTCGGCCGCCGACAGCTTGGCGCCGGCGCGCACGAAGTCCGTGTGGTAGCGCTCGAGCAGGCGTTTCGATTCCGCGTCGAGGCCCAGCTTGTCGCGCTTGGCGTACAGGCTGTCGATGCGCTTGAACAATTTGTCGTTGAGCATGATCGCATCGCTGTGGGCCGCCATCTTCGGCGCCAGCTCGCGTTCCAGGCCCTGGATCGTGTCATTCGTGTTCGAACCGGACATCACGGAAAACACGGTGCGCACGCGGCCCAGCAGCTGGCCCGAGCGTTCCATGGCGACGATGGTGTTGTCGAAGGTGGCCGCTTTCGGGTTGTTGGCGATCGCCGCGATTTCCGCCAGGTTGGCGGCCATGCCTGCCGTAAAGGCGGGCGCGTAGTCGGCATCCTGCACCTTGTCGAACGGCGGATAATTGAATGGCAGGCTGCTGGCTTGCGCAAACGGGTTCGAGGCGGGCAGCGTGGCCGCAGCGGTAGCTGTGGCTTTAACAGTGGCTGGCGCGGCGGTAGCGGCAAAGGCGGCTGGCGCCAGCATCAGGCTGGCGGCGATGACGAGCATTGTTGGACGGGTCATGTCTTCTTTCAAGAAACGCAAGAGAGCCGCGATTGTGTCGCGGGCCAGCCTGAAATAATAACAGCCTGAAACACTTGCGTCACCAGCAACTACCGATGGTAGCGCGCCAGCCGGTGATGAACGGTTTTCATGCCCTCCACATCAAGATACCCATTTAGTAATGCGGCGGACGCTCGTTGACCAGCCCGCCATTCGCCTGCTGCGCCCCATCGCGCACGTGCTCGCCCAGCTTGTGCAGCATGGCCTCGAGCTGGTCGATGCGCTTGCCCTGCTGGTACACCATCTGGTTCAGCGATTCGACCAGGTCTTCCTGCTGCGCCAGCTTGATTTCGATATCGACGAAACGTATTTCCGTCTGTTCTGCATTGTCCATGGTGCTCACGCTCATTTCTCACTGAAAGCGGCATTCTACCGCCGCCACGGCGTGAACCAGGACAAACCTCCTCCATTCGTCGTCGGACGGGGCCCGATGGCTGCCTGTTCTTTCGTTTGGGCCGACTCAAATCGCTTGACGAAGGAGAACAAACGATTGCAATGACTGCATCCCCCCACCCGAACCAACGCTGAGCGATACGCGCAAGACGGCCGAGTACCGGCGCTGGGAAGATTCCCTGCACGACGTGGCGGCGGCCGCCATCGACGCGCGCATCAAGCACTTGCAACACGGTAAAAAGGACGACTGGCGGCCGGTAGGGGAAAGCGTATGCGAGCTGCGCTTTTGACAGGTCGGGCCCGGCTGGCGCGTGTATTTTCACGAAACCAATCTGGGCACCGTGATACTGGCCAGCGTGCCGAAGGCCACGCCGGACGGCGCCGTGGAAGCGTGAGCGCGATTTAAACTTTCGGCGCGGCCAATAACGCCTTCATGCGCGCCAGGCGTTCCTTGGGCGAAATCACTTCCGCCTCCGTCGGCACGGCGTCGCCCACGTCGAGTTGCATTTCCTTGATGAAGCGCGACGGGTCGCAATGCACTTGCTCGCCGGCGCGCTTGCGCTTCTTGCACCAGGTAATGTGCAAGGTACGCTGGGCGCGCGTGATGCCCACATACATCAAACGGCGCTCTTCCTGGATGCGCGCGGCAATGGTCTCGGCCGGCGCATCGGCGTCGCCCTTGTGCGGCAAAATCCCCTCTTCCACGCCGACCAGGAACACGTGCGGAAACTCCAGCCCTTTCGATGCATGCAGGGTGGACATGCGCACGGCATCCTGCTCCTCGTCCTTGCCCTCGAGCATGGTCATCAGGGCCACCATCTGCGTCAGTTCCAGCACGTTCTTTTCTTCGCCGTCGCGGTCCTTGCCGCCCCGGCCCCGTTCCTTGAGCCAGTTGACGAATTCCAGCACGTTCTGCCACTTGCTTTGGGCTTGCCGTTCCTCGAAGGCATCGTACAGATACGATTCGTAGTGGATTTCCTTCATCATGTCATCGAGCACCTCGGCCGCGTTGTCGCCGCTGCCTGCCGCGCCGGGACGGCTGGCGCGCGATTCGAGGTCGTTGATGAAGTTGCAGAAGTCGCGCAGCGGCCCCAGCTGGCGATCCGTCAGCTTGGCCTCGATGCCGCCCTTGAAGACGGCCTGGAACAGCGAACACTGCCACTGCCCCGAGAACGCCCCCAGCACCTCCAGCGTCGACTGGCCCACGCCACGGCGCGGCGTCGTCACGGCGCGGATGAAGGCCGGATCGTCGTCTTCGTTGGCCAGCAGGCGCAGGTAGCTGATGATGTCCTTGATCTCGGCCTTGTCGAAGAAGCTCTGGCCGCCCGAGATCGTGTACGGGATGCGTTCCTTGCGCAGACACTGCTCGATGATGCGCGCCTGGTGGTTGCCGCGGTACAGGATCGCGTAATCGGAAAATTTGTTCTTTCGCTCGAAATGGTCGGCCGAGATCATGATGGCGACCTGCTCCGCCTCCTGCTCGTCCGTCTGCATGCCCAGCACCTTGATCGGCTCGCCCAGGCCATGCTCGGACCATAGCGACTTTTCAAACAGCTTCGGGTTGTTGCCGATGACGGCATTGGCCGCGTTCAGCACGCGCATGGTGGAGCGGTAATTCTGCTCGAGCTTGATGACGCGCAAATCGGGGAAATCCGTTTCCAGCGTCTTCAGGTTTTCCACGGTGGCGCCACGCCACGCATAAATGGCCTGGTCGTCGTCGCCCACGGCCGTAAACATCGGCTTCTTGCCGATGCCCGTCACCATCAGTTTCACCAGTTCGTACTGGCACGTGTTCGTGTCCTGGTATTCGTCGACGAGCAGGTAGCGCAAACGGCGCTGCCACTTGTCGCGCACGGGGCCATTGTTGCGGAACAATTCCACGGGCAGGCGGATCAGATCGTCGAAATCGACGGCCTGGTAGGCGGACAGGGTCGCCACATAGCTGCGGTAGATGCGCGCCGCATTCGCCTCGTCTTCATCCTTGGCTTGCGCCAGCGCCATGTCCGGATCGATCAGGCCGTTTTTCCACAGCGACATGGCGTTCTGGATGCCGCGTATCACCTGTTTATCTGTGGTAATGGCAAGATCTTGCACGAGGGAAAAACAATCGTCGCTGTCCATGATGGAAAAGCGGTCTTTCAGCCCCACGCCATTGGCTTCCTGGCGCAGGATTTTCACGCCCAGCGAGTGGAAGGTCGACACCGTCAACTGCTTGGCCTGGCGCGGCTGTTTCAACAGCTTGGCGATGCGCTCCTGCATTTCCAGCGCCGCCTTGTTGGTGAACGTCAACGCGGCGATGGTGCGCGGGTCGTAGCCCCGGTCTTCGATCAGGTGGGCGATCTTTTGCGTGATCACGCGCGTCTTGCCCGAACCGGCGCCGGCCAGCACGAGGCAAGGGCCGTCGAGGTAGGTCACCGCTTCGCTTTGGGGGGCATTCAGACCGAATTGTGGCGCTTTGGACATCAGGGTATTTCCGGAGGGAACAGCGGCCCATTGTAACAGCGTCGCGCCCGCCTTTTGCACGCTGGCGCATGCCTGAAAAACAGGCAATGGCATTGATATATCGCCATTTGACGCCATTTTGGCACATGGAAGGCGTGCGGCGTTGCCACGCCTGGAGTACCATTCCGCCTATATCGCCCGTGCGCGCCCCTTACCGAATGGCTGTCCTATGAAATTTGAACACCTGATTGAAATCAACGATCCACTCAATCCCCTGATCGACACCTTGTCCCTGGAACAAGTATGGCGCGGCCTCGTCTTGCGTGCCGAATCGCCGAAACTGTTCGTGCCGCACCTCGACGAATGCCAGATCAGCGAACGCAGCGAGAACGGTTTCGCGCGCAGCCTGCGCTACGGCGAGCTGGTGATCAACGACAGGGTGGTGCTGGTGCCGCAGATGCAGGTGCGCTATGAAGTGGCGGCGCAAAAAGATATCAGCAAGTCCTCGCTCGTGATGACCATCGAGATGCCCGACGAGATCAGCCTGTGGGTGCGCTTCCAGTACGACGACGGCCACGATGCGGCCACCGACGCGGCCAACGCCATGTACGACGAATTCCGCCGTTCCGCCTACAAGGAATCGGATATCGACACGGTGCGCGTCATGCGCGAGCTGGCGGCCGAGGGCCGGCTGGACGGCGTGCTGCTCAATTAAATAGGCTATATACGTCTGGATACGTCTGGAAACGTTCAGCGCCAGGCGCCTTGCCGAAGGCAGTACGCAAGTACGACGAGGCAATGCACAACGCCATGGGCGTCTTCCAGGCGCTCTACACCCTGGCGCTGCGGCCCCATAGCTGGTCCGGGCGGAACTGCAATCCCGCCTGCTCCGCGCTGAGCACTTCGCGGATGGCGTGCAAGTCCACGCGCGTGTCGCGCCGCAGCGGCACATCCAGGCGCGCGCCACGCGGTCCGATCAGCGACTGCACATGCGGCGTGGCCGCGCTCAAGCCCTTGCGCGTGACGACGCCGATTTCCCCATTCAACAGTTTCACGAAGGTGCCGATCGGGTAAATGCCCAGCTCGCGCACCAGCAGCGAGGCCAGTGGCGCGTCCAGCGTGGCTTTTTCCGCCATCAGCATCTCGCGCAGGGCCACGTTCGGCAACAGCGGCTTGCGGTAGCTGCGCCGCGACACGCGCGCGCAATAGCGGTCGGCCAGCATGATCAGCCGGGCGCCCACGCCAATCTCGGCGCCCGTGGCGCCCAGCGGATAACCGCTGCCATCGACATTTTCATGGTGCTGCAGCACGGCTTGCAGCCAGGCGGGATCCGTCACGCCGGCCGCGCGCAGCAAGTCCACGCCCGCTTGCGGATGGGCACGGATGTAGGCGCGCTCCTGCGCATCCAGCGGATCCGCCTTGTGCTGGAAATGCGCGTGGCGCGCCAGCATGCCCACATTCATGCTCAGCGCGGCCAGCACCACGCTGCGCAAGGCGGCGTCATCGAGTTTCAGGGCCCGCGCCAGCATGGTCGCGATGACGGCCGTGTCGACGCTGTGGCGCACGGCGAAATCGCCCGCGCCTTGGTTGTGCAGGATGCAGGCCAGGGCCACGTCGGCGTCGAGCGCGACGGCCTCTTCCACCAGTTGCGCCAGCGGCGCCAGTTGATCCTGTGCTATAACTTGCCCGGCGACGATGGCCGGCAAGACCAGCGCCAGGCCGGACGTGGCCCGGTTCAGCATGCGCAGGGCCGACGGCGCCTCCGTGCCAGGGCGCCTCTCGTCATCGCTGGCATCGGCGATCATGCCGCGCGCCAGCAGCAGCTCGATCTGGTGCTCGCTGCGGATCACATGGCCTACCTTGGCCAGCAAGCCGCCCGCCTCGCCGTGCACGTCCCAGGGCAGGGACAGGCCCAGCGCCAGTTCCCCCGCATGTATGCGCCGAATTGTCACATCGTCTCCGTGTCATCGCTGCCACTGCCAGTTGTACCACCCAGGCATCGTTGGCATGAACCATTTGAAATGTTTTTTGCTTTTAATCAATGTTTCAATGTGGCAGCGATGATCGCGCAATCATGTGTGCCTGTCTACATAATTATATAAATCGCAAAGTTGCAACACATTTCCCTCACACGCCAGGCGAGCAATCGGCGCAGCCGGGCGCATGTTCCGGGTCCTTTTCCAGGTGCAGCGCCAGTTCGCGCAAGGCGGTGCGCACGCCTTCCTCGATGACGGGGTGGTAGAACGGCATGTCGAGCATGGCCGGCACCGTCAGCTGCGCCTGGCACGCCCAGGCCAGCAGATGGCCCAGGTGTTCCGCGCGTGGGCCGATCAGCTCGGCGCCGAGAAAGCGCTTGCTGCCGAATTCCGCATACACGCGCAGCACACCCTGGTTTTGCAGCATCACGCGGCTGCGGCCCTGGTTGCCGAACGACACGGCGCCGACGGCGAAGCGGCCCGCGTGGCTCGCGCACAATTGCTGGTAGGTGGCGCCCACCGTGGCGACCTGCGGTTCCGTGAAGGCGATCGTCAGCGGCGTGCGGCGCAAGCCCGGTTTGACGTGCGGAAAGCGCGCCGCATTGTCGCCGGCGATGCGGCCCTCGTCGGCCGCCTCGGGCAGCAGCGGCAATGCATTGTCGGCATCGCCCGCGATGAAGATGGCGCTCTTGCCGCATTGCATGGTGTGCTTGTCGTACACGGGGATGCCATGGCGGTCGAGGGCGATCTGCGCCGTTTCCAGGCCGATCCGGTCGACATTCGGACGGCGGCCGATGGCGGCCAGCACATACTCGAACTGCTCGGTTTTTTCCTGGCCGGCGCCATCGCGGCTGGTCAGCAGGATGCCGGCCCCATCGGTCGTTTTTGCCACGTGGGCAACGCTGGTCTGAAAGCGGATGTCGAGCTCGCGCGCCAGCACGGCGCCCGCCTCCTGCAGCACGAGCGGGTCGGTCAGCTGCGCCACCTTGGTGCCGCGCGCAAACAGGGTCACGCGCACGCCCAGGCGGGCCAGCGCCTGGCCCAGTTCCAGGCCGATGACGCCGCTGCCGACGACGGCCACCGACTGCGGCAAGTCCGTCCATTCGAACACGGCGTCGCTGGTGATGACGCGCTCGCCCGCCGCCTGCCACTCGGGCGGCACGATGGGCGTGGAACCGGTGGCGATCACCACGCTGGCCGCTTCGACCAGGGTATGTTCATCGACCTGCAGCTTGCCCGGCGCGATGAAGCGCGCATGGCCGCGCAATTTTTCCTCGTCGGCAATGGCGTTGACGCCATCGAGCACGAAGCCGACAAAGCGGTCGCGCTCGCTGCGCACCCTGGCCATCACTTGCTGGCCGTCGATGCGCACGGGCCCAGGATGCACGCCGAAGCCGGGCGCGGCAACCACCGCATGGGCCGCCTCGGCCGCCGCGATCAGCAGTTTGCTGGGCATGCAGCCCACGCGCGCGCACGTCGTGCCGTAGGGCCCGCTTTCTATCATCAGCACGCGCTTGCCTTGCATGCGCGCCGCCTTGTGCGCCGTCATGCCGGCCGTGCCGCTGCCGATCACGGCCACATCCACCCGTAGTGTTTTCATGCTGCTGTCCATCCCGTTTCAGGTTGCTCACAGCATTCGATACTACCCGTTTGCTGAAAATAAGGTTTTACTTTGCAGCAATATATGCATTAGTATAACTAATCATTTTTAGAATTTATAAGTACAGCTAATGGGATCACTCGATTATCGCGCGCTGGCCGTGCTGGACGCCGTGGCCAGCCACGGCAGTTTCGACAAGGCAGCCCTGGCCCTGGGCATCACCCAGTCGGCCGTCTCGCAGCGCATCAAGGCGCTGGAAGACGCCAGCGGACGCCTGCTGATCATCCGGGGCCAGCCAGCCGTGCCGACAGGGCTGGGCCAGCGCCTGATCGTGCATCACCGCAACGTCAAGCTGATGGAAGCGTCGCTCGATATCGACCTGGGCAATAGCGTCAGCATGCCGGAAATCGCCATCGCCATCGATGCCGACAGCCTGGCCACGTGGTTCCCCGACACCTTGCCCGCCCTGCTGGCGCCGCCGCGCTGCCAGCTCGACGTGCGCCTGGCCGACAGCGATGCCGCCTTGCAACTGGTGCGCGATGGTTCCGTCTTCGGCTGCGTGGCGGCCGAGTCCGGCGTCGCGCCCGATGCGTCCGCCGCCACCAGCGTGACGCCGCTGGGCACCTTGCGCTATGTCTGCGTGGCCACGCCCGTGTTTGCGGGCCACTGGTTTGGCGATGGTTTCAGCAGCGAGGCGGTGCAGCTGGCGCCGGCCGTGGTGGGCCAGCACGGTCTGCTGGCACGTTTCCTGGCCGAACAATTACAGCTGCGCGCACCGTTTCCGCACCACAGCTTGCCGGTGGAAACGGCGCGCCGCGCCTGCATCCAGGACAGCCTGGCCTACGGCCTGGTGCCGCAGCGCCTGGCCGCGCAAGCCTTGCTGGCCGACCGCCTGGTGGACCTGATGCCGGGGCGCACCCTGGACGTGCCGCTGAGCTGGCATGCATGGACCCTGGACACGCCATTTACCAAGCTGCTGTCGGAACAGATCGTGCGCGCCGGCCGCGATTACCTCAGTTAAATCAGATATCCAGCGGGTCCACTTCCAGCGACCATTTCACGCGCGTCTTCATGGCGCGCAATTCCCCCAGCCATTCTTTTAAAAACGCTTGCAGGGCGGGCCGCGAGGGGGACTCCAGCAGCAGCTGGGCGCGGTCGACGTTGTAGACGCGCGTCATGCTCATGGGAATCGGATCATTGATGGTGACCTGCGGGTGCTCCATGCATTCCTTGGCCGCCTGCAGGAATTCGATGGCCGTGGCCAGCTCGGGCGCTTCCGCGCGCAGCAGGGCCTGGAACAGGTACGGCGGCAGCGCCGCCTGGGCCCGCTCTTCCAGCAGGGTGGTGGCGAAATGGTCGTAATCGTGGTTGACGACGGCGTCGTACAGCGGATGGCGCGCATAGCGCGTCTGGATCAGCACTTCGGAAACGCTGCCGCCCTCCGTCTGCGCCGCCCGTCCGGCCCGGCCCGCCACCTGCATCAGCTGGGCGAACAACCGCTCGCTGGCACGGTAATCCTGGGAAAACAGGGCCGTGTCCGGATTCAATATGCCGACCAGCGTCAGTTTCTTGAAGTCGTGGCCCTTGGCCACCATCTGCGTGCCGATCAGGATATCCACTTCACCGCGGTGCACGGCATCGAACGCTTCCTGCGCGCTGCCCTTCTTGCGCGTGGAATCGGCGTCGATGCGCAGGATGCGCGCCTCGGGAAACAATTGCTGCAAGCCTTCTTCCACGCGTTGCGTGCCGCGTCCCAGCGGCTGCAAGTCGACGTTGCCGCAGGTAGGACAGTGACGGGGGATGCGCAATTCCAGGCTGCAATGATGGCAGCGCAAGCGGTGCTCGGGCTTGTGCAGCACCATGAACGAGGTGCAACGCGTGCAATTGCTGATCCAGCCGCACGATTCGCAGCAGATGACGGGAGAATAGCCGCGCCGGTTCAGGAACAGCAGCGACTGCTCGCCGCGCTCCATGCGCAGCTTCAATGCCGCCACCAGGTGCGACGTCAAGCCATCTTTCGGCTTGTCGCGCTCCATGTCGAGTATCTTGACGCGCGGCAAGACGGCATTCTTGACGGCCCGCTCGCGCAATTCCAGCTTGCGGTAGCGCCCCGTCTGCGCATGGTGCCAGCTTTCCAGCGACGGCGTGGCCGAACCGAGCACGATGGGAATCTGCAATTGCCAGGCGCGCCACACGGCCAGGTCGCGCGCCGAATAGCGCAAGCCTTCCTGCTGCTTGTAGGACGGGTCGTGCTCCTCGTCGATGACGATCAGCTTGAGCTGCGGCAAGGACGCCAGGATGGCCAGGCGCGTGCCGAGCACGATGCGCGCCTGGCCCTGGTGGGCGGCCAGCCAGTGCAGCATGCGCTCGCCTTCGGACAGGCTGCTGTGCAGGGTGGCCAGCATGACGCCAGGAAAGCGCGCGCGGATATTGCCTTCGAGCTGGGGCGTGAGGTTGATTTCCGGCACCAGGATCAGGATTTGCGCCGCCTCGTCGCGCGCCAGCACCTGGGCGCACGCCTGCAGATACACTTCCGTCTTGCCGCTGCCCGTCACGCCATACAGCAGGGTCGGTTGAAAACCCTGGGCGCCGCCGATGGCGTCGGCCGCTTCCTGCTGCGCCGGATTGAGCGCCGGCATGTTCAGCGGCGTGCCGTCATGCGCGTCGGCCAGCTTGGCCAGCTTCTTGATGGCGCGGTCGAGCGCCACCGTCGTCAGCACGCGCAAATTCTTCGGCAAGCCCGGCAGCGCCACTTCGCCCAGCGGACGCTGGTAGTAATCGGCGGCAAAGGCGGCCAGCGCCAGCCACTGTGCCGACAGCGGCGCCAGCTGGCTGCGCACGGCCAGCACCTCCTTCAATTTCGCGTCGGGCACGTCGGTGCTGTCGGACACGCCGACGATCAACCCCATCACTTCACGCCGGCCGAACGGCACCAGCGCCAGCTGCCCCACCTGCGGCAATGCCGCGTCAGCGTCGGCCGCCGCCTGCCAGCGGTAGTCGAACAGGGCGTTCAGGGGCGTGTCGAGCGCGACTTTCAAGATGCACTGCGGCATGGGTGGGATGGCCTATCTTAATAAAAAAGCATGCCGTGCGGCGATGCGTGAGGTCAGGCATGGCGCCAGCCGGCCATGATACTTGTTTCGCCCGTCAAACGCCTAACGGGGGGCGGCACGAGCAGGCGGACGCCCTCACCTGCCCTGAAGAAAATTCTGTGGATAACTTTGTGGACAAAGCAAAATTAACTTCCAGAATAATGTGGATAGAAAATTTTGACCCTCGTCAAGGGGGCACGAAAGAAAATTTAATCGTTTAAAATCAATCACTTAAAAATCACTGCCCCGGAGGGAAAAAAACCAAGCGACTTTTCCGCCCTCTGTGCATAACTGAACCATTTGTGAATTTTTTTGCATGAGCATCCATGTATTTTGCATGACGCCAATCAAGGATTTCGACATTTTCACTGGCAAAATGGCCGCTTGCCGGGCAAGGCCCGCGAATGCGGCCACGCCGCGGCAGAAAATTGTTTAAATATCATGCAGTGCAACATACACTTCAGGTGAAACCTGAACATGCGCGCTAAGTGCCCGTTAACAAATTACTTTTCAATTTTATCCACAGAATCTGTTGATAACTTTGTGGACAATGAACTTATAAGCCTGCCGGCCAGAAGAACAACCTTGCTCATTGTGGCAAGGATCGTTAATACCTGAAATTTTTATTTCTTAAAAATCAAATACTTGCAGTCATCTCCCGGGCTAGGCTTTTCGACTGCCTTTTATTTCCGCAGTAAAAAAAATTGTGCATAAGTCGGTATTGCCCCAGGGGCG
Source organism: Janthinobacterium sp. SUN118 (assembly GCF_030397695.1). Classification (NCBI taxonomy): domain Bacteria; kingdom Pseudomonadati; phylum Pseudomonadota; class Betaproteobacteria; order Burkholderiales; family Oxalobacteraceae; genus Janthinobacterium; species Janthinobacterium sp. SUN118. The sequence goes on along the minus strand of NZ_JAPUBV010000007.1, from coordinate 89,899 downwards.
ACAGCCATGAAAAAAGGCAGGCTTCCTGTGGGAAACCCGCCTTTTTGCCATGCCAGGCGCCCCAGGGCGCCGCTGATGACGTTATTGATTAACTATTTACTGGCCGCTGCGCATGGCGCGGCTCATGCTGTGCACGGCTTCCACCATGGCTGCCACGGATTCCGGCGGCGTAAACTGCGAAATGCCGTGGCCCAGGTTGAACACGTGGCCCGTGCCTGCCGATGGCGCGCCAAACGCGTTGAGCACTTTCGCCACTTCGGCGCGGATCTGCTCGGGGCTGGCGAACAGGATGGCGGGGTCGAGATTGCCCTGCAAGCCCACTTTGTGGCCCACCAGCTGGCGCGCGCGCGTCAGGTTGACGGTCCAGTCCAGTCCCACGGCGTCGGCGCCGATGTCGGCGATCTGCTCGATCCACTGGCCGCCGCCCTTGGTAAACACGATGGCAGGGATCTTGACGCCATCCTTGTCGCGCTTCAGTTGCGCCACCACTTGCTGCATGTAGGCCAGCGAAAATTCCTGGTAAGCGCCATCGGCCAGCGCACCGCCCCAGGAATCGAAAATCATCACGGCTTGCGCGCCGGCATCAATTTGCGCATTCAGGTATTGCGCCACGGACGTGGCGTTGATGGCCAGGATGTGGTGCATCAGTTCCGGGCGGTTGTACAGCATCTTCTTGATGGTGTGAAACTCTTTCGAGCCGCCGCCTTCCACCATGTAGCACGCCAGGGTCCACGGGCTGCCGGAAAAGCCGATCAGCGGCACGCGGCCGTTCAATTCCGTGCGGATCTGCGTGACGGCCTTGAAGACATAGTCGAGCGTATCGAGGTCCGGCACTTGCAGGGCCATCACATCCTGTTCCGTGCGCAGCGGGCGCTCGAACTTCGGTCCTTCGCCATCGGCGAAATACAGGCCCAGGCCCATGGCGTCGGGCACCGTCAGGATGTCGGAAAACAGGATGGCCGCGTCGAGCGGGAAGCGCTCCAGGGGCTGCAGGGTCACTTCCGTGGCGTAATCGGGATTCTTTGCCAGGCCCAGGAAGGAGCCGGCCCGCTCGCGCGTGGCGCGGTATTCGGGCAGATAGCGGCCCGCCTGGCGCATCAGCCAGACAGGCGTGTGCTCGGTTGGCTGGCGCAGCAGCGCGCGCAGGAAAGTATCATTCTGAAGCGGAGCAAATTGTGGCATGGCAGGCAATCGAGCTTGGAGAAGCGGTATTATCGCACCCAATCGCCGCCATTTCATTGATTCCAGTGCCGCTTTGCAGCATTTGCCATGCACGGCAGCGCTTTCGTTGTGCCTGCCCTTCCATTATGATGATGTACGCTGCCACGCGCCCTGACCCTGCCTGGCGGCCCTTGATCCCACCACACACGGAGCCCGCATGACCTCAACCGCATCCAGCACCCCTTATGGCACCTGGCCATCGCCGATCAGCGCCGCCATCGTCGCGGCCGGCGCCTCGCCGCTGACGCAGCTGGCCCTGGGGGGCGCCGATGGCGGCGATGTCTTCTGGCTGGCCGGCCGCGCCAGCGAAGCGGGCCGCAACACCCTGCTGCGCCAGCGCGGCGCGCGTGTCGATGAATTGACGCCGGCGCCGTTCAACGTGCGCACGCGCGTGCATGAATACGGCGGCGGCGCGTATGCCGTCGCTGGCGATACCGTGTATTTCTCGCATTTCGCCGATAACCGCCTGTACCGCGTCGCCGCCGATGGCGCCGCGGAAGCCTTCAGCGCGGGAGGCAATACGCGCTACGCGGACTTCGTCGTCGATGCGGCCCGCGCGCGCCTGATCGCCGTGCGCGAGCAGCATCCGGAAGAGGGCCATGCCCACCCGGAAAACAGCCTGGCCGCCATCGGCTTCGACGGCAGTGAAACGGTGCTGGCGCGCGGCCACGATTTCTATGCGGCGCCGCGCCTGTCGCCGGACGGCAGCCAGCTGGCCTGGATCAGCTGGGACCACCCGCGCCTGCCGTGGCAAGGCACGGAACTGTGGCTGGCCGACGTGCATGCGGACGGCAGCCTCGGTTCGCCGCGCCTGATCGCCGGCGGCGCGCGCGAATCGATTTGCCAGCCAGAATGGTCGCCGAACGGCTTGCTGCACTTCGTTTCCGACAGCAGCGGCTGGTGGAACCTGTACCGCCTGCACGGCGCCGACATCGAGGCGCTATGCCCGATGGAAGCGGAATTTGCCACGCCGCACTGGACCTTCGGCGGCAGCATGTACGGCTTCCTGTCCGCCGACGAGATCGTCTGCACGTATATCCAGGCCGGCATCAGCTACCTGGCGCAATTGAACGTGGCCGCGGCCAAGCTCGAGCCGATACCGCACCCGTACCAGGAAATCCGCGAACTGCGCGTCGGCCCCGGCTTTGTCGCGCTGCTGGGCGGCAGCCCCACGATTGCGCTGGAACTGGCGCGCATCGACCTGTCGAACCACGAGCTGGAAGTGCTGGCGCAATCGATCGCGCAATTACCCGCGCTCGGCTACCTGTCCGTGCCGCGCAGCTTGAGCTTTCCGAGCAGCAATGATCGCACGGCCCACGCCTTCTTCTATGCGCCCACCAACAGCGACGCGCTAGCGCCCGATGGAACGTTGCCTCCCGTCATCGTCATCAGCCATGGCGGCCCTACCAGCATGGCCAGCAATACCCTGAAGCTGGCGACCCAGTACTGGACCAGCCGCGGCATCGGCGTGCTCGACGTCAACTATGGCGGCAGCAGCGGTTTCGGCCGCGAATACCGCGACGCGCTGCGCGGGCAATGGGGCATCGTCGATGTGGAAGACTGCATCGCCGGCGCGCGCTACCTGGCCGCCCACGGCCTGGCCGACCCCGAGCGCCTGATCATCCGCGGCGGCAGCGCCGGCGGCCTGACGACCCTGTGCGCGCTGACCTTCCATGACGTCTTCAAGGCCGGCGCCAGCTATTACGGCGTATCCGACCTGAAAGGCCTGGATCTCGATTCGCACAAGTTCGAATCGCACTACAACGATTACCTGATCGCCTCGCAGCCGCAGGCCGAGGCCCTGTACCGCGCGCGCTCGCCCATCCACCACACGGATAAATTGTCGCGCCCGATGATTTTCTTCCAGGGCCTCGATGACAAGGTGGTGCCGCCGCAGCAGTCGCAGCTGATGGTCGACGCCCTGCAGGCGCGTGGCGTGCCGGTCGCGTATGTGCCGCTCGAAGGCGAGGGCCACGGCTTCCGCAAGGCGGAAAACATCGTGCGCACGCTGGATGCGGAACTGTATTTCTACCAGCGCGTGTTCGGCCTGCCCGTGCCGGCCGGCGATGCGCCCGTGCAGATCGCCAACTTGCCCGCATGACCGAGCAGCATGTAGACCAACATCTGCTGGACGAGTTCGCTGCACTGGAACAGCACGAACAGATGATCCTGGCCCTGCTGGCGATCGCGGGCGAACCGGTCGGCAAGCATGCCGTCTACGAACACTTGCAGCGCGCCAATGTGGTCGAACCGGACGGCACGCCGTTTTCCCTGCCCGTCGTGACGGCCATGCTGCAGCGGCTGACGCGCCTGGCGCTGGCGTCCGAGATCGTCGGGCGCGGCTTTGCCTGCGAAGCGAAATTGCGCTGGCCCGCCATGCGCGCGGCCATCGAGCACCTGGTGTTCCGCGACCTGTGCCAGGCGATCGAGCTGATCAATCCCGTGCGCCGCAACTGGGATGGCTATGTGGAGCTGCGCAGCTACCGCCAGGGCGTGGCGCGCCTGCGCATCGCCCTGTTGCGCAACGACGAGGTGCGCCACGTGGCCGCCGTCCTGGCCGCCTGCATGGCTTGCTACGAAGCGCAGCAGCTGCATCCGCTGATCGAAATCTTCGGCCGCCCGTTCGAGCCGGAGATGCTGTCCTTCGTCATGCCGCAATTGCAGGATGACATACTGGCCGTGCTGCTGGGCAATGCGCCGCGCGAGCCGGCCACGGCGCGCGCCATCCGCGGCTATGCGCGTGAGCACCACGCGCGCCAGGCGGCCGCCGGCGACCACATCGGCGCCGCCCTGCCGCTGGCCCTGGCCGAGGATGCCCTGCTGTGCGGCGAACTCGACACGGCTGCGCGCTACCTGGCGGGCCAGCAGGGCCCGCAGGTGCTGTTTATCGACAGCAGCATCGCCCTGTTGCGCGGCGAACTCGCGCACGCCGTGGCGGGCTTCGAGACGGCCTTGAAGGGGCTGCGCAAGGAAGCGGGCAAGCGCAAGCTGTGCTTTACGGGCATCGGCGGCCACCTGTATGTGCTGGCACTGCTGCGTGGCAACGACGCCAAGCTGCTCAAAAACGCGGAAAGTTATCTCGACATCGCCCTGCACGCGCAGCCGAACCACGACAGCATCGTCTACCAGCAACTCAATACCTTGCGCCTGGTGCGCGCCGGCGTGCTGCAGGCCGAAGCGATTCCCGCGCGCAACTGGGAAACGGGCTTGCAGGCGCAGCTGTTCCAGGGCTTGCTGTATTACTGGCTGGCGCTACCGCAATTGAGCGAACGCAAACCCCAGCTGCGCCTGCTGGTGCAGCAGGCGGACGCGGCCGGCTACGACCTGATCGCGGCACAGGCGGCCGGTCTGCTGGGCTTGATGAGCGAGCCGGAACAGGAACGCTATGCGACGGGCAAGCGCGCGCAACATGGCTTGACGGATATGGCGCCGTGGTTCGAGCGCCAGGAAGCTTGGCAGCGCCAGCTGAGCGCCCTGATCAACCTGCAGCAGAATGCCCCCGCCGAAGCGCCGGGCGGCGTCTCGCGCCTCGTGTGGCTGGTGGCGTTCGACCCGCGCTTCGGCTTGACGGCCGTGGAAGTGCGCGAGCAGAAACGCGACGCGCGCGGCGGCTGGAGCAAGGGCCGCGCCATGGGCCTGAAGCGCCTGGCCGAAGAGGCGGGCGACATCGATTTCCTCACGCCGCAGGACGCGCGCGCGGCCGGCAGCATCGCGCCATTCAAACAGTATTATTCGTCGGCGCCGCGCTATGAAATCGAGCTGGACAAGGCCGCCGTGCTGCTGGTGGGCCACCCGCTCGTGTTCTGGCTCGACCACCCCGACACGCGCGTGGAACTGATCGCCGGCGCGCCCGAGCTCCTCATCAAGTCGCACGAGGGGCAGCTGTGGCTGGGCATGCAGCCGCCGCTGCCCGACAGCGGCAGCCATGTCGTGGTGCAGCGCGAGACGCCGACGCGCCTGCGCGTCGTGCACATCCTCGACGAGCACCGGCGCATCGGCGCCATCGTGGGGCTGGGCCTGTCCGTGCCCCTGCATGCGGAAAAACAGGTCATGCAGGCCATCAGCGCCATCTCCTCGATGGTCACCGTGCAATCCGATATCGGCGGCGGCGCGGGCGACGCGCAGGCGATCACGGCCGACCACCGCCTGCACGTGCACCTGCTGCCCTACCAGCAGGGCCTGAAAATGCAGATCCTCGTGCGCCCGCTGCTCGACAACGGCGCCTATTACGCGCCCGGCAGCGGCGCCGAGAGCGTGTTTGCCGATGTGGCGGGCCGGGCCGTGCAGGCGCGGCGCGACCTGAACGCGGAGCGCGAGGCGCAGCGCCAGCTCATCGGGCGCTGCCTGGTGCTGGAAGAGGCGGAAGAAGAGCATGGCGAGTGGCTGCTGGGCCAGCCTGCCCTGGGCTTGCAGCTGCTGGTGGAATTGCAGGTGCTCGATCCCGCCAACATCGTGCTGGCCTGGCCCGAAGGCGAAACCATGCGCGTGTCGAAACGCATCGACAGCGGCCAGATGCGCCTGAAGATCAAAAGTGAAAAAGACTGGTTTGCCGCCAGCGGCGAAGTGCAGATCGACGAAGACAAGGTCATGGACCTGCGCGCCCTGCTGGACTTGATGCAGCACAATAAAAGCCGCTTCGTGGCCCTCGGCGACAACCAGTTCCTCGCCCTCAGCGACGAATTGCACCGCCGCCTGTCGGAACTGGCCGCGTATGGCGAGGCGCATGCCGATGGCGTGCACGTCCACCCGCTGGCCGCCTTCGCGCTGGAAGAACTGGCCACCGATGCGGGCGGCGTGCAGGCCGACAAATTGTGGCGCGAACACTTGCTGCGCCTGCGCGCGCTCGACGATCATCAGCCGCAGCTGCCCAGCACCCTGCAGGCGGACTTGCGCGACTACCAGCTGGCCGGCTACGAATGGCTGGCGCGCCTGGCGCACTGGGGCGTAGGTGCCTGCCTGGCCGATGACATGGGCCTGGGCAAAACCTTGCAGGCGCTGGCCCTGATCCTGGCGCGCGCGCCGCACGGCCCCACCCTGGTGGTCGCGCCCACGTCCGTGTGCATGAACTGGATCAGCGAAGCGCAGCGTTTCGCGCCCACCTTGAAGGTGAAGCTGTTCGGTACGGGCGACCGCGCCGACATGCTGGACACCTTGCAGCCGTTCGACGTGGTGGTGGCCAGCTATGGCTTGCTGCAGCAGGAAGCAGCCATGTTCGCGGGCGTGCGCTGGCATACGATCGTGCTCGACGAGGCGCAAGCGATCAAGAATGGCGCCACCAAGCGCTCGCAAGCCGTGATGGCGCTGCAGGGCGACTTCCGCATGGTGGCCAGCGGCACGCCGCTGGAAAACCACCTGGGCGAATTGTGGAATCTGTTCCGCTTCATCAATCCGGGCTTGCTGGGCACGCTCGACCAGTTCAACCTGCGCTTTGCCGGTCCCATCGAGAAAGACCAGGACAAGCGGGCGGCGGCCGGCGCGCGCCTGCGCCTGCGCCGCCTGATCGCGCCGTTCATCCTGCGCCGCACGAAGACACAAGTGCTGTCGGAATTGCCGTCACGCACGGAAATCGTGCTGGAAGTGCAGCTGTCGCCGCCGGAAACGGCACTGTACGAATCGCTGCGCCGCGAAGCGCTGGAAAAGCTGGCCATGGTGGAAGGGCCGGCATCGAAGAAAGCCATCCAGATCCTGGCCGAGATCATGAAGCTGCGCCGCGCCTGCTGCAATCCGCAGCTGGTGGCGCCCGAGCTGGGCCTGGCCAGCAGCAAGCTGGCCGCGTTCGCGCAATTGTTGTCGGGCTTGCTGGAAAACCGCCACAAGGTGCTTGTCTTCAGCCAGTTCGTCGACCATTTGACCCTGATCCGCCAGCACCTGGAGCAGCATGGCGTGGCCTACCAGTACCTTGATGGCGCCACGCCCATGCAAGAACGCAAGCGCCGCGTCGACGCCTTCCAGGCGGGCGAGGGCGATGTTTTCCTGATCAGCCTGAAAGCGGGCGGCATGGGCATCAACCTGACGGCGGCCGATTACGTGATCCACATGGACCCGTGGTGGAACCCGGCCGTGGAAGACCAGGCCTCGGACCGCGCCCACCGCATGGGGCAATTGCGTCCCGTCACCATTTACCGCCTGGTGGCCAAGCACACGATCGAGGAAGGCATCGTCGAGTTGCACCAGCACAAGCGCGACCTGGCCGACAGTCTGCTGGAAGGCAGCGACGCGGCTGCGCGCATGTCGGCCAGCGACATGCTGGGCATGCTGCAGGAAGGCTTGAAAAAATGAACGGGGAAGCCGCGTTCCATGCGATGATCGTTTTTCCCTGTTTTGATCCCATGCCATGACCGACTATATCGCCACCAGCGCCGGCCAGCGCGCCACCTTCTTGTGCGGCAAATCCTGGACGGCCTATGCCGGCACCTTCATCATGGCCGTGCTGCTGTTTTTCGCCGCCCTGCCGCTGGCCTTCAAGTACAACACGCGCGCCGCCCTCGTCGTGCTGATCGGTTCGGCCCTGATCGTCGGCTACCGCCTGCTGACGACCCGCAGCTACCAGCTGTACTACGACGAGGCGGGCGTGTGGCTGGCGTCCGGCATCTTGCCGTGGAAGAAGAAACTGACGGGCGTCAAATGGCGCGACATGGATGAAGCCGTGTATGAAACCAACTTCTGGAGCTGGCTGTTCCAGTCCTACACGATCCACGTCAGCCAGCGTTACACACAAGAAGTCGAAATCCACGCCACCGGCATGGCGCGCGGCAAGGATGCCGTGGCGGCCCTGAATGCGCGCCACCAGGAGCTGCTGCACGGCAGCGCCATCGTCGTCTAGCCCGGCGGACGGCCGGCAAAAAACTGCGCAAGCGCGGCAATTAGTGCTAATCTTTGGGCCGCCCTGGCAAGCAAGGCCGACCTTTCAATAGTTGTTTGTTATTTATATTATCAGTTTATTCGTGACTGGATTTAACAAACAACCAAATATTCAAGAGATGAACTATGCTGACAAGAAATAAAGTTGCGCTCGCCGCATTGATGATGGCATTCACCCTGACACCGGCCAGCGCCGCCAAGAAACCGCAGAAAAGCGGCAAGGCCAGCACCAGCAGCAGCAAGAAAAAAACCGTCGCCAAGAAGGCGGCCGTCGTCAGCGCCGCCACGGCAGCCACGGTAGCGGCCGTCGCCAGCGAGAACAGCAGCGACCGTTCCATGAATAACCTGAGCGGCCAGTTCCTCACCGCGCTGTGGCGCATGGATCCGGAAGGCGCCATTGCCGTCGGCAAATACGACGGCGCCGCCAACCTGAGCATTCCCGACGCGGCCAGCCGCCAGAAGCAGCTGGCCTTCATCGAAGAATGGCTGGGTAAATTCGGCAAGCTGAATGCGGGCAAGATGTCCGACAAGCAACGTACCGACCTGGCCTTGCTGACCAATAAACTGCAGTCGGACCGCTGGTACCTGACCACCTTCCGCGAATTCGAATGGAATCCCGCCCTCTACAACGTGGCCGGTTCCATCGACTTCATCCTGAACACGGAATACGCGTCGCAGCCGCAGCGCCTGCGCACCTTGCTCAAACGCATCGCCACCGTGCCGCAATACTATGTGGCCGCGCGCGCCAGCATCCATCAGCCCACGCGCGAACACACGCAGCTGGCCATCGCCCAGAGCGCTGGCGTGCTCAGCGTGCTTGACGACTTGAACAAGACGGCGCAAGGCTCGATCCTGACGGCGACCGAGAAGCAGCTGTACAACGCGCGCATCGCCGCGGCCCGCACCGCCGTGCAAGGCTATGCCGCCTGGCTGACGGAGCAGGATGCGGCACTGGCGCAAAATGGCAACGCCCGCTCCTTCCGCATCGGCAAGGACTTGTACGAGCAGAAATTTACCTACGATATCCAGGCCAGCGTCAGCGCCGAACAGATGTACCAGAAGGCCCTGGCCGCGCGCGAAAAACTGCTTGAACACATGGACAGCCTGTCCGACGAGCTGTGGCTGAAAACCATGGGCAACGCGGCCAAGCCGGCCGACCGCACGGCGAAGATCGGCATGGTCATCGACAAGCTGTCGAGCAACCACGTGGCGCCAGCCGATTTCGTGCCGGAAATCCGCCGCCAGATCCCGGAATTGCAGGAATGGGTGACCAGCCACAACCTGCTGACGATGGACCCGAAAAAGCCGCTCGTCGTGCGTGAAACGCCGGCCTACCAGCGCGGCGTAGCCGGCGCCAGCATCGAGGCGCCCGGCCCGTATCGTCCGCAAGACCGCACCTATTACAACGTGACGCCGCTCGACGGCGAAACGCCGGAACAGGCGGAAAGCAGCTTGCGCGAATACAACCACTGGATCTTGCAGATCCTGAACATCCACGAAGCCATCCCCGGCCACTACACGCAGCTCGTGTACGCCAACAAGTCGCCGTCGCTGGTCAAGTCCATCTTCGGCAATGGCGCCATGATCGAAGGCTGGGCCGTGTATGGCGAGCGCATGATGCTCGAATCGGGCTATGGCAATAACGCGCCGGAAATGTGGCTGATGTACTCGAAGTGGAACTTGCGCAGCGTCACCAACACCATCCTCGACTACAGCGTGCACGTGCTGGGCATGACGCGAGAGCAGGCGCTCGACCTGCTGACGCGCCAGGCCTTCCAGACGCAGCGCGAAGCGACGGAAAAATGGCGCCGCGTGCAGCTGAGCTCGGTGCAACTGACCAGCTATTTCAGCGGCTACAGCGAAATCATGGACTTGCGCGAACAGCGCAAGCAAGCGCTGGGCAGCAAATTCGTGCTGAAGGATTTCCATGAACAATTCCTCAGCTATGGCAGCGCGCCCGTGAAAGTCATCAAGGAATTGATGAATTAAGCCGCACGCATCCTCACCGTGCACAGGGCGCCGCGGCGCCCTTTTTGCATGCGTTTGCGCCACCGCAAACCGCCCGGCGCCGTAGCGCCTACGCTGACAGGAAGGCAGGCGCCACTGCTCTCCTCACCGGCAATTGCCGATTTTTCTGCTAGGGTGATGGCCAGGAACGTTCACGCATATGCCCGTCCAGTGCGACACCCGCGATTACGCCAAGCGCCTCGCCTCGGCAGGCGTGCCCATGTCGCAAGCGGAAGCCCATGCGGCGGCCCTGGGGGATTTGCTGGGTGCGGCCGTCGTCGTGCGTGGCGAGCTGGCGGCGCTGGAGCGCAATCTGTCGGGGGAAATCCAGCCGCTGGCGCAAAAGGTCGACACCAGGGGGATGCCCTGGAATTGCCACTCGCTACCAGAATAGATGCACTGGAGCATCAGCTCGACACGAGGATAGATGCCCTAGAATTGGATGCCCTGGCATTGACACGCAATACCAGGATAGAGACGCTGGGGCAAAAATTTGACACCCGCCTGGAACGCCTGGACTTGCGCCATGGCGCCGACATGAAACACGTGCTCTGGATGGTGCGCAGCCTGATCCTGCTCAACCTGGCCATCCTCGGCAAACTGATGCCGCAGCAAGCACCCACTAACGTCCCGCTCGATAAAAAAGCCGCGGCTCCCGAGGAAGCAGCGGCTTGCATCTGCACGTGGTGGAGCTGGCTTTAGGACGCCTCTTCCGGCGCCTGCGTGGCCTTGACGAAGATGGGCGCCACCAGCAAGCCCAGCTCGAACAGCAGGCACATGGGAATGGCCAGTGAAAACTGGCTGACCACGTCCGGCGGCGTGACGATAGCGGCAATGACGAAGGCGCCGACGATCACGTACGGGCGCACTTCCTTGAGCTTCGCGATGGACACCAGGCCCATGCGCACGAGGATGACCACCACGACGGGCACTTCGAAGGTGGCGCCAAAGGCCAGGCACATCGACATGACGAAATCGAGGTAGTTTTCGATATCGGGGGTCACGGCGATTGACGACGGCGAAAAGTCGCTGATGAAGTGAAACACGCGGCCAAAGACAAAGAAGTAGCAGAAGGCCACGCCGGCCATGAACAGCAGCGACGAGGAAATGACGAGCGGCGCGATCAGGCGCTTTTCATGCGTGTACAGGCCGGGGGCGATGAAGGCCCACATCTGGTACAGCACCCAGGGCAGGGCGACGATGAAGGCGATCACCAGGGTCACTTTCATCGGCACCAGGAAGGGCGAGATGACGCCGGTGGCGATCATTTTCGAGCCGGCCGGCAGCGAGGCGATCATCGGCGCGGCGATGAAGTCGTAGATCTGCGACGGGCCTGGCCAGTAAAACAGCACGGCGCAGACGACGGCGATGCCGATCGAGGCCTTGACCAGGCGGTTGCGCAGCTCGACCAGATGCGAGATAAAGGTTTCTTCCACCGGGGATTTGCTACTCATGAGTAAAAGGAGGAGGAACTGGCGCGCGGACGGAAACGCGCCACGCGGGCGGCGGCCGACTGCACGTGCATCTTGCCGCCATGGCGCTGCTTGTACCAGCCGGGAATGGCGGAATTGCGCACCAGCTTCTTGCGGCGGAATTCGCGCGCCTTGCGGGCCAGGTCATCGTTGGTGGCGCGCAGCATGGCTTCATGGGCGTCGTGCCCATCGTCATGCCCCGCATACGCGGCGGAGTCGCCACGCCACGCGTTTTCCACCTCGGCCAGGTTGCCCGAGATCGAGTTTTCCACGCCATGCATGGATTTCTCCACGCTTTGCTTGACGGAATGGGCCGCCTCCTGCACTTCCTTCTGCAGGTTCTTCAGCTCTTCCATTTCGATTTCGCGTGAGACTTCGGATTTGACCTGGTTCAGGTAGCGCTGCGCGCGGCCATACAGGGTACCGGCCATGCGCGCCACTTTCGGCAGCTTTTCAGGGCCGATGACTATCAGTGCAACCACGCCGATGATGGCGATTTTAGAGAGACCGAGATCGATCATAAGCGGACAAGTGCCGTTACCGGACGAGGCAATCGCCCCGCCACGCTATCAGGACTTGCTTTTCTCTTTCGTCTCGACGTCGATGGTGCTTTTGTCGGCCACTTGCGATGGCGCAGCAGGAGGAGTGTTGGCTGCCGGGGCATCATCTTCGCCCTTGACGCCATCCTTGAAGCCTTTGACGGCCTTGCCGATATCACCGCCGATATTGCCCAGTTTCTTGGTGCCGAAGACCAGCATCACAATGACCAGAACGATCAGCCAGTGCCAAATACTCAATGAACCCATCACATTCTCCTTGCGGGACGGTGCCCGAATAGCGTCAACCAATGCGGGTAGTATACACGCGAACCCGGCGCGCGGCGAAATCAGTGCTGGCCGCGCCAGGGACGCGGGCCGCCATACACGTGCATGTGCAGGTGGTATACCTCTTGCCCGCCGTCCGGGCCACTGTTGATCATGGTCTTGAAGCCGCCGGACGGCACGCCATCGGCGTCATAGCTGACGGCACAGCCGAACTCGGCAGCGAGCTTCGGCGCCAGGCGCAGCAGCTTGCCCAGCACTGCCGTATGGCTGTCGTCGCAGTCGGACAGGCTGGCCACGTGCTGCTTCGGTATCAACAGCAGGTGCACGGGGGCGGCCGGGTTGATGTCCTTGAAGGCCAGCAAGTCCTCGTCTTCATAGACTATGCTCGAAGGAATTTGCTTTGCAGCAATCTTGCAAAAAATACAGTTATCCACGCGCGCTCCCATCAATCAGTGTTTATCCGTTTCGCCGGCGTCGCGCAGCTCATCCTTGCGCGCCGCCTTCTCTTCGAGACCGGACAGGCCTTCGCGGCGCGCCAGCTCGTCAAGCACCTGCTGCGGCGTCAGGTCGAACTGCGCCAGCATCACCAGGCTGTGAAACCACAGGTCGGCGCACTCGTACAGGACCTTGGACGGGTCGTTGTCGCGCCGCGCATCCTTGGCGGCCATCACGGTTTCCGTCGCCTCTTCGCCGATTTTTTTCAAGATGGCATCGTCGCCCTTGGCAAACAGGCGCGCCACATAGGAGGTGGCGGGGTCGCCGCCATTGGCCGGCTTGCGCGATTCGATCACGGCGGCCAGGCGCTTTAAAGTTTCACTCATTTGTTCTTGGTTTCCGCGTATATCGTTTCGGGGTCTTTCAGCACCGGGTCGGTGACTTGCCATTCGCCCGTTTTCTCGTCGCCTTCGAACTTCTGGAAGAAGCACGAGTGGCGGCCCGTATGGCAGGCGATGCCGCCGGCCTGCTCGATTTTCAGCAAGACCACGTCTTCGTCGCAATCGAGGCGGATTTCCAGCACCTTTTGCGTGTGCCCCGACTCTTCGCCCTTGTGCCACAGTTTCTTGCGCGAACGGCTCCAGTATACGGCTTCACCCAGTTCCACCGTGCGCGCCAGCGCGTCGCGGTTCATCCAGGCAAACATCAGCACGTCATTGCTGCCCGCCTCCTGCGCGATCACGGGCACCAGCCCATGCTCGTCCCATTTGACCTTTTTCAGCCACTTGGCATTGCTCGATACGATCGTTGCGTTTTGCATATGGTTCTATCCCGGGTTGGACGCTGATTATGCCAGGCGCATGGGAATGCCCTGCTGCGCCATGAAGCGCTTGGCTTCCTGCACCGTATGCTGGCCATAGTGGAAGATGCTGGCGGCCAGCACGGCGTCCGCGCGACCCACCTTGATGCCGTCGACCAGGTCCTGCAAGCCGCCCACGCCGCCCGAGGCGATGACGGGAATGCTGACGGCGTCGGACACGCCGCGCGTCAAGCCCAAATCAAACCCCACCTTGGTGCCGTCGCGGTCCATGCTGGTCAGCAAGATTTCACCGGCGCCCAGGCTTTCCATTTTACGCGCCCACTCGAACGCGTCCAGGCCCGTGGCGGTGCGTCCGCCGTGGGTAAACACTTCCCACTTGCCCGGTGACACCTGCTTGGCGTCGATGGCCACGACGATGCATTGCGAGCCATGCTTTTGCGATGCCTCAAACACCAGCTGCGGATTCGTCACGGCCGAGGTGTTGATGCTGACCTTGTCGGCGCCCGCGTTAAGCAGCCGGCGCACGTCTTCCACCACGCGCACGCCGCCGCCCACCGTCAGCGGGATGAACACTTGCGAGGCCACCGCTTCGATGATGTCGAAGATCAGGCCGCGGTTGTCGCTCGAGGCGGTAATGTCGAGGAAGGTGATTTCATCGGCGCCCTGCTCGTCGTAGCGGCGGGCGATTTCCACCGGGTCGCCGGCGTCGCGCAATTCCGTGAAGTTGACGCCTTTGACGACGCGGCCATTGGTCACGTCGAGGCAGGGGATGATACGTTTTGCAAGCATGATGATATCCAGATTGTCGCCAGGCCCGGGCATGCGCAGGCACGCCCCGGCCGGGCTGGCTTAAACGGCGGCGTCGGTCAGCTCGTCGGCGCGCTCTTGCGCCTGCGCCAGGTCGATCGTGCCTTCATAGATGGAGCGGCCGCAGATCACGCCTTCGATGCCTTCGGCCTGGACCGCGCACAGCGCTTCCACGTCGCCGATATTGTGCAGGCCGCCCGAGGCGATGACGGGGATCTTGACGGCTTGCGCCAGCTTGACGGTGGCTTCGATATTGATGCCGCCCATCATGCCGTCGCGGCCGATGTCCGTGTAGATGATCGATTCGACGCCATACGCCTCGAATTTCTTGGCCAGGTCGATCACTTCATGGCCCGACATCTTGCTCCAGCCGTCCGTTGCCACCTTGCCATCCTTGGCATCGAGGCCGACGATGATGTGGCCCGGGAAGGCGCTGCAGGCGTCGTGCAGGAAGCCGGGGCTCTTCACGGCCGCCGTGCCGATGATGATGTAGCTGATGCCGGCATCCAGGTAGCGCTCGATGGTGTCGAGGTCGCGGATGCCGCCGCCCAGCTGCACGGGGATTTCCTCGATGTCGTTTTCCACGGCGAAATCTTGCACGGCCTTCAGGATGGATTTCACGGCGCCTTCGTTTTTCGGCTTGCCGGCAAATGCGCCGTTCAGGTCGACCAGGTGCAGCCGGCGCGCGCCTTGCATCAGCCAATGGCGGGCCATCTCGGCCGGGTCTTCGGAAAATACGGTGGCAAGTTCCATATCGCCTTGTTTCAGGCGTACGCAGTGACCGTCTTTCAGGTCGATGGCGGGAATGAGCAGCATGGTCAGTGTGGTGTCAGAGTGAGTGAGGAGCGAAGCCGGAAAGGCCACGAAGGTACGTCAAGGTTGCCAGTGAACGAAGTTCTTGTACAGCTGCAAGCCAGCGGCAGCGCTTTTTTCAGGGTGAAACTGTGTCGCGAAAATATTATCACGCGCGACCGCGCACGCAAACGGCGCACCATAGATAGTCTGGCCCACCGTGTGCGCGGCCTCTTGAGGTTGAGCAAAATAGCTGTGCACAAAGTAAAAATACGCCTGGTCGGCAATGCCCTCCCACATGGCATGGGATGCCGTTTGCCGGACTTGGTTCCAGCCCATTTGCGGCACCTTGAAGCGCGAACCGTCTTCCTGCACCTGGCCATCGAGCTGGAAGCGCACGACTTTGCCCGGCAGCAAGCCCAGGCCCGCCGCATCGCCCTCTTCGCTGGCGTCGAACAGCATTTGCTCGCCGATGCACACGCCCAGCACGGGCTTGCTGTCGGCGGCGCGCAGCAGCGCTTCGAGCACGCCCGATTCGCGCAGGCTGCGCATGCAGTCGGGCATGGCGCCCTGGCCCGGCAAGACGATGCGGTCGGCGCTGTCGATGTCTTGCGCCAATCCGGAAATGCGCACATCGGCTTCCGGCGCCACGGCGCGCAGGGCTTGCGCCACGGAGCGCAGGTTGCCCATGCCGTAATCCACCACCACAATTTTATTCATGTTTAATCTCGGAATCTACAGGGTATCGAGGGTGGCGCTTACAGGCTGCCCTTGGTCGACGGAATGATGCCGGCCGCGCGCTCATCGAGCTCGGCCGCCATGCGCAGCGCACGGCCAAAGGCCTTGAACACGGTTTCGCACTGGTGGTGGGCATTCGTGCCGCGCAAGTTGTCGATATGCAATGTCACGCCCGCATGGTTGACGAAGCCGCGGAAAAATTCCAGGGTCAGGTCGACGTCGAAGCCGGCGATCATGGCGCGCGTAAACGGGATGTGGTATTCGATGCCGGGGCGGCCCGAGAAATCGAGCACCACGCGCGACAGCGCCTCGTCCAGCGGCACATACGCGTGGCCGTAGCGGCGGATACCCTTCTTGTCGCCGATGGCCTTGGCCACGGCCATGCCCAGGGTGATGCCCACGTCTTCCACCGTATGGTGGTTGTCGATATGCACGTCGCCCGTCGCTTCGATATCGAGGTCGATCAAGCCGTGGCGGGCGATCTGGTCCAGCATATGGTCGAGGAAGGGCACGCCCGTGTTCAGCTTTTGCTGGCCGGTGCCGTCCAGATTGAGGGCGACGCGAACTTGCGTCTCATTGGTGTTGCGCGTGATTTCTGCGGTGCGGTTCATGGGAGGCTCTGGCGATAGGCTAAACGAGGGATGCCTTGAAGGCATCGAAAAAAAGGGAATTCTCTTCCGGGGTGCTGACGCTGATGCGCAGGCAATTGACCAGCGCAGCATGCATTTTACTCATATTTTTAATTAAAACCCTGCGGGCAAGCAGTTTTGCGCAAACATCGTCGGAATCAGCCACACGAATCAGAAGAAAATTTGCCTTCGACGGAAATACCGTCACGCCGGGCAGTTCCGCCAGGCGCAGCGCCAGGTCGTCGCGCGCGCTGTTGAGCAGGGCCGCCTGCGCATTGAGCACGTCGAGATGCTCGAGCGCGAATTCGGCCGCCGCCTGCGTCAGCACATTCACGTTGTACGGCGGGCGCACTTTCTCGAATTGCGCCAGCAGGGCCGGCGCGGCCGACATGTAGCCGAGGCGGATGCCGGCCAGGCCCAGTTTCGACACGGTGCGCATCACCACCAGGTTCGCGAATTCGGGCAGGCGGCCCATGAAGCTTTGCTGCGCGAACGGTTCATACGCTTCGTCGACGACGGCAATGCCCGTGTCGCCCAGGGCCGCGAGGATGCGTTCGATGTCGGCGCTGGCAAACAGGTTGCCGGTCGGGTTGTTCGGGTAGGCGAGGAACACCAGCGCCGGGCGGTGCTGCTCGATCGCCGCCAGCATGGCGTCCATGTCCAAGCTGAAGTCGGCGTTCAGGGGCACGCCAACGAAATCCATGCCGGCAAACTGCGCCGAGCGCGCATACATGACGAAGGCCGGCACGGGCGCCAGCAGCACGGCGCGCTTGCCCGGCTCCTGGCGGGCGCAGGCCATGGCCAGGATCGAAATCAGTTCGTCGGAGCCGTTGCCCAGCATGACGTCATAGCCAGATGGCACACCCAGCTTGGCGCAGATGGCCGCCTGCAGGCTGGCGTACGACGGCGGATAGCGGTTCAGCACCACGTTGGCCAGGCGCGCGCCCAGCGCATCGCGCAAGTGCTGCGGCAGCGGATACGGATTTTCCATCGCATCGAGTTTGATGTAACCGCTGGCGTCGGCCACATGATAGCCGCCTATGGCCCGCACATCAGGCCGCACGGTATTGCTGATTAACTGATCGAGGAAAGACATGCTGCAAATACTCCTGATGTAAATGGATGCTAGAGGGCCACGTCTTCCGGCACGGCGGCGCTGCGCGCCTTGCGGGCCGGGGCTTTTTTCACGGCGGGCGGTTTTTTCACGGCAGCCGGCTGTTTCACGGCAGCCGGCTTTTTAGCGGCCGCCTTGGCGGCCTTGGGCACGGCGGCGGCGCGGCGCTTGGCCGGCGCCTTTTTCTCAGGCTTAGCCGCAGCCGGTTCGGCCAGCTCCTGTGCCAGCGCCGCCAATCGCTGTTCGATGATGGCGCAGTAATCGGGATTGAGTTCGAAGCCGACGAAATCGCGCCCGCAGCGCTTTGCCGCCAGCGCCGTGGTGCCGCTGCCCATGAACAGGTCGAGCACCACGCCGCCAGGCGGACACGATGCCTTGACCATGCGCTCGATGATTTCCAGCGGCTTTTGCGTCGGGTGGTCGGCCCGTTCCGGGTGTTCCTTGTGCAGGCGCGACACGCTCCACAAGTCTTTCGGGTTGTAACCGACTTCCAGCCATTTGGCGCCGATGAAGATCGAGCGCGAACGGGCTTTCTTGGTGGCCGCGTCGTAGGCGATGCGCACCGCGTCAAGGTCGAAGTAGTAATCCTTGCGCTTGACGAAGAAGCCGATGGTGTCGTGCACCGATGAAAAGCTGCGCACGCTGCCACCCATGGACGGCACGCGGCGATCCCAGATGATTTCATTCATCATCGCCATGCGCTGTTTCAGCATGACGAAGATCTCCGGCGAATAGCGCCAGGTGAGGAAGATATACAGGCTGCCGTTGGCTTTCAGCTTGGGCAGCGCCGCATCGATCCATTGCTCCGTCCAGCGCAGGTAGTCGGCTACCGACTGCTGGTCCGAGGCATTGCCGTAATCCTTGCCCAGATTGTAAGGCGGGTCCGTCAGGATCAGGTCCACCGAGCCATCGGGAATGCGCGCCAGCCCCGCCAGCGCGTCTTCGCAATAGACCCGGTTGGCCCAGTCCGGCCGCTCCGCCATATTCGTCATGGCTGCGGCTTCAGACGCAGTTCGGCGCTGCGCGCGTGGGCTTGCAAGCCTTCGCCATACGCCAGGGTGGCGGCGACACGGCCCAGGGTTTGCGCGCCCGCTTCGCTGACGTAAATGATGGACGAGCGCTTCTGGAAGTCGTACACGCCCAGCGGCGACGAGAAACGCGCCGTGCGCGACGTCGGCAGCACGTGATTGGGACCGCAGCAATAGTCGCCCAGCGATTCGGACGAGAAACGGCCCAGGAACATGGCGCCCGCGTGGCGGATCTGCTCGGCCCACTGCTGCGGATGCTCCGCCGAGATTTCCAGGTGCTCGGCGGCGATGGAGTTGGCGATCTCGCACGCTTCTTCCATGCTGCGCACCTTGATCAGCGCGCCCCTGTCCTGCAGCGAGGTGCTGATGGTGGCCTGGCGCGGCATCGTCGGCAGCAGCTTGGCGATGCTCTCCTCGACTCTGGCGATATAGTCCGCGTCGGGGCACAGCAGGATGGCCTGCGCCAGCTCGTCGTGCTCGGCCTGCGAAAACAGGTCCATCGCGACCCAGTCGGGGTCCGTCGTGCCATCGCACAGCACGAGGATTTCGGACGGTCCGGCGATCATGTCGATGCCGACGATGCCGAACACGCGGCGCTTGGCGGCGGCCACGTAAGCGTTGCCGGGGCCGACGATCTTGTCCACGGCGGCAATCGTCTGCGTGCCGTAGGCCAGCGCGCCGACGGCCTGCGCGCCGCCGATGGTGATCACGCGCGTCACGCCGGCAATCGCGGCGGCCGCCAGCACCATCTGGTTCTTCACGCCGTCCGGCGTCGGCACCACCATGATGATCTCGCCCACCCCCGCCACATGCGCGGGAATGGCGTTCATCAGCACCGACGAAGGATAGGCGGCCTTGCCGCCCGGGACGTAGATGCCGACCCGGTCGAGCGGCGTGATCTTCTGCCCCAGCACCGTGCCATCGGGTTCGGTGTAGGTAAAGCCGCGCAGTTCCTCGCGCTGGCGTTCGTGGAAGGCGCGGATGCGCTGGGCGGCGATCTGCAGCGCCTCGCGCTGGGCCGACGGCAAGCCGTTCAGGGCCGCCTGCAATTCGGCTTGCGAAATATCAAACGCCGCCATTTCCGCCGCGCCGCCATGCGGGATGCGGTCGAAACGGTTGGTGTATTCCAGTACCGCGGCGTCGCCGCGCGTTTTCACATCGGCCAGGATTTTCGCGACCGACGTTTCAATCGCTGCATCGGTACCCGCCTCGAACGCCAGCAGCGTATCGAGCGATTGTTGGAAACCTTCCTGGCTTGAATCGAGCTTGCGTATCTGTATCGGCATAATCGGCTTTCTGCTACTGAATGTCTAGGCTTGCGAAGCAGTTTGCGAGGCGCGTTCGAAGGCCTCGATAATCGGCTGCAAGCGCTCGCGCTTGAGCTTTAAGGCGGCCTGGTTGACCACCAGGCGCGACGAAATTTCCATGATGTGTTCAACCTCGACGAGGTTGTTCGCGCGCAAAGTGCTGCCCGTGCTGACCAGGTCGACGATGGCGTCGGACAGGCCCACCAGCGGCGCCAGCTCCATCGAGCCATACAGCTTGATCAGATCGACGTGCACGCCCTTGGCGGCGAAGTGCTCGCGCGCCGTGTGCACGAACTTGGTGGCCACGCGCAGGCGCGCGCCCTGGTGCACGGCCTTTTCATAGTCGAAACCGGCCTGCACCGCCACCGACATGCGGCAGGAGGCGATATTCAGGTCGATCGGCTGGTACAGGCCTTCGCCGCCATGTTCGAGCAGCACATCCTTGCCCGCCACGCCGAAATCGGCCGCGCCGTACTGCACGTACGTGGGCACGTCGCTGGCGCGCACGATGATGACGCGCACGTTCGGATCGTTGGTGGCCAAAATCAGCTTGCGCGACGTTTCCGGGTTTTCCAGCACCTTGATGCCTGCCGCTTCCAGCAGCGGCATGGTGTCCTCGAAAATGCGGCCTTTCGAGAGCGCCAGTATCAGCTGGGAGTTGTCACCGCTGTTCGATCCGTTCATGCTCGTTCCTTTTTTGTTTTTACTTGATGCGCACGATGTTCGCGCCCACGGCCGACAATTTGACTTCCATGCGGTCGTAGCCACGGTCGAGGTGATAGATACGGTCGATCAGCGTTTCGCCATCGGCGGCCAGGGCCGCGATCACCAGCGACGCCGAGGCGCGCAGGTCGGTCGCCATCACGGGCGCGCCGCGCAGCTGCTTGACGCCGGCGATGATGGCCGTGTTGCCCTCGATGGTGATGTCGGCGCCCAGGCGGTTCATTTCCTGCACGTGCATGAAGCGGTTCTCGAAAATCGTCTCGGTGACGCGGCTGGCGCCATTGGCGATCGTGTTGACGGCCATGAACTGCGCCTGCATGTCGGTCGGGAAGCCGGGGTATTCGGTGGTGCGGAAGCTGACCGGGTTCGGGCGGGCCGACATCTCGGCGCGGATCCAGTCGGCGCCGAAGGTCATCGTCAGGCCCATGGCGCGCAGCTTGTCGAGCGCCGCGTCGAGAATATCGGTGCGCACGTTGCGCAGGGTGATGTCGCCGCCGGTGGCCGCCACGGCGCACAGGAAGGTACCCGTTTCGATGCGGTCGGCGATGACCGCGTGCGAGGCGCCGTGCAAGGCGTCCACGCCCTGGATCACCAGGCGGCTGGTGCCGATGCCGTCGATCTTCGCGCCCATGGCCACCAGCAGGTGGGCCAGGTCGGTCACTTCCGGCTCGCAGGCGGCGTTTTCCAGGATGGTCTCGCCTTCGGCCAGGGTCGCGGCCATCAGCAGGTTCTCGGTGCCGGTGACGGTGATCATGTCGGTGACGATGCGCGCGCCTTTCAGCTTGGCGCACTTGGCGTAGATGTAGCCGGCTTCGATGCGGATCTCGGCGCCCAGCGCCTCGAGGCCCTTGATGTGCTGGTCGACGGGACGCGAACCGATGGCGCAGCCGCCCGGCAGCGAGACCTTGGCTTCGCCGAAGCGCGCCAGCATGGGACCGAGCACCAGAATCGAGGCGCGCATGGTCTTCACCAGTTCGTATGGCGCTTCGAGGGTGTCGATGGCGCTGCCGTTGAGGACCACGTGGTCGCCGTCCTGCCGTATCTTCAAGCCCGTCTGGCCCAGCAGTTTGAGCATGGTGGCGACGTCGTGCAGGTGCGGCACGTTCGTCAGGTCCAGGTCACCCGCGGTCAGCAGACCGGCGCACAGGATGGGCAGGGCGGCGTTTTTCGCGCCGGAGATGGCGATGTCGCCGTTCAGGCGGTTGCCGCCGTTGATCAGGAGCTTGTCCATGTGCTTATCCTTGGAATTCTTCAGGTGTCAGGGTTTTCATCGACAGCGCGTGGATTTCCTCGCGCATGCGGTCGCCCAGCGCCGCGTAGACGATCTGGTGGCGCTGGATCAGGCGCTTGCCGGCAAATGCGGGCGAGACGATCACGGCCTGGAAGTGCTGGCCATCGCCCTCCACTTCGAGGTGCGTGCATTCGAGGCCGGCCGACAGGTAGCCGTGGATCAGTTCTGGAGTGGTGGTCACGATAAGTCCTTGATATTGAATAATGTAGTGTGTGATGTGCCGCAATTAGTGGCGTAATCTGTAACCGCTTTTCAGCAGGCGGATCGACGCCAGCGCCAGGATCACGAGGAAGCCGGCGACGATGGAAAGACTGAGCCACGGGCTAACGTCGGAGGTGCCGAAGAAGCCGTAGCGAAAGCCGTCGATCATGTAGAAGAAGGGGTTCAGGTGCGACACCGTCTGCCAGAACGGCGGCAGCGAATGGATCGAATAGAACACGCCCGACAGGAAGGTGGCCGGCATGATCAGGAAGTTCTGGAAGGCGGCCAGCTGGTCGAATTTCTCGGCCCAGATGCCGGCGATCAAGCCCATGGTGCCCAGCATGGCGGCGCCCAGGAAGGCGAAGACGACGATCCACAGCGGCGCGACAAACGACAGGTCGGCGAACCAGCAGGTGATGGCGAAAACGCCAAAGCCCACGGCCAGGCCGCGCGCGACGGAAGCGAGTACATACGCCGAAAAGATTTCCCAGTGCGACAGGGGCGTCAGCAGCACGAACACCAGGTTGCCCGTGATCTTGGACTGGATCAGCGAGGACGAGGAATTGGCGAAGGCGTTTTGCAGCACGCTCATCATCACCAGGCCGGGAATCAGGAAGGCCGTGTAGCTGACGCCGGGGCTCGGCTCCACGCGGCCGTCGAGCACATGGCCGAACACCAGCAGGTACAGCATCGACGTGAGCACGGGCGCGGCCACGGTTTGCGTCGCCACTTTCCAGAAGCGCAGCGTCTCTTTGTAGACGAGGGTGCGAAATCCTGTCGAAATCATACGGTACCTTTATCCATGATCTGCAAGAAGATATCTTCCAGGTCGGCTTGTTGCAATTGCATTTCGTCGATGTCGGCGCCCGCTTCGCGCAGGCGGGCGAGGATCTTCTCGACTTCGCTGTATTCGTTGACGCGCAGGCTGAACTTGTTCGGCGCCTGCTGCTCTTCCGGGTGCAGCACCAGGTGCTGCAGGTCGGCCGGCAGGGCGCCGTGCTTCAGGTGCACCTGCAGCTGCGAGCCGGCGATGCGGCGGATCAGCGCCGACATGGTGTCGAGCGCCACCACCTTGCCCGTCTTGAGCATGGCCACGCGCTGGCACATGGCCTGCGCTTCTTCCAGATAGTGGGTGGTCAGCACGACGGTGTGGCCGCCTTCGCGGTTCAGGCGCGAGATGAACTTCCACAGGGTCTGGCGCAATTCCACGTCGACGCCGGCCGTCGGCTCATCGAGCACGATGACGGGCGGCTTGTGCACCAGCGCCTGGGCGACGAGCACGCGGCGCTTCATGCCGCCCGACAGCGCGCGCATGTTGGTGTCGGCCTTGCCGGTCAGGTCGAGGTTTTCCATGACCTCGTCGATCCACTTGTCGTTGTTCGGCAAACCGAAATAGCCGGACTGCAGGCGCAGCGTCTCGCGCACGGTGAAAAACGGATCGAACACGAGTTCCTGCGGCACCACGCCCAGGTTGCGGCGCGCGTTGCGGAAGTCCTTGACCACGTCGTGGCCGTGGATCTTGACGGTGCCAGCATCGGGCCGTATCAGGCCGGCGATGATGGAAATGAGGGTGGTCTTGCCGGCGCCGTTGGGACCGAGCAGGCCGAAGAACTCGCCCTCCTCGATCGCCAGCGACACGCCGCCCAGCGCCTTGAGCGATTTATAGCTCTTTTCTACATTCGTTATTTGAATTGCGGTCATGTGCTTGTTTCAAGTGTAATGCGTCTGGTGTGATGCGCCAGTTGCCGGGGAAATCCAGGCCGGCAGGCCAGTGCAGGGCGCCACCTTCAGGCGAGGACGGCGCAACAGTCAATTATAGTTGGAAAATTCGTGGAACACTTGGAGTTCAATCCGGCGGCGCTGCTGGCCTGCCGGCTTGAAAGCTACTGCTGATGCGGGGAGTGGGACAGGATCAATGATGATGCAGGTCGGACGGGCTGCGTTCGGCGTGGCCGCCGGCGCTGCCGCAGTCCTCGGCCGTCAACGTGCTCGAAACGAGCGAGCAGACGCCATACAGCTTGGTGAGGTTTTTCAGGTTGTTCGGCAGGTTTTTCAGCTCCAGCACGCCGCCGGCATCCTGCGCCGCGCGCTGCCACGTCAGCATCACGGAGACGGCCGCCGAATCGACGGCCTTGACGTTACGCAGGTCAAACTTCGTCTGACCCGAGCGGATGGCGTCCAGACCCTGCTCCAATGCCGAAGTGGCATTGTGCACGGTCAGGGAAGTCAGGGACTGCAAGGTGTCGAGAGAGTCTGGCATGGCGTAGGGCTGCGCTGGTCTGAAGCTGGGTCTGGAGCTGGGTCTGGAGCTATATGATAGCCGATTATTTGGCTTTGGCAGCGGGACGGCTGGCCAGGGCCTTGTTTTTCGCAGCCAGGGTCTTGATCAGGCCATCGATGCCGCCCTTGCTGATTTCGCTGGCAAAGCTGCTTTTGTAGGTTTCCACCAGCCACGCGCCGAGCACGTTGATGTCATAGATCTTCCAGCCGGCCGGGGTTTTCGCCACGCGGTAGTTCAGGGGCACGGGTTCGCCGCGCGCCATGTTCACCTGCGAGCGCACTTCCACGTCCGTATCGGCCGGATCGGCGCGCAGCGGCTTGAATTCCACGGTTTCGTTCTTGATCTGCGACAGGGCGCCCGAATACGTGTAGATCAGCAGCGTGCGGAATTCCGCAGCCAGCTGCTTTTGCTGGTCCGGCGTGGCGTCGCGCCAGTAGCGGCCGGCGGCCAGGGCCGTCATGCGCTGGAAATCCACGTACGGCAAGATCTTGCTTTCCACCAATTCGGTGACGCGCTTGATGTCGCCAGCCTGGATGCCCTTGTCGGCCTTGGCCGTGTCGATCACGTCCTGGCTGATGCGTTTTACCAACACATCGGGCGCTTCCACGGCGGGCGCGGCCTGGGCGGCGGTGGCAAAGGCGATGGTCGCCATCGCGAGCAATTGTTTCATCAATTTCATGGTTCTACCTTTCATGGTGTTGCTATGCACCGGCTGGCGCTGATCGCAGCCGTGGTGTTCTTGTCCCGAGTTTACTCCTGAGGCTTGGCCTCGGAAGCAACGGTATTGCTACCAGATGTTACGAGTTCGACAGGCACGACGTCGGCGGCGGCCGTGGCGGGCGCCGCTTCCACTGGGGCCGGCTGCGGTTTCGCATCGTACTCCGGCTCGTAATCGCTGGTGTCGTTTTTTGGCACTTTGCGGTCGCGGCGGTCCGTATCGCCATCGAAAACCTTGCTTTCGCGCGCCTGCAGGAAGCCGTCGCGGATGAATTCATAGCGGTCCAGCGCGGCCGCTTCCATCAGGTTGGTCGCGTCGAGCAGCGCGGCGCGCTTGTCGACCACGCGCGTCACCGTGCCGATATTGCGCACCGAGACAGGATCCTTGTAGCGCCACGGGTCGCCCGTGATATCGAGCGGCAGGGCCACCGTGTCGCGCACGGTCGATGGGCCCAGCAGCGGCAACATCACGTACGGACCAGGCTGGACGCCATACCAGCCCAGGGTCTGGCCAAAGTCTTCATTGTGCTTCGGAATGCCGGCCTGCGAGGCGATGTCGATCAGGCCGAAGATGCCGAAGGTCGAGTTCATGCTGACGCGCACGACGTCCTGCAAGCCCGCTTCACCCTTGCCTTGCAGCAAGTTGTTCACGGCGCTCCACACATCGGACAAGTTGCCGAAGAAGTTGCCGACACCGGTTTGCACGAACGATGGCGTGACGGTCTTGTAGGCCGTGGCGACCGGTTTCAGGGCCACCCGGTCGACGGTGTCGTTGAACTTGAACATGGCGCGGTTGTACCCCTCGAGCGGGTCGCGCGGGTTGGTGCCGGTGGCGCAGGCGCTCACGCTGGCGGCGATGGCCAGGGCCAGGCCGATACGCGCCAGGCTGCCTTGGGATTTCATGGTCGACTCGCTCATTTGCTGTCCTTTCCTTCCGCTGCCTTGCTGTAGATGAACTGATTGATCAGGTCTTCCAGCACTGTGGCCGATTGAGTACGGGCGATCTTGTCGCCCTCTGCCAGGTTAGCCAGATCGCCGCCTGCTTCCAGGCCGATATATTGCTCACCCAGCAAACCGGCCGTCAGAATCTTGGCCGAGCTATCTTTCGGAAATTTGTAACCATCTTCGATGTCGAGTTTCACCAGCGCCTGGTACGTCTTGTCGTCAAACGTGATGGCCGACACGCGCCCCACCACCACGCCGGCGCCCTTGACGGGCGCTTGCGGCTTGAGACCGCCAATATTGTCGAACTTGGCGTTAATGGTATACGTCTTGCTGAAGGACAGCGAGCTCATATTGCCAGCCTTGAGCGCCAAAAACATCAATGCCGCCACACCCAGCAAGACGAACAAGCCGACCCAGACATCCAAAGATTTACGTTGCATAAACAATCCTAAATAATTTTTACTTGCCGCCACCTGCGCGGAACACCACCCAGGCCGCTATTTGCCGCTGATGCGCAATTATTTGCTAAACATCAACGCCGTCATCATGAAATCGAGCCACCACACCATCAGCGACGAAATCACCACCGTGCGCGTGGTGGCGCCGGACACGTCTTCCGGCGTCGGCTGCGCCTGGTAACCCTGGAACAGGGCGATGAACGTCACCGCGATGCCGAAGACCAGGCTCTTGATGGTGCCATTCCCCACTTCTTTCCAGACATCCACGCCGCCCTGCATCTGCGACCAGAACGAGCCTTCATCGACGCCGATCAGCACCACGCCGACCAGGTAGCTGCCGATGATGCCGACGGCCGTGAAGATGGCGCCCAGGATCGGCATGGCGATCACGCCGGCCCAGAAACGGGGGGCCAGCACGCGCTGGATCGGGTTCACGGCCATCATTTCCATGGCCGACAGCTGCTCGCCCGCCTTCATCAGGCCGATTTCCGCCGTCAGCGAGGTGCCGGCGCGGCCCGCGAACAGCAGCGCCGTGACGACCGGACCCAGTTCGCGCGTCAGCGACAGCGCCACCAGCAAGCCCAGCGACTGCTCGGCGCCGTAGGTGGTCAGGGTGTAATACCCTTGCAAGCCCAGCACCATGCCGACAAACAGGCCGGAAACGGCGGTAATCACCAGCGAGCGGTTACCGATAAAAAACAGTTGCTCAATCACCAGACGCGGACGGCGCCACAGGCCGCCCGACGAGGCGATGATGATGAAAAACGACCGCACGGCAAAGCCGAGGTCTTGTACCGAACGACGCAACCAGGCTCCGATCGCCGCCAGGAAACGCGCGATCATCGGCCGCCCCCCGCCTGCAGACCCAGGTCGTCGGCCAGCGACTTGCCCGGATAGTGGAACGGTACGGGGCCATCGGCCTCGGCATTGACGAACTGCTTCACGTACGGATGCGTCGACACGGCCATTTCGGCCGGCGTGCCGTGCGCCACAATCTTGCCCGATGACAGAAAATAGACATAATCAGCGATGGCGAAACACTCCTTCACATCGTGCGATACCAGGATAGACGTGGAGCCCAGCGCATCGTTCAGATTGCGGATCAAATTGGCCGTCACGCCCATGGAAATCGGATCCAGGCCGGCGAACGGCTCGTCATACATGATCAATTCAGGGTCGAGCGCGATGGCGCGCGCCAGGGCGACGCGGCGGCCCATGCCGCCCGAAATCTCGGCCGGCTTCAATTGCGCCGCATTGCGCAAGCCGACGGCGTGCAGCTTCATCAGCACCAGGGTGCGGATCAGCTCTTCATTCAAGTCCGTATGCTCGCGCAGCGGGAAGGCCACGTTCTCGAACGCCGTCAGGTCTGTAAACAGGGCGCCGTGCTGGAACAGCATGCCCATCTTGCGGCGCAGCTGGTATAACTGGTCGGTCGCCAGCGTATGCACGATCTGGCCATCGACATTGACGGAGCCGGAACTGGGGCGCAGCTGGCCGCCGATCAGGCGCAGTACGGTCGTCTTGCCACTGCCGGAGCCACCCATGACGGCCACAACTTTTCCACGTGGGAAATCCATTTGAAGGCCCGATAAGATCGAACGTTCTCCATAGGCAAAGTGTAAATCACGGATTTCAACAAGATTTGGCACGACGAAGCTCACTATTTTAATGGCGTATTGTAGTGCAGAAACGCCAATCTCTGCTGAGACACCCCCTTGTGCTGCCCTGCAGAGGGGGAGAATACAACACTAATGAATCGAAAGTCAGATATTTTATTGTAAAAAACGCGCGCCTGCACGCCAGCATCTTCCCCGTCCGGCGCCGTGGCTAAAATAACAAGGGCCACGACGCATCGCGCGCCGTGGCCCCTGGCTTGATCCAGCTCAAATCGTCAGCGTGGCAGCAGGGAAGCCCCCATGAGGAACTGGTCGACGGCGCGCGCGCACTGGCGTCCTTCGCGGATGGCCCACACCACCAGCGACTGGCCGCGGCGCATGTCGCCGGCCGCGAACACTTTCGGCACCGACGTCTGGTAACTGGCGTCGCCTTCCGTGCTCGCTTTCACATTGCCGCGCGCATCCGTGTCGACGCCGAACGCTTCCAGCACTTGTTGCACTGGCGAAACAAAGCCCATGGCCAGGAAGACCAGGTCGGCCTTCATCTCGAATTCCGAGTTCGGCACTTCGCTCATCTTGCCGTCTTTCCATTCCACGCGGCAGGCGATCAGCTTTTCCACCTTGCCGCCCTTGCCTTCGAAACGCTTGGTGGCCACGGCCCAGTCGCGCTCGCAGCCTTCCTCGTGCGAGGACGAGGTGCGCAGCTTGGTCGGCCAGTAGGGCCAGACGAGCGGCTTGTTTTCCTGTTCCGGCGGCTGCGGCATCAGTTCGAACTGGGCCACCGAGGCGGCGCCATGGCGGTTCGAGGTGCCGACGCAGTCGGAACCCGTGTCGCCGCCGCCGATCACCACCACGTGCTTGCCCGTGGCCTTGATCTGGTCCTTGAGCTTGTCGCCCGCGTTGACCTTGTTTTGCAGCGGCAGGAAATCCATGGCGAAATGCACGCCTTTCAATTCGCGGCCCGGCACGGGCAAGTCACGCGGCTGCTCGGCGCCGCCGGCCATGATGACGGCGTCGAATTCTTTTTCCAGGTCTTCCGGGAAAATGGTTTCCTTGGCCCAGTTGTTCACGTGGGCGGGGAAATCCTTGCCGACGAGCACGCTGGTGCGGAACACCACGCCTTCGGCTTCCATCTGTTTCACGCGCAGGTCGATGTGCGACTTTTCCATCTTGAAGTCGGGGATGCCGTAACGCAACAAACCACCGACCCGGTCGCTCTTTTCAAATACGGTGACGGCGTGGCCGGCGCGCGCCAGCTGCTGCGCCGCCGCCAGGCCGGCGGGACCGGAACCGACGATGGCCACTTTCTTGCCGGTGCTAAACCCTGCCGGTTGCGGCGTGACCCAGCCGTGCTCCCAGCCCATGTCGATGATCTTGTGCTCGATGGACTTGATGCCGACCGGATCTTCATGGATGCCCAGGGTGCAGGCCGATTCGCACGGCGCCGGGCAGATGCGGCCCGTAAATTCCGGGAAGTTATTCGTCGAATGCAAGATGTCGAGCGCTTCGCGGTAGGCGCCGCGGTACACCAGGTCATTCCAGTCAGGAATGATGTTATTCACGGGGCAACCCGTGGTGCAGAAGGGAATTCCGCAATCCATGCAGCGCGCGCCCTGCACGGTCGCCTGCGCGTCCGACAGGTGCAGCACGAATTCCTTGTAGTTCTTCAGACGCGCGGCAGGCTCCAGATAGTGCTCGTCCTGGCGCTTGAATTCCATGAAGCCGGTAATTTTACCCACGATGTTTCCTTTGTATTTGGCTGGCGGGGAGCGGCCGGGCCGCTCCCTGGTCATTAATCTCAGCGATGAGTTGGCTGGCTCAGGCGGCGACGGCTTGCACTTCCATGGCGGCATCGGCGGCCATTTCAATCAGCGCGCGCTTGTATTCGTTCGGGAAGACCTTCACGAACTTGCCACGTGCGCTGGCCCAGTCGTCGAGCAGGACGCGGGCGCGGGTGCTGCCCGTGTGCTTGAAGTGACGCTCGATCAGGCGCTTGAGGATCACTTCATCGGCTTCCGGCACGCCGTCGCGGTGCTGCGTGTGCCAGGCGTCGCGGTCGACATGCTGCTCCGCCGCGGAGACGACCTTGTCCAGGCTGACCATGGCCGTGTTGCACTTGCTGGCAAAGTCGCCGGCCGGGTCATACACATAGGCGATGCCGCCCGACATGCCGGCCGCGAAGTTGCGTCCCGTGTTGCCCAGGACCACCACCGTGCCGCCCGTCATGTATTCGCAGCCATGGTCGCCCAGGCCCTCGACCACCGTGGTGGCGCCCGAGTTGCGCACGGCAAAGCGTTCGCCGGCCACGCCATTGAAGAAGGCTTCGCCGGCGATGGCGCCGTACAGCACCGTGTTGCCGATGATGATGTTGTCCACGGCCCAGCCACGGAATTCCGTATTCGGCCGCACGATGATGCGTCCGCCGGACAAGCCCTTGCCCACGTAATCGTTGCCCTCGCCCACCAGGTCGATCGTGATGCCGTGCGCCAGGAAGGCGCAGGCCGACTGCCCCGCCGTGCCTTGCAGCTGGATGTGGATGGTGTCGTCCGGCAAGCCGGCGTGACCGTATTTCTTCGCCACTTCGCCGGACAGCATGGTGCCCACCGTGCGGTTCAGGTTGCGCACGGGCGAGATGAAGGAGACGCGCTCGCCCTTTTCCAGCGCCGCGCGCGCCTGTGCGATCAGCTTGTGGTCCAGCGCCTTTTCCAGCGCATGGTCCTGGAATTCCACGTGGCGACAGGCCTGGCCATCCGGGGTTTCCGGCTTGTAGAAGATGGCCGAGAAATCCAGGCCCTGCGCCTTCCAGTGCGAAATCGCCTTCGACTTGTCCAGCAGGTCGACGCGGCCGATCAGTTCGTCATAGGTGCGGATGCCCAGCTGCGCCATCAGCTGGCGGGCTTCCTCGGCAACGAAGAAGAAGTAATTGACGACATACTCGGGCTTGCCCGAGAACTTGGCGCGCAGCACGGGATCTTGCGTGGCCACGCCCACGGGGCAGGTATTCAGATGGCATTTGCGCATCATGATGCAGCCTTCGACCACCAGCGGCGCCGTGGCGAAACCGATCTCGTCGGCGCCCAGCAGGGCGGCGATAACCACGTCGCGGCCCGTCTTCATCTGGCCATCGGCCTGCACGCGGATACGGCTGCGCAAGCCATTGAGTACCAGGGTTTGTTGCGTTTCGGCCAGACCCAGTTCCCACGGCGTGCCCGCGTGTTTCACGGACGACAGAGGCGAAGCGCCCGTGCCGCCGTCGTGGCCGGCGACGACCACGTGGTCGGCCTTGGCCTTGGTGACGCCGGCGGCCACCGTGCCGATGCCCACTTCCGACACCAGTTTCACGGAGATCGAGGCGCGCGGGTTGGCATTCTTCAAGTCATGGATCAGCTGCGCCAGGTCTTCGATGGAATAGATGTCGTGGTGCGGCGGCGGCGAAATCAAGCCCACGCCCGGCACGGAAAAGCGCAGGCTGGCGATGTATTCGGACACCTTATGGCCAGGCAACTGACCGCCTTCGCCCGGCTTCGCGCCCTGCGCCATCTTGATCTGGATCTGGTCGGCCGAATTCAGGTAGGCGGCCGTGACGCCGAAACGCCCCGAGGCCACCTGCTTGATGCGCGAACGCATGGAATCGCCTTCCTGCAGCGGAATATCGACGACGATCTGCTCGGCACCGACGACGGACGCCATGGTGTCGCCCTGGCGGATCGGGATGCCCTTCAATTCCTGCGTGTAGCGGTTCGGATCTTCGCCGCCTTCGCCCGTGTTCGACTTGCCGCCGATGCGGTTCATGGCGACGGCCAGGGTCGCGTGCGCTTCCGTGCTGATGGAGCCCAGCGACATGGCGCCCGTGGCGAAGCGCTTGACGATTTCCTTGGCCGGTTCCACTTCGTCGAGCGGGATGGCCTTGGTCGGGTCGAGCTTGAATTCGAACAAGCCGCGCAGGGTCAGGTGGCGACGGCTCTGGTCGTTGATGATTTGCGCGTACTCCTTGTAGCTGGAGAAATTGTTGCTGCGCGTGGAATGCTGCAGCTTCGCAATCGCGTCCGGCGTCCACATATGGTCTTCGCCGCGCACGCGGAACGCGTATTCGCCGCCCGCGTCGAGCTTGTCAAACAGCACGGGATCGTTGCCGAAGGCCAGCGCATGCAGGCGCAGCGCTTCTTCCGCCACTTCAAACACGCCGATGCCTTCCACGTTCGAGGCCGTGCCCTTGAAATACTTGTCGACCAGCGACTTGTTCAGGCCGATGGCTTCGAAAATCTGCGCGCCGCAGTACGACATATACGTGGAAATGCCCATCTTCGACATGACTTTCATCAAGCCTTTGCCCACTGCCTTGGTGTAGTTGTAGATGGCTTTGTCGCCCGACAGGTCGCCCGGCAAGCCGTGCGCCAGTTCGACCAGGGTTTCCATCGCCAGATACGGGTGGACGGCTTCCGCACCATAGCCTGCCAGCAGGGCGAAGTGGTGGGTTTCGCGGGCCGAGCCCGTTTCCACGACGAGGCCGGTGGAGGCGCGCAAGCCCTTGCTCACCAGGTGCTGGTGCACGGTCGAGGTGGCCAGCAGCGCGGGGATCGCCACCTGGTCGGCGCTAATCGCGCGGTCCGAGACGATCAGGATGTTGTGGCCCGACTTGACGGCGTCGACGGCTTCCGCGCACAGCGAGGCCAGGCACGCTTCCACGCCTTCCTTGCCCCAGGCCAGCGGGTAGCAGATGTCGAGCTCGTACGACTTGAACTTGCCGCCCGTGTGGGCGCTGATGTTGCGCAGGCGCGCCATGTCGTCAAAGCCCAGCACGGGCTGCGCCACTTCCAGGCGCATCGGCGGGTTGACGTTATTCGTATCGAGCAAGTTCGGTTTCGGGCCGATGAAGGACACCAGCGACATCACCATCGCTTCGCGGATCGGGTCGATCGGCGGGTTCGTCACTTGCGCGAACAGCTGCTTGAAGTAGTTATACAGCGGCTTGAGTTTGTTCGACATGACGGCCAGCGGCGAGTCATTGCCCATCGAGCCCGTCGCCTCTTCGCCGGCCAGCGCCATCGGCGCCATGAGGAATTTCAAGTCTTCCTGCGTGTAACCGAACGCCTGCTGGCGGTCCAGCAGCGATGGCTGGACTTTTTCGCCCTGGGCGCGGTCGTGCTTGACTTGGCCTTCGGCCATCTTGATCTCGTCGAGCTTGATGCGCACCGAGTTGATCCACGCCTTGTAGGGCTTGGCGTTGGCGTAGGTGTTCTTCAATTCCTGGTCGTCGATGATGCGGCCCGCTTCCAAGTCGATCAGGAACATCTTGCCAGGCTGCAAGCGCCATTTCTGGATGATCTTCGATTCAGGAATCGGCAGCACGCCCGATTCCGACGCCATCACCACCAGGTCGTCGTCCGTGACGATGTAGCGGGCCGGACGCAAGCCATTGCGGTCCAGCGTGCCGCCGATGTGGCGGCCATCCGTAAACGCCATGGCGGCGGGACCGTCCCACGGTTCCATCATGGCCGCGTGGTATTCATAGAAGGCGCGGCGGTTGTCGTCCATCGTCGTGTGGTTTTCCCACGCTTCCGGAATCATCATCATCATCGCCTGGGCGATCGGATAGCCGGCCATCAACAGCAGTTCCAGCGCATTGTCGAAGCACGCCGTGTCGGACTGGCCTTCATAAATCAGCGGGAAGAGTTTCTGCAAATCGTCGCCCAGCACGGCCGACTTCATCACGCCTTCGCGCGCGCGCATCCAGTTGAAGTTGCCTTTCACCGTGTTGATCTCGCCATTGTGCGCGATCAGGCGATACGGGTGGGCCAGCGGCCATTCGGGGAAGGTATTCGTCGAGAAACGCTGGTGCACCAGGGCCAGGGCCGAGATGCAGCGCGCGTCCTGCAAGTCCTTGTAGTACACGCCCACCTGGTCGGCCAGCAGCAGGCCTTTGTACACAATCGTGCGCGCCGACATCGACGGCACGAAGAATTCCTTGCCGTGCAGCAGCTTCAAGGCCTGGATGGCGTGGCCCGAGGATTTGCGGATCACATACAGTTTGCGCTCGAGCGCATCGGTGACCATGATGTCCGGGCCGCGGCCGATGAAGATCTGGCGGATCACCGGTTCCTTGGCGCGCACGGTGGGCGACATCGGCATGTCCGTATCGATGGGCACGTTGCGCCAGCCCAGCACGACCTGGCCTTCGATGCGCACGGCGCGTTCGATTTCCTGTTCGCAAGCGATGCGCGACGCGTGTTCCTTCGGCAGGAAGACCATGCCCACGCCGTATTCGCCAGGCGGCGGCAATTCCACGCCCTGCTTGGCCATCTCTTCGCGGTAGTACTGGTCGGGAATCTGGATCAGGATGCCGGCGCCATCGCCCATCAGCGCATCGGCGCCCACGGCGCCCCGGTGATCAAGGTTTTTCAGTATCAGCAAGCCCTGTTCGACGATCGAATGGGTCTTGTTGCCCTTGATGTGGGCGACGAAACCGACGCCGCAGGCATCGTGTTCATTGGCTGGGTCGTACAGGCCTTGCGCTTTCATGGGCTTCTCCGCTGCGTATGGATATCGAAAAACTAGAGTAGTGCAACGCAACAAAAAACTCAACCAGAACAATTAGGGTCAGAGTCAAATTAAATTCGTTTCCGTCGCCCATAAAATTTAATAGGGACATAGTCAATGGAATCTCAATAAAACATCAGGAAGCCTTCATTTTTTGTGTGAAATGCGAATGCGTGTCAGTTGACGTCCGGCTCAGCCGCGACTTTGCGCGGGCGGCCCCGCTTGGCGGGCAGCACCTGGCGCTTCATTTTCAGCTCCAGCGCCTGCTTGAAGGCGTCGCTGCCCAGCGGCCAGCCCTTCAGCACGGCCTGCTCCACCACCTTGACCTGGCTGCCGCCCAGTCCCTGCTCGAACAGGCGCAGGTAGGTCGCCTCGCGGTCGAACGGCGTGTTGCCCAGCGCCCAGTACAGCGCGTGATCGGTGATGACGGGATCGGGACGCACGCCCGCATGGTGGGCATGGCTGGACCAGGCATACTCGAGGGCCTGCCCCGCCAGCCCCGTCTGCACGGGCACGCATTCCAGGTAACGGCAGCAAGTCAGGAGGAAATTGTCGGGATCGATGACGGCAGTTTTGTAGCGTCCCTGCCACAAGCCCCCTTCGCGGCCGTATTTCTGGTTGAAATACGGCACGTAATAGCGCCCCAGCCACTGCATCAGCTGCCCCAGGCCCGTGGCATCGCCGGGCGTGGCCAGCAAATGTAGTTGATCAGGCAACAAAACATAGGCGTGGATGGCCACCTTGAACATTTTCGCGCCCGTTTTCAGCCAGGACAGGAATTGCGCGTAGTCGGCCGCATCCTGGAACACGGGCTGGCGGTTGCTGCCGCGCTGAATGATGTAATGGGGCAGTGCGGGAATGATAAGGCGGGGCAATCGGGCCATGGCAAAGTCGTAAAAGAAAGGCTAAGGCCTTGATTTTACACACTTCCAGTCGTCGGACGCGACTCTGACCCTATTTTATTTCAGGCATGGGAAAAAGCGATTGACTCTGTCCCTTTTATGATGCCAGCCGCTTGCGGCCGGCCGCAGGCAATGGATCAGGACAGGTTAAAGCTGGCCGACAGGCTGTAGCCTTCGCCGTAAGCGCTACGCAGCGGCAAGTCCTGGCCCAGGCCCGTCTTGGCTTTCTTGCGCAGGCGATATACGAGCATGTCGACGCGGCGGCCCGCATCGGGATCTTCGCCGCCCATGCCGGCCACGATGACGTCGCGCGGCACGGGTCGCGTGTTGATGGTGAGCAGGTGCAGGAAGTTGAATTCTTTTTCCGTCAGGGCGATGACCGAACCCATCAGCTCAAGTTGGCGAGCGCTTACTTTCAAGGTCCACTTGCCCGGCTCGGGCAGCGGATCTTGCGGACCGACGCGGCGGTCGAGCGCCTCGATGTGCGCGGCCAGTTCGGGGAACTTGATCGGCTTGGTCAGGTAATGGTCGGCGCCCAGGCGCAGGCCCAGGATGCGGCTGTCGAAGGCGACGCGGCCCGTCAGCACCAGCACGCCGATTTGCGGGTACAGCTGGCGCATACGGGGGATGACATTGAAGCCGTCTTCATCGGGCAAGCCCAGGTCCAGCACCACCACGCCGACATTTCCATGGCTCAACGCCGTCCACATGCCGCCAGCCGAGCTGGTGATATGGACTTCGTGTTCGAGCTCAACGAGGAATTCCGCCATGTCTTCGGCGTAGTCCAGATTGTCTTCGACGATCAGTATTTTCGTCATTGCTACGCCATTCTTTGTTAGTAAGCAAACCGTGGGCAAACCATGCCATTCACTTCTGCACCATGATGGACGGACGAATAGGTTTACGTCAAGGAATTATCACGGTTGCCTTCAGCGGAAGCAAGGCTTTTCCTTGTCTGGACAGGAACGGGCAGCCAAATCCGGAAAACCGCGCCGCCTGCGGGCAGATTATGCCCGTGCAAAGTCCCGCCATGCACTTCCACCACGGCGCGCGCCATGTACAGGCCCAGGCCCGCGCCCGGGTGGCCGGCGGCATGGATGCCGCGGAAACCTTTGTCGAAAAGATGCGCCAGTTCCGCCTCGGGCAAGCCCGGTCCCGCATCGCGCACGCACAGTTCCACGCCGCCTTCGGGAACCCGCCTGCCCGCCAGGGTGATGGCGCTGCCAGGCGGACTGAACTTGACGGCGTTTTCCAGCAGGATCTTCAGGCATAGGGCCATGCCGGGCACGTCGCAGCGCAAGGTGGCCGGCAAGTCCTCGTCCAGTTGCAGCTGCACCGTATGGCTGGCGGGCACGCCGGCGGCCGCCTGCTGCAGCAGGGCCAGCGGCGCGATGCCGGCCGCGGCCCGCTCGCGGCCGATGGCCGCCATGCGTTCGGGCGACAGATAGTCGTCGATCATGGCCAACAAGCGGTCGACGGCCGTCTGGATTTTCACGTAGCGCTTGCGCGTGGCCTCGTCGGCGTCCGTCGAGGTGGACACGAGGCGCTGGACGGCGCCGTCGATGGTGGCCAGCGGCGTGCGGAATTCATGCGACAGCATCGAAGCGAAACGCTTGTGTTCCTTTTCGCGTTCCGCTGCCTGTGCCTGCTCGGCCGTCACGTCGCGCACGCTGCCCACCACGCTCACGCCGCGCCCGGCGGCGGCCGGCACGATGGTGGAATGGATTTCCAGCGCCAGCGGATGGCCGTCCGCGTGCGGCAGTTCCACTTCGCGCAGCAAGGTCGCGCGGCTGGCGTCGCCGTCGCGCCAGCGCTGCAAACGGGCCGGCACGTCCGCCGCCAGGCGCGCCGCGTGGCTTTGCAGGGCAGGCAAGTCATAACCGCTCAGGCGCTGCGCGGCGGGGCTGATGTAGAGCAATTCCAGGGTCGTGGCGTCGAGCAGGAAGGCCGCATCGCGGCCGTGTTCGGCCAGCAGGCGGAACGTCGCTTCCCCCGCGCGTGCGCGCAGCAGGGCGCGGCGCAACTGGATGAAACGCAGCGCCATCAGGATGACGCCGGCCAGCAGCAATACAAGGAAGGGCAGGAAGGGCAGCATGCTTTATACCTGGCAAGGTCGAGATGCCAAGTATAGAGCCAGCAGGGAAGCAGCCGCCCCTTTAATCTTCCAGCGGGGCAAAAATCTGCTGCAAGTCTTCCTGCGTGAGGGCCATCTTCTGCGCTTCGCCTTCGGCCAGGATCGATTGCGCCAGCTCCGATTTCTTTTGCTGCAGCAGCTGGATTTTTTCTTCCAGCGTGCCCTTGGCGATCAGCTTGTAGACGAACACGGGCTTGTCCTGGCCGATGCGCCAGGCGCGGTCCGTGGCCTGGTTTTCCGCCGCCGGATTCCACCACGGATCGTAGTGGATGACCGTGTCGGCCGCCGTCAGGTTCAGGCCCACGCCGCCCGCCTTCAGGCTGATCAGGAAGATCGGCACGGCGCCCTGCTGGAAGGCCGCCACTTGCGCGCCGCGGTCCTTGGTTTCACCCGTCAGCAAGGCATAGGGAATGTCGCGCGATTCCAGTTCTTCCTCGATCAATTCCAGCATGCTGGTAAATTGCGAGAAGACGAGGATCTTGCGCCCTTCGTCGAGCAAGTCTTCCACCATCTGCATCAGGTCGAGCAGCTTGGCCGAGCCGGCCGACTGCTTCTTCGCCGGCAAGGATTTCACCAGGCGCGGGTCGCAACAGACCTGGCGCAGTTTCAGCAGCGCTTCGAGGATGACGATCTGGCTGCGCGCCACGCCCTTCTTGTCGATTTCTTCGCGTACTTTTTGATCCATCGCAAGACGCACGGTTTCATACAGGTCGCGCTGCGGCCCCGTCAATTCCACCTTGCGCACCATTTCCGTCTTCGGCGGCAGTTCCTTGGCCACATTGTCTTTCGTGCGGCGCAGCAGGAAGGGCTTGATGCGGCGGTTCAGCAGCATGCGCCGCAGCGGGTCGTCCTGGCGCTCGATCGGGTGACGGAACTGGGTGTTGAAGGTCTTTTCGTCGCCCAGCAAGCCCGGCAGCAGAAAATGGAATTGCGACCACAGCTCGCCCAGGTGGTTTTCCAGCGGCGTGCCGGACAGGCACAAACGGTGGCGCGCGCGCAGCAGGCCCGCGCTTTGCGCCGCCTTGCTGCGCGTATTCTTGATGTAGTGCGATTCGTCGAGGATCACCAGGTGGAAATCGTGCTCGCGCAAGGTTTCCTCGTCGCGCGGCAGCAGGGCGTAGGTGGTCAGCACCAGGTCGCATTGATCGATCTGGTCGAACTGCTGCGCGCGGTCCTTGCCCTGCAGCAGCAACACCTTCAGGCTGGGCGCGAATTTGGCCGCCTCGTCCTGCCAGTTGCCCATCAAACTCGTCGGTGCGATGACGAGGGCCGGATGCGTCAAACGGCCCGCCTCCTTTTCCACCAGGATATGCGCCAGGGTCTGCACGGTCTTGCCCAGGCCCATGTCATCGGCCAGGATGCCCGCCAGGTCATGGTCGCGCAGGAATTGCATCCACGCCAGGCCGTCGGCCTGGTAATCGCGCAGGGTCGCTTGCAAGCCGGCCGGCGCGGCCACCTTCTGCACGGAACCGAACTGGCTCAGCTTGCGGCCCATGGCGCGCAATTGCTCGCCACCCGTCCAGCGCAA
This sequence comes from Janthinobacterium sp. SUN118, assembly GCF_030397695.1. Classification (NCBI taxonomy): domain Bacteria; kingdom Pseudomonadati; phylum Pseudomonadota; class Betaproteobacteria; order Burkholderiales; family Oxalobacteraceae; genus Janthinobacterium; species Janthinobacterium sp. SUN118. The sequence goes on along the minus strand of NZ_JAPUBV010000007.1, from coordinate 50,511 downwards.
TTCCAGCCCGCGCGCCAGCTCTTCCAGGCGCGCCGCGTCCAGGGTCGACATGCGCACGGCACGCTTGATCTTGTCGTTGAAATACAGCTCGCCCAGGGTGTTGAGGATGGGGCGCACCCTGCCCCATGGCAGGGCCACGCGCGTGCCATCGGGCAAGGTCGCCAGCATCTGGTCATCCTCGGCATGCGCCTCGATGACTTTCGGATTGAAATCGTTGGGCGCGTTGCGGATCAGCTGCACCAGCACGGGCAGCAGCGGCACGCGCTCGTGATTGACGACGATGCCCAGTTCCAGCTCGAACCAGGCGTTGCCGCTGTCCGGGTCCTGGTCGTCGATTTCCGCATACCAGTCGTCCACTTCGCTCACGTCATAGCGGTACTTGGCCGTCTTTTCCACGATCCAGCCCTGCTCCAGCAAGGCGTCGATACCGGACTCGGCAAAGCGCAGCCATTCCGCCTGGGAAGGCAGCAGCAGGGCGCCCTTCAAGCCGCTCAAGGGGGCGGCACCGGGCTTCTTGAATTGCAGCTCGGCCAGGGTGGCCAGCGCGCGCGCCTCGTCGTCCGTATTTCTCTGGATAATTTCCGTCACCTCGCCCACCTGGCGCACCACGCGCTGCGAAGGGTCGAACGAGACGCGCTCGCCATCGTAATCGTAGGACAGCACGGCGAAGTCGTGCCAGCGCTGCACGCTGCCATCGGCCAGCATGGCGCTGTCGAGCAGCAAGACCGGTTGCGCCGGCACATCCTTGCGCAAGCGCTGCGGCAAGGGCTGCGGCAGCGGCATCAGGTGCTGCAAGCCCTGCGCCAGCAGCAGTTGCGACACGCGCACCTTGTCGTTCGCGTTCAGCGGCGGCGCCTGCGCCACCAGCGCCTGCAAGTCGGCCAGGGAAATGTCGGAGCCGCCCTGGTTCAGTTCCAGCACGCCGCACGACAGGTTGTCGATGTACCACGGCGGATCGGTGGGCAGCATGTAGTCGATCTGGTCGGCGCCATGGTGTTTCGCGCCTTCGGGCGGATCGACTTGCCAGCCCAGGCGCATGGTCTTGCCCTCGTCGCGCCAGAACAGCCGGGCCGGACGCACGGGCCCCTCCTGCAATGGATACACGAGACCATTGCCCACGTCGGCCCAGGAATTGGCCCACAGCAGCTTGTCCTGCTCGGCCAGCATGCCCAGCAGGGCCGCGCCCACCTTGCCCTTCGGCTCCGTGGCGCTGCCCGTCTGCGAATTCTGGCCGCTGCGCATGGCCACGAAGAAGCGCACGAGGTCTTCATCGGCCGGCGTCAGAAAGCTCGGCGGCGCCGACAGCAGCGAAAAGATTTCACTGATGGGCGAGGCTGCCGCCACGTCGCCGTTCGGCCGCAGGCGCGCCTTGTACAGGCACAGGGCCACGTGGCGGCCGCCGCTGGTGGGCGCCAGCACGTAGATCAGGCGATGCTGGTTGAGTTTGGGGTCGGGTTCGGCAATGCTCAGCACGGCCTTCGGATGGGCGGCTGCCTCCACCCGCTGCAGCCAGGTGGCGACGGCATACGGCAAAGGCGCTCCCGGGCTACTTGCCGGGGCAACTGGGGTTTCACTGGTTTCGTCGCGGGTAAAATCCATGGGGCGCATTAGAGTGTAAAGGTCGTATCCAAATCGGCAACAGGCGATATTATCCGCCATACAGGCGTTGCTGGCTTGATTCACACACGCTCTTTGAGCAGTTTTAATGCGCGATGCTTAAAAAATAAGTATTTAATGCGACACTCGGACCCCGCCAGCGGCAAAAATGGCCCGCCAGCGGCCATTTTTGGCGCCTGTGCAGGTTTTATCAGGCCGGCACTGTTTCCTCTTCCACCACGGCAGGCGCCGCCGCTGGCGCCGCTACCGCCGTGTCGGCTGGCGTAAAGTTGCGTAAAAACAAGAAAAACTGGCCCATCATCTGCGTCCACAATTGCAGATTGATATTCAGGTGCGTTGCGCTGACGCCGCCGGCAACCAGCACATCCATTTCCAGCACGACAAAATCGCCATGCTGGGCCACGCGCGCAAAACGCTTGCTGCGATGCCATTCGGCCAGCAAGCCGGCAGGCAAGTCGCCGCCCTGCACGCGCAGCGGGCAGCTCAGGGTCAGGTCGGCGTACTGGCCGGGCGAGGCTTCATTGCCCCACAGCACCTGGAAACCGATGCCGTGGCTGGCGCTGTGCAGGCGCACGACGCCATCGTGCTCGATGCTGGTGACGGCGCAGCCGGCCGCCTTGATGGCGTCGGCCATCTGCTCGGCGTTCAGGGTGGTCAGCAAGTTGGTATTCGTGTGTTCCATCGTTATTCCATTCATTTCAAAAAATAAAATTATTGAGGGGCAGGCGCGGGGGCGGCCGGCGTTTCAGTTTGACGCGCATCAAAGCGGCCCTGGTACAGCTGGTCGCCATATTGCTGGGCGATTTGCTCCAGCTTGACCCTGCTTTGCGCGGCAAACGGCTGGCGCGCCGCCATCACGCCCAGCACGTCGAGCCCTTCGTATGCGCGCAGGATTTCCTGCCCGGTGGCGTACAGCTGGGCATTCTTGCTTTCGCAACGCGCCAGCACGCCGCGCTGCGCCGCCACTTCGCCGTCGAGACGCAGGCGTTCCGCTTCAATCTGCTTGCCGGTGGCGGCCAGCTGTTCGCTGGCCTGGCGCAACTGCGCCAGGTTGGCGGCCGCCTCTTGCGTGGCGACCGCGCCGCGCTGCTGCTCGGCAAGCAGCTTTTCCCGCTGCGCGCGCTCCTGCGCCAGCAGCGCCTGGCTGCGCGCCAATTCCTTTTTCACGCCATCGCTGGCGGGAGCGGCCACCGGCGCGGCTTGGGCGGCAGGGACACCCTTGGCTTTCAGCAATTCCAGTTCGCCCCGCGTCTGCTGCAGCTGCGCCGTGACATTGCGCAACTCGGCCCGCAGGCGCTCTTCCATGCTTTGCCCCTTCTGGCCCTGCGCCTGGGCCGCGCCGCCGGCCAGCAAGGCAAGCAACAGCGCGGAGACACGCGTTGTGTTGGATATCAACATCATTACTCCTTAAAAACGCGCATTCAGTTCGATTTGCAGGGTGTCGATCGACAGCGCCGAGCCGAACACTTCGCGGCTCGACGTCCAGCGGCCGTTCAGCCACGTATTCTTGTCGAGCGCATACGCGCCACCCAGGTAGTAGCCGCGCGCATTCGTGCCGCCAAGGTGGAAGGTGGAATCGTTGTAGGCGTCCGGCAAGGCGTCCGGTTCGATGCGCTTGTAGCCCAGCAGGACGTTCCAGTCGCCGCGCGCCGCGGGGCTGGCCTTGCCCAGGGTAGCTTGCAGCATGTAGGCGTTGCCGCCGCTCCTGAAATCGGCTTGCGAAACGCCGCCCGTGCCGCCGAAGTTGTTCATGATGCCGCCCTTGGCGCGCGCCCACATCGCATTCTTGTCATAGGCCATGTTGCGCACATAATCGCCTTCGATGCGCAAGTCCTTGCCGCCGGCGACCTTGCTATCCCAACGCGCATTCAGGTTGGCCAGACGGAACTTCGACGCCAGGCCCACGAATTGCGGCTGCGGCGTATTGGCCGGATCGAGCGGGTTCAGCGCGATATTGCGCAGCAACATCAAGCTGTTGCCCTTTTGCATGCTCGACGGACGCGACCAGTCCGTGCTGCAGCCATCGGCGCCCGCGTACAGCGCGCACGGCTGCGAATACTCGCCGCTGATGTTGCGGAAGTTGTAGTAGGCCAGCGCGCCGCGCAACTGATGGTCGCTATTGATCTTCCACGAGGCGCCCACCTGCGCGCCCAGCAGCCACTTGTTCTCGCTGGCCATCTTGGCCTGGCTGCGGCTCGGCGCATTGTCGGACGAATATTCGAGCGGGATCAGGCCCAGCGTGCCGAAGACGGTGACGTCCTTGGCCGCGCCCACGGGTTGCTGCACCTTGGCGGCGATGCCGTCGAAATTGAGTTCGCTGGAAAACAGCTCGTCACCCGACACGAACGGGTTGTCGAAGCGGCCCGCCGTCAGGGTCAGCCAGGACGCGGGCTGGTACGACAGCCAGGCCTGGTCGAGCCAGATATTTTTCTTGCCCAGGCCGCCGCCAAGGGTTTGCGTGGTCGATACCGGGCTGTCGTCGTTGCCGCTGGCCAGGCGGATGCCCGCTTGCGTGCTCTCGGAAATATCGGCCAGGATGCCCAGGCGGGCGCGCGCGCGCAGCAGGTTCTTGCGGTCCTGGCGCGTGTTCAGCAGCGAGGGCAGGGCCAGGTTGGTATTCGAATTGACGTCGTAGCCGCTGCCGCCGTTGAGCGAGCGCCAGTCGATCTCGATATTGCTGTTGGCCATGTCGTAATAGCGCGATTCGTAGCGCGCGCGCACATCGCCTTCTATGCGGATGCGCTTGGTCCATGCCGGCGTTTCGTTCGGCGCGGCCCAGCCGCCCGCCTTCGCCTCGGCCAGTACTTGTCCCTTGATCTCGTCGCGGATCTGCTCGCGCACGGTTTGCGAAATGTACGGCACGCGCACGTCGCCCGGCTGCACTTGCGCCAGGGCTGCCGGCGCCGCGGCCGGACGGGCTTGCGCAGCGGCCAGCGCCTCGCTCTGCGCCTGCGCCAGCAGCGCTTCGCCCGCGTCCTTGTTCAGGGCGCCGCTCTGGATCAGGCCACGGATCAACTTGACCATGGTGCTGTCGGCCGGCGCTTGCGCTTGCACTGCGCTGGCCGCCACGCTCAGGGCGAAGGCGGCCAGCGCCAGCGGCAGGCGGCGCATGCGCTGTGGGGAAGAAAATAAGGAATTCATCGCTTCTTTCGGTAAAAATTAAAATGAATGTCGTAAAGAACGCCTGATAAAACCGTCGCGAGCGGCAGTGCGTTGTGGCTGAGAAAGCGCAGCTGTGCGTATGCACGGGGACGCCGAGTCAGCGAGCATCGCAGGCCGCAAATCACAACGCGCAGCAGGTTTGGCCGGGTGTTCACGGCCGGCGGCCTTTGATGGAAACGCGGGCCGGGAACCGCAGCGACGCCGGCGGCCGCTCATCGGCGCGGAAATCGCGCACCATGGCCAGCACCAGTTCATCCGTCTGCGCATTGCCCGTGCCCTGCACCAGCAGCACCTTCGTCGTCCTGCCTTCCGTATCGAGCCACAGGTCGACGCGGATGTCGGCAAACGCCAGCTGGCGCGTGCGCGGATCGCGGGCGAAGGCCATCTGCAGCGCATTGGCCACGTAGCGCCCGTACGAGCCCGCACCGAGGCCGCCGCCACCGCCGCCGCCCGTCATGCCGCCGCCACGCCCGGCCTGGATGCCGAAGGCATCGCTGCCGGCCTGCGCCGCGCCGTCGATGGTGACGGGATCGCCCTTCTCCGGCGACGGGCTTTCCGGCGCGTCGTCCATGGGCTTGTCGGCCGGCGTCGGTTCCGGTTCCGACACTTCCGGCACGACCTTGTCGGGCGTCGGCTCCGGCAACTTTTCCGGTTCCGGCGGCGGCGGCGGGGGCGGCGGCAGCATCAGCATCGGCGTGGCCGCCACTTCGCGCTTGGTGGCCGCCGTGTCGGACAGCAGATACCAGACCAGCGCGGCCAGCGCGCCGGCCAGCAGCGCGGCGCCGGCCACGCCGCCCCAGCGGCGCCACCACAGCACCGCGCCCGACGGTTCCGAGGCCGCCATCTTCGTCATGTCGTCACGCTTCACCTTGCGCTCCTCATGCCGGCTTGCCGGTCACCAGGCCCACCTGGTTCAGGTCGATGCGGCGCAGCAGGTCGAGCACTTCGACCACTTTCGCGTATTGCACGGCCGCATCGCCGCGCACGATCACGGGAAAATCGGGCGTGAGCGCCTTTTCCGTGCGCAGGCGCTCTTCCAGCTCGGGCAGGGTGACGGGATAGGCGTCGAGGAAGACCTGGCCCGCGTTGTCGATGGTGATGGCCTTGGTCTTCGGTTTTTCCAGCGCCATGGCCGAACTGGCCTTGGGCAGGTCGACCTTGATGCCGGGAATGCTGGCGTTGCTGGTCAAAATGAAGATCACCAGCACCACCAGCAGCACATCGACGAAGGGCGTGATGTTGATGCCGCCGCTACGCTTGCGGGGGGTAAACTTGGCGGAGGTGGCCATGGTTATGCGCCCCTCACGCCTGTTGCAGCACGGGACGCATCTGGCGTCCGTCGCCCTGCTCTTCCGCCAGGCGCGTGGCGAATTCGTCGACGAAGACGGCCATGTCGGCAACGATGGCGTCCGAACGCGAGGACAGCCAGTTGTAGCCAAACAGGGCGGGAATCGCCACGCCCAGGCCGGCAGCCGTACACAGCAGCGCAGCGGCCATGCCCGGCGCCACCGAGTTGATGTCCACGGCGCCAGCCATGGCGGCCACGACGAACACCAGCATGATGCCGATCACGGTGCCGAACAGGCCCACGTATGGCGCGCCTTCGATGGTGGTGGACAGCCAGATCATGCGCTTGGACATGCGCTCGCTTTCGCGCACCATCACGCCATCCATGGCGGCGCGGATGGCGCCGATGGTGGCGTTCGAGACGGCGTTCAAGTCGTAGCCACGGTCATGGCGGCGGCGCATCTCGTCGATGGCCACATCGTACAGGCGCCACAGCGAGGAATCGGCCTTCACGGAGGCGCCCAGCTTGCCGCTGCGCGCCAGGTGGTCGAGCGGCGCGCCGGCCGCTTCGTGGAACGACTGCATGAATTGCGCATTGGCGCGCGAGATGGCGCCATAGCTGCGGCCCTTGCCGATCATGATGATCCACGACAAGACCATCATCAGGCCCAGCACGCCGACGACGATCCACGCGTCGAGCGGCATGGCGGCGATGATGAAGCCGAAATGGCTCTTGCCTGCCTGCTGTTCATCGGCGCCAAACACGGCCAGGCGCGATTCCGAACCTTGCGAGACGGCGTCGGCCAGCAGCAGCGCATCGGCACGGGCCGTGCGCGACAGGCGCAGTTCATCGATGGCGCCCGTGAAATTGCTCAGGAGGGCGGCGCCGGAAGCGGCCGGCGCCGCGTCGGCGCCCACCGAGGCGGCCGTGCCGAACGCCGGCAGGGCCGTGGCCAGCGAAACGGCCGGACGGCCGCCCACATACAGGGCCACGTTGTTCTTGTCGGCCTTGACGGCCAGGTGCGACCATTGCCCCGCCTGGATAGGCTGGCCTGGCTTGCTGCGCTGGCCATTCACTTGCACGAAGGGCACGCCCTGGTCCACGCCGATCAGCAACTCATTGGCGCCATCGCGGCGTGCATACAGCACTTGCTGCGGCCCCAGGTTGTCAGGGCGTACCCAGGCGGAAAAGGTGAACGCCGCGCCGGCGGCCAGCGCCAGCGATGGCGTGGCGGGCAGCATCAGCGGCGTGCTGCCCAAGCGGGCGCCCGTGCCGATGACGGAACCCTCCAGCGCCGGCACGGCCGTCTGGGCATGGTTGCCGTAGGCGGTGCTGTCGCGCGAAGGCACGCCCGGTTCGGCGAAGTGGTACACCAGGCTGTAGTCGGGATCGAAGGTGCGCTGGCCATTGCCGGAGGCGGGCGCCTTCGGATTGCCGTAGTACATCCACAGCTGCTGCGGCGTGCCTGCCGTCAGGGCCGGCACGTCGACCCAGATCAGGGCGATGCCCAGCAGCGGGTTGAATTGCTCGATCTGGTGGTTCAGCACGGTTTTATCGTCGCCGGCCACGAAGCGCAGGTCGGCGCCGCTGTCGCTGACGCCCTCGAAGTTGAAATTGCCCGAATGCAAGCGCAGCAGCACCGGGATACGGCCAGGATCGCCGCCCACGGCACCCGCCTTGGGACCGGCATCGATGGTGACGGGTTTGCGGTAAGCCCAGTCAGGTTGCCACCAGGCATGCGCCAGGCCGGGAGCGAGCGTGCCCAGGATCGTGAGCAGGAATAACAGACGTCGAAAACGTTGCATGACAGTGATTCTCCGAAGAAAAGTCTAGAAAAGTGCGGTACGGGTGCGCCGGACCGTCAATAACTGGCCGACAGGTTGAAGTTGATGCGCCGCACATGTTTGTGCGTGCGCGGGCCATCGCGCAGCGGATAGGCGAAATCGATGCGGCCATTCAGGTAGCGCAGGAACTGGAAACTGCTGCCCACGCCCACGGAAGCCAGGCCGAACAGGTCTTTCTGCTCGATCATCGGGTCGCGCAGGCGCAGGCGCGCGCCATCGGCAAAGGCAAAGAGGCGCCAGTTTTCCAGGCGGCTGAAATACGTCAGCTGCGGCGTGCGCCATTCGAGCGTGCCCGAGACGCCGTAGTCGCCCGTCGCTTCGGCCGACAGATAGCCGCGCACGGAATTGGCGCCGCCGGCGGCCATCTGCTCGCCCGACACGAGCGCCGCGTCGGCCAGCTGGCCCGACATGCGTCCGTGCAGCTGCGCGCCGCTGCCCAGGGTGACGGTGGCGTTGGCATCGCCCTTCAGCACGAGGAAGCTGGGCGAGGCCTTGTAGCGCTTGTTGTCGTAGGCGGCGCTGTCGCTGCCGTAGCCGAACGAGGCGCGCGTGCCGGCCACCAGCGACAGGCCCAGGCCGTACGTCGCCGTGTCCGTCTGCGCAAAACCGTTGTAGGCCACGCTGAGCGGCACGTATTTCAATGGAATGCTCGAGCCGGTGCCATTCAGTTTCAGCGCTTCCTGGTTATCCTTGAAGTCGATGCCGGCGGAAAAGCTGTGCCACCAGATGCCGCTGTTGGGCACCGTGTAGTTGACTTTCATGCCCAGCGCGTGGCCCTTGCCCAGCACGCTGGTGCCGCCGGTGCTGGCCACGTTGCTGTTCGACTGGTAGCCGGTCGCTTCCACGCTCCAGCCCTGCGTGCCGATGGGCGCCACGTACGAGGCGGACCACACCTTGGTCTGGTTCAGGTCGCCCGGCGTGCCGAAAAAGCTGATGGTGGCGCTGTGCCCGAGCTGCCACAGGTTGTCGTGGCCGACCGACATGCTGGTGCGCAACTTCTTCGTATCGGCGCTGTAATCGTTGTTCAAGCCGACGCTGGCGCGCCACGGGCTGCTGTCGTCGACCTTCAAGTCCACGTCCATGGTGCCGGGCAACGTGCCCTGGCGCACCAGCGGCATCACCTGGCGCTTGGGCCCGCGGTTCAGCGCCGTCAGCTCCACCTGCGCCTGGGTAAAGTCGGGCACCGTGCCTTCCGTCAGGGCCGGCACCTGCTGACGCACGTCGAGCGGCGAATTGTATTGCGCGCCCACCACGCGCAGGCGGCCCACTTTCGTTTCGCTCACCTGCAGCACCACGATGCCCTGCTCCACCTGCTGTTCCGGCAAGTCCACGTAGACGGACTGGTAGCCGCGCGCCTGGTACGCCGCCACGAGGGCGTCGCGCGCCCCTTCCACGTCCTTCAGGGTGCGGCCCGGCCCCAGGAACGGCGTCACGGCCTCTTCGATGGCACGGGCGTCGAGCACGGTATTGCCGCGCACCAGGTATTCCTCGATCGTCACCTGGCGTTCCGGCACGGCGGCCACGGCTTCCTGCGCGCGCGCCAGGCCGGGCAACGCCAGCATGGCCAGGCACAGCATCGTCAAGGCGGTCGCGGGCGCCGCGGGCCTGCCCTTCTTTTTCATTTCACGCATCTTCCATTCACCTTAAAATCAAACGGTTGCCCTGTGTTGCGGCGCTGGGCCGGCGGTTTTCCTTGCTGCCGATACTGATCTACTGATGCCTAGACAGCCGCCGCGCGCGGCGACTGTCAAATGTCATCAAATGTTCATAAAACTCACGGCTGCAGGCCGCGCCGCTCGTTTGGCGTCAGCGCCTGCAGCTGCGGCGGCGTCAGCGGACCCGCGCCCAGCACCTGCACCACGCCGGCCGGCTGGTAGGCGGATGCCTGCGGTTCGCCGCCCTGCAGCTTGCCGGCGCCGCCCTCGTCCGCCTGCTCGTTGCCAAAGCCCAGCACCTTCACCGTGAACAGCGACGGCAGCGCCTGGCGCGTGGCGGCCCGTTCACGCTGCAGCACCTCCTGCGCCGCGCCCACGGCCTGCGTGGCGGCCGCGCTGGCATTGCTGAGCGCGCCCACGTTCACGGAAGCGATCACCGGCATGCCCGTGGACTTGCCCTGCACCTGGATGTTTTCCGCATTCACCACCTGCAGGGCCGCCAGGTTGACGTTGCCCGAGACGCGGATGCCCGCCTCGCCCGCGTCGATGCTGCCCAGCGGGGCGATCAGGTCGATGTCGCCGGGCGGCACCTCCGGGATCGGGTTCAGGGTGGCGATGCCGGCACCCGTGCTTGGCGTGCTCGGCGACAGGCTGACGAGGCCGATGCTGTCGTAGGTACGGCGCTGCGGCGTGTAGACGACGGTGGACTTGGTGCCGCGGCCCGCATTGATGTCGCCCGTGGCCGACCAGGCCAGGATGTTGCCGCCGAAGGTGGTGAAGATGCGGCTCTGGCCCAGCAGGATGCTGTCTCTCGCATACATCTGGATCTCGCCCGCCCCCTGCGTCAGCACGCCCGAGCCTTCACCCGGCGCATAGCCGCCATCGACGCCGATCAGCGCGCGGCCGCCCGGCACCGCGATGCCGATATCGCCGCCGAAATCCGTGTGGATGCCGGCATCGTTGACGATCACGTGCGGCACGTTGACGACCGGACGCCCCGCCTCGGCCCACTCCTGCGGACTCAGGTAGCGCACGCCCGCGACCGGCCGCTTGGTATAAATGCCGTCGTAGTCGTTGACCGTGTACAGCGCGCTGCTGAACATCGTCAGGTCGCCCTTGTACTCGATCTTCTTGCCCGCCTTGTCCTGGGAGGGGAACAGGGTGGCGATGGCTTCGCGGCCGCGCAGGTAGCTGCCGCGGCGCATGCCGTCCGGATCGTTGTATTCGCGCCCGGCCGCCTTCAGTTCGGCAAAGTAGACATTGCTCAGGTACACCTGCTGCTGTTCCTTCGGCAAGGCGGCAAAGAAGCTGCGCGCATCGGTGGCCGGGTCGTAGCGGATGCCCAGGCCGCTGTCGCCGCCAAAGCGCGTCGTCAGCCAGTTCACCAGGTGCAACTGGCTGACCAGCGCGTATTCGCGCGCCAGGTCGCGCCGCACGCCGCCCGTTTGCGAGCCGGCCTTTTCCAGTTCCGCCTGTTTCGTGCCGAGGAAGGCGGAAGCGCCCGCCTCGTCGCCGCCATAGCCGAACTGGCCGCGCAGCCAGTCGGCCAGGGTCAGCTTGCCGCCGTAGACGTACACGGCGCTGCCGGCCTGGTCGGCCAGCGGGCGGCCCGGGTCGGCCAGCTTGGCCGGGTCCAGGTAACGCGCCGCGAAGGCCGCATAGTCGGGGCCATTGCGGCCCACGCCGGCGGCCACGCTGATGCCGGCGCCATTGCCGCGCTGGCCGGGACCGGTGCCGACGATGGAACCGAGGCTGCGCAATTCGGCCTTGTCGGCCATGTACAGGTCGCGCCCGGCGCTCACGTTGAGCTGGCCCGGTCCCGCCACATAGAAGGTGCTGTAGCGGATGTCGCGCCCGGCGCTGACGACGGAGATGTCATCGGCATGGCGGTGCACGAACAGATTGCCGCGCGCCGACGAGCTACCGGGGACGACCGGCTTGTCCGGATAGTCCGGCCGGCCGACAAAGCCCTGGCTGGTCCATCCGGCCGCGCCGTCCGGCACGTCTTCGACGCTGCCGAGCGGCGTGCCCGAATTGACGATGTCGCGCCCGGCGCGCACGGCCACGGCGCCACCGCCCTCGTACCACACGCCCAGCGGACCCACTTCTCCCTTCAGCGTAGCCCGGTACACGATGCCGCCCGTGCGCAGGCCGACGATGTCGCCGCTGTTGGCATAGAAATGCGCGGGCAGCTGGCCCACGGGCACATAGTCCGACACCGTCGGTGCCGTCATGCTGAACAGCGGATAGGTCTGTGCATCGCCGCCGGCGCCATTGGCATTCCCGGCAAACGACTTCAGCGGCGAAGGCGCCAGCGCATTCGTGCTGACGTTATGCAAGGGCAACAGGCCGAACCAGACCTTGTCCAGCGCCCCGACGAAGCCCGGATTGAACGGGTTCGGCAAGAGGCGCGGGTCGGCGCCCGATGGCGTGATCGGATAGCCGGCCGCATGGATGGAATCGGCGGCCAGCATTTCCAGCTGGCCCGTGCCCGTCTTGACGAATTGCGGCGCCACCGGCGACGGCGCCAGGATCACGCCGTTTTGCGGCATGTCGACCTTGCCGCCCTCGCCCAACCTGCCCAGGCTGGCATTGCCGTAGTACAAGCTGCCGCTGGCAGCCACGGCGCGCAGCACGGACGGCATGACGAAACGTCCGTCCGAGGGCGCATGGTTGTTGCCCGTCAGCGTATTGATCCAGGCGGACGTCGGCGTCAGGTTGCCGCCGGCGCTGAACAGGTCGATGGCCGTGGCCGGCGTCCACAGCGAGAACCAGCTCCAGCCCTCGCCGGCGCGCTCGACGCCCTGGTAGTTGAACGGCGAACCGTTGCCCAGCTGCTTGACGCGGCCCGCATCGGCCGTGCCGCCCAGCACCAGGTCGCCGCGCGCATCGATGCGCACGCCGCTGTCGCCCGGCACCAGGATCGGCCCGCCGCTGGCAATCGCCGTGCCCGCCGTATAGGTTTCATACGGCCGCGATTCCTTCGGATCGGCACGGTCGAAACGCAGCTCGACACCGCCCACGGCGCCCGCCTCAATGCGCAGCGCGCCGCGCAGGTTCGTGAAGGTGCTGTTGAGCGTGGGATACTGGCGCTCGAAGCGCGTATCGGCATTCGAGGCATCGCTGTTGCGGTCGAAACTGCGCACCTCGGCAACAGGATTGAGCCCGCCGCCGATGCGGATGTCGAGGTCGCCGCCGCCCGTCAGCAGCAGCTTGCCGTCCGGCGTCACCCTGCCCGTGCTGCCCACGGCCACGTTCAGGCCCTGGCTGCGCGGCTCGTACTCGCCGCCCGGATCCGCGCGCGAGGTCAGCATGCCGGCATCGCCGCCCGCCTGCAGCAGCACATTGCCGCCACCCAGGGTGCCGATGCCCGTAAAGCCCGACACGGCCGGCTGGCCGGCATACAGCTCGCTGCCGTCGGGACGCGCGACATAGGTGCCGAAGTTGATCCACCATGCCGTCGGCACGCCCGCGCCCGTGCTGCCGCTGCCCTGGCGCCACAGCCAGGTGCCGATGTCGCTGGTATCCTGCTGCCGGCTCAGGACGCCGATGGCATCCTCGCGGCGCTGCGTGGCGGTGCCCACGGTATCGCCCTTGACGTCGCCCTGGGCGCGCAGCAGCAGGTTGCCGCCGTGCTCCGGATACCAGGCGCGGTACAGGCTCTCGCTGCCGCCATCGACGAAGCGCGTCAGCTTGTTGTCCAGGGTGCCGAGCAACTGGCCCTTGGCATTGACGCCGCGCGGCAGGTTGAACAGATCCTTGCCATCGACCAGCGGCGAGGCCGACTGCGTGCCCGCCGTGTAGACGCCGTACAGCGAACGCATGTCGAAATCGCCGGCGGCCAGCAGGTCGAGATCGCCCGTGCCCGTGCGCAGCACGCTGAACAGGGGCTGGCGCGCCGGCTCCACGGTGGTCACCGTCTCGGGTGGCGTGCCGTCGGCAATCTTGACCACCAGATTGGCATAGTATTCCAGCATGAATTGCTCGCCGCCCCAGTCATCGACGTTGACCTCGCCTTCCGGAAATCCCATCTCGATGGCTTCTGCGCTGTAGATATATTTGCCCGGCAAGCCCGTGCCCGGCTTGATCGACGTCCTTTCCCCCATGCCGTAATGCGTATCGGCCAGCATCAGATGCGCGTCCTTCGCATGCGGCCGCAGCGCGCGCGTGTCGGCCGCGGCCGTATCGGCGCCACCCACCAGGCGCAGCGACCACGCTTGCGCCCCCTGGGCCAGCATGGGCGCCAGCGCCAGGTTGCGGCCCTGGCCACCGGTGCCGCCCACTGGGCGCAGCGCCACCATGGCCGCATCGTCAGGCAGCTTGACCATGGTGCCGGCGGGCAGCACGCTGCCCTTGTCCAGCGCCAGCGCGGAAGCCAGCACCACGCCGTTGACGGGATTCCATTCATCGCCCAGGTCCCACGGCTTGCCTTCCGGGAAGGGCAAGGCCACATTCGCGGGCCACACCATGGCCGCCACCTTGGCCGCGCCAGGCAGGCGCAGGCCGGGATCGAGCTGCATGCCGCTCGATAAGGTCAGCGCCTTCTGCAAGACCGTGCCGGCCGCGTACAGCACGCTGCCATCGGCGTTGCGCACAGCACCGCCCAGCACACTACCGGCCGGCAAGTTCAACTCCGCCGTCAAGGTGGCGCGCGCCGCCAGCAAGGTGCCGCCGCGCAACTGCATCGGCTTCATCGGCACGGCGAAATTGAGGCTCGTGCCCGATTTGAAATACGTCTCCTCGGCCAGGGTCACCAGGCCACCTTGCGGCACGACGACATCGCCGCCCCACGGCAAGCGGCCCTTCACCAGTTGCCAGCCCTGGTCGTCCGACGTGACGGGCAAGCTGCGGGTATCGAAGCCATCCGTGATGCTGCCAAAGACGCTGAGCTTGCCGCCGGCGCGCACGACCAGCGCGCCCGCCTCGCCCGAGCCGTACACGCCACTCAGGCGCGCCAGCGGATTGACGCCGTCGTAGCGGTGGCCGGACAGGTCGATGTCGCCATCGATATGCAGGTCGCCGTCCGCCGTGGCGCTGACGATCTCGACGCCGGGACGCAAATGGAAGGCGTTGGCGTCGCCGCGCAAGCCGCGCAGCTTGCTGTTCATCAAGTTGCCGTTCGCCAGCGCGTGTCGCATGAAATCCTGGCTGTCCGCGTGCTTCTCGTCCAGGTAAGCCTGGTCGATGCTCTGGTAGTTGCGGCCGTCCGCATCCTTGCCGGCGCCGGCCGGTGCATCCTTGTATTGCCAGAAGGCGTTCACATGGATGTTGCGCGCGCCGGCGATGTTCAGCGCGCCGGCCGCATCGATGTCGATATCGTCGCCCGTGGCGCCGCCCAGGCGGCGCGCGTTCAAGTCGATGCTGCCGTAGTTGCCGCCTTGCGCTGACTCGCCGCTGCGCAGGTCGAACCGCGCGCCGCCTTCCAGGGTCAGGCGTCCGCCAGCCGACGCGAGTTCGATCACGGCGCGGTTCGGCGCCTCGATCGCCTGTCCGTAGCTGTCCGTGCGCAGCACCGTGCCATGCGCGTCGAGCACGGCGCCGGACTGGATGGTGACGCCGTCGCGGCCGGCCAGGCGGATGCTGCCCACCTGTTCGCCGCTGGCGTCGATGCGGCCGTTCACCGTCAGCGCGCCGCCATCGACGGATACGCTCACTTCGCGCGCCTTGACCTCGTCGCCGATAACCAGGTCGCCCTGCTTGAGCTGGAAGCTGCGGCTGCCGTACACCTTGCCCGTGTTCAGGCGCTGGTTCAGGCCGGCGAAGTCGCCGATCCGCTGGGCGCGGATCTCCGCGCCGCCGGCCGCGTACGGCACCAGGGTGCCGCCCGCGTCATAACGGCCGCTGGCGCCGCCCAGCAAGCTGCCGCGCAAGTCGGCCGTGCCCGCCGCGTCGCCCGTGGCGATCACGCTCAGCTTGCCGGCGCGGTTGTTCACGGCCGACAGGTCGATCACGGAGGCGGCCGCCTGGCGCACGTCGCCTGCGCGGCTGTCGAGGATCACGTCGCCGCCCCAGCTGTATTTGCTGGTGTCGTAGAAATCGATCTTGCGGCCCGCCAGGTCCAGCTTGGCCTTGTCGCCCAGCAGCACATCGCGCTCGGCCGACAGCGTCAATTTTCCGCTTGGCAAGACCACCGACGTATCCACGCTGACATTGTTGCCACTGAGCGCCACTTCGGCGCCCAGGGCGCCGGCCAGCGCCGCATTCGTCGGCGTGGCGGCGGCAGCGCCTGCCGGCGCGCTCACCTTCAGGTCGCCGCCCGCCGTGATGCGGTTGATGGAACCGGCCGCGCCCGTCAGCAGCGGCGTGTTGATCACGACGTCGCCGCCGCTGTAGCGGTAGCCATTGATGGCCGTGTCCCACGCGCCCTGCGACTGGTAGACGGACAGGCCGCCCTTGTTGTTCGCCGTGACCTGCTCGCTGGCGTTCAGCGCCACCTGGCCGAAGCCCAGTATCAAACGGTCGAGGTTATGGATGGTGTCGGGACGGCTGTCCGGCGTGAAGCCGAACTCGATGCGCTTGGCATCGACCTGCAGCCGGCCGCTGCCCGTGCCGGGGCCCGCCGTGACGACGGCGCCGGGCGCATTCGTCGCCCCCTGCCACACGAGGGTGTCCGTGTGGATGCGCGCCAGCGCATCCGCGCCGCCATAGCCGTAGATGGCGGGCGTATTGAGCACCAGACGCGACAGCGACGACTTGCCCGTGGCCGCATCGATGGTCGACAGCTGCGTCGAATCATAGAAGTTGAAGGAATTGCGCGCCGTCAAGCCCAGGCTTTCCAGTGCCGGTGCGCCCGTGCTGGTATCGCCGCGCAGCAGGCGGTCGAGCACGCCCTGGTTCAGCGCCAGGCCATCGGGCAGGGCGCCACGGGCGCTGGCGTCCGCCAGCGAGGCTTCGCTGCCGATATTGATCGAGCCCATCGCCAGCACCAGGTTGCGCGTGCCGTAGCGCACGTTGTCGCGCAGGGTAAACGCGCGCTCCGTCACGGCGGCGATGGTGCCTTCCGAATACAGCGCGGTGCTGCCGCCGCAAACGCCATTGACCTTGGCGCAGGCGCCGATGTCGATGATGCCGGGGCCATACGATTCGGACGGCGCGCGCGCGGCCGGCAGCATGTCCAGCCAGCCGTTCGAGACGGCCAGCACGCTGCCCATCGGCTGGTAGACATAGCCGTCGCGCGAGTCCCAGGCCGCCTTGCCACGGCCCAACGTATTGATGCCGGAACCCTGCTCGAGAATGATGCCGTCGTTTTTTTTCGTCGTCACCAGGAACACTTCGGCCGCCTTCAGCACGGCGCCGTCGCGCAACACGATGCCGCCCGCCGATTCGTTGACGGCGGCGATATTCGCACGCTGGTTGCTGCCCGTGGCGAAATCGCTGTAAGTCACGCGCGGCAAGCCGCCGATGCCCACGCGCTGGGCGCCAAAGGCGTTGATCTGCGAAGCGTGCACGGAGACGCCATCGAAGTCGGCCAGCGCCGACGTGCCGTCGGCCAGCACCTGATAGCGGGTCGACGCATGGCCGCCCGTCCCCAGCAGCAGGGAGCCGCCAAAGCCGCCCTCGGCCGGCGCGTACAGGGCGCTGCCATCCATCATCAATGGCGTATGGTTATCCTCGACGCCGTGCAGGGACGGGGCGATCAGCTGCAGCCGCACGGCCTTGGCGTCGCGTTCGAGCATGGCGCGCGGCACGCCGTCGCGCGTGGCTTGCGCCATGGCAAAGGCGGCATAGCCCGTTTCATTGTATTGCGAATAGCTGCGCAGCACGTCGGCCGGCGTCAGGATGACCTGGCCCGGCACGGCGTCGCGGATGGCCGTGCCGGCGATGCCCGTCTGCGCCGCCGTGGCATACGAACCGTTGCGCATGGTCACCGTGCCGCCCGCCTCGACGGCGCCGGCCAGGCCATTCAATTCCACACGGAAAGCGCCCGGCAGCAAGGCGAAATTCGATGGCAGCAGCGTGTAGGTGCCGGCCGCCAGGCCGGGCACGCCCGCGCCTATGGTGATCTGGCGTCCCACGGCCGGCTTGCCCGCGCCCTGCTCGGCCATCAGCGGCGCCACGTCCGGCTGCACGCCGGGAATGATGGCGTACACGGGGTTGGTATTCAGGCCGGGCAAGGTAAAGCCGCCGTTCGGCTTCATCTGCACCAGCGGATTGAGGCGCGCATCGGTGGAGCCGCCCCGTCCTGCCAGGAAGGCCGCGCCCGTCAAGGTGCCGCCGCCCGACAGGTCGAGCACGGCGCCGGCTTGCACATCGACGGCGGCGCCCGTCAAGGCGATCTCGGGGCCGTTGCCCACGCCCTTGAACACGACGTCGTTGCCGTCATACAGGTAGCTGAGGCCATCGAGCGTGCCGCCGTACGGCATGGTCAAGCCTTTCGCACTGACGGAGGTGATACTGCCCGGCAGCAGGTTGACATGGCCCGTATACGCTTCATAGCCTTCGGCGCCCAAGTTGATCTGCCCCAGCGGTGCGCGCAGCACGCCGCGCTGGTTGATCGTGGGCGCAACCAGGCTCAGGCTGCCAAAGACGGAAAAAGGTTGATTCGGCGTCGCGCTGCCGGCGCTGCGCTCGATATTCAGGGTGCGCAGCGGATCGAGCGTGACGCGCACGATGCCGTATTCGTCGACGCGGCTGCTCTGGCCCACGGTGACCATGCCGCTGTCGCCCGCGGCCGGGTAGATTTGCGCCGCGGCCAGGGTGGCATTGCCCGGCTGGTACAGGGCGGCGTTGTTCGACAGGCGCATATCGCCTCGGCTGTTGAGGGTCAGCTGTTCGAAGGCATCGCGTTCGACCGCCAGCGGCTTGCCGCTGCTCTGCACGATCTCGCCGCGCGTGCCCATGTTGACCTCGCCCGCGAGATCGAACATGCCCGCGTCGATCTGCAGCAGGGACGCGTCGGCCACCAGCGGCACGCCCAGCATGCCGCGCCCTTTGCCCAGGTTTTTCGACCCCTTGACGGCATTGGGCACGATGAAGTTATCCTTTTGCGCGCGCGTGGCCGTTCCCAGCCGCACATACGGCGCCGCCAGGTGCACCTGGCTGGCAAGGCTGTGCTGCTTTTCCTGGCCATCCGCCTCCGGCTGCTGCGGCTGCTGCGCCAGGCCCAGCGACGTGGCGCTCAGGCGCAGGCTCTGGCCCAGCGCCAGGTTGACGTCGCCATCCATGCTGAGCATGCCGTTGACATGCAGCGCCAGGTTGTCGAAACCGCCGGCCTGCACGCGGTCGGCTCCCAGGCGCGCACTGCCGTAACGCAAGGCCTCGTCCTGCTGGCCGGCGCGCAAGTCGGCCGGCAAGGCGCTGTCGCCCTGTACCTGGGCCAGCACGAATTCGCGCGGCACCCGCACCACATTGTCGACGGCGCCGCCTTGCAGCGTCTGGCGGTCCACCTGGCCATAATTGGGCGCATCCAGCGCCAGCGCCAGGGTGCCGCCGGCCGCGCCGGCGCCACCGGCCGCCGCGCGCAACGTGCCGTCGGCAAAGATGCCGTTATACGAACTGAGCGAAATCAAACCGCCGCTGCCGGCCACGTTGACGGCACCCTGATTCGGCAAGTCGAGGGTGGCGGCCGCGCCGCTGGCGTCGAGCAGGGCGCCCGGACGCACGACGACAAAGGCGTCGGCCGCGTCGACGCTGGCGGCGTCGGCCTTGTAGCGGGCGCCGATTTCAATGCTGCCGCCCTTGTCGGCGCGGCCATAGCGGCCGCCGCGCATGTCGGTGGCGACGGTGGCGCGGCCGGCCACGTCGAGCACGGCATGCTCGCCGATCCAGATCGAGGTGGCTTGTCCCTTGCCGTTCGGCACATCCGCATCGCTGCCCGTGCCAAACGTCCCCGGCAGCACGGCGATCTTGCCGCCCCAGGCGTCGAGCCGGCCGTCGATGCTGACCTGGCCATTGCCCGTCAGGCCGATCTGGCGGCCCGGATCGACCTTGATGACGGCGCCTTCCTGCACCGCCAGGCTACCCTTCACGTACGGGCTGCCGGCCGTCAGCGCCAGGTCGGCGCCGGCACGCTGCGTCAAACGGCCCTTGCGCGCATCTTCCTGGTACAGCTCCGGCGTCCACACTTCCAGCGCGGCACCCGGATCGGTGCCGCCCGCCACCGTATGGCCTGTGGCGGGATTGAAGCGCAGCACGGGCATCGTGACGTCGATATGCGCATCCTTCACCACCACGACGCCGTCGCGGCCCGTGACGGCGTAGTCGGCAAAGCCGCTCTGGAACAGGCTGGCATCGAGCGCCAGCAAGGGCTGGACGGCAACGTCGCGCCCCAGCGCGATACCGGACGGCAGCAGCTGGCCACGCGGCGCGACCAGCGCTTCGGCAGCGATGCTGCCGGCCGCATACTGCGTCGTCATCGGCAGGATGGGCAAGCCGTTCGGGAAGGCCGCCGCCGAGACGACGAAGCCGGCATTCAAGCCGTTGATCGACGTCAACACGCTACCGGCGGGAACGATGCTGCCGCTGCCGAGATACGTCGTGCCGTTGACGACGACCTGCGCGCCCTGCGGCACCACCATGGCGGCCCCCAGGACCAGCGGTTTCTGCGCCGACACGTCCACCGTCACGGCTTGGCTCAAGGTCTGGCCCGGCTTGATGTGGCTGGTGCTGAGCGCGAAATCGAAGGGGATCTTCTCGCCCTTGGCAATCGGGAATGCATCGACGAGGCGCAGGCCGACGGGGGCGCTGGCGCCCGCCTGCAGCACGTCGCCGCCGTCGAACAGCTTGCCGCCGAGGCTGACGGCGACGCCGCTGTCGATCACCAGGCGACCGCCGCCCTTCACGCCATGGCCGCGCAGCTCGCCATCGAGCTTGAGCAAGGCGCCCGTCGGCGTTTTTTCGCGCGGCAAATCGACGGCCAGGGTGATGTCGCCGCCACGGCCGCCCTGCAGGCTGCCATTGCTCATCAGGGCGGCGCCGGACGAAACGTCGATGACGCTGCCGCCGGCGAGTTCGATGCCGCCGGAGCTCTTCAGGCTGACCTTGCCGCCATTCACATACGGCAAACCGCTGCTGGCGACCGGGTCCAGTTCCAGGTTGCTCCACACGCCGCGCGCGTCGAGGCGCACGCCGGGCGCCACGCGCACGCCCGCCGGGCCCGCTGGGCGGCTGTCCGGCGACACGGGCACATCCATCCACACGGCGCCCGCGTTGGCCAGGTAGCGCGACACCATATTGCCGGCAGAGATGCTGCCGCTGCGCGCACTGACATTGGCCTTGATGGCCACGTCGGTGGCGTGCAGGGCGATGTCGCCGCCATCGGCCACGCGCACGTCGGCGTTGACGTCGAGCTTGTCGTAGGCATGGATAGTCAGCGCGCCCAGTTCCAGCCCGTTGAGCCAGTCCGCGTCGAGCTGCAGGCTGGCGCGGCGCGCGGCCGGCAGGGCCTCGCCCAGCAGCTGGCCATCGGCGATGGCGGCCACCTTGCCGATCTCGACCTTTTCCAGCACGGCTTGCGGGCTGTCTCGCAACTGGCCCGCCTTCGTATCGAAGACGGGCGTCATTTTGCCGACGATCAATTGACCGGCGCGTGCCGCCGATGTCTGCACCTGCCGGTAGCCATCCATGCCTTCATCGCGCTTGCGCTGCTGGCGCTCACCCTGGAACACGGCCGTGTCGATATCGCCTTCCAGCACGGCCGCGCCCGTGGAAACGATCAGACGGCCCGCATCGCGGCCCACCGTATAGCCGTTTTCCAGGCGTTCGCGCGGGCCGATCAAGGCATTCGCATGGTTTTCCGTCGTGCTCGCGCCCCAGCGCGCATGCGTGCTTTCATGGCCGCGGTACAGGCCCGTGTACAGATTGTCGCCGGGGGCCGTCGCCAGCTTGTACAGCTGGCCGTCGGCGCCCTTCAGCCACGTCTGCTTGACCATGCCCGTCTGCACGTCCAGCGAACCGCCGGCGATGTTGATGCGCGAGCCGGCCTGCGTCACGACTTCGCCGCCGCCGAAGGCCACGGTGCCGCCCTGGGCCGCCCATTCGCCGATGCCGTGGCCGCTGGTATTGAGGTAGCCGCTCACTTCCAGCAAGCCGCCGGCCGTGTACCAGCGGTCCGTGGCGTAGCCGTTGGTGCCGGCCGGCACCAGCACCAGGTCGCGGCGATCGACCCACACATCGCTGTTGTTCAGGTACTTGGCGTCGCGGCTGCCGGGCGCGTCGCGCTGCTCGTTGCCCTGCACGTTGATCAGCACATTGTTGCTGCTCATGGCGACCTTCACGCCGACGGCGCCGGAGACGTCGATGGCAGCGTCGCGCGCCACATGGCTGCGGCGGGCCGCATCGACCAGCACCTGGCCGCCCGTGGCCAGGGTCAGCGAATCGCCTTCGAACTCGACGTTGCCAGCCGAAGCGATGCGCACCAGCGACTGGTCGCGCCGGTCCGCGATGCCTTCCGTGCTCTTGCCCGCATCTTTCAGCAGGGCATCGCGCTGCACGTCGAGCGCCGTGGCGCCGTTGTCGTCGATGACGATGGCGCTGACGCTGCCGCGCGCCAGGGTGACGTCGGCGTTCTCGCCCGCCGCCGCCAGGTGGATGGTGCCGCGTCCGTTGACATTCGTGCTCGACAGCAATACGCCATCCTGGCGCACGCGATTGCCGCTGAGCGTGATGTCGCCGCTGGCCGACTCGATCACGCCGTTGTTGACGACGGCGCCGGCGCTGCTGCCGGCCGTGCGCAGCATCTCGACTTCATTGCCGCGCGTACTCGAATACTGGTTCTTGTCCGTGCCCATGCCCTGGCGCACGACGATGGCGTCGCCGGCCGCCAGGGTCGTCTGGCCATTCGGCGTGGTGATGGCGCCCGCATTCTCGACGGCACGTCCGGCCAGCAGCACATAGCCGCCGCCTTCCGTCACCGTTTGCGGCTTGCGCGTGTCGATGCGCGCGCCGGCGGCGACGACAACGTCAGCCTCGGCCTTGCCATGCGTAAAGGCATTCTGGCCCAGCACCAAGTCATTCGCGAAGGTCGGCACGGCGCCCGCGCCCTGCGCCTTGCCGTACAGGCCGCTCTTGAACTGGCTGTCGCTCATGCCCATGGCGGCGGCAGCCAGGTTGCGCGTATCGACCTGGCTGCTGCCCGTAAACACGATGCCATTGCGGTTGACGATCATCACCGTGCCGTCGGCCTTGATCTGGCCCTGGATCTGGCTCGGGCGCGCCAGCGGATCATTGACGCGGTTCAATACGGACCAGTTCGATTTCTGGTCGAATTGCAAGGTGGTGTTCTTGCCGACGTTAAAGCTTTCCCAGTTCAGTATCGCCTTGTCGTCCGTCTGCACGACCTTCACGACGCTCTTGCCGTCGGCCTGTGTCTGCACGGGCGCCTGGGCATTGAGCCAGCCCGCCGTCAGGCTGTTGCTGTCGACCTGCAAGCCGCCCTTGACCAGGCCGTCCGGTGCGCCGCCGGCCGCCAGCGCGGCCTGGCGCGCGGCGGCCTGCACCGCCTGCTCGGCGGCGATGCCGCGCGCAGCCAGCAAGAGGTTGTTCAACGATTGCTGCAGCTTGCCTTCCGCCTTCTGCTGCTGGGCCTGGGGATTGTTCAGCAAGGCGGCCGGCTGGCCATTCGGCAAGCGTCCCGTGGCGGTGGCCGCGCCCTGCTGCGCACCCTTGCCGGCGAACCAGGCACCGCTGAACGGCTGCTGCGCCTGCGCGCCACCGGCCTGCAGCAGCATGGCGATCGCCAGTGCCAGCGGTTTCAATCGCACCGGGTGCTGCTTCTGGCGGTCCGCCGTGGCGGAGGAGGATGCGTGTTTCGTGACCGACTTGCTTCGCTGCATGGCGACATTCCCTTTTCATGTTCCGTTGCTGACCGATATCGCGAGTCGGCGCGCGGCACGCACGGGGGCGGGCGGCAGGCACTGTTTCGCGGCTTCCAGCAGCATTGACAGGGGACAAGGTCCGGGACTGCAAAAGGTCATGAAAATGTCATAAATGGCGCAGCGCCTTGGCGCGCCGCCCTGACACGACGCCAGCACGGCCAGGCACTAGCCAAACAGCACGATGCCGCCAGGCAAGCGCGTCACGCGCGCGCCATACGCATCCTGGATCAGGGCGATCACATCGTCGAGGCGGTCGAGCGAGAAACTGGCTTGCACGCGGGTCTTGCCCAGCGCATCGCCGTTCAAGATGAGCTTGCCGGGACGGTAGCGGTTGACTTCGGCCACCACCTCGGCCAGCGTGCTTTGTTTGAACACCAGCAGGCGCTGGCGCCAGGCGCTGACGTCGCCGCCATTCACGGCGCGCGCGATGCCGAAATGCTCGGGCCGGTAGCGCAACTGCTCGCCAGCGGCCAGTTCCGCGTCATTGCCGCCCTGCACCACACGCAGCCGCCCCGCCAGGCATGTCACGCACACTTCCTGGCCGAACAGCCGGATATTGAAGCGCGCGCTGCCGGCCGACACCGTGCCGTCGCCGGCCTGCACGCGCACGCGCGCCGCGCCGCTTGAACCTGCCTGGAATTCGGCCTCGCCGGCCAGCAATACCAGCGCCGCCGCCCCATCGTGCAGGGGCGCCGCGTCGAGGCGCGTCTGCGTATTCATTTGCACCAGCACGCCGCCGTCCAGCGCCAGCGCGCGCTGCTCGCCCGTGCCGGTGGCGTAATCGGCGCCCAGGCCCGCCACGGCTGGCCACAGGTCTGTGGGCGGGCGCAGCACCAGCAAGCCCAGCGAGGCGGCCACGGCGCCGCCGAGCCAGGCGCGCCGCGCCGTATTCACCGGCTGCTGCGCCCACTTGACGGCGCGCGCCGCCGGCGCCATGGCGCCCCACACGGCGCGCGCCTCGGCAAACGCCGTCGCATGCGCGCGGCTGCGCGCGCACCAGTGGCGAAACACTTGCGCGTCGCGCTCGCTGACCTGGCCCGATGCCAGACGCACCACCCAAGCCTGCGCTTCCTTCTGGATGACACCCATGTCGTCTTCCGCTTGTTCAATCATGATGTTTAGACGTTTTTCCCGCACCGGGACCGAAGCGTTGAATGAAATCGCGTCCCATGCGCTCGCAGCAATGTTCGAGTCCGGCGCGCAATTCCTTCTCCACCGTGCGGGCGGAAATGCCGAAACGCTCGGCGATGTCGCGGTGCGGCAACTGGTCGACGCGGGCGGCGATGACGATGGCGCGCCGGCGTTTCGGCAACTCCTGCAGGGCCCGCTCCAGTTCTTCGAGCTCGGCGCGCGCGCTGAAGGTGCGGGCCGGGTCGGCCAACTCATCGGCCATCTCGTACAGCTCGTCGATATCGGGCAGGCTGAGCAGGCGCGCATTGTCGCGGCGTTGATCTTCCGCAATGTTGATGGCGATGCGCATCAGATACGCGGATGGATAGCTGATCGCTTCGGGCGCGTTCATCCGCTCCACCCGCAAATACGTCTCGTGCAGCGCGTCATTGGCCAGGTCTTCCGAGCCCAGGCGGCGCTGCAGGTGGCGGCGAAACTGGCCGTAGCGCTCGAGGAACAGCTTACGCAAGGTAGCTTTCAGCAAATCCGACATGCTCAGGACGCCCCGGCCAGCGACAGATACGGCGCGCAATCGGCATCGGGATCGGGCCGCGGCGTCAGCAATATCGTCAGCGGCTGCGGCAGGTTCGCCGGCGGCGCGCCATCCATCAGCAGGCTGCGCAGGCGCTGCAGCACGGCGCGGTCGCGCTGCGCCACGCCGCTCGCTTCGAGCACATGCACGGCGCGCACCTTGCCCCGCTCATCAAGCCACAGCTGGAAGGCCAGGCGGTAGCGGCCGAAGGCATCCGGATGCAAGCGGCACAGGGCGCGCGTGAGCGAGCGCTGCAGCACGGCCGCATACGCCTGCAAGGCCAGGCCGGCGGGGGCGGCCTCAGGCAATGGGGGCGCCGCCGGCGCTGCGGCGGGCAGCGCCAGCAAGGTAAACGCATTGCTGCCGCTGAAACGCACGCCCAGCTGCGTGCCCACCAGCAAGCGCTGCAGCGCTTCGACCGGCGTGTAGTCGCCGCGCACGGGCGCCGCCATGCGCCCCGCCGCCAGGTCGCTGCTGACCAGCACGGAATAGCCGGTGATTTCGCCAAATGCCACCAGGGCCGCGTCCAGTGGCTGCGCGGGCAAGTCGAAGCGCACGCTGGCCTGCGCGCCGGCGTCGCTGCCGTCAGCGCCGGCGGCCGGCCGCACGAATGTCATCAATGTCATCAGCAAACAGGCCGACAGGGCCAGGGCGTTGCCCGTTGCGGTGCGACGGTGGGTGCGTGTCATTTTCCAGGAACATCAACGAAAAGCCTGCTTGTGGAGTGTCTTAACTGCAATGTTGCCTGCAGAATGGCAAGATAGTAGCTTCGCAACATGACAACTGCATGACATGGCGCACGCCCGCATGGCGGCCTGTGTCATCATTGCGACACATGGACTTGCTATGCTGGCGGCGTTTTGAATCGTTCATTAATCGCCCATTCACCGTTCCGGGAGCCAGCATGGCGCGCCTGTTCTTGACCGTACTACTGGCTTGCGCCACCGTGCCCGCGCAGGCGGACGAGCACACCGTCGTCGTGCAGGCGGCCGCGCCCGAGAAG
This sequence comes from Janthinobacterium sp. SUN118, assembly GCF_030397695.1. Classification (NCBI taxonomy): domain Bacteria; kingdom Pseudomonadati; phylum Pseudomonadota; class Betaproteobacteria; order Burkholderiales; family Oxalobacteraceae; genus Janthinobacterium; species Janthinobacterium sp. SUN118. The sequence continues at coordinate 24,426 of NZ_JAPUBV010000007.1, read as the reverse complement.
GGCTGCGTGGAGGTGGAAGTGAACGGCAAGCGCGAACAATCCATGTCTTGCCTGAGCGAAAAATTGCTGCCACCACACAGTGCCAAGTCGCAACGTCCGCCCACGCTATCGGGGGCGGAAAGCAATCTGCAGCGGCCGTCTAACCAGCTGGGCCTGTACAACCGCGCCGCGCTGGAGCACCGCATGGGCAATGCCTTCGGCAAATCCGTCACGCCGCAGCGACCGCCAGCGCCAACGCCCGCCAGCCCGCTGCTGCCGCCGCGCTAGGCGTGTTGTCAACGCACAGTCCATTTGCGCTGTCAAGATTGCGCAATCGCGCCGATTGCGTATCATTCCAGGCTTGATCGCTCTGGAAACAACCATGCTGCCCACTATCGAACAACGCCTTGCCCTTGAACTTGCCGCCAAACCGGTGCAGGTTGCCGCCGCCATCGAACTGCTCGACGAAGGCGCCACCGTGCCCTTCATCGCCCGTTACCGCAAGGAAGCGACCGGCGGCCTCGACGATATCCAGCTGCGCCTGCTCGAAGAGCGCTTGCGCTACCTGCGCGAGCTGGAAGAGCGGCGCGCCGCCATCGTCGCCTCGATCACGGAACAGAACAAGATGACGCCCGCGCTGCTCGACGCCGTCATGCACGCGGAAGACAAGACGCGCCTGGAAGACCTGTATCTGCCGTACAAGCAGAAGCGCCGCACGAAGGCGCAGATCGCCATCGAAGCGGGCCTGATGCCGCTGGCCGACGGCTTGCTGGACAATCCGGAACTGACGCCGGAAATGGAAGCGGGCAAGTTCCTGCGCGATGCATTTACTAGTGCCGACGGCAACAACCCGGGCGTGGCCGACACCAAGGCGGCCCTCGACGGCGCGCGCCAGATCCTGATGGAGCGTTTCGCCGAAGACGCGACCCTGCTGCAAACCTTGCGCGAATACGTGCAGGAACATGGCATCGTCGAATCGAAAGTGGTGGAAGGCAAGCAGGATGAAGGCGAAAAATTCGCCGATTACTTCGATTACTCGGAAACCATCTCGACCGTGCCATCGCACCGCGCGCTGGCCCTGCTGCGCGGCCGCCGCGAAGGCATCCTCGACGTCACCCTGCGCCTGGACACGGAAGCCGAAAAACCGAAATGGGATGCGCCGCATAATCCATGCGAAGGCCGCATCGCCGCCCGCTTCGGCATCAAGCAATTGGGCCGTCCGGCCGACAAATGGCTGGCCGACACGGCGCGCTGGACCTGGCGCGTGAAAAGCTTCATGCACCTGGAAACGGAATTGATGGGCGCGCTGCGCGAACGCTCGGAACTGGACGCCATCAACGTCTTTGCCACCAATCTGAAAGCGCTGCTGCTGGCCGCGCCGGCCGGCCAGCGCGCCACCATGGGCCTGGACCCGGGCCTGCGCACGGGCGTCAAGGTCGCCGTGGTCGACGCCACCGGCAAGGTCGTCGATACGGCCGTGATCTACCCGCACCAGCCGAAGAACGACTGGGATGGCTCGCTGCACACCCTGGGCCGCCTGGCCGCCAAGCACAATGTGTCCCTGATTTCCATCGGCAACGGCACCGCCTCGCGCGAGACGGACAAGCTGGCGCAGGACTTGATCAAGCAGCATCCGGAAGCGAAGATGACGAAGATCGTCGTCTCGGAAGCGGGCGCGTCGGTGTACTCGGCGTCCGAGTTCGCCTCGAAGGAATTGCCGGACATGGATGTGTCCCTGCGCGGCGCCGTGTCGATCGCGCGCCGCCTGCAAGACCCGCTGGCCGAGCTGGTCAAGATCGACCCGAAATCGATCGGCGTCGGCCAATACCAGCATGACGTGAGTCAAAGCCAGCTGGCCCGTTCGCTCGATGCCGTGGTGGAAGATTGCGTGAACGCCGTGGGCGTGGACGTGAACACGGCCTCGGCGCCGCTGCTGGCGCGCGTCTCCGGCCTGTCGGCCAGCGTGGCGCAAAGCATCGTCACCTACCGCGACATGAAGGGCGCGTTCACTTCGCGCGCGGCCTTGAAGGCCGTGCCGCGCCTGGGCGACAAGACGTACGAACAGGCGGCCGGCTTCCTGCGCGTGATGGGCGGCGAAAACCCGCTCGACGCGTCCGCCGTCCACCCGGAATCGTACCCGCTGGTGGAAAAAATCCTGGCCGACATCAAGAAGGATATCAAGGCCGTCATCGGCGAAACGGCGCTGCTGAAAACCTTGAGCCCGGCAAAATACGCGGATGACACCTTCGGCGTGCCGACCATCTCCGATATCCTGAAAGAGCTGGAAAAGCCGGGCCGCGACCCGCGTCCGGAATTCACGACGGCCACCTTCAAGGAAGGCGTGGAAGAGATCCGCGACTTGCGTCCGGACATGATCCTCGAGGGCGTGGTCACCAACGTGGCCGCCTTTGGCGCCTTCGTCGATATCGGCGTGCACCAGGATGGCCTCGTGCACATCTCGGCCCTGTCGAACACCTTCGTGAAAGACCCGCACACGGTGGTGAAGGCGGGCCAGGTCGTGCGCGTGAAGGTGCTGGAAGTCGATGAAAAGCGCAAGCGCATCGCCCTGACCATGCGCCTGACGGACAGCGCGCCGCAGGCCGGCAGCAAGCCCGAGCAGCGTGGCGACCGCAACGACCGCCGCAGCATGGCGCAGCACCAGTCGCAGTCGCGCAACGCACCCGAGCCGGCCGGCAGCATGGCCGCCGCGTTCGCCAAGCTGCGCGGTTAAGTCCATGGCCGCCGGGCATGACCTTGTCATCCTGGCGGTGGATGCCGCCAGCCTGGATGCCCGGCTGCTGCTCGATGAATTATCGGCAGCATTGCTGCGCATCAATGGCGACAGCGGCCGTTCCTCGTTCGATATCGAAGCGGCAACGCCGCGCGGCGGCTTTTATCTGGCCCGCGATGCGGCCGGAGAATTGCTGGGCTGCGCCGCCCTGCGGCCGCTGGGCGAGCCAGACAGCGCCATAGGCGAACTCAAGCGCATGTATGCGCGCCCGGGCGCCGCTGGCGTGGGCGCGGCCCTGCTGGCCCATGTGGAAGCGCAGGCGCGCCGGCACGGCTATGCGCGGCTGCACCTGTCTACCCGCGTGGCCAATGCCCGCGCCGTGGCGTTTTATGCGAAACACGGTTATGTGCCTGTGCCTGTGCCTGCCTGGGGCAAATACGTGGGCGCGGCGCAATCGACGTGCCTGGGCAAGCCCGTATAGGCATCAGCGTGGCTGACTTGCCCGATTTATGACCTGAGCGCATACCCGTGGCGGCGTTTTCTTATAAAATGACGCCATCTATTTATTTACCCATCAGAGGCAGCTATGAGCGACGTACAAACCTGGATCAAAGAAACCGTGACGAACACGCCGGTCGTGCTGTTCATGAAGGGCACGGCCCAGTTCCCGCAGTGCGGCTTTTCCGGCCGCGCCATCCAGATCCTGAAAGCGTGCGGCGTGGAAAACATCGCCACCGTCAACGTGCTGGACGACCCGGAAGTACGCCAGGGCATCAAGGATTACTCGAACTGGCCGACCATTCCGCAGCTGTATGTCAAAGGCGAATTCATCGGTGGTTCCGATATCATGAATGAAATGTTTGAATCGGGCGAACTGAAGTCCCTGCTCGATGCCTGATAGCCAGCAGCGGCCGCGGCGTATCGTCATTGCCATCACGGGCGCCACGGGCGCCGTGTATGGCTTGCGGCTGTTGCAATTGCTCGGCGCCATCCCCGGCGTCGAGACGCATCTGGTGTTGTCGGATGCGGCCGTATTGACCCTGCACCAGGAAACGGGCGTGGGGCGCAAGGACATCGAAGCGCAGGCGCACGTGGTGCACAAGCTGCGCGACATCGGCGCCTCGATCGCCAGCGGTTCGTTCCAGTCCGATGGCATGGTCATCGCACCGTGCTCGATGAAGACCCTGGCGGCCGTGGCCCATGGCTTGTCGGATAATCTGATCACGCGGGCAGCCGATGTGGTGCTCAAGGAGCGCCGGCGCCTGATCCTGATGGTGCGCGAAACGCCGTTCAACCTGGCGCATCTGCGCAATATGACGGCCGTGACGGAAATGGGCGGCATCATCTTCCCCCCATTGCCCAGCTTTTATCACCACCCGCACAGCATTGCGCAAATGGTCGACCATACGGTGGCGCGCGTCATCGACCTGCTCGGCATCGAGCACGGCCTGGCGCCGCGGTGGAACGGTCTGAAAACCCCGGACCAGTCAGCGACAGACTGAAAAACTACATGACGGACGACGCACGTCACGCTGCCTGACAAAAGCGTAGCGGCGGCAGCGGGGCGCGGCGCCTCCCTTGTCGCCCAGAAGCGCAACCGTGCTCTAGCACGGTGAGCATCGCCGGCCGCAAAGCGCGACGCATAGCAGCCTTGCTCAGGCATCCACCACTAGCGTTTTTCAAACTGCATGGCACTGGCCTGCTTCAAATCCCTGGCTTCTTCAACCATCCTGCGGTGGGCGATCCGTTTGCGCATGACTTCCGCATGTTGCGCGGCAGTCATGGGGGGCACGGTCATCAAGTCCTTCAGCTGCGCGGTATTGCTGTAGTTACTTTTCATAAGACGGCTCAAGTGCTCGGCTCCGTAGTGGATGAACTGGCTGTTTCTGATGTGATTATGCGCTGGTATTGTCCGCTGCGCCGCCGCAGGCGGGATTATTGTCAAATAATTCCGCTGCAGCGCAACATGCGAGGTCTTATTGTGCGGCAAAATCATGTCTCCAGTATGACTCTGCGCAAATAAAAGAACAGGAGATGCGCCATCGGCGAAAAGCGGATGGCGCCGGCCAGGAAAGGCCTGAAGGCTTACTTTTGGTAGTTGACTCTTACCAGCATGCGAATAAATTCACGCGCGATTTGACGATGATGTTCATCTAATCTTTGCAAATCGGCAATTAATTTCACATCGGCAGACTCAAAACGCGACAAGGCGCTGCCCGCTTCACCATTCGGCGTGGCACTTTCTGGCCCGCCAAAGCGCAACCATTCCGCCGGCACGCCCAGCCATTGGGCAATCATGCGCAATTTCTCTTGCGTGGGAATTGCTTCACCTACTAACCATTTCCTAGCTGCATGCACGGTAATCGGGCGCCCGTCGAAACGGATATTGAATTCCCGGGCCAGTCTGGTCGGGCTGTCTGGAGAATAATGGGCGTTTTTGAGAGCCAACTGAAGTCGCTGGCTGAAGCTTTCGCGTTCGTTAGAAGAATTCATAGGTGTACTATTTCATGTTGTAACATGAAAGTCAGTTTCTTGAATGACCATACAGATTGTTACATTTGAAAATTGCATTAATTAACAATTAACACTCCAGCCTGGCTTTTCCGATGAAAAACTGGGCCGAATTTTCTCTTGTGATCCTGCGTGGCTTCGGGTCAAATTCGCGGCTGGCCTTGATTTTCGCACTGCAGCACGATTCAAAGCCTCGGTTTGGCACTACAACGTACGGTATCGGATAATGCCCGCCTCTACCGATTCGCGCAATGCTCATGTAATACAATTTCTTGTAGACAAAGTTTTCAGAAGCGCCATGTTGTTTCCAATAAAGAAACAATAAGGTCAGCGTTTTCATAGTGAAACGTTGTTTTTTGGTCGTGCATATTGGCATAGCGCAATGTGCAAAAATTTTACTGCCATCGTAGCGAAAAAAATGTCGCCATACCGCCAAGAAAGCTCTTTTTGGTGTCATGTTGGCCACCAACTCTCGATCTTAAGCCCGTTTGTGCGGGAAGAATCAATTTATTTTCAGTAACTGTTGCCTTATTCGCCAAATCACGGCGCCAGCGCCCCCTTTTTCTTTGTTGCAGCACGGGCAAGGCACGCTACAATAGTATTGACGTTGACGTAAACGGCACTTTGCCGCCCAGCCTGCCTTGCAGCGCACCGACTTTTCTACCGACCACCCATGCAACCATCACCGCCCGCACCAACGACGACCTACACCATTACCGAACTGGCGCGGGAGTTCGACATCACGGCGCGCGCCATCCGTTTCTATGAGGACCAGGGCTTGCTCAGCCCGAAGCGCGAAGGCGCAGGCGGGCGCAGCCGCGTCTACACGCCGCGCGACCGCACGCGACTGAAACTGACCCTGCGCGGCAAGCGCCTGGGCCTGGCGCTGTCGGAAATCAAGAGCCTGGTCGACATGTATGAGTCGCCGAAGGACACGCGCGCGCAGATGGACCGCTTCCTCGGCGTACTGGCGCAGCACCGCCAGACCCTGGAGCAGCAGCGCATCGACATCGAAATGGCGCTGGCGGAAATCAGTTCGCACGAGGAGGCCTGTGCGCGCATGCTGGCGGACTTGAACGATGGCAAGGTGGCCACGCTGTAAGACATGGGCGCAAGCTGGCCCGTGCCGCTTGACGCGCTTCACTTTACGTTTACGTAAACGTCACAACTGAGTATCATAGCTTCCACGACCCGGCATCCATGACCGCCACACCATAACGAAGATTACGAGGACGACATGCTCCATCTCCCAGGCTTGACCTTTGACCACGGCGACGACATCGCCGCGCTAAGAGTAGCGATCCAACAATTTGCCGCCGCCGAAATCGCGCCGCGCGCGGCTGAAATCGACCGCACGGACCAGTTCCCGATGGACCTGTGGCGCAAGATGGGCGACATGGGCTTGCTCGGCATTACCGTCAGCGAAGAATACGGCGGCGCCGGCATGGGCTACCTGGCGCACATCATCGCCATGGAAGAAATCTCGCGCGCCTCGGCCTCCGTCGGCCTGTCGTACGGCGCCCACTCGAACCTGTGCGTAAACCAGATCAAGCGCAACGGCACGGCCGAGCAAAAAGCCAAGTACTTGCCGAAACTCATCACCGGCGAGCACATCGGTGCGCTGGCCATGTCGGAACCGAACGCCGGTTCGGACGTCGTCAGCATGAAGCTGCGCGCCGACTTCAAGGGCGACCGCTGGGTCTTGAACGGCACCAAGATGTGGATCACCAACGGCCCCGACGCGGACGTGCTGGTGGTGTACGCGAAGAACGACCTGGAAGCGGGTCCGCGCGGCATGACGGCGTTCCTGATTGAAAAGAATTTCAAGGGTTTCTCCATCGCGCAAAAGCTCGACAAGCTGGGCATGCGCGGTTCGCACACGGGCGAACTGGTGTTCCAGGATTGCGAAGTGCCGTCCGAAAACGTGCTGGGCGGCCTGGGCAAGGGCGTCAACGTGCTGATGTCGGGCCTCGATTTCGAACGCACCGTGCTGTCCGGCGGCCCGCTGGGCATCATGCAGGCGTGCATGGACCTGGTCGTGCCCTACGTGCATGACCGCAAGCAATTCGGCCAGCCCATCGGCGAATTCCAATTGATGCAGGGCAAACTGGCCGACATGTATTCGACCATGATGGCGTGCAAGGCCTATGTCTACGCCGTGGGCCAGGCCTGCGACCGCGCCACCACGCCGGAAGCCGTGCGCCAGCTGCGCAAGGATGCGGCCGGCGCGATTCTGTATAGTGCGGAGAAGGCGACCTGGATGGCCGGCGAGGCGATCCAGGCCCTGGGCGGCAACGGCTACATCAATGAGTATCCGGCCGGCCGCCTGTGGCGCGACGCCAAGCTGTACGAAATCGGCGCCGGCACCAGCGAAATCCGCCGCATGCTGATCGGCCGCGAACTGTTTGCGGAAACCAAGTAAAGCACGGGTGCGCGGATGTCGACTGGGTAATGGTGTATTCATGCGAGCAAACCAATGACGCAAATAGCCTTCCCCAAACTGCTGTCGTCGCAGATTGCATTCGATATCGCGCGCACCATCCGCGACGGCTTCGACAAGCATTACCGCCTGTTCCGTGAAACGAGCCAGCACGCCAAGCAATATTTCGAGCAAGGCGCCTGGGCCGCGGCACAGCAGGCGGCCCGCGAACGCATCGGCTTTTACGACAAGCGCGTGCAGGAATGCGTGCAGATGCTCGAAGATGAGTACGAAGAGTCGGAGTTGAGCGACGAAGTATGGCGCGAGCTCAAGCTGCACTACATCGGCATGCTGAGCGACCACAAGCAGCCGGAACTGGCGGAAACCTTCTTCAATTCCGTCTGCTGCAACATCCTGCACCGCACATATTTCCACAATGACTACATTTTCGTGCGTCCCGTCGTTTCCACGGAATACATCGAAACGGAAGAGCTGGTTCCCACTTATCGCGTGTATTACCCAAGCAAGGATGGCTTGCGCTACACCCTGAAGCGCATGGTGACGAATTTCCAGCTGAACTGCGAGTTTGCCAACCTCGACCGCGACGTGGCCCAGGTGGAAGCGCGATTGCACCAGCTGTTCGGCGGCGACAAGCTCGAACCGAACCACCAGATCCAGGTCCTGACCAGTCTGTTCTACCGCAACAAGGGTGCCTATCTGGTCGGCAAAGGCATCAACGGCAACCGCGAATACCCATTCGTCGTGCCCATCCTGCACAACCGGCACGGCAAGCTGGTCCTCGATACGGTGCTGTTCGAGCACCAGCAGATCGCCGTGCTGTTCTCGTTTACGCGCGCCTATTTCCTGGCCGATATGGAAGTGCCGTCAGCCTATGTGCAATTCCTGCGTAGTTTGCTGCCGCGCAAGCCGCGCAGCGAAATTTATACGATACTGGGCTTGCAAAAGCAGGGCAAGACGCTGTTTTACCGCGACTACCTGCAGCATTTGAAGCACAGCTCGGACCACTTCGAGATCGCCCCCGGCATCCGCGGCATGGTGATGCTGGTGTTCGCGCTGCCGTCGTTTCCTTACGTGTTCAAGGTGATCAAGGATTTCTTCCCGCCACCGAAGGAAACCACGCGCGCGCAGGTCAAGGAAAAGTACCTACTGGTCAAGCACCACGACCGGGTGGGCCGCATGGCAGACACGCTCGAGTATTCGAACGTGGCGTTTCCGCGCGCGCGCTTTGCCGAGGAACTGCTGGCCGAACTCAAGCATTTTGCACCGTCGCTGGTCGAGGAAGACCGCGAGCAGATCATCATTCGCCACCTGTACATCGAGCGGCGCATGGTGCCGCTGAACATGTGGCTCAGCAATGCCGAAAAGGACGGCCGCGCCGACCTCGTCGAGCACGGCATCGTCGAGTACGGCAACGCCATCAAGGAATTGGTGGCGGCGAATATTTTCCCTGGCGACATGCTGTACAAGAACTTTGGCGTGACAGGTCATCAGCGTGTCGTTTTTTACGATTACGATGAGATCGAGTACATCACCGATTGCCAGTTCCGCGTCATTCCCGAGGCGCGCACGGAGGAAGAAGAAATGTCGGCCGAACCGTGGTATCCCATCGGCAAGAACGATGTGTTTCCCGAGCAATTCGGGCGCTTCCTGCTGGGCAATCCGCGCATCCGCAGCTACTTCATGCAGCACCATGCCGAGCTGCTGACGGCCGCCTACTGGCAGGCGCGCAAGCAGCGCATCCTCGATGGCCATATCGAGGACGTCTTTCCTTATCCGCAGCACATCCGTTTTTGTTACCAATCGCAGCACCCAGGCCCGGCGCCAGCAGCGCCAGCACCGCCTTTCAATCACTTAACAATGGAGATCCACCATGAATGACCCAGTCGTAATCGTCGGTGCCGCGCGCACCCCCATGGGCGCCTTCCAGGGCGACTTTGCCAACGTTACCGCCAGCGACCTGGGCGCCGTCGCCATCCGCGCCGCCGTCGAGCGCGCCGGCATCGCGCCGGACGCCGTCGAACACGTGTATTTCGGCAATTGCCTGATGGCCGGCCAGGGCCAGGCGCCCGCGCGCCAGGCCTTGCGCAAGGCCGGCTTGCCGGACTCCACCGGCGCCGTGACCCTGTCCAAGATGTGCGGCTCGGCCATGCAGACGACCATGTTCGCGCACGACACCTTGCTCGCCGGCAGCGCCGACGTGGTGGTGGCGGGCGGCATGGAATCGATGACCAACGCCCCTTATCTGGTGCCGAAGGCGCGCGGCGGCTACCGCATTGGCCACGGCATGATCTACGACCACATGATGATGGATGGCCTGGAAGACGCCTACAGCCGCGATGAAAAGGGCAATGCCCGCTCGATGGGCACGTTTGCCGAAGAGTGCGCCAGCCAATACAGCTTCACGCGCGAAGCGCAGGACGCGTTTGCCATCGAATCCGTGAAACGCGCGCAGGCGGCCACCAAGGATGGCAGCTTCGCATGGGAAATCGTGCCCGTCACCGTCTCCGGCCGCGGCGGCGACACCGTCGTCAGCATCGATGAAGGCCCGCAAAAGGCGCGCCTGGAAAAAATCCCGACCTTGAAGGCCGCCTTCAAGAAAGACGGCACCATCACGGCCGCCTCGTCCTCGTCGATCAACGACGGCGCCGCGGCCCTGGTGCTGATGCGCGAATCGACGGCGAAAAAACTCGGCTGCACCATCATCGCCAAGATCCACGGCCACGCCACGCACGCGCAGGCGCCCAACGAGTTCACCACCGCCCCCATCGGCGCCGTGAAAAAACTGTATGCAAAAACGGGCTGGAGCAGCAGCAATGTCGATCTGTTCGAGATCAATGAAGCATTCGCCGCCGTGCCGATGGCCGCCATGCACGACCTCGACATTCCACACAGCAAGATCAACATCCACGGCGGCGCCTGCGCCCTCGGCCACCCGATCGGTGCCTCGGGCGCGCGCATCATCGTCACCCTGCTGGGTGCCTTGAAAAAAACCGGCGGCAAGCGCGGCGTGGCCGCCCTGTGCATCGGCGGCGGCGAAGCGACGGCGATGGCGATCGAACTGGTATAAGCTATTCCTGAGCACGGGCGCGCACTGCGGTTCACGGTGCGCGCCTTTCATTTTATTTTCAGGGAGAAAAATATGCCTACCGCATTGATCATCGGCGCCTCGCGCGGCATCGGCCACGAAATGGTCCGTCAATACCGTCACGATGGCTGGCGTGTCATCGCCACCGCCCGCACACCCGACGCTTGCGAGGCTCTCCGGCAACTGGGCGCCGAAGCGCACCAGCTCGACGTGACGGATGTGGAAGGCTGTGCCGGCCTGGGCTGGAAACTCGACGATGAAAAGCTCGACGTGGCCATCCTCAATGCGGGCGTGTATGGCCCGCGCCACGACGGTTTTCCCGCGCAGGAAGATTTCGATACGGTCATGCACACGAACGTGCTGGCCGCCATGCGGCTGCTGCCCATCCTGGCGCCGCTGGTGGCCAATGCCCAAGGCAAGCTGGCCGTGCTGTCCTCGCACATGGGTTCCCTGAGCGAACGCGGCAATCCCAGCGGTTCGCTGTACCGCGCCAGCAAGGCGGCCCTCAATTCCGTGCTGATCGACACGGCCCTCGTGCATGGCCCGCAAGGCGTCAGCTGCGTGGCCTTCCATCCGGGCTGGGTGCGCACGGACATGGGCGGCGCCGGCGCCGACCTTTCGCCGGAAGAAAGCGCTGCCGGCATCCGCGCCACCCTGGCCAGCCTGCCGGCCACGGACAAGGCCGTGTTCCGCAATTACGATGGCAAGCCCATAGCCTGGTAATTCCACCACACCTATAAAAACAAACGAGACGACGTCCCATGATACTCAATGAAGAACAATCGATGATCCAGGAAGCGCTGCGCAGTTTTTCGCGCGAGCGCCTGGCGCCCAACGCGGCCCGCTGGGACAAGGAACATCATTTCCCGAAGGAAGAATTGCAGGAACTGGCCGCGCTGGGCGCCTTTGGCGTAGCCGTGCCGGAAGCGCTCGGTGGCGCCGGCCTCGACTACGTGTCGCTGGCCCTGGTGCTGGAAGAAATCGCCGCCGGCGATGGCGGTACGTCGACGATCATCTCCGTCAACAATTGCCCCGTCTGCAGCATCGCCATGATGTACGCCAACGATGCGCAACAGGAACAATGGCTGCGCCCGCTGGCGCAAGGCACCATGCTCGGGGCGTTTTGCCTGACGGAACCGCACACGGGCAGCGACGCCTCGGCCCTGCGCACGACGGCCACGCGCGACGGCAATGAATACGTACTCAACGGCACGAAACAGTTCATTACCAGCGGAAAATATGCGGACGTGGCCATCGTCATGGCCGTCACCGACAAGGCGGCCGGCAAGCGCGGCATCAGCGCCTTCTGGGTGCCGACGAACACGCCGGGCTACATCGTGGCGGGGCTGGAACAGAAGATGGGCCAGCATTCGTCGGACACGGCGCAAATCCTGTTCGACAACTGCCGCATCCCGGCGGAAAACCTGATCGGCGAAGAAGGACAAGGCTACAAGATCGCCCTGTCCGGCCTCGAAGGCGGACGCATCGGCATCGCTTCGCAAGCCGTGGGCATGGCGCGCGCCGCGTACGAAGCGGCACTAAGCTATGCGCGCGAACGGGAAAGTTTCGGCAAACCCATCTATGAACACCAGGCCGTGCAATTCCGCCTGGCCGACATGGCCACGCAGATCGAAGCGGCGCGGCAACTCATACGCCACGCGGCGGCCATGAAGGATGCGGGCTTGCCGTGCCTGAAGGAAGCGGCCATGGCCAAGCTGTTTGCCTCGGAAATGGCGGAAAAAGTGTGTTCGGACGCCATCCAGGTGCACGGCGGCTACGGTTATGTGTCCGACTTCCCCGTCGAGCGCATCTACCGCGACGTGCGCGTGTGCCAGATTTACGAGGGCACCAGCGATATCCAGAAGATACTCATCGCCAGAGCTTTATAAGCAAGGAAAGAAGGCGCGTGAAGCGGTAAAAGTCTCGGCGCCTTGAGCAACCGTAGCGAGCAAGCTCGATATCGGCTTGAGTAACGCAGCCGTACTGAAGTACGGCGAGTAACGCCGAGTCGAGAGCGGGCTGCGCAGTGGGTTGCTCAACGCGCCAGCCACAGACGAAAAAAAGCCCGCTAAAACGCGGGCTTGTTCCAATGTATTACCAATGCTTTAATCGTGTCATGGACGCCAGTGCTATCTGCAAAGTGCCTCCTGATTTTCGGACTCCCATGCTATCTGCATGGTGACTCCAAGGTGTAGCGACCATCGTATCCGGAATTACAAAATCCATTTCTTCACACTGTCACGCCATCGACATTACACCTGTCGGTCGCCGCGCTGAAACTGGATGGTGAGATAATTTGTTGCCAAACCTCAATCACTGAACGTAGTATAACACAGCTTTTTGTGCACTGCAATAATCTTTTTAAATCAAGTCCTTAGCGCCAGCGGCTTATCCTCTTGCCCGCCACGGGCCACCCTTTCGTATTCGGAGATGACCTGTGCTCCCAGCAGCAACAGGGTGGCGCCGATTTCCAGGCTGAACATGACGACGATGGCCGTCGTCATCGAGCCATACACGACGTTGACCTGCGACAGGGTGGAAAAATACCAGACCAGCACGTGGCGGGCGATTTCCCACAGCAGGGCCGCCGTCACGCCGCCGATCAGCGCGTGCGTGATCGACAGCCGGCCGACGGGCATGACGAGGTAAATCGAGCTGAGCACGAGAATTTCGCCCGCCAGCCCCAGCAGATACAGCAGCACGCCGGAGACCCCTTCCAGCCCCCAGTCGTGGCGCAAAAAGCGCACGCTTTCCTCGCCCATCACCTGCAGGCTGCCGGCCACCAGGGTGATCAGCAGGATGCCCACGCCCAGGCACAGGATGTAGCAGTAGGGGAGCACCGCGGAAATGAGGAAATGGCGGCGGCGGATGGCCACGCGGTGAATGAAGATCACGCTCATGGCGTTTTCCAGCACGGTAAACGCCAGCGAGCTGAAAAACAGCATGGTCAGCAGCAGCAGCCAGCCGATCACGCCCCGGTTGTTGAGGAAATGCGCGACCTCGGCCACGATGGCCTTCGATTGCCCTGGCACCAGCCATTCCAGGTAGTGGCCGATGGTGCGCAACAGCTCGTCTTGCGCGATCACGTGCGACAGGGCCACCACCACCAGCATCAGCAGGGGCACGATGGACAGCAGCGAGTAATACGCGACGGCGCCCGCCAGCAGCAAGCCCTGGTTGGCGCGGAAAGCCTTCAGCACCTGCAGCACGAAGGCCAGCGGATGGCTGAAGATATAGGCGCTGGCGCGGCGGTTGATCATGGGCAAACCGTTCAAGGATGCCGGCATGGCTGAATGCCTTGCCGCACATGCCTCTAGCATACTGACAATCCTCGCACTGCGCCGTGCGCGAACGAACAGACTAGCTTACGGCCGCTTCCAGCAAGGTCAAGGTTTGCCTGTCCGCATCGAGCGTGGCCAATATGCCCATCGGTATCGTGAACTGGTGGCGGATATGCCCGAACGAGTAGCCGCTGACGGCCGGCACGGCCAGGGGCTGCAGATGCTGATCCAGCGTGGCGTCGAGCGTCAGCGACGTGTCGCCCTCGGCCGCCTCGCAATGCTCGAAGATGCCCAGCATCAAGGCCGCCGCCTTGGCAAAACCGACGGACAGGTCGAGCTGGCACAGCATGCGGTCGATGCGGTAAGGCACCTCGTTGATTTCTTCGAGGAACAAGATGTGCTCGCGGAAATCGGCCGCATACGGCGTGCCGGCCAGCGCGCTGACCATGCACAGGTTGCCGCCCGTCAGGCGTCCCGTGGCCTGGCCACCATGCACGGTGCGGATGGCGAAGTTCGGCTCCGTCTGCGCGCGGCGGTGGTTCTCCAGCGCCATCGGGATCGTGTAGCTGTCGTGCGGCGTCATCAGCACGTTTTGCAGCTGCGTCACCGTGTAGTCGGAAAACGTCGACGAGGCCACGGGGCCGTGGAAAGTCACCAAGCCCGTCTGGCGGCCGATGGCCAGGTGCAGGGCCGTGATGTCGGAGTAGCCGATCAGCACTTTCGGGTTGCGGCGGATCAAGGCGTAGTCGAGCAGCGCCAGCAGCGAAATGCAGCCGGAACCGCCGCGGATGGCCCAGATGGCCTTGACTTCGGGGTCGGCGAAGGCCGCATGCAGGTCGTCGAGGCGCTGTTGCACCGTGCCCGCATAGTTGCCGTGCACGGCGAGAATGTTGGCGCCCAGGGTGGCACGCAAGCCCAGCGCTTCGATATTGCGCACGGCCTTGGCGATGGCCTCGTCATCGGTAAAGCCGCCCGGCGCGAGGATGGCGACCAGGTCGCCCTGGCGCAGGCGCGCCGGCTTGATCAATGGATGTTGCTGTTGCATGCGGGTTTCCTTCCCTTGTGCGGCCGCCGCCAACGCCGGTGCGCCTGCCGCCCCCAGGGTGGCGGCCAGCAAGCCGCCGAAGCGGCGCCGGCTGAAATTGGTCTGACTGGACATGCGGCCCTTTCCTGGAATAAAAACGGCGGCGCCAGGCGCCGCCGCACGAGAGTAGCACGCCAGCGGGGTCGCCGCCGGCATGGCCGCCTTACATGAACTTGTATTTCAGCTGGAAGGTGAAGGCGCGGCCGCGCGGGTCGGCCACGCGTGGATCCCAGCCGGCGCCCACCACTTCATCCACGTTGTGCGCGGTGAACGGCGGATCGCGGTCGAACAGGTTCTGGATGCCCAGGGTCAAGGTGGTGTTCTTGAAGCCCGTGTAGGTGCCCGACAGGTTATACGTGGTGTGGCTGGACACGTCGGACTTGAAGCCTGGCGGCGGCGTACCCTTGCCGCCATTCGGCAACTGGTCCTTGTAGCCGGAAGCAAAACTCTGGATCAGCAAGCCGCTCCAGTCGCCGCGCGAGACGCCAAAGCTGGCATTGTGTTTCCAGCGCAGGTACAGGTCGCGCGTGTAGAACTTGCCGACCAGCTCCTGGTATTCCTGGCCTTGATATTCCGCAAACTTGAAGCTGTCCATATACGTGCCATCCAGGGTGGCCGTCCATTTCGCATCCTTGATCTTGCCTTCGCCGCGCAAGGCCACGTCGAAACCACGCACGCGGCTGCCTGCGGCATTGATCCAGCCCGCCTGCACGTACTCGATGGTGCCGTCCGGATTGCGGATGATGTACTGGTTCAGCGCCTGGTAGTTGGCCAGCACGATTTGCGGCGTGCGGTTCAGGATGCGGTCCTTGGTATTGATGGCCCAGTAATCGACGGAGGCGGAATAGCCCTTGAACGGTTCGATGACAAAGCCGATGCTGCCCTGCTTCGACGTTTCCGGCTTCAAGTTCGTGTTGCCGCCCGTTTTGTAATCGAGGCGGTCGATGGCGCAATATTCAGGCACGCCAGGGTGCTTGGCGCAGCCTTCCTGATCCACCACGCCATTCGGCAATTCCTGGCTCAGCGACCCCGAGTACAGCTGCTGGAAGCTTGGCGCGAGGAAACCCTTGCTGGCCGAACCGCGGAACAGCACGAAATCGGCTGGCTGGTAGCGGAAGGCCACCTTCGGATTGGTCGTCGCGCCCACCAGGCTGTAATCGTCGCGGCGCACGGCCAGCTGCATTTCCAGATCCTTCATGATCGGCACCAGCAACTCGGCATACACGGCCTTGACGGTACGGCTGGCATCTTTCAGTGCAGCATTGCCTGGCGCCAGCAGAATCTGCGTGGCGTCGACGTCTTGCGCAAAGTTATAGCCCTCGCGGCGGAAATCAAAACCGGCCGCCATCGCCAGCGCGCCGGCCGGCAGCTGGAACAGCTCACCCGAGACGGAACCGTCGATCTGCGTCAGGGTCGTCTTGCCGTGCTGGAAGGCGCCACGGAACTTGGTCGATTCGATCAATTGCTTGGCCGCCTCCGTCTGGCTCTGACCGGCACCGACCCACGGATTGATGATGCCCGTCGCCAGCGCGGCGTACAGCTTGTCCGTGTAGGAATAGCCATCCGTCAGCTTGGTCTTGGTGGTGCTTTCGGCCCGCGAAATACCGGCCTTGTAATCCCACTTGCCGAAGTTGCCTTCGAAGCCCACCAGCACGCGGGCATTGTCGGTGGTGTTTTCCTGGGTGCGGTTGCCCACGTCATTCGCGCGCCATTTGTAGGAAATCGGCTTAGTCTTGTCGAACGAGGGGATATACGCCGACAAGTCCTGGTAATACGCGCCGCCGACCGGATACACGGCCTTGTTGGCGATGGTCGCCTGCACCTGCATCGGCGTCAAAATAGCCGTGGCCTTGGTGCGCGAACCGAGCACTTCGACAAACATGCGGTGGTCGGGCGCCAGCTGGAAGGTGCCGCGCGACAGCAGATTGGCCCGCTCGACGGGGAATTGCAGCACATAGTCGGCGCCATAATCGTACGCACACGAATACTTGGTGCGCAGCGGCGACGTCACGTCTTTCCACAGCTCCGTCTGGTATTCCGACATGCCGGCGATGCTGTCGCACTTGCCCTGGAAACTCAGCGGATTGGCTTGCAAATATTTGTTCGGATCGCCCGGCAGCTGGAACGACGTGCCCAGCGCCGTGCCGGCGCCCGTCAGCTGGTTGGCAAACGGCGTGCCCGTGGTATCGGGCGACAGGCCACGGCCAGGCTGGTAGCCGTTGACGAAGGAACGGTCACGGCCATTGAGCTGCTGCGCCTTGTCGACCGTCAAACTGGCCATGATGTTGTAGCGGTCTTCTTCCAGCGAGCCCATGCCGGCCAGGAGGGAGGCGCGGCGCGTGGCGCCGCCGCCTGCCTGCGTGTCGTTGGTGGAAACGGACGCTTCCACGCCGTTGTAATTGGTTTTCAGAATGAAATTGATCACGCCGCCGATGGCGTCCGTGCCGTAGATGGCCGAGGCGCCATCCTTGAGGATTTCCACGCGTGAAATCGCGCCCAGCGGGATCGAGTTCAAGTCGACCGACTTGCCGCTGGCGCCGTGCGTGGCGATGCGGCGGCCATTCAACAGCACCAGGGTGCTCGATGGGCCCAGGCCGCGCAGCGAGGCGAACGAGGCGCCGCCACTGACCCGGTCGGCATCGGCACCAAACACGTTATTGCCGGACGTCATGTTATCGGCGCCCGTGCCATTCGCCGACAGGGTGCGCACCAGTTGCTCGGCCGTCGTGATACCCTGCTTTTCGATCTGGTCAAACGTGATGACTTGCACCGGCAGCGCGCCTTCCTTGGCCACCCGCTTGATGCTGCTGCCCGTGACTTCGACCCGTTGCATCGCTGGCGGCGCCGCTTCCTGTGCCACTACCGGCCCCACCACCCCCATCAATGCCACCAATTGCGCTAGCTTCTTCAATTTCACGGGTCTCTCCTTTATTTGGGCAATCGAAACTTGAATTCTCAAGTCAGGCTGTTTTGTAAGGTCGCGGCGTCTGTCTCGCAGTACATTTTTTTATGGCGCCAGCGCATTACTTTATTTGTTTTCATTTTCAGAGTAGCGCGATGCATCCGCGGCCAGCCAATGAAAAATGCTTTCCTAACCATAACTTTTTGGAATGAATGCCCTTTTCAGCGACATGGTCACTTGCCTGCGGGGCTGCCCTTGGCTGTATCGACGTCCAGGTAGCGCCAGGACGTGAATTCCACAGGGTGGCGCCTGTAGTTTTTTAGCCACGGTTGCCGCAGGTCGGCAGAGATGGGATGTGTCAGCAACACCCATGGCGTATAGGCATGGATCAGCTGAAACAGGTCGAAGTACAGACTGCGTCGGCGCGGCGTATCGGATAGCAGGCGCGCCTCCTCATAGCGTTTATTGTAATCGGGCAAGTTGAAGCGGGCATAGTTGGCGCGACCACTGTTGGGACCGTACAACAATTGCATAAAGTTATCACCATCGGGAAAGTCGGCGATCCAGTTGGTCTCGAACATCTGCACCTTGCCCAGGCGCGACGCCTTGATGATTTCCGTCTTCTTGTCGCTTTTAAATTCCACGCGCACGCCGATGGCGTTCAGGTTGCGGCGCCACAATTCATCGCGCAAGCGCCCCACCGTGCTCGGCTCCGTATGCATGGTCAGGATCAGGGGCGTGCCGTCCGGCTGGGTGCGGAAGCCATCGGCCCCCACCTTGTAGCCGAAGCGGTCCAGCAAGGCGCGCGCCAGCACGGGGTCGTAGCCGACGGGGCTGCGGTAGCTCTTGTCGTAACCGAGCACGTTGGGCGGCAGCGGCGATTGCGCCGGCAAGGCCAGGCCCTTTTTCAGCAAGGCAATATCTTCGCGGCCGTTATAGCTGAGGGCGATGGCGCGGCGCAGGGCCAGCTTGTCCTTGGTCGTACCGCCCAGCACGGGGTCGTCCATATTCATCCACATGTAATACGTCTGCAGCACGGGGAAGCGCTCGAGCGCGATGCCTTTGGCGGCCAGTTCCGGCTTCAGCGCGCCATTGGCCAGCACCATGTCCGTCATCGACTCCGGTACTTGTTCCAGGTAATCGAATTCGCCTTTCAGGAAACCCAGCATGCGCGATTGATATTCCTCGACGATGCGCACCTCGATGCGCTCGACCAGCGGCAACTGCTTGCCTTCCAGCGACGTGGCGACGGCCCGTTCGGCGGCCGGCATGGCGGCCAGCGCGGCGGCGTCCGTATGGAACACGGTAGGACGGAAAGTAGGGTTGGCCTGCAGCACGATCTTGTCGCTGCGCTTCCACTGCTTGACCAGGAACGGTCCCGTGCCCACGGGATGGTTGCCGATCTGCCCCGGCGCCGGATACGCCTCGGCCACTTCGCGCGCCACCACGCCGGTAGCCGGCATGGCCAGGTAAAACAGGAAGTTCGGATCGACGGCGTTGAGGCGGATGCGCAGGGTGTATTTGTCGAGCGCCTGCAAGCCGGCGATCGGCGTGTCATAGCTGAACTTGGTTTTCAGGGCCGCATCGCCGACCAGCTTGTCTTCCAGCAAAAACAGCCACGGCGACTTCAGGCTGGGGTCATACAGCCGCGTCAGGCTGTACACATAATCCTGCGCCGTCACCTCGCGCGGCTGGCCCTTGAAGGCGGGGTCGGGCGTGAAATACACGCCGGGCTGGATCTGGAAAATGTACGTGCGGCCGCCATCCTCGACCTGCGGCAAGCCGCGCGCCGTATTGCCCTGCAGTTTCACAGGGCGCGCCAGGTAGTCGTAGCGCAACAGCGGATCGAAGATGTTTTCCAGCAAATTCAGGCTGGCCAGGTCCGAGGCCACGGCCGGATCCAGGCCCGTCTCGCTGGTGCTGAGGAACAGGTGCAAGGTCTTGCCCGCGCGGGCAGCCGTGGCGCCGGCATCGATGGCGGCATGGGCAGGCGCGGCAAATAGCGTCAACAGGGCCAGGCCGGCGGCGCAGGCGGTTTTGCGTAACAACATCATCAGTGATCCAGTGCAGACAAGGGTAAAGAACAGCGACAAGCGACAGGCATCCCCCACACTACGCGGGCAAGCTACGGGGCGCCAATGAAAACAGACTGCCAGCTTATAACTTTTTGGCATGCGATTGCTGCATTCTTTCATCAACTCGTATCGGGCTACCTCTATACTTTGCTTGCAGATATTTTTCACCTCCCCGACACACAGAACTGATCGCATATGGCACTTAATTACATCTGGTCCGGCTTTTTCCTCGTTGGCTTCCTGGCCGCAGTGCTGCAGTGGCTGTTTCTCGGCGATACCGATATCTTCAAGCGCATCATCGACGGCACGTTCGAGACGGCGCGCATGGGCGTGATGGATATCGCCCTGCCGCTGGCGGGCGTGATGACCTTATGGCTGGGCATCATGAACATCGGCGAGAAGGCCGGCATCGTCGGCTGGCTGGCGAAAGTGATCGCGCCCTTCTTTTCTCGGATCTTCCCGGAAATTCCCAAGGACCATCCGGCCACGGGCCACATGGTGATGAATTTCTCGGCCAACCTGCTGGGCCTGGACAATGCGGCCACGCCATTCGGCTTGAAGGCCATGGAAAGCCTGCAAACCTTGAATCCCAACAAGGAAGAGGCGACGAATGCGCAAATCATGTTTTTGGTGCTGCACACCTCGGGCCTGACCCTGATTCCGCTGGCCATCATGGCGCAGCGCTCTATCCTCGGCGCGGCCGACCCGTCCGACATCTTTATTCCCTGCATGATCGCCACCTATGTAGCCACCATGGTCGGCATCATCACCGTCTCCATCAAGCAGCGCATCAACTTGCTCAACCGGGTCGTGCTGGGCTGGATGGGCGGCATGACGAGCGCCATCGTCGCCATGATCTGGTACTTCACCCAGTACCTGACGAAACAGGAAATCGAACTGGTCTCCAAAGTGGTCAGCAACCTGGTGTTGATCAGCGTCATCGCCATTTTCATCATCGGCGCCCTGCGCAAGAAGGTGAACGTGTATGACGCCTTCATAGAAGGGGCGAAAGGCGGCATCCAGACGTCGATCACCGTGATTCCCTACCTGGTCGGCATGCTGGTGGCCATCAGCGTGATCCGCAACGCCGGCGTATTCAATTTCCTGATGAGCGGCATGAACTGGTTCTTCGCCAACCTGGGCATCAATACGGACTTCGTGCCCGCCCTGCCCACGGCCATGATGAAGCCGCTTAGCGGCTCCGGCTCGAAAGCCATGATGATCGACGCCATGAACACTTACGGCGTCGACTCCTTCGTCGGCCGCCTGGCTTGCGTCTTCCAGGGCTCGGCCGACACCACGTTCTATATCGTGGCCCTGTACTTCGGTTCGGTGGGCATCCGCAAGACGCGCTATGCCATCACGGCCGGCCTGATCGCCGACCTGGCCGGCGTGATCACCGCCGTCTTCGTCGCCTACGTCTTTTTCCACTAAGGAGAGCCATGTTCCGTCCCGTCATCATCGCCGCCCTGCTGGCCGGCCTCGGCCTGTCCAATGCGCAAGCGCAATTGCCCGAATCCGTCAGCCTGCTGCTGCGCAGCGCGAATATCCCGGAAGACGCCATGGGCGCCATCGTCTTGCGCGGCAACACCACCGTGCTGTCGCATGGGGCCGAGCGCAGCATGCAGCCGGCATCCACCATGAAGCTGGTGACGACGGCCGTGGGCCTGGAACAGCTGGGCCCCATCTTCCGCGGCCGTACGGAGCTGCGCACCAGCGCCGACGTCATCAATGGCGTGCTGAAGGGTGATCTCATCCTGCGCGGCGGCGCCGACACGGATTTCAATGCCGACGTGCTCGCGCACATGCTGCAAACCCTGCGCAACCAGGGCATCGTGAAAATCAAGGGCGATCTGATCCTCGACCGCCAGCTGTTCCAGCCGGCCCGGCCCGATATCGGCGCCGCGCCCTTCGACGAGTCGGCCGAGTTCCGCTACAACGTCATTCCCGATGCCTTATTGCTGAACACCAATCTGCTCGATATCGACATGAGTTCGACGGAGCGGCAATTGACCATCCTGATGCAGCCGCCCTTGGAAAACGTCAGCATCACGAGCGACATGAAACTGGTCAAGGGCAGTTGCGCCAGATGGGAAGACAGCTGGCGCCCGCCCGAATACCGGCGCGATGCCGGCGGCAAGCTGCAGGTGATACTGCACGGCACGTTCCCGCAAAATTGCAACAAGGGCACCAGCATCAATGTGCTCGACCGCAACGATTACGCGGACCGCTTGTTCCGTGCCACCTGGAAACGCCTGGGCGGCACCATCACGGGCGTTGTGCGCGAAGCGCCGTTTACGGGGCTGCCGCCGACGGCCGAACCGGTCGGCACGCGCATGCTGGCCGACCATGTGGCACGCGCCTTGCCGGAAGTACTGCGCGATATCAACAAAACCTCCGATAACACCCTGGCCCGCACCTTGTTCCTGAGCCTGGGCAGCCTGCAAAGCGATGGCTGGCTGGGCAGCCGCCCCGTCGCCATGACGGCGCCGGAAGACACGGCTGCCCGCGCGCGGCTAGTGATCCAGGAATGGTTCCAGCGGCACAATATCGAGACGCAAGGCATGCTGGTCGATAACGGTTCAGGCTTGTCGCGCACGGGCCGCATTGCGCCAGCGCAAATGGCCGGCGTGCTGCAAGCGATGCTGCAAAGCCCGTGGGCGCCCGAGTTCCAGTCCAGCCTGCCTATCGTCGCGCTCGATGGCACCATGCGCAAGCGCCTGCTGGGCAGTCCGGCCGCCGCGCGGGCCCGCATCAAGACGGGAACGTTGAAGAACGTAGTGGCCGTCGCCGGCTATGTGCCCGACGCCAACAACCAGCAGTGCGTGGTGGTCGCCATGATCAATAGCGACCTGGTGGGTAACGGCAACGGCCGCGCCGCTGTCGATGCCTTGATCGAGTGGGTGGCCAGGAGTGGCGCGACGCCGGTGGTTGCTGGCCAATAAGATCCGCGCACTTATTCCGGTGCCGCCGCCGGCCGTACCGCCTGCCCGCCGGCAAAGACCTGGCGCAGGCAGTACGCGGCGGCGGTGCTGATCAGCAAGACGGTCACCAGCGAACCTTCCACGCCGAAGGCGCCGCCAGTCAGCATGGCATTGCCTGCCAATTCGCCGCGCAGCAGGCCGCCGGTCTCCGCATGGCCGGACACGGTCGATGAAAACACCTGGCCAACGCAGTAATTCCAGCCGATATGCGTGCCGATGCAGATCCACAAGCGGCGCGTCCGCATATACAGCGCCGCCTGCAGCACCCCGTATGCGACCAGCCCGGCGATCGCCAGCACCGAAAAGCCGTCATTGGGCAAATGGGCCAGGCTGAACACCAGGGATGAAATCGCGATGGCAAGCTTGCTGCCCAGCGCACGTTCCGTCACGCCAAAGAGTACGCCGCGAAACATCATCTCCTCAGCCATCCCCACCAGCAGCAGTTCGGCCAGCGGGAACAACAGCAGCATGTTCAGAGGGTTGACGCCGCTGAAGCGATACACACCCAGCAGGGCCAGCACGGCAAAGGTCAGGGTGACCAGTGCGGCGCCCAGCAACAGACCGCAGCCCAGCTCACGCGCCATGCCAGGCAGCGCCAGTTCAGTGGGCTGGCGTTTCTCGATGCGGCAGACATGGAAACGGTAGCCGCACCATACCAGTACCGCCGCCAGCAGCTGCGGCCACACGATGCGATAGGACTTGTCCACCAGTTTGGAGGCCATGATCATGGTCAGCGGCACGGCGGCAAAAGTCAGCACCATGCCCAGCACGATCTGCACCAGGGGATAGGCCGTCAGGCGAGCCAGCGGGGATTTCTTGGTTGCCATGTTCAGTGTCGTTTCCATTGTCACTTTCCTCAGAGAGTATTCAGGGAGTTGCTTTTACCTGCTTGCTTGTGTCGCGCATGCGCCCGCCAAAGGAGCGCTGTTCAAAAACCGTGCTGAACGGCGGCAGCGAGCAATTCGGTCAGCTGCCGTCGTTGGGTGCCGCATCCTTGTTGCATGTAGCGATAGTAGCAGTATTTATATAAGTGCTTATGTAAATAATGGAAGCTGTTGCATTTCATGCACAACGTGCCAGGCAAGTGTCTGGATACGGCAGGGGAAGCGGTGAGAAAAGGATGGCCAATCAAGGCGACATCGGTGAATGGCAGCGCGCAGCGGTGCCTTTGAGGTTTGTGGTTCTACGATATGAAAGCGCCAGACGAAAAAAAACCCCACCGGAATCCGGTGGGGTTTTTCTCTACTGCGTATAACAAGCCTGACGATAACCTACTTTCACACTGGTTGCAGCACTATCATCGGCGCAAAGTTGTTTCACGGTCCTGTTCGGGATGGGAAGGGGTGGGACCAAC
>NZ_JAPUBV010000006.1:0-273213 GCF_030397695.1 Janthinobacterium sp. SUN118 | reverse complement strand
AGGAAGAGTATGAAGCATTTCAGCACAATCGTCAACACCTTCTTTTTACTGCATCGCCGTTTCCGGTGATCCTCAAAGCCGCATTTGACTGCGTCTCATTGGGGAGGCGAACTATAGCAAAGCGCAGCACGCCCCGCAAGCGCTATTTTGCAGTTGGGCAAATATTGCCGTGTGATATCGTAGCGCCGACCGCCCCCTGCCTCATCCACATAGATTCCCATGCCTATCCCACACATCTCCCCCACCGCCCATCCTACCCTGGCCAGCGCACTCGACCATGCCATCAATAGCAAAACCAAGCCATTGGGCAGCCTCGGCATGCTGGAAACCCTGGCCCGTCAGATCGGCCTGATCCAGCAAAGCACGCAACTGGCGCTGCACCAGCCGGCCATCATCGTTTTCGCAGCCGACCATGGCATCGTCGCCGAAGGTATTTCCGCCTATCCACAAAGCGTGACCTGGCAAATGGTGGAAAACTTCCTCGGTAACGGCGCCGCCATCAATGTCTTCGCCCGCCAGGCCGATTGCGCCCTCTATATAGTAGACGCGGGCGTGAACCACGATTTCGGTGTGCGCGATGGCTTGCTCGACCGCAAGCAAGGTCCTGGCACACGCAACTTCGCCACGGAACCGGCCATGAGCCAGGAGCAATGCCTGGCCGCCATGCAGGCCGGGATGGATCTGGTCGCCACCTTGGACGGCAACGTGCTGGGCTTTGGCGAAATGGGCATCGGCAACACCACGGCCGCTGCCGCACTGATGCACAAGCTGACCGGCACGCCCGTCGCCGATTGCGTCGGCGCCGGCACGGGCCTCTCGAAAGAAGGCGTACTACATAAACAGCAGGTGATCGAAGCGGCTGTCGCGCATCATGCGGCAGCCAATGAGCCGCTCGATGTGCTGGCCACCTTTGGCGGTTTCGAAATCGCCATGATGGCGGGCGCCATGCTGAAAGCGGCCGAACGGCGCATGATATTGCTGATCGACGGCTTCATCGTCAGCAGCGCCCTGCTGGTGGCGGCCCGTTTGCAGCCGGCCATCCTCGATTACTGCGTGTTTTCGCACTGCTCCGATGAAAACGGCCACCGCCAGCTGCTGGCCAGCCTGGGCGCGCGTCCGCTGCTGCAGCTTGATTTGCGCCTCGGTGAAGGCACGGGTTCCGCGCTGGCCTTGCCGCTGCTGCACGCGGCCGTCAATTTCATGCGCGAGATGGCCACCTTCGCCTCGGCCCAGGTCAGCGAAAAGTCCACGCCGGACTAAGACCATGGCCAATCCCCTTCCCGCCGCAGTCCACCAGTGCCGCCTGTTCTTTATCGCGCTGCAGTTCTTCACGCGCCTGCCCATCCCGCGCTGGGTGGGGTTCGAGCCAGCCTGGCTGCAGCACGCCTCGCGCTACTTTCCCCTGGTCGGCGTAGTGGTGGCGACCATCTGCGGCGCCGTGTATCTGCTGGCCAACTGGCTGCTGCCTTCGGCTGTGGCCGTGCTGCTGGCCGTCGCCGCCGGCATCTACCTGACGGGCGCCTTCCATGAAGACGGTTTCGCCGACATGTGCGACGGCTTCGGGGGCGGCTTGACGCGTGAGCGCGTGCTGGAAATCATGAAGGATTCGCGCATCGGCGCCTATGGCGCCATCGGCATCCTCTGTTTGCTGGCCATCAAATGCGCGGCACTGGCCTCGCTGCCGCCAGCCGTCGTCGTGGCGACCCTGTTCATCGCCAATCCGCTCTCGCGCCTGGCCGCCGTCTCGCTGATCCGGTTCATGGACTACGCGCGCGACGAAGGCAAGGCCAAGCCGATGGCGCAGGAAATGCGCACGGGTGAATTCATCATCGCCGCCGTCTGCGGCCTGCTGCCGGCCGCTGCCTGCGGCGTACTGGGAATATTTGACTGGGGCGCGCTGGCCTTTGCCATCGTGGCGGCGGCCACCTGCGCATTCTGGCTGGGCCGCAAATGCCAGCGCCGCCTGCAAGGCTACACGGGCGACTGCCTGGGCGCCGTGCAGCAGATGGCGGAAGTGGCTGTCTACCTGGCCATCCTCTCCAGCTTCCAGCCTCCCGTGCGCTTCTATTAAACACGCATGCGCCTGATCCTCGTCCGCCACCCCGCGCCGCAAGTCGCCAGCGGTACCTGCTATGGCCGCAGCGACGTGGCGGTGGCGCCGCATGACATGGCTGCCGTGCGAGCCAGCCTGCAAGCAAGCTTGCCGGCACATGTGCCGCTCTACGCCAGCCCGCTGCGCCGCTGCGCCGACCTGGCGACAGCATTGGCGCAAGACCTGCCTGCCAGCGCCCTGCGCTTTGACGACCGGCTAGCCGAAATGGATTTCGGCTCCTGGGAAATGCACCCCTGGCACGCCATCGAGCGCGCCGCGATCGACGCCTGGGCGGCCGACTTGGCCCACTACCGCCCCGGCGGCGGTGAAAATGTGCTGGCAATGGCCGCCCGCATCGATGCATTTCTGCATGACCTGTTGCGCGAACAACACGAAACGGCGGTCATCATCTGCCATGCGGGCACCATCCGCCTGCTCTGCGCATTGCAAGCCGGGCTGCCATTGGAGGAAACGGCCCTGCTGGCAGCCAATTCGGTCCATAAAATCGGCTACGGTGCGACGGTCGTCGTCGATTTCTGATATCGAATTGTCCAGCCAGTCATGTCAGTCCATGCCTGCTGCACGTATAATGGCGGGGTTTTGGTGCCCGCGCTCATGTCCATGAGCGCAGTTAAACGGGAAACACGATGCCGCGCTCGCGGCGAACGTGTGCTGCCCCCGCAACGGTAAGCAAGTGTCGCCCCTCCCTACAGGAAGCGGGCGACAAGCTATCTCTGACAACCACTGTGCTTGCAAGCATCGAGCATGGGAAGGTGGGATCGCTGTACTTGCCAGCCCGGATACCGGCCAGGACAGGTGGAAGTGTGCGAACGGGGATGTTCGCGATCCAAATGGCCCATGGCCATCTTCGATCGTCATCTTCAGTTCCCACTTCTGTTCAATCTGGCCTACGGGGACGTCGGCTGGTTGCATATTACTTACTGAAAATTATCATGACCCATGCTGTTTCCCGCCACGCGGCGCTCACGTCGCTCGCGCTAGCCATTGCCGCACCTGCCGCTTTCGCCCAGACCACGCCCGACACCTTCGATCCCGTTGTCGTTACCGCCAGCCGCTACCCACAGCACCTGAGCGAAGTATTGAGCGACACGCAGACCATCAGCTCGGAAGACATCGCGCGCTCGGGCGCCGGTACGCTGATCGACCTGCTGCAAAAGCAGCGCGGCATTGAAGTCAATCGCAATGGCGGCCCAGGGACAAATTCGAGCGTATTCATTCGCGGCGCAAACAGCAACCAGAATATCGTGCTGGTCGACGGCGTCCGCATTGGTTCCGCCACATCGGGCGCTGCCAACTGGAGCGCCCTGCCCCTGTCGAGCATCGACCACGTTGAAATCGTCTACGGTCCGCTGAGCACCATGTATGGCGCAGATGCCGTCGGCGGCGTGATTCAGATCTTTACCAAGAAAGGCGATGGCGCGACGCGCTTTTCCGCCTTCGCTGGCTACGGCCGCTACAACACGCGCCAGGCCGAAGCCAGTGTTGCCGGCTCTACCGGTGGCGACAACAGCTTCAGCTACGCGCTGACCGCGGGCAAGGAAAAATCGGATGGCTTTTCCGCTTCCAAGCTGGGCGCCTCGACGTACACCTACAATCCGGACAAGGACGGCTACGACAAGGAAAGCGTCAGCGGCCAGTTTGGCTACCAGATGGCGAAAGGGCATGACGTCGGCCTGGTTTTCCTGAACAGCAAACTGGATGCACAATACGATTCGGGATTGAACTTCGACGCACGCAATCACAATAAGCTGGAAAGCATCTCGGTCTTCACGAAGAATCAATTCTTGCCAAACTGGACCAGCGAGCTGCGCTATGCACAAGCCAAGGACAAACAAACCTCTGTTTCCGCAGTTGGCGCCTTCGGCAAAAGCCAGTTCGACACCAAGCAAACGGACATCAGCTGGCAAAACGATATTCTCATTGGCCGCGACAACCTGCAATTGCTGGGTGAATACCGTGACGAAGATGTCGTGAGCTCCGCCAAAGGCCTGTCCGGCGGACGTAATACAAAATCTTTCGCAGCATCGTACAACCTGGTACGCGGCGCTCACCTGGCCAGCATCAGCGGCCGTCGCGACGACAGCTCGGCGTTTGGCACGCATAACACCGGTAGCGTCGCCTATGGTTATCGTTTCAGCAATTCCTTGCGCGCCAACGCCAGCTATGGCACCAGCTTCCGCGCCCCGACCTTCAACGATCTTTACTACCCTGATTCCGGCCTCCCCACGAACAAGCCAGAAAAGGGCCGCAACGCTGAAATCGGCTTGCATTACAACGACGGCCAGTCGCAACTGAGCGCGATCTACTACCATAACAAGATTACCGATTTGATCAACTACGTATCGGCGTGTCCAGTCATTGGCTGGAAACCAGGCTATGGCTGCAGCATGAATGTCGACAAAGCCGTGCTCAAAGGTGTGACGCTGGCTGGTGGACACAAGTTCGGCGCCTTCAACGTCAGTGGCAATATCGACCTGCAAGATCCACGCAATGAATCGATGGACAAACAATTGACACGCCGCGCGAAAAAGCACGCCAATTTCGCCGTCGATTACACGACAGGTTCCTTGACCGCTGGTACTGAGTGGCAATTGTCGGGCAAGCGTTTTGAAGATACCGCCAACAAAACCACTCTCGGCGGCTATGGCTTGCTGAACCTGTACACCACCTACCAGTTCGCACGCGACTGGTCGGTGCTGGCTCGCTGGAACAACATCACCAACAAGGACTATGAACTGGGCCGTTTCTACGCGACACCAGGCTCAAACCTCTTCGTCGGTGTGCGCTACGGTATGAAATAAGCACGTAGTAATGATGTAAGCTGCGGGCGGTGACGCTATCCGTCATCGCCCGCAGTGCAGTTCTGTAGTCCCCGTTTTAAAGGTATGCATGCACCCATTTTTCCGCAACATGCGCCACCGCGCCACCGTGATCCTCACGGTGCTGGTCGCGTGCGCAGTTGCCAGCCTGATTTTCTCCGGCATGATCGGTTCGATCGCGATTCCGCTCGCCGACTTGCCCTCCGCCCTGTTCCATGTCGTACAGGGCAAGACCGACACCCTCGCCGCCACCCTGCTCGACCTGCGCCTTGGCCGCGCGCTGACCGCGTTTGTCACCGGCGCGGCACTGTCGCTGGCCGGCGTGATGATGCAGGCGCTGCTGCGAAACCCACTGGCCGACCCGTACGTGCTGGGCATTTCCGCCGGCGCCTCCGTCGGCGCCCTGGCCGCGCTGCTGTTCATGTGCGCACTGTGGGTGGTCGACGCGGCGGCGTTCGCCGGCGCCGTCGGCGTCTCCATGCTGCTGTACCTGTTTGCGCGGCGCGACCTGCGCGGCGGCACGGCGGCCGAAGGCGGCGCCTCGCTATTGCTGCTGACGGGCGTGATCCTGGCTTCGGCCTGCATGGCCATCGTCACCCTGATGCTGTCGATCGCGCCGGAAAGCCGCTTGCGCAGCATGGTGTTCTGGATGATCGGCGACCTGTCCGGCGCGCCGGCGCGGCTGATGCCCTGGCTGGTCCTGGGCGGCGCCATGGTCTTCGCGCTGCGCTGCGCGCGTTCGCTCAACGTCATGGCCCTGCACGCGGAAGCGGCCAGCACGCTGGGCGTGCGCGTGGGCGCCCTGCGCAAGGGCCTGTTCTTCTGTTCCGGCCTCCTCACGGCCAGCGCCGTCACCAGCGCCGGCAGCGTGGGCTTCGTCGGCCTGATCGTGCCGCATGCGCTGCGCTTCGCCTGCGGTCCCGATCACCGCCTGCTGATTCCCGCCGCCGCCCTGGCCGGCGGCACCTTCCTGGTGCTGGCCGATACACTGGCGCGCACCGTGCTGGCACCGTTGCAGCTGCCCGTCGGCGTCGTCACGGCGATGATAGGCGCGCCCGTCTTCCTGTACCAGCTGCATCGATTGCGCAGGGGATGAAACAAACATGATCCGCACCTATCAACTGGGCCTGAAGGCCGGCGCGCGCTGCCTCGTGGAAAACCTCACCTGGCGCATCCAGGAGGGCGAATGCTGGAGCGTCATCGGCCGCAACGGCGCCGGCAAGAGCACCCTGCTGCGCGCCCTCGCCGGCTTGCGCGAACCGGATGCTGGCCACGTGACGATACAGGGCCGCGCCCTGATCGACTGGCCGCTCGACGAGCTGGCGCGCGAACGGGCGTTCCTGGCGCAGGCGCGCCACGACGCGTTCTCCTACCGCGTCATCGAAACGGTGCTGTCGGCACGCCACCCGTATCACGACAACCACTATTGGGAAGGCAGCGACGACCAGCGCATCGCCCTGGCGGCGCTGGCGTCGATGGAAGTCGAGCACCTGGCCGAACGTGACGTGCGCAGCCTGTCCGGCGGCGAGCGCCAGCGCGTGGCCATCGCCGCCATGCTGGCACAGGATACGCCCTTGCTGCTGCTCGACGAACCGGCCAACGCACTGGACCTGGCACACCAGGTCAGCGTCATGGGATTGCTGGCCAAACTCTGCCGCGAACAGAATAAAACCGTGGTCATGGTGGGCCATGACCTGAACCTGGCGCACAGCGTCTCGACCCATGCGCTGCTGCTGATGGGCGATGGCGGCTGGCTGGCCGGCCCCGTGGCCGAAGTCATGCAGGCGCCAACCCTGAGCGACTACCTGGGCCACCCGATCGAAATCATCGCCCACGGCAAACGCAAAATATTCATACCGAAAGAGGACTGACATGAGCGACAACAAGAACATCGACGCGGACACCGCCGCCATCAACGAACGCCACCGCGTGCGCATGGAGAGAAAAAAGGCCATCATCGACGCGGCCATCGCCAAGGCCGACAAGGAAATCGGCATCATCATCGTCAACACGGGCAATGGCAAGGGCAAGAGCTCGAGCGGCTTCGGCATGGCCATCCGCGCCATGGGCCACGGCATGAAAGTGGGCGTGGTGCAGTTCATCAAGGGCGCCATGTCGACGGGCGAAGAGAAATTCCTGCGCCGCTTCCCCGACGAAATCAGCTTCCACGCGATGGGCGAAGGCTATACCTGGGAAACCCAGAACCGTGAACGCGACATCGAGAAAGCGGAACTGGCGTGGGAACAGGCAAAGACCTTCCTGGCCGATCCAGCCTATGGCCTGGTACTGTTTGATGAACTCAATATCGCCCTCAAGTACAAATACCTGGACGTGCACAAGGTGATTGCCGACCTGCTCGAGCGCCCGGCCATGCAGCACGTGGTCATCACGGGCCGCGGCGCGCCCGATGAACTGATCGCCATCGCCGACACCGTCACCGAAATGGCCGTCGTCAAGCATGCGTATGCGGCCGGCATTGGCGCGCAACTCGGCACCGAGTGGTAACAGCGCCATGACGCGCACCCTGGTCTTCGGTGGCGCCCGTTGCGGCAAGAGCGCCTACGCCGAGCAACTGGCACGAGCGTCCGGCAAGGAGGTCATCTACATCGCCACCGCGCAGGCGGGCGACGGCGAAATGGCCACGCGCATCGCGCATCACCGGGCGCAGCGCCCGGCAGACTGGCCCACCGTGGAAGAACCGCTGCGCCTGGGCGACGCCATCCTGCGGCAGGCGCTGCCCGGCCGCCTGCTGCTGGTCGACTGCCTGACCCTGTGGCTGACGAACCTGATGTTTTCCACCGGCGAGACCTATCCGGACGTGGGCGACATCGCCCTGCCCGAACTGTTTCACAGCGAGCGCGCGCACCTGCTGTACGCGCTGGCCGAAATCGAGGAAACCGGCTGCGACCTCGTGCTGGTATCGAACGAGGTGGGCATGGGCATCGTGCCGTATGGCGCCATCTCGCGCTGCTTCACCGACGAAGCGGGCCGCCTGAACCAGGCCGTCGCGGCTCTCTGCGACAGGGCCGTTTTTGTCGCCGCCGGCCTGCCGCTGCACCTGAAGGGCGGCCCATGCTGAGCGGCTTGTCGCTGCCCATGCTGGCGGGCCTGATGACGGCCGGCGTGCTGCTCGACATGCTGCTGGGCGAGACGCGCCGCTGGCATCCGCTGGTCGGTTTTGGCCGCCTCGCGAATGCGCTCGAGCGCCTGCTGAACCGGGGCCGCGGGCGCTTCGTGCGCGGTGCGCTGGCATGGATGCTCGCCGTGCTGCCGATCAGCTATGCCGCCTACCGGCTGTGCGGCCTGGCCGGTGCGGCCCTCCACGTCTTCCTGCTGTATCTATGCCTCGGCTTGCGCAGCCTGCGCGACCATAACCAGCCGATCGCCGACGCGCTGGCCGCCGGGGATCTGGACAACGCGCGCCTGCTGACGGCGCGCATCGTCAGCCGCGACACGGCCAACGCCGATGCGGCCAGCCTGGCCAAGGCCAGCACGGAATCCTTGCTGGAAAACGGCAACGACGCCGTCTTCGGCACCCTGTTCTGGTTTGCCGTGGCCGGCGGCCCCGGCGCCGTGCTATTCCGGCTGGCGAATACCCTCGACGCCATGTGGGGCTACCGCAACGCACGCTACGACTGGTTCGGCTGCTGCGCCGCGCGCATCGACGACATATTGAACTACCTGCCGGCGCGCCTGACGGCCCTGTCGTATGTCTTGCTGGGCAAGCGCATGGCGGACAAGCAGCGCGCCTGGCACTGCTGGCGCAGTCAGGCGCCGCACTGGGGCAGCCCGAATGCGGGGCCCGTCATGGCCAGCGGTGCCGGCGCTCTGGGCCTGGCCCTGGGCGGCGACGCCATCTACGACGGCAAGCTGGAACGCCGCCCGCCGCTGGGCAGCGGACGCCCGGCCGAAGCGCACGATATCGACCGCGCCTGGCGCCTGGTCGCCGAGACGGCCGTGCTGTGGCTGATCTGGGTGGCGCTGCTGGCGGGCCTGTCTTACCTGCGGGAGACCTATCTTGCTTGAACACGGCGGCAACCTGCGCGATGCGGCGCGCGAATATGGCCGGCCGCTGGCCGACTGGATCGACCTGTCGACCGGCATCAACCCGCACTGGTATGCGGCGCCAGCACCGGACGCCAACGCCTGGCACCGGCTGCCGGAAGCCGATCCGGCGCTGGCCGCTGCCGCCTGCGCCTACTACGGCGCGCCGGCCATGCTGCCCGTGGCGGGCACGCAGGCCGCCATCCAGGCCCTGCCCCGGCTGCGCGCGCCATCGCGCGTGGTGGTGGCCGCGCCGTCGTATGCGGAACACGCGCACCATTGGGGCCAGCATGGCCATCAATTGCGCCAGATGCCGTATGCGCAACTGGCCGGCGCCGTGGACCACTGCGACGTGCTGGTCATCTGCAATCCGAACAATCCCACGGGCGAACGCATCGCCCCCGAACTGCTGCGGGAGTGGGCCGCCAGGCTGGCCGCGCGCGGCGGCTGGCTGGTGGTCGACGAAGCGTTTGGCGATACGGAATCGCACGCCAGCCTGGGCCGCCATACGCAGCAGCCGGGACTCATCGTGCTGCGTTCGGTGGGCAAATTCTTTGGCCTGGCGGGCCTGCGCCTGGGCTTTGTCGCCGCCCAGCCCGCGCTGCTGGCACAACTGGCCGACCTGCTGGGCCCGTGGACCGTCAGCGGTCCGGCCCAGCAAGTGGCGCTGGCCGCCCTGAACGACACGTACTGGCAGCAGGCGATGCGCGCACGCCTGCAAACGGAAGGCGAACGTCTGCGGCAGCTGCTGGCGGCCCACGGCATCGCCAGCAACGGCACGGCGCTGTTTCAATGGTGGCCGGAAGAACGCGCCGACGCCTTCTGGCGCCACATGGCGGAATCCGGTATCTGGGTGCGCCTGTTCCGCCACGCCGCCCACGGCATCCGCCTGGGCCTGCCCCCCGACGAACCTGCCTGGCTGCGCCTGCAGCAGGCCCTCACAGCATGGAAGCACACATGAAAAACCTGAACAGATCGCTGCTGCTGGCCGGACTGATTTCGCTGCAGGCGCATGCCGCCATCACCGTGCGCGACGACGACGGCAATACCGTCACCGTGGAAAAACCCGCGCAGCGCATCCTGGCGCTGGCGCCGCACGTCACGGAACTGCTGTTCGCGGCCGGCGGCGGCGAGAAGATCGCCGGCGTCGTCAGCTATAGCGACTACCCGGAGGCGGCGAAAAAAATCACGCAGGTGGGCGACAACCGCCAATACGACATGGAGCGCATCATCGCCATGAAGCCGGACCTGATCGTCGTCTGGATGCATGGCAGCGCCGAGCGCCAGATCGCCATGCTGCGCCAGCTGAAAGTGCCCATCTACCACAGCGAACCGCGCAAGCTGGCCGACATCCCCGACAGCATGGAGCGCCTGGGCCAGCTGATGGGGACGGAAAAAGTCGCCAGACCGGCGGCCGCCCAGCTGCGCGCCAAACTGGCCAGCTTGACGTCGCAATACGCGCAGCGTCCGCCCGTGCGCGTGTTTTACCAGGTGTGGGACAAGCCGCTCTATACCTTGAGCGGCGCCAGCATCATCAGCGATTCGATGCGCGTATGCGGCGGCCAGAATGTGTTTGCCGCGATGAAGGTGGTGGCGCCCGTCGTCACGCCGGAAGGCGTGCTGCAGGAAGACCCGGAAGTCATCTTCGGTACCAGCGAGAAAAGCGATGCGCGCAGCGAAGGCGGACTGGCCATGTGGCGCGCCTTCCCGTCGATGACGGCCGTGCGCCGCAATAACCTGTTCCGCTTGAATGGCGATTTGCTGAACCGCGCCGGCCCGCGCATGATCGAAGGCACGGCCGCCATGTGCGAGCAGCTGGAGCTGGCCCGCCAGCGCCGCGCGAAAGCCGTCCCATGACGCGACAAGCGCCATTTCCGGCGCTGATGGTGCAAGGCACCACGTCCGACGCCGGCAAGAGCACCGTCGTCGCGGCCCTGTGCCGATTGTTGAAACGGCGCGGCGTGACGGTGGCGCCGTTCAAGCCGCAGAACATGGCCTTGAATAGCGCGGTGACGGCCGACGGCGGCGAGATCGGACGCGCCCAGGCCTTGCAGGCGCTGGCCTGCGGCATCGCGCCGCACACGGACATGAACCCGGTGCTGTTAAAGCCTTCGTCGAACACGGGCGCGCAGGTCATCATCCATGGCAAGGTGCGTGCCGAGATGGATGCGCGCGACTACCAGCAGTACAAAACCATCGCCATGGGCGCCGTGCTGGAATCCTATGCGCGCCTGCGTGGGCAATACGACGCCGTCGTTGTCGAAGGCGCGGGCAGTCCCGCCGAAGTCAACCTGCGGGCGCGCGATATCGCCAACATGGGCTTTGCGGAAGCCGTCGACTGCCCCGTGATCCTGGTGGCCGACATCGACCGCGGCGGCGTCTTCGCGCACATCATCGGCACCCTGGCCTGTTTGTCCGACAGCGAGCGGGCGCGCATCGTCGGCTTCGTCATCAACCGCTTCCGCGGCGACATCTCGCTGCTGGCGCCCGGCATCGACTGGCTGGAACAGCAGACGGGCAAGCCCGTGCTGGCCGTGCTGCCCTACCTGCAAGGCCTGTTCCTCGATGCGGAAGACGCCGTCGAAGCGACGCAGGCGGAACGGGGAGCCTTCAAAGTCGTGGTGCCGCAACTGCCGCGCATCAGCAACCACACGGATGTCGACGCCCTGCGCGCGCATCCCGATATCGACCTGCAATTCATCAAGCAGGGGCAGCCGATCCCGCCGGCCGACCTGGTGATCCTGCCCGGCAGCAAAAACACGCGCGGCGACCTGGCCTGGCTGCAGCAGCAGGGCTGGCCCGCCTACCTGGCGAAACACCTGCGCTATGGCGGCAAGGTGATCGGCATCTGCGGCGGCTTCCAGATGCTGGGACAGTCCGTGCACGACCCGCTGGGCGTGGAAGGCGCCAGCGGCGTATCGACGGCGCTGGGCCTGCTCGACATGCACACGCAGCTGACGGCCGAAAAGACGCTGGAACAGGTCACGGGCCACTGCGCATTTGACGAAGCGACTGACATTGCCGTCGCCGGCTATGAAATCCACATGGGCGTCTCGCAGGGCGCGGCCTTGCAGCAGCCGGCGTTTGTCATCAAGGGCTGGCCCGAAGGAGCCGTATCGCCCGACGGGCAGATCCTGGGCAGCTATTTGCACGGCATGTTCGAC
Source organism: Janthinobacterium sp. SUN118 (assembly GCF_030397695.1). NCBI lineage: Bacteria > Pseudomonadati > Pseudomonadota > Betaproteobacteria > Burkholderiales > Oxalobacteraceae > Janthinobacterium > Janthinobacterium sp. SUN118. Next base: position 261,073 of record NZ_JAPUBV010000006.1, on the reverse strand, counting down.
ACGCCCGCCGCCTGCGTGGCGCTGCTGCGCTGGGCCGGACTGAAATCCGGGCATGCGGTCGACACCGGCGCCCTGCGCGAAGCCAGCCTGGAACGCATCGCCGATGCGGCGCAACCGTTGCTGGACGCGCTCGACAAGCTGGAGAAAGCGTCGATATTTCCATAAGGCAATATCATGGCAGGGGGAGCCGGCGACGTGGCGGGGCCATTTATGTGACAATTGCTGGCATACACAGGCGCAGTATCCACGACCAGGCTCCGCATCCATGACCAGTTCCCCGATTAAAAGCTACCTTCCCTGGGTGGTCGCCACCGCCCTGTTCATGGAGCAACTCGACTCCACCATCGTCAACACCGCCATTCCCGCCATGGCAGCCAGCCTGAACGTGACGCCGCTGAGCCTGAAGGCCGTCGTCACCAGCTATATCCTGAGTCTGGCCGTGTGCATCCCCATCAGCGGCTGGATGGCCGACCGCTTCGGCACGCGGCGCGTGTTTTCCGCCGCCGTCGCCATCTTCACCATCGCCTCGATCCTGTGCGGCCTGTCCGTCAATTCGCCGATGCTGGTGGCGGCGCGGCTGCTGCAGGGCGTGGGCGCGGCCATGATGATGCCGGTGGGCAGGCTCACCATCATCCGCACCTTTCCCAAGTCGCAACTGCTGGCGGCCATGAACTTCGTCATCATCCCGGCCCTGATCGGCCCCCTGCTGGGCCCCACGGTGGGCGGGCTGATCGTGCACTGGCTGTCCTGGCGCGAGATTTTCTTCGTCAACGTGCCCGTGGGCCTCGTGGCCCTCTACCTGGCGCACCGCTACATGCCCGACTATTACGGCGACAAGCCGCGCCCGCTGGACCTGATCGGCCTGGTGCTGTTCGGCACGGGCATCGCGCTGCTGTCGTGGCTGCTGGAAATCTTCGGCGAACACCGCATCGACCCCACCTCGTTTGCCGTGCTGCTGTTCATCTCGATCAGCCTGCTGGCCGCGTATGCCTGGCACTCGAGCGAAGTGCTGCATCCGCTGCTGCGCCTGACCCTGTTCAAGATCCGCACCTTCCGCGTCTCCGTGGTGGGCGGCTTCGTCACGCGCCTGGGCGTGGGCGGCCTGCCCTTCCTCTTGCCGCTGCTGTACCAGCTGGGCCTGGGCTTGCCCGCCTGGCAGTCGGGCCTGCTGATGATGCCGTCGGCCGCCGCCGCCATGGGCATGAAATTCATTTCCGCGCGCGTGCTGGCCCGCTTCGGCTACCGCCAGGTGCTGATCGTCAACACGGTGCTGATCGGCGTCACCATCGCCATGTTCTCGCAGGTGGGCGTGGGTACGCCCCTGTACGTGATCGTCGCCATCAGCCTGTGCATGGGCTTTTTCAATTCGCTGCAGTTTTCCAGCATGAACACCATCGCATATGCCGACGTGGACAATGCCGACTCCAGCATGGCCAGCACCATCGCCAGCTCGATGCAGCAGCTGTCGATGAGCTTTGGCCTCGCTTTCGGCTCGCTGATCACGGGCTGGTACCTGGGCGACATGCCGCAGTCGGACCGCGCCATGCTGAGCACGGCATTGCACCACGCCTTCCTGACCCTGGCCGCCTTGACGGTGCTGTCCTCGCTGACCTTCTGGACCTTGCGCCGCGACGATGGCGAAAGCATCAGCAAGGGCACGGACATCGACGAGGAAGACGCCGCCGATGTGAAAGCCCAGGCCGTTGTGCAGACGGAAGTGCAAACGACAAAAGGCTGAGCCAGATCAAGCTTGCCGCCAGCGCCGCTGGCGCTTTGGCCTGCCGCTGCTACCTTGACGGCAGGAGGCGTACATGGCGGCCGAGCAGCGGTTTGCATGGAAAGGCACTGACCGCCATGGCAAGACGGTGGACGGCGTCCTGCGCGCGGCCGATGCCGGCGCCGCCAAGGTCGCGCTAAGGCGTCAGGGCATCCTCGCCAGCAAGGTCAAGGCCCCGCGCGCCGCGCCCGGCAAGGCCATCACGCACAACGATATCGCCCTGTTTACGCGCCAGCTGTCGACCATGATGGCCGCCGGCGTGCCGCTGCTGCATGCCTTCGACATCGCCGGCAAGGGCCACGCCAAGCCGGCCATCACGCAGCTGATGCGCGACTTGCGCAGCGATATCGAAGCGGGCAGCAGCCTGCAGCAGGCGTTCCGCCAGTATCCGCTGCTGTTTGACGAACTGTATTGCAACCTGCTGGCCGCCGGCGAGCAGGCCGGCATCGTGCAGGAATTGCTGGCGCGCCTGGCCACTCACCAGGAGAAAGCCATCGCCCTGCGGCGGCAAGTGCGCGGTGCGCTGATGTATCCGCTGGCCATCGTGCTTGTCGCCATCGTCGTCACGGCCATCATCATGAGCGTGGTCGTGCCCGCCTTCCGCCAGGTCTTTGACAGCTTCGGCGCACCGTTGCCGCTGCCGACCTTGCTCGTCATGGGTTTGTCGTCCTTTTTCGTGCGCTACTGGCCAGGATTGGCTGTCGCGCTGGCCGTGGCCGCCCTGCTGCTGCGCCTGGCCTGGCGCCGCTGGCCCGCCTTGCGCCGCCACGCCCAATGGCAGGCGCTGCGCTTGCCACTGTTCGGCCCGCTCCTGCGCAAGGCGGCGATCGCGCGCTGGACACGCACCCTGGCCGCCATGTTCGCGGCCGGCGTGCCCCTGCTCGACTCGCTCGACCTGGTGGGTGCCGCCTCGGGCCACGCGCTGTACCGGGAAGCGACGCAGCGCATCGAACGCGACATTCGCGCCGGCGGCAGCCTGGCCCTGGCCATGGAGCATGCCGGCGTGTTTCCCGACCTGCTGACGCAACTGGCGCTGATCGGCGAGGAATCGGGCGCGCTGGACGCCATGCTGTCGCGCGCGGCCGAGATCATCGAAGGGGAAATCGAAGCCAGCATATCGGTCCTGGCATCGCTGCTGGAGCCGGCGCTGATGGTGGTGCTGGGCGTGCTGGTCGGCGCCCTCGTGATCGCCCTGTATTTGCCCATTTTTAAGCTCGGCGCCGTGATTTGAACGATCGCGCCGCCAAAACACCCCCATGCGCTGGCGGATGTTTTACACTGCGGCAGTGCCAGGCAATGTTTGCGCGGCAACAATCTTCACTTCAGACTAGTCACCATGCTGCAAGATACCCTGTTGTTCGCCGCGCCCGGCAACCTGCCCGTCGCCCTCGTCGCCGCCCTGTTCGGCCTGATCGTCGGCAGCTTCCTGAACGTCGTGATCCACCGCATCCCGAAAATGATGCAGCGCGACTCCGATAATTACGTGGCGGAAGAAAGCGGCCAGCCGTTGCCGCATACGGACCGCTACAACCTGATGCTGCCGCATTCGAACTGCACCGCCTGCGGCCACCGCATCACGGCCATGGAAAACATTCCCGTCATCAGCTACCTGCTGCTGCGCGGAAAATGCAGCGCCTGCCAGGCACCGATCTCGGCCCGCTATCCGCTGGTGGAATTGCTCACGGGCGCGCTGTCGGCCGTGCTGGTCTGGCATTTCGGCAGCGGCTGGACGGGGCTGGCCACGCTCGTCTTTGCCTACCTGCTGATCGCCATGACCTTCATCGACGCCGATACGCAAATGCTGCCGGACGACCTCACCTTCCCCCTGCTGTGGGCCGGTCTGCTGGTCAATATCAACGGTACTTTCGTGCCCCTGCAGGATGCCGTCATCGGCGCGGCCGCCGGCTATCTGGCCCTGTGGAGCGTGTACTGGGCCTTCAAGCTGGCGACAGGCAAGGAAGGAATGGGCTATGGTGACTTCAAATTGCTGGCGGCGCTCGGTGCCTGGCTGGGCTGGACCATGTTGCCGACAATCATCTTATTGTCGTCGCTGGTCGGCGCCCTGGTCGGTATCGGCCTGATCGTGTTTGCCCGGCGGGGACGCGACAAGCCGATTCCGTTTGGCCCCTACCTGGCCGCCGCGGGCCTTATCGCCCTGCTGTACGGCACGCCGCTGTCGCAACTCACGCTTGGCCTGATCGGCTGATTTTCTTCGCGCAGCATGGCTGCCCCGGATTGGACAACAGATATGGAAACACAGAACGCGCCCTATTTCAGCGTAGGACTCACTGGCGGCATCGGCTGCGGCAAGAGCACGGTGGCCGACATGTTCGCCGCGCGCGGCGCCACCATCGTCGACACCGACCAGATCGCGCACAGCCTGACGGCACCGAATGGCGCGGCCATGCCGGCCCTGGTGGCCGAATTTGGCGCCGCCTATGCCGATGCGCGCGGCGCCCTGGACCGTGCCAGGATGCGCACTCTCGTGTTTTCCGATGCCGACGCCAAGGCGCGGCTGGAAGCGATCCTGCATCCACGCATCCGCCAGGCGACCCTGGCGGCGGCCGCCGAAGCGACGGGCAGCTACGTGATCTTTGCCGTGCCCCTGCTGGTCGAGTCTGGCGGATGGGTGGAGCGGGTCGACCGCGTGCTGGTCATCGATTGCCTGGAAAGCCTGCAAGTATCGCGCGTGATGGCGCGCAATGGCTTATCGGAAGAACAAGTCAAGGCCATCATGGCGACGCAGGCGACGCGCACCATGCGCCTGGCCGCGGCCGACGACGTGATCGATAACAATGGCGATTTGGCAGCACTCGAGCCGCAGATTGCCCAGTTGCACGATTTATATCTGGCATTTTCAAAAAGAATGGCTGGAATCGGGTCGCAACGTTTGTAATTTGTCGACGCTTGGTTCAAAATCACGGGATTGTTTGCAGGTCCTTACTTAAGGGAACTATTTTGATTGTCTACGAATACCCTTTCAACGAACGCATACGTACCTTGTTGCGGCTGGAAGACCTGTACGACAAATTCAAGTTCTTCGTCCAGCAGGAACATGCAATGCAACACCATGTTGCTTTGGCAACTATTTTCGATATGCTCGAAGTGGCCGGCCGCGCCGACCTGAAATCCGACTTGCTGCAGGAGCTCGAGCGCCAGCGCCAGAGCCTGCTGGGCTACCGCAGCAATCCGAATGTGGAACCGGAAACCCTGGACGCCATCCTGGCGGAACTCGACAGTGTCAGCGGCGCCCTGGTGGCGGCGCAAGGCAAGACGGGGCAGAATATCCGCGACAATGAATGGCTGATGAGCATCCGCGGCCGCACCATCATCCCGGGCGGCGCCTGCGAATTCGACTTGCCGTCCTACTTTGCCTGGCAAAAACGCAGCTCGGAACAACGGCTGGCCGATATTCACGCCTGGTTTGCCCCGCTGGCCCCGCTGTTCGATGCGCTGGCCCTCGTGCTGCGCCTGCTGCGCGATTCGGGCGGCCCCGTGAAACTGATCGCCAATGGCGGCAGCTACCAGCAAATGCTGCAAGGCAAGGTCTACCAGATGCTGCGCCTGAGCCTGGATGAAACCAGCGGCGCCATCCCGGAAATTTCCGCCAACAAATACATGCTGTGGGTGCGCTTCACCACCCAGGGCGGCGACTTGAAACCCAAGCCGCTGGAAGACGATGTCCCATTCGAGCTCACGCTCTGTAATTTTTAACTGTAATCGCCATGACCGTAGTCAACTGCCCTACCTGTGCCGCCAAAGTCGAATGGACTGAAGCCAATAAATACCGCCCGTTCTGCTCGGAGCGCTGCAAGCAGATCGACCTGGGCGCCTGGGCCGAGGAAAAGTACACGATCCCCGCCGCCGATCCGTTCGAGGATCCGCTGGCAGACGAAGACAACAAGCCGCAATAAGAACCGCGCCCAACACCGGCAGCGTGGGCGCCGGCCTGCGCTACCTTGCCAAGGCAGGGCTGCGCCGCTCAAGCACATCCCCTTTCGCCCGCTACGGCGTCATGCGACGCCGCGAAGCACGCATCAGATAAACGGATTTTCCAGGCGCAGCCCCTGCGCCACGAAACTGCCGAGCCTGCCACTGACCACCGTCAAGCCATAGGCGATGCCCATCGCCGCGATCTGCCCGTCCACGCCATGCGCATGGGCACGGCCATGCAGGCGCGCGCACACGAGCGCGCAATCGAGGTCGAACTCGAGCAGGCGCGGCGCATACTCGACCAGCAGCGCTTCCAGCCACGCTTCCAGGGCCAGCGCTTCCAATGCCGCCTCGCGCCGCCAGCTTTGCTGTATGCCCGCGCGCAATTGCGCGATGACCTGCACCGGCACATAGCGGGCCGCGGGCGCCACGCGTTCGAAAAAAGCCCCCACGCCCGCCGGCGCAGCGCTGCCGCGGCGCGCGGCAACGATCACGTCCGTATCCAGCAGATAAGCCGGATCAGGCATCAGGAGCGGCGTTCGAAATCCGTGTCGAGCCCCACGGCGGGCATGCTGCGCAAGATATCCTCGAGCGGGCGCTTCGGTAGCGGACGCAAGGCATGGCGCAGGATGTCGCGGTGTTCTTCCTCGATGCTGCGACCATGCGCGCGGGCACGCTTGTGCAGCGCCGCCAGCAGCAATTCATCGGTGTCGGTAAAGGTCAGGGTCAGCGCCATGCGTAGCTCCCGGTGTCTGATTAGAGCACTGTAGCGCAAAGCGCCGCCGATACAAGGGCAGGTCGAGGAAAGCTTGCGCCAGCCATGCAGCTCCTCGCCGCATGCCTGGCGCAAGCGGAATCAGGCCGTTGCCAGCAACGCTACCCGGCGTACCTCGTCCAGCCATTCCAGCAGGGGAATGGTGGCCGGCAGCAAGGGTTCCACGCCGACCGTGCCCTGCCAGGCGAACGCCTGCCCTTCCAGGCTTTGCGGTTCGCCGCGCCAGTGGCGGCTGATGTAGAAGTGCAGGCGCACATGGGCGTGCGGATACACATATTCCACGCCGCACCAGGGTTCGGCGCTGTCGATATATAAGCCGAGCTCCTCGACAAACTCGCGTTTCAAGGCATCGAGAATGGCTTCGCCCGGCTCCACTTTGCCACCAGGAAACTCCCAGTAGCCGTCATACGGCTTGCCGGCCGGGCGTTGGCCCAGCAGTACGTCGCCATTCGGCTTCATCAGGATGCCGACGGCCACATCGACAGGCTGGATTTTTTCCTTCAAGGTCACTTCGCTCATTGCGGCAACTTCCCCGCGTAATCGCGCGCGAATTGCCAGGCCACCCGGCCCGACCGCGAGCCGCGCTGCAAGGCCCAGCGCAGGGCGTCGCCGCGCGCTGCGGCGATGTGCTCCGGCGTGCAGCCGAACGAGGCCAGCCAGTGGGCGACGATATCGAGGTAATCGTCCTGCTTGAACGGATAGAACGACAGCCACAGGCCGAAACGCTCGGACAGCGAGATTTTCTCTTCCACCGTTTCGCCCGGATGCAGATCGCCATCGTCGTCCGTCTTGTAGCTGCTGTTGTCCGACATGCGTTCCGGCATCAGGTGACGGCGGTTCGAGGTGGCGTAGATCAGCACATTGTCCGATTGCGCGGCGATGCTGCCGTCGAGCGCCACTTTCAGCGCCTTGTAGCCGCTCTCGCCCTCTTCAAACGAGAGATCGTCGCAAAAGATGATGAAGCGCTCGGGACGCGCCGCCACCAGGTCGACGATGTCGGGCAGGTCGGCCAGGTCGGCTTTATCGACTTCGATCAGGCGCAGGCCCTGGTCGGCGAACTGGTTCAGGCAGGCCTTGATCAGCGACGATTTCCCCGTGCCGCGCGCGCCCGTCAGCAGCACGTTGTTGGCCGGGCGTCCGCTGACGAACTGGCGCGTGTTCTGCTCGATCTGCGCTTTTTGCGTGCCGATATTGTGCAAGTCGTCAAACGCGATGTTCGACACATGGGCCACGGCCTGCAAATGGCTGGCAGCGCCCTGGCGGCGGCGCCAGCGGAACGCAAAGCTGTTCCAGTCCGGCGCCGGCACGGCTTGCGGCAGGATCGCTTCCACGCGCGCCAGCAGGCTTTCCGCGCGCAGCAGGAATTGATCGAGGCTGGTCATGAGCGGTAGTCGGCGTTGATCGACACGTAGTCATGCGACAGGTCGCAGGTCCACAGGGTCGCCGTGGCATCACCGCGCGCCAGCTTGACGCGGATGGTGATTTCGCTCTGCTGCATCACGCGCTGGCCATCCTGCTCCTGGTAATCGGGATTGCGGCCGCCATTCTTGGCCACCCACACGTCGTCCAGGTACAGGTTCAGCTGGCCCACGTCGAGGTCGTCCACGCCGGCGTAGCCGATGGCGGCCAGAATGCGGCCCAGATTCGGGTCGGAAGCGAAGAAGGCCGTCTTGACCAGCGGCGAATGGGCGATGGAATAGGCGATCTTGCGGCATTCTTCCACGTTGCGGCCGTCTTCTACGGTGACCGTCATGAACTTGGTCGCGCCTTCGCCGTCGCGCACGATCGCTTGCGCCAGGAAGGTCGACAGTTCGGTGACGGCGGCCGCCAGTGCCGCGTAGTGCGGCGAGTCGATGGAATCGATCACCAGGCTGCCGGCGCCCGTGGCCACCAGCATGAACGAGTCATTGGTGGACATGTCGCCGTCGATGGTGATGCAGTTGAACGATTTGTCGGCCGCCTGCTTGACCAGCTGATCGAGCACGCTCTGGGCCACGGTGGCGTCGAACGCGAGGAAACCAAGCATGGTGGCCATGTTCGGCTTGATCATGCCGGCGCCCTTGCTGATGCCCGTCAGGGTGACCGTATGGCCGGCGATGGTCACCGTGCGCGAGCCGGCTTTCGGCTGCGTGTCGGTGGTCATGATGGCTTCGGCAGCCGAGAACCAGTTATCGGAAGTCAGCGCGGCCACCGCTTGCGGCAGGCCGGCCACCAGGCGCTGCACGGGCAACGGTTCGAGGATCACGCCGGTGGAAAACGGCAGGATCTGCTGCGGCGTGCAGCCCAGCAGCTCGGCCAGCGCGGCGCAGCTGGCTTGTGCGTCGGCCAGACCCGATTCGCCCGTGCCCGCATTCGCATTGCCCGTGTTGACCAGCAGCGCGCGGATCGGCGCCGCGCCTGCCGTCACGGCGGCCAGGTTGGCTTTCGAGATTTGCACCGGTGCGGCGCAGAAGCGGTTCAGGGTGAAGACGCCGGCCACGGTGGCCGTCGGCGCCAGTTTCAACACCAGCAAATCCTTGCGGTTGGGTTTCTTGATGCCGGCTTCGGCAACACCGATTTCAATGCCGGCAACGGCTTTCAGGTCGGCGGCGACGGGCTTGGGAGAATTGACGGCCATATGAGTTCTTCTGCGTGGGAAAATGGAAGCGCTATTGTAGCGCCTTCGCGGCCCGGGTGAACATGCGGCAAGGGAATCGTCGCGGCGGCCCGGGCAGCGCCGATGGGGGCCGGCAGCATGGCCCTTGCGATTTATCAGAACGCTGCCGCCTGGCGGCGCTAAGGTATAGAAACAGACGATAGCGAGTCTGGCAAGCGCGCCGCCCAGGGAGGATGTCATGGCGCATGCTCAGTCATACCGAATGCCACGCAACGGCGCAGGACCCTCAGGCCTGCTGCACCGCCTCCTATGCCTGCTTTGCCTGCTGGCCTGGCTGACGGCCTGTACGGTGCAGCCTGGAGCAAACGATCGCGCAGTCGACCACGCCACTGAACCGTCCTCCACAGCGCCGCCGGCCGCCGAAACGCCGCCAGCTCCAGCATTGCCCCCCTCGACCTGGGGGCCTCCGCCATCCACCTTCCCATGGAGCAGCTCCTGGTCGGGCATCGGCGGCTTGCTCGGCAACCTGGGCAACCTGGCCGGCAGCAGCGCCACGCTGAAGTCCGACAACGATCCGCCGCCAGACGGCGCCGTGCACGTCACCGTGTATTACGCCACCGACAGGCAATACCAGCCCGCCAGCCGCAACTATGGCTGGCAGCCCAACCGCGCGGCCCCCTACCTAAGCTACGGCAGCGTCCTCGTCAGCATCCCTGAAAAAAGAGCGCCGGGCGAACTGCCGCTGCCGCCCTGGTACGACATCCTGTCCGGCGACGATGCGCAACAATATGTGCTGATCAAGGGAGGCACGCGCCTGTCGCGCGCGGATTTCCTCGCCACCGTCAAGGCCAGGATACAGGCCGCCCCGGAACGCCGCGCCGCCTTCATCTATATCCATGGCTACAGCAATTCGTTCGACGACGCCGCCCGGCGCACGGCGCAGATGGCGGTCGACCTCGATATCGGCGCCCTGCCCGTGTTCTACAGCTGGCCGTCGAAAGGCACCCTGGCCGGCTACGAATACGACCAGAATTCGGTTGAATGGACGCAGGCGCACCTGCAAGCCTTCCTGGCCGACTTCGCGGAGCACTCGTCCGCCACGGATATCTACATCATCGCCCACAGCATGGGCAACCGCCCGATGACGCTGGCCCTGGCCAGCCTGCTGGAACGGCGCCCCGACCTGCTGCCCCTGTTCAAGCAGGTGGTGCTGGCGGCGCCGGACATCAATGCCGATGTCTTCCGCGACCAGATCGCCCCCCGCTTTGCCAGCCTCAGGCTCCCCGCCACCCTGTACGCTTCCGCGAACGACAAGGCGATCCGCGCTTCCTACAATTTTGCCGACTGGGACAGGATAGGCGACATCCGCGGCCCCGTCGTCGGCATACCCGGCATGGAACTCGTCGACGCCTCGGCCGTCATCATGAATTTCATGGGCCATGATTACTTCGCCAGCAACCGCATCTTGCTGACCGATATCGCCACCATGATCAAGACGGGGCAACGGGCAAGGAACCGCGGTGGCTTGAAAGGCATTCCATCCGGAGCGCCGCAATACTGGGCATTTCCCTGAGCAGGAGCCGTGCATGATATTCCGGACATAAAAAAACGGAGACCGCAGTCTCCGTTCTTGTCCTGCCTATCGGCTTGGCTTAAGCAAGCTTGCCGTGGCAAGCCTTGTACTTCTTGCCGCTGCCGCATGGGCATGGGTCGTTGCGGCCCACTTTGACGCCCATGCTCACGCTCAAGTCGTCGACGTTATCCATATTGCCGCCGGCCGTAGGGGCCAGCAACTCTTCCGGCGCCGCGTTCGGGTCGAACTCGGCGTGCTGGTAGTGCACGTTTTCCACGTGCGACTGCTGCATCGCCTGCTCGGCCGCATCGACTTCTTCGCGCGACTGGATGCGCACCGTCATCACGTGCTTGGTGACGTCGTTCTTGATCATGTCGAGCATCTGGCCAAACAGTTCAAACGCTTCACGCTTGTATTCCTGTTTCGGGTTCTTCTGCGCGTAACCGCGCAGGTGGATACCCTGGCGCAGGTGGTCCAGCGCCGCCAGGTGTTCACGCCAGTGGCTGTCCACGCTTTGCAGCATGACATTGCGCTCGAAGCCGCCAAACGATTCCTTGCCGACGATATCGATCTTCGACTGGTACACGGCATCGGCCGCGACCAGCACTTTTTCCAGGATTTCTTCGTCCGTCAGGGTCGCATCGGCTTCCAGCATCTGCTGCAGCGGCAGATCGAGCTGCCACTCGCCGGACAGGGTGTTTTCCAGGCCCTTGATATCCCACTGCTCTTCCACCGATTCCTGCGGCACGTACTGGTGCACCAGGTCGGTGAAGACGCCATGGCGCAAGGAGGCGATCATGTCAGAAATATCGGTCGTTTCCAGCAGCTCGTTACGCTGCTGGTAGATGACCTTGCGCTGGTCGTTGGCGACGTCATCGTATTCCAGCAATTGCTTGCGGATGTCGAAGTTGCGTGCTTCCACCTTGCGCTGGGCCGATTCGATCGAACGCGAGACGATACCCGCTTCGATCGGTTCGCCTTCCGGCATCTTCAGGCGGTCCATCACGGCGCGCACGCGGTCGCCGGCGAAGATGCGCAGCAGCGCGTCGTCGAGCGACAGGTAGAAGCGGGACGAACCCGGATCGCCCTGGCGGCCGGCACGGCCACGCAGCTGATTGTCGACGCGGCGCGATTCGTGGCGTTCGGTGCCGATGATGTGCAAGCCGCCCGCATTGACCACGTGGTCATGCAGCGATTGCCATTCATCGCGCAGCTTCTGCGCCTGCTCCGCCTTGTCGGCGTCGCTCAGCTCGGGATTGGCTTCGATGAACTTGATCTGGTTTTCCACGTTACCGCCCAACACGATGTCGGTACCGCGACCGGCCATGTTGGTGGCGATGGTGATGGCTTTCGGACGGCCGGCCTGGGCGATGATTTCCGCTTCGCGCGCATGCTGCTTCGCATTCAGTACGTTGTGCGGCAAACCGGCCTTGGTCAGGATGCCCGACAGCAGTTCCGAATTCTCGATCGAGGTCGTGCCCACCAGCACGGGCTGGCCGCGCTCGTAGCAGTCACGGATGTCGTTGAGCATCGCGTTGTACTTTTCCGCCGACGACTTGTAGACCTGATCCTGACGGTCCTTGCGCTGCAGCGGACGGTTTTGCGGGATCACGACCGTTTCCAGGCCGTAGATTTCCTGGAATTCGTACGCTTCCGTATCGGCCGTACCGGTCATGCCGGCCAGCTTCGCGTACATGCGGAAGTAGTTCTGGAAGGTGATCGAGGCCAGGGTCTGGTTCTCGTTCTGGATCTTCACGCCCTCTTTTGCTTCGACAGCCTGGTGCAGGCCATCGGACCAGCGGCGGCCCGTCATCAAACGGCCCGTGAATTCATCGACGATCACCACTTCATTGTTCTGCACCACATAGTGCTGATCCTTGAAGTACAAGGCATGCGCGCGCAGGGCCGCATACAGGTGGTGCACGAGGGTGATGTTGGCCGAATCGTACAGCGATGCGCCTTCCGGCAGCAGGCCCATCTCCATCAGGATGCGTTCGGCTTTTTCGTGGCCCGCTTCCGTCAGCAGCACCTGGTGCGCTTTTTCATCCTTGGTGTAGTCGCCCGGCACCTCGACCTTGCCCTTGCCGTCCGGCGTTTCTTCGCCGATCTGCAGGGTCAGCATGCCAGGCACGGAATTGATCTTGTGATACAGGTCGGTATGGTTCTCGGCCTGGCCCGAAATGATCAGCGGCGTGCGCGCTTCATCGATCAGGATCGAGTCGACTTCATCGACGATGCCGAAGTTCAGGCTGCGCTGCACGCGCTCGCGCGCTTCGTAGACCATGTTGTCGCGCAAGAAGTCGAAACCGAATTCATTGTTCGTGCCGTAGGTGATGTCGGAGTTGTACGCCTGCTGCTTGGCGCTGTGCTCGATTTGCGACATGTTCACGCCCGTCGACAGACCCAGCCAGGCATACAGGCGGCCCATGGTCTCGGCATCGCGCTGTGCCAGGTAATCATTGACGGTAACGATGTGCACGCCCTTGCCCGACAAGGCGTTCAGGTAGGCGGGCAACGTTGCCATCAGGGTCTTGCCCTCGCCCGTGCCCATTTCCGCGATCTTGCCATAGTGCAAAACCATACCGCCGATCATCTGCACATCGAAATGGCGCATGCGCAGGACGCGCTTGCTGGCCTCGCGGCAGACGGCGAACGCTTCAGGCAACAAGGCATCGAGCGATTCGCCACCGGCGATGCGTTCCTTGAAGGCCGGCGTCTTCGCTTGCAGCTCGGCATCCGTCAGCTTTTCGATGGTCGGCTCGAGCGCATTGATCTCGCGTACCGTTTTTTGGTATTGCTTGAGCAGCCGCTGGTTGCGGCTACCGAAAATCTGGGTCAGTAATGACATGCTTGAATTCTTGAAAAAACGCCGTTAAAAAAAGCTCGGTAGGCAACAACGAGGTAGTAATCGCGTCACCGCACGGAGTTCGACTATGGCAAAAGACGATGATTTTATCATGCGTTCCCGACATGGTTGGGGTAATGCGCCATATAACAATAGCTTAATGACAAACAAATGGCAGAAATTGCGGACATTTTCCATACTGTAAGGCAATGCGACGGGCCAGACAACGGCGCGCCGGCCGCCGCGCTCGTCATGCGCGGGCGAGTGTGATATGTTTCGGCCATGCGAACTCCCACTTATTCTCCGGCACCGCGCCGCGGCTACGGCTTTGCCCGTTCGGGCCCGGCCGCCACGGGCGCAACTGACTTTCTGCGCGGCAACGCGACGATGGCATCGCTGATGCCGACCGTCACGCGCCTGGCCGCACTGCAAAAAGACTGCGCCAAGGCCTTGCCGGCGATGTTCGAGCATTGCGACATCCTGCAGTTCGAAAGCGGACAGCTGGTACTGGCCACGCCCAATGCGGCGCTGGCGGCCAAGCTCAAGCAGCAATTGCCGAAACTGCAAGGGGAACTGGAAAGGAAGGGCTGGCAGATTTCAGGCATCAAGCTGAAAGTGCAGGTCATCAAGAGCATCGCGCCCATCGTGCACACGCGGGCGCTGGTCTTGCCGGAAAAGGCCATGTCGGCCCTGGAAGAGCTGAGCACGGCCCTGCCCGCATCGAAGCAGAACGAGCAGTTGATCGCGGCACTGCGCAGTTTAGTGCGCCACCACCGCGAATCAAAAGATTAAGACTGTCCGACGACATTTTGACACCTCAGAAAACCGTAGCGAGCGGAAGGGAGAGGTGGCTAAGAAGCGCAACCGCACGAAGTACGGGGGCGCCGAGCCGGTGAGCATCGCAGGCCGCCTATACCGACGCGCAGTAGGTTTAATGAGGTGTCGCTCAGATCAGGTCAGCGACCATTCGCGCTCCATCTGGCGCAGGTACGATTGCGGCGCCGTCTCGTTGGTGGCAAACGAAACGATTTCATACGATTCCGGCTGCTCGAGCAGCGCCAGCAGCAACTGGTTGTTCAGCGCGTGGCCGGACTTGTGCGCCGTGTAATAGGCCAGCAAGGGGTGGCCGACCAGATACAGGTCGCCGATGGCGTCGAGGATCTTGTGGCGCACGAACTCGTCTTCATAGCGCAAGCCATCCGCGTTGAGGATGCGGTACTCATCCATGACGATGGCGTTTTCCAGCGAACCGCCACGCGCCAGGCCCATGCCGCGCAAGCTTTCCACGTCCTGCATGAAGCCGAAGGTGCGCGCGCGCGCCACGTCATGCACATATGACACGTCGCCGAAGTCGACCGAGGCGCGCTGCATCGTGCCATCGACGGCCGGATGATTGAATTCGATGAAGAAATCGAGCTTGAAGCCGTCGTACGGCGACAATCGCGCCCATTTCTCCGCGTCGCCCTTGCCATGGCGCACTTCCACCGGCTTGATGACCTTGATGAACTTCTTCGGCGCTTCCTGCTCTTCCACTCCCGCTTGCTGCAGCAGGTAGACGAAGGACGAGGCGGAACCATCCATGATGGGAATCTCTTCCGCATTCACGTCGATATACATATTGTCGACGCCCAGGCCGGCCGCGGCCGACATCAGATGTTCCACGGTAGACACCCTGGCGCCATCCTTGATCAGCACGGAAGCCATGCGCGTATCGCCCACGGCCATGGCGCTGGCGGGAAACTCCACCACGGGATCGAGGTCGATACGGCGAAACACGATGCCCGTGTCGATGGCGGCGGGACGCAAGGTCAGCTCCACCTTGGTTCCCGAATGCAAGCCGACACCGATGGTGCGGACCAATTGTTTGATAGTGCGTTGTTTTAACATCCCACGATTATATCTATTTGCCGGATTTTCGTTGCGGTGCGGCATGGCTCACGCCAGAAATACCACAAGCGTTCCTCACGGATGTTCGCTTTCCGCATGCACGGCTTCACGGCGCACCAGGTAAATCCCGCTGCCGATGATGATGGCCGCGCCGATCAGGGTATATTGGTCCGGCAGCGCGCGCCACAGCAGCCAGTCCAGGGCCATGCCCCAGGCCAGGGCCGAGTATTCGAACGGTGCCACGCTCGATGCCTTGCCATGGCGAAACGCCTCCGTGATGGCCAGCTGGCCCAGGAAGCCGCTGACGGACAGGCCCGCCAGCAGCCACCAGTCCTCGCGGCGAATGCTCACCCACTCGTGCGCCGACAGGGCCACGCCGCCGATGGCCATCATCACCATCAGCCAGAAGACCATGCTTTCGCTGGCATCGGTGCGGCTCAGGATGCGCCCCGTGACGGCGGAAATGGCGTAACAGGCGGCCGAGCCCAGCACCGCCAGCCCTGCCAGCGAAAAGAATCCCGAACCGTCGGGGCGCAGCGCCACCAGCACGCCCAGCAGGCCCACGGCGATGGCGCACCAGCGCGCCAGGTCGACTTTTTCCTTCAGGATAAAAACCGACAGGACCGTGATCAGCAAGGGGGCGACGAAGAACAGCGCATACGTCTCGGCCAGCGACATGCGCTTCAAGCCGTACGCGAACAGCGTGATCATCAGCACGCCCAGCACGCCGCGCAGCACATGCAGCGGCCAGCGCACCTTCAGCACGTTCCTGAAGGCGCCACGGCACAACAGGTACAGGCACACGAGCGGCAGGGACGACAGCGCGCGCAAGGCCGTCACCTGCATGGCGGGATAGTGGGCAGACAACAGCTTCATGGCTGTGTCCATCAGGGAAAACATGGCGACCGCGGCCAGCATCACATAGATGCTGCGCAGGTTCGAGGATGGGGAAGACAAAGGAAACTCCTGGCGACAATGCGGCTAACTTCGGCTGCTCGTTGCAGCTTGGACCGTCATCATGGCGACGGCCGGAGCCAGGACCCCATGGCAAGGCCATGCGGTCAGCCTGATTATAACAAGCGCGACCGTTTTACATTTTCAAAGGGACAACTATACGGGCAACAGCATCACCAGTTTCAGCTCGTGCTGGCGCGCCAGGTGCAGGGTCACCTGGTTGAAGCTGAGCGGCCCCTGCTGCGCATGCTGGAAGCGGCGCAAGCCGCCATCGCGGCCCTGCACCTGCTGCGCGCCCCACCACAGGCGGAAGTCAGCGCTGGCCGCGGCCAGTTCCGCGATCAGCCCGGCCAGCGGCGCCTGATCCGCATGGCGGCCGATATCGGCGCGAAACTCCGCCACCAGCCGCTGCGCCCGCTCGGGCCAGCCGACGACCAGGGCACGCGCGCACGGCTCGAGAAACATGAAGCGCAGCTGGTTCGGCGCGACGGCATCGCCGCGCAGCCAGTCGGCGAACAGGATCGCCGCCGCCCCATTCCATGCCACGGCATTCCATGCACGGTCCAGGATATAGGCGGGGGCAGCGATGGCGGCAACGATGGCCGCCAGTTCGGCGGCGGCGGGACCATCGCCCTCTCCTGCCCCCTGGCTGGGGTCATGCCTGTCAGCCACTTCGAACAGATAGGCGCGCTCGGCCACGCTCAGCTGCAGCACCTGGGCCAGGCGCGCCAGCATCCTGGCCGAGGCCGACACGGGCCGCCCCTGCTCCAGCCACGTCAGCCAGGTGGGACTGACGTCGCACAGCTGCGCCAGCTCTTCGCGCCGCAAACCGGGCGTGCGCCGCCGCCCGCCACCGGGCAAGCCCGCCATGGCGGGGGTGAGGGCTTCGCGCCGGGCGCGGATGAATTCAGCGAGTTTGGTCGACATGGCAGGGTTCAGGGCTCAGGGTTTTATGGTAGTAGTTATACCAGTATAAGTTATGGTCTTGTTACAGGATAATTTTATGCCTATGCTGCAGGAACTTACTCACGAACCGGAGAAAACCATGCAGCAGCACGATGTTGTCGCCGAACAATTCGGCAAGACCGCCAACGCCTACCTGAGCAGCGCAATCCACGCGCAGGGCGCCGACCTGGTGCTGATGCAGGAATGCGCGCGCCGCCATGGCAAGCCGGCCGTCCTGGACCTGGGCTGCGGCGCCGGCCACGCCAGCTTTGCCGTCGCCCCCGTGGCCGCCTCCGTCGTCGCCTATGACCTGGCGCAGCCGATGCTCGACGTCGTCGACCACGCCAGGGCGCAGCGCGGCTTAGCCAATATCCGTACGCAGCAAGGCGATGTGGCGCGCCTGCCGTTTGCCGACGCCAGCTTCGACATGGTCGTCACGCGCTTTTCCGCCCACCACTGGAACGACGTGGCCGGCGCCCTGGCCGAAGCGTGGCGCGTGCTGCGTCCGAACGGCACCCTGCTGGTGGTCGACATCGTGGCGCCGAAAACGGCCCTGTACGACACCACCCTGCAAGCCGTGGAAATGCTGCGCGACGCTTCGCACGTGCGCAACTACCGCGCCTGCGAATGGGGCGCCAAGTTCGACAACGCCGGTTTCACGCACCAGCTGCGCAGCGTGTGGAAGCTGACCATGCGGTTCGACGAATGGACGGCGCGCATGCGCACCCCGGCCGAGCGAGTGGCCGCCATCCGCAACCTGTTCGACGGCACGCCCGAGGAAGCGCGCCGGTATTTCGCGCTGCAGGACGATTACTCGTTCAGCATCGATGCGGCCATGTTCGAGGCCACCAAGCCGTCGGTACAGTAAACGTGAAAACGGCGCCGATGGCGCCGTTTTCATGCAAGCGAGTAGCGCTTAAGCCAGTTGGCCCAGCAGCGTTTCCGCATTCGACACTTCAAACTTGCCGCCCTGCTCGACGTTCAATTGCGTCACGACGCCATTGTCGACCAGCATCGAGTAGCGCTGCGAGCGCGTGCCCATGCCGAACTTGCTGAAGTCGGCGTCCAGGCCCAGCGCCTTGCTGTAGGCGGCATTGCCGTCAGCCATCATGCGCACCACGCCGGTGGCTTTCTGATCGCGGCCCCAGGCGCCCATCACGAACGCGTCGTTGACGGAGATGCACCAGATTTCGTCGACGCCCTTGGCTTTCAGGTCGGCAGCGTGCTGCACGTAGCCCGGCACGTGCTGTGCGGAGCAAGTCGGGGTGTAGGCGCCTGGCAGGCCGAAGATGGCGATCTTCTTGCCTTTGACCAGGTCTTGCACGTTGAACGTGTTCGGGCCCAGTGCGCAACCTTCGGTTTCGCTTTCGATGAATTCGGCCAGGGTGCCTTCTGGCAGGGTGTCGCCGATCTTGATGGTCATGTTGACTCCTTGTGTACTGTCGGTTGAAGGCACTGTCCGCTCCATGAAGCGGACAGTGCCGTGATCTGGTTCGGCTAGCGTAAAGTCATCCCCAATCGATGATGGTGATTTCTCAAGGATGACTTATGCTGGCTCAGCGCGATAGTATGCCTGACTTGCCGTATTTGTGCAGAAAATGGCCGGGAAGGCAAAGGCAAACATCAAGAAAACAGATAAAAAAACGGCGGCCCTCAGGCCGCCGTCATGTTTGCCGACATCAGATCACCTTAGTCGGCCTGCTTGCGCAGGAAGGCTGGAATGTCGTACGTCTCCATGCCATTTTTTTCCATCGCGCGCACCTGCTCGGAAGCCGATTCGCGGCGCCATACTGCCGGCGCCTTCATGCCGTCGAAACCGGCAGCCGGCGTAGCCACGCCAACCGTCGTCGTCGCCGCTTGCGCGCTACCCATGGCAGCCGATGGAGTCAACGGGCTGTTGTGGGTACCGGTGCGCAGCACTTGCTGCGGTACCAGCTGGATGTTTTTCTTGGCGCGGCCCAGGCCCGTGGCCACCACGGTAACGCGGATGTCGTCGCCCATGGCGTCGTCGTAGGCGATACCTTGCGCGATCGACGCGTCCGGCGCGGCAAACGCGCGCACGGCAGCCATGACTTCCTTGATCTCTTTACCTTTCAAGCCACGGCTGGCCGTGACGTTGACCAGCACGCCGCGCGCGCCGGAGAGATCGATGCCATCCAGCAGCGGCGAAGCGACAGCCTGTTCGGCGGCGATGCGCGCGCGGTCGACGCCGGAAGCGGTCGCCGTACCCATCATGGCCTTGCCCTGCTCGCCCATGATGGTTTTCACGTCGTTGAAGTCGACGTTGATATGGCCCGGCACGTTGATGATCTCGGCGATGCCGGCCACCGCGTTGTTGAGCACATCGTCGGCATGCTGCATCCATTCCAGCATGCTTTCGTCTTCGTAGATCTCTTCCAGTTTTTCGTTGAGGATGATGATCAGCGAGTCGACGTGCAGGGACAGCTGCTCCAGGCCTTCGTCGGCGATGTCCATGCACTTCTGGCCTTCGTACGAGAATGGCTTGGAGACCACGGCCACCGTCAGCGCGCCCAGTTCCTTGGCCACTTCCGCGACGATAGGCGCCGCGCCCGTGCCCGTGCCGCCGCCCATGCCGGCAGCGATGAAGACCATGTGCGCGCCGCGCAGCGAATCGGCGATGCGCGCGCGCGATTCTTCGGCCAGCTGGCGACCCACGGCCGGCTTCATGCCGGCGCCCAGGCCCGTATCGCCGATCTGGATGATGTTGTGGGCCTTCGATGTCGACAGGGCCTGTGCGTCGGTATTGGCGGCAATGAACTCCACGCCCGACATGCCTTTGTTGATCATGTGTTGGACTGCATTGCCACCCGCACCGCCGACGCCGACGACCTTGATGACGGTACCTAAAGCTGTGTTATCGACCATATCGAACTCCATGATGTGCTCC
The DNA here is from genome assembly GCF_030397695.1 of Janthinobacterium sp. SUN118. Taxonomy (NCBI): domain Bacteria; kingdom Pseudomonadati; phylum Pseudomonadota; class Betaproteobacteria; order Burkholderiales; family Oxalobacteraceae; genus Janthinobacterium; species Janthinobacterium sp. SUN118. The sequence continues at coordinate 240,880 of NZ_JAPUBV010000006.1, read as the reverse complement.
TATCAGATGCGGTTTCCAAGCGCCAGGCCTCATATTGGTAGGAGAACTGGAGATTGAAAACTGCGGTTAAATATAAAATTAAGTTATGTGTGTTTACCTGCGATGCTGCCAAAAAACCTGTCATGCCGGGCCTGAAGCACGCCCTTAAAAATTCCCTAAAAACCATTCCTTCATGCGCTGCCAGACTGCCTTCACCGAGCCGTCCTGACGCGTCACGATGTGGCCGCGCAGGTATTGCTTCTTCGCTTCCAGCAGCAGGCCAAGCACCGTGGCATAGCGCGGACTGCGCACCACGTCGGCCAGCTGTCCCCGATACTCGGGCGTGCCCAGGCGCGCCGGTTTCAGGAAAATATCTTCCGCCATTTCCACCATGCCGGGCATGATGGAAGTGCCGCCCGTGAGCACGATGCCCGACGACAGCACGCCTTCGTAACCGGATTCGCGCACCACCTGGTGCACCATCGCAAACAGCTCTTCGACGCGCGGTTCGATCACTGCCGCCAGCGCCTGGCGCGACAGGTTGCGCGGACCGCGGTCGCCCAGGCCTGGCACTTCCAGCGATTCACCGGGATCGGCCAGGACCTGCTTGGCCACGCCATAGCGGATCTTGATTTCTTCCGCTTCCGCGGTCGGGGTGCGCAAGGCCATGGCGATGTCGTTGGTGATCTGGTCGCCGGCGATGGGGATGACTGCCGTATGGCGGATCGCGCCATCGGAGAATACCGCCACGTCGGTCGTGCCGCCGCCGATGTCGATGAGCACCACGCCCAGCTCTTTTTCATCGGGCGTGAGCACCGCGTCGGCGGATGCCATCGGCTGCAGGATCAGGTCCGACACTTCCAGGCCGCAGCGGCGCACGCACTTGACGATGTTCTGCACCGCCGACACGGCGCCGGTGACGATATGCACCTTCACCTCCAGGCGGATGCCGCTCATGCCGATCGGCTCGCGCACATCTTCCTGGCTGTCGACGATGAACTCTTGCGGCACCGTGTGCAGCAATTGCTGATCGGTCGGAATGTTAACCGCTTTTGCCGTCTCGATGACGCGCGCCACGTCGGTCGCCGTCACTTCCTTGTCCTTGATGGCCACCATGCCGCTGGAATTGAAGCTGCGGATATGGCTGCCCGCGATGCCTGCGTAGACATTGCGGATCTTGCAGTCGGCCATCAGCTCGGCCTCTTCCAGCGCGCGCTGGATGGACTCCACCGTGGCCTCGATATTGACCACCACGCCTTTTTTCAGGCCCTTCGATTCGTGCTGGCCCAGCCCGATCACTTCGTGGCGCCCGTCGGACATCACTTCGGCTACCACCGCCACCACTTTCGAGGTGCCGATGTCGAGGCCGACGATCAGGTTTTTCGCGTCTTTTGTCATTTCTGTCGCCTAATGTATGGGCTATTCGTTAATTGATTATTCGGTTAAGTCGGTTTTTTAATCGGACTGCCATTTTTCTTCCTGATCGCTGCTGCCGGCCTGCCATCCTTGCCTTCGGCCGGTATCACCAGGCCTGCGGAACTGAGGGCCAAGCCGTTCTGGTAGCGCATATCGATCGTGTCGATATTTTCCAGCCGGCTCGCCAGCTGCGGGTAGATACCCACCAGCCGGTCGACCCGCGCCTTCAGGGTCGTATGATTCTGCTCGCGCCCCAGCGCCACGCTCATGCCGTTATTCAGTTTCACGGTCCACGCATAACGGCTCGACAGCGACAGGGTCTCGGGCACCATCTTCAGCGGCGCGAACCATTTTTCCAGCTGCACGTAAGTGGCCAGCACTTCCTTCTCGCTGCCATCGGGGCCGGAAAACGCGGGCAATTCATGGTCATCCTCGGCCTCGGCCACATTGGCGGTAAACACGTCGCCCTTGACCGACAGCAGGCGTCCATCCTCGCCCCAGGTGCCCAGCGCCTCATGTTCTTCCAGCGCCACGATCAGCTGGTTCGGCCACTCGCGCCGCACGCTGGCGCGGCGCACCCAGGGCACCGATTCGAACACGCCGCGCACGCTTTCCAGGTTGGTCGTGAAGAAATTGCCCTTGATGCGCCCCAGCGTGCCGCTGCGCAGGGTCAGGTAATTCACGTGGCGCAGGCCCTTGTCGTCCGCGCTTTCCACCTTGATGCTGCGCAGGTCGAACATCGGGCGCTGCGACACCCACCAGACGCCGGCCGCCACGCACACGACCAGCACCGCGGCCAGCAAGCCGTTGGCAGTCGTATTCAGGCTTTTAGCGTCATGCCACATATCAGCGTTTTCCCTTGTGCATTTTCAGGCTTGCGCCGGCGACGATTTCCAGGCACAGGTCTTCATAGCTGGTGCCTTCCGCGCGCGCCGCCATCGGCACGAGCGAATGGCCGGTCATGCCCGGCGAGGTATTCACCTCCAGCAAAAACAGCTTGCTGTCGGCCGCGCGCATCAGCACATCGACCCGTCCCCAGCCTTCGCAGCCGAGGGCGCGGTAGGCTTCCAGCGCGATACGTTCCATCTCTGCGATGATCGCCTGGTCCAGCTGCGGCGGGCAGAAATACTGCGTATCGTCCGTGAAGTACTTGTTCTGATAATCGTAATTGCCTTGCGGGGCGACGATTTCGATCGGCGGCAGCGCCCGCGCCGTGGCGCCCTTGCCCAGGATCGCGACGGTGAATTCGCGGCCCTTGATGAATTCCTCGGCCAGCACCGAATCATCGAGGCCGGCGGCGATGTCGTAGGCGGCCTGGAAGGCCGACGCTTCGTTGACCGTCGTGATGCCGATGCTCGAACCTTCATGCGGCGGCTTGACGATCAGCGGCAAGCCCAGTTCCGCAGCGACCTTGGCCAGGTCGGAGCTGTCGTTCAGCACCGCGTACTTGGGCGTCGGCAGCTGGTGCATCAGCCAGATCATCTTGGTGTAGACCTTGTCCATGCCCACCGAGCAGGCCATCACGCCGCTGCCCGTGTAGGGAATGCCCAGCTGTTCCAGCGCGCCCTGCAGGCTGCCGTCTTCGCCGAAGCGGCCGTGCAGCGCGATGAAGACGCGGTCGAATTTCTCGGCGGCCAGTTCGGCCAGGCTGCGTTCGCCCGTGTCGAAGCCATGCGCATCCACGCCATGGCTTTTCAATGCGGCCAGCACGCCCGCGCCGGACATCAGCGACACTTCGCGCTCGGCCGAGCGGCCGCCGAACAGGACGCCGACCTTGCCCAATTGTTTTACGTCGATAGCTGAAGCTTGGTTCACATCAGGCCTTTACAGTGTTGGATTGATACGTAGTCAGTTGTTGCGGGATGCCGCTGATGGAGCCCGCACCCATGGTCAGCACGACGTCGCCGTCGCGCGCCACGCTCATGATGGTGTCGGCCATGTCCTTCATGGACTCGACGAAAATCGGTTCGATCTTGCCGCGCGCGCGCAGCGCATGCGCCAGTGCGCGGCCATCGGCGGCGACGATAGGCGCTTCGCCCGCCGCATACACTTCGGACAGCAGCAGCACGTCCGGTGCACTGAGCACCTTGACGAAATCCTCGAACAGATCGCGCGTGCGACTGTAGCGGTGCGGCTGGAAAGCCAGCACCAGTCGGCGGCCCGGGTAGGCGGCGCGCGCCGCGGCCAGGGTCACTTCCGTTTCCACAGGGTGGTGGCCGAAATCGTCGACCAGCGCGAAGCTGCCGCCGTTCGGCAGCGCCACGTCGCCATAGCGCGTGAAACGCCGGCCCACGCCGGAAAATTCGGCCAGGCCCTGCTGCGTGGCGGTATCGGCGATGCCGATTTCACGCGCGATGGCGATCGCCGAGCAGGCATTCTGCACATTGTGCATGCCGGGCTGGTTCAGCACCACGTCGAGGTCCGGATAGCCTTCCTGCAGCACGGTGAAATGCATTTCCAGCCCTACGGCGCGCGCATTGATGGCGCGCACTTGCGCGTCTTCCGCAAAACCGTAGGTGGTGACCGGCTTGGTCACGGACGGGATGATGGCGCGTACGTGCGGATCGTCGATGCACAGCATGGCGCGGCCATAGAACGGCAAACGGTGCGTGAACTGCACGAACGCCTGCTTGAGCTTTTCAAAATCGTGCTCGTAGGTGTCCATGTGATCGGCGTCGATATTCGTGATCACTTCGATCATCGGCGTCAGGTTCAGGAACGAGGCGTCCGATTCATCGGCTTCGGCCACCAGGTAGTCTCCCGAGCCGAGTTTCGCATTCGCGCCGGCGCTGGTCAGGCGACCGCCGATGACGAAGGTGGGATCGAGGCCGCCCTGCGCCAGCACCGATGCCACCAGGCTGGTGGTGGTGGTCTTGCCATGCGTGCCGGCGATCGCGATGCCGCGTTTCAGGCGCATCAACTCGCCCAGCATCACGGCGCGCGGCACCAGCGGGATCTTGCGCGCACGCGCTGCCGCCACTTCCGGATTGTCCTGCGGGACGGCGCCCGACGTGACCACCGCATCGGCGTCGCCGATATTTTCAGCCGCGTGACCGAGCATGACGGTCGCGCCCAGGCTCGCCAGGCGCTGCGTCGCCGCATTGCTGCCCAGGTCGGAGCCCGACACCTTGTAGCCCAGATTGACCAGCACTTCGGCGATGCCGCTCATGCCGCTGCCGCCAATGCCGACAAAGTGGATATTGTTTACTTTATGCTTCACAGAGCTAACCTCATGCCAGTTTTTCCAATACGTTTGCGATCGCCTCATTGGCGTCGCGCTTGCCTGCTGCCAGTGCCGCCTGCGCCATCTGCTGGCAGCTGTCGCGGTCCAGCGACGCCAGCAAGGCGCTCAGCGACGCCGCACTCATTTCCGTCTGCGGCAGGTGAATCGCCGCGCCTTGTTGCGCCATCCATTGCGCGTTGTCGCGCTGGTGGCTGGTGGTCGACGCCACCAGCGGCACGAGCACGCTTGCCACGCCGGCCGCCGTCAGTTCCGACAGGGTGATCGCGCCGGCGCGGCAGATCACCAGGTCGGCCTCGGTATAGGCCCTGGCCATGTCGTCGATGAAGTCGACCACATTGGCTTGCACGCCCGCCTGCGCATAGGCGGCATGCAGGGCGTCGATATTCTTCTTGCCCGACTGGTGCGTCACCAGCGGGCGTTCGCCCTCCGGCATCAGCGCCAGCGCGGCGGGCAGGTTGTCGTTCAGCGCTTTCGCGCCCAGGCTGCCGCCCACCACCAGGATGCGCAGCGGTCCGCTGCGTCCCGCGAAACGCGGCGCCGGCGGCGCCATGGCCAGGATCTCGGCGCGCACGGGATTGCCCGTGACGACGGCCTTGCCGGCGGCGTTGCCGAAGTCGGCGGGAAAACCGAAACACACTTTCTGCGCCAGCGGCACCAGGGTCTTGTTCGACAGCAGCAGCGCCGCGTCGGCATTGACCAGCACCAGCGGCACGCCTTTCAGGCGCGCCATCAGGCCGCCCGGCACGGTGACGTAGCCGCCCATGCCCATCACCACGTCCGGCTTGCGGCTGGCGATGAAACGGCGGATGGCAAAGAAGCTGGCCAGCATCTTAAAGCCGCCCTTCAGCGTGTGCGCCAGGCCCTTGCCGCGCATGCCCGAGAACGCAATGGCGTCCATCGGGATGCCGCTCTTCGGCACCAGTTCCTGCTCCATGCCGTGGGTCGTGCCCAGCCAGCTCACTTCCCAGCCGCGCGCGCGCATCGTCTGCGCAATCGCCAGGCCAGGGAAAATATGGCCGCCGGTGCCGGCCGCCATGATCATCAGTCGTTTAGTCGGATTCAAATTCGTCACGTTGCTCATAGCCGGCCCCCACGCATCAGGATCCGGTTTTCATAATCGATGCGCAGCAAAATCGCCAGGCCGATACAGTTAATCAATACGCCCGTGCCGCCATAGCTCATCAGCGGCAGGGTCAGGCCCTTGGTCGGCAGCAGACCCAGGTTCACGCCCATGTTAATGAACGTCTGCACGCCAATCCAGATGGCGATGCCTTTCGCCGTCAAGCCGGCGAAGGTCTGGTCGATGGCGATCGCCTGGCGGCCGATGTCGAAGGCGCGCTTGATAATCCAGTAGAACATGCCAATCACGACCAGGACGCCGACCAGGCCCAATTCCTCGCCGATCACGGCCAGCAGGAAGTCCGTATGCGCTTCGGGCAGGTAATGCAGTTTTTCCACGCTGCCGCCGAGGCCCACGCCAAACAGTTCGCCGCGCCCGAAGGCGATCAGCGAGTGCGTCAGCTGATATGCCTTGTTCAGCGCATTGTCTTCCTGCCACGGATCGAGATACGCAAAAAACCGCTCGCGGCGGAATTTAGACAGGGCGATGATGGTGACGAAAATCGCCGTCAGCATGGCGCCGATGCCGCCGAACCAGATCGCATTGACGCCGCCCAGGAACAGGATGCCCATGGCGATGCAGACGATCACGCCGAAGGCGCCCAGGTCGGGCTCCATCAGCAGCAGCAAGCCGACGAAGCTGACGGCCAGCGCCATCGGCATGAAGCCCTTGGTCAGCTTGTGCATGTATTCCTGCTTGCGCACCGTGTAATCGGCCGCGTACAGCACCATCACCACTTTCATCAGCTCGGACGGCTGCGGCCGCAGGCCCGGCAGATTCAGCCAGCGGCGGCCGCCGTTGACCGATACGCCCAGGCCCGGTATCAGCACCATCACCAGCAGCACCAGGGTGCCGATGAACAGCCACGGCGCCATCTTTTGCCAGGTCGCGATACGGATGCGGAACACCAGCGCGCCGGCGATGATCGACACGCCGATAAACAGCGCCTGGCGCACGACAAAATAATTGTTCGTGTAGGCGGCAAACTTGCGCGCATCCGACAGCGAGATCGAGGCCGAATACACCATCACCATGCCCAGCAGCATGAGCAGCAGGACCACCCACACCAGCGGCTGGTCGTAATCCATCATTTTCGACTGCCGCGCACGGCTATCCAGCGGCTTGGCAGCCGAGCCGGAACCGAAGCTGAAGGGCAGTTGGAAGGCCATCAGATATCCTGTCCGTTTTCCAGGGCGATGTCGCGCACGGCGTCGACAAACACCTGCGCGCGGTGCGCATAGTTCTTGAACATGTCCAGGCTGGCGCACGCCGGCGACAGCAGCACGGCATCGCCGGCCAGGGCCAGGGCGCTGGCGCGCTTGACCGCTTCCGGCAAAGTGGCGCAGTCGATGATGTCCACGCCGGCCGGTTCGAGCGCTGCGCGCAGCGCAGGCGCATCGCGGCCGATCAGCACCACGGCGCGCACATAGCGCGACACGGGTTCGGCCAGCGGCGAGAAGTCCTGCCCCTTGCCGTCGCCACCGGCGATCAGCACCAGGCGCTGCTCCGCGCCGCCGAAGGCCTTGCCCAGGCCGAACAGGGCCGCCACCGTGGCGCCCACGTTCGTGCCCTTGCTGTCATCGTAGTATTCGACTTCGTTGACGGCCGTGACCAGTTCCACGCGGTGCGGTTCGCCCTGGTATTCGCGCAAGCCATGCAGCAGCGGCGCGAACGGCAGGCCGATGGCGCGGCACAGGGCCAGCGCCGCCAGCGCGTTCGAGGCATTGTGCTGGCCGCGGATTTTCAGCGCATCGGCCGGCATCAGTTTTTTCGCCATCGTCGGCACCGGTTCCGGCGCCGGATCGTTCTTCTTGCGCTTTTTCTCGATCACTTCTTCGCTCGGCACGGCTTGCGCCAGCCAGAAGATGCCGCGTTCATTGACCAGGCCAAAACTGTCCACTTCGGCCGGCTCGCCCGTGCCGAAGGTGATGCTCTCCGCCAGCGGATTGGCCATGCGCATGACGGCGGCATCGTCGCGGTTCAGGACGCGCACGGTCTCGTCGCCGAAGATGCGCGCCTTGTCCTGGGCGTAGGCAGCCATGTCGCCATGCCAGTCCAGGTGGTCCTGCGACAGGTTCAACACCGTGGCCGCATCGGCCTGCAGGCTGAAGGTCGTGTGCAGCTGGAAGCTGGACAGCTCGAGGATCCACGCCTGCGGCAGGTTGCCGGCGACGGGTGCCGCGGCTTCTGCAGCGTCCTCGCCGTCACTCTCAGGCTGAGACACAGGCTGCGGCGCGGGCGCGGCGTCGAGCACCTCGCGCAGCACGTCCAGCGCGGCCGGGCTGATATTGCCGGCCACGCGCGTGGCCAGGCCCGCGCGCTCGCACAGCAGGCCCACCAGGCTGGTCACCGTCGTCTTGCCATTCGTGCCCGTGATGGCGATGACTTTCGGCGCATAGCCGCGCTCCGCCTTGAGGAACGCCAGCGCTTGCGCGAACAGTTCGATCTCGCCCCACACGGGAATATTCTTTTCCAGCGCGGCCGGCGCAATCTGCGCCAATTCGCGGCCCGGCGCCAGGCCGGGGCTGACGGCGACGAAATCGACGCCATCGAGCAGGTCGGCCGTGAAGGCGCCGGCGATGAACTGCGCCTGCGGCACGGCGGCCTGCAGGGCGGCCAGGCGCTCGGGCGCTTCGCGCGTATCGGCCACGCGCACGGCAGCCCCGCTGCGGGCCAGCCACAGGGCCATGGCCAGCCCCGATTCGCCGAGGCCCAGCACCAGTGCGGTTTTAGCGTCGTACATCATCAGCGCAGCTTCAAGGTGGTCAGGCCGAGCAGCACCAGCATCATGGTGATGATCCAGAAACGCACGACGACCTGCGTCTCCTTCCAGCCTTTTTGTTCAAAATGGTGATGCAGTGGCGCCATCAGGAAGACGCGGCGGCCTACGCCATAGCGCTTCTTGGTGTACTTGAACCACGCCACCTGGATGATCACGGACAGCGTTTCGACGACGAAGATGCCGCCCATGATGAACAGGACGATTTCCTGGCGCACGATAACGGCGATGGTGCCCAGCGCGCCGCCCAGGGCCAGCGCGCCCACGTCGCCCATGAAGACCTTGGCGGGATGGGTGTTATACCAGAGGAAGGCCAGGCCGGAGCCGGCCAGCGCGCCGCAGAAGATCACCAGTTCGCCGGCGCCCGGAATGTGCGGGATGAACAGGTAGCGCGCGTACGTGACGTTACCCGTCAGGTAGGCGAACAGGCCCAGGGCCGTGCCCACCATCACGGTCGGCATGATGGCCAGGCCATCGAGACCATCGGTGAAATTGACGGCGTTGCTGGTGCCGACGATGACGCAATAGGTCAGCGCGATGAAACCCCAGACGCCCAGCGGATAGCTGATGGTCTTGAAGAATGGCACGATCAAGTCGGCCTTGGGCGGCAGGTCCATGGCAAAGCCGGACTGCACCCATGCGTAGATCAGGTTCCACACATGGCCTGCGTCGGGTTCCGAGACGGACACGGAAAACGCCAGGTAGAAGGCGGCGATGATACCGATCAGCGACTGCCAGAAGTATTTTTCACGCGAGCGCATGCCTTCCGGATCCTGGTGCACCACCTTGCGGTAGTCGTCGGCCCAGCCGACGGCGCCAAAACCCAGGGTAACGATCAGCACGGGCCAGATGAAGCGGTTCGACAGGTCGGCCCACAGCAAGGTGGAAATGCCGATGGCGATCAGAATCAGCACCCCGCCCATGGTCGGGGTACCGTGTTTTTTCAGATGCGTTTGCGGGCCGTCCGTACGCACGGCCTGGCCGACCTTCATGCGCGTGAGCATGCGGATCACGGCCGGACCGGCGCACAGGCCGATCAGGATGGCCGTCAGGGTCGCGAAGACGGCGCGGAAGGTTATGAAGTTAAAGACCCGCAGTGGGCCAATGTCGTCCTGGAAATAATGAGCGAGCCAGAGCAGCATGATTAGTGAGCTTCCTTGTTTTTGTTGTTTGAACCAATCAAATGCTGCACGGCCCGTTCCATTTTCATGAAGCGGGAGCCCTTGATCAATACTGTTGCATCCGATCGGCCGGACAAATGCGCATCGAGCGCCGCCAGCAAGCCGTCGAACTGTTCGAAATACTCCACGACCGTGCCTGATTCCTGGCTTGCGGCCGCCTGCGCCGGATTCACCAGATGGCGCGCCAGGCCGCCCGTCGCCAGCACGTGTTCGATGCCTTTGGCGGCGGCGTAGGCGCCGATCTCTTCGTGGAACTGCTGCCCCTGCGTGCCGACTTCGCCCATCTCGCCCAGCACCAGGATGCGCGGCGCTGCGGCCTGCGCCAGCACATCGATGGCTGCCCGCGCCGAATCCGGATTGGCGTTGTAGCTGTCGTCGATGATGGTGGCGCCATTGGCGGCACGTTTTTTCTGCAGGCGGCCGTTCACCGGCGCGAACGCCTCCAGGCCCTGCTTGATATGTTCGATGGCGATGCCGGCGCCGACGGCGCATGCCACGGCGGCCAGCGCATTGCGCACATTGTGTTCGCCCGCCGCCTGCAAACCGACGAAGAACTGGCGCAAGCCGCCGTCCTGCGCGCGCACGCTGACGAACAGGTCGCTGCCAAAATCCTCTGCGGCGCGGTGCGTGCAGCTCACTTCCGCATCCTTCGACAGGCCGAAGGTGATGACCGTGCGCGCGCCGGCCAGCTCGCGCCACAGGGCGGTAAATTCATCGCCGTGCGGGAAGACGGCCACGCCGTCATGCGCCAGGGCGGCCAGCGCCGCGCCGTTTTCGCGCGCCACGGCTTCCACCGTATGCATGAATTCCTGGTGTTCGCGCTGCGCGTTGTTGACCATCGCCAGGGTCGGCGCGGCAATCGCGGCCAGACGGGCGATCTCGCCAGGGTGGTTCATGCCCATTTCGATGACGGCTGCCTTGTGCTGCCCGCTCAGGCGGAACAGGGTCAATGGCACGCCGATTTCATTATTCAGGTTGCCGCGCGTGGCCAGACGGCCTTCTTCGCCAAAGGCCGCCGCCAGGATGGAAGAAATCATCTCCTTGACGGTGGTCTTGCCATTGCTGCCGGTAACGCCGATGACGGGCAGGCTGAAACGGCGGCGCCAGTAATTGGCGATGCGGCCCAGCGCCACCAGCGTGTCGGCGGCGACGATGGCCGGCACCTTGCTGCTGTCCCAGCCTTCCGGCAGGCGCTCGACCAGCACGGCGGCGACGCCCCTGGCGGCCACCTGCTCGAGGAAATCGTGGGCATCGAAATTCTCGCCGCGCAGGGCAACGAACAGCGAGCCGGCAGGCGCGCTGCGGCTGTCGGTCGACACACCCGAAAAACTGGCGTCGCCCATCAGCTGTGCGCCATCCAGCGACGGCATCAATTCAGCCAGGCTTGCGTGCATCAGGCTATCCATCAGTTCGTCCTCATCATCGTCAGGCGCGCGGACAGGGCCAGCTGCGCATGGTCGGCATCGGAGAACGGCAATTTCTTGCCCTTGATTTCCTGGTACGGCTCGTGGCCCTTGCCCGCCAACAGGATGACATCCGGCTTGGCCGCATGCTTGATGGCCGACAGAATGGCGGCGGCGCGGTCTTCGATGGCCTGCGGCTGCGGGCCATTCGCACGCATGCCGGCGACGATCTGCGCGATGATGGCATGCGGGTCTTCGCTGCGCGGATTGTCGCTGGTGACCAGCACGTGATCGGCCAGCTGCGCGATGGCGCCCATCTGCGGGCGCTTGCCCGGATCGCGGTCGCCGCCGCAGCCGAACACGCACCACAGCTGACCGCCGCGTTCCTGCGCCACCTGGCGCAAGGCGGCCAGGGTTTTTTCCAGCGCGTCAGGCGTATGCGCATAGTCGATGACGACCATCGGCGCTTCCTGTCCGCCCACCTGCTGCATGCGGCCCGGCGCCGGCTGCAGGGATTCGATGCCGTCGATGGCCGCGCGCAGGCCGGTGCCGTGCGCCAGCAAGGCGCCCAGCACGGCCAGCGCGTTGCTGATATTGAAGTGGCCCACCAGCTGCGTCTTGACCAGCGCCACGCCAAGCGGGCATTCCAGGTGGAAGTCGGTGCCGGCATTGCGGCTGCGGAACTGGCTGGCACGCAGCATCAGCACGCCCGGCAGGTCGGGCAAGGCTGCCGCATCCTGCAAGGTATAGCCGATGACGGGATACTCGCCGGCCAGCTTGCCGTCCACGTGGCGCGCCAGGCGCAGGCCCATGGCGTCATCCAGGTTGATGACGGCCGTTTTCAGGCCGGGCCAGTCGAACAATTTGACTTTCGCCGCCTCATAGGCCGCCATGTCGCCGTGGTAATCGAGGTGGTCGCGCGTCAGGTTGGTAAACATGGCGACGTCGAAATGCATGCCGGCCGCGCGTTCCTGGTCCAGGCCTATCGACGACACTTCGATGGCGACGGCTTGCGCGCCGGCGTCGCGCATGGCGGCGAGCTTGCGCGCCAGCAGCACGGCGTCGGGCGTGGTGTAGCCGGTGACGTCGAAGTCGATCTCGCCGCGCGGCTTGCACAGGCCCACGCCCAGGGTGCCGATCACGGAGGAAGTTTCACCGAGGCGCGCCAGGGCCTGCGCCAGCCACAGCGCGCACGAGGTCTTGCCATTCGTACCCGTCACGCCGGCGCTGAACATGGCGCTGTCGGGCATGCCGTAGAACGCATGGGCGATGGGGCCGGCCTGGCGTTTCAGGTCGGCCACTGCCAACTGCGGCACGGTCCATGCAGCGTCCCAGTCGGCGCCATCATGCACGATGGCGGCGGCGCCCCGCGCGATGGCGGCGGCGATGAAATGGGTGGCGCCGGCATAGGCGAAAAACACGTCGCCGCGCTGCACGCGGCGCGAATCGGACGTCAGCTGCCCGGACGGGGCAGCCGCTTTGATCCACAAACTGATTTCTTGTATGGTCATGAGTGACTTCACATGGCCTCCGGACCGGCATTGGCCGGAACCACGATTTCGGTAACGGAGGAATCGGGCGGTACGTTCATCGCGCGCAGCGCGTTGGTCGCAATCGCCGCGAAAGCGGGAGCGGCAACCTGGCCACCATAGTGGGCCGGGCCGGTCGGTTCATCGATCATCACGGCAATGATGAAGCGCGGCGCCGACATCGGCACCATGCCCACGAAAGAGCCGATATATTTGCGCGGCATCGCGTAGCGGCCGTTTTCCACCTTGTAGGCCGTGCCCGTCTTGCCGCCGACGCGGTAGCCGGCAACTTGGGCGCGCTTGGCCGAGCCGTGCGCGCCCGACACCACCAGCTCGAGCATGGCGCGCATTTCGGCGGCCGTCTTCGGTTTGATCACTTGCTGGCCCACAGGCAGTTCATTGACTTTCTGGAACGACAGGGGAATCGTGTCGCCATCGCGCGCGAACATCATGTAGGAACGCGCCAGCTGGATCAGCGACACGGAAATGCCATTACCGTAGCTCATGGTCGCCTGCTCCACCGGGCGCCAGGATTTATACGGACGCACGCGGCCGGCCACGGCGCCGGGGAAGCCCCATTTCGGCTGCTGGCCGAAGCCCACCTTGGTAAACATTTCCCACATTTCCTGCGACGGCATGCCCAGCGCGATTTTCGAGGTGCCGATATTCGACGACATTTCGATGATCTCGGAGACATTGATCACGCCGTGCGGCTTGGTGTCGGTAATCGTGCGGTCGGCGATGGTGTAGCGGCCCGGACCCGTGTCGATCAGGGTACCCGGCTTGACCCGGCCCGTGTCGAGCGCCAGCGAGACCGTGATCGGCTTCAGGGTCGAACCGGGTTCGAAGGTATCGGTCATGACGCGGTTGCGCAGCTGCTGGCCGGTGAGCTTGCGGCGGTCGTTCGGGTCGTAGCTCGGGTAATTGGCCAGGGCCAGCACTTCGCCCGTATGCACGTCGAGCACGACGGCGCCGCCCGCCTTGGCATTGAACTTTTCCACCGCTTCCTTCAGCTGCGTGAAGGCGATGTACTGGATCTTGCTGTCGACGGACAGGGTCAGGTCCTTGCCGTCATGCGGTTCGTGGATGAAGCCGATGTCTTCGACGATATGGCCCAGGCGGTCCTTGATCACGCGGCGGCTGCCGGTGGTGCCGACGAGGGTTTTCTGCTGCGCCAGTTCCATGCTTTCCTGGCCCACGTCTTCCACGTTGGTAAAGCCGACCACGTGGGTCATCACTTCGCCCTGTGGATAAAAGCGCTTGTATTCCTTGCGTTCGTCGATGCCGTCGATGCCCAGCTTGGAGATCTTGTCGGCCACGTCCATCTCGACCTGGCGCTTCAGGTAAACGAAGCTGCGGTCCGAATCGAGCTTCTTGCGCAATTCGTTGACGTTCATTTCCAGCAGGCCGGCCAGCGCATTGATTTTTTCGGGTGTCGCCTGCAGCACGTCGTCGGGAATGGCCCAGATGGCCTTCACGGGAACGGACGACGCCAGCACCTGGCCGTTGCGGTCGGTGATCTTGCCGCGCGTGGCAGGCAATTCCAGCGTGCGCTCATAGCGCGCCTTGCCCTGCTTTTGCAGGAACTGCGTCGAGACGCCCTGCAGCCACAAGGCGCGCGCGCCCAGGCCGGCGAAAGCGAAGAACAGCAGGAACAGCACGACGCGCGAACGCCAGACGGGCAGACGCACTGCCAGTACGGGGTTTTTCGAGAATGGCACGCCCTTCGACGCCGCCACCCGGCCGTTGCTGTTACCGCCCAACTTCATTATTCGCCCTCCGTCAGGTACTGCGTGCGTGCCGCCGTCAGCGGCGTCATGCTCAGGTCGCGCCGCGCTATCGATTCGATGCGCTCATGCTTGCCCAGGGTGGACTGGTCCAGCTGCAGCTGCGCCCAGTCGATGTCGAGCTGGCGCGACAGCGCTTGCGCGCGCTCCAGGTCGATCAGCAGGTGGCGCGCCTGGTACTGCGCGTTCACCAGCGACAGGCCGCAGCACACCAGCAGGGCCGACAGCACGACACTGAGCTTGCCAGTCATCGGGCGCCGCCGCTTGCAGGCGCCGCCAGCGGCAGGCGTTGTGCCACGCGCATCACGGCCGAGCGCGAACGCGGGTTCGCCTCGATCTCGGCGTCGGACGGCTTCATCTTGGAAATGAGCTTCATCTCCGGCTGCGGCAAGTCGACGGCGCGGATCGGCAGGCGGCGGTCAGGCTGCTCCACATTCGCCTTCGAGGCGAAGAAGCGCTTGACCATGCGGTCTTCCAGCGAGTGAAAACTGATCACGGCCATGCGCGCGCCCGGCGCCAGGCAGGCATACGCCTGGTTCAGGCCGATCTCGAGATCCTCGAGCTCTTTGTTAATGAAAATGCGTATGGCCTGAAAGGTGCGGGTAGCGGGGTCCTTACCCTTCTCGCGGGTCTTGACGGCGCCTGCCACGATGCTGGCAAGCTGTCGTGTGCTTGAAATTGGCTGGACTGCCCGGCCAGCAACAATCGCCTTTGCAATCTGAAAAGCAAACCGTTCTTCCCCATAATCGCGTATCACCTTTTCTAAATTCTGCTCGGTTTCCACCGCCAGCCATTCGGCCGCGGAAATGCCGCGCGTGGTATCCATGCGCATGTCCAGCGGTCCGTCGTTGCGGAAGCTGAAGCCGCGCGCCGCGTCGTCGACTTGCGGCGACGAGATGCCCAGGTCGAGCAAGATGCCGTCGACCTGCCGCACGCCGCGTTCGGCCAGACTGGCCGTCATGGTGGCGAAACTGTCGTGGACGATGTCAAAACGGGGGTCGGCGATCTGTTCGGCCGTGGCGATAGCCTGCAAATCCTTGTCGAAACCGATCAGGCGCGCGTCTGCAGCCAGGCGCGACAGGATCAAACGGCTATGCCCGCCGCGGCCAAACGTGCCGTCGACGTAAATACCGTGCGCGCGGTCGCCCGACAGGTCGAGCGCATCGACCGCTTCATCGAGCAGCACCGTGCGATGCTGAAATTCCGGCACCGTGAGTTGTGTCATTACGGAGCCTTAGAAAGAAAAATTGGAAAGTACATCAGGGGTGCCGGCATCGATCGCCTGCTGTTCTTGCTCGGCCAACTTGGCGGCATCCCATATTTCAAAGTGGCTGCCCATGCCGATCATCATCACTTCGCGCGACAGCCCGACGGCGTTGCGCAATTCAGGGGAGATCAGCACGCGGCCGGCCGAGTCCAGCTCGACGTCAACGGCGTTGCCGAGGAAGATGCGCTGCCAGGCGCGCGCCGACATGGGCCAGGTGGCGATTTGCTGGCGGTGGCTTTCCCACACGGGACGGGGGAAAAACAGCAGGCAGCCATCGGGGTGTTTCGTCAGGGTCAGGCGACCTTCGCATTGAATCGCCAGCGCGTCACGGTGCTTGGCAGGGATAGACATCCTGCCTTTGGCATCGAGACTGATTGCGGACGCGCCTTGAAACACGGAAGACCTTTTTTGAGCTTGGCTTGCGACGCCTTGGCGTCACGCAGAAAAGGGAAAAATTCCCACAAAAACACACTTTTTCACACAGTTGCCCACTTTAGAGTAAGCAAAGATAGTGGTCAAGCGGTTTCCGATTGGCAAAACAGGAATTTTAGTAATGAAATTAAGGACTTAGCGCATATCGTTGAAGGAGTCTCAAATAAAAATATATCGATAAATTAGATACTTATGAAAGATAGTGAATGTGCTACCTCATCTGCACACATGTGTTTTCCTACCGTAAACATCGAAAAAGACGAAATGAAAAAATTGAATTTTTTACAGTTAGTTGACACATGACAATAGTTTCGTCGTGCGAGCACAACGGTAATCGAGTGCCTGGAAAGACTTGGTTTATGGCAAAAAAATGAGCACACAATGCCCCGCTTGCCCGATTTTCCGGGGGCCGGCCATACCCGCGAAAACTTTTTTTGCAATGCAGCAATTAATTAAACTTCAGAAACTTTAACCAATTGTTCATTTTTAGTTGTATATACAACTTTATCTTCAGCACTATATTTTTAGAAACAAAAAAGCCCCGTTGCCGGGGCTTTTTGGTCATACCGGCGGTGCGAAAAACACCGTCGCCGAACACCTCCTGGCATGCCAGAGGGCAAAGAATTCAAGTGAAGCAGGCCGGTAGGCCGGATTTTGTTACGGCGCCTTCCCTTGCAGGTCGGCGCTATGACAGTCATTCCTCTAGGCGCCAGATTACTCGGGCGCTCAAGCTTTCTACCCGCACGCTCCGCGAGCAGCATCATCGCGTGCCTATTTGAAATTGCACCAGGTGGAGGTTACCGCGTTTCACCGTAACTTAATACGCTCGTCTCTGTGGCCCTATTCCTCGCCTTATACTCCCCCGGCATACAAGTACGCCGGGTCGGCTTTCGGCGGACGGCCGTTAACCGTCACCCCGCTCTATGGAGTCCGGACCTTCCTCCCGCCAGCGCATTGCTGCGCCAGCCAGCGACTGTCTGGCCTGCTTCACCCGCCATTGTACCGCGCCGCAGCATGTTTCTGCAAAAAGGCCTGCGCACGCGCGGCGCCGCTCGCCAGCCGCGCCTTGCCGGGCGGCCCGCCCCGGGGGATTGTGTAATTCGGTGTCGCCATTTCAAAAGCCGGGCCAAATCGGCTCACATAGAATGGCGCAAGCTGCGCGTATACCAGGCGCATGCGCTTCGCTTGCCCGATTTTTCTTTGCCACCCAACTAGAATATAAAGAGCCGAACATGACGCAACAATCCCGTACCGGCGGCCAGATCCTGGTCGATGCCCTGCAGATCCACGGTGTCGACACCGCCTTTGGCGTGCCTGGCGAAAGCTACCTCGACGTGCTCGACGCCCTGCACGATTCGGGCATCCGCTTCATCATCAACCGCCAGGAAGGCGGCGCCGCCTTCATGGCCGAAGCCTACGGCAAGCTGACCGGCAAGCCGGGCATCTGCTTCGTCACGCGCGGCCCGGGCGCCACCAACGCGTCGATCGGCGTGCATACGGCGTACCAGGATTCGACGCCGATGATCCTGTTCATCGGCCAGGTGGGCAACGATTTCGTCGACCGCGAAGCGTTCCAGGAAATCGACTACCGCCGCATGTACGGCCAGATGGCCAAATGGGTGGCACAGATCGACCGCGCCGAGCGCATCCCCGAATACCTGGCGCGCGCCTTCCAGGTGGCCACCAGTGGCCGCCCCGGCCCCGTCGTGCTGGCCTTGCCGGAAGACATGCTCATTTCCATGGCGGCCGTGGCCGACACGCGCCCTTACCAGCCCGTGCAGGCGGCGCCGTCCCATACCCAGATGCAACAGTTGCGCAGCATGCTGGCCGGCGCGCAGCGCCCGCTGCTGCTGCTGGGCGGCACCACCTGGACGCCGCAGGCGTGCGCCGACCTGCAGCAGTTCGCCGAAGCGAATCACTTGCCCGTCGCCTGCGCCTTCCGCTTCCAGGACTTGCTCGACAATGCGCACCCGAACTACATCGGCGACGTCGGCATCGGCATCAACCCGAAGCTGGCCGCGCGCGTCAGGGACGCCGACCTGGTGATCGCCATCGGTCCGCGCCTCGGCGAAATGACCACCGGCGGCTACACGCTGTTCGATTCGCCCGTGCCGCGCCAGCGCCTGGTGCACATCCACACGGATGCCGAGGAGCTGGGCAGCGTCTACCAGGCCGAGCTGATGATCAACAGCGGCATGCCGCAAGCGTGCGCCATGCTCGCTGCGATGGACGCCGTCGACGCGGCCGCCTGGCAGCATACGCCGGCCGCCGCCAAGGCCGAGCTGGCCGCCTACCAGCAGCAGCCGCCGATCTTCCAGGATGGCCAGGCGCCGCTCGACCTGTGGCAAGTGACGCAAGACATCATGGCGCAAGTGCCCGCCGATACCATCCTGACGAACGGCGCCGGCAATTACGCCTCGTGGGCGCACCGCTTCTACCGCTACGGCGGCATGCGCACCCAGCTGGCGCCGACGAATGGCGCCATGGGCTACGGCGTGCCGTCCGGCGTGGCGGCGAAGATCGTGCATCCGGAACGCACGGTGATCACCTTTGCCGGCGATGGCGAATACATGATGAATGGCCAGGAACTGGCGACGGCCGTGCAATACCAGGCGGGCGTGGTCATCATCGTCTTCAATAACCAGATGTTCGGCACCATCCGCATGCACCAGGAGCGCGACTACCCGGGCCGCGTGTCGGGCACGACCCTGCACAATCCGGATTTCGCGGCGCTGGCGCAGGCGTATGGCGCGCATGGCGAAGTGGTGAATACGACGGAAGAGTTCGCTCCTGCCCTGCAGCGGGCGCTCGCGCATGCCAAGGCGCACAGCCTGCCGGCCCTGATCGAGCTGCGCTACGACGGCAACCTGATCACGCCGAACGCGACGCTGGCCACCATCCGCGCCACGGCGGAAAAGGCGCAAGCGGCGAAGTAAGCAGTCGATTGCAGCAGAAATCACAAAGGCCCGGTCACCACCGGGCCTTTTTCATGGCGTCACGACACTATCAGGCTGCCGGCGCCAGCGAACTCTCGGGCACGGCTTCCGCTGCCGGCGCCGGTTCGGCAGGCACTTCCGGCATGGGCGGGCATGGCGTGCAATTTTTCAGCGGACGGCCAAAGTCGCGCACGCGGCTCAGCTTCATCGGCATGCGCACGTTGCCGCCGCAATAATCGCCTTCCAGGGTCAGGGTTTGCCCATCCTTCGAGAACTTGCCGACGATGGTGCGCTCTTCGCTGTCCGCGCCGGCGATGGTGAAGTCGAAGGCGCCCGTGGCGGCATCGAGGTTGACGTCACTGGCCACGATGGGCCAGCTCAGGGCCCCTGCCGTGAATTCATAGATGACGGAATCGGCTTCGGCGAAGCGATGCAGGGTGACGCGCTGGCCGCCGATCTCGCCGCTGTCCTTTTGCAGGCACAGGTCCGAATACACGGTCACGCCATAACGCTCCAGCCCGGCCGGCTTCCTTGCCTTGGCCGCGGCGAAGGCGGCGCCAGTGGCGCCGGCCAGCAGCAGTGCGGCCAGCATGGCGGCCAGGCGTGGCGATTTGAATGGGTACATGGCATTCCTCTACTTTAGTAACGGCAACATTATAACTGGCGCCGCACATGCAAAAACGCGCCGCCAGGACTAGCCTGGAGACGCGTTTCTTTGCTGATAGGCACCCCCGAAGGGATGCCTGCAGCGGTACTAAGCTTCGCTTGCGCGAATATTAGAACGAGTGACGAACGCCAACGTTGAAGGCTTTGTCGCCCGTACCAACATTGGCGTTGTTGCCAACGGTGTAGCCAGCGAAGTTTTTGTTCTTGATTTTAGCGTACGAAGCGTAGGTGCTGGTGCGCTTCGACAGAGCGTACGAGTAGCCCAGTGCCCATTGATCAGCGTCAGCATTCGCGTTGGTTTTGTCGTTCGTGCGGATGAACGAAGCCATTACGGTGCCAGCTGGGCCAACAGGTACGGTTGCGCCAACCAGGATGTTGTTGCTGTCGGTGCTAGCACCAGCCGAAACGTAGTTGAAGGCATTGACGGCGCCGTTGTTACGGATGCCGCTGTTGTTGCCTTTGTTCACGCCGTAAGCGACGTAAGCTTTTGCAACTGCGAAATCGTAGTTAACAGCAGCCAGGTAGTTACGGCCGCTGCCTTGTTCGATGGTCGCGGTGTCGTTGCTGGTGTTGTTGTAAGCCAGACGTGCGTTCAGAGGACCGTTCGAGTAGCCAGCCGACGCGCCGATTTTGCGGCCGATTTTGTTCGAATCAGCGTTTTCGCCGAAGGTGTAAGCCACGTCAGCGTCAAAGCCGTTGAAGTTTGGCGAGGTGTACAGCACGGTGTTGCTGGTGCGGGTGTTCGCTGGGAACAAGTTCTTAGCGGAACCAGCGTAGCCAGCTGCGAATGGATCAGCAACTTTCGACAGGGTGTTGTACCAAGGGGTGTATTGACGACCCAGGGTCAGCGTACCAGCCGTTTTGCTGCTCAGACCAACGTAAGCTTGACGGTTGAACAGGCTGCCTGCAACGTCTTGTTGACCGTTGTCAACGCCGAAGCCCGATTCCAGAACGAACAGTGCCGACAGGCCGCTGCCCAGATCTTCGGTGCCTTTGAAGCCGATACGCGATGCCGAAGCAATGCCGCTGTCCAGTTTGTTAACGTTGCCGTTAACGCCGCCGCGCTCGCTGACGAAACCAGCGTCAACGGTACCGTAGATTACGACGCTCGATTGAGCTTGGGCTACGCCGGTGGCTGCTGCCAGAACTGCCAGGGTGATCAGAGTTTTTTTCATTGCAATTTCCTTTAATTTTTGAAGCAAAAAGTAATACAGCCTATGCATCTCGAGCTGCGCTCTAACAGAGCGCTTTTTATGAGTGAGGGCAAGGTCTCCACCTGCCACATTGCTGTTCCGGTCAGAGGAACAATTCATATCGGTATCGGCACGCTATTGCACCGATAAGCTAGAAGGCTGCATAACGACCGTATTTTCGTGCGCCGGTTCGGTGCTCAAAGGGCACCGGAAGCGGCACTATAACGACCGTTTCACATTCCATCAAGTTCCAACATGTTACTTCCGGTACCAGGCCAGGGGCTTTTTCAGGCATCCCAACCATCGCCAACCGTACTACGCGACAGAGCCAGTGCCCCTTGCCAATCAATGCATTGGCCTGATTGACCATTCCATCATAGCGCATGCCTTGTCGACACCCGTTGTATTAGTGCAACAGTATCAGGCGCATGATTAAAACATCAACATGCTTTACCCACCATCGGCCGTCCAAGATTTACGCGACAAAGCGCACAATTTGTAAGGTGATAATGGATAAACGGGACGAAGCATACACCGCATCGCCAATGTTTGCTGCCGGATGCCCAAAAACGGGAATTATTACGTCCCATTTTGGTGCGTTGCCGCATTATTCAGGGGCGTAGGGCAGAATTTCGGCGTCGGCGCGCGCATGGAAAAAATAGGCAGAGTGACAATGGAATTACTGACTTTCCGGTAATTTAAATTGTCTACCTAGAAATGTTTTCCATGCTTTCCGGTTCTTTTGCCTGTTGCCCGCGAGGTGGCGATATCGGCGTCTCTTGCTTGGCAATTCCGCATCACTTGAAACAATTTCTTACAATGTTGCCTTCTAAATATTTTGATAGTTTTGTGTCAAAAAAACGACACATTGATCGAGATCAAGCCTTTTCGGCGTCCCTCGCAGCGTATTTGCTTTTTCTTTTGAGTAATGTTTGCTTAAAAGCGCCACGCAGCAGCGCTAGCGCCGCCCTGCGCGTTTCAGCATGCGCATGAACCCGCCAAGCAGCGGCAGCTTTTCATACAATTCCTCGGCCACATCCCAATAGTCGCGGTGCTGCACTACCCTGCCCTGCGTATCGAAACGGATATGGGTGGCACCGCGAATACATTGCTCGCCAGCTAAGCGGCGCTTCATGCGGAAACGGAACTCCCAGGTGAGGAACGCTTGCCTGCCCTGTCCCATGCTGTCGAGCACGATAAAACGCGGGGCATCGACTTGCACGAACATGTGCTCGAAGATGGCCAGGATGGCCGCATGCCCCACGACGTCGTTGAACGGATCCTTGAAACAGGCGTCCGGCGCGTACACGGCGCCCAGCTGGGCCAGATTCTCCAGGCTCAGGTGCTCGTAAAACGCCACCAGCCGCGCCAGCGGGCCCTCCACGCTTGCCGTCTGCGTCATGCTCGCTTCTCCTGTCATAAGCCGGTCACCTTGCGGATCAGCCAAAAATAAGCGCGGTACGGCAACAGCCGCACCAGGCGCATGGCATTGGTAAAACGCTTGGGGAAATGGATATGGAACTGGCCCCGCTCGATGCCGTCGAGCATGGCGGCGGCCGCGTCCCGGGCCGTCATCAGCGCGGGCATGGCGAAGTCATTGCCGGCCGTCAGTGGCGTAGCTACGAAACCGGGGTTGATTTGATACACATCAATGCCACGCCCGTGCAGGTCCAGGTACAGCGACTCCGTCAAATTGATCAGCGCCGCCTTGCTGGCGCCATACGCTAGCGCTTGCGGCAAGCCGCCATAGCCGGCCACCGAGGCGACGATGCCGATGCCGCCACGGCCCTGGCGCAACAGCCACGGCAAGGCCACGTCCAGGCAATTGAAGACGCCACCGACATTCAGCGCCAGCAGGCTCTGCGCCGCGGCCAGGTCAAAAGTGTCGGCGCGCATGGCCTGATAGCCGCCGGCCACCACCAGTATCAGGTCGATCTGCGGCCAATGCCGCGCCAGCTCCGCCCCAACGGCCCGCAGCTGCACGGGCTGGGTAATGTCGAGCGGCAAGGCCAACGCCAGCGGCTGGCCCGCGCA
Source organism: Janthinobacterium sp. SUN118 (assembly GCF_030397695.1). Lineage (NCBI taxonomy): Bacteria > Pseudomonadati > Pseudomonadota > Betaproteobacteria > Burkholderiales > Oxalobacteraceae > Janthinobacterium > Janthinobacterium sp. SUN118. Next base: position 217,914 of record NZ_JAPUBV010000006.1, on the reverse strand, counting down.
CAGCAGCTCCAGGCTGGCGCGATGGCGGGCCGACAAGGCCACGCTGGCCCCCTGCTCCAGCAGCAAGGTGGCGCAGGCGGCGCCGATGCCGCTGGACGCGCCGATGATCCACACGCGCTTGCCGGCCCAGTTATCTATCTTGCCATTCATGGCGCCGCCTTTGGACAGGAGTGGGCACCGCCGGTGCTGGCGGCGCAGAAACAGCTCACGAAACGCATGCGCGATGCTCCATATGCCCACTATCGCTATATATATGTTGTAAGGGCGCACGCCACAACAGCAGCGCCGCCAGCAGCTTCAGGGCACAGGGCAGCAAGGCATAGGTGGCAGACAGGGCCGGCAAGCCGCCGTCCCGCCCAGGCACATAGCCGAGCCAGGCCAGCAAGGGCAAGACGATGCCGGCCGCCAGCGCCAGGCTCATTTGCACACCCCAGTTCCACCAGCCGAAATATGCCGCCTCCTGCCTGCCGGCATGGCCCGCCACGCCGATCAGCCCTGCCAGCAGGGCCGGCGGCAAGGCCAGGTCGGCGCCCAGCGCCAGGCCGGACAGCAGGCAGATCGCGGCGAAACCCCAGGCGGCGCCCGCGTCGAGGCCATACGCCCAGACAAACACGCTTGCCGCCAGCAGCATGGCGCCGCGCCAGGCGCGCGCCTCGCCATAGCGGCGGGCCAGGGCCACCCACGCGGGCATCGAGGCGGCCGCCGCACAAAAATAAACGATCAGGAACGGTCCGGCGTAATGGCCGAGATGCAAATAATCGCCGGCAAAGAACAGGAACAGGGTGGCGGGAATGGCCGCCGCGACGCCATTGACGAGCAGGATGGCAAAGAGCCAGCGAAACGCGCGCTGGCGCCATGGCGCGCGCCAGGCGCCAGCGGGCAGCGCCGCCGAGTCGCGGCGCAGGGCCGGACGCGGCGCGCGCGCCAGCAGCAAGGCGCCGGCCATCAGCAGGCAGGCGGCAAAGGCCAGCGACAGGCCTTCATAGCCAAGCACGGACGTCAGCCCGGCCGCCAGGATCACGCCGACCAGGCCGCAGCCTTCGCGCACGGCCGTGACGCGCGTGCGCTGCGCGCGCGCCTGGCTCAGCGCCGCGCCCCAGCTCTGGTGGGCGATGCTGGCCAGGCCATAGGCGGCGTAGACGAGCAGCAAGGCGGCCAGGAACCAGGCCAGGGTGGCCGCTTCCGGCAAGGCGGGCGGATGAAACAGGGCGCCAAAACCCAGCAGCAGCAAGGGCAGCGACACGCCTATGAGCTCGGCATAGCTGCGCCGGCCATGCGCCATCCACGCACCCAGGGCCGGGTCGATGAAAGCGGCGCCGATGCGCGCGGCCAGCAGCACGGCGCCGATCTGCGCCAGGTCCAGGCTGCTGCGCTGCGCATAAAACGGCGCCACATATATATAGATGGGCAACGCCAGCATGGCCAGCGGCAAGCCGAACAGGCCATAGCTGAACAAGGCGGGCAAGTCCAGCGCGCTGGCCCCGGTGCTCATGGCAGCGGCGCCGCACTCCGCAGCAAGGCCGCGCGCAGCTGCGGCGCCGTGCTCGATGGCGAGAGCCAGATGGCGAAGAAGGCGCGCGCGAAGTCGCCATCGGTCACATCGGCCAGCACCTGGCCATCGAGATAGAAACGCACGCCAGGCGCGATGCCGGCCCGGTAGGCGCCCGCGATGCGCTGGCCTTCCTTGACGTCAGGAAAGATGCGCTGCATGGTGGCCAGCCAGGCCAGCCGCTGCTGTTGCGTGCCCACGCCCAGCTTTTGCATCTGTTCATGGCTGGCCTCGGCGATCTTCTTGCCGTCGAGCGCACGCGCGTAGCGCAATTCCAGCACGAAGGGCGCCGTTTCGGATGCCGCGCCCTGGTAGCCGCGCGGCCCCACCCACAGTTGCGCCCGATAAATACGCATGCCGAACCACGTGTAGTCGCCCTCGCCCGCCAGGCGTGCTTCGGGCACGTCGACGCCGACAAAGTCCGGCGGCGCGGCCCTGGCGCCCAGCATGGTCAATGAGAGCAAAGCGAGGACAAGAAAACGGCGCATGGTCAGTCCTTGATCAGGGTAAATTGCATCACATCCGTGTTGCGGGCCTCGAAGGCAGCCTCGCAGTACGCCAGGTAAAACTCCCAGGTCAGCAGGAAGCGGCCATCGAAACCCTGCCTGTCCAGCGCCGCGCGCTGCGCCAGGAAGCTGGCGCGCCACTGGCGCAAGGTTTCCGCATAGTCGAGGCCAAAGCTGAAGGCGTCCACCACGCGCAAGCCCTGCGCCTCGGCGGCGCGGCAAAACTCGGCCGGCGAAGGCAGCATGCCGCCCGGAAAAATATACTGCTGGATGAAATCCGTGCTCTTGCTGTAGCGCTCGAACAAGGCGTCGGCGATGACGATGGTCTGGATGCAGGCCCGTCCGCCCCGCTTCAGGTTGCGCGCCACGCAGTCGAAATAGCCGGCCCAGTAGCTTTGCCCCACGGCTTCGAACATCTCGATCGAGGCGATGGCGTCGTACTGCCCATGGCTGTCGCGGTAGTCGCACAGTTGCAGGTCGGCCTGCGCCGCCAGCCCCGCCGCATGCAGGCGCTGGCGCGCGTATGCGAGTTGCTCGGTGGATAAGGTCAGCCCCGTCACATGGGCGCCATGGTCGCGCGCCGCCGTTTCCGCAAAACCGCCCCAGCCGCAGCCGATTTCCAGTACGCGCTGGCCCGGCTGCAGCTGCAGCTGGCCGGCGATACGCGCGTATTTCGCCGCCTGCGCCTGTTCCAGGCTGGCGCCCTCGCTGAACAGGGCGCTCGAATACGTCATCGACGGATCCAGCCACAACTGATAAAAGGCATTGCCGATGTCGTAATGGGCATGGATATTCTTCTTGCTGCCCGCGCGCGAATTGCGGTTGAGCACATGCCGGACCTTATACATCAGATTGCCCCACCAATTGCCGTAGATCAGGGATTCGATCTGCGCGCGGTTGCGTACCATCAATTCGATCAGGCCCGGCAAGTTGTCCGTGCGCCAGTCGCCGGCGATGAAGGTTTCGGCAAAGCCGATGTCGCCCGAACGCAGGACGGCCGCGCACAGGCGCCAGTTATGCAAGTCCAGCGTGACGGGGTGACCGCCGTCGCCATACAGCAAGACGCTGCCATCGGGCGTGCGCAGGCGCAAGGCGCCAAATTGCAATTCTTGCAGCAGGCGCAAGATCATGCGCGCGGCGGCGGGCACGCGAACGTGCTCAAGGGGCAGGCTGCTGCGCGCATCGAGGCTGGTCGGCAGGGAATCGGAGCTCATCGGGACACCTTTTCTTGTGGGGGAAGCGGTTTGCTGAAGAAAGGCACGCGGCGCAGCCACAGGCGCAGCGCCTGCCAATGGATGCGCGCCATCACGCCCAAGGTCATCAGGGGATAGCGCAGCAAGGCCCAGGCGATGGCGGCATCGCGCAACGGCTGCGCCGTGCCGGACAAGCTCGTCTGTAGCAACGGGCCATCGAGGTCGTCGTAATCGACCTTCGCCAGGTGGCGTTCGCCATCCTTGCCGCTGCTGCGCAGGAAACGGAAGCGATACTGGCCTTCCACCTTGCAAAACGGCGAGACGTGGAAAATCTTACTGGCGCGCAACTCGCTGCCATACGCGATCGCTGCGCCCTGCTCCAGCAGATACAGGTGGCGCTCGCCGAAGGTATTGCGCACGTCGCACAGCACGGCGCGCAGCGCGCCATCGGCACGATGGCAAAACCAGAAACTGACGGGATTGAAGACATAGCCGAACACGCGCGGCATGGCTTGCAGCCAGATTTCCCCATCGACATCGAGCACGCCATGCTGGCGCAGCAAGCCGTCTATCCATTCGAGCAGCGGCGTGCTGCCGTCGCCATGGTCGCTGTCGCGGAAGGACAGTGCATTGGCGCGGTTGCGCGCGATCAGGCGGGCGGGGAAATCGTGGGCGCCCATGCTGCGCAAGGGCAGGCGCAGATAAAACATGCCGTAGCTGAACGCATGCGCGCGCGGCCGCAGCCGCGCATGGCGCACCAGCCCCAGGCACAGCTGCGGCTGCGACATGGCCGGCAAGGCGGGATCACGCGGCACGACCGAGCTCCGCCGCCGCCATGCCGTTCAGCGCCTCGGCCACCGCCAGGCCCGACTTCAAGCCGTCTTCATGGAAGCCGTAGCCCGTCCAGGCGCCCGCGAACCACGTATGCTGCGCCCCCTGGAAAGCGGCCAGGCGCGCCTGCGCGGCGATGGCCGCGCCATCGAACACGGGATGGGCATAGGAAAACGCGTCGATGACGCTGGCCGGATCGGGCTCGTCGAGCGGATTGAGCGAGACGATGACGGGCGTGGTGAACGGCAGCGGCTGCAACTGGTTCAACAGATAGTGCACGCACACTTGCGGCGCCTCGCCAGCGGCCACCGCCCGGCCCTGGTAATTCCAGGCCGACCAGGCCTTGCGGCGCCGCGGCAGGCAGGATGCGTCCGTGTGCAGCACGGCCCGGTTCGGCTGGTAGCGCACGGCGGCAAGCACCGTGCGTTCATCATCGCGCAAGTCGGCCAGCAAGGCCAGCGACTGGTCGCTGTGACAAGCGAGCACGACATGGTCGACATGGTCGATGCCGGCGGCCGTGTGCAACTCGACCATGCGGGCGCCGCCGTGCGGCTGGCGGCGCACGGCCAGCACGGGACACGCGAGGCGCTGCTGCGGGATAGCGGCCAGCAATTTCTCCACATACACGCGCGCGCCGCCGCGCACCGTGCGCCACTGGGGCCGGTCGTTGACTTGCAGCAAACCGTGGTTGTGGCAAAAACGGATGAAGGTGGCCAGCGGAAAGGCCAGCATCTGACGCGCCGGACACGACCAGATGCAGGCGGCCATCGGCAACAGATACCAGTGGCGAAATTCGCTGCCATAACCGTGCAGGTCGAGAAATTCGCCCAGCGACAGGGCCGGCGCCGGCAGCGCGGCCGTGGCCAGCGCGCTGGCTTGCCGGTTGAAACGCACGATGTCGCGCAGCATGCGCAGGAAGGCGGGACGCAGCAGGTTGCCGCGCTGGGCAAACACGGTATCGAGATTGGCGCCGGCCCATTCCAGCACACGCGCGCCGGGCGAGGCTCCCAGCGGCATTTTCACGGAAAACGACATGTCGCTGTCGGCCGCTTCCACGCCGAGCTCGTCGAACAGCCGCACGAGTTGCGGATAGGTGGCGTGGTTAAAGACGAGAAAACCCGTGTCGACGCCATGCGTGGCGCCATCGAGCGTGACGTCGACCGTATGGCTGTGGCCGCCGAAATAGGCGCCCGCCTCATACAGGGTGACATCCTGGCCAGCCTGCGCCAGCCGATAGGCACACGACAGGCCTGCGATTCCCGCACCGACGACGGCGATTTTCATGGTTGCACCCGTATTAGTTTGTCCTGGACAAAACCACCTGGACCGATAATCAGTTAAATATTGAGCTATGTCAACAATGGCTTGCGCGCTTCATGAACTTATACGCAAGCCTTTCCCAATCGGATTCAGCTATTTATACGGGGCAAGGGAAGGCGTAGAATGCACACCACGTTCTTTCGGTATGCGAGCAAGCCCCTGGTATGGACACTGACCTGCAAGCACTGCAACCACCTTCCGCCTTCAGCATCAGCGATGTCGAGCGCGATACCGGGCTGGCCAAGGAAACCTTGCGAGTCTGGGAGCGCCGCTACGCCTTTCCCCAGCCGCAACGCGATGCCTTTGGCGAACGCAGCTACCCGGCCGAACAGGTGCAAAAACTGCGCATGGTGAAGCGCTTGCTGGACTTGGGCTTTCGCCCCGGCAAGATCATGCAGCACAGCACCTTGCAGCTGCAGCAACTGGCCAGTGCCGGCGCGGCGCCTCTCCAGCAGGCCCAACCGCAACTCGAGCACTACCTGGCGCTGTGCCGCAGCCACCAGATGACGGAGCTGGGCGACGCCTTGCGCCAGGCGCTGGCCAGGCTGGGCTTGAAGGCCTTCACCATCGACATCATCGCGCCGCTGACGGCCATGGTGGGCGAAGCGTGGGCCTGCGGCGAGCTGGCCGTGTACGAAGAGCATCTGTATAGCGAAACCTTGCAAACGGTGATGCGCCACGCGATTTTTTCCCTGCCACAACAGAGCAATCCCAGCCTGCGCACGCCGCGCATCGTCCTCAGCACCCTGCCGCAGGAACGCCATGGCCTGGGGCTGTTGATGGCCGAGGCCCTGTGCGTGGCCGCTGGCGCGCATTGCATGTCGCTGGGCGTGGAAACGCCGCTGACGGACATCGTCGCCGCCGCCCGCGCGCAGCGGGCCGATATCGTCGCCTTGTCGTTTTCCAGCGCCAGCAAGGAACGCCAGACGCGCGACAGCCTGCGCCAGTTGCAGGCCGGCTTGCCGGCCACCGTGGAAGTGTGGGCCGGCGGACGCAGCCCCGCGCTGCACAAGCGCCCGCCGCCCTTTTTGCACGTGCTGGACTTGCGCCAGGTGGAGGAAAGCATCGCCGACTGGCGCCGCCGCCATCAGGCGGATGCCCTGCAAACCCACTGAACACGGGAGAACTGCGGCGATCTCCGTGGAAACGCGCGCAATGTTGCCAATCGAACAGTAAAGCATGAAGCGCCGGGCGCGCTCTGGTAGAATAGCCCGTATCGACAGTGTCCGGCGCCGCCGGGCCCAAGGTCAGCACCCGCCACCACACATCCATGTTTAGTTTCTTCAAGAAAAAACCCGCCGCCCCTGAAGCCCTGCCTGTCAGTGTCGAGCCTGCTACCCCTCCCGCCGCCACTGTCCCGCCGCCTGCCGCCCCTGCCGCTGCGCCCCTGAGCGGCGCGCCGGCCGAGCTCGTGCCCGTGGTCGTGGCTGCCGAACCCGAGAAAAAATCGTGGATGACGCGCCTGAAGGCGGGCCTGTCGAAGACGTCGAATACCCTGTCCGTGCTGTTCGTCGGCGCGAAGATCGACGACGCCCTGTACGAAGAGCTGGAAGCGGCGCTGCTGATGTCCGACGCCGGCATCGACGCCACGGAATTCCTGCTGACGGAACTGAAGAAAAAGGTCAAGGAAGACAAGCTGCTCGACGCCGCCGCCGTCAAGGCCGCGCTGAAAGTGCTGCTGATCGACCTGCTGACACCGCTGGAAAAGCGTTTCGAGCTGGGCCGCCATAAGCCGCTCGTGATGATGATTTCCGGCGTGAATGGCGCCGGCAAGACCACCACCATCGGCAAGCTGGCCAAGCACATGCAGTCGAATAACCAGTCCGTGCTGCTGGCCGCGGGCGACACCTTCCGCGCCGCCGCGCGCGAGCAGCTGATGGTGTGGGGCGAGCGCAACAACGTGACCGTGATTTCGCAGGAATCGGGCGACCCGGCCGCCGTGGCCTACGACTCCGTGCAGTCGGCCAAGGCGCGCGGCATCGACGTGGTGATGGTCGACACGGCGGGACGCCTGCCGACGCAGTTGCACCTGATGGAAGAATTGAAGAAAATCAAGCGCGTGATCGGCAAGGGCATGGAAGGCGCGCCGCATGAAACCCTGCTCGTCATCGACGGCAACACGGGCCAGAACGCCTTGACGCAGGTCAAGGCGTTTGATGACGCCCTGCAGCTGAGCGGCCTGGTGATCACCAAGCTCGATGGCACGGCCAAGGGCGGCGTGCTGGCGGCGATTGCCCGCGTGCGCCCCGTGCCCGTGTATTTCATCGGCATCGGTGAGAAAATTGAAGACTTGCAGCCCTTCGTGGCTGCCGAATTTGTCGAAGCGCTGCTCGGATAAGCCCATACATGATTGAATTTCAGCACGTCTCCAAGCAATACTCCCCCGATGCAGTGGCGCTCAGCGACATTTCGCTGAGCATTGCCAAGGGCGAGCTGGTCTTTCTGGCCGGCCCGTCCGGCGCCGGCAAATCCACCCTGCTGAAAATGATCGCCGCCATGGAACGCCCCACTTCCGGCAAGCTGATCGTCAATGGCCAGGACATGGCGAAGATCAAGCCGGCCGGCGTGCCCTTCCTGCGCCGCAACATGGGCCTGATCTTCCAGCAGCAAAAACTGCTCAACGACCGCTCCATCCTGGCCAATGTCATGCTGCCGCTGCTCGTCGTCGGCGCCCACAAGGCTGCCGCAGAGCAACGCGCGCGCGCCGCGCTCGACAAAGTCGGCCTGCTCGACCGCGCCCTCGCGCGTCCGCTGTCGCTGTCGGGCGGCGAGCAGCAGCGCGTCTCCATCGCGCGCGCCATCGTCAACCGGCCGCAAATCATCCTGGCCGACGAACCGACGGCCAACCTGGACCGCGCCAGCGCCAACAAGGTGCTCGACGCGCTGAAAGCGTTCCATTCCGTGGGCGTGACCTGCCTCATTTCCAGCCATGACGAACAGATGCTCGACGCCGCCGCCCGCGTGATCCACCTGAAAAATGGCCAGCTGGTGGCCATCGACAAGGCCACGCAGGCGCCCGTGTTTGCCCCGCCCGACCCCGACTTTTCGCCTACGCCCGCGCCGGGCGCCGATGACGGCGAAGGAGAACGCGCATGAGAGGCTGGTTCCGTCAACACCGTTTCGCGCTCGGTTCGGCGCTGATTCACTTGCGCAAGTCGCCGGGCGGCTTTTTATTGAACGTGCTCGTCGTCGCCATCGCCCTGTCGCTGCCGTTCGCCGGCTTGACCATGCTCGACAATGTGCGCCCCATGTCGGAACAGATGTCGGTCGACCCGGAAATCAGCGTCTTCCTGAAAATCGACACGCCGCGCGAGCAGGCCGTGGCCCTGGCGGGCGAAATGCGCAAGATCGTGCGCAACCAGAAGGCCAAGATCGTCTTCATTGCGCGCGAACAGGCGCTCGATTCGCTGAAAAACAAGAGCGGCCTGGCCGACGTGCTGAGCACCCTGGGCGACAATCCCCTGCCCGACAGCTATGTGCTGAAGCTCGACGCGTTCAGCAGCGCCAGCGAAGCGCAGGATGTCGATGCCGTGGCGGAACAGTTGCGCCACCTGCCAGGCGTGGAATCGGCGCAAGTCGATTCGGCCTGGGTCAAGCGCCTGGCGGCCCTGCTGGGCGTGCTGCGCCTGGTGCTGCTGCTGCTGGCCATCACCCTGGGCGTGGCCGTCATCGCCGTGGTCTTCAATACCATCCGCCTGCAAGTGATGCAGCAACGCGATGAAATCAGCATCTCAAAGCTGATCGGCGCGACGGACACCTTCATCCACCGCCCCTTCTATTACACGGGCGCCCTGCTGGGCCTGTGCGCGGGCGCCCTCGCCCTGGGTGCCGTGGCGCTGGCCCTGCAGCCGCTGAATACGGCGATTGCCGAATTTGCCCGCCTGTACGCGTCCGAATTCCAGCTGGTGCCGCTGGCGCCGCTGCCGATGGCCGGCTTGCTGGCCCTCAGTGCCGGCCTCGGCCTGATCGGCGCCTTCCTCTGCGTGCAGCGCCACCTGGCGCGCCTGAACTGACCTGCCCTTCCATGGCGGCGCCCCTGGCGTCGCCATGCGTCTCCCCCTCTTGTTTTTTTGCTATTCGCCCCATACTGTGGTCATCTTGATATTTAGCAAGTATTCTTAAGGCTCGCTTCAGCTTGCGGCCGTAGACTATGCATGTGTCGTAAAGGAGTGAGCGCGCAGCGCCGCACCTTGCCCCGCCAGGCGTACTGGCGTGGTGTTTTAGATAATTCATCAAGTATTAAATCGTTATAGCTTTTAGGCTATCAGAGCGATTAAATGTGCTGATTGGCACTCTCAGGCAGAGAGTGCTAATATAGGGACATACCCAAGCAAGACCGCCATGAGCACCAGATGTAGATGGTGCCGCGACAGGCGAAGTGCAAGACCGAATACGTAAAAACAAGACAAGCAGGGCCATGTCGCGTGACGTGGCCAACTGGAACAAAGCAAGACTACGAGGGAGAAAACATGACTATGATGTCCGCAACGTCCGCATTGGTTCCGACCAAAAATAATGCGCTGGGCCTCGGGTTCACTGGCAATCTGGGCAATATCGACGCCTATATCTCGGCCGTGAACCGCCTGCCCATGTTGACCCACGACGAAGAAATTTCGCTGGCGAAACGCCTGCGCGAAAAAAATGACCTGGCCGCCGCGCAAGAGCTGGTGCTGTCGCACCTGCGCCTGGTGGTCTCGATTGCCCGCGGCTACCTGGGCTATGGCTTGCCGCATGCCGACCTGATTCAAGAAGGCAATATCGGCTTGATGAAAGCCGTGAAACGTTTCGATCCGGACCAGGGCGTGCGCCTGGTGTCGTACGCCATGCACTGGGTGAAAGCCGAGATGCACGAGTACATCCTGAAAAACTGGCGCCTGGTCAAGGTCGCGACGACGAAGGCACAGCGCAAGCTGTTCTTCAACCTGCGCAGCCACAAGACGGGCCTGGACGCGATGACGCCGAAGCAGATCGATGCGCTGGCCAAGCTGCTCGACGTGAAGCGCGAAGAAGTGATCGAGATGGAAACGCGTTTGAGCGGCCGCGACATTGCGCTGGAATCGCCGACCGACGATGAAGACGACAAGTTTTCGCCGATCGCCTACCTGTCGTCGGAGCAAAGCGAGCCGACCAAGGTGCTGGAAGCGGAACAGGTGACGCGTTTGCAATCGGAAGGCCTGGAAACGGCCCTGGGCAAGCTGGACGCCCGTTCGCGCCGCATCATCGAAGCGCGCTGGCTGGCCAACGACGACGGTTCCGGCGCCACCCTGCACGCGCTGGCGGAAGAGTTCGGCGTATCGGCCGAGCGCATCCGCCAGATCGAAGTGGCGGCGCTGAAAAAAATGAAGGGCGCCCTGGCCGCCTACGTCTAATAGCAGGGGAAGGCCGCAGTAAAAAGGCGCCGCAAGGCGCCTTTTAGTTTTGTAGTTTGATGTTTATCAACAGATAAACATTGTCAGCAGTTAAGCTGCAGCCAAACCCTTGACCAGGGTTTCGGCGACCAATTCATTCAGATCCGCGCCGCGTTCCTTGGCCAGGGTCTGCAATTGCAACACCAGATCGCTGTTCAGCTTGACGGCGAACGGCACCAGGCCCAGGGCCTGGTCGCGCTTGCGCTGCTCGCGGCGGTCGACGACCACCGCTTCCTTACCGAATGCACCGGCGCCGGGAACATTCATCTTTCCCATCAGTTTCTTGGCATCGCTTTTGGCCAGGTCGGTTTTTTTCATGGTTGTTTCCTGATTTTCAAAACAGCCATTCTACGCAGTAATCGGTGCGCCGCGTGGCCGACGCATCAATTCACCCGCAGCACGCCAAACGCGCGCCGGGAAAATATCATTTTGTTATTATCATTTTCATCTCTCGCGTGCACGCCATGCCGGGGACGCACTATCTGAAAGGAAAAATATGTCTTACCTTCATCACTCCTGTCGTCGCCTGTTATTACCCATCTTCATCGCCTGCCTGGCCGTGCTGGCCGGCTGCGGCGCGGCAGGCAGCGCCGGCGACGCGGAAAACACGCCGCGCAGCGTCACCCACGTGCTGTCGCCGGGCGAACAGGTCGCCATCACGGCCACCGATACGCTGAAACTCGAGCGCGTCAACGATAGCCGCTGCCGCAAGGGCGCCGTATGCGTGTGGAAAGGTTACGTCAGCTACAGTTTCAGTTTGCTCAACAGTGCAGGCGCGACGGATATCGTCCTGTCCGATTCCATGCCGGGCGGCGCCAGTTCCGTCACCGTCAACCACCTGACGTTCACCCTGCTCGACGTCGACCCGGCCACGCCGCCGGCCCTGAATGCGGCCGAGCCCATCTACCGGGTCAAGGTCAAGATCACGCAAGGCGCGTTGCCGCGCTAAACGCTGGCGCCATGGCGCCGCTGGCTGTCGGCTGGCGCCTGTTGCCGCTCAAGCATGCCGTAATCGCGCACCACCGTGGCGATGCGCAAGCGGTAATCGTCAAACACGCCATGCCGCCCGGCCGACTGCGCCGCGCGGTGCGCCTCGAGCTGGCGCCACTGCGCCAGCGCCGCCTCGTCGCGGAAAAACGATAGCGACAGCAATTTTCCCGGTTCGCTCAGGCTGCCGAAGCGTTCGATGGAAATGAAGCCATCGACCTGGTCGAGCAAGGGCCGCAGCGCGGCCGCCAGGTCCAGGTATGCCTGGCGGCCTTCGGCACCGGGCCAGACTTCAAAGATCACGGCGATCATGATGCTGCTCCTGCGCTAAAAACAGGGATGCGGGCATTCAGCGACGGCCGGTACGTCCACGCCAGCGGCATGTCTTCCAGCCCATCGGCCCATGCCTGCATGCAAGCGGCGGCGATGGCGTGCACGATGGACTGGCCCGGACAGGCGTGGCGTCCATGGCCAAAGCCTGGCGTCAGCGCCACCGCTCGCTGCAGCGCGCCAGGCTCCGCCTGCACGCTCGCATCGTGGCAGCCGCTGGCCAGCACGACGATGACCGTCTGGCCGGCGGCCACCCGCACGCCGCCGATGTCCACGTCTTCCGCCGTATAGCGGCGCGTGTTGTGGATCGCGGGATCGTGCCGGCTGACCTCGCCCAGCATGGCCTGCCACAGCTGCGGTGCGGCGCGCAGTTGCCCGTACAGCCCCGGCTGCGTACGCAAGGCCACGATGGCATTACCAAGCAGGCCGGCCGTCGCTTCGCAGGTTTGCGACAGCAAGCCGACCAGGTTGGCCTGCAGGCCGCCCGTGGCATGCCAGCCCAGTGCTTGCGCCTGTGCCACGATGCTGCCCAGCAAACTGTCGGGCAAGGCATCGGCCTCGCGCAGCAAACAGCCAAAACCGTGCAGCAAGGCGCCGGCCGCTTCCTGCGCGCCGGCAAGTTCTTCTGCATTGCTCAGCGGCGACAGACAGGCAACGAAATCGCGCGTCCAGGCGGCCAGCGCCGGCCATTGCGCTGGCGCAAAGCCCAGCACATCGGCCATGGCAAACAGCGGCAGTTCGAACAATGCCTCGTTCAGCTGCGCGGCGCTGGCGGGCACGCGCTCGCCGGCCATCCGCAATGTCCGCGCCTGCAGGCGCGCCAGGTCCACCTGGCCCAGCGCGCGCGCCAGCACCTGCTTCGGCACGGCATGCCGCTCGCCGTCGTTCATGCGCACCAGTTCCGCAAAGAGCGCGCCGCATGGCGTGCCCGCCAGGTTCAAGGGCACGGCCAGTCCGGGCGGCCGCACGCGGCAAGCCGGATGCTCGAGCACGGCGCACACGCCGGCCGCGCCCGTCGCCAGCCAGCAATCGAGCGACGCCTCGAAACGCAGCGGCGGACCTGCCGCCAGGCGGCGATAGTAGTCATAGGGCGCCGCGTGGGTGACGGCGGCGAGCGGGTGGGCGGGATCGGCGAAGGGCATGCGGCTTCCATTGCAGTGGTGAAAGGAGGCGAGTATGCTGGCTCCTTCACCACAACACTTCGCCGGAGAACGAATCATGGATGACAGCCATCGAGCTCCCACGGCCGACATGGGCCTGGCGCAACTGGCCGGCGCCATCGCCGAGCCGGCCCGCGCGCGCATGCTGTGCAGCCTGCTCGATGGCCATGCGCGCACGGCCACGGAACTGGCCGCGCTGGCCGACGTGGGCGCCTCGACGGCCAGCGCGCATTTGTCGCGCCTGCGCGAGGACGGCTTGCTGAGCATGGTGGCGCAAGGCAAGCACCGCTATTTCCGCCTGGCCAGCGCCGACGTGGGCCAGGCGCTCGAAGCGCTACTGGTGGTGGCCGGCGTGCCGCGCCAGCCGTTTTCCCCCACCACGCCGGACCGCCTGCGCCACGCGCGCACCTGCTACGACCACATGGCCGGCACGGTGGCCGTCGCCGTGCACGACCAGCTGCATGCGCAAGGCTGGCTGCTGGCCGATGGCGACGATTACCAGCTGTCGGCAGCGGGTGCGGCCGGCATGGCGGCGCTGGGCATCGACGTGCCGCAATTGCAGCGCCAGCGCCGCCGCTTCGCCTGTGCCTGCCTGGACTGGAGCGAACGGCGTGCCCACCTGGGCGGCGCGCTGGGGGCGGCCATCCTGCAGCTGGCCTTGCGCCAGCGCTGGACCGAACGCGAACTCGACAGCCGCGCCCTGCGCCTCGCGCCCGAAGGCGAGCGTCGCCTGCTGGCCGCATTCGGCGGCCGCTGAACGGCGCCATCAGGCGGCACGCAACAGGGACGCTCCGGCCGACGCCAGAATTTTGTATCTCTGAAGCAACCAAAGAGAAAAAAGATGGCCTTTTATCATTGTTTTCATCCATCATATGCTGCGTACGCGCGCCGCCACGCTGCCGCGCCCTTGCGCGAGCCTGGCTGAGCCAGCCGGCTCCGCCAGCATGATTACCTTTCGGATATAGAAAGAGTCCATCTTGAAAACAGTGTCATCCGGTGCCAGCACCTGCCATAACTGCAATACCGACGCGCCAGGCAATTTCTGCAGCGCCTGCGGCCAGACCACCGCCGTGCACATGCCCAGCGCACGTGAATTCCTGCATGAATTTGTCGCGCACTATGTAGCGCTCGAAGGCAAGCTCTGGCGCACCCTGGCCCTGCTGCTGCTGCGTCCCGGTGCACTGAGCAATGAATACATCGCGGGACGCCGCGTGCGCTACGTGGAGCCGCTGCGCGTGTACCTGACGTTCAGCATCCTGTTCTTTGCCATCCTCAAGTTCGGCAGCGGCGACATGCTCCTCACCGTCCACGACGAACAGGTCCGGGTCAGCGCCCACGGCCCCCACCCGGCCACGGCAAACGGGCCTGCGCAAATGCAGCTCAGCATCCTGGGCCAGACCCCCGCCCTGCCGCACCAGTGGCAAGACTTTGTGCAACTGTCCACGGCCGAGAAACAAAAGCTCGTGGCGGACAGCTTTTTCCATTACGCGCCGTACGCCATGTTTTGCCTGATGCCGCTGTTCGCCCTGTTCCTGAAAATCCTCTACCTGGGCAGCGGGCGGCGCTATGGCGAGCATTTCCTGTTCGCCCTGCATACGAATGCCTTCGCCTTCATCACGATGGCGCTGATGACCCTGATTCCCGTCGACCTGATCCGCCTCGCGCTGGGCGTGTGGCTGCTCGCCTATCTGCCGTGGGCCATGTGGCGCGTGTATGGCGGCGGCAAGCTCGCTACCGTCTGCCGCTGGGCGCTCCTGATGGCCGCCTACAGCCTCGCCATGAGCCTGGCGATCGTGGCCTGCATCGCCACCGGCGTCATGCTGCGCCATTAGGAACGCGTCCGGGTAGAAGCGGCGTCAAATATCAGGCTATCATCCTGCACCTATCTATTTTTCGGGATGCAGGATGATCGCCTTCGAAGGTTTGGCCAAATGCTACGGCAGTTTCGAGGCCGTCAAGCCGCTCACCCTGCAAGTCGGCAAGGGAGAGGTCTTCGGCTTCCTGGGACCGAACGGGGCTGGCAAGACCACCACCATCCGCATGCTGATGGGCATCCTCGTGCCCAGCGGCGGCCGCGTGCTGATCGATGGTCTCGATTGCCACCGCGACGGCGCCGCCGTCAAGCGCAAGGTCGGCTACCTGCCCGACCATCCCATCTTTTATGACTATTTGCGGGGCCGCGAAATCCTGCAATTCGTGGCCGAAATGCATGGCTACCCGCGCGCCGAAGCGGCCGCCCGCGCGGCGCGGCTGCTGACGGAGTTCGGCCTGGACGAAGCGGCCGAGGACTTTGCCGTCAATTACTCGCTGGGCATGAAAAAGAAACTGGGCCTGGCGTGCGCGCTGATCCACGATCCGGCCGTGCTGATCCTCGATGAGCCGATCAACGGCCTCGACCCGCGCGCCGCGCGCGACGTGCAGGAACGGCTGCTGCGCGCCGCCGCGGCCGGCACCACCATCTTTGTTTCCACGCATTTGCTGGACATGGCGCAAAGGCTGTGCAGCCGCGTCGCCATCATCCACCGCGGCGCGCTGGCGGCCACGGGCAGCCTCGACGATATCCGCCAGCAGCTGTCCAGCGCTGGCAGCCTGGAAGACATCTTTTTGCAACTCACCGACGAAGCGGACTCCGCGTGACGCCGCTGCCGCCCCCACGCTGGCGCGCCGTCTGGCTGCTGACCCGCTTGCGCCTGCAGCGCCTGCTCAACGTCAGCGGCAAGGGTTTTGCGTGGAAGAAGAGCAGCAAGAGCCGCCCCGCCACGCCGGGCAAGAAGCGGGCACGCTGGCTGCCGGGCGCGCTGCTGCTCCTGCCCATGCTGTTCGCTTTCGCCAGCATCGCGCACCACAGCATACTGAACATGCATTGCCTGCTGGACCAGGTGGCGGCCTGCCAGGCGCGCGGCAGCCTGCACACGGACAAGCACCTGCTCGATCCCGTCATCGCCCAGCTGATGGGACAACCGTTCAGCGCGGCGCTGGTCGGCGGCCTGACCCTGCAGTTGGCGCTGCTGTGGCTGGTCAGCGTGCTGTTGCCGCTGGGTATGGGGGAGTTGTCGAAACCGGACTGCGACCTGGAATGGCTGATCACCCTGCCCGTCGAAAAAAGCACCGTGCTGTGGGCGCGCGTGCTCGAACGCACGGTCGTCAACCCGTCCGGCTTGCTGGCCCTGTGGCCCGGCACCACCATGCTCGCCTGGTATTCGGGCCAGGGCTGGCTCGCTCCCGTGTCCGGCCTGCTCGCCAGCCTCGTCCTGCTGGCCCTGGCCGCCATGCTGCGCACCCTGGTCGACACGGGCTTGCGCCTGTCGCTGACGCCATCCCGGCTGGGCAACCTGCAGGCGCTGCTGTCGCTGGCCGGCCTGTTTCCCATGTACATGGGCATGTCCTTCGGCATGGGCATGGGCGGCTTCGCCTATGGCTGGGCAGCGGCCATGCCCGCCTGGAGCGGCTGGACGCCGCCGGGCCTGCTGGTGCGCGTGCTCAATGCCGATGGCGTAGCGGCCGCCTTGCTGCCGGCCTCCCTGCTGCTGGCGCAAGCGGCGCTGTTGATGCTGCTCGGCATGGCCATGCTGCGCCGCCAGCTGCGCCACGGCGTCGTGGGCGCGGGCCAGCGCGAGGGCGTGCGCAAGCGCGCGCCGGCGGCGCGGCCGGCACGCTGGCGCTTCCCACGCCTGGGCACGGTGATCCAGCGGCGCGAGCTGACCCTGCTCGGGCGCGACCGCAATTTCCTCGTGCAAACCTTGCTGATGCCGCTGCTGATCCTCGGCGGCCAGGCCCTGTTCACGGGCCAGGCGCGCGACGTGCAGGCGCTGCTGGCCAGCCCCGCCCTGCTGGCCTCCACCGGCTTTTTCCTCGGTAGCTATGTCCTGATGATGTCGGCCTTCCAGACCCTGAACAAGGAAGGCGGCGCGCTGTGGCTGCTGTACACGTTTCCCGTGCCCGTCGAGCAGGCGCTGCGGCAAAAGGCCCAGCTGTGGGCCGTGCTGGCCCTGCTGTATCCGCTGGCCCTGTTCGGCGCGGCGCTGGCCTGGCTGCCCGCCTGGGAATGGCAGACGATGGGCCTGATGCTGCTGGCGCTGGCCGGCATTCCCTTGTATGCGATGATCGCCGTGGCGCTGGGCGTGTTTGCCAGCGACCCGCTGGCTACCGAGGCGGCGGCCAAGGTGCGGCCTGCCCATATGTATTTGTATCTGCTGCTGACCAGCCTGTATATTGCCGCGCTGGCCGCCGGCAGCCTGGCGCAGCAGCTGGCGTTCGTCGTGCTCACGGCGGCGCTGTCCGTGGCCCTGTGGCAAAAGGCGCGCGCTGCCGTGCCTTACCTGCTCGACCCCGGCGCCTCGCCGCCGGCCACGGTATCGGCGGCGGACGGCCTGATCGCCGCCATGCTGTTTTTTACCCTGCAGACACTGGCCTTGCTCCTGCTCGAAGGTACGGATGCGATGCCGCTGGCGCAGGCCGCCATCGCCTTCGGCGCGGCCGGCACGCTCACGTATGGACTGGCGCGCCTCGTCTACTGGCGCCGCAGGACGACGGGCGGGCCGCGCATCGGACGGGGCCGCCAACCGTGGCGCCGGGGAGGCATAGGCGCCTTGGCCGCCTCCGCCTTCGGTATCGGCTACGCGGCCCTGTTGCCGCCGGCATCATCGCCATTGATGCATCTCAACGAAAACGGAATCTGGCTGCTGGCCGTGGGCGTGCTGGCCGCAGCGCTGTGCGAGGAATTCATCTTCCGCGGCCTGCTGCAGGGCGGCTTGCGCCGTTCGCTGCCGGCCTGGCAGGCGATCGTCATCGCGGCGGCGCTGTCTGCCATCGTGCATCCGCCCGCCGCCATGCTGCCCGTCTTCGTGCTGGGCCTGTGCGCAGGCCATGCCTACGAGCGCAGCGGCGCGCTGCTGGCGCCCATGCTCACGCACGCGCTCTGCAACGCCGCCATGCTCGGCTACCAGCTGAATAGGTGATCGTTGCCGGGTTTGCTAGAATCGCACACGTTTCCGTCCGTATCCCCAAACCTGACTACGCACAGATCACGCATGAAGCCACGCCTGTTTGCCCTATTCTGCCTCGTTGCGCCGCTGAGCGGCTGCACGCTGCTTGCCCTGCGCCCCAACAGCGGCGTCGAGAACCGCACGTTTACCGTGCAGGAAACCCCGCGCCTGCGCATCGATGCGCCCAAGGCGCGCATCCAGAATCCCTTGCCCAGCGACCATTTCATCGGCATCGCCCTGTCCGGTGGCGGCAGCCGCGCGGCGAACTTCTCGGCCGCCTCGCTGGAGCAGCTGGAACAGTTCGGCCTCGTCAGCGGCGCCTCGGCCATCTCCGGCGTCTCGGGCGGCGCCATCGCGGGCGGCTACTACGCCCTGCATGGCCGGCAGACGGACTGGCCTTTGCTGCGCAGCAAACTGAAAACGGATTTCTTCGGCCAGACCATCCTGAAACCGGCCAACCTGACGACGATGTTGTTGACCAACAAGACCCGTACCTCCTTCCTGTCCGACGTGCTCGATGATGTGCTGTACGACAAGAAAACCTATGAGGACTTGCCGCACGACGGCCCCATCTTCCTGGCCAACGCGACGGACGCCACCGATGGCGGCAAGCGCGTGGTGTTTTCCTATGAATATTTTTACAACACCCTGCACTCGCCGATCAAGGATATCCGCCTGGCCACGGCCGTGGCCACCTCGGCCGCCTTTCCCGGCGTGTTCGACTCCGTCACGTTCGAGCGTTTCCGGCCGAAAAACAGTTTCGTGCCGGAACTCGGTTCCGAATCGCGCGAGTCGCCGTCGTATGTGCATCTGTTCGATGGCGGCGCGGCCGACAACCTGGGCGTGGAAACCCTGTGGGACGTGGCTCTGACCCAGCTGTACGGCAATGACATGGCCTTCGTGCCGCCACGCCTGAACAGCAAGCCCTTCATCCTCATTTCCATCGACGCCAACGCGCCCAATTCCAGCGCCGTATTCGAAAAGATGTCGGACGAGCGCCAGCCGCTGGACCGCATCTTCAACAAGAATATCTACGACGCCGTCGACGCCCTGTTTTCGCGCCAGCGCAAGGAAAACCTCGTCAAGATGGGCTTTGGGCAAGCCCGCTTCGATACCATCACGCACGAGAGCTTCGGCGACCTGAGCCAGAAATTCGTGAAAGGCAAGCGCACCTCGGCCTTTGCCATTCCCGTGCTGTGCCGTCCGCACCTGGGCCAGTTCCGCTGCGAAGTCGATGCGGCCGATCCGCTGCCGGGCCAGTTCCGCACGCGGCTCGAAGGCTTTGCCTGGCATATCTCCATCGACCAGATCGCTTCGCTGGCGCTGCGCCTGTCCAGCGGCGATGCGCAAGTCGATCGTGCGCGCAAGGACGAACGCGCCGCCCTCGTCAAGCTGCAGCGCCTGGCCACGCAGACGAAAACCCATCTGAAGCTGACGGGGCCGGAAAATTGCAGCCCGGACGTCTTGCAATCGGCCCTGTACAGCGCGGCGCGCGTGCTGATCCTCGACGACGAGGAATCGCGCTTCGCCCTGTGCGACTACATGCTGGCGAGTCAGCTGATCAATGACGACACCATCTGCAAGCAGCGCTACGTGCACGCCGTGCCCCGCTTCGCCATCGAAAGCGAAGATTTGCAATACCGCAACCTGAGTTCGGATGGCAACTCCGTCAACGTGCCCATCCGCTGCAAGAAATAAGCGGCAATTGCCCGCACCGCACCCAGTGAACCGGCATGCAGCAGGAACGTCCCCTGTTGCAGAGGCTCCTTTCGCCCCGTTGTGAGTATTCGATATATTTCACACAAGTTTCTTTGTTATCATGTTTCCCCTTGGAAATATTTCCTTGCTCATTCAACTGAGCGCCGCTCGTCCGCGCCATCGGCATGGCACTGCCAGCGTCTCAGTCCACTTTGGCTTGCACTGCAAGGCCAGGAATTCATGACGGAAAAACAATGATCTTTTGCAGTTGCTGTGGAAAACCACTACACGAATCGGCCCCTACCTGTCCGCACTGTGGCGGGGTGCAGCGCCGGCAGGCGCCGGCGCAAGGCGAAGGCCCGGTCTGGATGGCGATCGTGGCGCTCGTGTCGGGAATAATCTGCGTCCTCGCGCTGTTCAGCGATGAGGCCATGGATGAAGAAACGATGTTGGGATTATTTCTCTTTTCGCTGGCCGGCATGGTCTTCGGCGCCGTCAGCATCAAAAAATACATTGCCGGAAAAAAAATGGCAATTGCCGCCGTGGTGCTTTCATCGATTTCGTTTCTGGCATTGATCGGCATGCTGCAGCCGTAGCCTGCCTCCTCCGGCTGTGAGCAGCCATTCCACCATCAAAAGGATCAACATGTTTTGTAGTGCATGCGGTACAAAGAGCAATGACGATAACGCGCAGTTCTGCACCGGCTGCGGAGCCGCCTTCCCTGCCGGCGCCGCCCAGCCTGCGGCGGCATCGCCCGCCATCGCGGACACCGTGCCAGATGGCATCAAGGGCTGGAGCTGGGGCGCGTTCCTGCTGAACTGGATCTGGGCCGTGGGCAATCGCACCTGGATCGGTCTGCTGGCGCTGATTCCCTATGTCGGCCTCGGCGTGGCCATCTGGCTGGGCATCAAGGGCCGCGAAATGGCCTGGAAAAACGGGCAATGGCAAAGCGTCGACCATTTCAACCGCGTACAGAAAAAGTGGTCGCAGTGGGGCGTGGGCATCCTGCTTGCCAGCTGCGTCATCGGTCTGCTGATCGGCGTCGGCGCCGCGATGTACGAGAGCCGCAGCCACAGTGCCGGGGACGAGCAGCTGAACGCGGAAATGGCGGCCATTCTTGCCGGCACCAACGACAGCCAGGCAAGCAGCATGACGACGGCGGCGCTGCCTGCGGCCCGCACGGAAAGCGGCTCCCTGGACAGCAATGCGGATGCGCTGCCAATGCCACTGGACACCGTGGCCGGCACGCTGTCGAAGGTGGAACTGCAGAATGGCCAGAACGGCGTCGCCCTCAATGAGCGGCTGCTGTTCAGCGGTGATGATGCGCACTGGCAAAAACCCGTACGCGTGTTCAAGCTGCCCGACCAGCGCGAATACATCCTGATGGCCAGCAGCGGCGGCCGTGGCAACAGCTGCGAAACCCTGTTCTACTTCCTGATCGCCGACCGTTCCGGCGTGCGGGCCACGCCGGAATTCGGCACCTGCTCGCCCCAGGGCACGTACACGCAAGACGGCGGCAAGGTCACGCTGACGCTGCCCATGATGGGCGGACACTCGACAATCGTGTTCGACGGCAACACCGTGAGGGAAGACGGCAAGGTGGTGGACCTGTTGGATAGCAACGATCCCTCCCAATAAGGGAGCAAGCGGCGCAGTGCGCCGCATAAGAAAAAGCCCGCACGATCGCTCGTGCGGGCTTTAGCGCAAGGATACCCGGCGCCCGGTTGACCTAGATCAACCGACTGCGCCTGCGCATGTAGCTGCGGCTTAACGCACCCTCCAGTTCCTGCTCCGTTTTATGCTGGTTGACCGTGTACAGGGCCCACAGGGCCGCCGGCACCCAGCCGATCACAGTGCACTGCAAGATCAAGGCGGCGGCGCCGGCCAGCGGGCGCCCCAGCATGAAAAACGTGAGACACGGCAGTAGCAGGGCTATCAGCAATCGCATCACGACATACTCTCCTTCAATAAAGAGCAGCGGACAAGGGCCGGTATCCGGTCCGTCCCCCGCCCGCTGCGTACTGCTCCTTATAGATGCACGGAAATCTGGGGCATGAGGTCGTCAAACGTGCGACCGTTGCCGTTTTCTCCGATGGCGTGCATCTTCCATTCGCCGTTATGGCGGTACAGCTTGGCCATGATCTGTGCCGTGTGGGAACCTTGCACAGACAGGTTGAAACGCGCGACTTCCTGGTTATTGCTGGCATTCAAGATGCGGCAATAGGCGTTTTCCACCTGCGAGAAGTTCTGGCCCGTAAAGCTGTTGACGGTGAAGACCAGGCTTTTCACGTTCGCCGGCACTTTCGACAGATCGACATTGATCTGTTCATCGTCGCCATCGCCCGCGCCCGTGCGGTTGTCGCCCGTGTGGACGATGCTGCCGTCCTTGCTTTTCAGCTGGCGGAACCAGACGATGTCGGACGTGCTCTTGTTTTCATCGAACATGACGCACGAGGCGTCCAGGTCGACGGCTTCCGTCTTCGAACCGAAACCGAGGAAACCCTTGGTCTTGGCCGCATCCCAGCCCAGGCCCATGGTGATACGGGTCAGGGTGGTACCAGCTTCTTTGTCCAGAGAAATCTTCTGGCCCTTGCTCAAATTGACAGACATACGCATAGCTCCTGTTGGGTTAGTTACTGCTTGATTACGCCGGCTTGCTTTGGGTCCAGGCGAGGAAGGCCGCGCGGTTGCGCGAGCACACGAGGATTTTTCCCGTGCCTGAAAACTTCAATACCATGCCCTCGCCGCTGGTCTGGCTGTTGATCAGGTTACCCAGAAAGCCGCCGCTGCTGCCGGTCGTCATGGAAATCTCGTATTGCAGGCGGTTGTCCCAGCACACGACGTGCGAGTTATCGATCACCACGTCCTTGCCAGGCGTCACTTCCAGTTCCGACATCGCGCCAAAACCGGAGACCGCCAACTGGCCGCTGCCTGCCGTCTCGGTGATGAAAAAGCCACCGCTCTGGGCAAACAGCGCATTGCCAAGGCTTTGCGTGCGCACCTTCAATTCCACGCCAGCACTGGCCGCCACGAAGGCGCCGTCGCTGATCATGTATTGTTGGGCGCCCACCTCGAGCACCCGCATCGCGCCGGGCAAGGTGGGCGACAGCAGACAGTCGCCATCGCCGCGCAAAGCCTCGATATGCTGCTGAAAGAACGATTCGCCGTTGGCAAAGGTGCGCATCAACGCGGCGCCGATGCCGCCAGTCATCTTGCCTTTCAGCTCAAGATTGGTTTCCATCATCACCATCGCGTCGGATTCGCAATAAATCTTCTCGCCCTTGGCAAGCGACACATGCAGGAAGGGATCGACGTCCCCGGTAATATTGAAAACTGGCATATCTGTTCCTTCCTCAACGAGATAATGATGGGGCGGCCCACTGAGCGGGCCGCTTTGACTACAAAATCATGGTGCCGCACAAAACCATGGCGAGCGGATGTGATTTGTGGCTGAGAAGCAGCGCTGTAGTTGAGTACAGCGCGCATCGCCGGCCGCAAGGCGCACCGCGCAGCAGGTTTGGTGTGGCGACCTTACACGCCGACGCCGAACGAGGCTGCCAGGGGGCCCAGGCCGCCCTTGTAGCCCTGGCCGATGGCCTTGAATTTCCAATCGGCGCCGTTGCGGTAGATTTCACCGAAGACCATGGCCGTTTCCGCGGAACCGTCTTCCGACAGGTCGAAGCGGGCGATTTCCGTGTTGCCGTTGGCATTGACGCAACGCACATACGCCTTCGATACCATACCAAAGTTTTGCTTGCGCGCTTCGGCATCGTGAATCGTCACGCAGACGGCGATCTTGTCGATCTCGGCTGGCACCGTGGCCAGGTCGACGACGACGGTTTCATCGTCGCCATCGCCGGCGCCCGTGGTGTTGTCGCCCGAGTGGGTGACGGAACCGTCGCTCGATTTCAGGTTGTTGTAGAAAATCATGTCGACGTCGGCGCGTACCTTGCCGTCGGCCTTCAACAGGAAGACGGAACCGTCGATGTCGAACGCGGCGCCATCGGTGGCGCGCGCATCCCAGCCCAGGCCGATGATCATCTTCGAAATGCCGGGAGCTTCCTTGCTCAGGTTGACGTTGCCGCCTTTTTGCAGACTGATTGCCATGATGTATTTCTCCTATGTGAAATAAAAGTCCAGCGAATAATTGCTCACTACTTGCTAACACCTGGCGCCCCCTCCGGCCCGACTCCCCGGACCAAAGGCGGCGCTTGCTGCATCACGCTGGCAAACGGGTGTGGCGTTTGCCGCGTATTCCTTACACTGCCTTCGCTTCGAGCGCAGGCTGCTTGTCGTCATCGCCTTCCAGCAAGGCCATCCTGCGCTTGTAGCGGATCGACGACCACAGCGAGGCGAGAATGAAGGCCACCCCGATCAGACCCGTGAAGATCTCGGGAATGTGGAACTTCATGCTGACCAACATGATCACGGCCAGGATGCCGATCGCATAGTGCGCGCCGTGCTCCAGATAAACGAACTCGTCGAGCGTGCCCTTGCGCACCAGGAACACCGTCATCGAGCGCACGAACATCGCGCCAATGGCCAGGCCCAGCATGATGATCACGACATCCTTGGTGATGGCGAATGCGCCGATCACACCGTCAAAGCTGAACGAAGCGTCGAGCACTTCCAGGTACAGGAAGCCGCCAATACCGCCGCGCTTGACGATGTCGCCCACGTTGCCGTCGCCGTTATCGCCTTCCAGCAAGCCGCTGACCACATCGACGCCCACGTAGGTCAAAATACCCCACAGGCCGGCCGTCAAGACCACCAGTTTCTGGCCTTCTTCGATCATGCTCAGGCTGGCCATCAGGGTGCCCAGGGCCACCATCACGGAAATCGACGAGATCTTGCCCAGCGCGCCCAGTTTCTCTTCAATACGGCCCAGCCAGTGCGTTTCCTTCTCCGCGTCCAGCAGGAAGTTCAGGAACACCAGCAGCAGGAAGATGCCGCCGAAGGCCGCCACTTCCGCATGGTGATTCGTCAGGTGCATCGAATACTGTTCAGGATTGCTCAGTGCCAGATTCCATACTTCCATCAGCCCCAGGTCGGCCGCCTGCGCCACGATGACCAGCGGGAACACCAGACGCATGCCGAAGACGGCGATGATGATGCCGACGCCCAGGAACAGTCCTTGCCAGAACTTGTCCCAATTCTTCAGCACCGAGGCGTTGACCACCGCGTTGTCGAACGACAGCGAGACTTCCATCACGCCCAGGATCACCGCGATACCGAGCGCCGCCAGCATGGTTTGCACGCCGCCGTGCGTGTAACCCCACCAGGCGGAAATACCCAGGCAGATAAATGTCACTAGAAATGACACTCTGAAATGTTTCATCGATAGTTCCCCTTTATGCAAATTCAATGGAACGTAGTATAGGGACGTGTGACACATTTAAAAATAGAAGATAATGGAAGTATTACTTCGTAAAAACAGAAGATTGGAGGTCGCGATGAAAACTACCGGTTTCAATTACCGCCATTTGTATTTCTTTTGGGTCGTCGCCAAGGAAGGCGGCGTGACGCGCGCGGCTGAACGCCTGGGCCTGGCCGTGCAAACCATCAGCACCCAGCTGGCGCTGCTGGAAAAGGAACTGGGCCGCTCGCTGCTGCAGCCGCAGGGACGGCGCCTGGTGCCGACGGAAGCGGGCCGCCTGGCGCTCGGCTATGCGGACCAGATCTTCCTGCTGGGCGAGCAGATGCAGGATGCGCTGGCCGATGCCGACGTCGACAAGATGCGTTTGACGGTGGGCATTTCCGACTCGCTGCCGAAACTGATGGCCTACCGCATGCTCGACGCCACGCGCAGCCTGGACCAGCCCGTCAAGCTGGTGTGCCTGGAAGATGAATTCGAATCCCTGCTGGCCGACCTGGCCCTGCACAAGCTGGACCTGGTCTTGACGGACCGCGCCGTACCGGCCGGCGCCAGCCTGCGCGTCTCCAGCCACCTGTGGGGCGAAAGCGCGATGAAGCTGTTCGGCGTGCCGGCGCTGGCCGAGCGCTACCGCGACGGCTTCCCGCAGCGCCTGACGGGCGCGCCCTTCCTGCTGCCGGCGCGCAATAACGCCTTGCGCGGCCGCATCGACGAGTGGATGGTGCAGCAGGGCGTGCGCCCCGACGTGGTGGGCGAATTCGAGGATAACGCCATGCTCAACGCGTTCGGCCGCAAGGGCCTGGGCCTGTTCTTCGCCCCGGCCAGCCTGGCGGCCGATATCGAGGAGCAGTTCGGCGCCGTGCTGGTCGGTGACGCCTCGTCCTTGCGCGAGCAGTTCTATGTGATTTCCAACGAACGCAAGATCATGCACCCGGCGCTCGACGTGATCCTGGCCGCCATCCAGGGTCATCCGAAGATTCACAAGGAAACCTGATAAATCCATTCGAAAATAACGTTTGAATAATCAATCAAAAGCGATTGTAATGAGACCTGAGACAGACATGCGCCCGCCGCCCGGCGGCAAGGCGCGATCACCATAAGAACAGGAGCGGCACCATGTCCACGGCAGGCAAGACGATCGATATTCCCGATCTCATCAATAACAACAAGATCGGCTCCTTTCAGATCGGCATGCTGATCCTGTGCGGGCTGTGCGTCATCATGGATGGCTTCGACGTGCAGGCGATGGGCTACGTGGCGCCCGCCATCATCGCCGACTGGCATGTGAGCAAGGCCAACCTCGGTCCCGTGTTTGGCGCCGGCTTGCTGGGCATGCTGGTGGGCTCGCTCGTCTTCAGCATCACGGCCGACAAGTTCGGCCGCCGCCCCGTGCTGATCGGCTCGACCATCTTCTTCTCGCTGTGCATGCTGGTCACGCCGCTGGCCACCACCATCGAGCAATTGCAGCTGATACGCTTCATTACCGGCCTGGGCCTGGGCGCCGTGATGCCGAACGCCATGGCGCTGGCCGGCGAATACAGCCCGCTGCGCAAGAAAGTCACCCTGATGATGCTGGTCTCGTGCGGCTTTACCCTGGGCGCCGTGCTCGGTGGGCTGCTGTCGGCCGCGCTGATTCCCGCGTTTGGCTGGCAATCCGTGTTTTACGTGGGCGGCGTCGTGCCGCTGCTCATCGGCGTGCTGATGTTCTTCCTGCTGCCGGAGTCGATGCAATTCCTGGTGCTGAAAAAACGTAAGCTGGATAAAGTCGCCAGGTGGCTCAAGCGCATCGACCCCACCGTCACCATCACGGCCGAGACGCAATACGTCGTGCACGAGAAAGAACACAAGGGCGCGCCCGTGCTGCAATTGTTTACGGGCGGCCGCGCGAAGATGACGATTTTGTTGTGGGTCATCAACTTCATGAACTTGCTGAACCTGTATTTCCTGTCGAACTGGCTGCCGACGATCGCCAGGGAGGCGGGCCTGTCGACGGCCAACGCCGTGCTGGCCGGCACGGCCCTGCAAGTGGGCGGCACCATCGGCACCCTCGTCATGGGCCAGCTGATCGACCGCTCCAGCTTCCGCCGCATCCTGCTGCCGTGCTTTTTGGTCGCCGCCGTCGCCATCGCCCTGATCGGCCGTCCCGACGTCTCGCTGGCCTTCCTGTTCATCACGATCTTCATCGCCGGCTTTTGCGTGGTGGGCGGCCAGCCGGCCGTCAACGCCCTGGCGGCCAGCTACTACCCGACCACCCTGCGCTCGACGGGCATCGGCTGGAGCCTGGGCGTGGGCCGCATCGGCTCCATCATCGGCCCCGTGCTCGGTGGCGAGCTGATACGCCTGAACTGGCCCAACAGCACAATTTTCCTCGTCGTCGCCATCCCCGCCATCGTTTCTGCCATCATGGTCTTTGCCATGCGCGGCGGGCCGCAAACGGCCGCCCAGGGCTGACCAGGGCTGGCAAAGCGCGCCGCGCGCCCGCTTTCACGGCGCGCGCGCGGCAAAATTAGGCTATGGCGCCCTTCGTCGTTTAAGATGACGTTTTTACAGCCCATCTTCAGCGCCCCCATGCACAATGTCTTGCTAGTCCTGCTCGCCCTCTTCCTGGTCGCGCTGAACGGTTTTTTTGTTGCCGCCGAGTTTGGCATCGTCACATTGCGGCGCACGCGCATCCGCGCCATCGCCAAGACACAGGGACTGCGGGGCCGCATCCTGTCCAAGGTGCATGGCCAGCTCGACGCCTACCTGTCCGCCTGCCAGCTCGGCATCACGCTGGCGTCGCTGGGCCTGGGCTGGGTCGGCGAACCGGCGTTTGCCGGCCTGCTGGAACCGCTGTTCGGCGCCATCGGCGTCACGTCGCAAGAGCTGATCCACGGCGTCTCGTTCGTCGTCGCCTTCAGCGTCATTTCCTTCCTGCACATCGTCGTGGGCGAACTGGCGCCGAAGTCGATGGCCATCCGCAATCCGGAAGCCGTCGGCCTGTGGAGCGCCATCCCCCTCTACGGTTTCTACTGGACCATGTACCCGGCCATCTACCTGCTCAACGCCAGCGCCAACTGGGTGCTGCGCATGGCCGGTCTGTCCGGCAAGGGCGGCCACGACGCCCACTACTCCTCCGAGGAACTGAAACTGATCCTGCGCACCAGCCAGCCCGGCGAGAAATTCACGCGCGACGAGCGCAACATCCTGGCGCAGTCGCTCGATTTCGAACAGATGACGGTGTCGGACCTGATGCGCCCGATCAATGAAGTGATCGCCCTGCACGCCTCGAGCACGCTGGAAGAAAACCTCGACACGGTGCTGCGCAACCGCTTCAGCCGCTATCCGTATTTCGACGTCAACGAAGACGACGTGCTGGGCGTGGTGCACCTGAAGGACCTGTTTTTCGCGCAGCAGGCGGGCAAGCCCATCACCTCGCTGACGCCGTTTTTGCGCCCCGTCGACATTATTTCCGCGCGCACGCCGGCGCTGGAACTGTTCCGCCGCTTCCGCGACGGCGCGCCGCACTTCGCCCTGATCGGCGAAAAGGGCAAGCGCCCGCTGGGTTTCATCACGCTCGACAACCTGCTGGGCGCCATGGTCGGCGAAATCCGCGACGAATTCCGCCGCAATGAAAACGACTGGCTCAAGCAGAGCGACGGCACCCTGATCGGCAAGGCCAGCCTGCCCATCTTTTCGCTCGAACGCATCCTCGGCATCGATATCGAAAACGAGGAACTGGGGCTGGACGACGTGGAATCGGTGGGCGGCTTGATCATGGTCAAGCTGGGCGACATTCCGAAACAGGGCCAGCGCATCACCTTTGTCGACTTCGACATCGTCGTCAAGAAGATGAACGGGCCGCGCATCGTGCTCATCAAGGTGATCCCGAAGCAGGAACGCGATCTCGACGCTGACCTCAGGGACTGATTATTTTTTCAGCGTAATCTTATCTTTGCCCTGCGGCACGGTGGTCTCGCCCACCGTCCACGTTTGCAGCAAGCTGTACAGCACCGCCAGCAGGGTCGGCCCGATGAAGATGCCGACGAAGCCGAAGGCCAGCACGCCGCCCAGCACGCCGAGCAGCACCAGCAGGAAGGGCAGGCTGCTGCCGCGGCTGATCAGCATGGGTTTGACGACATTGTCCACGCCGCTGATCAGCACGGCGCCCCACACCAGCATGAAGATGCCCCAGCCCGTCTGGCCGTCGTTGAACAGCCAGATGGCGGCGCCGCCCCAGATCAGGGGCGGGCCGACGGGGATCAGCGAAAAGATGAAGGTGGCCACGCCCAGGAGCGCGACGGCCGGCACGCCGGCGATCAAAAAGCCCACCACGGCCACCAGCGCCTGCGCCAGCGCCGTGCCCAGCAAGCCATACATGACGCCGCGCACGGTGCGGCTGACGGTCAGGCCGACGCCGGGCGCGCTGTCGCCGATGATGCGGCCCGCGCCCGTCATCAGGGCACGGCTCAGCTGCTGGCCGTCGCGGTAGAGGAAGAAGCTGACGAACACGGCCAGGCTGGTCTGCGCCAGGCCCGTGCCCAGCAGGATGCCGCCCGAGGCGAGGAAATGGCGCGCCGGTTCCAGCATGGTCTTGCCCAAATTCAAGAGTTCCTCGCGGTCAGCGAGCAGGCGTTCCACGTAGCCAGCGATGGTTTCGCCCACCACGGGGATGCTGGCCAGCCAGGCCGGCGGATGCAGGCCGCCCGTTTCCAGCGCCGCGCGCAACTGTTCATAGATGCGCGACACATTGTCGGCCAGGTTGTAGGTGACGAGGGCCAGCGGCAGGACGATGACCAGCACCAGCGACAGGGTCATGATGGCGGCCGCCAAGTTGCGCCGGCCTTTCAGGCGTTCGAGCAGCAGCAGGTACAGGGGCCAGCTGGAGATGCCCACGCAGGCGGCAAACAGCATGGCGGCCAGGAAGGGCCGCAAGACGAAAAAGCAGCCGATCAGGAGGAAGATGAAGGCCGCCAGGCGGGCGTAAGGCTCGAAACGTTTGTCCATGTACCGCTAATCCTGAAGATGGCGCCTGAACGGCGCGACCGGATCAGGATAGCAGAAGTTTAAGATCGTGCGCGATGGCGGCAGGCTTCTCGCCGTGGCGCACGAACAGGCGGATCTTGCCTTCGCGGTCGAACACATAAGTGCCGGCCGTGTGGTCGACCGTATAGCTGTCGTCCGTCTCGCCCTCGACCTTGGCGTAATACACCTTGAATTCCTTGGCGACTTTGGCCGTCGCCGCCGCATCGCCATACAGGCCCACGAAGCGCTTGTCGAAAGCCGGCACATATTCGGCCAGCAAGGCTTGCTTGTCGCGCTCGGGGTCGACGGTGACGAACAGCACTTGCACCTGGTCCGCCTGCGGGCCCATTTCCTGCATCACCTGGGCCATGTCGGCCATGGTGGTGGGGCAGACGTCCGGGCATTGCGTGTAGCCGAAGAACATCAGCACCAGCTTGCCCTTGTAGTCGGCCAGGGTGCGCGGGTGGCCCGTATGGTCCGTCAAGGCGAACTCGCGCGCATAGCCGAGGCCCGTCACGTCCGTGTTCTTGAATTCCAGCTTGGTCGCGGCCGGTTTGCCGCAGCCGGCCAGGGCGACGGCCAGCGCGGCCGCCAACAACAGGGTCAGGTATTTTTTCATGTGCCGAAGGGAAGGTAGTGGTCGACCAGCAGCGCCACGAACAGCAGCGCCAGGTAAATGATGGAATACGTAAACGCCTTGCGCGCGATCAAGTCCGTGTAGTGGCGGTACATCTTCCACGCGTAATACAGGAAGCCGGCGTTCAGCACGACGGCCGAGGCCAGGTAGATCAGCCCGCTCATGCGCACGGCATACGGCAGCAAGGTGGTGGCGGCCAGCGCGATCGAATACAGCCAGACGTGGAATTGCGTGAATTTCAAGCCGTGCGTGACGGGCAGCATGGGCAGGCCCGAGCGCGCGTAATCGTCGCGGCGGTACATGGCCAGCGCCCAGAAGTGCGGCGGCGTCCAGACAAAGATGATCAGCACCAGCAGCCACGCCTGCATCGGCACGTCGTTGGCGACGGCGGCCCAGCCCAGCGCGGGCGGCATGGCGCCGGACAGGCCGCCGATGACGATATTTTGCGGCGTGGCCGGTTTCAGCACCATGGTGTAGATCAAGGCATAGCCGACAAACGTGACAAAGGTCAGCCACATGGTCAGCGGATTGACGAGGTGGTACAGGATCGCCATGCCGAGGCCGCCGATCACCAGCGCGAACACTACCGTCTGTTTTACCGTGATGTCGCCCATGGCCATCGGGCGGCGCGCCGTGCGGGCCATGCGCGCATCGATTTCGCGCTCGGCCAGGCAGTTGACGGCAAAGGCGGCACCGGCCAGCAGCCAGATGCCGACGGTGCCGAACACCACCGCATGCCAGTCCGGCAATTCCTCGCTGGCCAGGAACATGCCGATGACGGCGCAAAACACGGCCAGTTGCGTCACGCGGGGCTTGGTCAGCGCCCAATACTGGGCGATGCGGGGGGATGGTTTACGGCTGATGGTCTGAGTAGTCATTTATGCGATACGGGAAGTACTGGCTGGTGCCGAGGGCACTGTCGCGGAGGCGGAAGCGGAAGTCCGCGCAACATCGAGTTGGAATTTAGCCTTGTAGTTTAACATGGTCAGCAACAACACGAGCAGCGCCGCCCCGCCGTTATGCAGGACGGCAATCGACAGCGGCCAGCTCAGGTAAATCGTCGCCAGACCCGTGGCCGCCTGCAGGAGCAGCACCACGGCGACCCAGCGCGCCGTGCCGCGCAGCGACGGCAGGCGCCAGGCCCGCCACACCGTATAGCCGATGCCGGCCAGCACGATGAAGGCGAAGTTGCGGTGCACCCAGTGGATGGCCGTCAGCGCGGAAAACGGCAGGTAGTGGCCGGCGGCCGTCTTGCCCAGCTCGCGCCACAAATGGAAACCATGCTCGAAATCCATCTCCGGAATGACTTTCCCGCCGCACAGGGGGAAATCCGTGCAGGCCAGCGTGGCGTAGTTGGTGCTCACCCAGCCGCCCAGCGCGATCTGCACGGTCAGGAGCACGAGCGACACGATGGCCAGCGCGCGCACGGGGCGCAGCACGGACGCATCCGCATCGGCGCGCAGCAAGGGTTGCACGGCGTAATCCTGGCGTCCGCCCAGCCACGTCAGCATGGCCAGCAAGCCCATGCCCAGCAGCAAATGGATGGTGACGATCACCGGCTGCAGCTTCAGGGTGACGGTCCAGGCGCCGAACGCGCCCTGCAGGCACACAAACAGGAATAGCGCCGTCGGCAGCGCCGGGGCGAATTCCGCGCGCCTGCTCTTCCTCCACTGGCGCCATGCCTGCACCATCATCGCCACGATCAGCACGCCGATGGCCATGGCCAGGTAGCGGTGCGTCATCTCGATCCACGCTTTCACCACCGTCACGGGGCCCGTCGGCATCAGGGTTTCCGCGGCCACGATGTGCTCGTGCGCCAGGAAGGGATTGGCAGAACCATAACAGCCGGGCCAGTCGGGACAGCCGAGGCCGGAATCGGACAGGCGCGTGAAGCCGCCAAACATGATCAGGTCGACCGTCAAAAAGACGGCGATCCACACGAGCTTGCGGTATTTATTCGCGTCCGCGGATACCCAGACCATGGTCAAGGGCAACAGCGCCACCAGCAGACCCGTCAAGCCCAGCTGGGCCAGCGCGGAAAGATGCATCGTCGGCATGGATACCCCTCAACCGATCGCCGAAGCTTTGAGCAGCTTGGCGATGTCTTTCTTGATCTTGTTCGGGTCCGCGTCCTTCGGGAAGCGCATCATCAGGTTGCCCAGCGGGTCGATCAGATACAGGTGATCGCTGCTCTTGCCGCCCGATTCCACCGGCAGCCACGCTTTCAGCGCGTCGCCATTCACGCGCAGCATGCTGGTGCCGTCGAATTCGCGCATCACAAGCGTGTCGAGCGGCTGCGCATCCGTCACCAGCCAGACGCGCTCGAGGCGCTCGCGTTCCTTGCCCTGCATGAGGCGCAGTTGTTGCATGTCAAACAATTGCTTCTTGCACGCTTCCTGGCAATCGGACGGTCCCGTTTGCAGCATCACCCACTTGCCCTTGAACTGGGCCAGCGGCGCGTCCTTGCCATCGAGTTCCGTCACGTGCAATTGCGCCTCGGGTATCGGGTACAGGCGCGGGTCGATCAGGGCGCCATAGTTGTTGCGGCCCGACGGCTTGATGATGTAGTAGGTGAAATACGAGGCGATGATGGGAAACGCGCACACGGCCACCACGGCCAGCAGTTTCCACCGTCCTTGTGTCTGTTTGCTCATGCTGTCTTGGTTTGTTTCAGGGCTGTTTGTTTGCACGTCGAAATCCTGTAAAGACAAAAAATAAAAAAGCCATCAGTGCCAGGGCGAGCCACTGGAATGCATAGCCGCGGTGCTTGTCGGCGCCCAGGTCGGGCGCCGGCCAGTCGCGCACGGGAAGCTGGCTGGACGCTGGCGCCGCTGTCGGATCAACTGGGTTAACTGTCTGTTCGAGGATCAATGGCTGCAGGGCCAGGCCGCTGGCCTGCGCCAGCTGGCCGATATCGGCATTTTGCACGATGGCATGCGGCGCCAGCGGAGGCGCCGTGCCCAGTTCCATCACATGGCCCGCGTTCAGGCGCGCGATGCCGGTGATGG
Organism: Janthinobacterium sp. SUN118; assembly: GCF_030397695.1. Taxonomy (NCBI): domain Bacteria; kingdom Pseudomonadati; phylum Pseudomonadota; class Betaproteobacteria; order Burkholderiales; family Oxalobacteraceae; genus Janthinobacterium; species Janthinobacterium sp. SUN118. The sequence continues at coordinate 183,924 of NZ_JAPUBV010000006.1, read as the reverse complement.
TGAGCGTGCCCGCAGGCGTGCTGTAATCGGGGATGCGCGTGCGCTCGGCATTGTTGCGCGGCAACCAGCCCTGCGCCACCAGCACGTGCATGGTCGAACCATCGAGCTGGAATGGCGTGAGCACGTGGAAGCCGGCCTGGCCCTTGTACGGGCGGTTGTCCAGGTACACCGTCCAGGCGGGCACGAAGCGGCCCGTGACGGTGATTCTGCGATATTCGATGGCTTGCGCATCGGCCGGCAGCAGGGGCGCGGCGCTCAAGGCCAGGGGCGCGGCCAGGTTGCCCGCTTCCAGCCGGGCGGCGCGGGCGATTTTCTCGTCGGCGCGGCGCTGCTGCCATTGCGCCAGCGATAGCCCCAGCGCCACCAGTAGCAGCATTACAACAAATGGAATCCATCTAAAATGGAAGCGGATACGCATTACAATGAAACCTCCTCAAGCCTGGCGCTACCATCCATGAAAATCCTCGTTGCCATCGCCTTCATCCTGATCCTGGGCAGCCTGGGCTCGGCCCTGTTCTTCTTGATGCGCGACAAGGGCAAGAGCAACCGCACCGTGCAGGCGCTGGCCCTGCGCGTGGGGCTGTCGATCACCCTGTTCCTGCTGATCCTGCTGGCGCACAAGCTCGGCTATATCCAGCCGACGGGCATCCATTAGGCTAGGCATTGCCTGATTGGCAAAATCTTCAAACTATGAAAAAAGCCGTACCCGGGATCTCCCGGTACGGCTTTTTTCATGGTGACGGCGCGCCCCTCAATAGCGCGCGCCCTGCCCCGCCATTATAACCAATACACGACCACGTACAGGCCCAGCCAGACGACGTCGACAAAGTGCCAGTACCAGGCGGCGCCTTCGAAGCCGAAGTGGTGCTCGGGCGTGAAGTGGCCTTTCAGCACGCGGTACAGGATAACGGACAGCATGATGGCGCCCAGGGTCACGTGGAAGCCGTGGAAACCCGTCAGCATGAAGAAGGTGGCGCCGTAGATGCCGGACGTCAGCTTCAAGTTCAGTTCGCTGTAGGCATGGATGTATTCGTAGACCTGGAAGCCCATGAAGATGGCGCCCAGCAAGATCGTGGCGAACAGGAACAGGGCCGTCATGCCGCGGTGGCCGGCGCGCAGCGCGTGGTGCGAGATGGTCAGGGTCACGCCCGACAGCAGCAGCAGGGCCGTGTTAATGGTCGGAATCCAGAACGGCGTCATGGTGGTGAATTCCTGCACCGTGCCGGCCGGGCCCGTATTGCCCCAGTGGGCGGCGAAATCGGGCCAGATGAATTTGTGGTCGAGGTCGGCCAGCCAGGGCATCGAGATGCTGCGCGCATAGAACAGGGCGCCGAAGAAGGCGGCGAAGAACATGACTTCCGAGAAGATGAACCAGCTCATGCTCCAGCGGAAGGAGTGGTCGATGCGTTCGCTGTACAGGCCCTGCTCCGACTCGCTGATGGCGTCGCCGAACCAGAAATACAGCACCAGCAGGATGCCGGCCAGGCCCAGGTAATTCACATACGGGCCCCAGGAGACGTCGTTGACCCAGGCCGAGGCGCCGATCATGGTCAGCAGCAGGCTGGCGCCGCCCAGCATGGGCCAGCGCGAAGGCCCCGGCACAAAGTAATAGGGTACGGCGGCGTGGTTGGAACTCATCATCATCTCCTCAAAAACTTGTAGGGTGGTTTTTATACGTTATAGATGTTGCGAAATCATGAGACAGCGAATTTAACGATGGTAAGCAGGACGCCGATCAGGCAAGCCACCACGAGGAAGCCGGCGATGACGATGTGCACGGGATTGAGCTTGACCGAATCCGTATCGAAATCGCTCTTGCGGCGCAAGCCCGTAAACGACCAGACGACGGCCCGCAGCGAATACAGGAACGACGCTTTTTCAGGTTTCGCTGGCTCAGCCATGGCACTCTCCTATTGCACGGCCGGCGTTTGAGCCTGGCTCAGACCGGCAATCTCGAAAAACGTGTACGACAGGGTGATGGTCTTCACCTCTTTCGGCAGGGCCGGATCGAGGAAGAACACCACCGGCATCTGCCGCGCCTCGTGCGGCTTCAAGGTCTGCTGCTTGAAGCAGAAGCACTCGACTTTCTTGAAATGCGGCGTCGCGCTCTGCGGCGCGTAGCTGGGAATGGCTTGCGCATTGACGATGCGGTTCTGCGTGTTGACCACTTCATACATGACCGTCACCAGTTCGCCCGGATGCACCTGCATGCTCGAAACGACGGGACGGAAGCGCCACGGCCCCTGCGCATTGCCGTCGAACTCGACGGTGATGCTGCGCGTCGTGTCGACCTGCGTATTGTTGTCGTAGGCCACCGTGCCATCTTTTTGCGTCAGCACATTGATGCCCATCACTTCGCAAATCTGCTTGTAGACGGGAATCAGCGCATAGCCAAAGCCGAACATCAGGATGGCAATGACGATCAGCTTGCCCAGCATCTTGCGGTTCAGGCCGCGCGTTTCCTGTTGCACCGGGGTCGTCACGTCAGAACCACAGGCGCTTGGCGAACACGGACAGGAAGAAGAAGGCCGCCAGGCCCCCCAGTATCAGTCCGGTGCGCAGGTTGTTCGGTTTTTTACGCTCAGTTTTCACTTCGGTCATGGCAGGCACTCTATTCAAGGCGGGCCGGAGGACACCCCGGCCCGTGACACTGGCATTACTTCACTGTGGGCGGCGTCTCGAACGTGTGGAATGGCGCCGGGCTCGGCACGGTCCATTCCAGGCCTTCCGCGCCTTCCCATGGTTTCGCCGGGGCAGCCTTGCCGCCGCGAATCGTCGGGATCACGACGAACACGAGGAAGTACACTTGCATCAGGCCAAAGCCGAAGCCGCCGATCGAAGCGATCATATTAAAATCCGTGAACTGCGCCGGATAATCGGCGTAGCGGCGCGGCATGCCGGCCAGGCCCAGGAAGTGCATCGGGAAGAAGGTGACGTTGAACGTGATCAGCGACAGCCAGAAGTGGATCTTGCCGCGCGTCTCGTTGTACATATGGCCCGTCCATTTCGGCGACCAGTAGTAGAAGCCGGCGAACAGGGCGAACAGGGAGCCGGCCACCAGCACGTAGTGGAAGTGCGCCACCACATAATAGGTATCCTGCAGCTGGATGTCGATCGGCGTCACGGCCAGGATCAGGCCCGTGAAGCCGCCCATGGTAAACACGAAGATGAAGCCCACCGAAAACAGCATCGGCGTCTCGAACGTCATCGAACCCTTCCACATGGTAGCGATCCAGTTGAACACTTTCACGCCCGTCGGCACGGCGATCAGCATGGTCGCGTACATGAAGAACAGCTGGCTGGTGACCGGCATACCGGTGGTAAACATGTGATGCGCCCAGACGATGAACGACAGGATGGCGATCGAGGCCGTGGCGTACACCATCGACGCATAGCCGAACAGCGGCTTGCGGGCAAACGCGGGCAGGATCTGCGAGACGATGCCGAAGGCCGGCAAGATCATGATGTAGACCTCGGGGTGGCCGAAGAACCAGAAGATGTGCTGGTACATGACGGGGTCGCCGCCGCCTGCCGCATTAAAGAAGGACGTGCCGAAATGGCGGTCCGTCAGGGTCATGGTAATGGCGCCAGCCAGCACCGGCATGACGGCGATCAACAGATACGCGGTAATCAGCCAGGTCCAGCAGAACATCGGCATTTTCATCAGGGTCATGCCCGGCGCGCGCATGTTGAGGATGGTGACGATGATGTTGATCGAGCCCATGATGGACGAGGCGCCCATCAAGTGCATGGCGAAAATGGCCATGTCCATGCCAGGGCCCATCTGCGTCGACAGCGGCGCATACAGGGTCCAGCCGGCAGCCGTGGCGCCGCCCGGCACGAGGAAGGACGTGGCCAGCAGGATGGCGGCCGGCGGCAGCAGCCAGAACGAGAAGTTGTTCATGCGCGCAAACGCCATGTCGGAAGCGCCCACTTGCAGCGGGATCATCCAGTTGGCGTAGCCGACGAAGGCCGGCATGATGGCGCCAAACACCATCACCAGGCCGTGCATGGTGGTCAGCTGGTTGAAGAATTCAGGGTGAAAGAATTGCAAGCCGGGATGAAACAGTTCCGTACGGATCATCAGGGCCAGCACGCCGCCCGACAGCAGCATGATGAACGAGAACCACAGGTACAGGGTCCCGATATCCTTGTGGTTGGTGGCAAACAGCCAGCGGCGCAAGCCGGTGGGCTGATCGTGGGCATGGTCGTGATCGTGACCGGCGTGGTCCAAGGTGCTAGTGCTCGTGCTAGTACTCATATGCGGCTCCTAATTACTTGCGTGCAGCCACGATTTCGGCTGGTTGAACGATGTTCTCTTCGGCCTTGTTCGACCAGGAATTGCGCGTGTAAGTGATCACTGCGGCGATTTCCGTGTCGGACAGCTGTTTCCAGGCGGGCATTTCCGCCGGATACTTGCCGCTCTTTTGCCCGTTCAGCAAGACGTGTATCTGTTCCGCCTTCGGACCGTTCACCACGGCCGAGCCGTCGAGTGGCGCGAATGCACCCGGCACGCCCTTGCCCGTCGCCTGATGGCAGACCACGCAGTTGGCCGCATACACTTTCTCGCCCTTGACCTTCAATTCGTCGATGGTCCACACCTTGCTTGGATCATCGGCCAGTGCGGCCATTTCCTTTTGTTTCACATCAACCCAGGCCTTGTAATCGTCGGCCGAGACGACCTTGACGACGATGGGCATGAACGCATGTTCCTTGCCGCACAGTTCGGCGCAATTGCCGCGGAAGGTGCCGATATGGTCGGACTTGAACCAGGTGTCGCGCACGAAGCCGGGAATCGCATCCTGCTTCACGCCAAAGGCGGGCACGGACCAGGCGTGGATGACGTCGTTGGCCGTCAGCACCATGCGGATCTTCTTGTTGACCGGCACCACGACTTCATTGTCGACTTCGATCAGGTAGTTCTCGCCGCGTTTTTCCGTCGGCGGCACGCCCGGCGCGCCCACTTGCGCGCGCGGCGTGGCCAGGTTGGAGAGGAAGGAAATGCCTTCGCCCTCGCCTTTCAGGTAATCGTAGCCCCATTTCCACTGCATGCCGGTAGCCTTGATCGTGATGTCGGCGTTCGACGTATCCTTCATGCCGACCACGGTGCGCGTGGCAGGCAGGGCCATGCCGATGACGATCAGGAAAGGCACAACGGTCCAGGCGATCTCGACGGTGGTGCTTTCGTGGAAGGTGGCCGGCTTGTGGCCCAGGGACTTGCGATGCTTGAAGATGGAGTAAAACATGACGCCGAACACGGCCACGAAGATCACCAGGCAGATGATCATCATCCAGGTGTGCAAATCGTAGATTTCATGGGCGATCTGTGTCGCCGGCGGTTGCAGATTCATTTCGAACGGCACGGGACCACCGGTGCCTGGATAGGTGCCGGCAGCCGGTGCCGCCGTGGCCCATCGCCCGATGCCAAACGCTGTCAGCGACAGCCCGAGCAGCAACGATTGAAGTCGCTTTGCATGTTTCATGTTTTCCCCAACCACCCAAAAATAATGATATTTTAAACGGCTGCGGACTTCTCCGTACTGGACCGCTGCCGCTCCTCCATGAAAGCAACACGGCCAAAACATGGCCCTGCGCCTCAAGCACCAGCGAATTCCATGCTGACTGCCCTGTCAAAAACGACGGCGGACAAGCATGCTGGAATCCTGTTTTCCTTCCCCGCCATTAAATGGCCCTGCGTGGAAGATGGTTACTATACTAATGCAGTAACTTCAATTAAGTCTTGCTTTGTTTTTTTTATTTTGTATGCAGCCCTTGTTTTTTAAGCTTAGCAAGCTGACAAACAATCAACGATTATAATCAAGTAAACTTGAATCCATCAAGCAATAATCGGCATCGTGCGCACCCCTGGCCCCGTCGCCGCGCGCTTTGCAACGGTTGCCGCGACAGCGGCATGCCGATGGCGACCAAGTGTCGGTTTCTTTCGGCTTTTATTTGGGTTTTCTGGGCAGGTCGAAACGGATGATGGCTTCCCCATTGCGCGTCACGCGCGGCGCCGGACGGAAGGCGTGGCCGTAGATCACCTCGAAGCTCAGGCCCAGCTTGCCGTCGGGACGGCGCATCTTTTCCAGCGCGGCCAGCATGCGCTGCCAGGCCGCCTTGCCCATCAGGCCGCGCCGGCGCGTCGTCAGCGGGTTGCCGCCAAACGCGCGCACGTCGGCCAGCAGCTTGTCCGCCGTGTCGTAGGTGACGGTGATGATCTCCATGTCCAGCACGGGCGTGGAAAAACCCGTCTCGACGAGCATGTCGCCAAAGTCGTGCATGTCGACGAAGGGCAAGGCATGCGGATACAGGTCAGCCGCGGCAAAGGCGTCGCGCACTTCGCGGAAGGTGTCGGGCCCAAAGCACGAAAACATCAGCAAGCCGTCGAGGCGCAGCGCGCGGCGCCATTCGGCAAACACGCGGTCGGGCTGGGCATGCCAGTGCAGCGCCAGGTTCGACCACACGAGGTCGACGCTGCCCTGCGCCAGCGGCAAGTCGCCGAGGTCGCCGCACAGCAAGTCCACGCCCGCCTTGGCCGGCAGGAGCTTGCTGAGGAACTGGTTCAGGCTGGCCAGTTTCGACGCCGGCGCGCGCGCCGCCTGCATCATCGCTTGCGCTGCATCGAGACCGATAATCTGCGCGGCGGGATAATCCTTGTGCAACTGCGCCAGATCCGCGCCGGGGCCGCAGCCGGCGTCGAGCACGCGCAAGGGGGCGATCTTCACCAGCTCCAGGCGCTCGTGCATGCGCATTGATACTTCGCGGCGCAGGAAGTCCGACGGCGCGACGCGCGCCGGACGGGAAAAGAAATCGCGTACTTGCACCGCATCGATGGGCGCACTCATTTTGGGCGGACTGGTGGGAACTGGCATGTTGAATCGGGTGAGGTGAGATAATGTCGGCAGTGTACATGGAACGACGCCATCGCGATGCGGAACGCCGCCAGGCCCAGCCTTGATGCCGCATGGCAGGCGCTCAAGCTGCGGCTGGGCGCCTGCCTGCTGCCGGCGCAGTGCGCGCTGTGCGGCATGGGCTGCGCGGAAGTGCTGTGCCCGCCCTGCCGCGCGCAGTACCTGGGACAGCTGCGGCCGCGCTGCCGCCTATGCGCCAATCCGCTCGATGACGCGGCAAAGCTGTGCGGACGCTGCCTGCGCCAGCGGCCCGCGTTTGACGCCACGATCACGGCGTTTGATTATGCGGCGCCCGTCGACCAGTTGCTGCTGCAGCTGAAATTCGGTGCGCGCCTGGCGCTGGCGCCCCTGCTTGCGCAATTGCTATATGTAGCCATACAGCAACAGTCTGACTGGGAGCGGCCGCAACTGCTGTGTCCCGTGCCGCTCGGCCCTGCCCGCCTGGCCGAGCGGGGTTTCAACCAGGCGCTGGAAATCGCCCGTCCGCTGGCGCGCCTGCTGCAGCTGCCCTTGCAGCCTCGGCTGGCGCTGCGGCTGCGCGAAACACGGGCGCAAAGCGGCGTGGCGCCGCAGGAACGGCAAGCCAACCTGGCCCATGCGTTTGTCATCGCGCCGGACTATGTGGCGCTATTGCAAGGATGCCATGTCGGCATCGTCGACGACGTCATGAGCAGCGGCCATACCGTCAACGCGCTGGCGGCCGCCTGCAAGGGCGCAGGGGCAGGGAAAGTCAGCATCCTGGCCGTGGCGCGCACGCCGCCGCGCTGAAGCCGCTGAAGCACCGATTGGATAGTAGATAGGTTAACAAGGAGAGTATTTTGTTTCACGTCGTTTTGGTAGAACCTGAAATCCCGCCCAATACGGGCAACGTCATCCGTTTGTGCGCGAACACGGGCGCGCAGCTGCACCTGGTCGAACCGCTGGGCTTTCCCCTCGACGATTCCAAGATGAAGCGCGCCGGCCTCGATTACCACGACTACGCCAGCATGAAGGTGCACAAGAACTGGGCAGCGTTCCTGGCCGACACCCAGCCCGACCCGGCCCGCATGTTCGCCATGACGACGCGCGGCTCGCGCCCGTTCGGCGAGGTGGCCTTCCTGCCCGGCGACGTGTTTGTGTTCGGTTCGGAGACGAAAGGCCTGGATCCGGCCCTGCGCGACGGCTTCCCGGCGGAGCAGCGCATCCGCCTGCCCATGCGCCCCGACAACCGCAGCCTGAACCTGTCGAATACGGTGGCCGTGGTCGTCTATGAAGCGTGGCGCCAGCATGGCTACGCGGGCGGCGCGTAGGTCGGATTAGGCCCAAGAGGCCGTAATCCGACAACATTGTTGGCGTTAGTGGTGTTGTCGGCTTACGCGGGGCCTTACCCCGCTCATCCGACCTACGCGTTTGCATACGGCAATCAGCGCAGCGCCAGCTGCGCGTCAACGCCCGTATCCGCATCCAGCATCACCAGCTGCGTGCGCAAGTCGCGCGTGGCGGCCAGCTTGCCGTTGACATACAGGTTGGTCTTGACGCCATATACGCCTTGCGACACGCCCGCAGGCAAGGTCAGCTCGAACGAGTTCTCGAAGCGCCCGCCCGATTTATTGTTGCTGGCCAGCGCTTTCGAACCGGACTTGAACGGCTGACCCTGCGGATCAAGCACCACCAGCTCTTCGCGCACGTCGTTGACGCTTTGCGCGCTGCCATTGACCAGCTCCACCACGGACGTGACCTTGAACGGCTGGCCGCGCTTGACGGTGGACGCGCTCAGCTGCGGCGTGTACGACACCACTTGCGGTTCGCGCGGCAAGGCACCGCGCGCGCGGATGTAGTCGCGGTCGGCCTGCGCCGCCGTCTTGGTCTGGCGCGAATTGACATTGATCGCCAGGCAACCGGCCGCCGCCAGGCCGCCGCCGATGGCCGCGCCCTTCAGCGCGCCATTCTTGCCGCTGACCAGCGCTCCCAGCAAGGCTCCCACGGCCGCGCCGGCGGCCGCCGTCGCGCCCACGCTGCACGGATCGTCGTCCGTCGCGCCCGCCTGCGGCGCCTGCCCGCCTTGCGGATAGGTATTGTCCTGGCGCACGCCATTCGGATTCATCGGCGCCGTGGCGCAGCCGGCCAGCATGGCCGTGATGGTCAGCGCGGCAGCCGCGCGCAGGGTGGTCTGGTTGAACATGCTCGCTCCAAGTCTATTTGATCGTTGTTTCCGTCTGCAGCACCTGGCGTTCGCGCTCGCGGATGCGGCGCGACAGGCTGTCGATGCGCGCATTGGCGGGGTCGATGCGGCGCGCGCTGTCCAGGTAAGTCTTGGCCGCATCGAACTTGCCCTCCGCCAGCGAACGCTCGGCGTCGCGCAGGAACGATAGCGCCATCTCGTTGCGCATGGCGGCGCCATTGTCGGCCGGCGCCGCCTCCGCCACGGCTGCTCGTTCGACCGCGCGCGCAGGCACGGGTTCCCGCGGCGCGACACGAGCGGGGGCCGGGACGGGAGCCGTCTCCAGCACCGCCGGCGTTGACACCGGCGCCTCGGACGGCGCCGCCGCAGCCGCGGCAGCCGCTGTCGCAGCGGACAGGGCTTGCAAGTCCCCCTTCAGCCGGGGCAATTCCGGCGCTTCGCGGTCGATCGCTTCCAGCCTGCCGATGCCGTTTTGCGCGGCCACCGCATCCTTGCCGTCGAGCGCCTGGCGCACGCCCACCTGCACCGACGCGGCCGCCGCCTGCTGACGCGCCAGCTGCTTGCGCAGCTGGTCCACCGTGGATGCGCCCGCGCAATCGGCATCGAGCGCGGCGACACCCTTGGCGGCGCTTTGCAATTGATGACCGTCAATATGGCGTTCGATGGCGCGCACGCTGCGCTGGCAGCCGCCCGAGGCGGCGCCAGCCTTGCTGATCGCCGCCTGCAAATCGTCCGCCTTGGCGCTGGACTTGCCCGTGCAAACGTTTTTCGCCGTCGCCAGCTTTTGCCGCGCGCCGTCGAGGCTGCCATTCGCCACCAGTTTCAGGCCGCTGTCGATGGCGTCGTTGCAGGCCGATGCGTTCTTGCCGCCCGGCTTGCCATTCATGTAGGCGATGACGGCCGCCAGCACGGCGAGGCCGGCTATCCACTTGAGCCACGCGCGCGATGGCGGTGGCGGCGGTGGCGACGCAGGCGGTACCGGTGGTGTCGGCGCTGTCGGCGCCTTTGGCTTAGGCGGTGGCGCGGCCGGCGCCGGTGCCGGTGCCGGCTGAGCTTCCTTCAACCGCTCGACTTTCGGCACCGATACCGGCACGGGTGGCGGCTTCGGCGCAGGCGCGGCCACCGCAGGCGGTTTCACCGGCGCCGGCGGCGTCACAGGCGTCACTGGCAGCGGTGGCGGCTTGTGGTCGACGGCGGCCGGCAACGGCGCCGACGGCTGCGCGGCGCCAGCCAGCGCCTGCCCGCAATACGGACAATGGCTGACAGCGCTGAACAGGCCGCCCTTACATTTGATGCAGATATCCAAAACTAATCCTTCATTGCAACGTCATTCCAGCGTTCAGCCCAATGGCGGCGGCATCAGCGGTGGCGGCGCGCTGTGAAACAGGGGGGCCAGCTCGGCGAACTGGGCCAGGTCGACCCAGGCCGGCAAGCCGGCGCGCCACACCTTGGCCGTGGCCGGCTGCACTTGCCCGCCCTGCACGTATTGCACGATCTGCTGTGCCGTGAACGGTCCCTGCTGCTGGCCATTGATCCCCAGGAAATACTGATGCTCGACCAGGGGCGGCGGCATGCCACCCAGCGGCGGGGGCGCCATGCCGAAGGCGGGGGCCACCGCGCCAAACGGCGCCGCTGCGGCTGCCGCGCTGCCGGCCGGACGCAGCAATTGCTCCAGGCGCCCCGCTTCCAGCATTTCCGCCTTGATCGCGTACTTCAGGCGCGGCTGGCCATCGTCTTCCGGCTCGCGCACTTCCCAGTCGTAGGCGTCGCTGTCGGAGTCGCCGATGACGTTCGCCCACTCCTTCAGGCGGCCCAGCAGGGTCGTCACGGTACGGTCCAGCTCATCGCTGGCCATGCCCTTGCGGCGCGCCGACTCGCGCAGGCGCGCGCCCACCTCGGCGGAAATAGCGCTGCCAAAGCCGATATACGGCAGCTGCGAGCCATCGGCTTGCGCCACCAGCTTGGGCGCATACACGCCCCGCTCGTAGTATTTTGCCAGCGCCGCCATGGCCGCCGTCTGCACGGCATCAAGCGCAGCGAGTTTTTCTTCGATGCGCAACGCGATATTTTTCTCGTACGAGGCGGGCATGCCGTTCTGGCGGATGGCGCGCTCGTTGCCGATGCGGCGCAAGTCGCCCGGTTCGACGGCAAACTGGTACTGGCCCGGCGGCACGACCCGGCCCGTGTGGCGCGTCAGCACGCCCAGCATGATCGCCTGCAGGAATTCGCCGAAGTCTTCGGCCAGGCGCTTCATCTCGTCCGTATTGGGTGCGATCGGATGCGTGAATTGCGTCGGATCGATATGCGTGTGCGTCGGCGCCTTGTCGTTGTCGCCTTCCTTGCGGTAGCTGGTGCGCCAGCCTTCCAGGCCGCGCAGCACCGTCATCGGCACGCCGGCCAGCTCGCAATAGCAGACGGCGCGTCCGCGCAAGCCCGTCTCGACGATTTCCAGCTGGCTCACCGTGATGCCCACCTGGGTCGGCACGCACGATTCGAGTTCGGCGCCGAATTTCGCCTTGAAGGCGGCCGCGTTGGCCACGCCGATCACGCACTTGAACTGGTCCGACACCACCGTGAAGTCGCCCGCCATGTTGGCGTCGATCCACGGCATGGAGCAGGCCAGCAGCTTGCGGAAGCGGTCCAGGCGTTCGGACACATCCATCTGCTCGAGCGCCTCGAACAGCGGGTCCGGCACGCTGGTGGCGCCTTCGGCCAGGCCCGTGCTGGCAATCATGTTTTCAGCCATGCGCGTGACTTTGGCCAGGATCAAGGCGCGCTGCGCCGGTTCGCCCAGCATGGGGAACAGCGCTTTCGAGCCGCCCATGTCCTTGAAGGCTTCATCGGCCCACTGGCGCAAGGTGGACGCCGATGGCAACGCCACGTCTTTTTCCGTGACGGGAATGACGATCAGGGTCGCGTGTTCCTTGTCCAGGTCCTTGCGCAGGATGGTATTGGCCGTCTTCAGTTCGGCCAGCATGGCCAGCACGCCTTCGCGGCCCGCCTGCAGCTCGCCCACCAGGCCATTCCATTGCGCGCGGCCCTGTCCATCGACGCCGATGCGGTTGCCCAGCCAGCGCGACAGTTCGCCCAGCAGGATGACGGCTTCGTCGGCCGCCTTGGCGCGCAGGTGGAATTTCAGCGCATTCGCCATTTCCGTGCGCAGATGGTCCATCACCACGCCCGCCTGCTTCTCGCTGTTGCTGAGGAAGCCGAAGGTGCTGCGCGTCTGCTCGAGGTTGTTCAACAGACGCTCGTATTCGCGCGAGCGCACGGCTTCCTTGATCTCGCGGTAGCGCTCGGCATTCGCGCCGATCTGCGCCGTCAAGCCGCTGCCGGGCGCCTCGATGCGGTCCTTGATCTGTTCCACCAGCGACAGCACGTATTCGAGGCCGCCGAATTCCTTGTTGTCCAGGTAGCCATACAGCTGGTCGCGCACGACTTTCTTGATATCGTCGAGCACTTCGCGGCGGCGCTTGCTGATGCGGTCTTCCGTCGTGTCGGCCGTGGAATCCTGGTCGCGCACGGCGTCACGCTCCAGATGCTTCATGGCATCGCGCACCTGGGCCGGCCATTCGCTGCGCTCAAAACCCGTGCGGATATCGTTGATGCGCGTATTGACCCGGTTTTCCACACCGGCCAGCAGGTGGCCGTGGCGGTCTTCCAGCAATTCCTCGACGGCGCGGTAATCGATGAAGTCGCCGCTGGAGCGCTTCAGTTCGATGCTCTTGTCGGAAAACTCGGGGAAATCGCTGAACGGCGTACCCTTCAGGAACATATTTGCCGCGAGGAAATTGTCGCGCTGCGCATCCGTGGCGCGGTTGGCGCCGGCATCGGTGCCGCCCACGCCAAAGAAGGCTTGCAGCATGGCGCCGGCCCAGCGGTGGGCCCGCTCGTCGCGCGCCGCTTCCTGGCGCGTATCGAGCACGGCCATGCCGAACGAGGAAAAGCGCTTCGAGAAATACAGGCGCATGTCGCCGAAGCGGTCTTGCGGCACGGGCGCGTTGTACAGGGAATTCTTGTGCTGCGCCTGGTTGACGGCGATCGAGCGCTTGGCGCGCGCGAAGTCGGCCGAGGCGAAATCCTCGAACAGCGAATCGGCCACCATGTGGTAGACGTCGCTGACATCCTTGGTGTGCTGCTGCGCCAGGTTGCCCGAATCGATCAGGTAAACCTCGCTGTACGGCTCGCGCGACAGTTCCGGGCGGTCGTACGCATCCCAGCGGCCCACGTAGCCCTTGTTGCCCATCATCGCCGATTCCAGTTCCATCAGCGCCGCATAGCCATTGGCCTCGACGCGGTCCTTGTTGGCCTTGGTGTAGCCGGTCGGCAAGAACAGCATCAGTTCGACGTCGGCCGCGCCCACTTCGCTGCGCGCCAGCCAGCGCGCCAGCAAGCCCATGTCGAGGAAGGAACCGGAGCCCGTGCCGCCCGCTACCGAGCCGACGATGACGATGCGGAAACGGTTCGTTTCCATGCGCAAGCCCAGTTCGGCCAGCTGGCGCTCGTGCGACAGGCCCGCCTTCAGCGCCTTGAGCTTGAGGCGGATCTTGTCGCGGATCTTTGCGTACTTGTCGAAGAAGTACAGGCGCGACACGGCGCGGATCTGGCCGGCGCCGCTGCTCATGTCGAAACGCAGTTCGCGGATGCGCTGCGGCGTCAGCGGCAGCCATTCCTTGATATGCGGATATTTCTCCAAGGAATCTTCATCACGGCTGTACTTGTCCATGTCGAACGATTCGACCACCTTGTCGTCATCCGTGAACTTCACCTGGTCGAACTGCAAGTCTTTCGCCTGCGATTCGCCGCTCTCGATCACGGCGCCATTGTCGAGGTCGAAATGGATGAATTGCGCGATGGGAAAGTCCGCCAGCCCCTCGATGCGCGTGCGGTTGCCCGCGCCGCCCCACAGGGTGTTGAGGATGCGCCGGCGCACGCGCATCAGCACCTGCATGCCCGTGCCGCCGATGCCGATGAACAGGGTCGGGCGCAGTTCGATGATCTTGTCCTGCTTGCGCTCGCTGGCGCCGCCGGTGATGGTTTGGTTCAGGTTCTCTGCCATGGTGATTCCTTGGATAAAGCGTGTTACGGCGTTTTCTTAGCGGCGGCTGGAGGTAAATGTGAGCAACAGGGCAACGAGGCCCACGAGTACCAGCGGTCCCATGAACAATGGCGCGAGGAATTTATGCGCGTTCACGGCAGCCAGCACGACACCGGTCGCCAGGCTGGCCAGGAAGATGAACAGCCACCAGCCCGAGGCGTTGGCCTTGTTCGGCGGCACGCGCTTGGCCACCAGGCCATTCGCATAGGCATTCTTGGCGAAGAAAAAGGCGATGAACAGCAGCAATAGCACCACGCCACCCACCAGGGTGTCGCGCGACGAGGTGTCGGTGGTGCCGGCCGCATCGAACGCGGGCGCCGGCTCGGTGGTGCCGGCCGTGGCGCTGGCTGCCGCCGGCGCAGCGGTAGCGTCCGCTGCCGGCGGCGCGGAGGCCGGGGCTGGCAAGGTAAAACCTGCGTTGTCTTTTGGAGTGTCTTGAGCCATGGTATGCCTCTGGTGGATTAAAAATGTTTTTATAAGTAGTGATGGATCTGGCTCAAGCCACGCTCAGCGTATGGCCATCGGCCACGCGCACGACGGCCGGCTTGCCCAGGCCACGCTTGAGCTCGCCAATGTCGCGGCCGTCATCGTCGCGGATCTGCACGCTTTTGAACGGATGCAGCAGCACTTGCCGCTGCACGCCATCGGCCAGCACCTTGTAGCGCGTGGCGCGCGTGCCCAGCAGTCCCAGCGCCAGCAAGCCCAGCACGAGCGCCAGGATGCCGCCGAGGATCACCAGCACGGGCAGCAGCGGATACTGGATGCGCACCAGCAGCGGTATCGTCGCCTGCGACGCGCGCACGCTGTCGGGCGGCGTAAACATGTCCGAGATCGGGTCGCCGGGGAACAGTTCCTGCAAATCCTTGCCAAAACTGGAGGCCAGCGCCAGCCGCTGTTCCGACAGGCCCACCTGCGCCTGCATCGGCAGCATCACCTGCTTGCCCATGGCGGCGATGGCCTGACCCGACCAGGGCGACGGAATCTGCGCCATCGGCAACGCAAACTGCACCTGCACGGACTGGCTGGCGCCCGGCTGCAGCTGGCGGATCCGGTCCGGCGTCACCTGCAGCGGCGCGTTCTGGCCGGCCAGGGTGGCGTGCACCCTGGCGCTGTCGATCACGTACGGGAAAAACATGTTTTGCAGGGACGCCTGCAGCACCACCTGCGGCACCAGCCTGGCCGCATCGACGTCGAGCACGATGGTGCGACCGTCGCGGCCCAGGCTGGCGTGCACGTTGTCGCTGTTCTTGACGGATTGCGGCACGATGCGCACGGCATCCTGGTCGACCGGTTTCAGGCGCGCGGGCGGACGCGTCAGCACTTGCGACAGCCGCCCTTCGGCCAGGATGCGGTTCAGCGCATCGGAAGCCGGCTGGCCATACGCGAGCGCATACACCATCAAGCCCTTGGCGCTGTACAGCTTGCCCTGCACGGGCATGCGCAGCGGAAATACCACCGTCTTGGTGATCGACGGTTCCAGGTGCAGCAGGCGGTAAAAGTCGCGGTTGCGTTCCGCCGTCTGGCTGTCGTTGTTCGGGCTGTTCTTGTTGTTGGTGAAGATCCACACGATGCCGGAGGCGGACTGGAACGGCCCCGTGATGGTCTTCGTCACGGCTTCCTGGAAATCCGTGTCGGCCAGCGCGCCGCCATTGCCCTTGCGCGCCAGGCCCAGGCTGGCCAGCTGGCCCGCCACGCCGGCGCCGCCCTGGCCCTGGCCCAGCAGCGACGGCGACACATGCGCGCCGCTGCTCTGGCTGAAGGCCAGCGTATACACCTTGTCGGACGGACTCGTGGCCGCCTGCGCCACGGCGCCCACCAGGGCCTTCAGCTGCGAATGCTCGTCCGTATAGAACGGTTCCATCCAGCCGGAATTCTGCACCAGGAACGCCTGCTGGATGCCAGCCGCGTGCGCGGCGCCGGCCGACACGGCCAGGGCCGCAAGCACGGTCAATAAGCGCGCCTTCATGCCTGCAAGTTCCAGCCATCGATGCGCGACAGCAGCGGGTGGTAGGCCCACAGCTTGCCTTCGCTGACAAACAGGCGCACGCGCCACGGCTCGCTGACGGCGAACGTGTGGAACACCGTTTCGCGCAACTCGTCGTCCTGCACCAGCTGCGCCGCCAGGCGGTCCGTCGAGCGCAGCACGCTGGACAGGCCGGCGCTGGTCTCGAACTTGACGCCGAAGACGCCATTGCCGGCGCCCGATTCCAGCAGCGGCATGACGGCCTGGTTCTTGCCGCCATCGTCGCCGTGTTCCGGCTCTTCCCACGGCGCCGTCTTCAGCTTGGTGGCGAAGCGGTAATTGAAACTGCCCGAACACAGGCGCGGCGCCAGCGCGTCGGCCCGCTCGGGCTGGCTGCCCAGCTTGACGTAGACATAGGTATGGCGGCTGCGCTCGAAGCACAGCTGCCACAGGCCGCCGTCGCGCGACAGATAGGGGCTGCCGAACTCGAAATGCGGCACCAGCCCCTCGGGCCACGGCGTGAACGAGGCGGCCACGTTGCCGTCCGGCTGCAGTTGCAGCCGCAGCTGGCCGTTGGCGCACGGCCACACGGCCATGCGGTTGTAGGCCACGGGCGCGCTGACGGCGCCCAGGTCCGCCACGCCGTCGAGCAGCACGTCGCTGCCCGGCTTTTGCGCGGCGTCAAGGTTGACGAAGCGGATGCGGCCATCGTCGTCGCGCAGCGGCGCCCACAGGCGGTTCTGGAACCAGATGGGGCCGGCCACGCACGGCGCGCCGCCCACATGCTCGACCACGTAAGTGAGCGAAGGCACGTCGGGACGGATGCAAGCCAGGCCGTGGCTGGTCGGCAAGACCAGCACGCTGTTGAAATCGGGCACGACTTCGGCGCGCCAGGCGCCGTGGGCGATGTCCGATTCGGCCAGCAGGCTGCCATAGTCGGGGTCCAGCGCCAGCCAGCGTTTCGAGGCGGGCAGCCAGGCATGCAGCACGGCCTTGCGCGGATCGAGCGCCAGCAGCGCGGCGCCGCAGGTGCCGAACTGGGCGGAGAAGAATTCGTACTCGCCGGGCGGCGGCATGGGCAGCGACGCTTCCGCCGGCGCATGCTCGTCGCGCGCGCGCTGATCGGCCAGTTTCAACGGCACGCTGGCCTGGCGCAAGCCGGCCGCGCCAGGCGGCGGCACGTCGCTGACGGCAGGCGCGCCGAAAGGCGGCACCCAGGGTGGTGCCGCGACCGTGTCCGGCGGCACTTGCAGCGCCGCGCCGGTGGCGGGATCGAAGGCGAATTCGGGCGGAAATTGCCGCAGCGCCTCGCCTGCCGCGCCGGGCAGGCGCCGGGCGTGCATCAGCTTGCCGATATCGGCATTGCTCAACAAGGGCGAGACGCTCTGGCCGTCCGCGCTGCGCTGCAAGGTCCACGCGCCATCGGCGGCATCCACCTGCCACACGCCAGAGGGCAGCGGCCAATCCCCAGAAGTTTTAAGGTCCATGTATTTTCTATGACTAGCAATGCGTATCAGACGGTGTAACGTGCTGGGGCGGTCGAAACGAAGTCGCAGCCCTGGCGGTTCTCATAGTAACGTCTTTTTATCTGTATGGAAACATTGACGACGTTTCCCTCCCCTACTGCGCCCGCACTTTCGTCAGCAATTTGGTGGTCGAGCGGTCGTGTTCGAAATCGATGGCCACCGCCTGGCCGCCATACGCGAGCACGGCCCGGCCTTCCGGAATGGCCGCCATGTCGTAGTCGCCGCCCTTGGCATAGATTTCCGGCTGGACTTCCTGCACCACTTCCAGCGCGCTGTCTTCCGAGAACGGCACGACCAGGCTCACCGCTTCCAGCGCGGCCAGCACGGCCATGCGGTCTTCGCAGCTGTTCAGGGGACGGTCATCGCCCTTGCCCAGGCGTTTCACGGAGGCATCGGTATTCACGGCCACCACCAGCGAAGCGCCCAGCGCGCGCGCCTGCGCCAGGTACGTCACGTGGCCGCGGTGCAGAATATCGAACACGCCATTCGTCACCACCACCGGTTTCGGCAGCGCTTGCGCGCGGGCGCGCAGTTCATCACGGCTGCATAGTTTGTTTTCAAAATCAGGCATGGCACTCTCTTGTAGGGGTTAATTCTCTTGTCTTCATTCGGCGTGGCTATCGCCATGGATGCTGCCGGCATCGAGGCGCCAGGCCTCGATCAGGGCCAGGGTGGCCGCTTCCAGGCTGTCCGCGGCGATGGCATCTTGCCGGTAATAAATCATGCGCGCGTACACGCCGGCCAGCCGGCTGACGGGCGCCGACAGCGCATATTCGTTGCCGCGCGCCGGCTGCCTGGCACGCCAGTAATTGATCGCCGCTTCCAGCGCCTGTATGCGCACTTCCATCGCCCTCTCCTTGCATCGCCTCGTCCCGCATTATAGGGGGCGATCCGCTACAATACGCCATCGGCGCCACAGTTTGACGTTAGCGCCACCTTTCATTCATTGCAAGTAAGTACTTCCTGTGTTTCAATCACCTTATGACACTGACTGAACTGAAATATATCGTTGCAGTCGCGCGAGCGAAGCACTTCGGCCACGCCGCCGAAGCCTGTTTCGTTGCCCAGCCCACCCTGTCAGTGGCCATCAAGAAACTTGAAGACGAACTGGGCGTGGTGCTGTTCGAACGGGGCGGCGCGGAAATCTCCGTCACGCCCCTGGGCGCACAGATCATCGCGCAAGCCGAGCGCGTGCTGGAACAGACGGCCGCCATCAAGGAACTCGCCAAGCAGAACAAGGATCCGCTGGCCGGCCCGCTGCGCCTGGGCGTGATCTACACGATCGGCCCCTACCTGCTGCCGCCGCTCGTCAAGGCCATGATAGACCAGGTGCCGCAAATGCCCTTGATCTTGCAGGAAAACTTCACGGTTCGCCTGCTGGAACTGTTGCGCCAGGGCGAACTGGACGTGGCCATCATGGCCTTGCCCCTGCCCGAGCACGGCATGGCCATGCAAGACCTGTATGACGAACCGTTCGTCGTGGCCATGCCGCGCCACCATCCGTGGACGGCGCGCGAGCGCATCGCCGCGCAGGACTTGAAGTCGGAAACCATGCTGCTACTGGGCAACGGCCACTGCTTCCGCGACCAGGTGCTGGAAGTGTGCCCCGAAATGGCGCGCTTTTCCTCGCCCGGCAACGGCATGCAGCGCACCTTCGAGGGTTCCTCGCTGGAAACCATCCGCCACATGGTGGCCAGCGGCATCGGCCTGACCGTCCTGCCGCGCGCCTCCGTCACGAATATGCACGCCACCGACGGCATGCTCGAATACCGGCAGTTCGCGGATCCCGTGCCATCGCGCAGAGTGGTGATGCTCTGGCGCAAGAGTTTCACGCGCAAGGCCGCCATCGACGCCCTGTGCGCGGCCATCGCCAGTTGCGACTTGCCCGGCATTATTCCTCTCTGCGAAGAATAAACGGGATAGCCAGGCAGGCGGGATGGTCAAAATAGTACATTTGCGTACTATTTGCGATAATCGACCTTTCTCTTCAACAAGATCGAGTCTTCCATGAACAAGCTGGCGCTGTATTTCCGCCTGATCAGGCTGGACAAGCCTATCGGTACCGTATTGCTGCTGTGGCCTACCCTGTGCGCGCTGTGGCTGGCGCAGCAGGGCATGCCGGACTGGCGACTGATAGTCATTTTCACCCTCGGCACCTTCCTGATGCGCTCGGCAGGCTGCGCCATCAACGACTACGCCGACCAGGATATCGACAAATTCGTCAAGCGCACGGCGGAACGCCCCATCACCAGCGGGCGCATCAGCGGCAAGGAAGCGCTGGCCGTGGCCGGCGTACTCACCGTGCTGGCCTTCTGCCTGATCCTGCCCCTGAACACCCTCACCAAGCAATTGTCCGTGGCCGCCGTCATCATCGCCGCCACCTACCCGTACTTCAAGCGCTTCTTTGCGATTCCGCAAGCCTACCTGGGCATCGCCTTCGGCTTCGGCATTCCCATGGGCTTTGCCGCCATCACCGGCTCCGTGCCCGTCGTCGCCTGGCTGCTGTTGCTCGGCAACGTCTTCTGGGCCGTGGCCTACGACACGGAATATGCGATGGTCGACCGCGACGACGATTTGAAAATCGGCATCAAGACGTCGGCCATCACGTTTGGCCGCTACGACGTCGCCATCGTCATGCTGTGCTATGCCGTGTTCCTGCTGCTGTGGCTGGCGTGCGGCTGGTATCTGGGCTTGCGCACCTGGTTCGTCGCGGGCCTGTGCGTGGCAGCCGGCTGCGCCGTTTACCACTACACCCTGATCCGCGCACGCGAGCGTATGCCGTGTTTTGCGGCATTCCGGCATAATAACTGGCTAGGAGCAGCGGTGTTTGCGGGGGTGGCGCTCGACTTTGCTTTCCGTTAATTTGCGCACGACAAAAAGCCTTGCGCCCCGGCAACCGTTGAGGCGGCGCAAGGCAGCCTGGCCGCTGCTGCCTACACTGGTATTTCACTGTGCAGTTTCACTTCCATGAGGTAATACATGAGCTCGACACATACCGGCAAATCCAGCAGCGACAGCATCCTCGCCGACGCCGACAAGGCCCGCGATAAACTGGTCGGCGACCTGAAAAACGTCATCAACGAAGCCGAAGGCTGGCTCGATGGCGCCAAGGACCAGACGGGCGAGAATGTCAAAGCCGTCAAGGAAAAGTTCATCGCCACCGTGGAAACGGCCAAGAAAGACTTGCTGAAGCTGGAAGAAGACTTGCTCGAACGCACCAAGAAGGCGGCCAAGGCCACCGACGAGTACGTGCAAGACAATCCGTGGAAAGCCGTGGGCGCGGGCGCCGTCGTCGGCGTGCTGTTCGGCTTGCTATTGTCGTCGCGCCGCTAAGCAACACCTGACTGCGCCAGCGGCTGGGCCGTTGGGCAGCCTCGACGGCATGGCCGTCCCCTGACGCGAAAGGCAGCATATGGCTATCGTGCATCATGTCGCCCAGGTCGCAGCGACCCTCGCCGCCATCGTCCAGACCCGTCTGGCCCTGGCGGCCGTGGAAATGGAAGAAGAGTCGCTGCGCTTCCTGTCCTATCTGGCGCTGGCCATGCTGGCGCTGCTCTGCCTGTTCGTCGGGCTCGTGCTGCTGGTCTTCCTCGTCATCGTGCTGTTCTGGGACACGCACCGCATCGCCGCCATCGCCATCACGGCCGCCGTCTTCATCGTCGCCGCCATCGCCACCCTGCTGGGCGTGCGCGCGAGTTTCCGCAGCAAGCCGAAACTGCTGTCCTTCACCATGAGCGAATTGAACAAGGATCTGGACGAGCTGCAACTGCTGGCCCGCCGGGGATCGGAGCTGCCATGACCACGCATCCCACCAAACTGTCCCACGTGCACACGTCCGCCAGCCTGGCACAACGGCGCGACGCCCTGCTGGCCGAATGCGCGCTGCAGCGCCTGGCCCTGGGCGTGGAAACGCGCCAGCTGCTCGAACCGCTGACGGGCGGCAGGCTGCGCCACACCCTGGCCACGCGCTTTAAAATCCCGCTGATGCTGGGCGGCGCCGCGCTGGGCCTGCTGCTGGTGCGCCCGCGCCGTTTCGTGCCGCTGCTGCTGGCCGGCGCCTCGCTGCTGAAGCACGCGAATGCGGCCCTGCCCCTGATCCGCACGGTATTGCAGCGTTTCGGCAGGCAGGACGCGCCGCCGCCTTAAAAAATATTTCTTCCTGGCTGCATCCAAATGGCAGGCCCGTGCGTAGTAATGGTATCAACCACCGGGTTGAGACTACACGCTACCAGGAGCCTGCCATGTACACCGCCATCGCCACCCCGCGCCATACCGCCCCCTCGCTCACCGTCCTGTGCGCCGTCCTGTTCGTGGCCGCCTGCGCGCCGATGGGTGCGCGCTATACGCAAGACGCCTTGCCGGCCGCCGTCCAGGTGCCCGATGGCCATCAGGTGGCCATGCAGACCGTGGGCGTGGGCAAGATCGCCTATGAATGCAAGGCGAAAAAGGACATGACGGGCCACGAATGGACGTTCGTCGGCCCGGACGCGGCCTTGAACGACCGCAGCGGCATGAAGGTCGGCACGTATGCGGGCCCGCCGGCCACCTGGGCCAACCTCGACGGCTCGAAAGTGACGGCGACGCAAGTGGCCGTGGCGCCTGCCGGCGCCGGCAACATCCCGTATCAACTGGTGAAAGCCAATCCGGCCACGGGCAGCGGCGCCATGCAGGGCGTCAGCTACATCCAGCGCGTGGCCACCAGCGGCGGCGTGGCGCCCAGCAGCCCCTGCGGTGCGGAAACCCTGGGCGCCAAGCAATGGGTACCCTACCAGGCCGACTACATCTTCTGGAAAGCCGCTTAAATGCATGGAGTTAACGGTTGGCAAGCAGGTTTCTGGCCTATACTCGCCATTGAAAACTTGCTAACCGTTAACCCCTGACGATTGCGCCCACCTTGCCAAGCCACGCCGCCCCATACGATTACGATGCCGCCCTGCGCGCCTGCGCCAGGGGCGAGCAGCAGGCATTGCACGGCCTGTACCAGCAGGAAAGCCGCTATCTGCTGGGGGTGGCCCTGCGCATCGTGCGCCAGCGGGCGCTGGCCGAAGACGTGCTGCACGACGCCTTCCTGAATATCTGGCGCCGCGCCGGCAGTTTCGACGCCACGCGCGGCAGCGGCAAGGGCTGGATCTATGTGGTGGTGCGGCACCAGGCGCTGAACGTGGCGCGGGCGCGCGCGCATGAAGTATCGGCCGACGAGGATAGCGTGGAAACCCTGCTGCATGAACGCCAAGGCAACGATGCCGGCGACGCCTCGGACGCCTACGCCTTGCAGGCGAATATGGGCAAGCTGCGCGATTGCCTCGGCCATCTGGACGACGCCAAGCGCGACAGCATCCTGTACGCCTATGTCGATGGCTGTTCCCACAGCGAAATCGCACAGCGCCTGCAGGCGCCGCTGGGCACGGTGAAAGCCTGGGTCAAGCGGGGCCTGGCCGCCTTGCGGGAGTGCATGGGATGACGCGCCACGACGAAGACGAACTGCAGCGGCTGGCCGGCGAATACGTGCTGGGCACGCTGGAACTGGCCGAGCGCAGTGCAGTGGAACAGCGTTTGCCGCGCGACGCCGCCCTGCGCGATGCCATCGCGGCCTGGGAACAGCGTTTGCTGCCATTGACGAGCCTGGCGCCGCCCGTGCAGCCATCCGAGCAACTGTGGCCGCGCATCGGCGCCAGCCTGTTTACGCCGCAAGCAGTCAGGCAGGCGGGCGGCTGGCAAGCGTGGTGGAACAGCCTGGCCTTCTGGAGAATACTGGCCGGCGGCGGCTTGCTGGCCACTGCCGCGCTGGCCGTCATGGTGACGCTGCAGCTGCAGGCACCTGCCGGCCCCGGCTACCTGGTGGTGCTGGTGGCGCCGCAGGACAAGTCGCCGGGCTGGATCGTGCAGGCGGGCAGCCGTGGCGGCAAGAGCCGCGATCTGAGCCTGATTCCGCTGGGCCCGACGGCCGTGCCGCAGCAAAAAGCCCTGCAATTCTGGACCAAGGGCAAGGACTGGGGCGCGCCCGTCTCGCTGGGCCTGGTGCAGCCGGGACAAAGCCTCAAGTTGACCTTGGACAAGCTGCCGCCGCTGCAGCCCGATCAGTTGTTTGAAATCACGCTGGAGCCGGAAGCGGGCTCGCCGACGGGCCGGCCGACAGGGCCAATCCTGTATATCGGCCGCGCCGTCAAGGTGATGTAAGCCGAACTTACTTGCCCAGCTCGTCACCCATCTCGCGCCCGCGCTGCGCAGCCGCCTTGATGCCCTTGACGATGGCCGCCTTCACGCCGCTCTCTTCCATGCTGGTCAGCGCCGCATACGTCGTGCCGCCCTTCGAGGTGACGCGCTCGCGCAGCAGCGACACGGGCTCGCTGGAATTGGCCGCCAGCTGCGCCGCACCCGTAAAGGTGGCGATGGCCAGCTGCGTGCCCTGCTCCGGCGTCAGGCCCAGCTCGGCGGCGGCCTGCTGCATCGCTTCGATAAAGTAAAACACATAGGCGGGACCGCTGCCGGATACGGCCGTGACGGGGTCGATCTTCGCTTCGTCAGCTAGCCACACGGTCTGGCCGACGGCGCGCAGGATGGCGTCGGCCGTCTTCTTTTGCTCTTCGCTGACGCCGCTGCTGGCCACCATGCCCGTGATGCCCATGCCGATCAGGGCCGGCGTGTTCGGCATGCAGCGCACGATGGCGGCATAACCGCCGAGCCAGCGCGACAGGTCGGCGGCGCGGATGCCGGCCGCGATCGACAGGACCAGCGGCGCCTTGTCCGCATCGAGGAAGGGCAGCAGCTGGGCCGCCACCTCGCGCATGCTTTGCGGCTTGACGGCCAGCACGATCACGTCCATGCCGCGCAGCGCCTGGCCGGCGGCGGTGGCCGTCGTAACGCCGAATTGCGCCTGCAGTTTTTCCAGCGCCGGCGCATACGGGTCGATCACGTGGATGTTGCCGCCCAGGGTCAGCTTGCCCGCCAGGCCGGCGATCAGGGCCGCCGCCATGTTGCCGCCGCCCACAAAGGCGATGTTCAGTTCTGTCGTCATGGTTGCTCTTTCATTCAATCAGGAATAGTTACGGGAACCGAAGATGGCGCTGCCCACGCGCACGATGGTGGCCCCTTCCAGCACGGCGGCGCGCAAGTCGGCCGACATGCCCATCGACAGGGTATCGAGCGCCAGCCCGTCGGCCTTTAATTGTTCGTACAGCGCGCGCAATTGCGCAAACGCAAGGCGCTGGCGCTTGACGTCCGTTTCCGGCTCGGGGATGGCCATCAGGCCCCGCAAACGCAGGCGCGGCAGCTGCGCCACGGCGCGCGCCAGCGCCGGCAGGTCCGCAGGTGAGACGCCGCTCTTGCTGGCTTCGCCGCTGATATTGACTTGCAGGCAGATATTCAGGTCCGGCAAGCCGGCCGGGCGCTGTTCGGACAGGCGCGCGGCGATCTTTTCCCGCTCGACCGTATGCACCCAGTCGAAATGCTCGGCGATGGGGCGCGTCTTGTTGCTCTGGATGGGGCCGATGAAATGCCAGGCCAGGCCGCCTTGCGGCAGCGCAAGGTTGACGGCGGCAATCTTGTCGAGCGCTTCCTGCAGATAATTTTCGCCAAACGCCGTCTGGCCCGCGCGCGCCGCGGCCAGCACGGCGTCCGCGCCAAAGGTCTTCGAGACGGCCAGCAGGGTCACGTCGGCAGGCGGGCGCTGCGCGTCAAACGCCGCCTGCGCGATAGCGTCGCGCACGGCTTGCAAGTTCTGTTCGATTGTGGACATAATCATTTTCTAGTGGATACGGGGCAAAGCCGCTTCAGGCCGCCCATCAATGCAGGCACAGGGATTATAAATGGACATCTCCGAACTACTCGCTTTCTCCGTCAGCAACAAGGCTTCCGACCTGCACCTGTCTTCCGGCCTGCCGCCGATGATACGGGTGAATGGCGACGTGCGCCGCCTGAACGTGGCGCCGCTCGAGCACAAGGAAGTGCACCGCATGATCTACGACATCATGAACGACAGCCAGCGCAAGGCGTATGAAGAAGCGCTGGAATGCGATTTCTCGTTCGAGATTCCCGGCCTGGCCCGCTTCCGCGTGAATGCCTACAACCAGGAACGCGGCGCCTCGGCCGTGCTGCGCACGATTCCGTCGAAGGTGCTGACGCTGGAAGAACTGAACGCCCCGCGCATCTTCGGCGAACTGGCCATGCGCCCGCGCGGTCTGGTGTTGGTGACTGGCCCGACCGGTTCGGGCAAGTCGACCACCCTGGCGGCCATGGTCAACCACGTCAACGAGCGCCTGAACCACCACATCCTCACCATCGAAGACCCGATCGAGTTCGTGCACGAACCGAAGAAATGCCTGATCAACCAGCGCGAAGTGGGCTCGCACACGCATTCGTTCAGCAACGCGCTGCGCTCGGCCCTGCGCGAAGACCCGGACGTCATCCTCGTGGGCGAGTTGCGCGACCTGGAAACCATCCGCCTGGCGCTGACGGCGGCCGAGACGGGCCACCTCGTGTTCGGCACCCTGCACACCTCGTCGGCGGCGAAATCGATCGACCGCATCATCGACGTCTTCCCCGCCGAGGAAAAGGAAATGGTGCGCGCCATGCTGTCCGAATCGCTGCAAGCCGTCATCTCGCAAAACTTGCTGAAAACCAAGGATGGCGCGGGCCGCGTGGCCGCGCATGAAATCATGCTGGCCACGCCGGCCGTGCGCAACCTGATCCGCGAAGCGAAAGTGGCGCAAATGTATTCGGCCATCCAGACGGGCGCCAACGTGGGCATGCAAACCCTGGACCAGTGCCTCTCCGACCTGGTGCGGCGCGGCACGATCTCGGCGGAAACGGCCCGCTCGGCCGCCAAGGCCCCCGAAAACTTCCCCGGCTAAGCCATGCAGACGACCCACGAACACTACGACGCCATGCACGCGCTGCTGGCGCAGATGCGCGCACGGGGCGGCTCCGACCTGTTCATCACGGCCGGCTTTCCGCCCGCCATCAAGCTCGACGGCAAGCTGACGCCGCTGCCCGGCGCCCCGCTCGATGCGGCCCAGGCTGCCGGCTACGTGCGCGCCGTCATGCACGCGCGCCAGGCGGCGGAGTTCGCAGCCAGCCGCGAAGCCAATTTCGCCATCAGCCCGGACGGCCTCGGGCGCTTCCGCGTGTCCGCCTTCATGCAGATGGGCCAGGCAGGCATGGTCTTGCGCACGATCAATACCGCCATCCCCACGCTGGATGCGCTGGGCCTGCCCGCCATCCTGCAGGATGTGGTGATGAGCAAGCGCGGCCTCGTCATCATGGTGGGCGCCACCGGCTGCGGCAAGTCGACCACGCTGGCCGCCATGGTCGGCCACCGCAACGCCCACAGCCACGGCCACATCATCACCATCGAAGACCCCGTGGAATTCATCCATCCGCACGGCAACTGCATCGTCACCCAGCGCGAAGTGGGCGTCGACACGGACGACTGGGCCACGGCCCTGAAAAACACCCTGCGCCAGGCGCCCGACGTCATCCAGATCGGCGAAATCCGCGACCGCGACACGATGGACCACGCCATCGCGTTTGCCGAGACGGGCCATTTATGCCTGGCGACCCTGCACGCGAACAACGCCAACCAGGCGCTCGACCGCATCATCAATTTCTTCCCCGAGGAGCGCCGCCAGCAGTTGCTGATGGACCTGTCGCTGAATCTGAAGGGCATGATTTCGCAGCGCCTGATCCCCAACAAGGAGGGCGGCGGACGCCAGGCGGCGCTGGAAATCCTGCTCAATTCACCGCTGATGAGCGACCTGATCTTCAAGGGGCAGGTGCACGAAATCAAGGAATTGATGAAAAAATCGCGCGAACTGGGCATGCAGACCTTCGATCAGGCCCTGTTCGACCTGCACGAGGCGGGACGGATCGGCTACGAAGACGCGCTGCGCAATGCCGATTCCGTCAACGACCTGCGCCTGACGATCAAACTGAACGGCAAGACGGCGCCGGAACCAGCCGCACCCGCGGGCAACCTCAAACTGGGACTCCTCTGACATGACCAGCATCCACGATTTCCAGGCCACGGCGCTGGACGGTACGCCAATTGATCTGGCGCAATACAAGGGCAAGGTGCTGTTGATCGTCAACACGGCCAGCGCCTGCGGCTTCACGCCGCAATACGCGGGACTCGAAGCGCTGTACCGCGAGTTTCAGGATCAGGGCCTGGTCGTGCTGGGTTTTCCCTGCAATCAATTCCGCCAGCAGGAACCGGGCTCGAACGCGGACATCGGCGCCTTTTGCGAAAAGAACTTCGGCGTCACCTTTCCCCTGTTTGCGAAAGTCGACGTGAATGGCCCCCATGCCCATCCCGTCTTTGCGCAATTGAAGCAGGCGGCGCCCGGCATCCTCGGCACGCAGGCGATCAAGTGGAATTTCACGAAGTTCTTGGTGCGCAAGGATGGCAGCGTGTTTCGCCGCTATGCGACGGCCAGCAAGCCGGCCACCCTGGCCGCCGACATACGCCAATTGCTACAGGAATAGCACGTATGCACCTTGATTAATGACAACATCCATGCGAAATCAATCAATCCGTATTTATTTCATGACTGATATCAATATTGTGTTTCAAATAGCAATTTTTCGGTGATAATGTTTGCATAATTATTCGCAGATATCGATCAAAAAACGATGCCAATCTTTGGGAAAATATTATCTTCATGGATGCGGATGGGCTGTTATTCCCGCCTCTTCATCCCTATTTTCTTCCTGATACTTGCCGTTTCCGCCGTCCGCTACCACGCCCTGCTCGACACGGAAACGGCGCTGGCCAATTCGCGCTACCAGAGCGATGCGCGGCAACTCGATCTCTACCTGGCCAATACCGTGCTGCCGCTGGCCGTGCAGGCGAATATGGAGTCGCTGCGCGACAGCGTGCAGCAGGCGCTGCGCGGCGCCATGCCGCTGAACCGCAACCTCGCTTCCGTGCGCTGGGACAGCGCCTCCACGCATATCGAAGTGCAAGCCGACAGGCAGCTGGCCGATGAACTGGCGGCCGGCGTGCCGCCCTGGTTTGCGCGCCTGGCCGGCATCACGGCCATCAGCAGCCGCCTGACGGTGGCGCTGCCCGGCGGCGGCGACGGCATCGTCGACCTGCATTACACGCCCAGCCTGCCCCTGATGCAAGTGTGGCACAGCGTGCGCCACCAGGCCGTGCTCAGCACCATCAATATCGTCCTCATCTATGTGTTGCTGGCCCTGATCCTGGCCTCGCACCGCAGGCTGCTGGCGCGGCTGGTGCAGGCGACCGACCGCTTTCGCGGCGGCGACTTCGCCGTGCGCATGGCGGCCGGCGCCACGCCCGAGGCACAAGCCGTGTCGGGCTCGTTCAACAGCATGGCCGGCGATGTCGAGGAACTGTTTTCCTCGCTGAAGACGAGCCAGCGCCAGCTGGGCGAACAATTGAATGAAACCGTGCACATGCAGCAGGCGCTGCAAAAGCTGTCATGGCAAAATTACAATGACGTGCTGACGGGATTGCCCAACCGTGCCGCGCTGGCCGCCCGCTTCGAGCAGGAGCTGTTCCTCGCGCGCGAACGCCAGCGCCTGCTGGCCGTGTGCCTGTTCGATCTCGACCACTTCCAGGCCATCAACGACCGCTACGGCGCCGAGGCCGGCGATGAAATCCTCAAGCAGGTGGCGGCCCGCCTGCACGGCTACACGGGCCAGGTGCACTACGCGGCGCGCCTGGGCGGCGATGAATTCGTCCTGCTGCTGTGCGGCCAGGCCAGCATCGCCAGCATCGAGCAGAACATCACGCAGCTGATGGGAGAGCTGAGCCGCCCCTACCTGTGCGACCAGCAGGCGCTGCACATGACGGCCAGCGTCGGCATCGCCGTCTACGCGGGCAAGGACCTGAACACGGAAAGCCTGCTGCGCCACGCCGACCACGCCGTCTACCAGGCCAAGCTGACGGGACGCAACCAGTACCACTTCTTCGACACCAATCTCGATGAAGAGGTGCGCACGCACCACAACCAGCGCACGGAAGTGCGCCAGGCCCTGATCAACGGCGAACTGCGGCTGTACTACCAGCCCAAGGTGAACATGCGCGCCGGCACGGTGGTGGGCATGGAGGCGCTGCTGCGCTGGCAGCATCCGCGCCGCGGCGTGCTGGCGCCGGCGCAATTCCTGCCGCTGGTGGAGCAGACGGACCTGATCATCGACATCGGCGAATGGGTGCTGCGCCAGGCCCTGTGGCAGATGCAGCGCTGGAGCGCGGCCGGCAAGCACTGGGTGGTCAGCGTGAACATCGCGGCGCGCCACTTCCAGCAGCCCGATTTCGTCTCGCGCCTGAAAACCATCCTCGGCGAGTTTCCCGGCGTGCGCGCCAGCATGCTGGAACTGGAAATCCTCGAATCGTCGGCCCTGCACGACATCGAGCACGTGCGCCGCATCATCCGCGCCTGCCAGGCGCTGGGCATCACCTTCGCCCTCGACGATTTCGGCACCGGCTATTCCTCGATGTCGTACCTGAAACGCCTGCCGGCGAATATCGTCAAGATCGACCAGAGCTTCGTGCGCAACATGCTCAACGACCGCGACGACCTGCATCTGGTGCGCGCCGTCATCGGCCTGGCCCGCTCATTCAGCCTGACGGTGATCGCCGAGGGCGTGGAAAGCATCGAACACGGCGCGCGCCTGATCCAGCTGGGCTGCGACCTGGCGCAAGGCTACGGCATCGCCCGCCCCATGCCGGCCGACGCCGTGCTGGAATGGGCGAGCCATTTTGTGCCGGCACCGCAATGGAGGATTGCGCAGTTCAGCGAGGCACCTATCTGACGGCTGTCAATGCTGCATCGATCAGCTCGATCCAGTGCCGCACGGGCGTTTCCGTGCCCGACTGCAGATGCGTGAGGCAGCCGATATTCGCCGAGACGATCATCTCCGGCTCGCACGCCGCCAGGTTCGCCAGCTTGTTGTCGCGCAGCTGCTGCGACAGGGCCGGCTGCAGGATCGAATACGTGCCGGCCGAACCGCAGCACAGGTGGCTGTCGGCGCACAGGCGCACGTCGACGCCGACGGCGCGCAACACCTGCTCCACCTTGCCGCGGATCTGCTGGCCGTGCTGCAGGGTGCACGGCGGGTGATACGCCACCCTCTGTGCGATACGGTCTTTCAACAGCGCCACCAGCTCGTTTTCAAACGCCGGCATGATCTCGGACAAATCGCGCGTCAGGGCGGCGATGCGCCGCGCCTTCTCCGCATAGCTGGCGTCATGCGCCAGCAGGTGGCCGTACTCCTTGACGGTGGCGCCGCAGCCCGACGCCGTCATGACGATGGCTTCCGCGCTCTCCACGTAGGGCCACCAGGCGTCGATATTGCGGCGCATGTCGTCCAGCGCCGCCTCCTGGTCGTTCAAATGATGGCGCAGCGCGCCGCAGCATCCGGCCTTCGGCGCGACTATCAGCTGCACGCCCAGCGCGTCGAGCACGCGCGCGGTGGCCGCGTTGATGTTCGGCGACATGGCCGGCTGCACGCAGCCGTCGAGCAGCAGCATGGTGCGCGCGTGCTGGCGCACCGGCCATGCCCCGGCTTTCACGCCCGGGCGCAGCTTGTCCTGCAAGCCTTGCGACAGCAGCGGCCGCAGCGCCTGGCCCGCCTTGTACACGGGCGTAAACAGCCAGCGGCGCGGCAGGGCTTCCTTCAGGGCGAAGCGCAGCGCGCGCTCGCGCAAGGGGCGCTGCACGCGCTGCTCGACGACGTGGCGGCCGATGTCGACCAGGCGCCCGTACTGCACCCCGGACGGACAGGTCGATTCGCAGTTGCGGCAGGTCAGGCAGCGGTCCAGGTGCGTCTGCGTCTTGACCGTGACGGGCGCGCCTTCGAGCACCTGCTTGATCAGGTAGATGCGTCCGCGCGGGCCATCGAGTTCATCGCCCAGCAACTGGTAGGTGGGGCAGGTGGCCGTGCAAAAGCCGCAGTGCACGCAGGCGCGCAGGATGGCTTCGGCTTCGTCGCCTGCCGGCGTATTCTTGATGAAATCGGCGAGATTGGTTTGCATGCGCGCTCAATACATTCTGTGCGGGTTGAAGATGCCGGCCGGATCGAAAGCCTGCCGCAGGCGCTGGTGGATGGCATCGATGGCCGGCGCCAGCGGCTGGAACACGCCCACGGCCTTGTCGCCGCCACGGAACAAGGCGGCGTGGCCGCCGGCGGCCGCCACCGCCTGGCGGATGCGCTGCGCGCCGGCGACATCGGCGTCGGTGTCAAGTTTCAGCCAGCGCTGCGCCCCGCCCCACTCGATCAGCTGGCGCCCTTTCAGGATCACGGCGCTGGCGTGCGGCGGCAGCGACAGGCGCCACAGGCTGCCCGCGCCCGCAAAGAAGTCATGCGTCTGCTCGCGCAGCGCGCTCCAGAAGGCGGCCGCGTCCTGCGGCGCCAGCACCTCGCCGCCCAGCGTCTGCAGCGCCGCCGAGACGGCCGCCTCGGCGCCGGACAGGCGCACCGTCAGCACGCCGTCATGCCAGCAGCTGGCCGAAATCGGCAGCGGCTTGCCGGCCCACTCATTGAGCAGGCGCAGGGCGGCGATCTCCGCGCACGCGATGCGGAAAGTGGTTTCGCGCAGCGGCAGCGGCAGCACCTTCAGCGACACTTCCAGGATCAGGCCCAGTGTGCCCAGGGACCCCGCCAGCAGGCGCGAGACGTCGTAGCCGGCCACGTTCTTCATCACCTGCCCGCCAAAGGCCAGCCGCTCGCCATGGCCGTCCAGCAGCACGGCGCCCAGCACGAAGTCGCGCAGCGCGCCCGCGCTGGCGCGGCGCGGACCGGACAAGGCGCAAGCGACAACGCCGCCCACGGTGGCGCCGGGGCCGAAATGCGGCGGCTCGAAAGCCAGCATCTGGTTGCGCGCGGCCAGCGCCGCCTCGATCTCGGCCAGCGGCGTGCCGCAGCGGGCCGTGATCACCAGTTCCGTCGGTTCATAGTCGATGATGCCCGCATACGCACGCGTATCGAGTACCTCGCCTTCGAGCCGCTGGCCATACCAGTCCTTGGTGCCGCCGCCGCGCAGGCGCAGGGGGCTGCGCGCCGCGCTGGCCGCCAGGATGGTCTGCCTGAATTGTTCCACTATCGCTTGCAAGGAGGTCTCCGGCAGGTTAAAAACGGGGCAGGTTGGCGAACGGCAGGCGCCCCGCCGTCACGTGCATCTTGCCGAATTCCGCGCAGCGGTTCAAGGTGGGAATCGCCTTGTCCGGGTTCAGCAAGGTATGGGGGTCGAAGGCGCGCTTGACGGCAAAGAAGGCATCGAGTTCGGCGCGCGTAAACTGCACGCACATGGAATTGATCTTTTCCATGCCCAC
This sequence comes from Janthinobacterium sp. SUN118, assembly GCF_030397695.1. Lineage (NCBI taxonomy): Bacteria > Pseudomonadati > Pseudomonadota > Betaproteobacteria > Burkholderiales > Oxalobacteraceae > Janthinobacterium > Janthinobacterium sp. SUN118. The sequence goes on along the minus strand of NZ_JAPUBV010000006.1, from coordinate 150,969 downwards.
GCCGTGCTCGCCCGTGATGGTGCCGCCCACGGCCACGCACAGGGCCAGGATGTCGGCGCCAAACGCCTCGGCGCGTTCGAATTCGGCCGGCACGTTGGCGTCGAACAAAATCAGGGGATGCAGGTTGCCATCGCCCGCATGGAACACGTTCGCGCAGCGCAAGCCATGCGTCTTTTCCATCTGCGCGATGCCCGTCAGGACCTCGGCCAGTTTTTTTCTCGGGATGGTGCCGTCCATGCAGTAATAATCTGGCGAGATGCGCCCCGCAGCGGGAAACGCGTTCTTGCGGCCGGACCAGAACTTCATGCGCTCGGCTTCCGACTGCGAGACGGCGATCGCGCTGGCGCCCGCCCCTTCCAGCACGGCCGTCATGCGCGCGATTTCCTCTTCCACCTCTTCGTGCGTGCCGTCCGCCTCGCACAGCAGGATGGCCGCCGCGTCGATGTCGTAGCCGGCCTTGACGAACGGTTCGACCATGCGCGACGAGGTCTGGTCCATCATTTCCAGGCCGGCCGGGATGATGCCGGCGGCGATCACATTGGCCACCGCGTTGCCGCCCGTGACGACGTCGCCGAACGAAGCCATGATGACCCTGGCCGTGGCCGGTTTCGGTATCAGTTTCACCGTCACTTCCGTGACGATGCCCAGCATGCCTTCGGAGCCGATGAAGACGGCCAGCAGGTCGAGACCCGGCGAATCGAGGCATTCGCCGCCCAGTTCCAGCACGTCGCCAGCGATGGTAACAACGCGCACGCGCAGCACATTGTGCACGGTCAAGCCGTATTTGAGGCAATGCACGCCGCCCGAGTTTTCCGCCACGTTGCCGCCGATGCTGCAGGCGATCTGCGAGGACGGATCGGGCGCGTAGTACAGCGCGTATGGCGCGGCCGCCTCGGAAATGGCCAGGTTGCGCACGCCCGGCTGCACCACGGCCGTGCGCGCATACGCATCGAGGCGCACAATGCGGTTCAGGCGCGCCGTAGACAGCACCACGCCATCGGCGATGGGCAAGGCGCCCCCCGACAGGCCCGTGCCGGCGCCGCGCGGCACGATCGGCACCTGTAATTCGCGGCAGACGCGCAGGATGGCGACGACCTGCTCTTCCGTGTCGGGCAGGGTGACCACCATCGGCAGCTGGCGGTAGGCGGCCAGGCCGTCGCATTCATACGGGCGCGTGTCTTCGGCGTCCGACAGCACGCAGCGGGCCGGCAGCACGGCCAGCAGGGCGGCGACGACGGCTTGCTGGCGCGCGGCGGTCAATCCGGATTCGGGAGCGGCATTGAGCATAAGTGGGGCAACTTAAGTGAGCAAAAGTGCATGGGCGTGCAACGATTGTAAGCACAAAAGCGGCGCGCACCGCATTTTTTGTCGCCATGGGGGGCAAATCGGGGGCAAGGTGTGGCGCAGTGTCGTATGCTGCCCCCATTCTACTTTGACAGGATCAGCATCATGGGCAACCGACTCTCGAAAATCGCCACGCGCACGGGCGACAATGGCAGCACCGGCCTGGGCGACGGCAGCCGCACCAGCAAGGACAATGTCCGCATCCACGCCATGGGCGACGTCGACGAACTGAACGCGAATATCGGCTTGCTGCTGTGCGAAGCCATGCCCGACGCCTTGCGCGACGAGCTGGTCGCCATCCAGCACGACCTGTTCGACCTGGGCGGCGAAATCTGCATCCCCGGCTACCAGCTGATCAAGGAAGAGCACGTGCTGCGCCTCGACGATTTGCTGACCAAATACAATGCGGACTTGCCCGCCCTCTCGGAATTCATCCTGCCGGCCGGCTCGCGCGCCGCCTCGCTCGCGCATGTGTGCCGCACCGTCTGCCGCCGCGCCGAGCGCAGCATCGTGGCGCTGGCCAACGTGGAAACCCTGCACGAGCATCCGCGCCAGTACGTGAACCGCCTGTCGGACCTGCTGTTCGTGCTGTCGCGCGTGCTGAACCGCTTTGCCGGCGGCAGCGACGTGCTGTGGCGGCACGACCGCACGCGGGGTTAACGCCGCCAATGCCGGCCCTGCCAGCGTACTGGCAGGGCCGGCAATCTTTATTTAATCTGGCGCGCAGCTTTCATAACAGATCCGATGAATCTTGCTGCAAGCGCCTGGTGAGCCCGGATGCTCGGTCATGCACTGTTCCAGGTCGTCATTACACTGCGAATAGCATGCCGGCTCGCCGCTGCCGGCGATTGCATACGAGGCGCTGACGCCCATGGCAAACAAAAAGAAACCCAGCTTTTTAAACATAAGCACTCCTGTTGAATTGACAGACGATGAATGACATCCATGGCGCGCCGTCGCTTACGCACCATCCATACACTGGTATTGCATGCGCGCGTCAACCACGCGGCGGACGCAGGCATTCCTTCTGGCAAGCCTGATAATTTTCCATGCAGGCCGGCTGGCCGAATTCCACGCAATCGAGCAGGTTGCGTTCGCAGACAAAGGTGCAGTCAGGGCCACCTGCCTGCACGCTGAAGGACAACGCGGCGCCGGCGGCAAACAGGAAAGCGGCAATCTTTTTGAACATGGTGAGCCTTTCAAGTTAACAAGTGGGAACGTCAGATTTTCTTCAACGCCGCTTGCAAGGCATCCGTATTGAAACCCTGGATCTTGCGGTTGCCGATCAACACCACGGGCACGCCGCCGCCGCCGAGTTCTTCATGGGCTTTTTTCGCTGCCGGCGATTTCTCGATATCGAGATCGACGAAATCGATCTTGTTTTCCTTGAAATACGCGCGCGTCTTGGCGCAATAACCGCACCAGTCCGTGCCATATAACACCACCTTCGCCTGGGCATTCGGGAAATACGCGGCGTAATTGCCTTCCGTGTAATTCGACTTGAGCAGGCCAGGCAATAAGGACAGGCCATAGCCACTGCCCAGGCCGGCTGCCAGGATCAACGCATACAGGGCGACGGTTTTGATTTTTTTCTGCATAGTGGGGGATGGCGAGAGAGGGGCGTATCAAAGGCAAGCCAGCGCGGAACGCCGTTGGCTTGCCACCTTGCGATAAATCGAGTCTGCAATCAGCTGCCTGCTTCGCAGACTTTCAGGCACGCCTTGTAACTGCCGCTGCAAAATGGGGATCGGTCGCCATTCATCATCGTGCACTCGCGCAATTCCTCCTCACAGCTGGAGCAGCTGATCTCCGAAGCGAGAGCATAGGAAGCACTCAATCCCAAGGTAAAAATAAATGCCGCAATCTTTTTCATTTACTACTCTCCATGTCAGCCATTGCAGCAGGCAATGGCACTACACCAGTGGTAAAAATCAATGACGATTTTCCTTATTCTCTTGCTACAAAATCGAATATAGAGCGCGATTATTTTAGAGTCAACATTTCCTTCTTATATATTTCTATTTTGGAAAATATATTGGGAAAGCCCGTGGAATGTGGAATTTGGAGAGATTGGGGGGCGCCAAACGTCTATACAATATTGGCGCCGCATGCAGGAAAACGGCCGGCTGCGGGCGCAGCCGGCCGGGCGGCTACAGGGCTTCCAGAAAGCTCTTCAGCGCGATGATTTCCTCGGACGTCAGCTGCAAGCGCTGCAGCAGGGGCGACGTGACGGGAAACTTCGGATCGGCCGCCTGCTGCGCATTCTGCGGCACGGGGCGCGACATGCCCGCGTTATACATGTTCAGCAAACCCACCATCTGCGGAAACAGGCCGTTGTGCATCCACGGCCCCGATTGCGCCACGCCGCGCAGGCCCGGCGTGCGGAACTTGCCCACGTCCTCGTCCTTGCCCGTCACCAGGTAGCGCCCCAGGTCTTCATATTTCTTGCGCCCATAGTACGTCAAGCCCAGGTTATGAAATTGCTGGTCCGTCAGCAAGGCGCCGCTGTGGCAGGTCATGCAGCGCGCCTTGGTGCGGAACAGATGCAAGCCCAGCAGCTCGCGGTCGTTCAGGGCCGTGCGCTGGCCTTCCAGGAAAGTGTCGAAGCGCGTGACGGGCGGCAGCACCGTGCGCTGGTAGTCGGCCAGCGCCGTCAGGATGCGCGGCAGGGTCACGCCGGCGCCCTGGCCGAAGGCGGCGTCGAACTGCGCCGGATAGTCATCGAGCGCGGCCAGCTTGGCCGCCAGGGCCGGTACGTCCATGGCCATCTCGTCCGGATGCTGCAAGGGACCCAGCGCCTGCTCTTCCAGGGTATTCGCGCGGCCATCCCAGAACAGCGGCTTGAGCTGCCCCACGCCCAGCAAGCCCGGCGCGTTGCGCTGGCCCAGCCTTCCTTCATGGCCGACGGAGGTGCGCTTGCTGTCGGCAAAGCTGTGGGCGGGACTGTGGCAGCTGATGCAGGCCACCGCGTTCGAGCGCGACAGGCGGGGGTCATTGAACAGCCGCTGTCCCAGCGCCGCCACCTGTGGCGCCACCTGCGCCAGCGGCAGGGCCGAGACGGGCGCCATTTCCTGCGGCGCGACGCCGTCGGCCACCTGCGGCCGGGGCCAGTGGGCGATGGGCTGCGCATACTTCTGGCGCAGACAAGCCATGTCCCAGCCCTTGTCCGCCGCGCAGGCAACGCTGGCGGAAACGCCATCGCTGGCGCGGCCATCCATGCTCATCATCAGGCCCGCGCCGCCCGCCAGCAAGGCGGCCACGGCGAAGGTGGTTTTTTTCAGGTGGGATGCGATATTCATGCGCCTGCCGTCATGGTCGTTGTCATTAGAAGCGGTAGCCGAGTTCCAGCGTGAACTGGCGGCCTTTTTCGAACACCACCCCGTTGTTGGCATCGAACAGGGGATTGCTGCGGTTGCTGACGTTCTCGATGCCCAGGTTGACGAAGCCTGCGCCCGGCCCCGTCTTCGGCAGCGCGTACTGCACGCGCATGTCCCAGGTGAAGGACTTGCTGGTCGAAACGTCCTGGTAGACCTTCGCCACGTCGCCGTCGAATGGCAGCGCATCTCCCGTGGCGACCATATTCGTTTCCGGCCCCCGCATGCGGAAGAAATGGTCCACCTTCAGGCGGTACGCAGGCATATCGGTCGACAGCAGCAGGCGCGCCGTCCAGGGCCGGTTGTAATTGTTGGCCGGGCGGTCCGCCCAGCGCACGAACTTGCCCTGGTAATAGATGAATTTATCCAGTTCGTTCGTCAGGTCGCTCAGCGAGTCATCGTAAGTGGCATGCGTGCTGGTGGTGCGCGTGCGGTCATAGCCGAACTGCACTTGCGTGGCGCTGCCGCCCCAGCGCAGCGGGCGCATGGTCTCGGCGGACAGGGTCCACACCTTGCTGTCGCTGCGGCCCACGTTATCCCAATAGAAATTGGCGGCCGACACCACGTGATACACCATCTCGTCGCGGCCTTCGCGCAGCACGCGCTTGGCGCTCCACTTCACGCCGCCCCATTGCTGGCTGATGCCCAGCAGTTTTTCATCCGTGTACGGCACCTTCATGTCACCGAGCTTGAGCCAGCTCCAGTTGCTGGCCATGACGGGCGCAGCCCAGTCCTTCAGCAAGCCGCCCGACAAGGTACGCGTTTGCGGCGAGGTCTGCAGTGCCAGGCGTTTCGACTGGGCATAGAAGTTGAAGAAATTGCGGCCATAGTAGCGGTTGGCGCCCAGCTCGACCTGCGTCGTGCCCTTGCCCGCCACATCCCAGAACGCGGACAGGCGCGGCGCGACGGTGGAATTCGGCGACAGGTCGTCCGTATCGTAGCGCACGCCCAGGCGCACGCGCACATCGCCCGCCTTGACGTCATCCTGCAGGAAGGCGCCGCGCGTCTTGTTGCTCAGTTCATAGCCGCCCGCGTAAAAAATGATGCGCGATGCCAGATACTGGCCGCGCACGTTTGAGGCCGCATTCCATGGCGTCGCCAGCGAGCAGTACTGGCTATCGACGCCGCCGCCCAGCATATTGCAAGTGGTGGTGTTGGCCGATGCCGTATATTGCTCATAGGTGGTGTTGCGCTGGTAACGCGAACGCTGCGTGCCCAGTTCCAGGCCGGCCTGGAAAGTATGCGACATGCCCAGCAAGTCGAGCGGCTCCCACTTCAGCTTGCCCTGGTACTGGGCGCTTTCCTGTTCCTGGTCGATGTCGCCGTAGCCGCCTTCATTGCTGGCCCAGCCCGTCGCACCCGTGCCCGTCTTGACGCCCCAGTTCTTGTCGCTCGAGTAGCGCCACGCCTTCCACACGGTGGCATCGGCGTCGCGCGAACTGTCCATCTTGCTCCAGCTCAAGCGGTGTTCCGCCGTGGCATTGCCCAGCCACCCCACGGGATGCGTCAGGCCCAGGTTGATGCCATTGCCGCCGCTCTTCAGGTGATAGCTGCTGTTCCTGGTGTTGGCGATGAAATAATCGCCCTCGGATGGCGCATGCATGAGGGAAAAGTCGGCCAGCACACCGGGCGTGATGGTCCAGAAGCCGCGCACGAAGGCGTTGTCGCTGCCACGCCGCTGCACCTTGCGGTTGGCATCGCTTGCGCTCTGCAAGCCATTGCCGTAGCCATTCAGGGGAATCTCCGACGTCTTGCGGATGAAGCTGCCGATCAGGCTGAAATTTTCCGTCACCTTGCCCTGCAGCGCGGCGCGGTAGGTCCATTTCTCGAATGCCGGCTGCAGATCGGCCGTGGCCGAATTGGCGGCGCTTTCCCGCTGGCTGTCGCTGAGCTTGTATTGCATCCACGCCGAGCGCGTGCTTTCCACGGATACTTGCCCGGCCAGCTTGTGCGTGGGCGCGCAGGTATTGGCCTTCACCACGCCGCCCTTGAAGCGGCCATATTCGGCGCCGATGTTCGAATCGAGCACCGTCACGTCGCACAGCAGGCTGGTGTCGACGGCAAAGCCCTGGCTGGCCGACGGCGGCGTGGCATTGCTGGCAGGGTTGCTGCTGTTCGGGCCGATATCGTTGTTGAGCGACATGCCGTCCATCTGGTACAGATTGTCGTAGAACTTGGCGCCGTTGATGCTGATATCGGCCGGCGCCAGCTCGCCCTGGGTGGCGGACGCTTGCTGCTTGTTATCGAACTGCACGCTGGGATTGATGCGCAGCAAGCTGGTGATATTGCCGTCGATGCCATTCATGGCCTCGATCTGGCGCTTGTCCAGGCGCTGTTCGCCCACGGACTCCCGCTCGGCCTGCAGGCGCACTTCGGGCAGCACTTGCGGTGCGGGTTCGTCGGTGTCGGCTGCGGCGGCGAAGGCGAAGGGAGTGGCGGCGCTGGCGCCAAAGGCCAGGCCGATGGCCAGTACGGACTGGCGCAGGGTAAGAATGGGAGACATGAAAACCTTGCAACTGCGGATGGGAAAGGGGCAGTCTCATGATGCCGTCCTTCACCCGCGCTGCCAGTGTCGCCTTCTCATGCCGCCAATTGCAAATGATAACGATTAGCATTTACTGTTGCAATGCTCGAAAATCAAGACTTCGCCGTTTTTTTGACGTGCGTAAAAATTTCTTGCCATCTTGTTGCATCTACACCACGGCCTCGCCGCCGTCATGCGGCTGGCGCCACCTCGCCGGACTGCAGCTGCGCATGCAGGTGTTCGCGCAATAATCCGCGCAGCAATTGCACCTGCGCCACGGCATCGGCCTGCAAGGACGTCAAGCCGTGGCCGCCGCAGGGAGCGGGCGCGGGAACGTCCGCCTCGCCGCGCAGCAAGGCATCGATCTCCGCGCTGACGGCGGTGATCCACTGCTGCAACTCGGGCATGGCCGGCTCGGCCTGGGGACTCAGGCTGATGCGCGCCGTGCTGCCCGCCACGCGGCGCAGCAGCGGCAAGGTGCGCAGGGCCGCCAGGCCCACGCCGCTACTGCGGTCCAGGCGGCGCTCGATGCGCAGGCGCTGCAGCACTTGCTCGGCGTTGTTGCTGGCCAGTCCCGCCTCGCGGCGCAGCCTTGCGATCGCGCTATCCCACCGCCCGCCCGCCGCCAGCACGGCCAGCAGGTATTTCAAATTGGCCGACACGGCTTTCGCCAGGCGCTGGTCCAGGTCGTCCGCTTCGCGGTCGGGCCACAGGAAGAACGTGGCCAGCAGGGCCAGCACGCAGCCGAGCACATTGTTGCCCAGGCGGCTCATGGCATACACCATCTCGCTGGCCGGCGCCGCATAGTCGGCCACCAGCACGAAGGCGGGCGTCATGAACAGCACGTGCAGGCTGTAGCTGACGCGGCGCAAGGCCATGGTGGCGACGATCAGGGGAAACACCACCAGCGAGATGGCCAGCGGCGTGTGCACGGCCAGGCCGATCAGCACGGCCAGCACGGCGCCCAGCACGCTGCCCGCCACCCGCTCGATGCCGCGCGGCCAGGTGGTCGACACGGACGGCTGCAGTATCAGCAAGGTCGCCATGGTGGCCCAGTAGCCGAACGGAATATGCAAGGCTTCGACCAGCAGGAAGCCGGCCGTCGTCGCCAGCGACACGCGCGCCGCGTGGCGCCAGCTCAGCGACTGTGGCGTGGCGTTGACTTTCAGCGTCTGCCACGCCTGCCCCAAGGCCAGGAAAGCCGCCTCGCGCCACGGCAGCTGCGTCGCGCGCGGCATGCCCAGTTCCATGAATTCCACGTTCAGGCGCAGCGGCAGCAAGGCGCCCAGCGCCGCTTCCAGGCGCCGTCCGCAGGCGGCCAGGCGGTGCTGCAAGTCCAGCGGCGGCGTTTCCGGCCGGCGCTGCACGGCCTGCCCCAGGCGGCGCAGCAGCACGGCCATCACTTCCAGGCTGCGCCGCGCGCGCGGGTCCTGGCGCAGCCGCTGCTGCTCGCGCTCGCAGGTATGCGTGACGGCGATCAGGTAGGCGAAGATGCGCTCGGCGTCGCTGAGGGCCAGCAGCAGGTTGTCGTACAGGGCGCTGCGGCCGGCGCGCGATGGCGGCACGGCGGCCAGCGCCACGCGCGCCGCTTCCAGCGCGGCGCGCGCCTGCGAGCGGTAGCTGGCGCCATGCGCGGCAACGTCAGCCTGCGCGGCATCAGCTTCGAGGAAGCGCGCATTGTCGCGTGCGATGCTGGCCAGGCGCGAATATGCGGCGCGGATGGCGCGCCTGCTGGGGCCGAACGGGTGGATGCGCCAGACCGTAAAACTGAGCACGGTGGCAAACAGGCAGCCGACCATGTAGAGGCCGAGGAAAGGCGCGCTTTGCGTCATCGATTCGAGCGGATGCGTGACCATCACGACACAGGCCGTGGCCGCCAGGATCGCCACCTGCGCCGTGGCCGCGCCCCAGATGCGCGCCAGCGCGCCGGCCCAGGAAAACAGCAGCACGGCGATGGCGGCCGTCGCCAGGCCATGGCCGGCCGCCAGCGCCGTCAGGCCGCCGGCCACCGTGGACAGCAGGCCGAAGCCCAGCATCGAGACGAAACGCATGCGGCGCGTGCCGGCCGCGTCGGCCAGGCAGGTCCAGAAGGCGCCGATGGCGGCCCAGGAAAAATCGGGATGGTCGAACAACAAGCCCAGCAGCAACATGGCGCTCGAGGCGCACGCGGCCCGCAGGCCCTCGGACAGATTGGTTTCGTCGATGGCCAGGGTGACCATCCACAGGGGGCGGCGCTGCGCCAGCTTGTCCGTGTAGGCGTGCAAGCCCGTCAGCCAGCGGCCTGCCAGCATGCGCGTACGGCGGTGGAGTTTCCTGAAATGCAAGATCGGCTTTGAAAGGTATCAAAGCGTCATCGTAGCATTCCCGGACGAAAAATGTTGCAGTGCAGCGTAAAATTCCAGCAAGCGAAGCGGCACCGCAGTGCCGCTTCTCTCTTGCTTGCGCCTCTTAGCTGACCATCGCCAGGCGCGGCCCGGCTGCAGGGAAACGCTGCTCGATCGACGCGGCGATGCCGGCGGCGTCCAGGCCCACGCTTTTCAGCAGCTGCACGGGATCGCCATGGTCGATGAAGGTATCGGGCAAGCCCAGCATGAGGATAGGCTTGACGATGCCTTCGGCGGCCAGCGCCTCGGCCACGGCCGAACCGGCGCCGCCCATGATGCAGCCCTCTTCCACCGTCACCAGGTAATCGTGTTCGGCGGCAAGCTGTTTCACCAGCGCCACGTCGAGCGGCTTGACGAAACGCATGTTGGCCACCGTCGCGTCGAGCTTCTCGCCCGCCGCCACGCTCGGCGCCACCATCGAGCCGAAGGCGAGGATGGCGATGCGCTTGCCCTGGCGCTTGATCTCGCCCTTGCCGATCTCGATGCTGGTCAGTTCCGGCACGATGGCCGCGCCGGCGCCGGCGCCGCGCGGATAGCGGATCGCTGCCGGGCCAGGATAGTGGTAACCGGTCGTCAGCATTTGCCGGCATTCGTTTTCGTCGGACGCGGCCATGATGACCATGTTCGGGATGCAGCGCAAAAACGCCATGTCATAGTTGCCCGCATGCGTGGCGCCGTCGGCGCCCACGAGGCCGGCGCGGTCCAGCGCGAACGTCACGTCCAGGTTTTGCAGGGCCACGTCGTGGATCAGCTGATCGTAGGCGCGCTGCAGGAAGGTCGAATAGATGGCGACGACGGGCTTCAAGCCTTCGCAGGCCAGGCCCGCGCCAAAGGTCACGGAATGCTGCTCGGCGATGCCGACGTCGAAATAGCGGTTCGGATATTGCTGTTCGAACTTGACCATGCCCGAGCCTTCGCGCATGGCCGGCGTGATGCCCACCAGGCGCTTGTCGTGCGCGGCCATGTCGCACAGCCAGTTGCCGAACACTTCCGTGTACGTCATCTTGGCCGGCGCCGTGGCCGGCTTGATGCCTTCGGCCGGGTTGAACTTGCCCGTGCCGTGGTACAAGATCGGCTCCGCCTCGGCCAGCTTGTAGCCCTGGCCCTTCTTGGTCACCACGTGCAGGAATTGCGGGCCCTTCAATTGCTTGATATTTTGCAAGGTCGGGATCAGCGAATCGAGGTCGTGGCCGTCGATGGGGCCGATATAGTTGAAACCGAATTCCTCGAACATGGTGGCAGGCACGACCATGCCCTTGGCGTGCTCCTCGAAGCGCTTCGCCAGTTCCAGCACGGGGCCGGGCAACACGGACTTGCCGACATTTTTCGCCGCCGCATAGAACTGGCCCGACATCAGTCGCGCCAGGTGGCGGTTCAGGGCACCCACGGGCGGCGAGATCGACATGTCGTTGTCGTTCAGGATCACCAGCAGGTTGACGTCTTCCTGCACGCCCGCATTGTTCATCGCCTCGAAGGCCATGCCGGCCGTCATCGAGCCGTCGCCGATCACGGCGATCGCGTGCAGCGGGTCGCCCTTGATCTTGGCCGCCTGCGCCATGCCCAGCGCGGCCGAGATCGACGTCGACGAGTGGGCCGTGCCGAAGGTGTCGTATTCGCTCTCGTCGCGTTTCGGGAAGCCGGAAATGCCGTCCTTCTGGCGCAAGGTGTGCATGCGGTCGCGGCGGCCCGTGAGGATCTTGTGCGTATAGGTCTGGTGGCCCACGTCCCACACGATGCGGTCGTGCGGCGTGTTGAACACGTAATGCAGGGCGACGGTCAGCTCGACGGTGCCCAGGTTGGACGACAGATGGCCGCCCGTCTTGGAGACGGAATCGAGCAGGAAGCTGCGCAGTTCCTGCGCCAGCGGCACCAGTTGCGAGCGTGCCAGCTTGCGCACTTGCGCCGGTTCATTGATGGTTTCTAACAGTTTCATTTATGCCTTCCGCTGCACGACCAGGTCCGCCAGCTCGCGCAGGCGGCGTGCCTTGTCCCCGAATGGCGCCAGCGCCGCATGGGCGTCGCACCGCAATTGTTCTGCCAGGGCCCTGGAAGGTTCCAGTCCCAGGATCGATACGTAGGTGGGCTTGTTGGCCGCCGCATCCTTGCCTGCCGTCTTGCCCAGGGTGGCCGAATCGGCCGTCGCGTCGAGCACGTCGTCGACCACCTGGAAAGCCAGCCCGACGGCGCGCGCATAGGCGTTCAGCGCCGTCATCTCGTCCGCCGTCAAATCCTTGCCCGCCAGCGCGCCGAGGATCACGGCCGCGCGCAGCAGGGCGCCCGTCTTCAACTGATGCATCTGTTCCAGCTGCGGCAGGCTCAAGGCCAGGCCAACGCTGTCGAGGTCGATCGCCTGGCCGCCGCACATGCCGGCCGTGCCGGACGCGTGCGCCAGCAGCTTGATCATGGCCATTTGCCGCGCCGGCGGAATGGCCGCGCCATCGGCCAGCAGCATGAACGCTTGCGATTGCAGCGCGTCGCCCACCAGCAGGGCCGTCGCCTCGTCGTAGGCGATGTGCACGGTGGGCTTGCCACGACGCAAGGCATCGTCGTCCATGCACGGCATGTCGTCATGCACGAGCGAATACACGTGAATCATTTCCAGCGCGCACGCGGCGCGCGCGAGGGTGTCTTGATCGGCGTCGAACAGTTCGCCTGCAGCCATCACCAGCAGCGGGCGCACGCGCTTGCCACCGCCCAGCAGCGCATAGCGCATGGCCGCGTGCAGCTTGTGCGGCACCACGTCGGCCGCCGGCAGGAACTGCTCGAGCCGGCGCTCCACGCCGGACTGGGTGGCTTGCATCCAGTCGCCGAAGGTGATGCCGATGTTGCCTTGTTGTACGCTGGCCGTCATTGGGCGGCCTCGCCGGCATCCACGAACGGTTTCAGCATGTCGCCTTCGAGCACTTTCACCTGCGCTTCGACGCCGTCGAGCTGGGCCGCGCAATACTTGACCAGTTCCGAGCCGCGCTGATACGCCGCGACCGATGCTTCCAGCGGCAACTGGCCCGCTTCCATTTGCGTTACCAGCTGCGCCAGTTCCGCCATTGCCTCTTCAAACGAGGCCGGCGCTGCGGCAGCGGCAGTTAATTTCTTCGACATAGACTCAGATCTCTTCGTGGCACGAGGGGCTTGTAGGGAGACGCCGGGGACTCCCGGCCAGCATAGAAGCGTTATTTTAGAACAAACCACACTATTAAGTGAAAACTAAAGCGCAATCGGCGTGTTCAAAGGGGAAGACGTTGCCAGCATGTCAGTGGATTTTAGCGCAATCGCCTCCCTCCACCGGAAATTGCACGGTAAATGACAACGTTTCTCATTAAAGTACCCAATTTGCCAGGAGGTTTGGCAATGCCGAGGCCGATCCGCGCTATAATCGCCGGTTCTGTCCGAAATACCGTTTCAACAAATTTGAATTCAGGTCTTTGCGGATTCTTTCTCTCTGTAGCGGTTGCCCAGGGAATGGCCTGGGGCACTGCTGACCGTTGTACATTTATGGGGGGTTGGGATGTCCGATCTGGCTACTCACGCCAAGCTGGCGCGTTCAAACGCGCAACTTCCGGTCCACGTCTATTTTGACGAAACGCTGTTGCAGCGTGAAATGCAGCAATTGTTCCAAGCCGGCCCGCGCTATGTCGGGCATGAGCTGATGGTGCCGGAAACCGGCGATTTTGCGACCCTGGCGTCTGAGAACGAAGGGCGCATGCTCGTGCGCAACGCCAATGGCATCGAAGTGCTGTCCAACGTGTGCCGCCACCGGCAGGCGCTGATGTTCAACGGCCGCGGCAATGCCAATCATATCGTCTGCCCGCTGCACCGCTGGACCTACGACCTCAAGGGTGAACTGATCGGCGCGCCGCATTTCCCCGAGACGCCGTGCCTGAACCTGTCGAAAACGCCGCTGCAAAGCTGGAATGGCTTGCTGTTCGAGCAAAACGGCTACAACGTGATGGAAAAATTGAAAGATTTGTCCGTCTCGAAAGACCTCGATTTTTCCGGCTATATGTTCGACCACGTGGAAATCCACGAGTGCGACTACAACTGGAAGACCTTCATCGAAGTCTACCTCGAGGATTACCACGTCGAGCCGTTCCACCCTGGCCTGGGCAGCTTCGTCAGCTGCGACGACCTGCGCTGGGAATTCGGCAAGGATTACAGCGTGCAGACGGTGGGCGTGCACCGCGGCCTGCAGCAGGCCGGTTCGCCGACCTACAAGAAGTGGCAGGAGCAGGTGCTGCAATTCCGCGGCGGCGAACCGCCGCCGTATGGCGCCATCTGGCTGACCCTGTATCCGAACATCATGGTCGAATGGTATCCGCACGTGCTGATCGTCTCGACCCTGTGGCCCGATGGTCCGCAAAAGACGCGCAACGTGGTCGAGTTCTATTACCCCGAAGAAATCGTGCTGTTCGAGCGCGAACTCGTCGAGGCGGAACGGGCCGCCTACATGGAAACCTGCGTCGAGGACGATGAAATCGCCCAGCGCATGGATGCGGGCCGCAAGGCCCTGATGGCGCGCGGCGTAAGCGAAGTGGGTCCTTACCAGTCGCCGATGGAAGACGGCATGCAGCACTTCCACGAGTGGTACCGCAGCAATATCGAACTGTAATCTTAGTAGAGGGGCCGCATAATGCGGCCCTTCTTTCGTTTCACTCTACACTTACAACACCTGACAGAACCGCAGCGAGCGGCAGCGCGGCGTGGCCAAGAAGCGCAGCTGTACTTTGGTACGGCGCGCATCGCAGGCCGCGCCCCGCGACGCGCAGCAGGTTTGCTCAGGTGAAAGGCCACAATGCAATCTCTTTGGATGCTGTTTGCAAGTTTTATGTTCGCCATCATGGGCGTGTGCGTCAAGCTGGCGTCGGAGATGTATTCGACGTCCGAAATCGTCATGTACCGCGGCATCATCGGCATGACCGTCATGGGCTGCACCATCGTGTACCAGGGCGGCAGCTTCAAGACCACGATGCCGGGCCAGCATCTGTGGCGCGGCGTGGTGGGCGTGGTGGCCCTGTGGCTGTGGTTTTATGCGATCGCCATCCTGCCGCTGGCCACGGCCATGACCCTGAACTACATGGCCCCCATCTGGATCGCCGTGATCCTGCTGGCCGGCGGCTGGTGGAAAGGCATGAAACAGGTCGAGTGGCCGCTGGTGGCGGCCATCGCCATGAGCTTTGTCGGCGTGACCCTGCTGCTGCAGCCCGTGTTCGAAACGGACCAGGTGGGCGGCGCCGTCACGGCCCTGATTTCCGGCATGCTGTCGGCCCTCGCCTACCTGCAGGTGCGCAAGCTGGGCTTGCTGGGCGAACCCGAATACCGGGTCGTGTTTTATTTCTCCATCGTCAATTTCCTCGCCGGCGTGATCGGCCATGTGGCCAGCGCCGGCGGCGGCCCCGTCGTCTGGCACGCGCACACGAGCGGCTACGGCATCGGCTTGCTGGCCGCCATCGGCCTGTGCGCCACCATGGCGCAGATGGCCATGACGCGCGCCTACCGCCTGGGCAAGACCCTCGTTGTTGCCAATTTGCAATACACGGGCATCGTCTTTTCCAGCTTCTGGGGCGTGGTGATCTTTGGCGACCTGTTCGACTGGCACGGCTGGCTCGGCATCGGCGTCATCCTGGCCTCGGGCATCGCGGCAACCTATTACAATACCCGCAACACGGCCCGTGGCGCCGCCATCGCGCGCACGGATCCCATCGCCAGCGAAGTGTAAAGGAGCGTTCCTGATGTACACCACCTTGATCCAGGCCAGCGAACTGGCCAGCCACGTGAATGACAGCAACTGGGTCATCCTCGATTGCCGCCACGACTTGCTCAACCCCACGGCCGGCAGCGATGCGTTTGCCGCCGGCCACATCCAGAACGCGCAGTTTGCCGACATCGACACGGCCCTGTCCGGCCCGAAGACGGCGCACGGCGTGGACTTTACGGGCCGCCATCCCCTGCCCGACCGCAACGCCTTGCTGGCCAGCCTGCGCGGCTGGGGCATCCATGACGACACGCAAGTGGTGGCCTACGACGGCCAGGGCGGCATGTTCGCCGCCCGCCTGTGGTGGCTGCTGCGCTGGGTCGGCCATCCGGCCGTCGCCGTGCTCGACGGCGGCCTGGCCGCATGGCAGGCGCAAGGCTTGCCGCTGGTTACGCCCGTGGCGCCCCGCCCTGCCGGCAAGCTGACGGAAAAAGCCAGCCTCACGCGCACGGTCACCGTGCAGGACGTCATCGCCAACCTGGACGCGCAGGCGCTGACCGTCATCGACGCGCGCGCGCCCGACCGTTATCGCGGCGAAAATGAAACCATCGACCCCGTGGGCGGCCACATCCCCGGCGCGAAAAACCGTTTCTTCAAGGATAACCTGCAGGCCGATGGCCGTTTCAAGGAGGCCGAGGCACTGCAACGCGATTTCAGCGCGCTGTTTGATGCGCCGCAAGCGGCCATCATGCAATGCGGCTCGGGCGTGACGGCCTGCCACAACCTGCTGGCCCTGGAAGTGGCGGGACTGAGTGGCGCAGCCCTGTATCCCGGTTCGTGGAGCGAATGGTGCGCCGACCCGGCGCGGCCCGTGGCAACCGGCAGTTAAAAAAAAATGGCGGACCCGGTGGTCCGCCATTTTTTCATCTGTGGGCAACTAGGAAGTTATCCCCAGCGCCTGATTCAGCCGTTCCAGCTCCGCCAGCCACGCCTGCTGGCTGGCCGGCTTCTGATGGCGCGGCTTGCGGGCCAGGTCCTCGGCCAGCAATTGCTCGAGTTCGCACAAGCGTTCCAGCTGCACGTCGACATCCGTTTGCGCTGGGGCCAGCGCAGCCGTTTCCACGCGCGGCGCGGCCGCCGGCGCCTGCCCATCCTCCAGGCTCAGGCGCGCATACGCGCTGGCCGCGTCAAGCCACTCTTCCAGTCCGCCATCGGCCACCACCCAGTAGCGGTTGCACGCCGTCTCGATCAGGTCGCGGTCGTGCGACACCAGCAGGCAGCCGCCTTCGAATCCCTGCAAGGCCAGGCCCAGTTCCGCCTTGCCCTGCATGTCCAGGTGATTGCTGGGCTCGTCCAGCAGCAGCAGGTGATAACTGGCCAGCGACAGGCCCAGGAACAGCAGCCGCGCCCGCTCGCCGCCGCTCAGGGTGGCCACCGTCTGGCCATGGCGGGCATACGGGAAACCGGCCGAGATTAACGCCTGCTTGCGCGCCACCTGGCTGCGCGCAGCTTCGTTTTGCACTGCGAACGGATACAGGGCGTCGGACAAATCCGCATCGTCGGCCAGCTGCCGGAGCGACTGGTCGTAATAGCCGATGTTTGCCGCCTTGTGGCAGCGCAAGTCGCTGCGGTCCTGCTGCGCCTGGATCGCCTGCCAGCACAGGCGCAGCAACGACGACTTGCCGCTGCCATTCGCACCCAGCAAGGCGACCCGGTCGCCCGGCTTCAGCCACAGCTGGCCGACGTGGAACAACACGGGAGAGGCCGGCACGGCGCGCACGTCCAGCCCGTCGAGCGCCAGCAGTTGGTCGGCCGCCAGCGCCTTGCCGCGCAGGCTGAGGCGCCAGGGCGCGCCCTCGCTGACGAACGATTGCACCTCCTTTAGCTTGTCGACGCGCCGCTGCATGGTCTTGGCCTTGCGCGCCAGGTCTTCATTGTCGTAGGTGCGGCCCCACAGGGCCAGGCGGGCGCTGCTGGCCGACAGGCGGTCGATTTCCTTCTGTTCGGCCGCATGGCGGGCGGCGGCGGCAATATCCGCCTCGGCCAGCGCCGCCAGCGCGGGGCCACATGGCAAGTCGAAATCGTAGAGGCGGCTGTCGCGCAGGATCCAGCTGCGCGTGGTCACGTTGTCGAGCAGGCGCTGGTCGTGCGAGACGAGGATGAAGGCGCCGCGCCACCGCAACAGGAATTGCTCCAGCCACAGCAGCGACGGCAAGTCCAGGTGATTGCTCGGCTCGTCGAGCAGCAGCACGTTCGGCTCCTGCAGCAGGGCGCGCCCCAGCAGCAATCGCGTGTGCTGGCCGCCGGACAGCGAGTGCACGGGCACTTGCGCCGTATCAAGGTCGAAACCCAGTTCGGCCAGCAGGCTGTCGACGCGCCAATGCAGTTCAGGCTGATCGAGCACGGGCGCCAGCAAGGCGTCGTACAGGCTCAGGCTGGCCAATGCCGCCGGCAAGTGCTGTTCCACGTGCTGCAAGCGGCAGGCGCGCGCGTAATGGATGCTGCCGGAGCTCGCTTCGCGCGTGCCGCTGAGCAACCCCAGCAAGGTGGATTTGCCGCAGCCATTGTGGCCGATCAGGCCGATGCGGTCGCCCTGGCGCAAGGTAAAGGCGAGGTCGTGGAACAGGAAACCGTCGTGGGTATCCAGCTGCAAGGCGAGTGTAGAGATAAGGGTAGTCATGGCTCTTGTCTTTGTTCGGGATGCAAGCATCCGCGTTAACAGGAGCGCTAACGACAACGGAGTACCAGGAAAGGACTCGTAGAGGAGGGTAACTTTGCTCTGGCCAGGTTATCGCAGCGCGATAGAACGTGGGCAAGAGCGGCTAAATGTGCTTAAAGAACGCACATCCCATAGGACGAGCACAAAAATTTCCATATTTTCCTCCTTTCGCTTTGAATTAGTCAGAAAGGCCATACTACACGCGACGCGCCGGCGCATCAACCGCCGTGCTTGTGCCGCGTCAGGAACAGCACGATGCACACGCCCAGCGCGATCAGCAGCACTTGCGGGATGGTTTCGCGCAAGGTGGCGCGGCGCTGCATCTGCGGCATCAGGTCGCTCAAGGCGATATAGATGAAGCCGGACGAGGCGAACACGAGCACGTAAGGGATCAAATTGCTGGCGCGGTCCAGGGTGAAATAGCCAAGCAGGCCGCCCGCCACGGCCATCATGCTGCACAGCAAGTTGAAGACATAGGCGCGCAGGCGCGAGAAGCCGGCGTTCAGCAGCACGATGAAATCGCCGATTTCCTGCGGAATTTCATGCGCGATGATGGCCAGGCCCGTCACCAGGCCCAGCTTCGGGTCGGCCAGGAAGGCGGCGGCGATCAGGATGCCGTCCGTAAAGTTGTGCATGCCGTCGCCGACGAGGATCATCCAGCCGGCCTTGCCCGCCTCGTGCTTGTCGTGACCATGCGCATGGTGGTGGCCGTCGCCCTCGTGGTGGTGCGAATGGCGCAAAATGGCGAATTTTTCCAGCATGAAAAAGGCCAGCAAGCCTGCCAGCAAGGTGGCGAACAGGCTGCGCGGATCCGCCTGGGACTCGAACGCTTCCGGCAAGGCGTGCAGCAAGGACGTCGACAACATGATGCCGACGGACAAGCTGACCATGCGCTCGACCACCTTGGACAGGAATGCAAACGAAAAGATCGCCGCCGCGGTAATGCTCAACACGCCCGCGATCGTGGTCGCGAGCAAAATGGATAAAAGGACGGGATCGATGATTTTCTTACCTCAAAATGGCGCCGGGTCACTGGCGCCCGCTGTGCTGGCGTCTGGCCTGATGACTATTGCTTATTATTTAATTCTTGTCGCGCTTGGCGGCGGCGTGGCGCGTTGAAGATGCAATTGTACTGCATTGACGCGAACCGGGCATTTTACAGCCCGGTGCGCCTTTCGCGTCAATTTCTGGAAAAATTAACTCTTGCCATGCTTCCGACGCCGGATGACACCGTCGCGAGCGGCGGTGAATCGTGGCCGAAAAGCGGCCTTGCACGAGTAGCCGCCGAGGCGGCGAGCATCGCCGGCCGCAAGCGGCGGCGGGCAGCGGGATCAGTCAGACGTCCTCATGCCACGCCATGGCTCTTGAACCAGGCCAGGCAGCGCGCATAGCCATCCTTCGCATCGGCCGCCACATAGCTGGGGCGGTAATCGGCGTTGAAGGCGTGGCCCGCGTCCGGATACACGACGAATTCCGACTGGTTGCCGCTCTTGGCCAGCGCTTCCTCCATCTTGCCGATGGATTCCTGCGTGATGCCCGTATCCTTGCCGCCGTACAAGCCCAGCACGGGGACCTTCAGGGTGGCGGCGATATCGATGGGATTCGTCGGCTGCAAGGCAGTGGGCTCGCCCACCAGGCGGCCATACCAGGCCACGCCCGCCTTGACGGCCGGATTGTGCGCCGCGTACAGCCACGTGATGCGCCCGCCCCAGCAAAAACCGGTGATGCCCAGGCGGCCCGTGTCGCCGCCATTCTGTTTCGCCCACGCAACAACTGCATCGAGGTCCGCCATCACCTGCGCATCCGGCGTCTTGGCGATGATGCCCTTCATTAACTCCGGGATGCTGCCGACCTTGGTAGGATCGCCCTGGCGCACGAACAGGTCGGGCGCCAGCGCCAGATAGCCCTGCTTGGCGAAGCGGCGCGCCATGTCGGCGATATGCTCATGCACGCCAAAGATTTCGGATATCACGAGCACCACGGGCAAACCCGTCTGTCCTTCCGGCTGCGCCGCATACACGGGCACGGCCTGGCCATCGACCATCACCGTGACGGTGGTCGTCACCAGCCCGGCGGTATCGGTCTTGATGACGTTTTGCGCCGCCACCGGCAGCACGGCCAGGGCAAAGCCCGTTCCCAGCGCCACCTTCAGGAAACCACGCCGGCCATCGGGCCCGGACAAGCTGCTCTGGCCCAGCAAACTTTCACAATCGGTGATCATGTCGCTCATGCGTTTCTCCTGAAGTGTGTGTTTAAGAAATTAATGCGCTTCGTCCCAGTTTTTGCCTATGCCCACCTCTGCCGTCAGCGGCACTTTCAGTTCAGCTACGCCGGCCATCAGTTCCGGCAGCTTGCGCTTGACCAGTTCCAGCTCGGCATCCGGCACTTCCAGCACCAGTTCATCGTGCACCTGCATGATCATCTTCGTCTGCAAGCCATCCGTTTCCAGCCAGCCCTGCACGGCGATCATGGCCAGCTTGATCAGGTCGGCAGCCGTGCCCTGCATGGGCGCGTTGATCGCCGCCCGTTCCGCGCCCTGGCGGCGCGGGCCGTTCGGCGAATTGATTTCCGGCAACCACAAACGGCGGCCGAACACGGTTTCCACGTAGCCGCGCGCCTTCGCCTGCTGGCGCGTGTCTTCCATATACTGTTTCACGCCGGAAAAACGGGCAAAGTAGCGGTCGATATAGCTTTGCGCGGCCGTGCGGTCCACGCCCAGGTTGCCGGCCAGGCCAAACGCGCTCATGCCGTAGATCAAGCCAAAGTTGATGACCTTGGCGTAGCGGCGCTGTTCGCTCTGCACTTCCGCGGCCGGCACGCCAAAGATCTCGGCCGCCGTGGCGCGGTGGATGTCGATGCCGTCGGCAAACGCGCGCAGCATGGCTTCATCGCCCGAGATATGCGCCATGATGCGCAATTCGATCTGCGAATAGTCGGCCGAGACGATGTGGCTGCCGGGCGGCGCGATGAACGCTTCGCGGATGCGGCGGCCTTCCGCGCTGCGAATGGGAATATTCTGCAGGTTCGGGTCGTTCGACGCCAGCCGCCCCGTCACGGCCACGGCTTGCGCATAGTTCGTGTGCACCCTGCCCGTCGTGACGTTGATCATCTTCGGCAATTTATCCGTGTAGGTCGACTTCAGCTTGGCCATGCCGCGGTATTCGAGCAGCACTTTCGGCAGCGGATAATCCTCGGCCAGCTTTTGCAGCACTTCCTCGTCCGTCGATGGCGCGCCCGTCGGGGTTTTCTTGACCACCGGCAGCTTCAATTTCTCGAAGAAGATTTCGCCGATCTGCTTGGGCGAGCCCAGGTTGAACGGCTGCTCGGCCAGTTCATACGCCTTCTTTTCCAGCTCGAGGATTTTCACGGCAAGCTCGGCCGACTGGATGTTGAGCAATGCGTCATCGATCAGCACGCCGTTGCGCTCGATCTTTTGCAAGACCACGGCCGTCGGCATCTCGATCTTTTCATAGATGAAGGTCAGCTTGTCATCATTGGCCACATTGCCCCACATGGCATTGTGCAAACGCAAGGTGACGTCGGCATCCTCGGCCGCGTATCTCGCCGCCTGCTCCACTTCCACCTGGTTGAACGTGATCTGCTTGGCGCCCTTGCCGCACACCTCCTCGAACGGGATGGTCGTGTAGTTCAGGTGGCGCAGCGCCAGGCTGTCCATGTCGTGCTTCTTGTGCGATTCGAACACATACGATTCAAGCAGGGTATCGTGGGCGATGCCGCGCAGGGTCACGCCATGGTTGGCGAAGATATGGCTGTCGTATTTCAGGTTCTGCCCCAGCTTGGGCTTGCTGGCATCTTCCAGCCATGGACGCAGTTTCGCCAGCACGTGTTCGCGCGTCAGCTGCTCGGGCGCGCCCGCGTAATCGTGCGCCAGCGGGATGTAGCAGGCACGGTGTTCGGCGACGGACAGGGAAATGCCGACCATCTGCGCCGTCATCGGTTCGAGCGACGTGGTTTCCGTGTCGACGGCCGTCAGGGGTGCCGCATCGATCAGGGCGAGCCATTGATCCAGCTGGGCATCCGTCAGCACGGTTTCATACTCGGCCGCAGGCGCTGGCGCGGCGTCGGCAAACATGTCGCCTGTCGTGTTCGCGGTCGATGCGCCGGCCGTTGCCGGTGCGCCCACAGGCGACATCGGCGGCGGCACCGCGCCCAGTTCGCGCAGCAGCGCCTTGAAGCCGTAGCGCTGGAAGAAGGCCAGCAGCGCTTCCTTGTCTTCCTGTTTCGCCGCCAGCGAATCGGCGATCGTCGTCATGTGCTCCGACAGGTCGCAATCGGTCTTGACGGTGATCAAGGCGCGCGCCTGCGGCAGCCATGGCAGGGCCGTGCGCAGGTTTTCGCCCACGGCGCCGCCCACCTTGGCCGCGTTGTCCATGATGCCTTCCAGGCTGTCGTACTGCGTCAGCCATTTGACGGCCGTCTTCGGGCCGCATTTCGATACGCCCGGCACGTTGTCCACGGTATCGCCGATCAGCGACAGATAATCGATGATGCGGTTCGGCGGCACGCCGAACTTGGCCAGCACGGCCGCTTCGTCGAGCTTTTCATTGCTCATGGTATTGATCAGGGTCACCTGGCTGTTGACCAGCTGCGCCAGGTCCTTGTCGCCCGTCGACACCACCACGTCCATGCCGGCGGCGGCCGCCTGCACGGCCAGCGTGCCGATGACGTCATCGGCTTCCACGCCGTCGACCATCAGGATGGGCCAGCCCATGGCGCGTACGGCTTCGTGGATCGGTTCGATCTGCAGGCGCAGGTCGTCCGGCATCGAGGCGCGCGTGGCCTTGTACTCGGGATACATGTCATCGCGGAAAGTTTTACCCTTGGCATCGAACACGCAGGCGATATAGGCGGCCGGGTAATCGGCGCGCAGGCGGCGCAGCATGTTGACCATGCCGTGCATGGCGCCCGTGGGATAGCCGTCCGGGCTGCGCAGGTCGGGCAGCGCATGGAAGGCGCGATAGAGGTAACTGGAACCGTCGACTAACAGCAGGGTGTTTTGCATAATGCCAATAAAATAAGGTGAACCGCGCCGGCCGGCAAGATATCGCGGCGGGCGGTGGAATATCGCACAATTATCGCAGAGTTTAGGGCCGCGCCACCGGGCCGCGCACGCCCTATTCTTGCCGTTTTTGCCACCTCGGCGGGACCGTGCGGGCGCAGCGGCGGCCGTTGCGGCCTATTTCGGCGCAAGTAAACAGCATTGCTTACCAGTTTGTTACAATGCCCTATAGATAAATTGACGGCATGACCACTGCATTTTCTGCAGTCCACCACATGGAAGCGAACCCCATCATGATGCGTACATCGACACTCTGGACATTCCTCGCCCTGCCCCTGCTGGCATGCTCGGCCATTGCCAGCGCCCAGACACCGGCCAAGCCCAGCGACGCGCCACCACAGCTGGAGCGTATCGAGGAAATGGGCGAAGCGCCCATCACCGTAGCGCCAGCGGCAACAAAACAACAGATTACCGAGAAACGCGAAGCGGGCGTGACGTCCGAAGTCAAGGTCACCACGGGCGGCAGCACGTATTACATGAAACCGGCCGCCGGCGCCGACCAGGCCAATGGCGGCGCCTTGCGCGGCCCGCAATGGAAAGTGCTGGAATTCGACCTGGGCAAGAAAAAACAGAAACAACGCGACGAAGAAGCCGCTGACGCGCCGGCGCCTCCCGCACCGGCAAAATAAGCGGCGCGGCCAGCCAACACCATCTTATTGCCCGGCCCCGGCCACACGCGGGGCCGCCGGCTTTTTTACTTTTTTACCTCAGACCTTTTCCCATGGCAGTTTTTACCGCGCTACACCTGGACGATATCGGCCAGTGGATCACGCAATTTCCACTCGGCAAGCCTCTGGCGCTCAAAGGGATCGCTTCCGGCATCGAAAACAGCAATTTCTTCCTCAGCACCGAGCGCGGCGAATATGTGCTGACGATCTTTGAAAACCTGAGTTTCGAGCAATTGCCGTTTTATTTGCAGCTGATGCGCCACCTGGCCGACCGCGGCGTGCTGGTGCCGGCGCCGATCGCCAATGCCGACGGCGCACTGGTGACGGCCCTGCAAGGCAAGCCGGCCGCCATCGTCAGCAAGCTCGACGGTAGCTCGCAGATGGCACCGCAGGCCGTGCATTGCGCGGCCGTCGGCGCCATGCTGGCGAAGATGCACGTGGCGGCGCAGGATTTCCCCCTGCAGCAGCCGAATCTGCGCGGCCTGGACTGGTGGAACGCCACCACGCCGCTGGTCTTGCCGCACCTCGACGATGCCAGGGCGCATTTGCTGCGCGCGGAAATCCACTTCCAGGACGCGTTTGCCGCCTGCGACACGTATAAAGCCATCCCGCGCGGTCCCGTGCATGCCGACTTGTTCCGCAACAACGTCATGTTTGACGGCGAACAACTGACGGGCTTTTTCGACTTTTACTTTGCCGGCTGCGACACCTGGCTGTTCGACGTGGCCGTCACCGTCAACGACTGGTGCGTCGACCTCGACACGGGCGTGCTCGATACGGCGCGCGTGCGCGCCCTGCTCGACGCCTACCAGGCCGTGCGCCCCTTCACGGCCGAGGAACACACGGCTTGGCAACCGATGCTGCGCGCCGCCGCGCTGCGCTTCTGGCTGTCGCGCCTGTACGATTATTACCAGCCGCGCGAAGCGGAAATGCTGACCCCGCACGACCCCACGCATTTCGAACGCATTCTGCGCGAACGTATCACCACACCCGCACCGGAACTGTCTTAAACATGGAAAAATTACCTGCAAGTACAGGCTGGCAATGGGTGAAACAGGGCTTTGGCCTGTTTCGCAAGCAACCCGGCGGCCTGTCGATGCTGTTTCTCGGCTATATGTTCTGCATGCTGGCCGTCAGCATCGTCCCCCTGCTCGGCCAGTTGCTGCCCGTCATCCTCGTGCCCGTCTTCTCCGTCGCGTTCGTGCAAGGCTGCCTGAATATCGACCAGGGCAAGCGCGTCTTGCCCAGCCTGCTGATCTCGGGCTTCCGCAAGCCGGCCTTCCCCGTGCTGCTGGGCCTGGGCGTACTGTACATCCTGACAGCCATCGTTGCCATCGGCGCCTCGACCCTGGTCGACGGCGGCGTGCTGTGGCAGCTGGCCACGGGCCAGCTGAACCCGCAGACGTCGCCTGACGTCATCCGCGAATCGAATGTCGGCATGGCCATCCTGACGACCATCGTCCTGTACGTGCCGGCCGCCATGGCCTTCTGCTTTGCCGCGCCGCTGATCTACTGGAAGCAAACGGGCCTGGGCAAGGCGCTGTTCTTCAGCTTTTTCGCCGTCTGGCGCTCGCTGTCGGCCTTCGTCGTGTTCGCCAGCACCTGGTTCGCCATCAGCGTCGTCACCAGCCAGCTGCTGTTCCTGATCGTCGGCCGCACGCCGATGGCCGTGCAGCTGATGATGCCGCTGTCGATGATCCTGACCGTCATCATGCATTGCTCGTTCTACGCCGCCTACCGCCAGATCTTCGGCGTGCCCGTCGACGAGAGCAAGGCGGTATCGCTGGACAAGCCGAACGATTGATCGTCGGCCAGATGCAACAAGGGCAGCCTGCGCAGGCTGCCCTTTTTTATGACCGTTGGCCACCGTAACATCGCACAAAACCGTAGCGAGCGGCAGCGGGTTGTGGCCGAGACGCGAAGCTGTGCGCAGGCATGGGGCCGCGCGCCTGCAAATCGCGACGCGCAGCAGGTTTGCTTAGGTGTTAACGTCCCAGTCGTTCCAGCTTGGCGATACCGAGGTCAAGCACCTTCATGCCATGCTGGCCGAAGTTGATCTGCGCGCGCGCATTGCCGCCGCCGCCTTCGATATTGACGATCACGCCTTCGCCGAACTTGGCGTGCGCCACGGATTCGCCGATGCGCCAGCCGCCGCCCGTGGCTTTTTGCGCGATCTTTTGCGCAATCGCATTGTCCGAGCCCAGGCTGGCCACGCGCGGCGCCTCGTCCCACGCCGACTTGCGGTTGCCGAACCAGTTCGCCTGCACCTTCGGCGACAGCCATTTCAAGGATTCTTCCGGCAATTCGTCGAAGAAGCGCGACTTCATGTTGTAGCGCGTCTGGCCGTGCAGCATGCGCGTCTGCGAAAAACTCATGTACAGGCGCTTGCGCGCGCGCGTGATCGCCACGTACATCAGGCGGCGTTCCTCTTCCACGCCGTTGTCTTCCTTCGAGCTGCTTTCGTGCGGGAACAGGCCCTCTTCCAGGCCGGTAATGAAGACATTGTCGAATTCCAGGCCCTTGGCCGAATGCACGGTCATCATCTGCAGCGCATCCTGGCCCGCCTGCGCCTGGTTGTCGCCCGCTTCCAGCGACGCGTGCGAGAGGAAGGCGGAGAGCGGCGACATCACGGCCGGCAACGGCGCGTCGGCGTCGAGGATCTCGATGCCATCCTGGTTGACGACGGGCGCACCCGACTGCGCCTGGGCGGCAGGCCCCAGGTGCGCGGGCGCGCCCTGGCCGAAGCCTTCCTCGGAAATGAACTGGCTGGCCGCGCTGACCATCTGCTCCAGATTTTCGATGCGGTCGGCGCCTTCCTTTTCATTCTGATAGTGCTGGAGCAAGGTACTCGCTTCCAGCACCACGCGCACCATTTCCGGCAGCGACAGCTGCTGCGTTTCGAAGCGCACGCCTTCGACCAGCTTGACGAAGCCGGCCAGCACGCTGCCCGCCTTGCCCGCCACGTACGGCACGGACGCGTACAGCGAGATGCCGTACTGCTCGGAGGCGGCCTGCAATTGCTCGATCGAGCGCATGCCGATGCCGCGCGTGGGGAAGTTGACCACGCGCAAGAAGGCCGAATCGTTGTGCGGATTGTCCATCAATTGCAGGTAAGCAATCGCATGCTTGACCTCGGCGCGCTGGAAGTAGCGCTGGCCGCCATACACATGGTAGGGCATGCCGGCCGAGAACAGCGCATGTTCGATCACGCGCGACTGCGCATTCGAGCGGTACAAAATGGCGATTTCGCTGCGCGAGGCGCCATCGGCAATCAGGCTCTTCGCCTCTTCGATGATCCACTGCGCTTCCTGCAGGTCGGAACTGGCTTCGTACACGCGCACCTGCTCGCCATGGCCCGCGTCCGTGCGCAAGTTCTTGCCCAGGCGTTTGCTATTGTTCGCGATCAACAAGTTGGCGCTGTCGAGGATATGGCCGTGCGAACGGTAATTCTGCTCGAGCTTGATCAAGTTCTGCACCTGGAATTCATGCTCGAAGGCGCTCATATTGCCCACGTTGGCGCCGCGGAACGCGTAGATGCTCTGGTCGTCGTCGCCGACGGCAAACAGGGCGCCGCCATCGCGGCTGCCGTGGCCGGCCAGCAATTTGAGCCAGTTGTATTGCAGGTTATTCGTATCCTGGAACTCGTCCACCAGGATGTGGCGGAAGCGCGCCTGGTAGTGCTCGCGCAAGGGCTGGTTGCGGCTCAACAACTCGTACGTGCGCAGCAGCAGTTCCGCAAAATCGACCACGCCTTCGCGCTGGCACTGGTCGTCATACATCTGGTACAGCTCGACCATCTTGCGCTCGTGCGCGTCATACGCTTCCACATCCGTGGCGCGCAAGCCCTGGTCCTTGGCGTTGTTGATGAAATACATCACCGTCTTCGGCGGGAACTTCTCATCATCAATATTGTTCGCCTTCAACAAGCGCTTGATCACCGACAACTGATCCTGCGAATCGAGGATCTGGAAGGTCTGCGGCAAGGCCGCGTCGCGGTAGTGCGTGCGCAGCAGGCGGTTGCACAGGCCGTGGAAGGTGCCGATCCACATGCCGCGCGTGTTGATCGGCAGCATGGCCGACAGGCGCGTGAGCATTTCCTTGGCGGCCTTGTTGGTAAAGGTCACGGCCAGGATGCCGGGCGGCGATACCTGCTGGGTCTGGATCAGCCACGCGATGCGGGTGGTCAGCACGCGGGTCTTGCCCGAACCGGCGCCCGCCAGGATCAGCGCATGCTGGGCCGGCAAGGTGACGGCAGCCAATTGTTCGGGATTGAGGTTGTGAAGAAGATTTTGCATGCCGTGATTATACCGGCATGGCTAAAAATACTGTGCATTTGTCCAGCGGTCGCCCAGTTTGGGCGTGCGCGCTACAATCGGCGTCATGACATTCACGCGGAAACCGCCCACCATGACACCTCCCAGCCACATCGACGGCGCCCGCGTACTGGCCTGGGCCTGGTCCGACTTGCCATTCGGCCACGTTAGCGGCGGCACCGGCGCCGCGCCGCTCGCCATTCACGGCCTAGCCCTGTGCCAGTACGAAGGCGAGGCGCGCGTCTACCGCTTCAGCTGCGATGCCCAATGGCAATGCCAGCAAGACCAGCTGTACGACAGCGTGGAAGACGCCAGGGCGCTGCTGCCGGCGCAATACCGCGCCACAACCGCCGTCTGGCACGCGCCATGAGCTACGCCATCCGCGCGGCCAGCGGCGCCGATCTGCCCCTGCTGGCCCAGGTCGAACGCAGCGCCGCCGCCCTGTTTGCGCAGGCCGGGCCGGAGCTGGCATGGCTGGCGCAGGGAGACCCCTTGCCCTTGAGCACCTTACAAGCGCTGCAGCGCGAGGGCGGCGTGTGGCTCGCCACCGATGGGCACGCTGCGCCGGCAGGCTTCCTGGCCGCCGAACCGCTCGACGGCCA
Source organism: Janthinobacterium sp. SUN118 (assembly GCF_030397695.1). NCBI lineage: Bacteria > Pseudomonadati > Pseudomonadota > Betaproteobacteria > Burkholderiales > Oxalobacteraceae > Janthinobacterium > Janthinobacterium sp. SUN118. The sequence continues at coordinate 122,272 of NZ_JAPUBV010000006.1, read as the reverse complement.
GCTGTTCATCGTGGAATTGTCCGTCGCCCTGCCGCAGCAGCGCCAGGGGCTGGGCGCGCGCCTGCTGGCGGCCGCTGCCGCCCAGGCGCAAGCGCTGGGTTGCGCCTTCCTGACCCTGAGCACGTATCGCCACCTGTCCTGGAATGCGCCTTACTATGCGCGCCACGGCTTCAGCGAAACCGATGCCGTGGCGCTGGGCGCGGGCCATGCGCACAAGCTGGCGCGCGAGGCGCAAGACGGCCATGATCCGGCGCTGCGCTGCCTGATGCGCAAGCGGCTGGCCTGAGCACTCAGCGCACCAGCTTGGCCTTGCCTTCGCTCAGCGATTGCGCGATGGCCTGCCGCGTGGCCTTGTCCGCCGCCTTGGCCGCCTTCTCTTGCTGGCGGCCCAGTTCGCTCATCTGCTTGCCCAGCGCTTCCATCGGCTTGCTGCGCTGCTCCATCTGGCGCGAAATCACTTCAGCCTGCTGGGCCTCGCTCTCATGGATGGCGGCGATGCGGTCGTTGGCTTCTTCCATTTCATCCTGGGCATCTTCGATCTGCTGCTGCAAGCGTTCCACATCGCGCTCGGCCGTGCGGCGCGCCGCATCCGTCGTCGCCGTTGCCTGGCGCCGCGACGCCTCGCCCAGCTTGCGACCCAGTTCCTGCTGCTGGCGGCCCAGCGCGCGCAGCTGTTCCGACTCGCGCGTGCCGGCCCTGGCCTGCGCCTGTCCGCGGTCGCCCATCTTGCTGCCCAAGTCGCCCATCGCCTTGCCATGCGCCCCCATCTGCCGGCCCAGAACGCTCATCTGCTGGCCCAGTTGCTGCGATGGTTTCCAGGCCTCGTCGATCCGCGCCAGCAGCGTCGGATCTTGCATCACATAACTCTTGCCCTGGTCGCGAAACCACAGGAATTGTCCCTTGATCGACTGTTTCAACTGCTTGATCTGCTGGTTATCCACATCGCTGCCGCTCATGGTGACCCTGTCCTTCTGGCCATCGACCAGTGCATAGCCATCGCCGCTGTCCATGGAAATACTGATCTGCTTGCTTGGCGCAGCAGGCGGGGCCGGCGGCGCGGGCGGCTGCGGCGGCTGCACGGCCAGGGCGCTGCCGCCGAATAGGATGCCGGCCAGGCTGAGGATCAAACGGTGGGAAGTGGACATGGCTGCCTCATAGGTATGGTTGGAGCGTCCACTCTAGCCATGCCCGGCCGGCGGCTCCAGCGCCGTGCGACAGGCTGCAAAAAGGCGCGCCTGGACGGCAGGCTTGCGCGATGGATGGTAGTCGGCGGGCAAAAAAAAAGGAGGCCAGTGGCCTCCGCAAAGCCGCCGTGGTACGGCGACAGGGACCACGATAGCCGCGTGCCGGCGGCGCTTCCAGCGCCATGCGATGAAGTGCCCGGATGAGGGACTGGACGACCGATAGGCGCGATGGATGGTAAATCGCGACGGCAAAAAAAAAACGGAGGCCGCAGCCTCCGCAAAAACGCCGTGGTACGGCGTATTTACATTAGTACAAGACGACGGAACGGATCGATTCGCCGCTCTTCATCAAGTCGAAGCCTTGATTGATATCATCAAGCTTCAGGCGGTGTGTGATCAAATCATCGATATTGAGCTTGCCTTCCATGTACCAGTCGACGATCTTCGGCACGTCCGTGCGGCCGCGCGCGCCACCGAAAGCGGAACCCTTCCACACGCGCCCCGTCACCAGCTGGAATGGCCGCGTGGAGATTTCCTGGCCGGCCGCCGCCACGCCGATGATGATGGACTGGCCCCAGCCCTTGTGGCAGCACTCGAGCGACTGGCGCATGGTGGTGGTATTGCCGATGCACTCGAAACTGTAGTCGGCGCCGCCGTCCGTCAGCTGCACGATGGTGTCGACGACGTTTTCCACTTCATTGGCGTTGACGAAATGCGTCATGCCGAACTTGCGCGCGATGGCCTGGCGCGCCGGGTTGATGTCGACGCCGATGATCTTGTCGGCGCCGACCATCTTCGCCGCCTGGATCACGTTCAGGCCGATGCCGCCCAGGCCGAACACGACCACGTTGGCACCCGCCTCGACCTTGGCCGTGAACAGCACGGCGCCCACGCCCGTCGTCACGCCGCAACCGATGTAGCACACCTTGTCGAACGGCGCGTCCTCGCGGATCTTGGCGAGAGCGATTTCCGGCACGACGATGTAGTTCGAGAAAGTGGACGTGCCCATGTAGTGGAAGATGGGCTTGCCGTCGATGGAAAAGCGCGAGGTGGCGTCCGGCATCAGGCCGCGGCCCTGGGTCGAGCGGATCGACTGGCACAGATTGGTTTTTTGCGACAGGCAGAACTTGCACTGGCGGCATTCCGGCGTGTACAGGGGAATGACGTGGTCATCCTTTTTCAGGCTTTTCACGCCCGGCCCCACGTCGACGACGATGCCGGCGCCTTCATGGCCAAGGATGGACGGGAAGATGCCTTCCGGGTCGGCGCCCGACAAGGTGTAGTAATCGGTATGGCAAATGCCGGTGGCCTTGATCTCGACCAGTACTTCGCCCTCGCGCGGGCCGGCCAGGTCGACTTCTTCTATCGTCAGCGGAGCGCCCGCCTTCCATGCAATCGCGGCTTTGGTTTTCATGTGTGTCCTGTCAGTGGTTGAATCAGGCGCGCCAGCGCGCCGTATCGTCACATCATAACAAGGCACGCACCGGCGTGCCACACCGGCGCAAGGGGAAACACTTACTTGGTTTTCGCGCGGTTGAGGAATGCGCCGTGCAAGCCGTTCAGGGTTTCCTCGGCCAGCAGCAGCTGGCTGGCGATTTCATTGATCTTGCGGCGGCTCGAGCGGGCATGGTCGCGCAGCACCTCGAACGCCGTGTTGCGGTCCGTCTGGAACTTGCCCATCAAGAGACCCACGGCCAGGCTCGTTTCGCGGCCGGCGGCCAGCGCCGCATTCAGGTTCAGCTCGGTACGACGCAGCTGGCGGATCTCGTCGGCACGCGCCAGGCCCGCTTCGAATGCGGGCATCAGGCGGCCTTCGTCGACGGGTTTGACCACATAGCCGACGGCGCCGTAGGCGGCCGCCTGCTTGCCCGACTCGCTGTCGCCGCTGCCGGACAGGAACATGAACGGCACGGCCGTCTCGCCGTGCAGGCGCTTGGCCAGCTCCAGGCCGGACATGCCCGGCATGTGGATGTCGAGCAAGGCCAGGTCGGGTTCGCGCTGCGCGATCAGCTGCAGCGCCACTTCGGCGGAATTGGCCAGGGCCGTCTCGTAACCGGCATGGCGCAGGACTTCGCCAAGGAATTCCAACAGGAGTTGGTCATCGTCAACGATCAGGATAAGGCGTTTCGCGGCGGCAGGCTGACTCATGGGCAAAGGAACCTCGGTAATGAATGATGCTCTTATTATATGCCGATTATGCGTGAAATCCGCCGCGCAAGACCTTCGCTTAACGCGCAAACAGCAGATTGAATTGCTGCACTGCAATATCCACCTCGTCCGCCTGGTCTCCGTTGCCAAATACGCTGCTGATCGCCGCCACCATGTCGGCGCCGCGCGCGACCAGCGGCGCCGCATTCGCCGGCGTCATGCCGCCGATCACCACGCACGGCAAGCTGATCTCGCGTTTCGTCTGCAGCACGATGTCCAGCGGCGTCGTCACCGGATACTGTTTCACCAGCGACGGATAGAAGCCGCCAAAGGCCACGTAACTGGCGCCGCCCGCCTGCGCCGCGTACGCCAGCGCCATGTCGCCATAGCAGGAAGCGCCGACGATCTTGTCCGTCCCCAGCCGCGCGCGCACCTGCGCGACGGACGCATCCGTGCCACCCACGTGCACGCCGTCCGCGTCGAGCTCTTCGCACAGCTCGATGAAGTCATTGATGATGAAGGGCACGCCATACTTGCGGGCCAGCGCCAGCAAGGCGCCCGCCTGCTCGCGCCGTTGCGCCGCATCGGCGCTCTTGTGGCGGTATTGCAGCAGGGCCACGCCGCCCTGCAAGGCTTGCTCGCTTACGTCGAGCAGGCGGTCGGTGTCATCCCAGTTGGGAGTGACGAGATACAGTCCACGCATGATGTTTTCCTTAATCAGTCAGTCGTTGCGGCATGAATTGACCTGGCGCAATGGCATACGCGCCAGCCAGGGCCGCATGGCAATAAGTTTGCGCGCCATCAAGCGCCTGCGCGAGTGGCTGACCCGACGCCAGCCGCGCCGCGATGGCGGACGCCAGGGTGCAGCCGCTGCCGTGGAAGGCGCCGGGCAGGCGCGGCCAGCACCACTCGCGCTCCACGCCATCGGCATCGCGCCAGCGGTTGATCACCTCGTCACCGGCGCCATGGCCGCCCGTCACCAGCACATGTTCGCAGCCTTGCGCGCGCAGGTTTTCCGCTCCGCCCAGGGCCGCCGCCTCCGGCCCGTTCGGTACGATGACAGTAGTCACTGCCAGCAGGGGCGCCAGCGCCAGCACGGCATCGTCCAGGCTGAGCACGTCGCCATGGCCGCTGGCCAGCACGGGGTCGAGCACGACGGGCAGATTCGGCCGGGCCTGCCGCAGTTGCCCGATCAAGTCGGCGATGACGGCCGCGTTTGCCGCGCTGCCGGGAATGCCGATTTTCACGGCGTGGATGGCGATCTTGTCGATCAACGCCTGCGCCTGCCGGCGCAGCAGCTCCGGCGCCACGGCTTGCACGCCAAACACGCGGTCGTTGTCCTGCACGGTCAGCGCCGTGACGACGGGCAAGGCATGCGCGCCCTGCGCCGCGATGGCGAGTATATCGGCGGCGATGCCCGCGCCGCCGGAAGGATCGACGCCGGCAAACACCAGCACCGCCGGCAGCGTAGGCACCATCACGCCAGGCGGCCTGCCATCGGCGACGATGGCGAGGCGGCGAATTTGCGCGGCATGCGTCCCGCCAGGAACGCTTCGCGCCCGGCCCGCACGGCCAGCTTCATGGCGCGCGCCATGCGCACGGGGTCGCGCGCGCCCGCGATCGCCGTGTTCATCAACACGCCATCGCAGCCGAGCTCCATGGCGATCGCCGCATCCGACGCCGTGCCCACGCCCGCGTCCACCAGCACGGGCACTTTCGCCTGGTCGATGATCAGGGACAAGTTCCACGGATTCAAGATGCCCATGCCCGAGCCGATCAGGGACGCCAGCGGCATGACGGCCACGCAGCCGATGTCTTCCAGAATCTTCGCCTGGATCGGGTCGTCGCTGCAGTACACCATCACGTCGAAGCCATCCTTGACCAGCGCCTCGGCCGCGATCAGGGTTTCCGGCATGTGCGGGAACAGGGTCTTTTCGTCGCCCAGCACTTCCAGTTTCACCAGATTGCGCCCGCCCAGCAGTTCGCGCGCCAGCTGCAAGGTGTACACGGCATCCTTGGCGTTGTAGCAGCCGGCCGTGTTCGGGAGTATGGTGTACTGCTCGGGCGGCACGAAGTCGAGCAGGCTGGGCGCATTCGGATCTTGCCCGATATTCACGCGGCGGATCGCCACCGTGATGATCTGCGCCTCGGCCGCGTCCGTCGCTTCGCGCGTCTGCGGCAAGTCCTTGTACTTGCCGCTGCCCACCAGCAGGCGCGATGGATACTGTTTTCCTGCGATCGTCAGCAGGTCGTTGTTTGTTGCGGTATGCATATGCTGTTCCTTAAGTTTTTAAACGTCCGAAGAAAACCGTCGCGAGCGGCGATGATTTGTGGCCGAGACGCGCCACCGTGCCAGGGCACGGGCGCGCCGAGCCGGTGAGCATCGCAGGCCGCAAAGCGCGACGCGCAGCAGGTTTGCTTGGACGTTTTTAGCCGCCGCCGATGGCGCGGACGATCTCCACCTGGTCCTGGGTTTCCAGGACCCTGTCCCGCCACGCCTTGCGCGGCACCACGCTGCGGTTGACGGCCAGCGCCAGCGCCTGGTTTTCCAGCGACAGCGCGGCAATCAGTTGATCCAGGGTTTGCCCGGGCGGCACCTGGTGCGGCGCGCCGTTGAGCATGATCGGTATCAATGCACTCATCACGCCTCCCTCAGACCTTGCGGTACAGCTCGGCGCCATTCTTGATGAACTCGATGGCTTTCACTTCCATGCCCTGCTTCAGCGCCTTGTCTTCCGCGATGCCCATGCCGGCCGCGTATTCGCGCACTTCCTGCGTGATCTTCATCGAACAGAAGTGGGGGCCGCACATGGAGCAGAAATGCGCCACCTTGGCCGAATCCTTGGGCAAGGTTTCATCGTGGAATTCGCGCGCCTTGTCCGGGTCCAGGCCGATGTTGAACTGGTCGTCCCAGCGGAATTCGAAACGCGCCTTCGACAGTGCGTTGTCGCGGATCTGCGCGCCCGGGTGGCCCTTCGCCAGGTCGGCCGCATGCGCCGCGATCTTGTAGGTGATGATGCCGTCCTTGACGTCCGCCTTGTTCGGCAGGCCCAGGTGCTCCTTCGGCGTCACGTAGCACAGCATGGCCGTGCCGTACCAGCCGATCATGGCCGCGCCGATGCCCGAGGTGATGTGGTCGTAGCCGGGCGCGATATCGGTCGTCAGCGGCCCCAGGGTGTAGAACGGCGCCTCGCCGCACTGCTCCAGCTGCAAGTCCATGTTTTCCTTGATCAATTGCATGGGCACGTGGCCCGGGCCTTCGATCATCACTTGCACGTCGTGCTTCCAGGCGATCTGCGTCAGCTCGCCCAGGGTCTTCAGCTCGCCCAGCTGCGCCTCGTCGTTGGCGTCGTAGATGGAGCCGGGACGCAGGCCGTCGCCCAGCGAGAACGAGACGTCATACGCCTTCATGATCTCGCAAATCTCTTCGAAATGCGTGTACAGGAACGATTCCTGGTGGTGGGCCAGGCACCATTTCGCCATGATGGAGCCGCCGCGCGAAACGATGCCCGTCAAGCGCTTGGCCGTCATCGGCACATAGCGCAGCAGCACGCCGGCGTGGATGGTGAAGTAGTCGACGCCCTGCTCGGCCTGCTCGATCAGGGTGTCGCGGAAAATTTCCCACGTTAAATCTTCTGCCTTGCCATTGACCTTTTCCAGCGCCTGGTAGATGGGCACGGTACCGATGGGCACGGGGCTGTTGCGCACGATCCATTCGCGCGTCTCGTGGATGTGCTTGCCAGTCGACAAGTCCATCACATTGTCGCCGCCCCAGCGGATGGCCCAGGTCATCTTTTCCACTTCCTCGCCGATGGACGACGTGACGGCCGAGTTGCCGATATTTGCGTTAATTTTCACCAGGAAATTGCGGCCGATGATCATCGGCTCGACTTCCGGGTGGTTGATGTTGGCGGGAATGATGGCGCGGCCGCGGGCGATTTCCTCGCGCACGAACTCGGGCGTGATTTCGGCAGGGATGCTGGCGCCAAACGACTGGCCCGGGTGCTGGCGGCCCATCATCTCGGCCATGCGTTCACCCATGGGGCCGGAAGCCTTGAGCTCGCGCAAATACTCTTGCCGGCGCATGTTTTCGCGGATGGCGACGAACTCCATTTCCGGCGTGATGATGCCCTGGCGCGCGTAGTGCATCTGCGTCACATTCTTGCCGGCAATGGCGCGGCGCGGCTTGCGGTGCAGGTTGAAGCGCAGCTCGGCCAGTTTCGGGTCGGCCAGGCGGGCGATGCCGTAGTCGGAGGTGGGACCGGGCAATTCTTCCGTGTCGGCACGCTCGAGTATCCACGGCAGGCGCGGCGTATCGAGGCCCGAGCGGATGTCGATCTGCACGTCCGGGTCCGTGTACGGGCCGGACGTGTCATACACGTAGATCGGCGGATTCTTTTCGCCGCCGAACGACGCTTCCGTGTCGGACTGGCTGATGGCGCGCATGGGCACGCGGATGTCGGGGCGGCTGCCTTCGACATAGATCTTGCACGAATTGGGCAGCGGCGCGATGGCGGCTTCGTCGACCGTGGCGGTGGCGGAAAGGAATTTCGGATTGGCGTTCATTTTGGCTCCTTGGCTAGACTGCAGCTAGACTATTTATAGCCTGGAGCCAGCTAAGGAGGTTCGGCTGCGCGCACGCGGAAAAGCGGGGTGCGTTCATCCTAAAGCTTCCCTTCGCTGGCATTATCCAGATCAGGTTCGGAGGGTATTTCTCACCCGCGCTTGCACCGTGTTTCCACAGCGAAAGGCAGGACCCCTAGCGTTTGCCGCCTTGCGGCAGCGAGCCAATTATACGCGGTTCGCGCCGCGTGGCCAGATGATTTCTTGCAGCTGTCGTCTTTGCGCATCGCTTGCCTTGCAAACGATGCGCGGACGTTTATTTCTTCTTGCCCCAGCGCCAGCTGGTCGGTTCGCCTTTCAGCCAGCACACGCCGACGAGCGCGGCGGCGATGACGACTTCATAGACGATGTAGGGCGCCAGCGATTCCTGCGGCGGGAACAGATAGGCGCCGCAGGCGAACAGCGCCAGCGCGCCGAGGAAGACCAGCCAGCCCTGCCAGGTGATGGGCATGCCCCAGCCCCAGCCATAGGTCTTGGCGGGGAACCAGTATTGCGGCGGTGTCGCCGGAGGCAGTTTGTCAGCCATGATGCTTTCCTTGTCGATGTGAATGGCAACAAGTATAAATCAGCCGCCCGCCAATCAGGCAGTGCGCAGGCGCGCCGTGACATCGAGGCCGATGCCGCGGTAGCCGATGAAGCGGCTGCCATTGTCGAACATCGGTTCGCCGCTGACCTGCAGGTACTGCGTGCTGCCGTCCGGGTTGGCGCGGCTGTAGATGAAGTCGAGGAACGGTTCGCGCGCGGCGATCTTGGCGTCGAGCAAGGCACGCTCGGCGGCGTTCCAGCGCTGCGGCTCGTCTTCGCTGCCGATGCCCAGCATCTCGGCCACGGGGCCGGAAAAGCGCGTCAAATTGCCCTGCGCATCCTGTTCCCAGTACCAGTCCGACGACAGTTCCGTGAAGCGCTGGAAGCGCGCTTCGCTTTCGCGCAGTTCGGCCGTGCGCGCTTCCACCATCTGTTCCAGCGACTTGCTGTAGTCGCCCAGCTTCTGGTACAGCAGGCGCACTTCCAGCATGTTGTGGATGCGCGTCTTGACTTCCACCAGGTCGAAGGGCTTGCTGACGAAATCCTTGGCGCCGGCCTGCAGCGCGCGCAGCTTGTGGCCAGGCTGGGCCGTGATCACCAGCACGGGCAGATAACTGCCCGCCTCGATGTCGCGCAAGCCTTCCATCACCTCGAAGCCATCCATTTCCGGCATCTGCAAGTCGAGCAGGATCAAATCGTAGCGGTGCTGCTGGTGCAGCGCGCGCACGGCTTGCGGGTCCATGGTGGACGTGATGCGCGTATAGCCGGCATTGCGCAGCACCTGTTCCAGCAGCATGACGTTGGCCTCCTGGTCATCGACGATGAGGATGCTGGCGTTCAGAATCTCGGTGGCTTGAAGCATGGCGGTATTCCTAAAAATAAATGCTGAATTAGCGTACTGCGTGAGTGTCGTCGGCCAGGCCATGCGCGGCCGCATGGTGCAGGGCCACGTCGAGCGCATCCATGAATTCGACGACCTTGATCGGCTTGGTCAGGTAGCGGAAGAAGCCCGCTTCCAGGCCTTTTTCGATGTCGCGCGGCACGGCGTTGGCCGACAGCGCCATCACGGGAATGTGGCTGGTCAGCGGATCGTCGTGCAGGATATGCAGCGCGCCATAGCCGCTGATGCCGGGCAGGTTGATATCCATCAAGATCACATCGGGCTGGTAGGTGCGCGCCAGGTCGATGCCCAGGTGCGCATCGATGGCCGTCAGCAGCTTCAGGTCGCTGCGGCGGGCGATCAATTGCTCCACCAGCGCCAGGTTGGCGGGATTGTCTTCCACGTACAGCAAGGTGCGCTGGCTTTCCTGCGGCTCTTGCACCTGCGGCAACGCATCGCCGTCACCCAGCACCAGTGACGGTGCGGTGCTGGCGGCCAGCTCGAACCAGAAGGTGGTGCCCACGCCGACGGTGCTGTCGACGCCGATGGCGCCGCCCATCAGTTCGACCAGCTGCTTGGTGACGACCAGGCCGATACCCGTGCCCTCTTCCGTGCTGTTTTCCTGCCCCAGGCGGTTGAACGGCTGGAACAGCTGCGCCACCTGGCCCGCATCGAGGCCGGCGCCGCTGTCACGCACGCTGACCCTCACCTTGTCGCCATTCCGGCTGCATTCGACGGTGACGGTGCCGCCGGAATGGTTGTACTTGATGGCATTCGACAGCAGGTTGACCATCACCTGTTTCACGCGCGTGCGGTCCGCATGCACGTAGAAGGCCTGGCCACAGCGGGGAAACTGCATGCGGATGCCGCGCTTTTCCGCCTGCGGCGCAATCATCGCCTGGCAATCCTGCAGCACGTCGAGCAAGGACATCGCTTCCTGCGACAGGGTGACCTTGCCCGATTCGATCATGGCCAGGTCGAGGATTTCATTGATCAAACGCAAGAGATACCAGCCTCCCTTGAGGATCTGTTCGATCGAGCGCTGCTGCGGCACCGTGGGCGGCGGCACGTCGGACGCCATCAGCTGCGCAAAGCCCAGCACGGCGTTCAGCGGCGTGCGCAATTCATGGCTCATGCTCGACAGGAATTCCGACTTGGCGCGATTGGCCTTTTCCGCCACCTGGCGCGCCTTTTTCAGCTCGGCATTGTTGCTCTCGACCAGCGAGCGCGTGTACGCCTGCTGCTCCTGCAGGCGCTGGTCCAGCAGCGCCTGTTCCGCCTCGACCTGCTTGCGCGCCGTGTTGTCCGTGCCGATCAGCAGATAGCCGATGACCTTGCTTTGCGCATCGCGCAGGGCCGTCACGGAGACGATGGCGGGAAAGCGGCTGCCATCCTTGCGGATATACGTGAGCTCGTAGATATCCTCGATGCCGCGCGTGGCCTTGAACACCAGCGCTTCCACGCCGGGCGTGATGCGCGTATCGAGTTCGGCGCTGAGGGCGGCCGCGCGCGCGACGATTTCTTGCGCATCGGAAATACCGGCCGGCGTCAGCTTGTCGACCACCTCGCCGGCTGCGTAGCCAAGCATGCGTTCGGCGCCCACATTGAAAATCTGGATCACGCCCTGCGCATCGGTGGCGATGCACGAGAAGTTGGCGCTGTTGAAAATCGCGTCCTGCAAGGCGCCCGCCTTGAGCAGCTGGCGCGGCAGGCTGGCCGCCACCGTGCGCCGGTACAGCGCCGCCAGCAGCATCAGCAGCAGGAACACCAGCGCGTCGATCACGCACGCCGTCTCGAACGGGGCGCGCCAGGCCAGCACGCCGACGGCGACCAGGACGATGGCGCTGAACGAAAACGCCAGCGCCATGGGCCAGCGCGATGGGGCGCGGGAGGGGAGTTTATCAACTGTGTGCATGGAATGGCCTGGCTGTAACGACAATGAAAGAGGGGACGGGGGAACTCAATGGCCCTGACGCTGGCGCACGTCCGACAACAGGCGCGCGAATTCCTTCTTCACCACGCCATAGCATTCGCACACATGGCCTTCGAGGCCGGCGCGGTCCTGCACCGTGATATGCCCGCGCCGATAGCTGATGAAGCCGCGCGCCTGCAGGCGCCCCGCCGCTTCCGTCACGCCTTCGCGGCGCACGCCCAGCATGTTGGCAATCAATTCCTGCGTCATCGTCAGCTCGCGGTTCGGCAGGCGGTCCATGGTCAGCAGCAGCCAGCGGCACAGCTGCTGTTCCACCGTATGGTGGCGGTTGCACACGGCCGTCTGCGACATTTGCGTGATCAGCGCCTGCGTATAGCGCAGCAACAGGCGCATCACGGGGCCGGCGCGGTCGAATTCCTCCATCAGCAGATGCGCCTTCAGGCGATAGCCGACGCCGCCCGTCTGCACGACGGCGCGGCTCGGCGTGGAATTGCCGCCCATGAACAGCGACACGCCCACCATGCCCTCATTGCCGACGCCGGCGATCTCGGACGAGCCGCCGTTTTCCAGCAGGTAATGCAGGGATACGATGGCCGTGGTGGGAAAATGCACATGCTGCAGCTTGTCGCCCGAATCGTAGATCACGTCGCCCAGCAGCATCGGCACTTGCTCGAGGTGCGGCGCCAGGCGCGCGAAATCGGCGTCGAGCATGGCGGCGAGCAAATGGTTTTGATTCGGGTTGTGCAACTGGGCATGCGGACTCGACATGGGCAGGGTTCCTGGTTTCCAGTCGTCAGCTAGGGGATATGTGAAAGGCGTCCGAACGAGAGCCGCCATGCTGTGCAGCGTAACACAGCGCTTGCACAGTGGCCCGACTATATTTCTTGTTGGCATGGTCGTCCGTTCGCTAGCGTACGGACGCTGAATCGGCCGCGGCCCTACAGTCCAGTCCTAACCGGGCGACCTGATCATGGACACGCACCGGCGCGCACAGCCACCGGACGCCACCATGCAATCATTCTTCAAGCGCATCTCCATTTCCGTCTCCACCTCGGCCCTGCTCACGCTGGCGGCCGGGCTGTGCCTGACGGCCCTGTGCTATGTCTCGGCGCGCCAGATCGAAGCGGAAAGCGCCAGGCTGCTGTGGCAGCACCACGCCAGCGGCCATGCGCTGAGCGCCGCCCTGCTGCCCGCGCACGGGCTGACGTTCGACGCCAACCGCCGCGGTTCGCTGTATGTGCTGCTGGGCGGACTGCTGTCGAGTTTGCTGGCGGCCGCCTATGTCTACCAGCTGGTGTCGCGCAACAGCGTCATTGCGCGCATCACGGGCGAACGCACGGCGGCGCTGCAGTTTGCCAATCTGCGCCTGTCCGAGGACATCGCCGCGCGCATGCACAATGAAAAATCGCTGCGCTTGCGCGAACGCATCATCGAAGTGTCGGCCAATGCCATCATCCTGTGCAGCGCCGACGCGCCCGGCTACCTGATCGAATACGTGAATCCCGCGTTCGAGCGCATCACCGGCTATGCGGCCAGCGAGGTCATCGGGCAGCGCCTGGAAGACTTGCAGGGTCCCGAACATGCGCGGCAGGACATGCATGCAATTACCGCAGCCCTGCGCGAGCGGCGCGAGGGCAAGGCCATCGTGCGCAATTACCGCAGGGATGGCAGCTGCTACTGGAGCGAACTGTTCGTGGCGCCCGTGCGCGACGATGGCGATGGCCCCGTCAGCCACTTTGTCGTCGCCCAATACGACATCAGCACCATCATGCGCTTCGAGCAGCAGCTGGAATTCCAGTCGCGGCACGACGTCCTGACGGGCCTGGCCAACCGCCTGCTGCTGCGCGAGCGGCTGGAGCAGGCGATGGCCGTGGCGCGGCGCAGCAAGCTGCCCCTGTGGGTGGTCTTCATCGACCTCGACCGCTTCAAGTTCGTCAACGACACCCTGGGCCACGACGCGGGCGACAGCGTGCTGAAAAGCGTGGCCGAGCGCCTGCGCGACGCCACGCGCGAAGTCGACACGGTGGCGCGCCTGGGCGGCGACGAATTCGTGCTGCTGCTGCCCCAGCATGGCGATGGCGAACCGGGCGCGGCCATCCTGCAGCGCATCCTCGACGCCGTGGCGCGGCCGCTGCAGCTGGGCGAATATGAATTCTTTCTCAGCTGCTGCATGGGCGTGGCCGTGTATCCCGACGATGGCAACGATGGCGATACCCTGATCAAGCATGCCGACATCGCCATGTACCGCGCCAAGGAACAGGGACGGGGCCACTGGCAATTCTATGCGTCGAGCATGAATGCGGGCACGCTGGAGCGGCTGGAACTGGAAAGCGAATTGCGCCACGCCCTGGAGCGCGGGCAGTTCCACCTCGAATACCAGCCGCAGCTGGACCTGGCCAGCGGCGCCGTGACGGGCATGGAAGCGCTGCTGCGCTGGAACCATCCGCAACTGGGACGCATCGCGCCGGCCAGCTTCATCGGCCTGGCCGAGGAAATGGGCTTGATCACGCCCATCGGCGACTGGGTGCTGCGCACGGCGTGCGCGCAGGCGCGTGCCTGGCAGCTGGCCGGCCATGGGCCGCTGCGCCTGGCCGTCAACCTGTCGGCGCGGCAATTCAAGCAAAAGAACCTGCTGCATGCGGTGGCGCAGGCGCTGGCCGAGACGGGACTCGATGCGGCCTACCTGGAACTGGAATTGACGGAAAGCATGGTCATGCATGACGTGGAACAAGCCACGGCCATCATGGGCAACCTGAAGGCGCTGGGCGTGCAACTGTCGATCGACGACTTCGGCACCGGCTATTCCAGCCTCGCCTATCTGCGCCACTTCCCCATCGACGTGCTGAAAATCGACAAATCCTTCGTCAGCGACATCACGCACAGCGACGACGACGCGGCCATCGTGCGCGCCATCATTTCGCTGGCGCACAGCCTGCGCCTGAGCGTGATCGCCGAAGGCGTGGAAACGGCGCAGCAGCTGGCCTTCCTGCGCCAGCACGGCTGCGAGCAGATGCAGGGCTACCTGTTCAGCCGTCCGCTGGCCGCGCCCGCCTTCGAGGCGCTATTGCAGCAAGGAAAGAAACTGCCGGCTTAAAACGCGTGGCGCAAGCCGATGTTCAGCGCGCGGTTGCCCGTGCCCACTTCCGTGGCATTGCCCACCATGTAGGCGGCGTCGTTGCGGTTGCGGATATGCGCGTAGGCAACATACAGCTTGCTGCGCTTGGACAAGGCATACGTGGCGCCGATGGCCAGCTGCTGCGCATCGCGGTTGGCGGCATCGCGGTCATCCTTGTGGATGAACGAGGCCAGCAGGGTCGTCGCGCCGAGCGGCACGGCAACGCCGACGATGGCGTCGCGGCTGTCCGTCGACTGGGCCGGCGCCTGCGCCGCGCCATATGGATTCTCGGCAAAGAACATCGTGCTGCCGTCGCCCGTGTTGCGGCCATAGCCGGCAAACGCCGTCGCCACGCCAAAGTTGTAGTTGCCGGCCAGGATGGTGTTGTTGACGTCGGCCTTGCCGAACTCGCCGCCACGGCTCTGGCGCGCCAGGCGCAGGGTCAGGGGACCGTTGACATAGCCCAGGGCCAGGCCCAGCGAGCGTTGATCTGCCGCAACACCCGTATGCTCGCCAAAGCCGTACATGACGGTGGCCGTGACGCCGCGCAACTCGGGCGAGGTGTAGCGCACGGTATTGTCGATGCGCGTGGCCGAATAGCCGGCCAGGTTGGTCGAGGCGCCGGCCATGCCGCCCTCGAACGGGTCGGCCATGTCCGTCAGCGCCTGGCTTTGCAGGTTGTACTGGCGGCCCACGGTCAGCATGCCCAGGGGGCTGTTCAAGCCGACAAAGGCCTGGCGGCCGAACAACTGTCCCGCCTGGTCAGAGCGGCCCGTGTCGCCCTGCACGCCCGCTTCCAGGGTAAACACGGCTTGCCAGCCGTCGCCCAGCGACTCCGTGCCGCGCAGGCCCAGGCGCGAACCGGCCGAAACGCCACTGGTCAGCTTGCTGATGCCGCGCTCCTGTACCAGGGCCGCATCCATCAAGCCATACATGGTGACCGAAGACGGCTCGACGGACGACTGGGCGTGGACGGCGGGCATGGCGCCCAGGGTGGCGATGGTCGAAACGAGGCCGACGCTGATCGAGAGTTTTTTCATGCTGGTTTCCTTATGCAGGCATCGCCGGGAAAGCGCGCGGCCATGGCACGGCCACAGCGGCCAGGCGCTGCGGAACATGCCGTATCGAAAGACGACGGGCCAGATAACAACATTCCTGGCTAAGCTGTGGCGGCGCGGCCGGGAAACGATGGCGCGCGGTAGTCCGCCGTGAATGGTGCACCGCTGGCGGTGCGCGTGGCTCAGGCGCCCGGCCCGCAGGGGACGCACTGAAAGTGGCTGGCATCGCTGATGCGCTAGCCGTATGGCGCGGACGAGAGTTGGGTAAAACTGCGTCCGCTGGCGCCGTCCGCGAAGATGAGGCAGGAGGCGCCGAGGCCGACATTATAACATCGCCAGCTGTTTTACCCCCGTTCCCTTGCCCGCCAACGGTCCGCAAAGCCGCCAAAACACTGAAAAATGCCCGCTACCCCGCTGCAGGCGATGCCGCGTCATCTATAATGGTTCCTTTTGCCAATCACACGCCAAATCATGGAATTAGCCAAGTCTTTCGAGCCCGCCGACATTGAACAATTCTGGCGCACCGAGTGGGAACAGCGCGGTTACTTTACCGCCACCCTCGATGCGGGAAAACCTTCCTTCAGCATCCAGTTGCCGCCGCCGAACGTCACCGGCACCCTGCACATGGGCCATGCGTTCAACCAGACCATCATGGATGGCCTGACGCGCTACCACCGCATGCTGGGCCACAACACGGCCTGGATTCCCGGCACCGACCACGCGGGCATCGCCACGCAAATCGTCGTGCAACGCCAGCTGGATGCGCAAAAGATTTCGCGCCATGACCTGGGCCGCGAGAAATTCGTGGAAAAAGTGTGGGAATGGAAAGAAAAATCCGGTTCCATCATCACCGGCCAGATGCGCCGCCTGGGCGCCTCGGCGGACTGGCAGCGCGAATACTTCACGATGGACGAGCCGCGCTCGAAAGTCGTCACCGACGTCTTCGTGCGCCTGTTCGAGCAAGGCCTGATCTACCGCGGCAAGCGCCTCGTCAACTGGGATCCCGTGCTGGGCACGGCGGTTTCCGACCTGGAAGTGGTGTCCGAGGAAGAAGACGGCTCCATGTGGTACATCAAGTACCCGCTGGCCGACGGCAGCGGCTTCCTGACGGTGGCGACGACCCGTCCTGAAACCATGCTGGGCGACGTGGCCGTGGCCGTCGATCCGACGGACGAGCGCTACACGGCGCTGGTGGGCAAGATGCTGAAACTGCCGCTGACCGACCGCGAAATCCCCATCATCGCCGACGAATACGTCGACAAGGAATTCGGCACGGGCTGCGTCAAGATTACCCCCGCGCATGACATGAACGATTACGCCGTCGGCCAGCGCCACAAACTGGCGCAGATCGTCATCCTGACCCTGGACGCGAAGATCACCGACGATGCGCCGGAAGCGTACCGCGGCATGGACCGTTTCGCCGCGCGCAAGCAGATCGTGGCCGACCTCGATGCGCAAGGCTTGCTCGAGCAAGTCAAGCCGCACAAGCTGATGGTGCCGCGCGGCGACCGCACGGGCGTCGTCATCGAGCCGATGCTGACGGACCAGTGGTTCGTCGCCATGAGCAAGCCGGCCCCGGAAGGCACTTTCTTCCCCGGCAAGTCGATCGCCGAGACGGCGCTGGACAAGGTCGCCAGCGGCGAAATCAAGTTCGTGCCGGAAAACTGGAGCACCACCTACAACCAGTGGCTCAACAACATCCAGGACTGGTGCATCTCGCGCCAGCTGTGGTGGGGCCATCAAATCCCCGCCTGGTACGACGACAAGGGCAATATCTTTGTTGCCAAGACGGAAGCTGAGGCGCAAGCCAAGGCCCTGGCCGCCGGCAGCACGGGCCCGCTGAAGCGCGACGACGACGTGCTCGACACGTGGTTCTCGTCGGCCCTGGTGCCGTTCTCGACCATGGGTTGGCCTGAAGAAACACCGGACATGAAGGCGTTCCTGCCGTCGTCCGTGCTGGTCACCGGTTTCGACATCATTTTCTTCTGGGTCGCGCGCATGGTCATGATGACGGCGCACTTCACGGGCAAGGTGCCGTTTGAAACCGTCTACGTGCACGGCCTCGTGCGCGATTCGACGGGTCAGAAGATGTCCAAGTCGAAGGGCAACACGCTGGACCCGATCGACCTGATCGACGGCATCGACCTGGAAGGCTTGATCGTCAAGCGCACCACGGGTCTGATGAACCCGCGCGACGCGGAAAAGATCACCAAGGCGACGCGCAAGGAATTCCCGGAGGGCATTTCCGCCTATGGCACGGACGCCGTGCGCTTCACCATGGCCAGCTATGCTTCGCTGGGCCGCAACATCAATTTCGACCTGGGCCGCTGCGAAGGCTACCGCAACTTCTGCAACAAGATGTGGAACGCCACCCGTTTCGTCATGATGAATACGGAGAACAAGGATTGTTCGCCGAATGACGCCGACCTGTCGCAGGCGGACAAGTGGATTATTTCCCTGCTGCAAAAGGCGGAACTGGACGTGGCCAAGGGTTTCGAAGATTTCCGTTTCGACAATATCGCCGCCACCATCTACAAATTCGTCTGGGACGAGTATTGCGACTGGTACCTGGAAGTCGCAAAAGTCCAGGTGCAGCAGGGCACGGAAGGCCAGCAGCGCGCCACCCGCCACACCCTGCTGCGCGTGCTGGAAGTGGTGCTGCGCCTGGCCCATCCGATCATCCCCTTCGTCACGGAAGCGCTGTGGCAGACAGTGGCGCCACTGGCCGGCAAGACGCTCAAGCCAGAGGGCGATTCGATCATGATGCAGCCGTATCCGATCGCCAACACCGACAAGATCGACGAATCGGCGGAAGCGTGGATGCAGCAGCTGAAAGCATTGACGGACGCCACGCGCAACCTGCGCGGCGAAATGCAGATCTCGCCTTCCGTGCGCGTGCCGCTGATCGTCGAAGCGGGCAATGCCAGCGAGAAAGAAGCGCTGGCGTCGTACGCGCCGTACATCCAGTCGCTGGGCAAGCTGGCCGAGGTGCAGATCGTCGATGCGTTGCCGGACTCGCCAGCGGCCGTCGCCATCGTCGGCACCACCAAGCTGATGCTGAAAGTGGAAATCGACGTGGCTGCCGAACGCGAGCGCCTGGGCAAGGAAATCGCCCGCATCGAAGCGGAAATTGCCAAGGTCAACAGCAAATTGGGCAATGAAAGCTTCGTCGCCCGCGCGCCTGCCGCCATTGTTGCGCAAGAAAACGAGCGTTTGCTCAGTTTTTCGGCCACAATTGAAAAATTGCGCGAACAGTTTGCTAAACTAGCTAGCGCATAAGGCAAGTTTGGCAGAATTGCGCGGCGTCATCCGTGACGCCGCGCAGCACTGATAGTCTTGCCTTGGTATAAAAACTGTTCGTGACCCGATCAAAAAAAACCATTGGAGACTAGCGATGCATAACATACTCACAGCAAGCGTCAAAGCAAGCGTACTGGTGGCCGCCCTGGCCATCGCCGGCAGCGCCACCGCGCGCGACGGCAACTACACCCCTGTCGGCACGTGGAAAACCATCGACGACGCCAGCGGCAAGCCGAAATCCCTCATCGTCATCACGGAAAGCAACGGCGTCTTGCAAGGCAAGATCGAGAAGCTGTTCCGCGGCCCTGACGAAGATCAAAACCCCAAGTGCGACAAGTGCACGGGCGCCAAGAAAGACCAGCCCATCATCGGTATGGTGATCCTGTCCGGCCTGAAATATGACGGCAAGGAATGGACGGGCGGCGAAATCATGGATCCGGCCAATGGCAAGACCTACAAGAGCAAGGCCGAGCTGACGGAAGGCGGCACCAAGCTACAAGTGCGCGGCTATGTCGGCGTGCCGATGTTTGGCCGCTCGCAAACGTGGGTGCGCGAAGAATAAGCAGCACACGCCCTGCCCTGATGAAGCCGGCCCTGCGCCGGCTTTTTTGCGTCCGGAAGCGGCGCCCTGGTGTTGTATTCCAGGCCGAACAGCGCGTTTTAGGAGATATTTCCAAATGCTAAGAACCTATGCGCGCCACCGAACATACCTGAAGTTTCCTAAATGAAATAGTGCATGCCTGTGACGCCATCGCCCTGTAGCGAAGGGCGGCATGGCTCCGCAGGATGACCTCATCCGTGGATGCCCGGCAATGACTTGCCCAAGCACAAAGGAAACATATGAACCTCTTCCAACGATATCTGAACCCGCTGCTCGTCTCGGCAGGTTTGCTGGCCATGGCCGCCCTGGCCGGTTGCGGCGGCGGCGACCAGGGACGCGATCCCATCCTCGGCTTGCCCGCCACCACCCTTGCCAGCCTGACCGTCACACCGGCGACGGCGACGTTGGCCATCGGCGGCGCCCAGCAATTCACGGCCATCGCCACGTACGGCGACGGCTCTTCGCAAGACGTCAGCGCCAAGGCGGCCTGGACGTCCGCCACGCCGGCCAGCGCCACCGTCAACGCCAGCAGCGGCCTTGCCGCTGGCGTGGCTGCGGGCGGCAGCAGCATCAGCGCCGCGTTTGGCGGCAAGAGCGCCACGGCCCAGTTGACCGTCTCGCCAGCCACGCTCACGGCGATTGCCATCACGCCGCTCACGCCGTCCATCGCCATCGGCGCATCACAGCAATTCACGGTGACCGGCAGCTTCAGCGACAGCACCACACGCGACGTCACGGCCGTCTCGGCCTTTGCCTCGGCCAGTCCCGCCACGGCCGGCATCGCCGCTGACGGCCTGGCCCTGGGCAAGGTTGCCGGCACGACGCAGATCACGGCCACCACGGGTACGCTCATGGCCAGCACCGTGCTGACCGTTACCCCGGCAACCTTGCTGGCGATCGCCGTCGCGCCGCAAAACCCCATCGTTGCCGTTGCCGCCACGCGCCAGCTGGCTGTCCTCGCCACGTACTCGGATGGCAGCACCGTTGACGTGACCGCCGGCAGCAGCTTCGTTGCCGCCACGCCCGCTGTCGCCAGCGTCGCCAGCGGCGGCCTCGTCACGGGCCTGGCCTTCGGTAGCAGCGTCATGAACGCGAGCTTCAACGGCAAGACGGCCAGCACCAGCGTCACCGTGCCTGCCCTCACCCTGGTCAGCATCGCCGTCACGCCGGCCACCGCCAGCATCGCCGTCGGCGGCGTACAGCAATTTGTTGCCACGGCAACGTATTCGGACGGTTCGAACGCCGTCGTCACCGCCGGCGCCACCTGGACGGCGGGCACCGTTGCCAACGCCACCGTACTGAACACGGGCGTCGCCACCGGCATCGCCGTCGGCACCAGCAACATCACCGCCACGGCCGGCGGCCAGTCGGGCAGCGCGCTGCTGACCGTCACGGCCGTCGCCATCCCGCCCGTGTTCAACCCGATCAACCTGGGCCGCGCGGCGCCGTTCGGCGTGCTGGCCGGCACCTCGATCACCAACAATTCGGGCGGCACCACCCTGATCACGGGCGACGTCGGCGCGCCGTCGCAAACGGTCGATCCGACCCAGGCGGCAGGTTTCAGCAACTACAAGTCGGGCGCCATCCTGGCCGGCGCCATGACGGACCTGCAGGCGGCGATCACGGACGGCAACAGCCGCAGCTGCGACGTCAGCTTTGCCGGCGGCATCGACCTCGGCGGCCAGACCTTCGGCCCCGGCGTGTACTGCTATGCGGGCGCCATCAGCATCACGGGCACCTTGACCCTGAACGGTCCCGGCGTGTACATCTTCCGCACGGCGCTGACCCTGAACTCGACCGTCAACTCGGTGGTCGCCCTGAACAACGGCGCCACGGCCGACAACGTCAGCTGGCTGCCCGTCGGCCCCACCACCCTGGCCGCCAACAGCGTCTTCAAGGGCAACATCCTGGGCCAGTCGGCCGCCATCACGGTGGGCGACAATACGACACTGCTCAACGGCCGCGTGCTGACGGCAGCCGCCGTTACCCTGCGCAACAACCAGATCACCAAATAAACGGGACATGACCATGACGATCGCACACACACTGGGCGCCCTGAGCGTGATGGCCGGCTCCCTGCTGGCAGCCCACTCGGCGCAAGCGCAGGACAGCACCTTCATCAACCCGGACTGGGCCAACAGCGCCTGGTACCTCGGCGCGGGCGTGGGCCAGTCGCGCGCCACCATCGACGAGCCGCGCCTGCGCGCCAGCCTGGCCGCCAACGGCGAAAACGTCACCGCTTTCAACAAGGACGAGCGCGACACCGGCTATAAACTGTTTGTCGGGCGGCAACTGACCCCCTACCTGGCCGTGGAAGCCGGCTACTTTGACCTGGGCAAATTCAATTTCCAGTCCGCCAGCAGCGGCAATGGCGTGCTCAATGGAGAAGCGGCCTTTCGCGGCGTGAACCTGGACTTGCTGGGCCAGCTGCCGCTGTCACAGCGCCTGTCCCTGCTGGGCCGTGTCGGCATGCACTACACCAGGACGAGTACGGAATTCAGCGGCAACCGCCTGCTGGGCTCGACGAACACGCATGCCAGCGAGCGCAAGCTCAATGCCAAGCTGGGCCTGGGCCTCGAATACAAGTTCAGCGAAGCGCTGGCCTTGCGCGGCGAAGTCGAGCGTTATCGCCTGAACGATGCTGTCGGCAACCGCGGCGACGCCGACCTGTACTCCGTCAGCCTCGTGTACAAACTGGGCCGCCCGGCCAGCGCCACGCCCGCCTACCAGCCGGCGCCGGCAGTGGCGCCCGTCGTCACGATGGCGCCGCCGCTGATCGAAACCAAGCCCGCACCGGTCCCCGTGGCGGAAAAAGTGTCGTTTGCTTCCGAGGCGCTGTTTGATTTCGATCAATCCACGCTCAAGCCGCAAGGCAAGACGGCGCTGGAGCAATTGCTCGGTCAGTTGACGGGCATGGACCTGGAAGTCATCGTCACGGTCGGCCATACGGATGCCGTCGGTGCCGACGCCTACAACCAGACACTGTCGCAGCGCCGCGCCGAAGCCGTCAAGGCTTACCTGGTGGCGCACGGCATCGAGACGAACCGCGTCTACACGGAAGGCAAGGGAGAGACGCAGCCCGTGGCCGACAACACGAGCGCCGCCGGACGCGCCAAGAACCGCCGCGTGACGGTGGAAGTGGTGGGCACGCGAAAAGTGTCACGTTAAGCTAGCTGCACACATAAAAAAACCGGCCTGGCAGCCGGTTTTTTTTCGTCCCCAGATTATTGCGCCGGGGCCGGCTTGCGGTGGTGCTTGCTCAAATGCCGGTCGAGGCTGTTGGCGAATTGCTGCCGGTCCGACTGGCTGAAGGCGGCCGGGCCGCCCGTGTCAACGCCGCCGCTGCGCAATTCCTCCATGAAGGCGCGCATCGTCAGTTGCTGGGCGATATTATCTTTCGTATAAAACTCGCCGCGCGGGTTCAGCGCGTAACCGCCCTTGGTGAGCACGTCGGCGGCCAGCGGAATGTCGCCCGTGACGACCAGGTCGCCCGCATTGAGCAGGCGCACGATTTCCTGGTCGGCCACGTCGGCGCCGGACGGCACTTGCACGGTGCGGATGAAACGCGACGGCGGCACGCGCAAGCCCTGGTTCGCCACCAGGGTCACGGGCAATTCCAGGCGGTCGGCGACGCGGTACAGGATTTCCTTGATGACCACGGGACAGGCATCGGCGTCGATCCAGATCTGCATGCCCGTGCTGGAAGATACGCCCTCTTCCACCATCACAATTCCCACGCTTCGCCGCTCGGGCCCATGCGCGGCGCGCTGACGCCGAAATGCAGGTAGGCGGCCGGCGTGGCGACCCTGCCGCGCGGTGTGCGCTGCAAAAAGCCTTGCTGGATCAGATACGGCTCCAGCACGTCTTCGATGGTGTCGGCCGCTTCGCCGATGGCGGCCGCCAGGTTCCCGATGCCGACGGGACCGCCGCCGAACTTGAACAGCACGGCTTCAAGCAGCTTGCGGTCCATCACGTCGAAGCCGACGGAATCAACGTCGAGCATGGCCAGCGCGCGGTCGGCCACCACCTTGGTGATCTCGCCATTGCTTTTGACTTCCGCGAAATCGCGCACGCGGCGCAGCAGGCGGTTGGCGATACGCGGCGTGCCGCGCGCGCGCTGGGCGATCTCGTGCGCGCCTTCCGGGTCGATCGGGGCCTTCAACAGCGCCGCGCTGCGCGTGACGATCTTCGTCAGCTCGCCCGTGTTGTAGAACTCCAGCCGCGCCACGATGCCGAAGCGGTCGCGCAGCGGATTGGTCAGCATGCCAGCGCGCGTGGTGGCGCCGACCAGGGTAAACGGTTGCAAATCGAGCTTCACGGAACGGGCGGCCGGCCCTTCGCCGATCATGATGTCGATTTGATAATCCTCGAGCGCCGGATACAGAATTTCCTCGACGACCGGCGACAGGCGGTGGATTTCATCGATGAACAGGACGTCGTTCGCTTCCAGGTTCGTCAGGATCGCCGCCAGGTCGCCCGGGCGCTCGAGCACGGGGCCCGAGGTCTGGCGCAGGTTGACGCCCATTTCGCGCGCGATAATGTGCGCCAGGGTCGTCTTGCCCAGGCCCGGCGGGCCGAACAGCAAGGTGTGGTCGAGCGCTTCCTTGCGCTGGCGCGCGGCCGTGATGAAAATCTCGAGCTGGTCGCGGATCTTTTCCTGTCCCACGTACTCGTCGAGCTGCTTCGGGCGCAAGGCCCGTTCGATGGCCTCCTCGTTGTGCGAGATGGGGGCCGCGTCGATGATGCGCTGTTCCGTGAAGCTGTCGGTCTGGATGCTCATGCCTGATCAGCCTTTCGACAGCGCTTTCAGCGCCAGTTTGATGCCGTCGGAGACGCCGCTGCCGGCCGGCACGTTTTTCACGGCCGCCAGCGCTTCCTTGTCCGAATAGCCGAGCGCCACCAGGGCGTTGAGGATGTCCGATTGCGCGTCCGGCGCCGCGTGCGCGCCGCCGGCGCCGATATCGGCACCCAGCTTGCCCTTCAGTTCCAGCAACAGCCGTTCGGCCGTCTTCTTGCCGATGCCCGGTACTTTCACCAGGCGGCCGGAATCCTGCAGGGTGATCGCCTGGGCCAGGTCGGCAATCGTCATGCCCGAGAGAATCGACAGCGCCATGCGCGCACCCACACCCGTGATCTTGATCAACTGGCGGAATACGGCCCGCTCGGCCGCATTGCCGAAGCCAAACAGCAGGTGCGCATCTTCGCGGATGGCCTGGTGCGTGAACAGCACGACTTTCTCGCCCACGTGGGGCAGGTTGTAAAACGTGCTCATCGGCACGTCGACTTCATAGCCGACGCCCTGGCAATCGACCAGCAATTGTGGCGGATTCTTTTCAAGCAAAATACCGGAGAGACGGCCTATCATCGCGTGTTCCTAATGTTGTGTATCGTTGTTTCTATTGATATATGAGGGCCAAGTTGGCAACCTAGCCCACCAGGCGGCCGCGCTTCATGCGCAAGCCCTGCAACTGGGGCGCCAGCGCGCCTATCATGGCCAGCGCATCGATGCTGTTGGCATGGCAAATGGCCACGCCCAGCGCATCGGCCGCATCGGTGCCGGGCAAGCCTGGCAAGGACAGCAGGCGCGACACCATCTCCTGCACCTGCTCCTTGGCCGCCTTGCCATGGCCCGTGACGGCCTGCTTCACCTGCAGCGCCGTATATTCGGCCACCGAGAGGTCGGCATGCACGAGCGCGCAAATGGCCGCGCCGCGCGCCTGGCCCAGCAGCAGGGTCGATTGGGGGTTGACGTTGACAAACACTTTTTCGATGGCCGCGCAGTCGGGCTGGTAAGTGCCGACGATCTCGCTCACGCCCTGCAGGATGACCTTCAGGCGCGGCGGCAATTCCCCTTCGGACCCCGTCTTGACGGTACCCGAAGCGATATAGCGCAACTTGTTGCCGTGTTTTTCAATGACCCCAAAGCCGGTCGTGCGCAGGCCAGGATCGATGCCAAGAATAATCATCGCCAGATTCTATAATGAATACGGCAGGCACCGGTGAATAACCGGTGCCTGCCGCTGAGTACTTTATCGAGTAGGGGTAGGTCGGATTAGCGGGACGCCTCATCCGACATGCGTCGCCAACTGCGCTTGTCGGATGACGCGCAGCCTTCGGCGCCGCCAATCCGGCCTACTTTCTCTATCTATATTAGTGACGGAAGTGACGCGTACCCGTGTAGAGCATGACGACGCCGCGCTCGTCGGCCGCATCGATCACTTCCTGGTCGCGCATGGAGCCGCCCGGGTGGATGACGCAGGTCGCGCCCGCATCGACGACAACGTCGAGGCCGTCGCGGAACGGGAAGAAGGCGTCCGACGCCACCACGGAACCGGCCAGCGACAGGCCCGCGTTCTGCGCCTTGATCGATGCGATGCGGGCCGAATCGATACGGCTCATCTGGCCAGCGCCCACGCCCAGGGTCATGTTGCCGCCGCAGAAGACGATGGCATTCGACTTGACGAATTTCGCCACTTTCCAGGCGAACATCAGGTCGGACAATTGCTGCGGCGTTGGCTGCAGCTTGCTGACCACGCGCAGGTCGCCCATGGCGACGTTCTTCGCATCCGGCGATTGCACCAGCAGACCGCCGCCCACGCGCTTGAAGTCCATGGCGTTGACGCCATTGCCCAGCGGGATTTCCAGCATGCGCACGTTTTGCTTGCTCGACAGAATCTGTTTCGCTTCGGCCGAGAACGACGGCGCGATCAGCACTTCGACGAACAGCTTGGCGATCTCGCCGGCGGTAGCGCCGTCCAGTTCGGTATTAAACGCGATGATGCCGCCGAATGCCGAGGTCGGGTCCGTCTGCAGGGCGCGCGCGTACGCTTCGGCCGCATTCTTGCCCAGCGCGACGCCGCAGGGGTTCGCGTGCTTGACGATGACGCAGGCGGCGCTTTGCTCGAAACCGCCGAGGCTCTTCACGCATTCCCAAGCCGCATCGGCGTCGGCGATGTTGTTGTACGACAATTCCTTGCCTTGCAGCTGGCGGTAGTTGGCCAGCGCGCCGTCGGTGACGGCCAGGTCGCGGTAGAAGGCGGCGCTCTGGTGCGGATTCTCGCCGTAGCGCATGTCTTGCACTTTCTCAAATGCGACATTCAGGATTTGCGGATAGGCGCCGCGCTCGGCGTGCACTTTCGTCGGGCCCAGGCTGGTCAGGTAGTTGGTGATGGCGCCATCGTATTGCGCCGTGTGCGCAAAGACTTTTTTCGCCAGCATGAATTTGGTGTCGTAGCTCACGTCGCCGGCCTTGCCGTCGGCCGCACGCATTTCCGCCAGCACCACGTCGTAGTCGGTGGGGTCACAGATGACGACCACGTCCTTGTGATTCTTGGCCGCCGAACGCAGCATGGTCGGGCCGCCGATATCGATGTTCTCGATGGCGTCTTCCAGAGTGCAATCGGCCTTGGCCACCGTGCCCTGGAACGGGTACAGGTTGACCACCACCATGTCGATGGTCGGCATGTCGTGCTCGACCAGTTTCGACATGTGCTCAGGGAAATCGCGGCGCGCCAGGATACCGCCATGCACTTTCGGGTGCAGGGTCTTCACACGGCCATCGAGCATCTCCGGGAAACCCGTGTAATCGGCGACTTCCGTCACGGGAACACCGTTGTCCGCCAGCAATTTGGCGGTGCCGCCGGTGGACAGGAGGTTGACGCCGAGCGCAGACAGGGCGCGGGCGAATTCGAGTACGCCGGTCTTGTCGGAAACGGAGAGGAGAGCTTGTTTGATCATGGCTGTGGCTAGGTGGTTAAGTGTTCTTGGCGAATGGCGCAGGCCCGGGCCGGGCTGCGGCGGATTCAAATCTTGGCGTCACTTGCATGCCGGCATTACAGCAAACCGTGCTCCTGCAATTTCTTGCGCAGGGTATTGCGGTTGATGCCCAGCATCTGCGCGGCGTGCGACTGGTTGCCATCGGCGCGTGTCATCACGACTTCCAGGATGGGCTTTTCCACGGTCAGCACGACCATGTCGTAGATATTCGATGCTTGCTGTTCGCCCAGGTCATTGAAGTAATCTTCTAGACTTTTCTGTACGACTTCCTGAATGCTTTCTTTGCTCATTTTTATGCTTCAACCGGCTGAACACCTGACAATCCGCTGCCGCGTCGCTCATGCGGTCCGCGTGCTACCGTCTTGTCTCGGTGTGTAATTAATATTGCATGACGCTCTGTATAGGCGCTCGCCCTTGTATTGCTTTTAACTTACTGCTTAACTTATACGCAACTTTCTTGCTATCTGCTCATGCTGTCGTGGCCGCTTCTATCAGGCCACTTTCACTGGATTCGGAGAGGCGGTATTGTAACCGTTCGCCAAATTTCCATTGCGACTCAAAAAATTGATCGACGGCCAGCAACTGCGCTTCCGTCGACTCGAGCAAGTTCATTTGCTGTCGGAACGCTTCGCCGCCTTCCAGGTCTTTCACATACCAGCCGATGTGCTTGCGCGCCGTGCGCACGCCGAGAAATTCGCCATAAAACGCGTAGTGGGCGCGCAAATGCTCATCCATCAGCGTGCGCACTTCGTCCACGTACGGCGCCGGCAGCAAGGTGCCGGTGCGCAGGAAATGATCGATTTCACGGCAAATCCACGGCCGGCCCTGCGCCGCGCGGCCGATCATGACGGCATCGGCGCCTGTTTGATCCAGCACAAAGCGGGCTTTTTCCGGGCTGGTAATGTCGCCATTGGCCACCACGGGAATGCCCACCGATGCTTTCACGGCAGCAATGGTTTCATATTCGGCATCGCCTTTGTAGCCATCGGCGCGCGTGCGGCCGTGCAAGGTCAGCATCTGGATGCCGGCCTGCTCGGCGATGCGGGCGATGGTCAGGGCATTCTTGTTGGAACGGTTCCAGCCCGTGCGAAATTTCAGGGTGACGGGCACGTCGACGGCGTTGACGACGGCATGCAAAATCTTCTCGACCAGGCTTTCGTCCTGCAGCAGGGCCGAACCGCACCAGCTGTTGCACACCTTCTTCACGGGGCAACCCATGTTGATGTCGATGATCTGCGCGCCCCGGTCCACATTGAACTTGGCGCAGTCGGCCAGGTCTTGCGGATCGGCGCCGGCGATCTGCACGGCTTTCGGCTCCATTTCGCCCTCATGGTCCGTGCGGCGCGAACTTTTTTCCGTCGCCCACAGGCGCGGATTCGACGCCGCCATCTCCGACACGGCATAGCCTGCCCCCAGCTGCTTGCACAACTGGCGGAAAGGCCGATCCGTCACGCCGGCCATGGGAGCGACGAAAACGTTGTTGCGCAGAATGTGAGGGCCGATTTGCACTGAAGAACCTGGAATGGACGGAGGAACCTGCTATTTTAACCGATTCCCTGCCTAATTAATAAGCACTATTTTTTCGCTTCAGTGCGCCAGGGCGTGCATCGCGCTTGTGCAGCACAGCAAAATGGGGCCATGGCGGCACTGGCCCCGCTCTTAGCCCAGCTCGTCCATTGCGGGCGCGCTCAGGTGTTCGATATTTCCCCAGTGCACTAAATGCAGCTTGCCGTCCGCGTACGAAAAGCGGTTCACGCTGGCATTTTTTACCTGGAAGTCACGTGGACTGTCGAGCGTCATGCCCACCGCCTCGCGGTAAGCGCACTCGAGCACGCCGCCGTGCGCCACGATGGCGATCGTCTGGCCCTCATACTGCTGGGTCCAGCGGGCGATGGCGCCATTCGCGCGCGCATAGAACTGGCGAAAGCTTTCGGCCTGGCGCTCGCCGGAAGGCATCACGGCGTCGATCTGGCGCGATTGCCATTGCGCATACTCGTGCGGATAGCGCGCGGCGATGTCCGCATACAGCAAGCCTTCGAAGGCGCCATAGCAGCGCTCGCGCAGCAAGGGGTCTGTCTGCACCGGCAACTGCTGCACGTCGGCCACGGCTTGCGCCGTCTGCTGCGCGCGTTGCAGATCGCTGGCGATGATGGCAACCAGCGGCTCGTCAGCCAGCGCCTGCCCCAGCGCGGCCGCCTGCGCCAGGCCCGCCTCGTTCAGGGCGATGTCGATATGGCCCTGCAGGCGGCGGTCCGCATTCCAGGCCGTTTCGCCATGGCGTATCAATAAAATGGTTGTGCTCATGTTTTCAAGGTAAGTGCCAGCTCGGGGTTGAGCGAGTAGGCGACGACGAGTTGCGCTTCGTCAAGAATGTGGCCGTAAATGGCAGCGTAGGCTTGCTGCCCCGTAAAACGCTCGGGCAAGTCCAGACGCGGCACGTCGAGCGCATACAGGCGGAAGATATAGTGGTGGATGCGTTCGTCATTCCACGGCGGACACGGGCCATCGTAGCCATAATAGTCGCCTGCCATGGCGGCATCGCCGGCAAACCAGCCCGTGTAGTCGTTGAGACCCTGGCGCAATTGCAGCGGTCCGCCAGCGGCCGTCTTGCCATGGGGCGTGATGCCGCTGGAAAACTCGCCAGCGGCAATGGCCCGCATGGCCAAGGGAATATCGAGCAAGCTCCAGTGGTAAAAGTCGCCGCGCGGCGCGGCCAGCGGCAAGGTCCGGTCGTCGCGGTTGACGAGGCTGGCGTCCTGCGGCGCATCGGGATCGATGCAGAACAACACCAGCGACTCGGTGCCATTCGGCACCTCGTCCCAGGCCAGGTGGGGATTGCGGTTGCCGGCAAGGCGCACGCGGCTGGCCGGATCGATCTCGGCAAAAGCATATTCGGCCGGCATCAGGCCGCCATCACGAAAGGTCTCGCTCCACAACTTCATCGCTTGCTCCTCTTTATAGTTATAATTTCAGCAACAAACCGTGGTGAGCGGCAGCCAGTCGGGGCCGAGAAGCGCAACTGTGCTGGAAGCACAGGAGCATCGCAGGCCGCACATGGCGACGCGCAGCAGGTTTATTTGGCATTCACTTGCAGCCAGAACGTGACGGGCCCGTCATTCGTCAGCGACACCTGCATGTCGGCGCCGAACTGCCCCGTTTGCACGGTCGCATGGCGGCTGCGCGCCTGTTCCACGAAATGCGTGAACAGGCGCAAGCCGTCCTGCGGCGCGGCGGCCGGCGTGAACGACGGGCGCGTGCCGGACTTGGTATCGGCCGCCAGCGTGAACTGCGGCACCAGCAGCAAGCCGCCGGCCACGTCCGTCACGCTGCGGTTCATCTTGCCCGCCGCGTCGGCAAAGACGCGGTAACCGAGCAGCTTGGCCAGCAAGGCATCCGCTTCCTTCTCCGTATCGCCGCGCTCGGCGCACACGAGCACCATCAGGCCCCCGTCGATGGCGCCGATGGTGGCGCCGGCAACATCGACCTTCGCCTGCGTGACGCGCTGCAGCAGCGCGATCATGCCGTCAAGGTGACGCGCGCAAACTTGCGCTTGCCAACTTGCAACACCAGCACGCCCGCCGCCACTTGCAAGCCCTTGTCGCTGATGACGGTGCCGTCGATGCGCACGCCGCCCTGCTCGATCATGCGCATGGCTTCCGACGTCGACGGGCACAGGCCTGCCTGCTTCAGCAATTGCGGGATGCCCAGCGGCGCGCCGGCCAGCGTCACTTCCGGGATATCGTCGGGAATGCCGCCCTTCGAGCGGTTGACGAAATCGGCCAGCGCATCTTCCGCCGCCTGCTGCGAGTGGAAGCGGGCGACGATTTCTTGCGCCAGCGCAACCTTGGCGTCGCGCGGATTGCGGCCGCCTTCCACTTCGCTCTTCAGCTGCGCCAGTTCGCCGATCGAGCGCCACGACAGCAGCTCGTAGTAGCGCCACATCATGACGTCGGAAATGCTCATCAGCTTGGCGAACATGGTGTTGCCCGGTTCCGTGATGCCGATGTAATTGTTCTTCGACTTGGACATTTTTTCCACGCCGTCCAAACCTTCCAGCAGCGGCATGGTCAAAATACACTGCTGTTCCTGTCCGTACTGCTTTTGCAGTTCGCGACCCACCAGCAGATTGAACTTCTGGTCCGTGCCGCCCAGTTCCAGGTCCGACTTCAGCGCCACCGAGTCGTAGCCCTGCATCAGCGGGTACAGGAATTCATGCACGGAAATTGGAATGCCGCCCTGGAAGCGCTTGGTGAAGTCGTCGCGCTCGATCATGCGCGCCACCGTGTAGTGGGAAGCGAGCTGGATGATGCCGCGCGCGCCCAGCGGATCGCACCATTCCGAGTTATAGCGGATTTCGGTCTTGCTGGCGTCCAACACTAAAGATGCTTGCGCGAAATACGTCATCGCGTTAATCTCGATCTGTTCCTTGGTCAGCGGCGGGCGCGTGACGTTGCGGCCCGAAGGGTCGCCGATCATGGAAGTAAAATCGCCGATCAGGAAAATGACTTGATGGCCGAGGTTTTGCAGCTGGCGCATCTTGTTCAGTACCACGGTATGGCCCAGATGCAAGTCGGGTGCAGTCGGGTCCAGGCCCAGTTTGATGCGCAGCGGAACGCCCGTTTTCTCGGAGCGTGCTAATTTTTGCGCAAATTCGCTTTCGATCAAGAGTTCGTCGACGCCACGCTTGGTAATCGCGAGGGCTTCTTGTACTCTGTCCGACAGCGGAAGCGCGGTCTGAGCTGCGTTAGCCTTTGTAGGCGATGCGGTGGTGTTGATTTCCATAAAATTTGACTGTAGATCTCAAAATGGTAGTAGGTTTGCGGAGTTTGCTATAATGCTCGATCCCATCAATCTTGCCGTATGAAAACGAATCAAAATAACAATAACAAAGAGCGCTAGTTCAGGTATCGTTCAAGGGCAAATTTTAACTGATTGCATGAACCCTATACATAAAATCACAGGCTCACGCTTGTACACACAGCTGGCGACGACACGCAAGGCACGCATTATTGGCGTGTCGGCAGTGCTGCTCGCCGTGGTCGCCTTCGGCGCGGCCGGTGTGGCCCCGCTGGCGCCCGACGCGTCCGACCTGCCGGTCAAGTCGATCGCCCAGAACCTGGAAATGCCTGACCTCGCCTCGCAAATTTCCGCGATGGAACAGGTAGACCAGAATTTCACCCACGAAGAAAAAGTCCGCGCCGGCGATACCCTCGCCACCCTGCTGACCCGTCTCGGCGTGGATGATGCGGCGGCCGCCAATTTCATCAAGACCGACAAGATCGCGCGCGGCGTGATGTTGCTGAAATCGGGCAAGCGCGTGCAAGCGCAAACGTCCGAAAACGGCGACCTCAACTGGATGCGCGCCACGCTCGTCGACGGCACCGACAAATCGGTCAAGAACATCCTGATCACCCGCAAGGGCGACAAGTTCGTGGCCACGGAAGTGGCAGCCCAGCTGGAACGCCGCGTTGAAATGCACGCGCGCAAGATTACCTCCACCCTGTTCGCCGCCACCGACTCCAGCCTGGACGGCACCCGCCTGCCAGACTCGATTTCCGCGCAAATCGTGGAAATGTTCTCCACCAATATCGACTTCCGCTCCGACCTGAAACGCGGCGACTCGTTTAACGTTGTCTACGAAACGTTCTGGCAAGATGGCGAATTCGTCCGAGCGGGCCGCATCCTGGCCGGTGAATTCACCAACCGCGGCACGACTTACCAGTCCGTTTGGTTCGAAGACCCAGCCAGCAAGCAAGGCGGCGGTTACTACAGTTTCGACGGCAAGTCCCTCAAAAAAGCCTTCCTGAAATCCCCCCTCGAATTTTCCCGCATCTCGTCCGGCTTCTCCATGCGCGTGCACCCGATTTCCGGCAACTGGAAAGCGCATAAAGGCATCGATTTTGCTGCAGCAACGGGCACGCCTATCCGCGCTTCGGGCGACGGCGTGGTCGATTCCGTCGGCATGCAAAACGGCTACGGCAATGTTGTTGTCCTGAAACACTGGGCCAACTACACGACGGCCTACGCCCACATGAGCCGCTTCGCTTCCGGCCTGAAAAAAGGCCAGAAAGTGAGCCAGGGCGATGTGATCGGCTACGTCGGCACCACCGGCTGGTCGACGGGCGCCCACCTGCACTATGAATTCCGCGTCGGCGGCGTGGCACAAGACCCAAGCAAGCTGAACGTACAAGCACAGGCGCCGCTGACGGCCGCCGAGCTGAGCCGCTTCCGCATGGTGTCGGCCGACATGATGCACCGCTTCACCCTGCTGCGTCCGAACGACACGGCACTGGCGTCGCGCTAAGCGACACTGCCTTCGGGCAATAGACTAAGGCACCGCCCATGCAGATGGCCGGTGCCTTTGTTTTTTGTGCGCGTGCTTCCCGTGCGCTTTTGCGTACGGCACAAATGCGGCACAATCCATACCATCACTTACGCACGCGAGGAAACACCCATGCTGTATATCGGTTTAATGTCTGGCACCAGCCTGGATGGCGTCGATGGCGCGCTGGTCGACTTTTCTGACGATGGCGGCGTGCGCAGCCTGGGCGACGCGTATATTGCCTTTCCCGCCAGCCTGCGCGCCGACCTGATGGCGCTGCAAGGCGCGGGGCACGATGAAATCGAACGCGAGGCGCTGGCCGCCAACGCGCTGGTGCGCCATTACGCCGACTGCGTCGCCGTGCTGCTCGATAATGCGGGCATCGGCCCGGACGCCATCGCCGCCATCGGCGCGCATGGCCAGACCATCCGCCACCGCCCCGAACTGGGATTTACGCGCCAGTTGAACAATCCGGCCCTGCTGGCCGAACTGACGGGCATCGACGTCATCGCCGACTTGCGCAGCCGCGACGTGGCAGCCGGCGGCCAGGGCGCGCCGCTGGTGCCCGCCTTTCACCAGGCCGTCTTCAATGCGCCCGGCCACACGCGCGTGGTGGCCAATATCGGCGGCATCGGCAATATCAGCGTGCTGCATGCGGATGGCACGGTGACGGGCTACGATACGGGCCCCGGCAACGCGCTGATGGATGGCTGGGTCTTGCAGCACCTGGGACAGCCCTACGACGCCAACGGCGCCTGGGCCGCCACGGGCAAAGTCTTGCCTGCCCTGCTGGCCGAGCTGCTCAATGAAGCGTATTTTGCCTTGCCGGCGCCGAAAAGCACGGGCCGCGACCTGTTCCACGCCGAGTGGCTCAACAGCAAACTGGCCAGCCACCCCGGCGCCAGCCCCGCCGACGTGCAAGCCACGCTGACCCAGCTGACGGCCGCCAGCCTGGCACACGCCATCGCGCGCGATGGGGCGCAGGCGGAAACCGTGTATGTGTGCGGCGGCGGCGCGCAAAACGCCAGCCTGATGGCGGCCCTGGCCCGCGCATTGCCGGGCATGGCGGTGGCATCGACGGCAGCGCTGGGCGTGGCGCCCAGCCAGGTCGAGGCGCTGGCATTCGCCTGGCTGGCCTGGCGCTTTACACAGCGCAAGCCGGGCAACTTGCCGGCCGTGACGGGAGCGAAGGGACTGCGGGTGCTCGGCGCGCTGTATCCACGTTAACAAGGAACAAGCGTTCGAGAAACACAAATAGCGGATCATCGATCCGCTATTTTCTTACTTGCCCAACATTCTTACAAGCGTGCCTGAACAATCTTCAGGGCAAGCCCATGCAATGCCGCCATGGGCACTTTCTCAGGTGTGCTTATACCGAGAACGAGGAACCGCAACCGCAGGTCGACGTCGCAGTCGGATTCTTGATCACGAATTGCGCGCCTTCCAGGTCATCCTTGTAGTCGATTTCCGCGCCGACCAGGTACTGGTAGCTCATGGAATCGATCAACAGCTGGACGCCGTTCTTGACCATGGTGGTGTCATCTTCATTGACGATTTCATCGAAGGTGAAGCCGTACTGGAAGCCGGAACAGCCGCCACCCTGCACGAACACGCGCAATTTCAGGTCGGGATTGCCTTCTTCTTCGATCAGCTGCGCGACTTTTTCGGCGGCGCTGTCGGTAAAGATAATAGGCGAAGGGATCACATCTTGCATTTCAGCGACGGCATTCATATCAGGCACTCCTACTAGAAAACATTAAGTCATTATAGACTGTTGGCGCAACTCGCGCTGCCGCTGCCGCTGATGCGGCTGGACGGTGTTGTTCCTGCTCACATTTCCGACACGGCCAGGTGCAGCACGGGGTCGGCGCTGTCGTGGCGACTCAGCTTGCCCTGCACCAATGCGCCGCTGTGCATTTCCAGCACCTTGTAATAGACCTCACCTACAATGCGGGCTTTCGGCTGGATTTCAAGCATTTCGGACACGTACACGGGCCCGTTGATCTCGCCGCTGACGACCAGGCACGAACAGCGCACTTCGCCGTCGATGCGGCCCGCTTCGCCCAGCACCACATAGGTGGGTTCGCCCGGCTCGCCCGTGACGTTGCCGCGCACATGGCCATCGATGCGCAAGCCGCCGCAAAACAGCAAGTCGCCCTCGATCCGCGTCGAGGCGCCGATCAGGGTGTCGATGGGGTTTTTCGCATTGCGCTCGAACATGAACGTCATCCTATCGGGGTACGCGGCAGTCCAATTTATCACAGGTCCGGCAAAAAGACGCCGGACCTGCACAAGCACTGGTGCCTATATGCCCATATTTAAGGCATCACGGCGATATGTTGCAAACCAGCCGTTTCCTTCAAGCCAAACATCAAGTTCATGCATTGCACGGCCTGGCCCGACGCGCCCTTGACCAGGTTATCCTGCACGACGAGCACGATGACGGTGTTGCCGCCTTCGGGACGGTGCAAGGCCAGGCGCAGCATGTTCGAGCCGCGCGTGGAGCGGGTTTCCGGATGCGAGCCGAATGGCATGACGTCGACGAAAGGCTCGTCCTTGTATTGCTCTTCGAACAAGGCTTGCAATTCGCCATTGCTGACGTCCTTGTTCAGCTGCGCGTACAGGGTCGAATGCATGCCGCGTATCATCGGCACCAGGTGCGGCGTGAAGGTCAGCGCCACTTTCTCGTCCGTGAAGCGCTGCAATTGCGCCGTCGTTTCCGGCAGGTGGCGGTGGCCGGCCACGCCATAGGCCTTGAAACTGTCGCTGCTTTCCGAGAACAGGATGCCGATTTCCGCCTTGCGGCCGGCGCCGGACACGCCCGACTTGCAGTCGGCGATCAAGCCGCCCGCGTTGACGAGGCCCGCCTTCAGCAGCGGGTAAAAGCCCAGCTGCATGGTGGTCGGATAGCAGCCGGGGTTGGCGACCAGTCTGGCCTGCTTGATATCGTCGCGGTTCAGTTCCGGCAAGCCATACACGGCCTGGGCTATCAGCTCGGGCGCCGTGTGGGGAATCTTGTACCACT
The DNA here is from genome assembly GCF_030397695.1 of Janthinobacterium sp. SUN118. NCBI lineage: Bacteria > Pseudomonadati > Pseudomonadota > Betaproteobacteria > Burkholderiales > Oxalobacteraceae > Janthinobacterium > Janthinobacterium sp. SUN118. The sequence continues at coordinate 85,782 of NZ_JAPUBV010000006.1, read as the reverse complement.
GCTCGAACTTGGCCTGGTCCTTCAGGCGGAAGTCGGCGGCCAGGTCGATCACTTTCACGCCCGCGGCCAGCAGGGCTGGCGCTTGCGCCATCGCAACACCATGCGGGGTGGCAAAGAAGACCACGTCGCACTGTTCCAGATTGGCTTTGTCGGGCGAGGAAAACGCCAGTTTCACGTGGCCACGCAGGGAAGGATACATGTCGGCAACGGGCAAGCCATCTTCCTTGCGCGAGGTAATCGCCGTCAACTCGACATCTGGATGGGTAGCGAGCAGGCGCAGCAACTCCACGCCCGTGTATCCAGTGCCGCCGACGATGCCAACTTTGATCATGTTCTTTCCTTGTGTATATATTGCATAGAGATGGAGGGGAAACGGTCCCCACGGGTTTTCCGCGTATTTTACAGCGCAACGCAGAGTCACGCTGAAATGCAAAAAAGCCGCGGGACCGAAGTCCAGCGGCTTTTCGACCAGCACCGGGAAGGTGCTGCAGCGTAAAAATTAACGCTTCGAGAATTGTTTTGCGCGACGTGCTTTGCGCAGACCAACTTTTTTACGCTCGACTTCACGTGCATCGCGGGTCACGAAGCCGGCTTTTGCCAGTTCCGGTTTCAACGCTGCGTCGTAGTCGATCAGAGCGCGGGTGATGCCGTGACGAACTGCACCAGCCTGGCCCGACTCACCGCCGCCATGGACGTTGACTTTGATGTCGAAACGCTCGACATTGCCGGTCAGTTCCAGTGGTTGACGGATGACCATCAGACCCGTTTCGCGCGAAAAGTATTCGTTTGCTGGTTTGCCGTTAACAACGATCAAGCCTGTGCCAACTTTGATAAAAACCCGAGCCACTGCACTTTTGCGACGGCCGGTTCCATAATTGTAATTACCGATCATGTCAGTTCCTTAGAGAACAAGTGCTTTAGGTTGCTGAGCAGCGTGCGGATGGGAACCTTCCGCGTACACTTTCAGCTTCTTGATCATTGCGTAGCCGAGTGGGCCTTTAGGCAGCATGCCTTTGACCGCTTTCTCAAGCGCGCGACCTGGAAAACGCTGTTGCATTTTCTGGAAGTTGGTTTCGTAGATGCCGCCTGGATAGCCAGAGTGACGGTAGTAAATTTTCTCAGTAGCTTTGGTACCGGTCACACGCAGTTTGCCTGCGTTGATGACGACGATGAAGTCGCCGGTATCGACGTGAGGAGTAAATTCTGGTTTGTGTTTGCCGCGCAGTCGGAGTGCCACTTCGCTGGCAACACGTCCGAGGACTTTGTCCGTCGCGTCAACCACGAACCAATCGCGCTGGACTTCATGTCCTTTAGCGGAAAATGTTTTCATGTTGACTTCCTAATAGATTACACGCTCAAATGGTGGTTCCGCCGATGTTGCTGTGCGGACTCTGCCTTATTTACTTTTCCTGAGCGAACGGAAAGCCGACAAGTATAAGCGGCTTTGCCTTGCCGCGTCAAGCCGCAATCGAGGCCGGCTGCGGCCCGGCGGGCGGCACATGGACGGGCGTTCCTCTATTACAATACAAAACGCTTACAATTTTCGGAGAGTACGATGGAATGCAAAGTCAGCTGGAATGGCCCGTCGGGCATGAGTTTTCGGGCAGAAACGGGTTCCGGCCACCTGGTGACCATGGATGGCGCGCCCGATGGCGGCGGCCACAACCTGGCGCCACGCCCCATGGAAATGGTCTTGCTGGGCACGGGCGGCTGCACCGCCTATGACGTGGTGCTGATCCTGAAACGGGGACGCGAGGCCGTCAGCGGCTGCGAAGTGACGCTGAAGGCCGACCGCGCCGAGACCGATCCGAAAGTGTTTACCAAGATTCACTTCCACTTCACCGTGCGCGGCAAGGCCCTGAAACCGACGGCCGTGGAACGGGCCGTGGCCTTGTCGCATGACAAATATTGCTCAGCGTCTATCATGTTGGCGAAAACCGCCGAGATTACGCATTCCTTCGAGATCATCGAAGAAAGCGCCTGACCAAACCTACTGCGCGTCGGTATAGGCGGCCTGCGATGCTCACCGTGCCCTTGCACGGTTGCGCTTCTCGACCACCTCTCCCTTCCGCTCGCTACGGTTTTGTCAGGCGTTTCACGGCTCAGGCATGCATAAAAAAGGCGCTCTTCAGAGCGCCTTTGTTTTAAATGTAATACGCGGTTTTCGTCATCACCTTGCCCATGATGCCCATCAGCGCCTTCACCGGCGCCGGGGTGTCGATGGCGCCCAGGCGCTGGGCGGCGGCGCCGTGCTCGACCTCGTCGATGGCCATCTGCTTGACGATGGCGCGCGATTTGGCGTCCTGCGGCGGCAATTCTTCCAGGTGGCTGGCCAGGTGCGCTTCCACCTGGCGCTCCGTTTCCACCACGAATCCCAGGCTGCGGCCGTCGCCCATGCGCGCGGCGATGGTGCCCAGCGCAAACGATCCCGCATACCACAGGGGATTGAGCAGGCTCAGACGCGAGCCCAGCTCCGTCAGGCGCTGCGCCGTCCAGGCCAGGTGGTCTTCCTCTTCGCGGCCCGCCTCGTCGAACTGGGCGCGGATGGCCGGGCTGTGCGCATAGCGCGCCTGCGAGTTGTACAAGGCTTGCGCGCAGACTTCACCGACATGGTTGACGCGCATCAAACCGGCGCTGTGGCGCTGCTCGGCCGCGCTCAGTTCCGCGTCCGGCGCATGCGCGGCCGGCGAAGGGCGCGAGGCGGACGCCACGCCCGCCATGACGCGCAAGGCCTTGTCGGCGCCGACAATCAAACGATCCAGGGGGTGAAAGTAGCGGTTCGCGGTCATCGTGGCTATGCTCATGAGTAGGAAAACATGAATTATAGGACGATCGCGGCCCGGCATGCCCACGTCGCGCGCAGGGCGAACGGGGCTTTATTGACTTGTGCGCGCTTTTTCCCGCTCGATCCAGTCCACCACGGGACCGACGGCGTCGAGGCCGGACAGGCTTTTCGCCACGCCCAGGTTCAGCGAAATGAGGAAGGAAATGCTGTCGACGGGAATATCGGGGCAATGCTGGCCGAAGGCGGCCAGGAAGCGCTCCGATTGCAGCACGCGCAAGACTTTTTCGCCGCTCATGAATTGCAGCACGCTGGCAATGCTGTGCCCGCCACCAATCGAGTGGTAAATGAACCGGTTGTAACGGGCGTCGATCTGCTTGAAATCGAGCGTTTCCTCCGTCATCAGGCCGGCCAGGTAATACAGGCCCAGGCTGACGCGAAAGAAACCGATGGCTTCGGCACTGGTCATGCCGGCGCGCGCCACGGCCAGCACCCTGTCCTGCATCGCCTGATCGATCGTTTGCATTGCACTCTCCCGCGCCGTCTGCCGGCGCCTACCGGGCCAGCTTGCATGAAGATGCTGTTTTTTTCAATAGACCAAACGATATTTCCATCTTGCAAGTTACATTTTTTGCATGCTACTCTCGTTCTTCCCCGTCGAATGGATGAATTACATGATTGAGGTCAAGCACCTGGCAAAACGTTTTCGCCTGCCGCCCCACAAGGGCAAGGCCGTGCACGTCAGCGACCCGCGCGAGCATGACGGCTGGTTCCACGCCGTGCGCGACGTCAGTTTCAGCTGCGCTCCCGGTGAAGTGCTGGGCTTGCTGGGACCGAATGGGGCCGGCAAGACAACCACCCTGCGCCTGTTGTCGACGGCCTTGCAGGCGGACGCGGGCAGCGCCCTCGTCAACGGTGTCGACGTGCTGCAGCAGCCGCTGGTGGCGCGCCAGAGCATCGGCTTCCTGTCCGGCTCGACGGGCCTGTACGGCCGCCTGACGGCGCGCGAGAACGTGGAATACTTCGGCCGCCTGCACGGCATGCCGGCCGACAAGCTGAAACGCCGCTGCGACGAGCTGTTCGCCCTGCTGCAGATGGAGGAGTACGGCAGCAAGCGGGCCGACCAGCTGTCGACGGGCATGAAACAGAAGTGCGCGATCGCCCGCACCGTCGTGCATGAGCCGCAAGTGGTGATCCTCGACGAACCGACGACGGGCCTGGACGTGATGTCGGCGAAGATCCTGCTCGACTTCATCGCCAGCTACAAGGCGCTGCGCGTGCCGCTGATCTTTTCCACCCACCACCTGCACGAGGTGGAAAAGCTGTGCGACCGGGTCTGCATCATCAACCGCGGCACCACGGCCTTCAACGGCACGGTCGACGCGCTGCGCCATCTGGGCGGCAGCGCCGACCTGTACGACGCCTTTGTCAGCGTCATCAACCAGGGAGCCTGACGCCATGTGGACCATCTATCTGAAAGAATTGCTGGAACTGACGCGCGACCGCAAGACGCTGATCTTCACGATCCTCATTCCCATCTTCGCCATGCCGCTGATCTTTGGCGGCTTTGCCTATGTCTCGAGCAATATGTTCAAGAATGCCAAGACGGCGGAAATGCGCTACGCCCTGTTCGGCAAGGACCATTCACCGGGCCTGAGCGCGCGTTTCGCCCAGCAGCACAACCTGCGCGAAGTGCCGCTGGCCAGCGAGGCCGAGATACGCCGCGCCATCGGCGACGACAGCATCAAGTTCGCGCTGGTCATTCCGCCGCGCTTTGAAGATACCTTGCTGCAACAGGAGCAGGCGAAGGTCACCTTGCATTACAACAGCGCCAGCACGGTCGATGTAACCCAGCAGCGGGTGCGCGAGATCGTCGACGCCTACAACGCCAGCCTGCGCGCCGACGCCCTGTCGGCGCTCAAGCTCAGCCCGGCCCAGCTGGCCTTCGCCCTCAACCCCATCGTGCTCGAGCGGCAATCGACGGCCGACGAGCGCGAGCAGATGGGCGCCATCATCGGCGGCATGGTGCCCTACCTGCTGCTGATGGTGTGCCTGACGGCGGCCATGTATCCGGCCATCGACCTGGGCGCCGGCGAAAAGGAACGGGGCACGCTGGAAACCCTGCTGCTGGCGCCCGTGCCGCGCAGCGCCATCGTGCTGGCCAAGTTCCTCGTGCTGTTTACCGTCGGCATGACCTCGGCCGTGCTGATGGTGGGCAGCATGGGCGCCCTGCTGGCCATCTTCGGCAGTTCGCTGGAAGGCCACATGGCCATCCTCGTGCATAGCATCGGCTTGCCCGACCTGGCCATGGTGACCCTGATGCTGGTGCCGACGGCCGCCATCTTCGCCTCGCTGCTGCTGTCGATCTCGATCTATGCGAAAAGCTACAAGGAAGCGGCCGGCCTGATCACGCCGCTGATGCTGTTTGTCATCCTGCCCACGGTGGCGGCCATGCTGCCCGGCGTCGAGCTGAACTGGATCTGGGCCATGGTGCCGCTGACGAATGTCTCGCTGGCCATGAAGGAGCTGGTGAAAGGCACCATGGATTACCGCATGTTCGGCGTGATCCTCGCCTCGACCACGGTCATCGCGGGCGCGCTGCTGATGCTGTGCCGCTGGTGGTTTAACCGGGAATCGGTTTTGTTCCGCAACTGACACTCACGCGGCGCGCCCGGAAAGGCCGGATCCGGCGCGCCGTCCACCCCTGCCAATTGCACTCTGGGCACGCGAAAATGCCGTGTATCGCATGCAACTGCCCAGTACGTCTTAAATTCAATACAATGCCAGCATAGAGAAGCCCTGGACCGCCTGCCTGGCGCAGGGCCGCAACAGCATGAGTTAGGAGTTGTATGGAATTGCAGATCCGCAAATTGTCGAAAACCTACGCGAATGGCGTGGTGGCGCTGGACAACGTCTCGCTGACGATACCACCGGGCATGTTTGGCTTGCTGGGCCCGAACGGCGCCGGCAAGTCGACACTGATGCGCACCCTGGCCACCTTGCAGGAATGCGATTCCGGCTCCGTCTTCTTCGGCGACTACGACGTGCTCGACGACAAGGACGAGGTGCGCCGCATGCTGGGCTACCTGCCGCAGGACTTCGGCCTGTACCCGAAAGTGACGGCCTACGAGCTGCTCGACCACTTTGCCACCCTGAAAGGCCTGTCGCAGCGGGCGCGCCGGCGCGAAGTGGTCGACGGCCTGCTGCAGCAAACCAATCTGTTCGACGTGCGCCACCAGCGCCTCGGCAGTTTTTCCGGCGGCATGCGCCAGCGCTTCGGCATCGCGCAAGCCCTGCTGGGCGACCCAAGACTGATCATCGTCGACGAACCGACTGCCGGCCTCGACCCGCAGGAGCGCGTGCGCTTCCACAACCTGCTGTCCGACATCGGCGAAGACAAGACGGTGATCCTGTCGACGCACATCGTGTCCGACGTGGCCGACCTGTGCGCCAACATGGCCATCATCAACAAGGGCCACTTGCTGCTGTGCGGCAAGACGCAGGAATTGATCGACGAAGTCAGCTACAAGATCTGGGCCCGCTTTGTCGACAAGAAGGAGCTGGCCAGCTTCCAGCAGCGCCACGCCGTCATTTCCACGCGCCTGCTGTCGGGCCGCACCCTGATCCACGTCTACAGCGACGAGGACCCGGGCGACGGCTTCGAGGAAGCCATCGGCGACCTGGAAGACCTGTATTTCGCCACCATTGCCGGGCGTCACCGCGTCGCCCCGCAGTGCGACTGAGGGGGCGGCCATGTTTGCCATCGCCCGCTTTGAAGCGCGACAGCGGCTCAAGCTGCTGTCCACCTGGGTGTATTTCGCCATGTTCCTGGCCCTGTCCATGCTGTGGATGGCGGCCGCCGGCGGCGTCTTCAAGGAAGCGAGCGTCAGTTTCGGCGGCAAGTTCCTGATCAATGCGCCGCGCTCGCTGGCGTTTACGTGCAGCCTGCTGGGCTGCTTCGGCGCCGTGGTGGTGGCCGCCATGATGGGCCGCTCGGTGCAGCAGGATTTCGAGTACGGCATGCAGCATTTCTTCTTCAGCGCGCCGATCAGGAAATACCAGTATGTTTTCGGCCGCTTTCTCGGCGCCTACCTGGTGCTGGCCGTGGTGTTTTCCAGCATCGTGCTGGGCGCCTGGCTGGGCGCCTGGCTGCCCGGCATCGATCCGGAACGGCTGGGGCCGCAGCGGGTGCTGGCCTACCTGATGCCGTATGCGTTCACCCTGCTGCCCAACCTGTTCATCTTTGGCGCCATCTTCTTCGTCATCGCCGCGCTGACGCGGCGCATGCTGCCCGTGTATATCAGCTCGGTGGTCATGCTGATCGGCTACCTGGTGGCGCCGTCGCTGGCGCGCGACCTCGACTACAAGACCCTGGCCGCCCTGATCGACCCCTTCGGCACGACGGCGCTGATACGCCTGACGGAATACTGGCCGAATGCGGAGCGCAATACGCGCCTGGTGACGCTGGAAGGCGTGTACCTGCTGAACCGCGCCATCTGGTCCGGCTTTGCCCTCGTGGCCTTGCTGCTCGGCTACTGGCGCTTCCACTTCCATGCCTCGCCCGACGCGGGCGCCTCGAAGCGCCACGGCGAGGGCGACGCCCCGCTGCGCCTGTCGAGCGCCTCGCTGGCGACGCAGGAAACGCCGGACTTCGCGCAGCGCAACCTGGCCGCCCTGCTCGTCAAGCTGAGCTGGCTGAACCTGCGCGAAACCATCAAGAACATTTATTTTGTCGTCATCGTGCTCGCCGGCGTGCTGACCATGTATGCGGGCGCGCTCGACATGGGCTCCATGTATGGCACGAACACCTATCCGGTGACGGAAAAGGTGCTGGAAATGGTCAGCGCCTCGTTCGCCCTGTTCATGCTGGTGATCACCACCTTCTATGCGGGCGAGCTGGTGTGGCGCGAACGCGAAGCGCGCATCCACCTGATGCTCGACGCCCTGCCCGTGCCGAACTGGCTGCCGCTGCTGTCGAAACTGTTTGCGCTGATCGGCCTGCAAGCCTTGCTGAGCCTGGTCATCATGCTGTGCGGCATGTCGATCCAGATCGTCAAGGGCTATTACCGCCTCGATCCCGGCCTGTACGTGGAATCGCTGTTCCTGTCGCACCTGCCCTACTACGTGCTGATCGCCGTGCTGGCCCTGTTCTTGCAGGTATTGATCAATCACAAGTACCTGGCGTATTTCGCCATGATTTTGTACTACATCGCCAGCGTCAGCGTGGGCTCGCTGGGCCTGGGCGACCCGCTCTTGCTGTACGGCAGCACGCCGGACTTCGTGTACTCGGCCATGAACGGCGCCGGCCACTATGTGCTGCGCGAGCGCTGGTACCTGCTGTACTGGAGCGGCGCGGCCGTGATGCTGATGGTGCTGTCGCTGCTGTTCTGGCCCCGCGGCGCGCAGGACAGCTGGCGCATCCGCCTGCGCCTGGCCCGCCATGCGCTGACGCGGCCCGTGCTGGCCAGCTTTGCCGCCGGCCTGCTGCTCTTCGTCGGCGCCGGCGGCGTGCTGTTCTACGTCTTCCACGTGGCCAACGACTACAAGTCCGACTACGCGCGCGATGCGGACCGCGCCAGCTTCGAGCGCCAGTACCGCAAGTTTGCCGCCGCGCCGCAGCCGAAGGTGACCGACGTCAAGCTCGACGTGGCCATCTACCCGGCGCGCCGCACCCTGGTCGTCAAGGGCCGCTACGTGCTGCAAAACAAGACCAGCTTGCCGATCAGCCAGATTCTCGTGCAGCAAGACCCGAGCGCCAGCATGCGCCTGCGCTTCGATGCGCGCGTGCATCCCGGCCTCGATGACGGCCAGCTGGGCTTTTACAGCTACCGCCTGGCCGCGCCGCTGGCGCCGGGCGCCACCCTGGGCCTCGATTTCGACATCAGCTACGCGCCGCGCGGCATCTTCGGCCTGGGCCAGGACACGCCCGTGGTGGCCAACGGCACCTTCTTCACGAATGCCGTGCTGCCGCATATCGGTTACCAGGCGCAGCTGGAGCTGACGGACCCGCGCGACCGCAAGAAACACGGCCTGCCGGCGCGTGAACGGGCCCTGCCGCGCGACGATGCGAAGGGACTGGCCGAGAATTACGTCAGCAACGATGCCGACCGCATCAACTTCGACGCCACCGTCAGCACCGTCGACGGCCAGACGGCCATCGCGCCGGGAATGCTGGACAACGACTGGATCGCCAATGGCCGCCATTACTTCCATTACACGATGGAGCGGCCCATCCTGAATTTCTATTCGATCCAGTCGGCCCGCTATGCCGTCAGGCACGAACGCTGGCAGGATGTGGCCATCGACGTGTTTTACCATCCCGGACATGAGTACAACCTCGACCGCTTCGTGCGCGGCAGCAAGGAAGCGCTCGAGTATTACACGAAGCAGTTCGGCCCCTACCAGCACAAGGTGCTGCGCATCGTCGAGTTCCCCCGCTATGTCAGCTTCGCGCAGTCGTTCCCGAACACCATCCCGTATTCGGAAGGACTGGGTTTTATCGCCAAGGTCGACGACAAGAACCCCAAGGACCTCGACTACCCGTTCTACGTCACGGCGCATGAAGTGGCGCACCAGTGGTGGGCGCATCAATTGGTAGGGGGCAACACGCGGGGTGCCACCGTGCTCAGCGAAACGCTGGCCGAGTATTCGGCGCTGATGGTGATGAAGAAAACCGTGGGCCCGGCCAAGATGCGCCGCTTCCTGCGCTATGACCTGAATCAATACCTGTCGGGCCGCAGCGGCGAACGCAAGAAGGAATTGCCGCTGGCCGAGAATGAAAACCAGGCCTACATCCACTACCACAAGGGCAGCCTGGCCATGTATTTGCTGCAGGACATCATCGGCGAAGACAAGGTCAACGGCGTGCTGCGCGACTTGCTCGCCAGCTACGGCCAGAAAGGCCCGCCATACGCGAGCGTGACGGCCCTGATCGACGGCTTGCGCAAGGTCACGCCGCCCGAGCAGGCTTACCTGATCGACGATCTGTTCGAGAAAATCGTGCTGTTCGACAACCGCGCCCTGTCCGCCACGGCCACCAAACGCAGCGACGGCAAGTATGCCGTCACCGTGAAGGTACAGGCGGGCAAGCTGATTGCCGGTGAGCAGGGAGAAGAACAGGATGCGCCGCTGCACGACCTGATCGAGATCGGCGTCGATGACGCGAATGGCCATCCGCTGCTGCGCGAACGCCAGCGCATGACGGCGCGCGAGGCCAGCTATACGGTGATCGTCAATGGACGGCCGGCCAAGGCCGGCATCGATCCCGACAATAAATTGATCGACCGCAAGCCGGACGACAATATGGTGACGGTCGACCTGGCCGAGCCCTGACGAAAAATGGCCGCCCTGGACCGGCGGCCATTGTCATGTCTCGATACCTCAGGCCACTGTCAGGCCGCGACGGCCCGCGTGGCGATGCTCACACTGATGCCCATCTCCGTCAGGTGCTGCATGTCGGCCAGGGTCAGGTCGAGCGGCGCATCGAGCGTGTCGTCGCCGCGCAGCTCCAGCTGCAGTTCGGCCACGATGCGCGGCATGGTGAACGTGACGCCGCGCGAACGGCATTCGGCCAGGTAGCTGCGTATGCGCGAGGGCAAGACTTGCGACTTGGCCGCCTGCGCGATGATCACTTCGAAACCGGAATCGAGGTAGACGCGGCCGCCCGCCTTGGCCTCGCCCTTGCGCCATTCGCGTTCGGGATCGGAAGGCAAGACTTCGAGGATGGATTTGAGCGTGGGGTCATCCCCATGCACCGACAACTTGGCCATATTCATATTGCAAGACTTTCTAGTCAGGGCGCCGCCGACAGGGGCGCGATCATCAGACCGACAAGTCTACGCATGGACGACAAATATGTCCACATGGCAATATTTAATATCAACTGTTAATTTGTGCTATATCAACAACAGGCGGAACAATCCTGCTCCGCCTGTGTCGTGGATTACAGCGCCACGCCGCGCGCCGCCAGCGCCGCCCGCACGCCGGCGCCATACGCGGCATCGGCCCGGTCGAAGTGCCCGAGTTGACGCTGCAGGGTTTCCGCCCGCACCTGGCTCAACGGTCCTGCCAGGTTATCGAACAGGTTCTGTCTGGCCTGGGCCGACATCAGGCGGAACAGATTGCCTGCCTGCGTGTAATCATCTTCCGCGCCGCGGCCATCGTAGCGCGCCGCGCCGCCGTCCAGCGCCAGCGCCGGCTCGCCATGGCCCAGGCCTTGCGGCTGCGTGCCTGCCGCCGCCACGTTCGCATAGTTTTGCGCCGCGCCGCCATTGCTGATCGCCATGCTGCCGTCGCGCTGCTGGTTATGGAAGGGGCAACGGGCCGCATTCACGGGCAAGTGCTGGTGGTTGGTGCCGACCCGGTACAGCTGGGCGTCGTGGTAGGCGAACAGCCGGCCTTGCAGCATCTTGTCCGGCGAATACCCCATGCCCGGTACGGCGTTGGCCGGCGAGAACGCCGCTTGCTCGACTTCCGCATGGTAATTGTCGGGATTGCGGTTCAGCTCGAAAATCCCCACGGGCAGCAGCGGGAAGTCCGCATGCGGCCACACCTTCGTCAAGTCGAACGGGTTCCAGCCCGTGCGCTGCTCCCATGCATCGAGTTGCTCCTGTGTCGCCACCTGCAGCTTGACTTCCCACTGCGGGAAATCGCCGCGCGCGATGGCGCCGAACAGGTCGCGCTGGGCATAGTCGGGGTCGTCTCCCGCCAGACGGCCCGCTTCCGCCGCGGACAGGTTACGGATGCCCTGGCGCGTCTTGAAGTGCCATTTTACATACACGCGCTGGCCGTCGGCATTGATCAGGCTATACGTGTGGCTGCCGAAGCCATCCATGTGACGGTAGCCGTCCGGCGTGCCGCGGTCCGAGAACAGCATGGTGACCTGATGCAAGCTTTCCGGCGCATGGCTCCAGAAGTCGAACATCATCTCGGCCGATTTCAAATTGCTGCGCGGATCGCGCTTTTGCGTGTGGACGAAATCGGGGAACTTGATCGGGTCCTTGATGAAGAACATCGGCGTGTTATTGCCGACCAAATCCCAGTTGCCCTCTTCCGTATAAAAGCGCACGGCGAAACCGCGCGGGTCGCGTTCCGTGTCGGCACTGCCGCGCTCGCCGCCAACCGTGGAAAAGCGGGCAAAGGTGGCCGTCTGCTTGCCCACTTCGGCAAACAATTTCGCCTTGGTGTAGCGCGAGATGTCGTGCGTGACGGTAAAGGTGCCGTAGGCGCCCGAGCCTTTCGCGTGCACGACGCGCTCGGGAATGCGCTCGCGGTTGAAATGCTGGAGTTTTTCGATCAGGTGGAAGTCTTGCAGCAGCAAGGGGCCGCGGGGGCCGGCGCTGATGGAATTCTGGTTGTCGGCGACGGGAATGCCCGAGGCGGTGCTGAATGGCGGCTGTTGGCTCATGACTGCTTTTCCTTCGTTGTTGGCTGATGAAATCAGTGTAACGAGTGCAACAACAAAGGAAAAGCTAATTGATTTTATCGAGTCGATAGGTATTTACAATGTCAACCTACACTGCGCAGCCGGCGGCGCCGCACGCGCCACCGAGCTGCGCCTGCCACTTCGCCGGCTGGCCCAGAAAGCCCCCGATATCGATCACGGACAGCTTGCCTGCGCCATCGTCGAGCACGAACGTGGGGAAGCCCTGGCCGCCCACCTGCGCCAGCAGGGCGCGGCTGGCGGCGATGTGCTGCTCGGTGGCGGCGCCAGCCTGCCGCGCATACGCGGCGTCGAAGGCGGCGCCGTCCAGGCCCAGCTGCTGCGCCAGCAGCACCAGCACGGGCAGGTCGGCGATGCGCAAGCCTTCCACGTAATGGGCGCGCTGCAGGCGGTGCAGCATGTCCAGGCCCTTGCCGGCCAGGTCTTGCGCGGCCAGGATGGCCGTGATCGGCGGCGCGGAATCCATCATGGCCGTGGTGTCGTTCAGCAAGCCGTTCAGGTAGGCGTCGCCAAACGGCTGGCCCGACAGTTGCTCGATGCGCCGGTCATGCGGCAGCACATAGCCGCGCCATTCGGGCGTGATCTGGCGGCGATTGCTGCCCGTCATCATGCCGCCGCCGTGCAACGCCACCGTCAGGCCGGGCACGGCGCGCGCCGCCTCGACCAGCGGAGCGGCGCCATAGCACCAGCCGCACAGGGGATCGAAAATGTAATGCAGCACAGGCATGGCGACGTCCTTGCTGCTTACCATTTCATTTCACCCTTGGCGACCTTCGCGCTGGTTTCCAGCGCGCCATCGAGGCCCAGCGCCGGATAGTGCCGCTTCATCGCTGCGATCAGCGCGTTGGAATTGGCGGCCTTCGCCGTTTCCGCCTCGAACGTCACCAGGTAGTCGCGCGTAAAGCCGATGCTGTCCGGCGTCAGCGGCGAGCCGACCTTGAAGTGGCCGGGCACGACAGTGACAGGCTTCAGCGCGGCGATGCCATCGAGGGTCTTGAGCCAGTCCTGGCGCGATTGCAGGCTTTGCGTATCGGCCGTCCACACGTGCAAGTTACCAAACAGCACCACGCCGCCGACGACGGCCTTGATCGACGGAATCCACACATAGGTGCGCGATGGCGTCGGGCCGGCGATGTCCAGCGACTGGCCCTCCAGCGTGATGCGCTGACCCTTCAGCGCTTCCGGGATGACGATGGCGTGCGGCGCATTGTCTTTCAGGATCGGGCCCCAGTAGGCGACCTTGGCATCGGCCTTGCGGCGGATTTCCGCCACGGTTTCCGGCGTGGCAACGATTTTTGCCTGCGGGAACGCAGCCTTGATCACGTCGAGGCCAAAGTAAAAATCGGGATCGCTGTGGCTGATGTAGACCGTCGTCAGTTTCTTGCCGCTGGCGCGGATCTTTTCCACCAGCTTTTGCGCTTCGGCGCGCGAGAATTGCGCGTCGATCAGCACGGCGTCATGCTTGCCGGCCACCAGCACGGAAGCGACGGGGAAGATGGCCGCTTCGCCCGGGTTGAACACGTCCAGGGTCAATGGGGCGCTGGCGGCGGCCGAGGCGGCGCCGGCGGCAAACACGCTGGCAACAAGGATGCTGGTAATGGATTTGGAGAACATGATGCGCCTTCACAAGAAGTTGGGATGACTGCATCTTACGTTGCTCAATCCGGTAGAAAAACCCGGTATTTCGCAATTGTTTGTTGCTTAAATCGGTGCAATCAACAACTGTTCAGCCACCGCGTGCAGCCACTGCCCCGCCAGCGCGCCATCCCACACGAGCAGCACCTGCTCGCTGCAGTCGACGGCATCGGCCACCTCGACGCCCAGCAAATCGTGTGCGCGCACGGCGAAGTCCGGCAGGTAGGCCAGCGCCCGGCCGGACTGCACATAAGCGAGCAGCAGCTGCACGTCGTCGCTCCAGTAGCGGATGGTCCGCCCGGCCGTGCCGCGCCAGCCATCGGCGTGGCGGCCCCGCTCCTCGCCGCACAGCAGGGAATGCGTGGGACTGGCGAACGCATGGCGCAAGACCTCGTCCAGGCTGCAGGGCACGCAGGCGGCCGCCGCCGGCACGCCGTGCGCCAGCGCATGCGAGCGCCCGGCCGCCAGCCGCATGCGCATGCTGCCCAGCGCCTTGCATTGCCAGCTGGCGGGCCAGTCGCCGCCACGCTGGGCGATGGCTTCCTGCGTCACCAGCGCCGCATGGCAATCGCCGCGCGCCAGGGCCGCCAGCGCCGCATCCTCGAAGGCGGGCTGCAGGCGCAGGCTGGCCTGCGGATAGGCGTCCAGCGCCGAGGCCAGCGCCGCCGCATGGCGCCACAGCAGCAGGGCCGGGCCGGCGATGCGGGCATCGATGGCGCCCCGCGCGCCCGTCACATCGTGGCGTGCCTGCTCGGCCAGCGCCAGCAAGGGGCGCGCCCGCGCCAGCAGCAGGCGGCCGCTGTCGTTGAGCAGCAATTGCTTGCCGGCCCGGTCGAACAGCGGCGCGCCCACGGCGCCCTCCAGGCGGCGCAAGGCTTTCGACACGGCCGATGGCGTCACATGCAGTTCCAGCGCCGCCGCGCCCAGGGTCGGCTGGCGCGCGGCGCTGCAAAACACGCGCAGGTCGGCAAGGCTCATGCTCATCATGATTTCCAGACAGGATACAAAAAGTGAAAAATGGTTGCTGTACCGTTCATGATACCGCCCCTATCATCGTGGCATTCCAACTCATCGATCAAAACCATGCTGCGCCCCCTCTTCCTGTCCCTGTTCCTGTTCGCTGCCAGCCTCGCCCACGCCACGCCCCCGACCTGGGGCGTGCACGGCATGGTGCTGTTTGGCGGCCAGCAAGGGCTGTATGCCTCGCATTTGCCGATGTTCCATGCGCCCCACGATTACCAGGTGGTGCTGCAAGTGCACCTGGCCGACCCCGCCCTCGATGCCCGGCTGCGCGCGCAGCTCGATGGCCGCACGGCGCTGTGGACGCTGGAACCCGAGCGCTTCGAGCTGGCGCGCCTGCTGCCGGACGCGCCGCAGCCGCTGCGCCAGTTCCGGGCCACGGTGGTGCGCGGGCATTTCGAAAAGGATGGACAAGCCGAGCCCGGCTACGCCGATGCCGCCATCGTCGTCGAGCGCGTCCTGCTGATGCGCCAGCTCTCCCCGGCGCCCGCCGTTAGCGCCAGCGCGCGCTACCTGCAGGTGGGCGACGGCACGCAGCGCTTCCTCGTCAAGCACATCGACAGCCGGCCCGATTTCGAGCATATCGTCGCCTGGACCAGCGCTGCGCAGGCGCCGCATGGCGATATCGTGGCGAGCAAGTCGGGCGTGCAGGAAACCCCGGCGTCCGTCTTGCGCACGCGGCTGGGAAAAACGGCCACCTTGCGCGGCACGCTGTATTTTTCCACCGAGGATGTGCGCTAAAACAACATCACCGGCCGCGGCGTAGCGCCGTGGCGCAAGCTGCTACAGCGTCATGAGGGTGTCACATTGGATTGCTATCTTGCTAGCTCTTTCAAACCTAGCCGGATGAACCACATGACACGCAGAAAAATTTCCGTCGCTGGCTGCAGCGTCGCCATCACCCTGATGCTGGCCGCCTGCGGCAGCGACAGCAAAAAAGAAGACGTTGCGCCAGAAGCGCCGCCGAAAAATGTCATCTTCTTCCTCGGCGACGGCATGGGCCTGACCACGATGACGGCCGCGCGCATCTATTCGGTAGGCGAAGACGGTTCGCTGACCATGGACACCCTGCCGGAAACGGCCTTCGTCAAGACCTTCTCGAACGACGCGCAAGTGACGGACAGCGCGCCGTCGATGGCCGCCTACATGACCGGCGTCAAGATGAACAATGAAGTCATCTCGATGTCGGCCAACACGGTCGCCATCGATCCTGGCACGGACGCCAACGGCAACAAGCTGGTCAACAAATGCGGCAGCGGCAACGGCACGCCCGCCACCACCCTGCTGGAACTGGCCAAGGCCAAGGGCTTCGCCGCCGGTGTCGTCAGCACGGCGCGCGTGACGCACGCCACGCCGGCGGCCACCTATGCGCACATCTGCCACCGCGACCTGGAAAACGATATCGCCGCGGCCCTCGTGCCGGGCGGCACCGGCTACAACGGCGCGCTGGGCACCACCGGCCTGGAAGTGGTCCTGGGCGGCGGCGCACAATTCTTCAAGCCGTTCAAGGACGGCGGCAAGCGCGCCGACGGCCGCGACCTGGTGGCAGAATTGAAAGCGAAGAGCTACACCATCGCCAACACGGGCGCCGACTTCAAGGCTGTCGATGCGACCAAGACGGAGCGCCTGTTCGGCGTGTTCACCTCCAGCCACATGAGCTACGACCTGGACCGCGACGCGGCGAAAGAACCTAGCCTGGCGGAAATGACCACCAAGGCCATGGATGTGCTGGCAAAAAACAAGAAGGGCTACTTCCTGATGGTCGAAGGCGGCCGCATCGACCATGCGCTGCACGAAACGACGGCCAAGAAGGCCCTGCAGGACACGGTCGCCTTTGACAGCGCCATCAAGGCCGCCATCGAAAAAGCCAAGGTCAGCGACCCGACCCTGGCCAATACCCTGATCGTCGTCACGGCCGACCATGACCATACGCTGGTGCTGAACGGCTACGCCAAGCGCACGGGCAAGACGGCCGCCGGCAATCCTGGCGTGCTGGGCGTGGTGAAGAACTACGTGACCGGCGCGGTCGAGAAGGACCTCGATGGCGCACCGTACTCGATCATCGGCTTCGGCAATGGCGAAAACCGCACGCAATCGAGCCGCGCCGCCATGGCCAGCCTCGACGAAACCGTCACCAGCGCCAATGCCTACCACCAGGAAGCGGTCATCCGCACCACGGCCGGCAATGAAACGCACGGCGGCACCGACGTCTTCCTGGGCGCCATCGGCAAGGGTTCGGAAACCTTCCTGGGCACCATCGACAACACCAAAGTATTCGGCCTGGTCAAGACCGCCGGCGGTCTGTAATCCCCAAGAGACAAGAATTGGACAAGCATATGAAACCCGCATTGAAACCCGCCGCACTGAAATCTGCTCTGAAACTCTCCTTGCTGACCACGCTCGTGGCGGCCAGCGTTGCCAGCGCCTACGCCGCCGACGCCAAGAACGTCATCGTCTTCCTCGGCGACGGCATGGGCCCGTCCGTCGTGACGGCCTCGCGCATCTACAAATACGGCGAAGACGGCAGCCTGACGATGGACACGCTGGAGCGCACGGCGCGCATCAAGACGTTCTCGAACGATGCGCAAACGACGGACAGCGCGCCGTCGATGGCCGCCTACATGACCGGCGTCAAGATGAACAATGAAGTCATCTCGATGGCGCAGGACACGATCGCCAAAGAACCGAGCCGCGACGCCAACGGCAACCTGGGCGTGGACAATTGCCCGGCCGGCGGCAAGACCGTGCCGACCATCCTGGAACTGGCGAAAGCCAAGGGCAAGGCCGTGGGTGCCATCACCACCACGGAACTGACGCACGCCACGCCGGCGACGACCTTCTCGCACATCTGCAACCGCAATGCGCAATACGCGATCGCCGCGCAAACGGCGCCGGGCGGCGCCGGCTACAACGCGGCCCTGGGCGACGGCGTGGATGTGCTGATGGGTGGCGGCCGCAACCACTTTACCCCATGGTCGGCCAGCAACAAGTATGGCCGCGCCGATGGCCGCAACCTGTTGACGGAATTTGCCGCCAAGGGCTACACCGTGGCCGCGACGAAAGCGGAAATGGCGGCGGCGCCGAGCGGCAAGAAGTTCATCGGCCTGTACAGCACCCGCAGCCACCTCGAATATGAGCTGGACCGCACCGCCACGCCGCCGCTGGGCGAAGGCGCGACCCAGCCTAGCCTGTCGGAAATGACGCTGAAAGCCATCGACTTGCTGTCGAAAAACGCGAACGGCTACTTCCTGATGGTCGAAGGCGGCCGCATCGACCACGCCCTGCACGGCATCAATGCCAAGCGCGCGCTGACCGATACCATCGCTTTCGACGACGCCATCAAGGCCGCCATCGCCAAGATCAAGGAAACCGATCCGACCCTGGCCAACACCTTGATCGTCGTCACGGCCGACCACGACCACACCCTGGCCTTCAACGGCTATGGCAAGCGCGGCAATCCTATCCTCGACATCAACCGCGGCTACAAGGACAACCAGCCAAGCAAGGATGCCGATGGCAATACCTACACCACCCTGGTATTCGGTAACGGCCCGAACCGTCCTGACCTGCGCAGCAACGTCGACAGCGCCACGGCCCTGAAAGACAATTACCTGCAAGAAACAGGCGTACGCCTGGCCAGCGAAACCCACGGCGGCGGCGACGTCAAGCTGCTGGCCACGGGCGCCGGCGCGAAGACCTTCAAGGGCACGCTGGACAATACCAAGGTGTTCGACCTGCTGAAGGCGGCACTGGGCTTCTGATGTAGCACCAGCAGCGCAACCCCACCGGGGCGGATGGCAGGATTGCCCTCCGCTCCCTTTGCACAATAAAGGCAACACCATGAAACCGACCCTGATCGCCATCCTCCTCGCCGCCGGCTTCGCCGGCCCGGCCCAAGCCGCCGCCCCCGCCGCGCCTGTCGACCTGGACCTGGGCATCACGTATTACAGCCGCGTGCTGACGCCGGAAGGCGTGACGCGCGAAAGCCGCTACGAAGAGAAGATGCTGCGCCGCCCCGGCCACGTGTGGGTCGAGCGCGTACTGGCGCCGGCCACCGATGCGCATGCGGGACACGCGCATGGCGAAAACAAGAAAGTGGCGCTGAAAACGACGACGGCGGCCACGCAGCATGAACACAAGCACTTCAATCCCGTGCTGATTCCCCGCCACGTGGTGCTGGAAAAGAACACGGTGCGCGTGGAATACATCGACGCGCACGACAAGATCGTCGTCGCCATCCCCAAGGCCGAGTATGAAAACGTCAATTTCGACGGTTCCTGGGAAAACAGCTTTTATCTGCTCGATCCGAAACTGGTCACCGCCATGCCGCTGTCGAAGCAGGCGTCCAACGTGCCGGGCGCGCGCTGGCGCGAAGTGGAAAAGAATGGCGTGTTCCAGCGCATCCTGTGGGACGAGCAAAAGCAGATCCCGCTCGTCATCGAGAGCGGCGACCGCGCGAACACTTTCTATCGCCGCGTCGACGTCAAGCTGCAGCCGACCGTGAGCAAGGCGCAGCCGTGGGCAAACCTGCAGAACTACGCGCAGCGCGAATACTCCGACTATCTCGATTAATCGCGCCACACGGCGCCATGCCGCGCTTGACCACCGTTTGCCCGCTCGCTAGTATCTGAAGCGTACAGCAACGGGAGCGCGGCATGGATGAACAATTCGAGAATGGTTTGCGCATGCGCAAACAGGTGATGGGCGACGCCTTTGTCGAGCGCGCGTTTGCCCAGGTCGACGCCTTCACGGCCCCCTTGCAGGAATTCGTCACGCGCAACGCCTGGGGCACGACCTGGTGCCGCGACGGTCTGGACCTGAAAACGCGCAGCCTGGCCACCATCGCCATGCTGACGGCCCTGGGACGGGCCCAGGAACTGCGCGGCCACGTGCGCGGCGCCGTCAACAATGGCGCCTCCATGCAGGAGATCCAGGAAGTGCTGCTGCACGCGGCCGTGTATTGCGGCATGCCGCTGGCCATCGATGCCTTCCGCTCGGCGCATGAAGTGCTCCGGGAAATGGGCCTGGTGGAGCCGGCCGCACCGCCAGCCTGATCGGGGGACGCCAGGTCGGGACATAAAAAAAGCCAGGGATCGCTCCCTGGCTTTTTTGCGCTGGCCCATGCCGCCGCGAATTACTCCGCCGCTGCCGCTGCCTTCTTCGCCGGCGCCTTCTTGGCGGCCGGTTTTTTCCCGGCCGTCGCCTTCTTCGCTGGCGCCTTCTTCACGGCCGCCGCTTTCTTGACCGCCGTTTTCTTCGCTGGCGCCGCGCCTTCTTCGCCGTCGACCTCGGCGGCAGCCGCCTTGGTCTTCGCGCCCGGCTTGGCCTTGCGCTCTTCAAACTCGAAGCTCACCTTGCCATCCTTGCCGCGCACGAGGAAGGCCTTGAACGGACGACGCGTGCGCTGCGATACAAAGCCCGGCAACAGGTCGGTCTTGCCATCGTTGAGCAGTTTCGCCATTTGTTCCGGCAAGATTTCCTGCTGCAAGATGATGCGGCCGCTGCGGAAATCGCACGTCTTCGGTTTCGCCACGCTGTGCTCGCACACATAGGCCAGGCCCATTTCATACACGCCGGCGTTGCACTTGGGGCACGGTCCCACGGGCGTCTGGCCCGTGAAATCGACGCCTTCGCCATCTTCGCTCTCGTCGTTCTGGCCGAAATCGAACTCCAGCTTGAAGTTCTTGATCTCTTCATCGCGCACGATGCGCAGGATGGCGGCGAACGGACGGCCCATCTTCGAGCGGAAGCCTTGCAGCGGGCCGATGGTGCGGTCCTTCAGCAATTGTTCCACTTCCGCGATTTCAAACTGGCGCGAACCCGGTGTCTTGCTCATCGAGAATTCGCACTTGGTGCAGGCGAAACGGCGATAGTTTTCCTTCACCACGCCGCCGCAGTTCGGGCATGGCGTTTCCAGGGTGGCGTAGTCGCCGGGAATGGTGTCGTTGTCGTATTCCTTGGCGCGCTTGACGATGATTTGCGTCATCTGCGCGATTTCACGCATGAATTCTTCGCGCGAAATCTTGCCTTTTTCCATCTGCGACAGCTTGTATTCCCACTCGCCCGTCAGCTCCGGCGCCGTCAATTCATTGACGCCCAGGCCTTTCAACAAAGTCATCAGCTGCGATGCCTTCGCCGTCGGAATCAGTTCGCGACCTTCGCGGATCAGATAGCGCTCCGTCAACAGGCCCTCGATGGTGGCGGCGCGCGTCGCTGGCGTGCCCAGGCCCTTGCCGGCCATCGCATCGCGCAGCTCGTCGTCGTCGATCAGCTTGCCAGCGCCTTCCATGGCCGACAGCAAGGTCGCCTCCGTGAATCGCGCGGGCGGTTTCGTCACCAGGCCATTCGCGCTGACGCTTTCCGTCTGCACTTTTTCGCCCTTGGCCACCGGCACCAGGTTGCCGTTGCCATTGCTTTCCTTGTCGGCGTCCGTCGATGCTTCCTTGCCGTAGATGGCCAGCCAGCCCGGATTGGTCATGACCTTGCCTTCAGTCTTGAACTGGTGGCCGGACACTTCCGTGTAGCGCGTGGTGACCTGGAATTCCGCAGGCGGGAAGAACACGGCCATGAAGCGGCGCGTGACGAGGTCGTACAGCTTCTGTTCCGGCTCGGACAGATTCTTGGGCGCGATCGTCGTCGGGATGATCGCGAAGTGATCCGAGATCTTCGTGTTGTCGAAGATGCGCTTGTTCGGCTTGACCCAGCCCTTGTCGATGATCTGCTTGGCGAACTGGTGATAGTTGCTGTTGTCCTTGACCGTTTCCAGCGCCTGCAGCACGGTCGGCATGTAGTCTTCCGGCAAGTGGCGCGAATCGGTACGCGGGTAGGTCAGCACTTTATGCTTTTCATACAGGGCCTGGGCCAGGCCCAGGGTGTTCTTGGCCGAGAAGCCGAAACGCGAGTTCGCTTCGCGCTGCAAGCTGGTCAGATCGAACAGGCCAGGCGCCATCGAGGTGGTCGGCTTCGACTCTTCCGTGACGATGCCTTGGCGGCCGCGGCAGGCGGTGGCGATCGAATCGGCAGCGGCCTTGCTCCACAGGCGCTCGGCGCGCTTCTCGGGATCGTTCTCGTCCTTCTTGAACTTCGTGTCGAGCCAGCGGCCTTCATAGATGCCGGCCGCGCAGACGAATTCGGCGCGCACTTCCCAGAAGTCGCGCGGCACGAATTTCTTGATCTTGTCTTCGCGCTCGACGACGATGGACAGCGTCGGCGTCTGCACGCGGCCCACGGTGGTCAGGTAAAAGCCGCCTTCTTTCGAATTAAACGCCGTCATGGCGCGCGTGCCATTGATGCCGATCAACCAATCGGCTTCCGAACGGCAGCGGGCCGCATCGGCCAGCGGCAGCATTTCCTCGTCGCTGCGCAGGTGGGCGAAACCGTCGCGGATGGCGCCCGGCGTCATCGACTGCAGCCACAGGCGCTTGACCGGTTGCTTGGCCTTGGCGTTTTGCGCGATCAGGCGGAAAATCAGCTCGCCTTCTCGCCCCGCATCGCATGCGTTGATGAGGGTGGTAACGTCTTTACGTTTGATCAGCTTGTTTAATACTTTGAGGCGCGCTTCCGTCTTGGCGATCGGGTTCAGCGCGAAATACGGTGGAATCATCGGCAAGTGCGCGAAACTCCATTTGCCGCGCTTCACGTCGAATTCTTCCGGCACGGCGATCTCCAGCAAGTGGCCGACCGCCGACGACAGGACGTATTCATCCGATTCAAAGTACTCATCGTGCTTGGTAAAGCCGCCAAGCGTCTTCGCGATATCGTTCGCGACAGAAGGCTTCTCGGCGATGATGAGGGTTTTTGTCATATTTTTTAGTCTCGAAAAATGCTCTAGGATAGTTTCAGCATGCGCATCATACAGTGCATTGCCAGGCGCCGACGCTTTTGTCTGCGCAAGGCCTTGTGACTTGTGGTCTTGTCAAGCGGCCAATGATAAGCGCCTATTGAAGAATTCGGCAAGTTATCTGCAAGCAAGAATGCGCCAGCGCAAACACCAGGGACTGGCGTGCGCGCCGGTGCAGCACATCGTAAAGGAGATGGCACGGCGGTGGCGCCAGGGTCAGGCAAACAGCTGCAGGAGACGCCGCAAGCCGGCATAAAGTCAGGGCAAGGCGCAGCGTCGCAGGCAGTAGCTGGTACGGCAAGGCGCGGCAACGCCGCCATGGACATGGTGATTAGTGCAGCAAGCGCGGGGGGAGGTCTTCGTCGTCGACGAACAGGTCGTCGAACATCAGCGCATCCGGTTCCTTGCCCTGGCTCCACAGCAGCATCAGCACGATGACTTTCAGCTTGCCCAGCGAGACGGGCGCCTCGTCGAGCGCCAGCGCCCGTTCGATGACGATTTCGCGCTGCAGCGGCGAGAGCACCTTGGCGCTTTCGAGGAACTGGATGAAGCCGACGGCGGCCGTGCCCAGCACGTCGCTTTCCTGCTGCACGTAAAAACGCGTGCCTGTCGCGCTGGCCGTCAGGGTTTGCTCGACGCCGGCCATGGCGTTCAAGTCCGTCAGCCAGACGAGCGCCTCGGAAATCTCCACGTCGTCGAAACCGACGGCCGACAGTTTGCGCGCCAGGACTGCCGGCTCGGGGCAGGCATCGGGGCGATAATAAGTCTCGTAGAGGTACACCAGGATATCGAACATGGCTCTACTCTAGCAGCTAAGTTCGCTGCGACACAAGGGTGCGCACCGACAAAGCGCCCCCGTGCGGCGTGGCCGCCACACAAGTGACAAGCTGTCATTTGCAGCGTTGAAACAGTCCTCCCGGCAAGCGTTCGGCCATGCCCGCCAGTTCCAGCGCCAGCAATTGCCCCATCAGTTCCCCCATGGACAGGCCGCTGCGCGCGGCCAGGCTGTCCGCGTCGACGGGATCGTGGCCCAGCGCGGCCAGCAGCGGTGTTGCCGCCGCGTCGGCCTGCGCCGGCACGCCGGGGGAGTCGCCCTGCCACTGCCATTCCTGCAGCACGTCGTCGGCCGACTCGACCAGCTTGGCGCCCTGCTTGATAAGCGCATGGCAACCCTTGGCCAGGGTGGAATGTATGGAGCCGGGCAAGGCAAACACGTCGCGCCCCTGCTCGCCGGCCAGGCGCGCCGTGATCAATGAGCCCGATTGCGCCGCCGCCTCGATCACCAGCACGCCGCGCGCCAGGCCGCTGATCAGCCGGTTGCGGCGCGGAAAATTGCCCGGCATGGCGGGCAAGCCCAGCGCATACTCGCTGACGATGCAGCCGTGTTCGGCAATTCTTTGCGCCAGATCAAGATTACGTCGCGGATACACGAGATCGGCGCCCGTGCCGATCACGGCCACCGTGGCGCCCGCGCCGCGCAAGCCGCCCTCGTGCGCGTGCGCGTCGATGCCCAGCGCCAGCCCGGAAATGATGGTCAGGCCCGCCGCGCTCAGCGCTTGCGCGAACGCGGCCGCGTTCTGCATGCCTTGCGCGCTGGCATTGCGGCTGCCGACGATGGCCACGCCCGGGCGCGACAGCAGCTCGACGCGGCCGCGCACATATAACAACAGGGGCGGATCGGCGATTTCCAGCAGCAGCGGCGGATATGCGCCATCGGCCAGGGTCAGCACGGCATTGCCTGGCTGTAGCAGCCATTGCAGGGTGAGTGCCAGCTGGCTGTTGGCGAGCGGCTTGGGCGGCTGCACGATGGCGCGCGCCACGCCGGCCGGCACCACCTCGCGCAAGGCCTCGAACGGCGCGGCAAAGATCTCCGGCGGCAAGCCGAAGCGGGCCAGCAAGGCGCGCGCCGCCACCGGCCCCACGCCGGGCAAGTGCTGCAGGCGCAGCCAGCCCGCCAGTTCGCTGGCCTCGTCCGCCGCCGTTGCAATTATCTGCATGACAACCTCGCTCCCTGCTCGCCCGGTGCCCGTTCAGTGCTGTGCCATTCCATGCTAGCGCCATGGTGCGCACGCGATGCCGACGCGCGCAAGGATGCGTGCAATGGCCGTGCAAAACGGCCCGCCATCCACAGGGCCATGGGCGTCTGTGATAAAATTTCCCTTTACAGCAGACAAATCGACGCACTGGCAAACGCATCTGCCGCGCCGTTGCGCCACACGCACCCAACCGTAGCGTACTCAGACACTCAATAACAATCCGCCATGCCATCGCGCGCATGGCCCAGGCATGAATTATCCGGCGCACCGGCGCCCACCTTAACCAGTCGAATCCGTATGTCCATATTAAATATCCTGCGTTACCCCGATCCTCGCCTGCACACGGTCGCCAAGCCCGTCACCGCCTTTGACGAGCGCCTGCAAACCCTGATCGACGACATGGCCGAAACCATGTACGACGCCCCGGGCGTGGGCCTGGCCGCCTCGCAAGTGGACGAGCATATCCAGATGATGGTGATCGACATCACCGAAGAAAAAAACCAGTTGCAAGTGTTCATCAACCCGGAAATCACCTGGGCCAGCGATGAAAAGCAGGTGTACGACGAAGGCTGCCTGTCCGTGCCTGGCGTCTACGATGGCGTCGAGCGCCCGGCCCGCATCAAGGTGCGCGCCCTGGACCGCCACGGCAAGCAGTTTGAACTGGAAGCCGATGGCTTGCTGGCCGTCTGCATCCAGCATGAGATGGATCATCTGCTGGGCAAGGTATTCGTCGAATACCTGTCGCCGCTCAAACGCAACCGCATCAAGACCAAGATGATCAAGGAAATCCGTGGTCTCGAGCGCGAAGCAAGCTTGCGCGCACAGAACCGCCGTTTCTAAGCCTCCGGGCGCCAGTGCTGCTAAACTGGACCAACCGTTACACCACGCCAGCCTGGCGCCCTCGGGCGCGGGCCTGCGCACCTCACGTCAAGGAACCATATGAAAGTGATCTTCGCAGGCACGCCTGAATTCGCCGCCACGGCACTGAAGGACTTGCACGAAGCGGGCTTTGAAATTCCGCTGGTGCTGACCCAGCCGGACCGCCCCGCCGGACGCGGCATGCAGATGCACGCCTCGGCCGTCAAGCAGTATGCGCAGCAGCATGGCATCGAAGTGCTGCAGCCGCTGTCCCTGCGCATGGACAGCAAGGACCCGCAGCGCGCCGCCGAGGCGAAAGCGGCCCACGAGCGCCTGCTGGCCCTTGACTACGACGTGATGGTGGTGGCCGCCTATGGCCTGATCTTGCCGCGCAGCACGCTCGACATCAAACCCTGCATCAATATCCACGGTTCATTGCTGCCGCGCTGGCGCGGCGCCGCGCCGATCCACCGCGCCATCGAGGCCGGCGACGACGAGACGGGCGTGACCATCATGCAGATGGAAGAAGGCCTCGACACGGGTCCCATGCTGGCCATCGAGCGCACGCCCATCGAGGCGGGCGACTCGACCGCCACCCTGCACGACAAGCTGGCCACCCTGGGCGGCAAGATGATCGTCGACACCCTGCGCAAGATGCAGCAGCAGCCGCTGGAAGCCGTGCCGCAGCCGGAAGCGGGCGTCACCTATGCGGCGAAGATCGCCAAGGACGAGGCGGCGCTGGACTTCAGCCTGCCGGCGCTGGAACTGGGCCTGAAAATCCGCGCCTTCAATCCGTTTCCCGGCGCCTGCGGCCAGGTCGATGGCGTGACCATCAAGATCTGGGCCGCCGACGTGCTGGAAGCGGACAGCAAGGAAGCGCCGGGCCAGGTGCTGGCGGCCGATGCCCAGCATGGCATCATCGTGGCCTGCGGCAATGGTTCGCTGCGCCTGACGCAACTGCAGAAACCGGGTGGCAAGCGCCTGCCCGCCGCAGAATTCATCAAGGGCTTCCCCCTCGAAGGCAAGCGCTTCGTTTAACACGACGGCGCTACGCACATAAAAAAAGGGCTTGCCGCGGCAAGCCCTTTTTGTTATCCGGCCATGGCGCTTAGCGACGCATGACCTTCATCAGGCGTCCACCGACGGACGACGACAGGCTGACCTCGAAGCGGCCACCGGCCGGCAAGGCGCTGACGTCGACGCTGGCGTTGCCACCAGTCAACTCACTGGCGATCACCGTCTTGCGGCCATCGGCGGCCACGTGCAGCACGGCCGCATACGGCTCGGCCTGCGCATTCCAGGCCAGCACCAGCTTGCCGCCGCTTTGTGTGACCTCAAAGCTCGCATCGTTGGCAGCGGCCTTGCTGCGGCGGGCCGGACGCTCCAGCTTGGCCAAGGCCTTGCCTTTTGACAACACTTCCACATCGCTGATCTCGCCCGGGTTGGCGAAGCTGACGCGGAAATGGCTGATGGCGCTGCCGCCATGATCGGCCAGCGCGACGGCATCGAATGGCAAGTCGATAGTCTGTCCTGACGCCGTCAGCAGGCGCAGCGTGTACGCCTGGCCGCTGCTGCCGGCAGCGGCGCCGACGCGCGCGGACGAGGCAACGGCCGGGCGCAGCGCCACGCCGGCCGGCGTGATGCGGCCGGAAATGGTCAGGTAGCCGTTCTCGGCCACGGACATGCTGGCGGCCAGCACATTGCTGCCCGTGATCTGCCGGCTGCTCTTTTCCAGGAACTGCTGCACGCGTGCATAGCTGTAGTCGGAGAACCAGGCACCGCTGCAATAGCTCATCACGTCCTTCATCGGCGTGCCCGCGCCATAGGCGGCCTGGCTCAGCTGGCCGAGGCTGCCCGCATAGCTGCTGTTATACAGTGGCTGCGGTCCCAGGTTGCCATTGGCGTACGGATAATCGGTCACGGCGTTGGCGGGGCCGCCGCAGGGAACGTGGGAAAGCGAATGGTTGTGGCCCAGTTCATGCACGAGCGTGGTCAGCCATTCAGGCCAGCTATTGCCGAACGGGTCGAGCGCCGCGATGCTGTTGAACTTGGCGTCCAGGCCGATGGCCGACGTGAAGTCGCTGCTGCCGGTGCGCAAGTTGATGTACGCGAGGCCGGCGGAACGGTTGACGGACATTTTCGGCACGAAACCATAATAATAGGCGCCGTTGTCTTCCTGGACACGGTTACGTTCCAGTTCTTGCAGGGCATTGCTCCACCAGCTGTCGGCCGTGCTGCTGCCAGGCATGCTCAGCGGCGCGCGCGTGCTGATGCTGATGTTTTCCACCGCATACGGATACACG
Source organism: Janthinobacterium sp. SUN118 (assembly GCF_030397695.1). Lineage (NCBI taxonomy): Bacteria > Pseudomonadati > Pseudomonadota > Betaproteobacteria > Burkholderiales > Oxalobacteraceae > Janthinobacterium > Janthinobacterium sp. SUN118. The sequence continues at coordinate 57,866 of NZ_JAPUBV010000006.1, read as the reverse complement.
CGGGTCAGCGCGGTACGGATGGCCTCGGCGTCAGGCAGCTGCGCCACGCCATCGTCAGTGCTCAGCGGTACCAGCACCAGGCGAATGCGCGCCGCGCTGGCCACGGCCGGTGCCGCCTCCTGGCTCACTTGCGTGCCGTCGTTGCCCACGGCCGTCACGCGCACGCGCACGCCGGGCAGAATCCAGGCCGCCGGCAAGACGCCGCTGAAGTTGCCATTGAAACTGTAATCGCTTTTTCCTGTCGGCAAAATGGCGGGACCGGTCATGTTGACGCTGCCCAGGTTGCTGCCATTGGCCGCCGTGGCGGTCAGGGTAACGGCAGGGCTGGCGCGGCCAGCCTGGGTGCCCAGCACGGACACGCGCACGGCAGCCGACTTGCCGCGCGTCAGGCGCAAGGCCGTATCGCTGGCGTTCAGATTGAGTACCTGCGCGAAATCAATGCTGCCCAGGGTAAAGGCCGCCACCGTGCCCGCATTGACGGCAACGCGCGAGGCGGCCGACAACAGCACATTGCCCGTCGCCGTGGCCGGCGCCGACAAGACCAGCTGGCCGACGCTGGCGCTGACGATGCTCGCCGGCGTGCCGCCCACCGAGGCCGAACTCACCTGGTCGAGGTTGCTACCCTGTACCGTCACCGACATCGTCGAACCGCTGATCACCGTCGAGATCGACGTCACCGTCACATTCGCCAACACCGTGTAGGTATCGTTGCTGATCACGTCGTTGTAAGGGCCGCGCACCGTCAGCAGTCCCGTTACGGCGCCCGCAGGCACGACCACGGTGACGCTGGTGGCGCTCTGGCTTTGCGGGGTCGCCGCCGCGCCATTGCCAAACTGCACGCCCGTCACGGCGCCCATGCCGCTGCCCGCGATGGTGACGCTGGACCCGACGCCGCCCGTCGCCGGGGCGACGCTGCTGACGGTCAAGGGCACGTACACGTTCACGTTATAGCTGGTGGCGGCCGTGCCGCTGGCACTGACCAGGCTCAGCGCACCGGTGACGGGCACGCCCGGCATGACCAGGGTGACGCTGCCATCGCTGGCTGCGCTGGTGGCGACCGTCACGCCGGCCACCTGGAAAGCCGTCACACGGCTGAGATTTGCGCCAGTGACGACGAGGCTGCCGCCGACGGCCACATTCGTTGCCGAAACGGCCGTCACGGCGGGAATGACGACGGGATTGCCCGACGTGGTCGCCACCACCGTGTCGCCGCCGCCACCGCCTCCGCCGCCGCCGCAGGCGGACAGGCCCAACGCGAGAAACAATGCAATCAGCAAATGGTTTTTCATGGCTGGCAACCTAGGGCACGCAGTGCGCTGGCAAGGGAAAGACGGGAGAAATGTGACATATCGGTGACTTTTGGTGAGAATTTAATTTCCGGGAACCAATATTATCGGTCAATTTGATTCCGAAGGACAACTATTAATGCTTTTGATTCAATTGGTTTTGATAATAATTAATGTATCTGCTTGGCAAGCTTTATTAGGAGCATTATTGGCGTCATTCTGTGTTGTTCTAAATCAAGATTGTTTCCCCATACACCTATTGCCATTCCATTCATGAAAAATATTTTGATCAGGCACAAATAATGTGGGAATTTTTCCACAGCATAGAGATGCTGCTTTCTCGCCAACTTTGGCGGAAGAATTAACATTTTCAGTAAGATTTTCAGGAATGTAATTTTTGAGGACGGACATGCCATGGCCGCCACAGGACAGGCGCAGGGGCACGATGTGTTGCGTAGACGGCCGCAGACTGGGGCTGGGCCGCTTTTGCTCAAAACCAAAGCAGCCTGATGCCGTATAATTTTAGACCCGGTGAAATCCGGCGATTGCCACCTTCTGCCCGCCCTACCCGGCCGGCACTCTCCGCCAGCCGACCCTGCTGGCCCGCAACGCCCCGTCACCGCGCCGCCGCCCGTTTGCCTATTGAAAGCATGAAATGAACGATACCGTGATCCCCGCCATGTCCCCGACCGAAGCCACGCTGCGCGCCATCCTGGCGCGCCGGATCATGATCCTCGACGGCGCGATGGGCACGATCATCCAGCAGTACAAGCTCGATGAAACCGCCTACCGTGGCGGTCCCGCAGGCCGTTTCATCGATTTCGCCGCGCCCGCCGACAGCGGTGCGCGCGAACTGTTCGTCAAGGGCAATAACGAGCTGCTGACCCTGACGCAGCCGCAGATCATCCAGGAAATCCATGAGCGCTACCTGGCGGCCGGCGCCGACCTGATCGAAACGAATACCTTCGGCGCCACGACGATCGCCCAGGACGATTACCACATGGCCCACCTGGCCTATGAAATGAACGTGCAGGCCGCCAAACTGGCGCGCGCCGCCTGCGACAAGTACTCCACCCCGGACAAGCCGCGCTTCGTCGCCGGCGCCCTGGGCCCCACGCCGAAGACGGCGTCGATCTCGCCGGACGTCAACGACCCGGCCGCGCGCAACGTCACCTTCGACCAGCTGGTGGCCGCCTACCTGCAGCAGACGCAGGGCCTGGTGGAAGGCGGCGCCGACGTGCTGCTGGTGGAAACCATCTTCGATACCCTGAACTGCAAGGCGGCCCTGTTCGCCATCGACCTGTTCTACGAGCAAAACCCCACCGTCGTGCGCCTGCCCCTGATGATTTCGGGCACCGTCACGGATGCGTCGGGACGCATTTTGTCGGGCCAGACCGTGCCCGCCTTCTGGAATTCCGTGCGCCACGCGAAACCGCTGACCATCGGCCTGAACTGCGCGCTGGGCGCCGCCCTGATGCGTCCGTACGCGGAAGAGCTGGCCAAGATCGCCGACACCTTTGTCTGCATCTACCCGAATGCGGGCTTGCCCAATCCCATGAGCGACACGGGCTTCGACGAGTTGCCGGCCGACACCTCCGCGCTGCTGCGCGAATTCGCCGACGCGGGCTTCCTGAACATGGCGGGCGGCTGCTGCGGCACCACGCCCGAGCACATCGCCGCCATCGGCGAGCTGCTGTCGAAAAACACCCCGCGCACCGTGCCGGCGCCGTCACACGACTTGCGCCTGGCGGGCCTGGAACCGTTTGTCGTCAACGACGAGTCGCTGTTCGTCAACGTGGGCGAGCGCACCAACGTCACGGGCTCGAAGGCGTTCGCGCGCATGATTCTCAACGAGCAATACGACGAAGCCTTGTCCGTGGCCCGCCAGCAAGTTGAAAACGGCGCGCAAGTAATCGACATCAACATGGACGAGGCGATGCTCGATTCGCTGGCGGCCATGACGCGCTTTTTGAACCTGATCGCGTCCGAACCCGATATTTCGCGCGTACCCATCATGGTCGATTCGTCGAAATGGTCGGTCATCGAAGCGGGCCTGAAATGCGTGCAGGGCAAGGCCATCGTCAATTCCATCTCGATGAAGGAAGGCGAGGAAGAATTCCTGCGCCAGGCCAGGCTGTGCCGCCGCTACGGCGCCGCCGTCATCGTCATGGCCTTCGACGAGAAGGGCCAGGCCGACACCTTCGAGCGCAAGATCGAAATTTGCGCACGCGCCTATCATTTACTGATCGATGCGCTGGACTTCCCGCCGGAAGACATCATCTTCGATCCGAACATCTTTGCCGTCGCCACCGGCATCGAAGAGCACAACAACTACGCCGTCGACTTCATCAACGCCACGCGCTGGATCAAGGAAAACTTGCCGTACGCGAAGATCTCGGGCGGCGTGTCGAACGTGTCATTCAGTTTCCGCGGCAACGATCCTGCCCGCGAAGCCATCCATACTGTCTTCCTGTACCACGCCATCAAGGCCGGCATGACCATGGGCATCGTCAACGCCGGCATGGTGGGCGTGTACGACAACCTGGACCCGGAATTGCGCGAGCGCGTGGAAGACGTGGTGCTGAACCGCCGCGAAGACTCGACCGAGCGCATGATCGAATTTGCCGGCACCCTGAAGGCGGGCGGCAAGGCCGAGGCGCAGACCCTGGCCTGGCGCGAAGGCACGGTACAGCAGCGCCTGTCGCACGCGCTGGTGCATGGCATCACGCAATTCATCGTGGAAGACACGGAAGAGGCGCGCCAGGAACTGCTGCACAATGGCGGGCGCCCCATCCACGTGATCGAAGGGCCCCTGATGGCCGGCATGGACGTGGTCGGCGACCTGTTTGGGCAAGGTAAAATGTTCCTGCCGCAAGTGGTGAAATCGGCGCGCGTGATGAAACAGGCCGTGGCCCACCTGATTCCATTTATCGAGGAAGAAAAGCTGCTGGAAGAGCAGCGCACGGGCATCGTCGCCAAGCCGAAGGGCAAGATCATCATGGCGACCGTGAAAGGCGACGTGCATGACATCGGCAAGAACATCGTCACGGTGGTTCTGCAGTGCAACAACTTCGAAGTGGTAAACATGGGCGTGATGGTGCCGTGCTCGGAAATCCTCGCCCGCGCCAAGGTGGAAAACGCGGACATCATTGGCTTGTCCGGCCTGATCACGCCGTCGCTGGAAGAAATGGCGTATGTCGCCAAGGAAATGCAGCGCGACGAACATTTCCGCATGCTCAAGATTCCCCTGCTGATCGGCGGCGCCACGACCAGCCGCGCCCATACGGCCGTGAAAATCGCGCACAACTACGAAGGCCCCGTCATCTATGTGCCGGACGCCTCGCGTTCCGTGTCCGTGGCGCAATCGTTGCTGACGCCGGAACAGCGCGACAAGTACGTCGAAGACATCGAGCTCGATTACGCGCGCATCCGCGAGCAGCACGCCAACAAGAAGGCCCTGCCCATCCTGCCGCTGGCGCAGGCGCGCGCCAACAAGATGCGCGTGCCCTTCGACGGTCCCTGCACGCCAGTGAAACCGAAGTTCATCGGCCGCCGCGTCTTCAAGAACGTCGACCTGGCCGCCCTGGCCAACTATATCGACTGGGGCCCGTTCTTCCAGACCTGGGACCTGGCAGGTCCCTTCCCCGCCATCCTCACCGATGAAGTGGTGGGCGACGCGGCCACCAAGGTGTATGCGGAAGGCCAGGCCTTGCTGAAAAAACTCATCGACGGGCGCTGGCTGACGGCCAATGGCGTCGTATCCTTGCTGCCAGCCAACAGCGTCAATGACGACGATATCGAGGTGTACACGGACGATACGCGCAGTAACGTGGCGTTCACGTATTACGGCATGCGCCAGCAGGGTGTCAAGCCCGTCGTCGACGGCGTGCAGCGTCCCAACCAGTGCCTGGCCGATTTTATTGCGCCCAAGGAATCGGGCGTGAAGGATTACATCGGCATGTTCGCCGTGACGTCCGGCCTCGGCATCGAGAAATACGAGAAGCGCTTCGAGGATGCGCACGACGATTACTCGTCCATCATGTTGAAATCGCTGGCCGACCGCCTGGCCGAGGCGTTTGCCGAATACCTGCACGAGCGCGTGCGCAAGGATTTGTGGGGCTACGTGCCGGACGAGCAACTGAGCAACGACGACATGATCGCGGAGAAATACGTGGGCATCCGTCCCGCGCCAGGCTACCCGGCCTGCCCCGAACATACGGTCAAGAAAGAGATGTTCGAGGTCATGCAGGCCGAGGAAATCGGCATGCAGCTGACGGAATCGTATGCCATGTTCCCCGGCGCGGCCGTTTCCGGCTTCTATTTTGCCCACCCGGAGTCGAAATACTTCGTTGTCGGCAAGATCGGCATGGACCAGGTGGAAGACATGGCCAAGCGCCGTGGCGCCAGCATCGAGGATGTGGAACGCTGGCTGGCACCCAATCTGTCATAATATATGGACAAGGCGCGCGGAACTTATCGCGCGCCGAAGCGCACTAACGCAGTATGCCGGCCGGCATGCTGCATGCCCGCTCCGGCCCGTTCCCAACTGGCAAGGAGGATATATGGCAACCAATTTCAAACTCAAACGCTGGCAGGATCAGGTGATCCTGTTGCTGGGCCTGTGGCTGGTCGTCTCGCCATGGGCATTTTCCTATCCCGAAGGCTCGCCGCAGATGATCAACGCCTTTGTCTCGGGCCTCGTCATCGCCGTGCTGGCCGCCTTCGACCTGTACAAGACCTATTTCTGGGCCGTCGTCGTCAACCTGCTGGTGGGCGTCTGGGTCGCCGCCTCGCCGTGGATACTACGGCTGGCCGAACAGCGCGTCGTCCTGTGGAACGAGCTGATCGTCGGCATCGCCGTCGTCATCCTCGCCCTGTGGGAACTACGCACCGATCCGGAGCTGCACAAGCACTGGCCCGGCGCCGCCGCCTAGCGCCGCTACAGGCGCAAAAAAGCCCTGCCACGGCAACGCCGTGCAGGGCTCTCAAAAAATGGCAATCCGGGACGGAAAATTCGGGCAGGCCGGATTAGGCCGCCGGCCGTAATCCGACATCACTACGATCAGCATCAACAATGTCGTCGGATTACGCGTGGCCTGACGGCCGCGCTAATCCGACCTACAGCGCGTAGCGGACGACGTTATCGCTCCATTCGTAAGCGGCCATTTCCAGCTCCACCAGGTCGTCCGGCGACATGGCCAGGTCGCGCAGGGTCGGCACGATCTCGCCTTCCATGTCTTCGATGCGTTCGATGCATTCGGCCAGGCGCAGCAAGTCGCCATAGAAACCTTCGCGCGACAGCAGCGCTTCGGCCACTTCGTCGATCACTTCGATCTGACTCAGGATTTCCGACATCGGCACGCCGAACAGGGTATCCATCAGGGACATGATGCCGACCGTAAAGGCGATATCGGCGGAATGGGCGTGGTTCGGACGCAGTTTATGCGCGAGCAATTCCAGCAGACGGCCGCGCGTTGTGGCCAGCATCAGCAGCGGCGTCATGCTATGGCCCCGCTTGCTTGGTTCCGCATACAGCATGATTTGCAGCCAGCGCTGCAGCTGACGGCGGCCCAGCACGGTGACGGCCTGGCTCAGCGAATCGATGCGCTGGCGCGCGCCCACGGCCGGCGTATTGACTAAACGCAGCAAGTTCAGGGCCAGCGACACGTCACGCTTGATGGCGCGTTCGATATCCATGTTGTCGGCGTCCGACGTCACCAGGGTCATCAGTTCCATGACGGCCAGTTGCGACGGCGACAGCTTCTTGCCCGTCATGATGGCCGGCTTGGCAAAGTAATAACCCTGGAAGTAATCGAAGCCCAGGTCCAGGCCCGACTTGAATTCTTCGCGCGTCTCGACCTTTTCCGCCACCAGTTTCTTCTGTTCCTGCTTGAAGCGGGGCGCCAGCGTCGCCAGCACTGCCGGGTCGACGGTGCTCATGTCCATCTTCACATATTGCACCAGCGGCAACAATTCCTGCACTTGCGCCGTGTCGGCCACGACGTTTTCCAGCGCGAAGGTAAAGCCGTGGCCCACCAGCTCGCTGATGCGCGCGCGCAGCGCCGGCGTCACTTGCATCGATTCGACGATTTCCAGCACGACTTTTTCGCGCGGCAAGAAAACGAAGATGTCGCTCATGATCACATCGGCATCGACGTTGACGAAACCGAGCGCATCGCCGATGACCTTTTCCATGCCCAGCTGCGAAGCATGGGCGATGACGGTAGCCGTGGCGGACAGGTCGCTGGTAATGTTGGCGGGCCCGACCGGAGCGTTGCGGAATAGCAACTCATAGCCAAACAAGGCTTGATTGCGGTCAAGAATAGGTTGTCGCCCCAGATAAAACTCGCGCACGCGCAAGGGTTTCGGGGTGATGTCGTTGCTGGAAATATCGATCATTAAATCTTCATCAATCACGTCGAGTGACACTGGCCGCGCCGCGCCCGCATCAAGGTTCACTATTGACAATACTTTAGCTGAATTTCGCCCGCGCTGTGGGTATTTTGGCAGTAATAAAGATTATTGTCGTCAACAAATTAGGCCGTTGCAGGTTCTTGCACCATACCGTCGACAAATAACTTCAACTCACCGGGCGCAAACGCCGTCCATTGCTCGTTGGTTGTCAGCGGCTGGGTGACGATCACGGCCACCCGGTCCTGCGGCGTGGTCACCTGGGAAAAGTCCACGCTCAAGTCTTCATCGGAGAGTTTAGCAGTTGGAAACGGATGTTGTCGCACCAGATAATGCAAACTGGTCGAGCAATGGGCAAACAGGGCTTCGCCGCTGGACAGCATCATGTTGAACGTACCATGCGCGGCGATGCTCGGCAACAGCTCGGCCAGCGCCGCATGCAGCTGCGGCAGCGCCGGCGGGGCGTCGCCAAAGCGCGCGTGCAGTTCCTGCAGCAGGTAGCAAAAGGCCAGTTCGCTGTCCGTGCAGCCGACAGGACGGTAACTGCCCGTCAGCACGGGATGGAACTCCTTCAAGTCGCCATTGTGGGCAAATACCCAGTAGCGGCCCCACAGCTCGCGCACGAACGGGTGGCAGTTCTCCAGCGCCACCTGGCCTTGCGTTGCTTTACGAATATGCGCGATGACATTGCGCGACTTGATGGGATAACGCTTGATCAGTTCGGCTACGGGCGAGGCGATGGCCGCCTGGTGGTCGACGAAATGGCGCACGCCGGCACCCTCGAAAAAGGCGATACCCCAGCCGTCGTGGTGGGTATCGGTATGGCCGCCGCGCATGGCGAAGCCGGTAAAACTAAAGACAATGTCCGTAGGGACATTGCAATTCATTCCGAGAAGTTGGCACATGGTCTGTTTGCAGCTGGATAACACAGCCACCATACCATGCCGGCTTGCGGATTGGTATGGTGGCGATCGCCATCAAACGACCCCGGCTTTAATGCAGCAGCACGGGCTGGCTCATGAGGGAATCATAGCTGCCCAAAAATTCATCGATCTCTTCCATGCTCGGTTCGCTGGCGATCAATTCCGTGACGTCGCGGCGGAAATTCTGGGCCAGGACGCCGGCGATAAACGTCTCGCGCTTGCCGCCCTTGTCGACGATTTCATAGCCGCCAAAGCGCAGGGCTTCCAGGTCGCGGTCGGCGCCGAATTCCACGACGCTATATTGTTCGCTGTTATAGATGAGGTTCATTTTGCATCCTTCGCTCAAGCAGGAGAAGCTCCTGCGGTGTCAGAACAGAGGTGGGGTTCACATGGCGCCATTTCAAGCGGCCATGCCACCCTGCGGGCTACAGAGTTGTAACGAGATGCAAACTGCGGCTGCGGTACGTCAGTCAGGAAACCAGCAGATCCGGCTCGAGGGCCAGCAGGACATCGTAGGGACTGGCCGTCAGCCAGGTGCGCAATTGCTCGATGTGCGAGGCGTCGGCCAGGCTGATGAACAAGCGCGCGGGCGGATGGCGCAGCAGACGATTCAATGTTACACGCAATACGAGATTGCCGCTGCAGCACAGGCAACCGGGTGCGATACGCAACAATTGCAAAGGAAATGATGGGGAAGGAGAAACTTGCTCGGCCAGGTCGGCCAGGATGGAGTTGCCGTCGGCCAGCCCTTCCAGGATCACGGCGGCCGGCTGGTCCGGCAGCAGGGCTTGCGCAATGGCAGCTTCGCGCTCACCGGCACGCCCGCCACTGACCAGGGTCAGCGGCGTCGCGTGCCGCGCGGCTGCCGTCACAGGCTTTTCTTGGCCAGCTTGCCCGGTTCGACACCCAGCTGTTTCAGCTTGCGGTACAAATGGGTACGCTCGAGGCCCGTTTTCTCGGCCACGCGGGTCATGCTGCCCCCTTCGCGGCCCAAATGGTGTTCGAAATACATGCGCTCGAACGCATCGCGCGCCTCGCGCAGCGGCAAGTCGAACGACAGGTTGTAGCCATGGCCTTCGGCCACCGCCGGCATGGCGATGCCTGGACGCACCATCAACTGCTGCGGCGCGCTGCCGCCAAAGCTGGGCACGGGATGGCTGCTTTCCTCCGCCACGACGGGCGCCACCGGACGCGGCGCCACGCTCGGCGCGCGCACGGTTTCCTGTGCCCGCGTCAAGCCTTGCTGGACGGCCTTGAGCAGCTTTTGCAGGGCAATCGGCTTTTCCAGGAAGTTCAGTGCGCCGATGCGTGTCGCCTCGACGGCCGTATCGATGGTGGCGTGGCCCGACATCATGATCACCGGCATGGTCAGCAAGCCATCGCGCTGCCATTCCTTGAGCAAGGTCACGCCATCGGTATCGGGCATCCAGATATCGAGCAATACCAGATCCGGCGCACCTGCCGCCCTTGCCTCGCGTGCCTGCTGCGCATTCTCGGCCAGCTGGATAGCATGTCCTTCGTCGCCCAATATTTCCGAGAGCAACTCACGGATACCCATTTCATCATCCACTACGAGTATGTTTGCCATTCGTGTCTTGCCTTCCTCATTTCGCCGACCGTCGCGCACAAGATGCACGCGCGGACAACTATGATTTTATTAGTGTTTTAAATACTAAACCAGACGCTCACGCCAGGAATTCCTGGGCAGGAGTGTCGGGAGCTAACTTTAACAGCAAAATGACCACCGAAGCGCCATTGCCGTCGACCCGGTTCTCGATATCGATGCGTCCGCCATGTTCATCGATAATTTTCTTCACCATCGCCAGGCCCAGGCCCGTGCCGCGCGCCTTCGACGTGACGTAAGGCTCGAAGGCCCGCGCCAGGATCTTCGGCGCGAAACCAGGACCATTGTCGGTGATTGCCAGCCGCACGGCGATATTCACGCCACCGTCCGCACTGCGATAATGAATTGCTTCCGTCCTTACGTCAATCCGCGGATGCGGCGAGTCCGGCGGCAAGTCCGCCATGGCGTCCTGCGCGTTCTGCAGCAAGTTATGGATAACCTGGCGCAGCTGGGTCGGATCGCCCATCACCATCGGCAGATTCGGCGCCAGCAGCGGGTGGATGATATCGCCATCATCGCCGCGCAGGTACAGGTTCAGGATCTCTTCGATCAGCTCGTTCAAGCGCAGCGGCACCAGCACGGCAGGCGGCGTGCGCGCATAGTCGCGGAAGTCGTCGACCATGCGCTTCATCGCATCGACCTGCTTGACGATGGTGGTGGTGGCGCGGCTGAGCAGGTCGGCGTCCGGCTGCTCCAGCTTGCCTTCGAGCTTCATCTGCAGGCGTTCGGCCGACAGCTGGATGGGCGTCAGCGGATTCTTGATTTCATGTGCCAGGCGGCGCGCCACCTCGCCCCAGGCGATCGAACGCTGCGCGGAAATGACGTCGGAAATATCATCGAAGACGACGATATAGCCGCTGCCCGATTCCAGCGGCAGGCGCGAACCGCGCGCCAGCAGGGCGATGTCATGCTCATCGGCACTGCTGCCGACGCGGCGCGGAATCTCGATCTGCCGCTGCCAGTGCAGGCGCTGCTGGTTGCGGCCCGATGCCGATTGCGCGCTCTGCGCCGTGAAGGCGCTGATGATGGCCGCGCCGAATTCTTCCATTCCAGCAACATTTGCCAGCGGCTGGCCCACCATGCTGGCGCCCGAATGCTGGAGGATGCGCTCGACCGATTCATTGCAAGTCACCAGTTTGAAATCGCCGTCGAGCACCATCACGCCGGCCGACATGTTCGCCAGCACGGATTCCAGGTGGGCCTTGGCGTTCTGCAGCGCGGCGCGGTTGCTTTCGACGGCCGTGCGCGCATCGAGCAACTGGCGCGTCATGATGTTGAACGACTGCGTCAACGTGCCCAGCTCGTCCTTGGAAGCGACGATGGGGCGCGGCGACAGGTCGCCCTCGGCCACGGCCCGCGTGCCTTCGGCCAGCAGCAGCAAGGGCTGCGCCAGGTTGCCGGCGATCAGGAAGGCGCTGCCGATGGCGCCAAAGATGGCCAGCAGCAAGGTCAAGGTGAGGATTTCCATGTACATCTTGCGCAGGCCCACGCGCGCGACGAAACGCTCCTTGTATTCGCTGTAGGCGGCGCGCAGCATCTCGCCGTTGGTGGCCAGCTTGGGTGGCACCGATTGCAGCAATTGCAGGTAGCGGGGCGACACGGACGGTCCCGGCACGACCACCAGCACGCGCAAGCGCAGGCCGGCGGCCGCGTCGACGCCCGCGGGCGGCCCGGCGCGGATGCCGCCGCCGCCCGATTCCATGCTGTCGTCATGCAATTCCAGCCCGCCTTCGGCGGAGGCATAGCCGGCCGGCAAGGCCGCCTGCGCCAGCATGGCCGGCGTCGGCAAGTCGGCCGCGCTGTGCGGGCCGGCACTGGCCAGCAGGACGCCATCGCCGCTGACGATCATGACATTTTGCATGCCCTCTTCGCGCAGCAGGCTCGTCAGTACCGCCGGACCGGCCACCGGGTCGCTGCCCAGCTCCTCGACGGCCTTGTGGCCACGGTGGTCGAGCTCGACCAGGGCCGCATCGAGGCCGGCGCGGCCCAGTTCCAGGCCCGACTCGAGCGCCGCTTCAATCTTGACGTTGAACCACGATTCGATCGAATGGGAAACGAATTGCACGGAGACGAGGAAAATCACGAGGCCGGGCAGGATGCCGACGGCGGCGAACAGCATCACCAGGCGCATCATCAGCTTGGAGCCGAACTTGCCGCTCTTGTAGCGGGCATACAGGCGGCCCAGCGAAATGCCGACCAGCGCCAGCAGGGACACGGCCACAGCGGCGTTCAGGCCCAGCAGCCAGGTGTAGTAGCGGTCGAAGAAACCGGAATTATCGGAAGCCGAGGCCAGCAGGAACAGCAGGATACTGACAATGCCGCCGCCCACCACCAGCAGATAGCGCAATGCTTGACTCACTACTCCGCCGTATACAAGAAGGTTTTTTTATTCGAAGCCAGGCGCCAGTCGCTGTTATTGAAGGCATTGACCTGTATCGGCTTGGGCAGGTAGTCGCGGTCCATGCCCATGCGCAGGGTCACGTTATACGTCTGTCCCACTTTCAGCGCGCCGCGCGGCGCCACCAGCCAGCGGCTGGGCCGGCGGATCAGGAACAGCGCATCGTCCAGGGTGGCAAAGCTTTGCTGCAAGCCGCCGCCCGACACATGGTACTGGCGCGTCAGCACGTTGTACGACAGCCGGCTGGTCTGGCGCGCAACGATGGCCTTTTCATCGAACCAGTACCAGCGGGGCCGCGTCAGTTCGATTTCCGTCGTGAAAAACAGCGGCACACCGTGCTGCACGGCATCATCGAGGTCGTGATTGAGTTCAAAGGAATAGGTGGCGGCCAGCTTGTAGCCTTCTTCGCTCGACTCGATGTAGGCACGCGTGATCTCGACCATATCGGCGGCCTGCGCGCGCGGCATGGTACACGCCAGCATCAGCAGCAGGGCCAGGAGTCGGAAGAGTCGTGTTGTCACAAGTGTGCCGGTGTAGTCCGTAGGAAAAGATTCGACGTATCGCTCAAGTCGCATTTTTTTGGAACAGCGCATAGAACAAACCGTCATGGTCCTGCTCCGCGCTGCCAGTCGGCAACAGCTGACCAGGAGCTGTCAACCGGGTCGCATTATTGCGCACCGCAAATGCCGCCGCCTGTGCCTCGGACTCTTGCGGCCACAGTGAACAAGTCACGAACAGCAATTTACCATCGGGGCGCAGCATCTGCCACAGGTTGTCCAGAATTTTGGATGAAAGTGTTGCAAGTTGGAACGCATCGCCCTTGCGGCGCAACCAGCGGATGTCCGGATGGCGCCGCACGATGCCCGAGGCCGTGCACGGCACGTCGGCCAGGATGCGGTCGTACTGCTGGCCATCCCACCACGCGCTCGATTGCGCATCCTGCGCCTTCAAGGTCGCGTCCAGGCCCAGGCGCTCGAGGTTTTCCGCGATGCGCGGCAGGCGTTTGGCATCGGCATCGATGGCCGTGACGTGCACATCGGCCAACTCGAGGATGTGGCAAGTCTTGCCGCCAGGCGCGGCACAGGCGTCCAGCACGCGCATGCCGTCCTGCAAGTCCAGCAGCGGCGCGGCCAATTGCGCGCCGGCATCCTGTACGGAAACGACACCCTGTTCGAAGCCGGGAATCAGGGCCACGCCGATCGGCTTGTCCAGGCGCACGGCAAACGGCCCCACCTGGCGCGCGGCGATGCCAGCGTCCGCCAGCACGGCCAGGTACGCTTCCACCGTGCTCTTGCGGCGATTCACGCGCAAGGTCAGTGGCGGTACGGCATTGCCCGCCGTCAAAATGGCTTGCCAGTCGCGGGGATAGGCCAGGCGCAGCGAATCGATCCACCACTGCGGATAATTCCATTGCGCCAAGGGTTGCTGCAGGGCCGCTTCCAGCAAGGACTTGCGCTCGCGCAAGAAACGGCGCAAGACGGCGTTCACCATGCCCTTGGCATGCGCCAGGTCAGGGTGCGACGTGGCCACCGTGACAGCCTGGTCCACAACGGTAAACTCTTCGTACGGCTGCTCGCCCGGCTCGGCGGACATCAGAGACAGCGCGCAGCACAGCAGCGCGGCCAGCATCGGCGGCTCGGGCGCCTTCGACGTCATCAGGCCGACCAGGGTTTCGCTGCGGCCCAGCTGGCGCATGGTGCGGTAGGAAATATCCTGGATGGCGCCGCGCGCTTGCGGGCTGGCGTTCGATTGCGCAAACACCTTGGCCAGCGCCTGCGGCAGGGCCGTGCCCGTGCGCACTTGCGCCACAGCATTGGCAGCGCCCAGCAGGCAAAACGCCAGCGAGTCGGCACGCAAATCGGGTTGGAAGCCAGGCTGCAAGACCGGTTTCAAGTCGGGATGGTAGCTGGGACGCAATTTCGGCGCGGCAGGTGCGGCAAACTGGCCTGGCGCCGGCTTGGTTTTCAATTTCAGCGTGGGGCGCTTGTTCATAAATTATCCGGTGTGGCTGCGCGCGGCTGGCGGCATGGGGCAGATTCGCGGCCGCGCGTCATCAATAAAGGGTCGATTGTAGCGTTTGTGGCGGCCTCTGGACCAAGCGATTGCAGTGATACGGGTAAATTGCGGCAAAAAACTGCATATATACAAGCAGAATGCGCCATGCTGATGTTTTCGTGCACCAGCACGGGCGTGCCTTCCTGATAATATCGTGAAATGCCCCCGCATGGGTGCGCCGCTGGCAAGCGTATTGTTCCCGGCGGCAAACCAGTATAATTAACGCAGTCTGGGCGGCTGTCACCACTTGCCGTCCGTTTTGCTTTTTGATTCATTCTATTCATTCTTAACGCGGTTCCACCGCCATCCTGCTCATGCTCGCCCAACAGAAACAAGAAATCATCGCCCTGTTCCAGGCCGCCCTCGCTCCCGTCCTGGCCGGCACTTCGCTGACGCCATCCGTGGTGCTCGAGCGACCACGCGATGCATCGCATGGCGACGTCGCCTGCAATATCGCCATGCAACTGGCCAAGCAGCTGAAACAGAATCCGCGCGAACTGGCGCAAACCATCGTCACCGCCGTGCTGGCCAATCCGGCCGGCAAAGGCCTGGTCGAAGCGGTGGAAATCGCCGGCCCCGGCTTCATCAACGTGCGTGTGTCCGCCGCCGCGAAACAGGCCGTGGTGAAAACCATCCTCGGCGAAGGCGCCGATTACGGCCGCAGCACGGCAGGCGCCGGCAAGCAGGTCATCCTCGAATTCGTCTCGGCCAATCCGACCGGTCCGCTGCACGTGGGCCACGGCCGCCAGGCGGCCCTGGGCGACGCCCTGTCGTCGCTGTTCGACGCGCAAGGTTTCAAGGTCACGCGCGAGTTCTACTATAACGACGCGGGCGTGCAGATCCAGACCCTGGCCAATTCCGTGCAGGCGCGCGCGCGCGGCTTCAAGCCCGGCGATGCCGAATGGCCGGAGTCAAGCTACAACGGCGACTACATCGCCGACATCGCCAACGATTTCAAGGCCGGCAAGACCGTCTCGGCCAGCGATGGCCAGCCTGCCACGGCCAACGGCAACGTGGACGACATCGATTCGATCCGCCCGTTTGCCGTCACCTACCTGCGCAACGAGCAGGACATCGACTTGCAGGCGTTCGGCGTGAAGTTCGACAATTACTACCTCGAGTCGTCGCTGTACGCCGACGGCAAGGTCAACAGCGCCGTGGAAACGCTGATCAAGGCGGGCCACACGTATGAGCAGGATGGCGCGCTGTGGCTGCGCACCACCGACTTCGGCGACGACAAGGACCGCGTCATGCGCAAGACGGACGGCACCTACACGTATTTCGTGCCGGACGTGGCGTATCACCTGGTGAAATGGCAGCGCGGCTTCGTACAGGCGATCAACATCCAGGGCAGCGACCACCACGGCACCATCGCGCGCGTGCGCGCCGGCCTGCAGGCGGTCGACATGGGCATCCCGCAAGGCTACCCCGACTACGTGCTGCACAAGATGGTCACCGTCATGAAGGACGGCGAGGAAGTGAAGATCTCGAAGCGCGCTGGCTCCTACGTCACCGTGCGCGACCTGATCGAATGGTCGGGCGGCGGCGACATCGCCAAGGGCCGCGACGCCGTGCGCTTCTTCCTGATCTCGCGCAAGGCCGACACGGAATTCGTCTTCGACGTCGACGTGGCGCTGAAAACGACCGATGAAAACCCGGTCTATTACGTGCAGTACGCGCACGCGCGCATCTGCCGCATCCTGGAAAACTGGGGCGGCGATGAAAGCACGATCGCCGGTGTTGACTTGTCGCCACTGACGGCGCCGACCGAGGCGACCCTGCTGGCGACCCTGGCCGCCTATCCGGAAACGCTGGCGCGCGCGCAAGCCGAACTGGGGCCGCACCAGGTGGCGTTCTACCTGCGCGACCTGGCGGCCAACCTGCACAGCTTCTACTTTGCCGAAAAAGTGCTGGTCGAGGACGACACCGTCAAGCTGGCCCGTCTGGCGCTGGTCATCGCCGCGCGCCAGGTGCTGCGCAATGGCCTGGCACTGATTGGCGTATCCGCGCCAAATAAAATGTAATCGCGAAGGTCAAACCGCAAATGAGTCACGCTTCCCGCTTTTCTTCCGCCCGGCGCCAGCAGGGCAATACCCTGGTCGGCATCATCATCGGCCTGGTCATCGGCCTGGGCATCGCCGTGGTGGTCGCCCTGGTGATCACCAAGGGGACCTCGCCATTCACCGACAAGTCGGGCAAGGCCGGCAAATCGGCCGAGCCGACGGCCGGCCAGATCGCCGACCCGAACAAGCCGATGTACGGCAACAAGGAAGCGGCCAAGGAAGCGGCGCGCGATTTTTCCAAGGAACCGCGCGAAATCAACACGCCAACGCAGCCGGCCGCGCCGGCTCCCGCACCGGCGCCAGCGCAGCAGCCAAAGGCGCCGCCGCCTGACGCGCTGCAAGAACTGATCGGCACCCTGAAGGACAAGCCGGCGCCGAAAGCGCCAGCTGCCGCTCCTGCGCCGCAAGCCAAGGCCGACGTGAAAGCCGAGGCCAAGGCCGATGCGGCCGGCGACAAATGGATTTATTATCTGCAGGCCGGCGCCTTCCATGACATGGCGGACGCCGAAAGCACGCGCGGCAAACTGGCGCTGCTCGGTTTCGAAGCGGCCATCAGCGACCGCAGCACCGACGCCGGCGTGCTGCACCGCGTGCGCATCGGGCCATTCAACCAGCTTGAGGCCATGAACCGCGCACGCACCAAACTGTCCGAAAACGGCATCGATGTCGCCGTCGTCCGCAACCAAAAATAAGGAACCAGCATGCGTTTTCTGAAGAAATTCCTGTTCGCCGCCGCCCTGTGCACCGCCGCCGTGGGCGCATCTGCCTCGCCGGCCGATCCGAAGAATGGCGTCGAGTATGAAACCCTGCCGACGCCGCAGACGACGGACGCGGGCAAGAAGATCGAAGTGACGGAGTTTTTCGCGTATTACTGCCCGCATTGCAATGTGCTCGAACCGCAACTGGCCGCCTGGGTCAAGAAACAGGGCGACAACATCGTCTTCAAGCGCGTGCACGTCTCGCGCGATGACAGCGTGGCGCCGCAACAGCGCCTGTTCTTCACCCTGCAAGCCATGGGCCTGCTCGACAAGCTGCATGTCAAGGTGTTCCAGGCCATGCACGTGGAGCGCAACCGCCTCAACACCGACGACGCCGTGTTCGACTTCGTCGCCAAACAGGGCGTGGATCGCCAGAAGTTCATCGACACCTACCGTTCGATGGGTATCTCGGCCCGCGTGCGCCATGCGGACGCCATGATGCAGGCGTATAACGTGACGTTCTGGCCCATGATCGCCATCGATGGCCGCTACATCACCTCACCGTCGCAAGCGGATCAAGGCAGCAAGTCGGCCAGGACCGAAGAGCAGCTGAACGCCCAGGCGTTGACCGTGATGGACGTGCTGGTCGCGAAAGCCAAAGCGGAAAAGAAATAAGCATGGACACCTGCCTGGCGCGCCCGGACACCGCCGCGTGCATCGCCTGATGCACGGCGCGCCTTACAGCGTGTTCATCACGGGCGCGTCGAGCGGACTGGGCGCCGCCCTGGCGCTGCAGTACGCGCGCCAGGGCGCCACGCTGGGCCTGCTGGCCCGCCGCGGCGACACCCTGCAGCAACTGATCGCCTCCCTGCCCCACCCTGAACGCCACCGCGCATATGCCGTCGACGTGTGCGACCACGCCGCCCTGAAAAGCGCGGCCGCCGACTTCATCGGCTACGCCGGGCGCATCGACGCCGTCATCGCCAGTGCCGGCGTGTCGTTTGGCACCCTGACCGAACACGCGGAAGACCTCGACGCGTTCGCGCGCCTCATCGCCATCAACGTCACGGCCACCGTCGCCACCTTCGCACCCTTCATCGCCGCCATGAAAAGCCAGGGCAGCGGGCGCCTGGTCGGCATCGGCAGCGTGGCCGGCATCCGCGGCCTGCCTGGCGCGGAAGCGTACAGCGCCTCGAAGGCGGCCGTCATCAGCTACTGCGAATCGCTGCGCCTGGAATTGAAACCTGCGGGCATCAAGGTCGTCACCATCACCCCCGGCTACATCGACACGCCGATGACGCGCCACAACGCCTACCGCATGCCCTTCCTGATGCCGGCCGAGCGATTCGCCGCACGCGCCGCGCGCGCCATCGCCGACGGCGACAGCTACCGCGTGATCCCGTGGCAGATGGGCGTGGTGGCCAAGCTGCTGCGCGTGCTGCCCAACGCGGTGTATGACCTGGCCTTCGCGAATGCGCCGCACAAGGCGCGCAGCAAGCCATCCGGCGACAGCCTGTAACACCCAGATACCCCCATGACGAAGCATACAGACCTGAACAGCGCGGCCATTGCCGCCCATTGCGCCACCGGCGCCGCCCACGTGGCCATCGAAGTGGTCGATGAAACCGGCTCCACCAACGCCGACCTGCTGGCGCGCTGCGCCACCCTGGCCGGCCCCACGCTGCGCATCGCCGGCCAGCAGACGGCGGGCCGCGGCCGCGCCGGACGGCCGTGGGTGTCGCAGCCGGACGCCAGCCTGATGTTCTCGCTGGCCTGGCGCTTCAAGGGCCCGCTGCATCAGCTGGTGGGCTTGCCGCTGGCCGTCGGCGTGGCGCTGGCCGAGACCATGTCGTCGCTGGGCGTGCCGGTGCAATTGAAGTGGCCGAACGACCTGCTCAAGGATGGCCATAAACTGGCCGGCATCCTCGTCGAGACGCAGCAGGCGCAAGGCAACGATGGCGGCGTGTGGGCCGTGATCGGCTGCGGCATCAACCTGCTGATGCCCGATGCGCTGGAACAGCAGATCGGCCGCAGCGTCTCGGCCGTGCCCTGGCTGGCGCAAATGGAACGCAACACCCTGGTGGCGGCCCTGCTCAGCCGCCTGGCCGGCGTGCTGGCCGAATTCGACGACACGGGTTTTGCGCCGTTTACGGAACGCTGGAACGCGCTGCACGCCTGGCAAGGCCAGCACGTGAAAATCCTCGACAATGGCCAGCTGCTGCAGCAAGGCGTGGCGGCCGGCGTGGACCACCTGGGCCGCCTGCTGCTGCGCACCGATGGCGGCCTGCAGGAAGTCATGTCCGGCGACGTCTCGCTGCGCCTGACCCAGGAGTAAGCACATGCTACTGCTCATCGACGCCGGCAATACGCGCATCAAATGGGCGCTGTCCGCCCCCGCCAGCACGGCGGGAGCCTGGCTGGCCAGCGGCACCGTGGCGCATGCGCAGCTCGATACCCTGGCCGCCGCCTGGGCCAGCCTGGACATTTCTGGCGTGCTGCTGTCGAACGTGGCGGGGACGGCCATCGGCGCGCGCCTGCGGGCGCAGCTGCCGGCCTTGCCGCCGCCGGCGATCGCCACCTTTGCCTCGCTGCCGCGACTGGCCGGACTGAGGAACGACTACCGCGACCCGGCGCAGCTGGGCTGCGACCGCTTTGCCGCCGCCATCGGCGCGCATGCGCTGGCGCCGGGCCAGGCCGTCATCGTCGCCAATTGCGGCACCGCCACCACCATCGACGCCATCACGGCCGACGGTGTCTTCCTGGGCGGGATGATCCTGCCCGGGCTGGGACTGATGGCCAGTTCGCTGGCGCGCAACACGGCGCAACTGCCGCAGATCGCCGGCGACAGCCCCCTGCCGGCCGGTTTCGCCGACAATACGGATGACGCCATCCTCTCCGGCTGCCTGGCGGCGCAGGCGGGCGCCATCGAACGGGCCGTGCGCATGCATGGCGCCAGCGCCTGCCTGCTGTCGGGCGGCGCCGCATCCCGCATCGCGCCCGCCCTGACGCTACCGGTGCCGCTGCAGCTGGTGGACAATATCGTCATGATCGGCCTGCAGGCGGCCGCGCGCAGCGGCGAAGAAGCAGGACAACAAGGAACACACGCATGCTGAAATTCGTCTTCTGGCTGCTGGCCGGCGTCAACCTGCTGGTGTTTGCCATCGGCCAGGGTTACCTGGGCAGCTTTCGCAGCGAGACGCGCGAACCGGCGCGCCTGAAGAACCAGCTGCAGGCCGGCAAGCTCACCTTGCTGACGCCGGAACAGGCAACCGCTCCCGCCGCGCCGCCGGCCGCCGAACAGGCCGCCGCGGCGACGCCTGCCGTGCCGGCGCCACCGCTATCGTACGCATGCACGGAAGTGGGCAATTTCCTGCTGGCCGATGGCCGCCGTTTCGAAGCGCAAGTGGCTGCGCTGGACCTGGGCGACCGCCAGTCGCGCCGCAACGTGGCCGGCCAGGATATCTCGAGTTATATGGTGTACATCCCGCCGCAGGGCAGCAAGGAAGGCGCCGAGCGCAAGGCCGGCGAATTGAAGCAGCTGGGCGTGACGAATTATTTCATCATGGGTGACGGCAGCCCGATGCGCTGGGGCATTTCGCTGGGCGTGTTCAAGTCGGAAGGCAGCGCGCAGAACCAGCTGGCATCGCTCAACAAACAGGGCGTGCACAGCGCCCGCGTCGCGCCCCGCTACAGCGCCAGCAAGCAGCTGGCCTATCAGTTCCGCGACCTCGACGCCGCCACGCGCGCGCGCCTGGAAAAAATCAAGGCGCAGTTCCCCGACCAGGATCTGCGCAGCTGCAAGTAAGCTTCAACCTGGCGCGCCTGACACAATGCCCAGGCCCAGGCGCTGCGCCGCAGGCAGTACGCATGGATAGCCAGGCGCGGCAACAACACACGAACTTTTTTCACACGCTTTACGTCTAGCGTTGAATCACGATCGGCTTGATGCCGGTCGACTCGGGCAAGCTGGCCGCCGCCCGCGCCGCATCGGCGCGGCTCGAGAATGGACCGCCGTACAGGCGGAACAGATTCCCCGCCTGCACCACGCCCAGGGTGCCCAGGGCCGTGTAGGGCTCCAGGCGCGCGCGGCCCGTTTCCGCATTGTCGGCGCGCGAATACGCGCCCAGCTGCAGATAGAAGCCGCTGGCCAGCGCCGCCGGTGCAGGCGCGGCGACCGTCGCGTCGACGGGCAGCATCTGCGTCGACACTTCCGGCTGCACCACGGCCTCCGTCTCCACCGGCGTGTCGATGGAAATGGCGACCACGGAGGGCACGGGTTTCGGCGCCGCGCGTGCCGCCAGGATGGCGTCGATATCGGCCGGCAGCAGGCGCTCGACCACCACCTGGTGGCTGCCCTTGCCCAGGAAGCCCAGTTTCAGCGCCGCAGTGTACGACACGTCGATCACGCGCGTGGCGTGGAACGGGCCGCGGTCGTTGATGCGCACGATCACCTGCTCGCCGCTCTCGATGCTCGTCACGCGCGCATACGATGGAATCGGCAAGGTCGGGTGGGCCGCCGTCATCTTGTACATATCGTAGATCTCGCCCGACGAGGTGCGCTGGCCATGGAATTTCTTGCCATACCAGGTGCCCGTGCCGCGCTGCGTAAACGGTTCGTTATTCGTGATCGGCGTGTAGGTCTTGCCGAAGACGACGTAAGGACGGTTCGAGCGCGTGGAATACGGCTCGTTGCGCACTTCCGCATCGGGCACGTCGCGCAGGTTCGGCGGTGGGCTGTCGCCCGGACCATCATCCTTGTAATAGCCGCCGCGCCCGGAACCGGCCGCCGGCAAAGCCGGCAAGGTGGGATCCTGGCGCACGGGGGACTTGACCTTGCCGCCGGACGGCATCGGGACGTTGGCCGGCGGCTTTTGCGGCGTCGTGCCGCAGGCGGCCAGGGTCAGCAGGACTGCGAGGCCCAGACCACGCGCGGCGCAGGTATCGTAAGGCGCGCGCATCAGGTCTGCACCAGCTTGCGATGGCGCTGTATGCTCATCAGGATACCGGTCGCCACGCCCAGGGTCAGCAGCGCGGTGCCGCCATAGCTAAGGAATGGCAAGGGCACGCCGACCACCGGCAGGATGCCGCTGACCATGCCCATGTTTACAAAGGCGTAAGTAAAGAAAATCATCGTTATCGCTCCTGCCAGCAGGCGAGTGAAAAAACTGGGGGCGTTGGCGGCGATCATCATCCCCCGTCCCACCAGCAGCAAATACATCAGCATCAGGATCAGATTGCCGACCAGGCCGAATTCCTCGGAATAGACGGCAAAAATGAAGTCGGTCGTGCGCTCCGGGACAAACTCCAGGTGCGCCTGCGTGCCATGCGTCCAGCCCTTGCCCGTCACGCCGCCGGAGCCGATGGCGATGATGGACTGGATGATGTGGAAACCCTTGCCCAGCGGGTCCTTGGTCGGGTCGATCAGCATCATCACGCGGTCGCGCTGGTAATCATGCAGGTGCGACCAGGCGATCGGCAGGCAGGAGACAAAGGTGATCAGCAGGCCGGCCAGCACCTTCCACGACAGGCCGGCCAGGAAAATCACGGTGAAGCCGGCGGCCACCACCAGCAGCGCCGTGCCCAGGTCGGGCTGGCGCGCAATCAGGTAGACGGGCACCAGCAGCAGCACGGCCGCCACCAGGAACGATTTCCAGCGCAGGGCGCCGGCATTGTGCTGGAAAAACCAGGCCAGCATCAGCGGCGTGGCGATCTTCAGGAATTCGGACGGCTGGATATCGATCACGCCGATATGCAGCCAGCGCCGCGCACCGAGCTTGATGGTGCCGAACAGCGCCACGGCCACCAGCAGCAGTACCGAAATCGTGTAGGCGGGCACGGCGATGCGCATCATCATCTGCGGCGTCACATTGGCCGCCATCCACATGACGAAAAAGCACAGCAGGATGTTGCGCAGGTGGTCTTCGATCTTGCCGGGGATGCCGATGCTGGCCGAATACAGGGTCAGCAGGCTGGTGCTAAGCAGCATCAGGATGATGATCATCAGCGGCGGATCGAACACCGCCAGATAGGGTTTGGCGCGCCGCCACAGCGAGCGCCTCTCGTTAATGGGCATGTGCTTCCTTATTGCCTTGAGGTCTGGCGCGCCGCCATGGCGAGCGCCTCTCGTAATGAGAAACGTTTCATTGTTGTCTGGCAGGCGCCGGGGCGGCCTGCTCGTCAGTGATTTCTTCCAGGGTGCGCACTTCGTCGACGTCTTCCTTCGGCACCTTGGTCCGGTCTTTTTCCTTGTCGCTCGGGCGCTTGCCCAACAGGTAATAGTCGAGCGCCTTGCGCGCGATCGGCGCGGCCACGCCGGCACCAAAGCCGGCATTTTCCACCACGATGGCAATCGCGATGCGCGGCTTGTCGGCCGGCGCGAAGGCGGTAAACAGGGCGTTGTCGCGCAGGCGCTCGGCCAGCAGCTTGGCATTGTACTTCTCGTTTTTCTTGATGCCCACCACCTGCGCCGTACCCGTCTTGCCGCCCACCGTGTACTGCACGCCGGTGAAGATGCGCGCGGCAGTGCCGCCCTGCTCGCTGGTCACGCCCACCATGGCGCGCTTGATGACGTCGATGTTTTCCTGCTTGAGCGCGATGCGGTAGCTTTCCTTCGGCACCGTCAAGGTGCGCACCCGCGTATTCGCGTCCTCGATGATTTTCACCAGGTGCGGCTTCATCACCACGCCGTTATTGGCCAGGTTGGCCGTCGCGTGGGCGATCTGCAGCGGCGTATAGGAATTGTAGCCGGAGCCGTTACTCACCGAAATCGTGTCGCCGCCCACCCACTTCTTTTGCTGCGGCGTCTTGAAACGGTTGCGCTTCCATTCCGTCGACGGCAGCACGCCCGTCTTTTCGTTATTCAGGTCGATGCCCGTCAGCTGGCCGAAGCCGAACGGCTTCATGAAATCGTGGATGGCGTCGATGCCCATGTCGCGCCCCAGCTGGTAATAATAGGTGTTGCACGAGACGACGATGGACTTGTGCATGTCGACCGTGCCGTGGCCGCCCACCTTGTCGTCGCGGAAGGTGTGGCCGCCCAGGATGAAGAAGCCGGGATCGGAAATCGACTGGCTCGGCGTGCGCTTGCCCAGCTCCAGCGCGGCCAGCGCCATGAACGGCTTGAAGGTCGAACCGGGCGCGTAGGTGCCGGACAGGGGACGGTTAACCATCGGCCGGTCCAGCGAGGTATTGAGTTCGTTCCAGCTTTGCTGGTCGATGCCGTCGACGAACAGGTTCGGGTCGTAGCCGGGCTTGGAGACGTAGGCCAGGATGTCGCCCGTGGCCGGGTCGATCGCCACGGCCGCGCCGCGCCATTCGCCGAACGCTTCCTCGACCACTTTCTGCAGCTCGATGTCGATCGACAGGATCAGATTGTTGCCCGGCGTGGCCGCCGTGCGCGACAAGGTGCGCATGGCGCGCCCGCCGGCCGACACTTCCACTTCTTCGTAGCCGGTGGTGCCATGCAACTGCTTCTCGTAGCTTTTTTCCAGGCCTTCCTTGCCGATATGGTCGGTGCCGTTGTAGTTGGCGGCATCCTCGCCCTCTTCCAGGGCCTTAGCTTCATTGCGGTTGATGCGGCCGATGAAGCCCACCACGTGCGACGCCACCTCGCCCATCGGATACTGACGGAACAATCGCGCCTGCACTTCCACGCCGGGGAAGCGGAAACGCTGCGCCGTGAAACGCGCCACTTCCTCGTCCGTCAGGCGCGTGCGCAGCGGCACGCTGACAAAATTCTTAGACTCTTCCAGCAGCTTCTTGAAGCGGCGGCGGTCCTTGATGTCGATCTGCACCAGGGTCGACAGCTCGTCGATCACCGAGTCCAGGCTGGCGCTCAGTTTCGACGGCGTGATCTCCAGCGTGTAGGCCGAGTAATTGCGCGCCAGGACCACGCCATTGCGGTCGAGGATCAGGCCGCGCGTGGGCACGATGGGTACCACGGCGATGCGGTTGTCCTCGGCCTTGGTCGCATAGTCCTCGTGCTTGATCACCTGCAGCCAGATGAAGCGCGCCAGCAGCAGCGAAAAGCAGACGAAGACGAGCGCGCCCAGGACGGTCAGGCGCATGCGGAAAAAATGCAGTTCGCGCTCGGTATTCTTAAGTTCAGTCATTGCAGGCGCCCGTCAGATCGGCCGGTTGTGGTCGCGGTCCACGGCGCGGCGCTGCGGCGCCAGCAGGATCCACGTGACCATGGGCCACAGGGCGACGGCGACGAAGCTCTCGATGAAATTGAGCCAGCCGGGGAAGCGCCCGGAGACGATCAGGCGCGTCAGCAGTTGCAGCGCCTGCGTCAGCAGCAGCAGCGGCAGCACGTGCAGCGCCTGCGTCATGACGGGGAACCACAGCACGCGGCGGTGCATCATGATGGCGAAGTAGGACAGCAGAGTGTAGGCCAGCGCATTCTCGCCCAGCAGGGTCGAGTCGTGCACGTCCATCATCAGGCCCATGAAAAAGGCCACGCCGATGCCGACCTTGCGCGGCTGGTGGATGCCCCAGAAGACCAGCACCAGCGCGACGAAATCGGGCACGCCGACGAAATGCCCCCATGGCAGCAGGTTCAGCAAGAAAGCGCACAGCAGCGAAAAGCCGATGAACAGGGGGCTGACCGGCAGCAGGATGTAATGCGGGCGGTTCATCGTGTCGCTTCCTTCGGTGGCACGGCGGCGGGTGCGGGTACCGCTGCCGGTTTCGGTGCGGGCGCGGGCGTCTGCGCCGCTGGCGCTTTCGCCGCCGGCGTGGCCGCGGCATTCGCGGTAGCCGGCGCTGTCGCGGCGGCAGGGTCCTTGATCGGCGCCATCTTGCCGGCGATCTTGCGGCCCGTCTTGACGTCTTCGGCCGGTGGCCGCGGCGCGATCTCCGGCGACGTCATCAGGATGAGCAGCTGCGTGTTGCGCTCGATGCCGGCCAGCGGCTGGCACACGACACGGCCGAACGGGCCATGCGCATTGCGCTCGACCAGGGTGACGCGCGCCACGGCCAGGCCGGCCGGATACAGGCCGTCGAGGCCCGAGGTGATGACGACATCGCCGATCTGGATGTCGGCGCTGGGCGCCGTGAAGCGCAATTCCATGGTGCCGGACTTGCCGCGCCCGATGGCCACGCTGCGCACGCCATTGCGCAGCAGCTGCACGGGAATGGCTTGCTCTTCATCGGTCAGGAGGGTCACTTCGGACGTAAACGGAAACACGCGCGTGACTTGCCCGACCACGCCCAGGTTGTCGATCACGGGGCGGCCCAGTTCCACGCCGTTCTGGATGCCCCGGTCCAGCACGATCTTGCGCGTGGCCGAATCGCGCGTGTCATACAGGACTTCGGCCATCATGGTCTTGACGGGCACGCGTTCGCGCGCCTCCATCAATTTGCGCAAATGGTTGTTTTCAACGATGTTGAGCTGCGCCTGCTGCAGGATCTGCGCCGAGGCGATCTGTTCGTGTTTCAGGTCGCGCACCTGTTTTTCCAGGGCCGACAGCGAAGAAAAGTAATTGCCGACGCCGAGCGCCACGTCGCGCGGCACCAGCGCCGCCATCTGCACCGGATACAGCACGGTGCCGACTGCCTGGCGCACGGCCGTCAGCGCGTGCATGCGCGAATCGACCAGCAACAGGGCGATAGAAATGCCGGCGAACACCATCATCTTGACGCGGGCAGAGGCGCCTTGTTTGAAAAGTGGCGGAGGACTGTATTCCATGACATCCAATAATCAGGCGCAGTGCGCCAACGTGCAAGCCCCGGGCAAACGCCGGTGCCAAAACCAAAAAAAGGCCGGAAAATGGTTTCCGGCCCTTCTGTCAGATTATTCGTAGGAGAAGATCGAGCCGAGCTTGTCCATACGTTCCAGTGCCATCCCGGAACCGCGCACCACGCAGGTGAGCGGGTCCTCGGCCACCAGCACCGGCAGGCCGGTTTCCTCCATCAGCAGGCGGTCCAGGTCGCGCAGCAGTGCGCCGCCGCCCGTCAGCATCATGCCTTTTTCGGCGATGTCGGCGCCCAGTTCCGGCGGCGTTTGCTCCAGCGCGTTTTTCACGGCCGAGACGATGTTGTTCAGCGGGTCGGTCAGCGCTTCGAGGATCTCGTTGCTGGAGATGGTGAACGAACGCGGGATGCCTTCGGACAGGTTGCGGCCCTTGACTTCCATTTCCTTCACTTCCGAACCAGGGAAAGCCGAACCGATGGCCTTCTTGATGGCTTCGGCCGTCTGTTCGCCGATCAGCATGCCGTAGTTGCGGCGGATGTAGTTGACGATGGCTTCATCGAACTTGTCGCCGCCGACGCGCACGGAGCCCTTGTAGACCATGCCGCCCAGCGAGATGATGCCCACTTCCGTGGTGCCGCCGCCGATGTCGACCACCATCGAACCGGTCGCTTCGGACACGGGCAGGCCCGCGCCGATGGCCGCCGCCATCGGTTCTTCGATCAGGTACACCTGCGAAGCGCCGGCGCCCAGTGCCGATTCGCGGATGGCGCGGCGTTCGACCTGGGTCGAGCCGCACGGCACGCAAATGATGATGCGCGGCGATGGACGGAAGAATTTCGAATCGTGCACCATGCGGATGAATTGCTTGAGCATTTGCTCGGTCACGGTGAAGTCGGCGATCACGCCATCTTTCATCGGACGAATCGCTTCGATATTGCCCGGCACTTTGCCCAGCATCTGCTTGGCTTCCTTGCCGACTGCCTGAATGGTCTTCTTGCCATTCGGACCGCCTTCCTGGCGGATGGCGACGACGGATGGCTCGTCCAGGACGATACCGAGGCCGCGCACATAAATAAGGGTGTTGGCCGTGCCCAAGTCAATGGCCAGATCGGTGGAGATATACCTGCGTAAAAAACCAAACATGAGTGTCCTGTAGCGCATCGAGCTGCGCAAAAGCTGTTTATGGGGAGTTTCAAAGCGGGCGCTTTCAGGCACCCTGAAAATCCAAAAGGCGATTTTTCCGGGTTTCGCTTGGCGCTTGCGCAATCTTTTCTATGCTGCGGCAGCAGTCCATCAGCGCCGGCAACGCATTAACCCGCCATTCTACCTTATAATTTGAATGCGATTTGCTCAAAAACCATGGAAAAGTGCGACTCTTGCAGCCGCGAGTTACGCGGCATTCCAGAGTTTTTGTGAGCAAAAGAGCAGTAAATACCCGCGTTTTATCAAAACGCCAACTTAATACTAATGCGCGGCACTCCGCGCCATTCGCCATGTCCCTGACACTATCCGACGTAAAACGCATCGCCCACCTGGCGCAACTTGAAATGGCCGACGAGCAGGCCGTCACGTCGCTTGAGCAATTGAACAAGATTTTCGCGCTGGCCGAACAAATGCAAGCCGTCAATACCGATGGCGTGGCCCCCCTGAGCCACCCGCTGGCCGCCCACATGGACAATATCGCCCTGCGCCTGCGCGACGATATCGCCACCGAGCAGAACCGCCGCGACGACTACCAGGCCGTGGCGCCGAAGGTACAAGATGGACTCTATCTCGTGCCAAAAGTGATCGAATAACTGGCACCTGACATAAACTGCTGCGCGTCGCGATTTGCGGCCTCCGATGCTCACTGTGCTCAAGCACAGCTGCGCTTCCCGGCCACAACTCACGGCCGCTCGCTATGCTTCTGTCAGGCGCTAGAACGGCGCAGTGCACGAAAAATAACCTTGCCGAATAGATAAATATAGAAACGCCATGCATACAAAATCCATCAAACAGCTGTCCACGCTTTTGCAGAACAAGGAAATTTCCGCCGTTGCACTGGCGACGCATTTCCTCGACCGCATCGCGGCGGACACCTCGAACGCCTTCCTGCACGTCGACCGTGCCCTGACCCTGGCGCAAGCTGCCGAAGCCGATGCCCGCATCGCGGCCGGCACGGCCACGCCATTGACGGGCGTGCCGATCGCGCACAAGGACCTGTTCGTGACAAAAGGCTGGCGCACGACGGCCGGCTCGAACATGCTGGCCAACTACGCCAGCCCGTTTGACGCCACCGTGGTGGAAAAATTCCAGGCGGCCGGCATGGTCACCCTGGGCAAGGTCAATTGCGACGAATTCGCCATGGGTTCCGGCAACGAAAACTCGGCCTTCGGCGCCGTGCAGAACCCGTGGGACAAGACGGCCGTGCCGGGCGGCTCCTCGGGCGGCTCGGCCGCCGCCGTGGCCGCGGGCCTGACGCCGGCGGCCACCGGCACCGACACGGGCGGCTCGATCCGCCAGCCAGCCGCCTTCTGCGGCATCACCGGCATCAAGCCGACCTATGGCCGCGTCTCGCGCTTCGGCATGATCGCGTTTGCCTCCTCGCTGGACCAGGGCGGCCCGATGGCCCGCTCGGCCGAAGACTGCGCCCTGCTGCTGACCGCCATGGCCGGCTTCGACGAGCGCGATTCGACCAGCCTGTCGCCGGAACAGGGCGGCGTGGCGGAAGATTTTTCGCGCGAACTGGGCCAGCCCTTGACGGGCCTGCGCATCGGCGTGCCGCGCGAGTATTTTGGCGAAGGCCTGGCCAAGGACGTGGAAGCGGCCGTGCGCGGCGCGCTGGCGCAGTATGAAAAGCTGGGCGCCACCCTGGTCGACATCTCGCTGCCGAACACGGCCCTGTCGATTCCCGCCTATTACATGATCGCCCCGGCCGAAGCGTCGTCGAACCTGTCGCGCTACGACGGCGTGCGCTACGGCCACCGCGCTGCCGAGTACAAGGACCTGCAGGACATGTACAAGAAATCGCGCGCGGAAGGCTTCGGCCCCGAAGTACAGCGCCGCATCATGGTCGGCACCTACGTGCTGTGCCATGGCTACTACGACGCCTACTACCTGAAGGCGCAAAAGATCCGCCGCCTGATCGCGCAGGATTTCGACGCCGTGCTGAATGGCCCGAACGCCGTCTGCGACGTCATCATGGGACCGGTCGCGCCGACCGTGGCCTGGGACCTGGGCGACAAGACCGACGACCCGGTGGCGAACTACCTGGCCGACATCTACACCCTGTCGACCAGCCTGGCCGGCCTGCCCGGCATGTCGATCCCTTGCGGCTTCGGCGCAGGCGAGAAGAACGGCAAGCGCCCCGTCGGCCTGCAAATCATCGGCAATTACTTCGGCGAAGCGAAACTGCTGAACGTGGCGCACCAGTTCCAGCAAGTGACGGACTGGCACACGCGCAGCCCTGCCGGCGTTTAAGAGCAGACCAAGAACAGATTTGCGCCGCCCAGGCGGCGCCACCAAAAATAAGCGAGAACACTATGCAATGGGAAGTCGTCATCGGTCTTGAGAACCACGTGCAGCTCACGACCGAATCCAAAATTTTCAGCGGTTCGCCGATCAAGTACGGCGCCGAAGCCAACACGCAAGCGAGCCCCGTCGACCTGGCCCTGCCAGGCGTGCTACCGGTGATGAACAAGCAGGCCGTCGACCGCGCGATCCGCTTCGGCCTGGCCGTGGGCGCCACCGTCGCGCCGCACTCGGTCTTCGCGCGCAAGAACTACTTTTATCCGGATTCGCCGAAAGGCTACCAGATCAGCCAGTTCGAGGACCCCGTCGTCATCGGCGGCGCCCTGACCTTCGGCTATGAAAAGGATGGCGAATTCGTCACCAAGACGGTGAACCTGACGCGCGCCCACCTGGAAGAAGACGCCGGCAAGTCCCTGCACGAAGATTATGCGGGCATGAGCGGCATCGACTTGAACCGCGCCGGCACGCCGCTGCTGGAAATCGTCTCGGAGCCGGAAATCCGCAGCGCCGCCGAAGCCGTGGCCTACGCCAAGGCCCTGCACTCGCTGGTCATGTGGCTGGGCGTTTGCGACGGCAACATGCAGGAAGGCTCGTTCCGCTGCGACGTCAACGTCTCCGTGCGCCCCGTCGGCCAGAAGGAGTTCGGCACCCGCTGCGAGATCAAGAACCTGAACTCCTTCCGCTTCATCGAGGAAGCCGTGCACGTCGAAGTGCGCCGCCAGATCGAGCTGATCGAAGACGGCGGCAAGGTCGTGCAGGCGACCCGCCTGTACGATCCGGACCGCAAGGAAACGCGCGAAATGCGCAGCAAGGAAGACGCCCAGGATTACCGCTACTTCCCGGACCCGGACCTGCCGCCGCTGGCCATCTCGCAGGCGTGGATCGACGAGGTCAAGGCCGCGATGCCGGAACTGCCGGCCGCCATGCGCGCCCGCTTCATCAGCGAATACGCGCTGCCGGAATATGATGCGCTGGTGCTGACGCAATCGAAGGCCATGGCGACCTATTTCGTCGCCGTGGTCGACAAGGCCGGCAAGGAAAACGCCAAGGCCGCCGCCAACTGGCTGATGGGCGACGTATCGTCGACCCTGAACCGCGAAGGCGTGGACCTCGATGAGGCGCCCGTCTCCGCCGCGCAGCTGGCCGCCATGCTGAAACGCATCGCCGACGGCACGATCTCGAACAAGGCGGCGAAAGAAGTCTTCGCCGGCATGTGGGAAGCGAAGTCCGGCGACGAGCACCTGGTCGACACCATCATCGACGCCAAGGGCCTGAAGCAGATTTCGGATTCGGGCGCGCTGGAAGCCATCGTCGATGAAGTGCTGGCGGCCAACGCCAAGTCGGTGGAGCAGTACCGCGCCGGCAAGGAAGCGGCCATCAACGCGCTGATCGGCCAGGCCATGAAGGCATCGAAAGGCAAGGCCAACCCGGCCCAGCTGACGGAACTGCTGAAGGCCAAGCTGGCGGGATAAGCATCCCGCCTGGAACAGAAAAAGACGCTGCGGCGTCTTTTTTTTCGCCCGCAAACCGCTGTTCAAACATCCTTGTCTAGATTCTTTGCCTTATTTTAAAGGCGCTGACGGCAATCTGAAAATTAAAGTATACATTTTTGTCTACAACGATTATTCTAACCTTATTGAATTTCAGGCAAGAGGAAAACAGCATGGCCAAGACCCCCGACATCCCGAAACCGACGGCAGCCGAACTCGATCTGCTGCAGGCGCTGTGGCCGCTGGGCGCCGCCACGGCCAAGCAGGTGCACGAGGCGATGGCGCTGGCCAAGCCGGCCATCACGTACGGCACCGTGCTGCGCCTGATGCAGATCATGCACGCCAAGGGCTTGCTGATCCGCGATGCAAGCCAGCGGTCGCACGTGTATGCGCCGGCCCAGGCGCAGGACAGCCTGCAGACGAACCTGCTGAAGGAATTGATGCAGAAAGCCTTTGCCGGCTCGGCCAAGGCGCTGGTGCTGGCGGCCCTGCGCACGGGCGTGTCGCGCGCCGAACGCGAGGAGATTGAAAAAATGCTCAAGGATGAACAATCATGAGCGGCTTCGTGCCGGCCCTGGGCTGGACCCTGCTGCACTTCCTGTGGCAAGGCCTGCTGATCGGCTGCGCCACGGCGCTGGCGCGGGCCGTCCTGCGCAATGCGCGCCCCGAGGCGCGCTACGCCGTCGGCTGCGGCGCCCTGCTGGCCTGCCTGGCATGGCCGGCGGCAGGCTTGTATCTGCGCCTGGACGGCGGCGAGGCCACGGCAGCCCTTTTCTCCGCCACCTTGCTGCCGGCCGCCCTGCTGGTGCCCGACAGCTTGCCCGACCTGGACCTGGCCTTGCGCGCCATCGTCGGCATCTGGGCGCTGTGCGCCGCCATGCTGGCCCTGCGCATGGCGCTGGGCATGCTGTGGATAGGGCGCAGCGCCAGCAAGAACGGGGCCACGCACGCCCTCTGGCAAACGCGCCTGGCCAGCATGGCGCAAGACGCCGGCGTGACGCGGCCCGTGCGCCTGCGCGTGCTCGACGGCATTGCCAGCCCGCTGACGGCCGGCATCTGGCGCCCCATGGTGCTGGTGCCCGCCGCGCTGATCACCGGCATGCCGCCGCACCTGCTCGAGGCGCTGCTGGCGCACGAACTGGCGCATATCCGGCGCCACGATTATCTGCTCAACCTGCTGCAAAACGCCATCGAGGCGCTGCTGTTCTTCCACCCTGCCGTCTGGTGGATTTCACGCGGCGTGCGCCTCGAACGCGAACACATTGCAGATGATTTCGCAGCAAGACAACTGGGCGAACCGCGGCGTCTGGCTCTTGCACTCTCGGAACTGGAACGTCTCCAGTTCTCAACCCACCACCTGGCCCAGGCGGCCAACGGAGGAGATCTTATGTCACGTATCAAACGATTGCTGCGCCCCGCACCACAAACCCTGAACTGGAAAGCGGCCGTGCCCCTGCTGGCGCTGGCTGGCGCCTGCCTCGGCATCTATGGCCAGGCCGTCGCCGCCGATAGCGCCCCGGCAGCGGATCGCCAGGCCGTCGCCGATTTTGCCACCTGCAGCAAACCGGTCTACCCAGCCGCCTCACGGCAGGCGAAAGAGGCCGGCACCGTCAACCTGTCACTCGATATCGATGCCAACGGCAAGGTACTGGCATCGAAACTGGTGCGCAGCAGCGGCCACCCGGCCCTCGATGAGGCGGCGCGCAGCGGCATCGCCAAGTGCATCTTCAAACCGGCGCTGGCCGGCGGCAAGCCAGTCAGTTCGACCGTGCCCTTCCAGTACGTCTGGAGTCTGAAGTAATGCCAGGGCGGCGCACCGCGCATGCGGTGGCGCCGCCCGCTTGCAGGTATGATCATGGCTTCTTTCACGTTCCCTTGAACACGCCATGAACAAGATCAAAACCGGCCTCGTCGGCTACGGCTTTGCCGGCTCCACCTTCCACGCTCCCGTACTGTCCACCATCGATGCCCTGGAACTGGCCGCCGTCGCCTCCAGCAAACCCGACCTCGTGCACAAGGATTGGCCGCAAGCGACCGTGTATGCGGAAGCGGCGCAGCTGTTTGCCGACCCCGCGATCGAACTGGTGGTCATTGCCGCCCCCAACGAAGCCCATTTCAGCCTGGCGCTGGCGGCCCTGCAAGCGGGCAAGCACGTGGTGGTGGACAAGCCATTCACGATTTCCAGCGCCGAGGCGCAGACCCTGATTGCCGTAGCCAGCGAGCGCAAGCTGGTGCTCAGCGTGTACCACAACCGGCGCTGGGATGGCGATTTCCTGACCCTGAAAACGCTGCTGGCGCAAGGGACGCTGGGCCGTATCGCCAGCGTCGAATCGCACTTCGACCGTTTCCGTCCCGAGATCCGCCAGCGCTGGCGCGAGTCCGATGCGCCGGGCGGCGGGCTGCTGTACGACCTGGGCCCGCACATGCTGGACCAGGCCATGCAATTGTTCGGCCAGCCGGAGAAACTGTACGCGGACATCGCCCTGCAGCGCGACGGCGCGCAGGCGGTCGACTACATGCATATCGTGCTGTACTACGACAGGCTGCGCGTGGTGCTGCAAGCCGGCTGCCTGGTGAAGGCGCCGACGGCGCGCTTCGCCGTGCACGGCGATCAGGGCAGTTTCGTGAAGTTCGGCCTCGACCCGCAGGAAGACGCCTTGAAGGCGGGCGGCAGGCCGGGCCAGCCCGGCTGGGGCGTGGATGCCGTGCGCGGCGCGCTGCACCTGGGCGCGCAGCCGGACGGCCACTGCCAGCACCTGGAGATGCAGCCTGGCCGCTACCAGGATTTTTACCAGGGCATGGCCGACGCCATCCGCCACGGCACGCCGGCCCCGGTGGCGGCAGACGATGCGGCGGCGACGATACGTCTGATCGAACTGGCCCTGCAAAGCGCCGCCGAAGGCCGCGTGCTCACGGTCGCTTGATCAACCTCAGTTGATGACGAAGGCCAGCACCACGGCGCCCAGCGCCAGCAGTGCCAGGCCGCAGATGAACACCAGCTCGCCCCACCATTCGTAGCGCAGGCGCGCATGGCCGGGGCGCAGCGACATGAAAGACATGACGGCGCTGACGAGAAACACGATGGCGTCGACGGCCAGCAGCTTGTCGATGACCACGCGCACGTCGCCGCGCGGCGCCAGGTGGCCGATCGACAGCACCGTCATGCACACGCCGATCATCGTTGCCGAGGTGGGCAGGATATGGGCAGACAAACCGCGCGCCGGCACGCCCCGTTCGGGCGCGTTGCCGTCGTCTGGCATCACGACTGACCCTGGTTCGTTCCCGCCGGCCAGACCAGCTCCACGCGCGCGGACGATCCGGCCTTGACCTGCACCTTGCGATCCAGCGTCTTGCCGGCCAGGCTGGCGCGCAGGCTGTAGCTGCCCGGCGCCAGCTTCGCCAGCAGGAAGGGGCCGCTGGCCGTCGTCTCGAGCACCACGGCGCCCTTGGCGTCGCGTATTTCCAGCTTCACGTCGGAAGCAAATTCCGCCTTGCCCGCCGCCTGCACGGAAAACACGAGGCTCAAAGGCCAATGCCGGCTGGCGCTCTTGATGGCCGTCGATTCATCGAGGCCGATGCCGCCGCTCAGGTACTCGACGGCCCCGCTCTTTTGCACGGTCGGCAATGCGCTCTCGCTCTGCGCCTGCGCCGCACTTCCCAGCAACAGGCCGGCGGCCAGCATCGCCCCCGCCAGGCCCCGGATACCGCGTCTGTTTGGTGCCATCTCACTCTCCTCGCGTCATGTCGTTTGAATCAAGATAGGAAGCGCAGCTTAGGCCAGCCTTAGAACGCGGTCAGCGGCGCCGCATGGCCTCGGCGATCTTCTGGTCCGTCTTGTACTGGCTCAGCGCGTACACGGCCCAGATCGTGGCGGGCAGCCAGCCGATCACGGTAATTTGCAGTATCAGGCAGATGATGCCGGCGATCGGGCGACCGATCGTGAAAAAGGTCAGCCATGGGAGTATCAAAGCAATCAGCAAGCGCATATTGTTTCCTTGTGCATCCCCTGTGCCGCGGGGACCGGGCCGGCTTGCGCCAGCGTTGAAAATAGTGAAACCCATTATAGCGATACGGGCGGGATCAAGCCGCAGCCGGCGCGAGCAATTTTTCCATCCAGGCCAGGATGGCGGCAAAGATTTCGTCGCGGTTCAGCTCATTGAAATTCTCGTGGTAGTTGGCCGGATAGAAATGGTAATCGAGCAAGCCGTCCGGCACGCTGCGCAGCATGGTTTCCGTGGCGCGGCTGTTGGCCAGCTTGTCGTCGCCCGCCACCACGGCAAACAGGGGAAAACGCCAGCCGGCCAGGCCCGCCGACAGCGACTTTTGCGCCGTCGTCAACGCATGCGCGAAGCGCACCGATGCTTCGCTGGCGCGGATGCCGTCGCGCTCGTCCTGGAAATGGCGCTCGGTGATGGCCTGGTCATGCGTGAGCAGCATGGTCAAGTTGCCCAATGGCACTTTCATCGTGGGGAAGCGCTGCGCCAGCCAGCCCGACAGCATCTGCAGCACCTTCGGCACGGGAATCGCATTCACGTAGTACGGCGACGAAATGATGAAGCCCTTGATGGCCGGGTCGTCCGCGCAACGCCGCAGCCCCAGGTGCGTGGCGATCAGGCCGCCCATGGAATGGCCCATGACGAATACGGGCAAGCCCGGATACGCCTGCTTGACCCAGGCGAGGAACAGCTCCGCATCATCGAGGAAGGCTTCGAACGACGGGATATCGACCTTGCGCTTGCCATCGTGCCCCACCATGTCGAAACTCACCGTGGCGATGCCGTGCTGGCGGAAGTACAGCGCCGGCGTGACATAGTCGCCCGCATGCGCCATGCCGCCGTGGATCGCCAGGATCACGGCGCGCGGCGGTTGCGGCTCTGGCGGCTGCCAGATATGGATAGGCCGCTCGACCTGGTCGCTGCACAGCAGGCTGGCCATCTTGTCTTCTGAAAAACGCATCGCTACTCCTGTCATGCCCCGTCACGCTTGCAGATGTTCGACCAGCTGGCGTGCGTACAGGGGTAATTCACTGAACTGGCGCACGCAGATCATCAGATTGCGTACCGACCAGGGATCGGATAATTCCATGCAGCGCAGCGCCATCGTCTGCTGGCAGCGGCGCGCCGCCGCCAGCGGCACCACGCTGACGCCCACGCCGCTGGCCACCATGCGGCACACGGCATCGAAGCTGCGCAGGCGCACGCGCACTTTCAACGGGCGGCCCAGGCGCGCCGCGTGCAGGCCCAGGTACTGCTGCATCGCGCTGTCGTCGGCCAGGCCGATGAAATCGTGATCGAGCACCGTGGAGAAATCGACGACGCCATCCTGGCCCAGGGCGCGGTAATGCACGCCGTCCGCCGCCGCGATCACCACCAGGCGGTCGGGGCGAAACAAGAACGTCTGCAAGCCGCGCATGTCCACCGAGTCGGAAACGATGCCCATGTCGGCCAGCCCTTCCGAGACGGCCTTGACGATATCGTAACTGAGGCGCTCCTCCAGGTCGACGGAGAGATTCGGGTGGCGGTCGAGAAAAGCGCCAAGCGCCTCGGGCAGGAACTCGCTGAGCGCGGCCGTGTTGCACAACAGGCGCAGCTGGCCTTTCAAGCCGCGCGCAAATTCGCCGAGCTCGCCGCGCATTTTCTCCATTTGCAGCAACACCAGGCGCGCGTGATGCAGCAGGGTCTGGCCCACCGGCGTCGGCTCCACGCCGCGCCGGCCGCGCAGCAGCAACGGCATGCCCAGCATCTCTTCCATGCCGCGCACGCGCGCGCTGCTCGATGCCAGCGCCAGATGGCTGCGCGCGGCGCCCGCCGTCAGGCTGCCCGCTTCCACCACGTTGACAAACAGCTGCAAATCGACCAGATCAAAGCGCATGACAGCCCTCCCTTGCCAACATCTTATCAGTCTTCGTATTTTACAGAGGCTGACTCAAAATAATCCGCCTTGGCGAAATCCGCGAACGCGCGCAGAATCCACGCAAATTCACTATGGAATAAAAAAGATGGAGACGTCATTCCTGCTGGCCGTCGGCGCCAGCTTCCTCGTCGCTGGCTTCGTCAAGGGCGTAGTCGGACTGGGACTGCCGACGGTGGCGATGGGCACGCTCAGCCTCGTCATGGCGCCCGTGCAGGCGGCCGCGCTGCTGATCGTACCGTCGATGGTGACGAACGTATGGCAGCTGGCGGCCGGCCCGGGGTTGCGCGTCCTGCTGCGCCGTTTGTGGCCGATGCTGGCCGCCGTCATGGCAGGCACCCTGGCGGGCGGCGCCTGGCTGCCGCGCGACAGCGGCGTATGGGCCGTCGTTGCACTGGGCGTGGCGCTGATGCTGTATGCGCTGGCGGGATTGCTCTCGCTGCACGTGCGGGTGCCGGTGCGCCACGAAGCGTGGCTGGGGCCTCTGGCCGGCGCCGCGACGGGGCTGGTGACGGCGGCGACTGGCGTGTTCGTGATCCCGGCCGTGCCGTATCTGCAAGGCCTGGGGCTGGCGCGCGATGCGCTGGTGCAGGCGCTGGGATTGGCGTTTACCGCCTCGACCGTGGCGCTGGCCGCCAGCCTGGCCCTGCACGGCGACTTCAGCCTGGGTGCGGCCGGCGCATCGGCCTATGCGCTGCTGCCGGCGCTGGCGGGCATGCTGGCCGGCCAGTGGCTGCGCGGGCGCATCGCGCAAGACGTGTTCAAGCGCTGCTTTTTTGTCGGGCTGTTTTTTCTGGGCCTGCATTCGGCGCTGAAGCCATGGCTGGCGTGATGACCATCGACTGGCAGGGCGAACACGCCCTGTGCGCGTGGATCGACGGCCAGCAGGTGGCCATGCTCGACATCAGCAAGCACGCGAACGCCGTGACGGTGAACATGCTGTTCGTGAAACCGCCGTTCCGGCGGCGCGGCATCGGCGGCGCGCTGCTGCGGCGGCTGTTGCAATGCCATCCGCAAGCCGGCGCCGCCTGCAGCGACCCGCGGCTGCGGGTGCTGCTGGAGAAGACTACTTAAATGCCATAGCGGGTGCGGTAGGCGGAAACGGCCTCTTTGTGCTTCAGCAGTTCCGGATCGGCGCCGGCGCCGTTCAGGTAGCCGAACAGGTCGTCCAGGTTGCCGATCGAGATGACGGGAATGCCGTATTGTTTCGACACTTCCTGCACCGCCGAACTTGGCGACAGCTGGCCGTCCGGGCCCGAGCGCTCCATGCGGTCCAGGGCGATCAGCACGGCGCATGGCTCGGCGCCGGCGGCGCGGATCATGTCCACCGATTCGCGCACCGAGGTGCCGGCCGAGATCACATCGTCAATGATGACAACCTTGCCATGCAGTTTGGCGCCGACGATGGTGCCGCCTTCGCCATGGTCCTTGGCTTCTTTGCGGTTGAAGGCGAACGACGTGTTGCGGCCCTTGCCGGCCAGCGCCACGGCGGTGGCCGATGCCAGGGTGATGCCCTTGTAGGCGGGGCCGAACAGCATGTCGAATTCGACGCCCGAGTCGAGCAGGGTCTGCGCGTAGAACTGCGCCAGCTCGGCCAGGGTGGCGCCGTCATGGAACAGGCCCGCATTGAAGAAGTACGGCGATGAGCGCCCGGCCTTGGTGGTGAACTCGCCGAACCGCAAGACTCCCTTGGATACTGAAAACGCGATAAACTGCTGGCGTAAATTATTCACATTAGCCTCATTTTTTAAAAGTGCCTGTATTTTAATCCGCGCGCACCGGCGAGACAATCGCCATGCCATGCCCGCCGGCCCCGTCCAGCGCCGGTTTTGCTCAACATTCGCTCTGAAGACTGCCTTTCGACCATGCCAAAAATTATCTCCGCCAACCTGAACGGTATCCGTTCCGCCGCCAAAAAAGGCTTTTTCAACTGGATGGGCACGCAAACCGCCGATTTCATCTGCGTACAGGAATTGAAGGCGCAGCTGCCCGACATGA
This sequence comes from Janthinobacterium sp. SUN118, assembly GCF_030397695.1. Taxonomy (NCBI): domain Bacteria; kingdom Pseudomonadati; phylum Pseudomonadota; class Betaproteobacteria; order Burkholderiales; family Oxalobacteraceae; genus Janthinobacterium; species Janthinobacterium sp. SUN118. The sequence goes on along the minus strand of NZ_JAPUBV010000006.1, from coordinate 17,806 downwards.
CGCCGGAATTCCTCAACCCGCATGGCTACCATGGCCATTTCCACTACGCCGAGAAAAAGGGCTATTCCGGCACGGGCGTGTACAGCAAGGTCGAACCGGACGCCGTGCATATCGGCTTCGGCAGCCCGGAATTCGATGCCGAAGGCCGCTACGTACGCTGTGATTTTGGCAACCTGTCCGTCATTTCCGTGTACTGCCCGTCCGGCTCGTCCGGCCCGGAGCGCCAGGAAGCCAAGTTCCGCTTCATGGAACTGTTCCTGCCGCACCTGCTGGCATTGAAGGCGCTGGGCCGCGAAGTGGTCATCTGCGGCGACTGGAATATCGCCCACCATGAAATCGACCTGAAAAACTGGAAGGGCAACAAGAAGAACTCCGGCTTCCTGCCCGAGGAGCGCGCGTGGCTCACGCGCGTCTTCGACGAAGTGGGCTTTGTCGACGTGCACCGCGGCCTGGACAAGCGCGAAGACCAGTACACGTGGTGGAGCAACCGCGGGCAAGCCTACGCGAAGAACGTGGGCTGGCGCATCGACTACCACGTCGCCACGCCCGGCATCGCGGCCCAGGCGCACACGGTCAGCGTCTACAAGGACGAACGCTTTTCCGACCATGCGCCGCTGATCATCGACTACACGCTCAAGAGCTGAACAGCGCTTCCAGGTCGGCCGTCGCCAGCGGCTGGCTGCGCGCATTGTCCAATTGCGCGCGGAACGATTTGCGCGGGTGAACCGTCAGGATCTTGCCCGTGACGGCCAGCCGGTCGACCAGGCTGGGCGCCATCGATGGAAACTGCGCCTCGCCCAGCTTCTGCACGCGCTCCGCGCCCGTCGCCAGATGCACGGCACGCACGAATACCTCGGTTGGCTGCGGATGCGCGGGAATGGTTTGCTCGATGGCGAGCGCATAGTGCTTCGTGGTCTTGCTCTTGAGCGTGAGGCGGAAGGCCTCGCCCGCCGCCGCGATCTCCGCCTGCACCTCGTCCAGCACATTCGCCATGGCCGGTGCCAGCGCGCGCAGCACGGCAAACGTGGCGCGGCCCAGCACCGCCATTTTCTCGGGCTGGGGCAGCGCATTGAAGGTGGCGGGGTCCAGCCCATGCAGCACCACCTGGTGCCATGCCTCGGCCGCGCGGTCGGACAGGGCGATGGCGCCTTCAGGCAGCGACGCCGTCAGGCACAGGTACAGCTGGCTGGCGTGGCCGATCGACACGTCCAGCTGGCCGCAGCGGCGCGCGATGCGTTCGCCCAGCGCCGTGGCGCCTGCGGGAACGTCGAACAGGCTGCCCGCATACGCGGGAAAACGCTGGCCCCGCTGGGGCGGCTCGGCGCTCTCAAAGTAGCGCACATCTTCCAGCAAGCGGACTGGCCTATCCTGCGCCATGGCACTCCTCTCCCTCCAGCGCCAGCACCCTGCGGCTGGCATACTGGCGCTCCTGCCCCGTCAACGGATCGGTGAACGCGATGGCGCGCGCCAGCAGCTGCAGCGGCTGCGACATGTCGTCCTCCTTGCACGGCAGGGCCAGTGGATAAAACGCATCGTTGACGATGGGGATGCCCAGCGACGCCAGGTGCACGCGCAGCTGGTGCTTGCGGCCCGTGTGCGGCTGCAGCCGATACAGGTTCAGCTCGCCGCGCTGTTCGATAATGTCGATAATGGTTTCCGAATTCGGCTCGCCCGCTTCCTCGCGCATGAGGAAAAACTTGTCGCCATCGACCATCCGACTGCGGTAGGTGAATGGAAAATCGCGGCCATCGAGGCGCGGCGCCAGCGCTTCATAGGTCTTGCGCACTTCGCGGCGCTGGAACAGCGACTGGTAGGCGCCACGGCTGGACGGCTGGCGCGAAAAGATCACCACGCCGGCCGTCTCGCGGTCGAGGCGGTGGATCGGCGTCAGCTCGGCGCAATCGAGGCTTTTCTTCAGGCGCGTCAGCAAGGTCTCCTGCACGAAGCGCCCGCCCGGCGTCATGGGCAGGAAATGCGGCTTGTCGACCACCACCAGCTGCTCGTCCTGGTACAGGATCGCTTCCTGGAACGGGATCGGCGTTTCGCGTTCCAGCTCGCGGTAGTAAAAGATGCGCATGCCGCGCCGGTACGCGCTGCCCGGCGCCAGCGCGGCGCCGTCGCCATCGACCACGTCGCCGCGCGCCATGCGGTCCAGCCATTGCGCGGCGCTGATCTGCGGATAGCGCTCGACCAGAAAGGACAGCATGTCGGGCCACTGTCCTTCCGGCAGCCACAGGTAGCTGGGCGCGACGCCGTCGCGCATGGGCAGCGGCACGGCGGCCGCCGGCTTGTTGCCGCGAACGGACATCCTAGCGCGCGGCAATCGCGTTGCTGCGGTATGGCGGCAAGGCGTCGACGCTGACGCCCTTGCTGCGCGCGTACAGCGGCAGCACCTGCGCCATGTGGCTGTTCATCTGCGAGATGCGGTCCTTGCCCGACGGGTGCGTCGAGAGGAATTCCGGCGGCGCGCCCTTGCTCACGGCGGCCATTTTCTGCCACAGCACGACGCCGGCGCGCGGGTCGAAACCGGCGCGCGCGGCCAGGTCCATGCCGATCAGGTCCGCTTCGCGTTCATCGTCGCGCGAGAACTTCAGCATCACGCCTTGGGCCGCCATATTCGTGGCGGTGCTGGTCAGGTTCGGATCGACGCCGAGCCAGGCCGACAGGCCCGCGCCGGCCAGCTTGGCGCCGACGGCCGCCAGATTGCCCTTGCCCGCCTGCGCCTGCGAGTGTTCGCGCAGCGCATGCGAAATTTCATGGCCCATGACGACGGCGACTTCATCGTCGGTCAGGTTCAGCTTGGTGATAATCCCGCTGTAAAAGGCGATCTGCCCGCCCGGCATGCAAAAGGCGTTGACCTGGTCGGAATTGAGCAGGTTGATCTGCCAGTTCCAGTTGGCCGCCGCTTCGTTCCAGCGCGTGGCGAACGGGATGATGCGCTGCGCGATGGCGCGCAGGCGCCTGACCTGCGGATCGCTGTCGGGCACCAGCGCATTTTTTTCCTTCGCTTCGTTGACCAGCTGCGCATATTGCTGCTTCGATTGTGCATTGAAATCGGCGCCGCCGGCAAAGATGCGCGAAGTCGACAAGGGACGCACCTTGATGCCATCCTGGACCGTTGCCTGCTGGGCGAAGGCGGACAGGGGCGCCAGCGCGGTAACCGCGCACAGGCTGGCCAGGACGGCGCAGCGTTTAAGGGATATTGGTGCCATTGGCAGACCTCCATGGAGCAATTTTAGGCAACATCATCATGGCCGGGAAGGCCAGGAAGAAGCATACGATGAAAAACGAGAACCAGCCCAGCTCGGCGACGAGGAAACCGACAGAGGCGTTGATCAGGGTGCGCGGCACGGCGCTCAGGCTGGAAAATAGCGCATATTGCGTGGCCGTGTAGCGCGGATCCGTGGTGCGCGACAGGAACGCAACAAAGGCGGCGGCGCCCAGCCCCAGGCTGGCAAACGCCTCGAAGCCGATCACGGCGCTGAGCAGCACGGTATTCGGCCCCACTTGCGCCAGCCAGGCAAAACCGAGGATGGCGATCGCCTGCAGCGCGCCAAACACCCACAGGCCGCGGTTGATGCCCAGCTTGAGCATCCACACGCCCCCCACCACGCCACCGGCCAGGCTGGCCCAGAAACCCGTGGTATTGGCGGCCAGGCCGATCTGCGTCATGCTAAAGCCAAGGTCCAGGTAAAACTTCGTCGCCAGCGCCGTCGCCATGCTGTCGCCGATTTTATACAGTAATACGAAGGCGAGGATCCACATTGCGTTGCGCCAGCCATCGCGCGCGATGAATTCCTGGAATGGCAGGATGATCGCTTCGCGCATGGTCTTCGGCGGCGAACCGTACACGCTCGGTTCCTTCACCAGCAAGGTGCAGACAAAACCGGGCAGCATGAAGGCGGCCGTGATCCAGAACACGGGCTGCCACGGCATGCGGTCGGCCAGGATCAGCGACAGCGCACCCGGCACCATGCCCGCCACCTTATACGCGTTGACGATGACGGCCGCGCCCAGGCCCTGCTCGTTGTCGCTGAGGATTTCACGGCGGTAGGCATCGATGACGATGTCCTGGCTGGCGGACAAAAAGGCCACGCCGCCGGCGGCGGCCGCGATCAGGCCGATCTGCGTGAGCGGATCGAGCATGCCCATGGCGCCGATGGAAAAGAACAGCGCCACCTGCGTGAGCGCCATCCAGCCGCGCCGGCGCCCCAGGCCGAGGATGCTGTAACGGTCCATCAGGGGGGCCCACAGGAATTTCCAGATATACGGGAACTGCACCAGGGCGAACAGCCCCAGCGCCTTCACGTTCAGCCCCGACTTGGCCAGCCACGCCTGCAGCAGGTACAGCAGGATGAACAGGGGCAGGCCGGAACTGAAGCCCAGCACCAGCACGGCCAGCATGCGGCCGTTGGCATAGGAACGCCAGCCTGGCGCCGGGCTTTTGCTCATCAATGCACCGCTTTTTTACGCAGGCGGAAGACGGCCAGGTCGCCGCGCAGGTTCGGCAGCACGGACACCATCTTGCCTTCGGCCAGGGCCACGCACTCGATCACTTCCAGGCCGCACTCCTCGGCCAGTTCGCGGAAGTCGTTGATCGTAGCGCAGCGCACGTTGGGCGTGTCGTACCACTGGTAAGGCAGCGATTTCGACACGGGCATGCGGCCTTTGAGCAGCGCCACGCGGTGCGGCCAGTAGGCGAAGTTGGGAAACGAGACGATGGCCTCGGCGCCCACGCGCACGATGTCGCGCAACAGCGGCTCGACCTGTTTCATCATCTGCAGCGACGACAGGCACAGCACCGTGTCGAAGCTGTTGTCGCCAAAGATGGACAAGCCCTTTTCCATGTCCTGCTGGATCACATTCACGCCGCGCAAGGTACTGGCCAGTACCTTGTCGTCGGCGATCTCGATGCCGTAGCCGCTGCACTCCTTGTCGCTTTGCAGGTACTCGAGCATCACGCCCTCGCCGCACCCCACGTCCAGCACGTGCGCGTTGTTCGGCACCCAGTGGGCGATGAAGGCCAGGTCGGGGCGCAGCGCGCTCAATTCGTCAAAAGTCATGCGATCTCCTTCGCGCCCTGGCGGACGTCTGTGTGCTGTGCTGCCGCAGCGGGCACGCCCGCCGCGATGTCGTTCCATACCTGGCCGTAGTAGGCGCGCACCATGTTCATGTAGCGCGGGTCTTCCAGCAGGAAGGCGTCGTGGCCGTGCGGCGCATCGATCTCGGCATACGTGACCTGGCGCCGGTTGCAGACCAGCGCTTCGACGATCTCGCGGCTGCGCTCGGGCGAGAAGCGCCAGTCGGTGGAAAACGAGGCAAGGAAGAACTTGGCCTTGGTGCCCGACAGGGCCTTGGCCAGGTCGCCGCCATGCGCGCGCGCCGGATCGAAATAATCGAGCGCCTTGGTGATCAGTAAATACGTGTTGGCGTCGAAGTATTCGGAGAACTTGTCGCCCTGGTAGCGCAGGTACGATTCGATCTCGAAATCGATGCCGAAGCCGAATTTGTAGTCGCCCGTCTGCGCCGCATCGCGCAGCTTGCGGCCGAACTTTTCCGCCATGTCGTCGTTCGACAGGTAGGTGATGTGGCCCACCATGCGTGCCACGCGCAGGCCGTTCTTCGGCACCACGCCGTGCGCATAGAAGTCGCCGCCATGGTAATCGGGGTCCGACAGGATGGCCTGGCGCGCCACGTCGTTGAAGGCGATGTTCTGTGCCGACAGCTTGGCCGTCGAAGCGATCACCACGCAGTGGCGCAGCCGCTCGGGGAACATGATGCTCCACGCCAGCGCCTGCATGCCGCCCAGGGAACCGCCCATCACGGCGGCGAACTGGCTGATGCCCAGCTCATCGGCCAGGCGCGCCTGCGCGCTGACCCAGTCTTCCACCGTGACGACGGGGAAGGCGGCGCCATACGGCTTGCCGGTGGCGGGATTGGTGTGCATGGGGCCCGTCGAGCCGAAGCAGGAGCCCAGGTTGTTGACGCCGATGACGAAGAATTTGTTGGTGTCGAGCGGCTTGCCGGGGCCCACCATATTGTCCCACCAGCCCGTGCTTTTCGGTTCATCCGCGTAGACGCCGGCCACGTGGTGCGAGGCGTTCAGGGCGTGGCAAACCAGCACCGCGTTCGATTTGTCGGCGTTCAGGGTGCCGTAGGTTTCATACATCAACATATAGTCCAGCAGCGATGCTCCGCTTTGCAGCTGCAGGGGTTCCGCAAAATACATGGTTTGCGGCGAAACGATTCCAATGGATGACATGTGTGTCGGTTTATAAAGGGGGGCGGCCCCACGGGCCATGGTCGATGCAAAACCGCGATGGTAGGTTTTGCAACTTTAACATCAGGACACATCATGCCGCGCGCGATGTGTCCTGATGCTGATGAAGTGACAGTTTACATGAGCTGAAGTTGCTGGACAGCTTCCGCGATCACATTTGGCTCCATCGAGCGCATAATTTTGCGCATTTGTGGTGCGATCAGCCCCAGGTCGCTGTTGAGGATCTCTTGCTTGACCGCCAACAGTTGCGCTGGATGCATGGAAAACTCGCGCAGCCCCATGCCCAGCAGCAGGCGCGTGAGCTTGACGTCGCCCGCCATCTCGCCGCAGACGGCCACGTCTATGCCCGCCTTGTGGCCGGCGGCGATCGTCATCGAGATCAGTTGCAGCACGGCCGGATGCAGCGGATTGTACAAATGCGCCACCTCGTAATCGACGCGGTCGATGGCCAAAGTGTACTGGATCAAATCGTTCGTGCCGATCGACAGGAAATCCATGCGCTTGACGAACATGGGCAGCGCCAGCGCGGCGGCGGGAATTTCGATCATGGCGCCCACTTCGACCTCGTCGTCGAACTTGACGCCTTCCTCGCGCAGGCTGGCCTTGGCTTGCGCGATCATGGCCAGCGACTGGTCGATCTCGAACGCATGCGCGAGCATGGGTATCAGGATGCGCACCTTGCCGAAGGCCGAGGCGCGCAGAATCGCCCGCAGCTGCGTCAGGAACAGCTGCGGCTCGGCCAGGCAATAGCGGATGGCGCGCAAGCCCAGGGCCGGATTCAAGGCCGTATGGTCGGCCTGGTCGAGCGGCTTGTCGGCGCCGATGTCGAGCGTGCGGATGGTCACCACGCGCCCCTTCATCGATTGCACCGTGTTGCGGTAGGCCTCGAACTGTTCGTCCTCGGTGGGGATCTTGTGGGCCCGGCCCATGAACAGGAATTCGGAGCGGAACAGGCCCACGCCGCTGGCGCCCGACTCCAGCGCAAACGGGCAATCCTCGGGCAGCTCGATATTCGCCAGCAGGGTGATGGGCGTGCCGCACCTGGTGACGGCCGGCGTCTTTTTCAGCTTGCCCAGCTTTTTGCGCGCGCGCTGCATCGCCACCTGGCGCTCGCGGTACTGTTCCAGCACCAGCGCGCTGGGGTTGGCAATGACCACGCCGGCGTCGCCGTCGATGATCAGCCAGTCGTCCTGCTCGATCAGGGTCGATGCCTGCGACATACCGACGGCGGCCGGGATATCCAGGCTGCGCGCGACGATGGCCGTGTGCGAGTTCTGCCCGCCGACATCGGTGATGAAGCCGATGAAGGAGCGGTCGCGGAACTGCAGCATGTCCGCCGGAGAGATATCGTGCGCGACGACGACCATCTGCGCCATCAATTCGTCTTCGGCGGCCGCTTTCGGCAGCAGCTGTTCGGTGCCCAGCAAGACCTTCAGCACGCGCTCGGCCACTTGCTGGATGTCGGCCTTGCGTTCGCGCAGATACGGATCTTCGATTTCGTCGAACTGGGCCGATAATTCATCAATTTGCGTCAGCAGCGCCCATTCGGCGTTGTAGTGGCGCGAGCGGATGATGTCGAGCGGCGCTTCGGCGATCATCGGGTCCGACAGGATCAGCGCGTGCACGTCGATGAAGGCGCCCAGTTCGGTCGGCGCATCCTTGGGCAAATCGTTCCACAGGGTTTGCAGCTCCTTGTGGACGGTGGCGATGGCGTTCTGCAAACGCTGTACTTCGGCTTCGATCTGTTCCTGGGCGACCAGGTAGTGTTTGACGTCAAGGGCGGCCGGCGCCAGCAAATGCGCGCGGCCAATGGCGATACCGCGGGAAACCGGGATGCCGTGGAGCGTGAAGGATGCCATGGGGTGACCTGTCGGAATGCGGCTGCGGCTGCGTTCGGCGGGCATTACTCGCCTTCGCCAAACCTGTCGTTGATCAGGGCGGTGAGGGCATCGACGCATGCCTGCTCATCATCGCCCTCTGCTTCCAGGGTCACTTTCGCGCCCTTGCCGGCGGCCAGCATCATCACGCCCATGATGGACTTGGCGTTGATGCGGCGCGCGTTGCGGGTCAGCCAGACGTCGCTCTTGAACTTGGCGGCCAGTTGGGTAAATTTGGCGGAAGCGCGTGCATGCAGTCCCAGCTTGTTGATGATTTCGAGTTCTTTTTGAATCATTTTTGTATAGTCTCTATCCCTGAATGCACTGCATTGATGACAGCCCTTGCCTATAAAACCCGCCGCCTTCAGGGCGGCGGCCATGTCATTCCCTACTCGCCGACGCGAATGCGGTTATCCACGCGCACGGCGCCGCTTTGCGCGCCGGCCAGCGCCATCTCCACCACCACGTCGAGCGTATCGCGGCGATACGTGATGGCGCGCAGCAACATCGGCAGGCTGATGCCGGCGATCACTTCCACCCTGCCCGCATCGGCCAGCTTGTTGCAGCAGTTCGACGGCGTGCCGCCCTTCACGTCGGTAATCACCAGCACGCCGGAGCCGTCGTCGAGACGGCAGATGGCTTCCGACGCCAGCTTCTGTACTTCGGCCAAGTCCTGGTCAGCGACCACGTCGATGGCTTCAAAACGTTCCGTTGGCCCCCGAAACACATGCGCGCAGGCGGCGATGAACGCCTGTCCCAGCGGTGCATGTGTCATGAGCAAGATCCCTACCATAGTCATTTCGCCTTATTAACGTTGCTGCGTTTGCGCAACGCCTTGCTCGACCGCATCGACAAACATGGCGGCCACGTCAAAACCAGTCTGCTGCATGATTTCCTGGAAGCAGGTCGGACTGGTGACATTGACTTCCGTCAGATAGTCGCCGATCACGTCCAATCCTACCAGCATCAGGCCACGCGCGGCCAGGATGGGGCCAAGCTTTTCAGCGATTTCCAGGTCGCGCGCCGTCAATGGCTGCGCCACGCCCGTGCCGCCGGCCGCCAGGTTGCCGCGCACTTCGCCGGCCTGCGGAATGCGCGCCAGCGAAAACGGCACCGGCTTGCCGCCGATGACGAGGATGCGCTTGTCGCCCTTGACGATGTCGGCGATGAAGCGCTGCGCCATGATGGTTTGCGCGCCGTTGTCCGTCAGCGTCTCGATGATGGCGCCCAGGTTCAGGCCATCGGCCTTGACGCGGAAGATGCCCGTGCCGCCCATGCCGTCGAGCGGCTTGAAGATGACGTCCTGGTGCTTGGCGTGGAAGGCGCGCAGGCGCGCTTCGCTGGACGTGACCAGCGTCGGCGAGGTGAATTCGGAAAACTGCGCGATGGCCAGCTTTTCATTGTTGTCGCGGATGGCCGATGGCTTGTTGAAGACGAAGGCACCCTGCTTTTCCGCCAGCTCCAGCAGATACGTGCCATACACGTATTCCATGTCGAACGGCGGATCCTTGCGCTCGATGATGGCGTCCAGGGTCGACAGGCGCACTTCTTCGGTGGAGACGGCCTTGTACCAGTCGTGTTCGTCGCCCGTCAGCTCGATCTGCGTGACCCGCGCCGTGACGATGCCCTCTTCCAGCGCCATGTCCTTCTGCTCGAACGCGTAGACGGCATGGCCGCGCCTGGCCGCCTCGCGCATCATGGCGAAGGTGGAGTCTTTGTAAGTCTTGAAGCCAGCCAGCGGGTCGGCGAGGAATGCGATTTTCATGGTACGGTCCAATCGGGGTGCTTGGGTAAGGAATGCTTGATTCTAGCCGAGATCGCCAGGCGGGGTTCCCCGAGGGGAGCCGCCGCGCCCGGCAAGCGCCCGCGCCAGCTCAATACACCTCGGGATTCGGATCCGTGCGCTCCATTTCCAGCGACGCGGCCAGCAAGGCCAGGCGCGCCACCACGCCATACACATAGAAACGGTTCGGCGCGGCCGTGCCCGGCTTGGCCTTCAAGTCCGGCACGGCATGCTGCTGGGCAAATGCCAGCGGCACGTACTGCGAGCCGGGCGCGTTCAGGTTCTGGTCCACGCCCTTTTCCGCGTGCACGCGGTAGAAACCACCGACCACGTAGCGGTCGATCATGTAGACGACGGGCTCGGCCACGGCATCCTTGATGCTTTCAAAGGTCGGCACGCCTTCCTGGATGATGACGTCGGTGACGACTTTGCCATCCTTGACGATGGACATCTTGTCGCGCTGCTTGCGCGACAGGTCGCGCACTTCGCTGGCGTCGCGCACCGTCATGATGCCCGTGCCATACGTGCCCGCATCGGGCTTGACGATGACGAAGGGCTTTTCCTTGATGCCGTATTCCTTGTATTTCTTGCGGATCTTCGCCAGCAGCACGTCGACGCTGGCGGCCAGGGCGTCTTCGCCCTCGCCTTCCTGGAAGTTGACGTCGCTGCACTTGGCGTGGAACGGGTTGAGCATCCACGGGTCGACATCGATCATCTTGCCGAATTTTTTCACCACTTCATCGTAGGCCGTGTAGTGGTTGCTCTTGCGGCGCAAGGCCCAGCCCGCGTGCAAAGGCGGCAGCAGGCTTTGCTCATGAATATTTTGCAAGATATCGGGAATGCCATCCGACAAGTCGTTATTCAGCAAAATCGTGCATGGATCGAAATCCTTCAAGCCCAGGCGACGGCCATTGTTCAGGCGCACGAGGGGCTCGATGACCAGCATATTTCCATCGGGCAACGCCAATGGTGTCGGCTGCGTGATTTCGGGCGACCAGGAGCCGAAGCGCACGTGCAGCCCCGTCTGGCGGAAGATCTGCATCAGGCGCGCCACGTTCTGCAGATACTGCGGCGTGGTGTTGTGCAACTCCGGCACGATCAGCAGGTTGCGGGCATCCGGGCAATACTTGTCGATGGCGGCCATGGCCGCTTGCACGGACAGGGGCAGCATTTCCGTGGCCAGGTTATGGAAACCGCCAGGGAAGAGATTGGTATCGACGGGGGCCAGCTTGTAGCCGGCGTTGCGCAAGTCAACCGAGCAATAGAAAGGCGGCGTGTGCTCTTGCCACTCCATGCGGAACCAGCGCTCAATGGCCGGCGTCGCGGCCAGAATCTTTTTTTCGAGGTCGAGCAGCGGTCCGGTCAGGGCCGTGACGAGGTGGGGAACCATAGTTACATCCTTAAATTATGTGCAGTAATCGAAAAGCACACAGAACTGCCGACTATATTACCGTGTAAGTACCCCAAATCGGGGCAAAAGCCTTGTTTTAAAGACCTTTTCCATTCCCATAACGAAAAAAAGGCGCCTCGATGAGGCGCCTTTTCAAGCAAAACAACGCTGGCATGCTGCGCCGGGGCGCCGCAGTGCCAGAAAATCAACAATCACACCGTCCGACAAAACCGTAGCGAGCGGAGGCGAGTTGCGGCTGAGAAGCGGAGCTGTGCGCATGCACAGTGAGCATCGCAGGCCGCAAATCGCGACGCGCAGCAGGTTTGGTCTGGCGTTACCCGTGGTAGGCCTGTTCGCCGTGGCTGGTGATATCGAGGCCTTCGCGCTCTTCCTCTTCCGGTACGCGCAGGCCGATGACGATGTCGACCAGTTTATAGGCGATGACGGACACGACGGCCGACCAGATGATGGTCGTGCCGACAGCCTGCGCCTGTACCCACACCTGGTGGCCGATCGAATACGGGTCGGCCGACATCTTGTTGGTGACATAGTCGAAAATGCCCTGGCCGCCCAGTTGCGGCGCCGCAAACACGCCCGTCAGCAAGGCACCGAGGATGCCGCCCACGCCATGGACGCCGAACACGTCGAGCGAATCGTCGGCGCCGATCAGGCGTTTCAAGCCATTCACGCCCCACAGGCAGACGATACCGGCGAGCAAGCCGATGACCAGGCCGCCCATCGGGCCGACGAAGCCGGCCGCCGGGGTGATGGCCACCAGGCCGGCAACGGCGCCGGACGCGCCGCCGAGCATGGAAGGCTTGCCCTTGGTAATCCACTCGCCAAACACCCACGACAGGGTGGCGGCAGCCGTGGCCAGCATGGTATTGACGAAGGCCAGAGCCGCCACGTCGCCCGCTTCCATCGAGGAACCGGCATTGAAACCGAACCAGCCCACCCACAGCAGGGACGCGCCGATCATGGTCATCGTCAGCGAATGCGGCGCCATCGATTCACGGCCGTAGCCGACGCGCTTGCCGATCATGATGGCGCCCACCAGGCCGGCGATAGCGGCATTGATGTGCACCACGGTGCCGCCGGCGAAGTCCAGCGCGCCTTTTTGCCAGATCCAGCCAGCCTTGGCCGCTTCGGTGGCTGCCGTCGCCGCATCGGTGATCAGGTCAGGGCCGGTCCAGAACCAGACCATGTGCGCGGCTGGCAGGTAGGCAAACGTGAACCACAGTACGACGAATGCCAGCACGGCGGAAAACTTGGCGCGTTCGGCAAAGGCACCGACGATCAGCGAGCAGGTAATCGCGGCAAACGTGCCCTGGAAGGCGACAAACACGAACTCGGGAATGACGACGCCCTTGCTGAAGGTGGCGGCGGCGGCAAACGTGCCCTTGGCCGGATCCCAGATGCCATTCAGGAAGAGACGGTCGAAGCCGCCGAAGAAGGCGGTTTTCTCCGTGAAGGCGACAGAGTAGCCATAAATGCACCACAGCACCACCACCAGGGAAAACACCATGAACACTTGCATCAGCACCGACAGCATATTCTTCGAGCGCACCAGGCCGCCGTAGAACAGGGCCAGACCTGGGATCGTCATCAGGATCACCAGCACGGTGCAGATCATCATGAAACTGGTGTCGCCCTTGTTGGCGACGGGCGCCGGCGCGGCAGCCGCTGGGGCAGGAGCGGCGGCGGCTGGCGCGGCAGCCGGCACGGCGGCATCGGGCGCCGGCGTCACGGCAGGCGTGGCGACAGCGGCCGTCACGGCTTCCGGCTTGGCCGGGGCATCGGCAAAGCTGGGCGCGGCAACCCCAAACGCACACAGACAGGCTAACCCAGCTAACAATGTTGTTATATTTTTACGCATCAATATTCCCCTTAGAGCGCTTCGTTGCCGGTTTCACCGGTACGGATGCGGATAACCTGTTCCAGGTTGTACACAAAAATCTTGCCATCGCCGATTTTACCGGTGCGCGCGGCGCCCTCGATGGCTTCGATGGCCTGGTCGACAATGGCGTCGTCGACCGCCGCTTCGATTTTGGTTTTTGGCAGGAAATCAACCACATACTCGGCGCCACGGTACAGTTCCGTATGGCCTTTCTGACGGCCAAACCCCTTCACTTCGGTGACGGTAATCCCTTGCACATTGATAGCCGACAAGGCTTCGCGCACTTCGTCCAGTTTGAACGGTTTAATGATTGCAGTAATCATTTTCATGGCAGTCTCGCTTAAAAGGTTTTGGAAACAGTCAATACGAGGCCCGTTTTCGCCAGATTCTTGCCATTGGGCGCCAGCGAAGCGATGTTGGCTTTCACGGCAGCCAGCGACACGGTCGCCATGCCGAAGTCCTTGGTCACGCCGATCTTGTAATCGCTATAGCTGAGGGAATTGTTGTGCTCGACCTTTTGCCGGCCCACATGCAGGTTCAGCATGTAGCCATCATGCACTTCCACGTTGGCGCCCAGGTCCAGGTAACCGCTGTTCTTGCTGTCGGCCACGCCGAACAGATTCGTCGTCGAATGCGAGTACTTGATATATAGCGGACCATAACCGAGCTGGCCGTACAGTTCGAAGGTATTCGCATTCGTGCTCAGGCCGTTCGACGGATAGAAGTAATACAGGCCGCCCACGTCATACGTGAAATCCTTGCTGAGTTCGCCGCGCTTGCCGCCGTAGATATCCCATTCCAGATCCGTATCGCCGCCGCCATCCTTGATCCATTTGATGCTCGACAACCAGGTGCCCACGTACAGGCCGGTCGGATTGTGCGTATAGTCGGCGCCGCCGCTGACGGCCGGCTTCAGGCGGCTTTGCGACAGACCACGGTAACGGTAATCGCTGGTCAGCGCCACGTTGTAGCTGACCACGTTGTCGGGCACGGCTTCGGCGGCGGGCGCCGCTGCCGCTTCCTGCGCCATCGCGCTGCCGCACAAGGCGGTCATGGCCAGTGTCAACGCTGCTGCTAAAGTCATGTTCTTGGACAGATTCTTCATGGCGATTCCCTTTTATTGAACTTTTAAAGCGGTTGAGGTTTAAAATCTTGGCTGGAGATCACAAAGCGTTCATCTATGCTTTAGCAGAATACGTGCCAGCTCCATTGCCACCTTGACAGGTGCGTTTCCGTCCATACATACCCTGCAAGCCCCTGGGCATGCGGGAAGGGGCGGCTAAAGCATTGTGAATTTGCCCAGTTTCGCACCAGATTAACGCCGCTGTGCACCGCAATGGTGCGATGCACAGGCCGCACCATAAAAGGACTGACCATGGACATGAATACCTTCTTTAACGACTTGCAAGGCAAGATCCATCAAGCCATCGAAAACTCGCCGGCCAAGGATATCGAGAAGAACGTGAAATCGATGATGACCCAGGGCTTCGCCCGCCTGGATCTCGTCACGCGCGAGGAATTCGATATCCAGGCCCAGGTCCTGGCCAAGACCCGCGCCAAGCTCGATGCACTGGAATTGCGCCTGATCGAACTGGAAACGCGCCTGAACGATCCAAAAGCGTAAATCGCCGCACGCAGGGCGCCGTAATCGGCGTTCTTGCTGGCATAGCGCAAGCCGCACGCCGTTTCAAGGACTAGACTGATCCTGCCCGCGCCCGCGCTACAGGGGGATCTGATGAGTCTGGCAGTCCTGAAAAGCCGTGCCCTGGCCGGCATGGAAGCGCCCGAGGTAAGCGTCGAAGTCCATCTTGCCAATGGCTTGCCGTCCTTTACGATCGTCGGCTTGCCGGATACGGAAGTGAAGGAATCGCGCGACCGCGTACGTGCCGCGCTGCAAAACTGTGGTTTTGACATGCCGGCGCGGCGCATCACGGCCAACCTGGCCCCGGCGGATCTGCCCAAGGAATCGGGCCGTTTCGACCTGCCCATCGCATTGGGCATTCTGGCCGCCTCCGGCCAATTGCCGGGCGACCAATTACACCACTATGAATTCGCTGGCGAACTGTCGCTGTCAGGACAGCTACGTCCCATCCGGGGCGCGCTGGCCATGACGTTTGCCATGCAACGCGACAAGACCGGCGTGCCGCGCGCCTTCATCTTGCCGCACGCGAACGCGGACGAGGCGGCGCTCGTCCGCGATGCCGGCATCTACCCAGCCCACACCCTGCTCGAGGTATGCGCGCATTTTGCCGCGCACGCCAGCCATACGCCCCTGCAGCGCCACCAGCCCATGCCGGCTGCACCCGCTTTCCTGTATCCTGACTTTGCCGATGTGCAGGGACAACAGCAAGCGCGGCGCGCGCTGGAAGTGGCTGCCGCTGGCGGCCACAACGTCCTGATGGTGGGTCCGCCTGGTGCAGGCAAGACCATGCTGGCCAGCCGTTTTCCCGGCGTGCTGCCACCGATGAGCGACGAAGAGGCGCTGGAATCGGCCGCCGTGCATTCGCTGGGCGGCAATTTTAAAGTGGAACACTGGAAACGGCGCCCCTACCGCGCGCCCCATCAGACGGCTTCCGGCGTGGCCTTGGTGGGCGGAGGCAATGTTCCGCGGCCCGGCGAAATTTCGCTGGCGCACTGCGGCGTGCTCTTCCTCGATGAAATTGCCGAATTCGACCGCAAAGTGCTCGACGTGCTGCGCCAGCCCATGGAATCGGGCGTCATCACCATTTCGCGCGCGGCCCGCCAAGCCGATTTTCCCGCCCGCTTCCAGCTGATCGCCGCCATGAACCCGTGTCCCTGCGGCTATCTGGGCCACGCATCCGGCCGCTGCCGGTGCACGCCGGACGCCGTGCTGCGCTACCACAGCCGCTTGTCCGGACCGCTGCTCGACCGTATCGACTTGCAGATTGAAGTGGCGGCCATGCCGCCGGCGTCGCTGGGCAGGCTAGCCGGTGCTGGCGAAGGCACGCAACAAATCGCCACGCGCGTGGCGGCGGCGTCTGCCCTGCAATTGGCGCGCCAGGGCAAATCGAACCAGCGGCTGAACAACGTGGAAATCGAACAGCATTGCCAACTGGAACAACATGGCGAGCGGCTGCTGCACAGCGCCATGTTGCACCTGCACTGGTCGGCACGCACTTATCACCGGGTGCTGCGCGTGGCCCGCAGCATCGCCGACCTGGCAGGCAGTCCAGCCATCGGACAAGCACATGTGGCCGAAGCGATCCAGTACCGGCGCGTGCTGCGTGAAATATAAGGTGGGCAGATAAGGTGGCCCAATCCGCCCGTACGTGCGCGATTGCACATGATGGGCGGCGCTGCTACCATCTGCTGATGAAAAAAACATCACTTGCCCTATTTCTGGCGACGCTTGCCGCTGCCAGCGTCCTGGCCGCCTGCAGTCCGAAATTCGACTGGCGCGATTATCGCAGCCCCGACGCCCAGTTCACGGCCTTGTTTCCTGGCAAGCCGGCCGTACTGACGCGCGAAGTGGATCTCGACGGCAAGAAATTCAGCCTGACCATGACCGCCAGCGAAGTCGATGGCAGCACCTTCGCCATCGGCAGCGCCATACTCGACACTGCGGAGCAGGCGCAGGCGGCCTTGCCCGCCATGCGGACCGCATTATTGAAAAATATCAATGGCACCGTGCGCAGCGAAAAATCGGCATCGGCGGCCAGCAGCTCGCCGGCCGGCACACGCCAGCGCAGTTCGCTGAGCATCGAGGCGGCCGGTACGCAGCAAGGCAAGCCGGTCTTGCTGGTCGGGCGTTTCGTGGCGCAGGACAAACGCATCTTCCAGGTCATCATCCTCGGCGAAGAAAGCAAGCTATCGCGTGACACCATCGATACCTTCATGGACGCCGTGAAGCTCGATTGAGACTTAACGCTTGCTTAAATGGCGGTCCGCACGAGAACTGGGCTCTTGTAAATAGGTGCGCTGTCCAACAGATGGGAGTATCCGGTTTGCAATCGTGCCAACCGGGCAAACGGACGGCCTGTGTAAAGTTTCAAGTCGTGATATTGTTTCGACACTAACAACAAGTTCCAGAAAGCGCTTATGTTGATCTCATTCAAATCCAAATCCTCCCCTGAAGTGCTGATGTACCAGGAACATGCGCAGCGTATCCTCGACATCCTGCACAAGAACCCCACGCGCGGCGTGATCACGCCTGCCGAAGCGGGAGATGCCCTGGCCCTGCTGGAAAAAGAAGTCGCGGAAAGCAAACTGCATCCGGAAAACGACATCGAGCACGATGCGCATACGCCAGAGACGCTGGAAGATGGCGAAACGGGCGCCCATGCGCGTGCGCAAAAAGTCCATTTTTCGCAGCGCGCCTATCCGTTGATGGAAATGCTGCGCTCGGCCAAGGCGGAAGGTGAAAGCATCACCTGGGGCATCTAGTCCGATGACCGCTGCAGACGAAAAAAAACCCCGCATCTGCGGGGTTTTTTTATATAACAAGCCTGACGATAACCTACTTTCACACTGGTTGCAGCACTATCATCGGCGCAAAGTTGTTTCACGGTCCTGTTCGGGATGGGAAGGGGTGGGACCAACTTGCTATGGTCATCAGGCA
>NZ_JAPUBV010000005.1:0-397866 GCF_030397695.1 Janthinobacterium sp. SUN118 | reverse complement strand
CCCTTCCCATCCCGAACAGGACCGTGAAACAACTTTGCGCCGATGATAGTGCTGCAACCAGTGTGAAAGTAGGTTATCGTCAGGCTTGTTATACGCAGTAGAGAAAAACCCCGCCAGCAATGGCGGGGTTTTTTTTCGTCTGACGCTTTTGTTTTTATGTTTGCTGGCCTGAACCCATGATGAAAAAGCCGGAATGGCGGCAGAATTGGCTCATCTTGGGGGGCATCCCGGATGCGGTTTTCACGGCTGGGTGGGCGATGCGCTGGCGTTAGCTGGCGTTATCGCGCCCAGTTGGGGATCGACAGGCGTAAAAAAGGCACCGCCATGCGGTGCCTTTGTATTTTCAGGATACTAACAGGCGCTAGTGGTGATAACGCGAGGCGATATGGTGTTCGGCTTCGCCTTGCCAGGCCAGGGTATCGACAAAGCCGGCCAGGGCGGCGTTGCTGCGTGCCGGTCCCAGGTCATCGTCATTTTCGTTTTTCAGCATGCAATTGCTGCGTGGTTCACCCAGGCGTGTCAGGCGCACGGCGCCATCCGTTACCTTCATGATCCAGTCCCAGCCGATTGAAATGGCAGGAGTCGTATCGCTGACCCATTCCGTATAACCAGTGATGACGGTGGCCGCCGCCGATTCGGCGGTACACGCCGGCATATCTTCATCCAGACCCGATGTCAGGTGAATCAGCTTGACGGCGCCAAGCTGGGTAAGCGAAAGACGGATATAACCGTCCGGAGAGATCGTTAGCATGGATGTGAAACAGAACAGGGATAAACAAGTGATGCGCAATCGCGCACTAAGGACGGATTTTCGGGGGCGCTACCAGCAAGTCTCATAGTATAAGGCCCTGCCGTCGCTATTCATGTTTTTTGTTAATATATTTGTTAAATTCATCGGTTTCTTTTTTTAATTACTGTAACGTTCGTTCACATAATTCAAGGTGGTCGGTTGCCAGTTGAGGCCATCGATGAGCACTTCAAGCAGCAGCGCCGTCTTGGCCGTTCCCAGATCCATGCGCGCTTCGCTTTGCAGCATGACGTTGCTGCTGGCGTCGCCTACGCGCGTCAGCTGGACATGGCGGCTATCACCCTGCATTTGCCAGTCCCAGCCAATCGAGACCCCCTGGTTGCCATCGGCAATCCACTCCGTATAGCCGGTGATGGCGGTGGGGATCGCGCCTTCTGCCGGCATGCCGGCCATGTCTTCGTCGAGACCGGAAATCAGGTGGATCAGGCTGATATCCTGCAGCTCCGCGAAGGAAAGGTGTATATAGCCAGACTCCGACACGAGCAATCTGTTTTTGTCCATGGAACCTCCGAATATCAGACCGCGAGGTCATTGGTGGGCGAGTCCCGTCCTTGCCTGCGCCGTCAACACGGGCGATGGCGGGATATTGCTTAGTCGATTTCAATCCAGCATGCAAAAATCGGATGGCCACCGATGATCATCGGCGGACCCGCGCGGTGGGCATGGACGCCCGTATGGCGCAACAGGCGCTCGATGCCGATCGGCGAGACCGTGATCAGACGCTTCGCGCCATGTGCCTTGGCAATGGCGATCGATTCGCGCAGCAGTTGCGCCGCCACGCCCGAGGAAAACTGCGCCAGGGCGGACGTCTTGCCGCCATTGAAATCCACCGAGGCGAAACGGGAAAGTTCCCAGATATCGGATGAACAGGGAATGGGCTGTCCTTGCATCAGTTCGGGAAAGACTTCACCGAGCAGATAGGGCTGGCTTGTCGGCAAAAGCCGGGCGCAGCCATTGATTTGCCCTTGCTCATCCTTTGCCACCACATACAGGGTATCGGGGCGGTCGAATTGATCGAGTTCCTCGCCATTCTTGGTTTTCAAATCCCACCCGAGTGTTTCCACGAACACCTTGTGGCGATAGTGCGCGAGACTGGTCAGAAGTTCTTCGGGAAGTGCTCCGGTTTTGCCTGTGATTACGTTCATCTGCGCGCTCCAAGTGGTGGTACATCAAGATTCCCAATGGTTGCCATTAAACCTTTTTCAACGAACCCGCATAACTGTCATCTTTTACAGCTCCCCCCATTTTCAGCACGGCTGGTGCTGTATCGCCACCACCTATATCAAATAATCAATATTTTTCTTGCAATGATAAAAAGAGATGCTTATATTCGAGGTTTGCTGCTATTCGGCAATGGATTTGCTGATGTCCATGCCGCATCGCCAAAATTTGGCCAGCAAGAATATTTTGCTGGGTTCTCAAAAGGAGCCCTTGTAAATGCGATGACTGTCATGCCCGGCTTGACCCCATTTTTTCATTTGTCAGGATAGAAAGAAACAAGGGTGCAGCCTATCCTGAGGCAAAAATGGTGTTTGGGACACTGTAAGATCTGACAGTTGCTTTTTTTGCCGGCCATATTGCCCGGCATTCCAGTGTGAGGATGATTCTGTGAAACGTGAAATTGTCTGGCGAGAAGAGCAAAGCGAAGCGTTAACGAATGCCACCACGGAAGAGACGTTTTTCGCCGCCATCGCGAAGGCGGCGCGCGACCTGGGCTTCGAGTACTGCGCCTATGGCTTGCGCATGCCGTTGCCCGTCTCCAATCCCAAGATGTTACTTTTAAGCAATTATTCCACCGAATGGCAACAGCGCTACGCGAGCGAGAACTACCTGGCGGTCGATCCCACCGTTGCCCACGGTATCCAGTCCGCCATTCCCGTCGTGTGGTCGCCGCAATTGTTCGCCAGCTGTCCCGACTTCTGGACCGATGCCAGCGGGCATGGCTTGAAGCATGGCTGGGCGCAATCGTCGTTTGATGCCAAAAGCAATGTCGGCATGCTGACGCTGGCGCGCTCGCAAGAGGAGATTACGCTGACGGAGTTGCGGGAAAATTCCGTACAGCTGTCTTGGCTGGCCCAGGCGGTTCACGAGGGCGGGGTACGGCTGGCCAGCATGAAGCGCGATGCCGAACCGGCCATCACGCTGACGGCGCGCGAAGTGGAAGTGCTGCGCTGGACGGCGGATGGCAAGACGTCGGGCGAGGTGGCCCAGATCATGGATATTTCCGAGCGTACCGTCAACTTCCACATCACCAATTCCCTCGTCAAACTGGGCGTCGTCAATAAAACCGCGGGCGTCGTCAAGGCCGCGATGTTGCGCCTGCTGTAATTTTTTTTTCGCCTCGGCGGGCGCCTTCCGCGTCCAGCCCCTGTCTGCCGTTTTTCCTCTCTGCCCACTGCGGCGCGCCACGTTGTCGGCCCGCGTTTTTCCTCCTCATTTTTCCCTTTCCTGACCTTCACTGTCAAATCTGACAGTTATCTCCGCCTGCGCATTCACGTTTAATGGGCTCCTATAAACACCGCTGTGCATGGTGTGGAGAAGCAAGGTGAACGATGTTGATTCGCCTGCGATGGACGGCTTTTTACGGTTTTCCTGTCTGCCACATCACACATTCCGACCCCTTTTTCGTGTGAGTGACGACTATGCATTTCGCCAGACCAGCCATTTCCCCCGACCGTCTCCGGCCCGCTGCCGGCGCGCTGTCCAATCTGCGCATCGCGGGATAGGCCGCCATGAAAACCTTTCCGGAAATCCTGCTGCAGCGTGCGCAGTCCTCGCCCGACGGCACGGCATACCGCTTCTTCCAGGGCGCCAGCCTGGTCCCCGATGTCCTGACATTCCAGCGCGTGTGGGAAGAGTCCGCGGCATTGGCGGCCCTGCTGCAATCGCGGGGACTGGCCGGCGAGCGCGTGCTGCTGACCTGCAAGTCGCAGCGGCATTTTGTGATCGCCTTCTTCGCCTGCCTGATGGCGGGCGCCGTCGCCGTACCGACGGCCTTGCCGCGCCGCCATGCCTTGCTCGAGCGGCTGCAGGTGTTGTCACGCGACGCCGCCTTCCGCGCCCTGATCTGCGACAGCGACGAAGTGACGCCGGCGCATTTCCACGATGCCCAGGCGGTCAGCGACTGCATCGACATGCGCACCTGGTCCGCGCGTGACGACTTGGCTACCATGGCCGCCAGCTGGACATTGCCTGCGCTGTCCTGCAATGACCTGGCTTTCCTGCAATACACGTCCGGCTCGACGGGCGACCCCAAGGGCGTGATGGTCAGCCATGGCAATCTGGTCAACAACTGCCTGGCCATCGGCCAGGGCATGCAGCTCGATGCCGGCTCCAGCGTGTTTACGGCGCTGCCCCTGTTCCACGATATGGGCTTGATCGGCGGCATCCTGCAATCGATGTACACCGGTTGCAGCGCCAGCTGCATGCTGCCGGCCGAATTCGTCCAGTATCCGGAGCGCTGGCTGCAGATCATTTCGCGTTTTGGCATGACGACCAGCGGCGGCCCCAATTTCATGTACCAGCTAGCCGCGCAAAGCATCCGCGACGAAGATATGGCCGGCCTGGATTTGTCGGCCTGGTCCGTGGCATTCTGCGGCGCCGAGCCGATCCGTCCCGAGGCCATCGACGCCTTCATCCGCAGGTTCGCCTCCGTGGGCTTCCGCCCCGAGGCCTTCTATGCCTGCTACGGCATGGCCGAGTCCACCCTGTTCATCACGGGAGCGCAACGCGGCGCCGGGCTGGAAGTGCAGCAGCGCGACGAGAGCGCCATCGTGGGCTGCGGCCATCCGCGCCACGACACGCACATCGCCATCGTCGACCCCGATAGCCGCCAGCGCCTGGCCGATGGCCTGGTGGGCGAGATCTGGGTGCAGGGATCGAGCGTCGCGCTGGGCTACTGGCGGCGCGCCGAACTGAGCGAACAGTATTTCCACGCCACCATCGCGGGCGAGGGCACGCAGCGCTACCTGCGCACCGGCGACCTGGGCTATGTCAGCAACGGCCAGCTCTTCGTCAGCGGCCGCCTGAAGGACTTGATCATCCACTATGGCAAAAAATACCTGCCGCAAGACATCGAGAACGAAGCCGAACGCAATCACATCGCCTTGCGCGAATCCGGCGGCGGCGCCTTCAGCATCGTCGATGGCGACAAGCAGCGCACCGTGCTGGTGTTCGAACTGAAGCGCGAGTGGCTGCGCCGCCATGCCGAGTGGCCGGAGGTTGCCGCCAGCGTGCGCTCCGCCGTGACGGCGAACCTGGGCCTGACGCTCGACGAGGTGCTGTTCATCAAGCCGGGCGCGCTGCCCCGGACTTCGAGCGGCAAGGTCCGGCGCAACCAGTGCCGGCTCGATTATCTCGATGGCGCGCTGGCGCGTGCCGAAGCTCCCTGATTTCCACCATTCCATGCGCCGCCTGCGGCGCGATAGCCATTGCCTGACTTTTGCGAAGAGAACTCTATGAACCTGTTTGAACAATGCCTGGTCGACCTCCTGGCGGACCTGACCAATGCCGAACGCGGCGCCATTTCCCTCACCACCACCCTGGACCAGCAAGGCGTCGATTCCTTCGTCGCCCTGCGCCTGGCGCGCGCCATCCATGACCGCACCGGCATCGAGCTCGAGCTCGAGACGCTGTTCGATTACCCATCGGTGCACCAGCTGGCGCAGCACCTGCAAGCGCGCGCCGCGCAGACGGCAGGTGCCGTATGAGCGCGCTCGACCTGACCCAATCGTGGTTCCCCCTGTCCGCCGCGCAAAGCAGCCGCTGGTTCCTGTACCAGCTGGACCCGGCCACCCAGGGCACGCACAACAATGGCTTTGCGGCGCGCGTGCAGGGCGCGCTGGACCTGGATGTGCTCGACGCGTCGTTGCAGACGCTGGCCGCGCGCCATCCGATGTTGCGCAGCCGCTTCCGCCAGTCGGCCGGCACGCCGCAGCAAAGCATCGCCGGCAGCGCGCCGGTGCAGCTGATCTGCCGTGATGTCCGGGGCAGCGCAGACGCCGATCTGGCGCGGCAGGTGCAGGCCGATTGCGGCATCGCCTTCGACCTGGCGGCGCCGCCGCTGATGCGTGCGCACTGGTACGCGCAGGGCGCGCAGGATGGCGTGCTGCTGCTGGTGTTCGACCATATCGCCTGCGATGGCTGGTCTTACTGGCAGTTGCTGGACGAACTGGGCCAGCTGATGCGGGGCCAGGACTTGCCTGCCTTGCCGCCGGAGGCCGATTACGCCGCCTATGTCGCGCAACAGCGTGCCTGGCTGGACAGCCCGGCTGCCGAAGCGCAGCGCCAGTACTGGGAGCGGAACCTGGGGGGCGAGCTGCCGGTGCTGCAGTTGCGCAGCGATGTCCCCCGTTCGGGCCGCGTCAGCGGGCGCCGCGACAGCGTCGGCTTTTCGCTGCCGGCACAGTTCGCCGCCGAGCTGCATGCGCTGGCGCGCCGGAATGCCTCGACCTTGTTTACCACCATGCTGGCGGCTTACGGCCTGCTGCTGCGCACCTTGACGGGCCAGGACGATGTCGTGATCGGCACGCCGATGCCAGGCCGCACCAGCCAGCAGTTCGACCAGGTCGTGGGCGACTTCGTCAATCCGGTCGCCGTGCGCATCGCGCATGAGGCGGAGCAGAGCGTGGCCCAGCTGCTGCGCAGCGTGCGCGGCGCCACCCTGCGCGCCATGGCGCAGCAGGACTTGCCGTTTGCCGACCTGGTCGAACGCCTGCAGCCGGCGCGCGAAAACCACGAGCATCCGATTTTCCAGACGGCTTTCGTCTTCCAGAAAGCGCGCCACGCCAGCGACTTGCTGGCCTTGTGGAGCGGCGCCGACGCGGTTGCCGAGTGGGGCGGCGTGCGCCTGCAGTCCTTCCCGCTGCTGCAAAGCGGCGGCCACGCGCACTTCCCGCTGGTGCTGGAAGTGCTCGAACTGGAACAGGGCATCCGCTGCGAACTGAAGTTCGATGCGGACGTGCTGGCGCGTGCCAGCGTCGAGCGCTGGGCCGGCTACCTGGAGTCGCTGCTGGCGCAGATGGCTGCCGACGATCAGCAGGCGCATGCCGCGCTGTCGCCCCTGTCCGCGGCACAACGCCAGCAGTTGCTGGGCACCTTTGCCGGCGGCGCGCGCGATTTCCCCGCCGCCCGCCCCATCCAGCAATTGTTCGAAGCCCACGCCGCCAGCAAGCCCGACGCCATCGCGCTCGCGATGGACGGGCGTACGCTCAGCTACGCGCAATTGAATGGCCAGGCCAACCAGCTGGCGCACCGTTTGATCCAGATGGGCGTGCAGCCTGACGACAGGATCGCCCTGTGCGTCGAGCGCGGCATGGACATGGTGGCCGGCATGCTGGGCATCATGAAGGCGGGCGCCGCCTTCGTGCCGCTCGACCCGGACTATCCTGCCGAGCGGCTCGCCTACATGCTGGTCGATTGCGGCGCGCGCGCGCTGGTGAGCACGGCGCTGGCGTCCGCCGCCTTGCCGCCAACTGCCTTGCCGACCCTGATGCTCGATGCGCAGGACGGCAGCGCGCCCGATGGCAATCCCGATCCGGCGCAGCTGGGCCTCGACGCGCGGCACCTGGCCTACGTGATCTATACCTCCGGTTCGACCGGCCAGCCCAAGGGCGTCATGAATCACCATGCGGGCCTGTGGAACCTCGTGCATGACCAGGTGGCGCTGTTCGGCATCACGCCGGCCAGCCGCGTGCTGCAATTTGCCTCGTGCAGCTTCGATGCCTGCATCTGGGAGATTGCCCTGACCCTCAGCGCCGGCGCCAGCCTGCACCTGGCCACGCGCGAAGCGCTGCTGCCTGGCGCGCCGCTGGTCGACGCCGTGCAGCGTGGCGCCCTGACCCATTTGTTCCTGCCGCCGGCGGCCCTGGCCGCGCTGCCGCCCGATGCCGACCTGGCGACGGTGCAGTCGCTGATCGTCGGCGGCGATGCCTGCCCGGCCGCCCTGGCGCGCCACTGGTCCGTCGGCCGGCGCTTCTTCAATGCGTATGGCCCCACCGAAGCGACGGTGTGCAGCACCGTGTATGAGTACGCGTCCGATTGTCCCGACCAGCTGCCGATCGGGCGTCCCGTCGCCAATGCGCGCATCTACATTCTCGACGGCGCCATGCAGCCGGTGCCGCCCGGCGTGGCTGGTGAAATCTACGTGGGCGGCGCCGGCGTGGCGCGTGGCTACCTGGAGCGTCCGCAGTTGAACGCCGAGCGCTTCCTCGCCGACCCCTTCGTCGCTGGCGCTCGCCTGTACCGCACCGGTGACCTGGCTTGCTGGCTCGCCGACGGCAATATCGCCTACCTGGGCCGCAATGACTTCCAGGTCAAGATCCGCGGCTTCCGCATCGAGCTGGGCGAAGTGGGCGCGCGGCTGCAGGAATGCGAAGGCGTGCGCGAGGCGCTGGTCGTGGCGCGCGAAGACGTGCCGGGCGCGAAGCGCCTGGTGGCCTATCTCGTGCCGGCTGCCGGCGCCGTGCTGGCGCCGGAACGCGTGCGCGCACAACTGGCGCAGGCCGTTCCCGCCTACATGGTGCCGGCCGCCTTCGTGGTGCTGGATGCTTTCCCGCTGATGCCGAATGGCAAGCTGGACCGCCGGGCCTTGCCGGCGCCCGATGCCGGCGCCGCCGTGGCACGCGAGTACGAAGCGCCGCAGGGCGCGCTGGAAGGCGCCATCGCCCAGGTCTGGCAAGAGCTGCTGGGCTTGCAGCGCGTGGGCCGCCATGACCACTTCTTTGAACTGGGCGGCCATTCGCTGATGGTGCTGGAGATGATCGAACGGCTGGCGGCGCTCGGCGTGGCATGCGACGTGCGCGCGGTGTTTGGCGCCAACAGCCTGCAGGCGCTGGCCGCCGTGATTGCAGCCTCCGCCGCGCCGGCCTCCGCCGGCGTGCCGGCCAACGCGATTCCCGCCGGCTGCGAGGCGATCACGCCGCAGATGCTGCCGCTTGTGGCGCTGAGCCAGGCCGACATCGACCAGATCGTCGCCGGCGTGCCGGGCGGCGCGGCCAACGTGCAGGACATGTATCCGCTGGCGCCGCCGCAGGAAGGCATCCTGTTCCACCATCTGCTCGAGAGCGAAGGCGACGCCTATCTGCTGCGCGCCGCGTTTGCGCTCGATACGCGCGCCCGCCTGGATGCCTACCTGGCCGCGCTGCAGCAGCTGGTGGAGCGCCACGACATGCTGCGTACCAGCTTGCGCTGGGAAGGATTGGCGCAGCCGCTGCAGGTGGTGCAGCGCCATGCGCAGATGGAAACGCGTAGCGTGGAACTCGATGCGGACGGCGATTGCGAACAGCAGTTCCTGCAATTGTCCGATCCGCGCCACGTGCGCCTGGACTTGCGCACCGCGCCGCTGATGCTGGCCTATGCCGCACAGGACCCGCGCTCCGGCGCTTGCTACCTCGCCATCCTGATCCATCACCTGGCTTGCGACCACATCACGCTCGACATCCTGCTGGCCGAAGTGCAGGCCATCCTGCGCGGCGAAGGCGGCAAGCTGCCGCCGGCCTTGCCGTACCGCGATTTCGTGGCGCGCGCCAGGGCGGTGCCGGCGGCGCTGCACGAGGCGTATTTCCGCCGCCAGCTGGGCGACGTGACCCGTCCCACCATGCCGCTGGGCCTGTCCAACGTGCAGGCCGACGGCTCGCAGGCGGCCGAGGCGCGCCATCTGCTGGGCGCCGCGCTGAGCGCGCGCGTGCGCCGCGCCGCCAGCGGCAACCGCACCACGGCCGCCGCGCTGTTCCACGTGGCGTGGGCCCAGGTCCTGGCCCAGCTGTCCGGCAGCGACGACGTGGTGTTTGGCACCGTGCTGTCCGGCCGCCTGCAGGATGTCGAGGTGCAGGGCAACCCGGTCGGCATGTTCGTCAATACCCTGCCGGTGCGCGTACAGCTGGGACGGCGCAGCGTGCGCCAGGTGCTCGACGCCACCTGGGGTAGCCTGAGCAGCCTGCTCGAACATGAGCAGGCATCGCTGGCGCTGGCCCAGCGCTGCAGCGGCGTGGCGGCAAATACGCCGCTGTTTACAGCCTTGCTGAACTACCGCCACAGCGCGCCGTCGAGCATCGATGGCGCCAGCGTCGCGGCCGGCGAGGGCATGCGTTTTCTTACCGCCGAAGAGCGCACCAACTATCCGTTCACCCTGAACGTGGACGATGCCCGCGACGACTTCGTCCTGACGGCACAGTGCGTCGGCGGCATCGCGCCGCTGCAGCTGGCGCATTACACGGCCGCCGCGCTGGCGCAGCTGGTCGAGGCGCTCGAGAGCGCGCCGCTGCAGCCGCTGCGCCACGTCGGCGTGACGCCGGCCGCCATGGCCGACGTGCCGGCCGCGCTGCGCGGCCCGTCGCCGCAAGCCTTGTCGGCCCACCAGAATCGCATGTGGTTCATCGACACCTTCGAAGCCGGCAGCCTGTATCCCGCCAGCCCCGTCTACCATAATATTCCGCTGCTGCTCGCCTGGCACCGTGCGCCGGCGCCGGACGTGCTGCAAGCGGCGCTCGACGCCATCGTCGCTCGCCATGACGTGCTGCGCAGCCGCATCGGCATGGCCGGCGAGACGGTGGTCGCCAGCCTCGATCCGCAACTGTCCATCGGGCTCGAACATATCCGCTGCGAGGCGGGCGACGTGCATGCGCGCGCCATCGAGGCGAGCCAGCAGCCATTCGACTTCATCGGCGGCGCCCTGCTGCGCGCCGTGCTGGTCGAAGGCACGGACGGCAGCAGCGTGCTGGCCGTCTGCGCCCACCACGCGGTGGCCGACCGCCGTTCGATGCAGCTGATCGGACAGGAATTGCTGGAATTGTGCGCCGCCCAGGAAGAGGGCCGCGCGCCGCAGCTGCCTGCGCTGGCGCTGCAGTACGCCGACCATGCCGCGTGGCAGCGCGATTTCCTCGCGCAGCACCGCGACGAGCTGCTGTTCTACTGGCGCTACCAGCTGCGCGGCCAGCTGCAGGCCATGGAGCTGCCGCTGAACCGCCCGCGTCCGCTCGTGCATACCTTCACGGCCGCGCGCCATGCCTTCGAGCTGGCGCCCGGCCTGACGGCGCGGCTGAAGGCCGTGGCGCGCCGCCACGGCGTGAGCCATGCTGCCGTGCTGCTGGCCGCGTTCAATGCCCTGCTGCGCCGCTATGCCGGACATGACGAGCTGGTGGTGGGCACCAGCGTCGCCTGCCGCAACGCGCCTGGACTGGAACACATGGTCGGACCGCTGGCCAACCTGCTGGTGATGCGCAATGCCTGTCCTGCCGGCGCCACCCTGGCGTCGCTGCTGACGGAGGTCGAGTGCCAGCTGCGCGACGGCCTGCACAGCCAGGAAATGCAGTTCGACCAGCTCGTGCTGGCGCTCAAGCCCGAGAAGGACATGAGCCGCACGGCCCTGTTCGACGTGCTGTTCCAGTTCGACGAGGCCGCGCCGCAGCAGCTGCAGGCGGGCGGGCTGTCGGCCGCGATCATCGAAACCAACCTTGGCTACGGCAAGAACGACCTGCACCTGTACCTGCATGACGCCGGCGGCCAGTGGGCGGGCAAGCTGGTGTACAACGCCGACTTCTTCGATGCCTGGCTGATGCGGCAGATGATGCGCCATTACCAGGTGCTGCTGCAGGCGCTGGCGGACAACGACGGCGCCGTCATCGACAGCGTGCCCCTGCTGGACGCGGACGAAGAGCGGCAGCAGCTGGCGACGTGGAACCAGAGCGCCGCCGCGTGGCCGCGCGAGGCCACCATCCACCAGCTGATCGAGGCTCAGGTGGAGCGCACGCCGGACAGCATCGCCGTCAGCTGCGGCGAGACCCGCCTCAGCTACGGCGACCTGAACCGCCGCGCCAACCGTCTGGCGCACCAGCTGCGCGCGATGGGCGTGGGCGCCGACGCCATGGTGGCGCTGTGCCTGGGCCGCTCGGCGGACCTGCTGGTGGCGATGCTGGCCGTGCTGAAGGCGGGCGGCGCCTATGTGCCCGTCGACCCGGCCTATCCCGCCGAACGCATCGCCTATGTCATGGACGATTGCCGCGCCGTGTGCGTGATCGCCGGCGACGACGTCAGTCCGGCGCTGTTCCCGGCCGGATTGCCGGTCCTGGCGGTGGCTGCCGCGCAGGCCTTCCCGGAAGAGAACCCTGCGCCGCTGGCCGGCGCGTCGAGCCTCGCCTACGTGATCTATACCTCGGGTTCGACCGGCATGCCGAAGGGCACCATGCTCGAGCACCGCAACGTGGTGCGCCTGCTGGTCAACGACCGCCTGCAATTCAATTTCGGCGCCGCCGATGTCTGGAGCCTGTTCCATTCCTGCGCCTTCGATTTCTCCGTGTGGGAGATCTATGGCGCGCTGCTGCACGGCGGCCGCGTGGCCATCGTGCCGGAAGAAGTGCGGCGCGACCCTGCCGCCGTGCTGGCCCTGCTGGCGGCCGAAGGCGTGACGGTGCTGAACCAGACGCCGACTGCCTTCTATAACCTGATCGCCGAAGCCAA
The DNA here is from genome assembly GCF_030397695.1 of Janthinobacterium sp. SUN118. Taxonomy (NCBI): domain Bacteria; kingdom Pseudomonadati; phylum Pseudomonadota; class Betaproteobacteria; order Burkholderiales; family Oxalobacteraceae; genus Janthinobacterium; species Janthinobacterium sp. SUN118. The sequence goes on along the minus strand of NZ_JAPUBV010000005.1, from coordinate 385,604 downwards.
GCGTCAGCCCGGCCTGATGCTGCCCGCCCTGCGCTACGTGATCTTCGGCGGCGAGGGACTGGATCCCGTCAACCTGCAGGATTTTGCCGCCCGCTACCCGCACGTCGCCCTGATCAACATGTACGGCATCACCGAGACGTGCGTGCACGTGACGTTCAAGCGCATCACGGCCGCCGATATCGCCTCCAATTCGAACAATATCGGCACGCCGATCCCCACCACCAGCACCCTGATCCTCGGGCCGCAGCAGCAATTGCTGCCGGTCGGCGTGGTCGGCGAAATCTATGTCGGCGGCGATGGCCTGGGACGCGGCTACCTGAACCGCGAGCAGCTGACGGCGGAACGCTTTATCGCCCATCCATGGCAGCCAGGGCAGCGCCTGTACCGCTCGGGCGACCTGGGCAAGCTGCTGGAAAACGGCGAGATGGCCCATCTGGGCCGCATCGACGAACAGGTGCAGCTGCGCGGCTTCCGCATCGAACTGGGCGAGATCGAAGTGCGCCTGGCCGCCTGCGATGGCGTGCAGGAAGCCGTCGTGATGGTGCGCGAGGATGCGCCGGGCGACAAGCGCCTGGTCGCCTACCTGATCGCGGAGCAGGGCGCCGAACCGTCGGCCGCCGCGCTGCGCCAGCAGCTGTCGGCCGTGCTGACCGACTACATGGTGCCGTCGGCATATGTGACGCTGGCGCGCTTCCCGCTGACGGCGAACGGCAAGCTCGATCGCAAGGCCTTGCCGGCGCCGGACCAGTCGGCGCTCGTGGCGCGCCAGTACGAAGCGCCGCAAGGCGCGGTGGAGTGCGCGATTGCCGCCATCTGGCAGGAGCTGCTGGGCGTCGCCCGCGTGGGCCGCAACGACCAGTTCTTCGAACTCGGCGGCCATTCCCTGACCGTCATCACCCTGATCGAGCGGCTGCGCCAGCAAGGCATGGCGCTCGACGTCAAGCATGTGTTTACCGCGCCGACCTTGTCGGCCATGGCGCAAGCCGTCGGCCGCGCGAGGCAGGGCGACGCCGCCGCGACGGTGCCGGCCAACGCGATTCCCGCCGGCTGCCAGGCCATCACGCCGGCCATGCTGCCGCTGGTGGCGCTGGAGCAGGAACACATCGACGCCCTGTGCGCCAACGTGGCGCAGGGTGCGGCCAACATCGCCGATATCTATCCGCTGACGGCGCTGCAGGACGGCATCCTGTTCCATCACCTGCTGGGCGGCGAGGGCGATGCCTACCTGCTGCGCTCGATGCTGTCGTTCGAGCAGCGCGGCACGATGGATGCGTTCCTGTCGGCCTTGCAGGAAGTGATCGACCGCCACGATATCCTGCGCAGCAGCGTGCACTGGGCAGGCTTGCCGCAGGCCGTGCAGGTGGTGCAGCGCGACGCCCAGCTGGCCGTGCACGAGATCGCCGTGGCGCCGGGCGCCGATGCGCTGGCGCAGTTGTGCGCGCAGACGGATCCGCGCGCCATGCGCATGGATTTGCGTGCCGGCCCCCTGCTGGCCGCCTACGTGGCGCACGACGCCGCGACGGGCGCCTGGCTGATGGCGCTGCAGAATCACCACCTGGTGTGCGACCACGTCACGCTGGAATTGATCATCGGCGAAATCCGCTTGATCCTGGCCGGCCAGGGCGCCGCATTGCCGGTGCCGCTGCCATACCGCAATTTCGTGGCCGAGGGACTGGCGCAGCCGGCCAGCGCGCATGAAGCCTGGTTCCGTGAACAGCTGGGTGATATCGATGAACCTACGGCGCCATTCGGCCTGCTCGACGTGCGCGGCGACGGCAGCGATGTAGCCGCCGCCGAACTGGCCTTGCCGGCCGAGCTGGCGCACGCCATCCGCGCCGCGGCGCGGGCCCACGGCGTGACGGCGGCGGTGCTGTTCCACGTGGCCATGGCGCAGGTGCTGGGCAAGTGCAGCGGCCGCGACGACGTGGTGTTCGGCACCGTGCTGTCCGGCCGCCTGCAGGGCTCCAGCGGCGCGGACCGCGTGCTGGGCATGTTCATCAACACGCTGCCGCTGCGCGTCTCGCTGGCGCAGCGCGACGTGCGGCAGGTGGTGACGGAAACCTATGCGCGCCTGTCGCAGATGCTGAGCCACGAGCAAGCTTCGCTGGCGCTGGCGCAGCGCTGCAGCGGCGTGGCCAGCCCGCTGCCGCTGTTCTCCGCCTTGCTGAACTACCGCCACGGCAATGCCCTCGACAGCGCCGACGGCAGCGCCGGCATGGGCTTGTCCGGCATCACGCTGCTGGGCAGCGAAGAGCGCACCAACTACCCGCTGACCGTCTCGATCGATGACCTGGGCGCAGGCTTTGCCATCCATGCGCTGTGCGCCGCGGGCATCGATCCGCTGCGCGTGGCGCAGTATGTGCAGCAAGCCGTGCAGGGCCTGGTGGCCGCGCTGGAGGCGGATGCGCCGGTGGCCATCGGTACGCTGCCGCTGCTGCCCGCGGCCGAACGCGCCATGCTGCTCGACGGCTTCAATGCCGGCGTGCGGCCATGCCCGCACGACCGGCTGGTGCACGAACTGTTTGCCGACCGCGCCGCTGCCCAGCCGCTGGCCGTGGCGCTGCGCCACGACGGGCAGTTCATCTCGTACGGGGAATTGAACCGCCGCGCCAACCGCCTTGCGCATCATTTGATCGGACTCGGCGTCGCTGCCGGCGACCGCGTGGCCATCTGCATCGAGCGCGGCGCCGACATGGTGGCCGGCCTGCTGGGCATCCTCAAGGCGGGCGCCGCCTATGTGCCGCTCGATCCGGCCTATCCTGCCGAGCGCCTGGCGTTCATGCTCGACGATACGGCGTGCACGGTGGTGCTCAGCCACAGCGCGCTGGCGCCGGCCCTGCCGCTGGACGGCCGCGTGCTGCTGTGCGTGGACGAGATCGATGCGCTGCTGGTGCTGCAGCCGGACAGCGATCCGGCGCCGCGCGCCACGGCCGACGACCTGGCCTACTGCATGTACACGTCCGGCTCCGCCGGCCGTCCGAAGGGCGTGGCGATTCCGCACAAGAGCATCCTCGGCTTCATGCTGGGCGTCGACTATGTCGATTACGCGGCCGATTGTGTTTCGCTGCAGTACTCGTCCGCCTCGTGGGATGCGCTGACCCTGGAACTGTGGCCCGTGCTGGCCCATGGCGGCTGCGCCGTGCTGTATGCGGGCGCCAATCCGACGCCGCAGGAAATCGGCGCGGCGGTGCAGGCGCACGGCGTGAACCTGATGTGGATCACTTCGACCTTCTTCAACGCCATGGTCGATGCCGACGTGGCGCTGCTGCGCGGCGTGCGCCAGCTGATGGTGGGCGGCGAGCAGGTCTCGGCGGCGCATGTGCGCAAGCTGCAGCGCGCCTGTCCCGACATCCGCCTGGTCAATGGCTACGGTCCGTCCGAGTGCACGGTTTTCAGCAGCTGCTACGTGGTGCCGGCCGGCCTGGCCGACGACGTGGAACTGCTGCCGATCGGCCGCCCCATCGGCGACCGCCGCATTTACCTGCTCGACCGCGATGGCCAGCCCGTGCCGCTGGGCGTGGCCGGCGAGCTGCACGTGGCCGGCGACAGCGTGGCGCAGGGCTACCTGAACCTGCCGGAGCTGACGGCCGAGCGCTTCATCGCCGATCCGTTCGGCCCGGCCGGCAGCCGTTGCTACCGCAGCGGCGACCTGGCGCGCTGGCGCGCCGACGGCAACCTGGAATTCGTCGGCCGCGTCGACCACCAGGTCAAGCTGCGCGGTTTCCGCATCGAGCTGGGCGAGATCGAAGCGCGCCTGAAGCTGCTGGACGGCGTGCGCGAGGCGGTGGTGCTGGTGCGTGAAGACACGCCGGGCAACAAGCGCCTGGTGGCGTATGTGCTGGCGCAGTCGCAGGCCGTGCTGCAACCGGCGCAGCTGCGCGAACCGCTGGCTGCCCAGCTGCCGTCGTACATGGTGCCGGCCGCCTTCGTCCTGCTCGATGAGCTGCCGCGCACGTCGAACGGCAAGCTGGATCGCAAGGCGCTGCCGCAGCCCGACCAGGCTGCGCTGGCCATGCGCGAATACGAGGCGCCGCTGGACGCCGCCGAAACGGCCATGGCCGCCATCTGGCAAGACCTGCTGGGCGTGGCCCGCGTGGGACGCCAGGACCAGTTCTTCGAGCTGGGCGGCCATTCGCTGCTGGTGGTGGCGCTGATCGAGCGCGTGCGCAAGGAAGGCATGCAGCTCGACGTGCGCAGCATCTTCAGCGCGCCGACCCTGTGCGCCATGGCGGCCGCCGCCACGCGGCAGGCGGCACCGGCCTTCGTCGTGCCGCCGCCGCAGATTCCCGCCGATTGTGCCGCCATCACGCCGGAGATGCTGCCGCTGGTCGCCCTGAGCCAGGCCGAGATCGACCTGGTCGCCGCCAGCGTGCCGCAGGGCGCGGCCAATATCGCCGACATCTATCCGCTCGCTCCGCTGCAGGAAGGCATCCTGTTCCATCACCTGCTGGAGTCAGGGCGCGACGCCTACCTGCTGCGTTCCGTGTTTTCCTTCGATTCGCAAACGCGCCTGGAGCGCTACCTGGAAGCGATGCAGGTGGTGATCGCGCGCCACGACATCCTGCGCAGCGCCGTGCGCTGGGAAGGCTTGCCGCAACCGGTGCAGGTGGTGTACCGCCACGCGCCGCTGCCCGTGGAAACCCTGCAGCTGGCCGCCGGCGGCGATGCGCTGGCCGAGCTGCTCGAGCGCACCGACACGCGCAAGCTGCGCCTGGACCTGCGCCGCGCGCCGCTGCTGGCCTGCCATGTGGCGGCCGACCCGGAGTCTTCGCGCTGGTTCCTGGTGCTGCTCAGCCATCATATGGTGTGCGACCACGTGACCCTGGAATTCATCGTCGATGAAATCCGCGCCATCCTGGCGGCGCAGGAATGCGGGACGCAGCCGGTCTTGCCGCCGGTGCTGCCGTACCGTAACTTCATCGCGCACACCCACGCCGTGCCGGCCAGCGCGCATGAAGCGTATTTCCGCGCCCAGCTGGCCGACATCGACGAGCCGACGGCGCCGTACGGCCTGCTCGACATCCAGGGCGACGGCGGTCCCGTCGACGAAGTGCGCGAGAACCTGTCGCCGGCGCTGGCCGCGCGCCTGCGTGCCGCCGCACGCACGCATGGCATCAATGCCGCGGTGCTGTTCCATGTCGCCGTGGCGCAGGTGCTTGGCCATTGCAGCGGCCGCGAAGAAGTGGTGTTCGGCTCCGTCCTGCTGGGCCGCCTGCAAGGTTCGGAGGGCGCCGACCGCGCCCTGGGCATGTTCATCAACACCTTGCCGCTGCGCGTCTCGCTGACGGGCCGCAGCGTGCGCGACGTCGTCCTGCAGACCTACCAGCGCATGAGCGAACTGCTGGCGCACGAGCAGGCGCCGCTGGCGCTGGCCCAGCGCGCCAGCGGCGTGGCGGCGCCGTTGCCGCTGTTTAGCGCCCTGCTGAACTACCGCCACAGCCAGGTCGCCACGGCCCACGACGGCGGCGACGATGCCGACCAGATCCTCGATGGCATGCGCGTGCTGCGTACGGAAGACCTGACCAACTATCCGCTGACCATGCGCGTCGACGACATGCCGCACGGCTTTGCCGTGACGGCGCAATGCAGCCAGGGCATCGACTCGCGTCGCATCGTGTCCTACCTGCAGACGGCCTTGCTGGGCCTGGTGGAGGCGCTGGAAAGCGCTCCCGCCACGCCGGTGGCGCAGCTGTCGGTGCTGCCGGCAGCCGAGCGCCAACTGCTGCTCGACGGGTTCAACGGTGCAGTGCTGGCGCCGCCGCAGCAGCAGTGGCTGGCGCACCAGTGGTTCGAGCACCAGGCCGCCGCCAGCCCCGATGCGCCGGCCGTCGTGTATGCGGGCGAGTCGCTCAGCTATGCTGAATTGAACCGCCGCGCCAACCAGCTCGCCCATCACCTGCTGGCGCTGGGCATCGCGCCCGACGACCGCGTCGCCATCTGCCTCGAGCGGGGCGTGGCCATGGCCGTCGCCTTGCTGGGCGTGATGAAGGCCGGCGGCGGCTATGTGCCGCTCGACCCTTCCTATCCGGCCGACCGCCTGGCCTACATGCTGGAAGACTGCGCGCCGGCCGCGCTGGTGAGCCAGTCGGCCCAGCTCGACCTGCTGCCGTGGATCGCCGCGCCGGTGGTGGCGCTGGACGAGGACGCGAAGAAAATCGCGCGCCGCCCGGCGACCAATCCGGTGCTCGAGGCCCTGCTGCCGCGGCACCTGGCGTATGTCATCTACACCTCCGGTTCGACCGGCATGCCGAAGGGCGTGATGATCGAGCACCACAACCTGATGGCGTCGACCCGGGCCCGCAGCGCCGTGTATGCGCCAGGCCAGCGTTTCCTGCTGCTGTCGTCGATCGGCTTCGACAGCTCGATCGCCGGCATCTTCGGCACGCTGGTGTCGCAAGGCACCTTGCACATCGGCAGCCAGGCCGTGGCGCAGGATCCCCAGCTGCTGGCGCAGTACATCGCCGCCGAAGGCATCACCAGCCTGCTGTGCGTGCCCTCGCTGGCGCGCCTGATCCTCGACCACCTGCCGCAGCAGCATGCGCTGCAGGCGCTGATCGTGGCTGGCGAAGCCTGTCCGCCGGTGCTGCGCGCGCAGGCGGCGCGCGTGCCGGGACTGGCGCTGTACAACGAATACGGCCCGACCGAGTGCACCGTGTGGGCCAGCTACTGGCTGTGCGGCGCGGCGGACACGGGACCGGTGCCGATCGGGCGCCCGATTGCGCATACCCGCATCTACATCCTCGATGCCCACGGCCAGCCGGTTGGCCTGGGCGTGACGGGCGAGCTGCACATCGGCGGCGCCGGCGTGGCGCGCGGCTACCTGTTCCGGCCGGAACTGACGCAGGAGCGTTTCATTGCCGATCCGTTCGCCGCGCCAGGTCAAGCGGGCGCGCGCATGTACCGCACGGGCGACCTGGGACGCTGGCTGCCCGACGGCAGCATCGAGTACCTGGGCCGCAATGACTTCCAGGTGAAGATCCGCGGCTTCCGCATCGAACTCGGTGAAATCGAGGCGCGCCTGGGCGAGTGCGCCGGCGTGCGCGAAGCGGTGGTGCTGGCGCGCGACGACCAGGGTGGCGACAAGCGCCTGGTGGCCTATCTGCTGGCCGACGAGGGCGCGGCCGTGCCCGTGGCCGCGCTGCGCGAGCAGCTGGCCGCCGTGCTGCCGGCCTATATGGTACCGTCGGCCATCGTCGTGATGCAGGCTTTCCCGCTCACGCCGAATGGCAAGCTGGATCGCAAGGCGCTGCCCGCGCCGGACCAGGAAGCGATGGCGGCGCGCCGCTATGCCGCGCCGCAGGGCGCGGTGGAAGAGGCGATCGCGCAGATCTGGCAGGACTTGCTGGGAATCGAGCGCGTCGGCCGCCACGACCACTTCTTCGAGCTGGGCGGCCATTCGCTGATGGTGGTGTCGCTGATCGAGCGCCTGCGTCCGCACGGCCATGCGGCGGACGTGCGCATGGTCTTCAACGCGCCGACCCTGGCCGAACTGGCGAGCGCGCTGGAGCAGAGCGGCGCGGCCGCCTTCGAGGCGCCGCCGAACCTGATCGCGGCCGGCTGCGACGCCATCGTGCCGGCCATGCTGCCGCTGGTGGCGCTGAGCCAGGAAGCCATCGACGGCATCGCCGCCGGCGTGCCGGACGGCATGCGCAACATCCAGGACATCTATCCGCTCGGTCCCCTGCAAGAAGGCATCCTGTTCCAGCATCTGCTGGAAAGCGAGGGCGATTCCTACCTGGCGCGGGTGGCGATCGAATTCGACAGCCGCGACCGCCTCGACGCCTTTTTGTCGGCGCTGCAGACGGTGATCGACCGCCATGACATCCTGCGCACGGCCGTCTTCTGGGACGGCTTGCCGCAGCCCGTGCAAGTGGTGCTGCGCCATGCGCCGCTGCCGCTGGCCGAGCTGGCGCTGGACGGCGAGGGCGGCGCGCTGGCGCAGCTGCTGCAACGCGTCGATCCGCGCTACGTGCGGCTGGACCTGACGCGCGCGCCGCTGATGTCGGCCACCATCGCCGCCGATCCGCAATCGTCGAAGTGGCTGCTGGTGCTGCTCGACCATCACCTGATCTGCGACCACGTGACGATGGAATTCATCCTGGCCGAGATCCGCCTGATCCTGCAGGAGCGCCATGGCGACTTGCCGGAGGCGCTACCGTACCGCAACTTCATCGCGCTGACCCATTCCGTCAGCGAGGACGAGCATGCGGCCTGGTTCCGCGCCCAGCTGGGCGACGTGGAGGAGGCGACGGCGCCGTTTGGCCTGTTCGGTCCGGCGCACGACGAGGAGCGCATGGGCGCCTTCCAGCAGCACCTGGCGCCGGCGCTGGCGGTGCGCATGCGCGAAGCGGCGCGCCAGCACAAGACCACCCTGGCGGCCCTGTTCCATGTGGCCTGGGCGCAGGTGCTGGCCAGCCATGCGGGCAGCGACGATGTCGTCTTCGGCACGGTGCTGTCGGGCCGCCTGCAGGGTTCCAGCGGCGCCGACCAGGTGCTGGGCATGTTCATCAACACGCTGCCGATCCGCATTTCGCTCGGTGGCGGGCGCAGCGTCGCCCGGGTACTGGACGAAGCGTACGGCCGCCTGACGGAACTGCTCAGCCATGAACAGGCGCCGCTGGCCCTGGCCCAGCGCGCCAGCGGCCTGCCTGCCGGCACGCCGCTGCTCAACGCCCTGTTCAACTACCGCCACAGCCAGCTCGTGCACAGCCCGGACGGCACGGTGGAAGCGCTGATGGAATGGGACGGCATGCGCGTGCTGGCGGCCGAGGAGCGCGGCAATTATCCGTGCGAGCTGACGGTGGACGACATGGGCGAGGGCTTCGCGCTGACCGTCCAGTGCTACCGCGAACATGGCCCCGAGCGCGTGTTCGGCTACCTGCTGCACGCCATCGGGCAACTGGTGGCGGCGCTGGAAGGCGATGCGCAGCAGCCTTTCGCGGCCCTGGACCGCCTGCCTGCCGCCGAGCGCGCGCATCTGCTGCATGGCGTCAATCCGCCGCCGCGGGTGCATACGCCGGGCATGCTGGTGCACCAGCTGTTCGAGGCGCAGGCGGCGGCGCAGCCCGACGCGCTGGCGCTCGAACATGCGGGCCAGCAGCTCAGCTACGGCGAGTTGAACCGTCGCGCCAACCGCCTCGCGCACGACTTGCTGGCCCGCGGCGTGGCGCCGGACGACCGCATCGCCGTGCACCTGCCGCGCAGCGTGGAAATGATCGTGGCGCTGCTGGCCGTGCTCAAGGCCGGCGCCGCCTATGTGCCGCTGGACCCGGCCTATCCGTCGGCGCGCCTGGCCTACATGCTGGCCGATTGCGCGCCGAAGCTGGTGCTGTCCGACAGCGCGCTGGACGTGGCCGTGCCGGTGCTGCCGGCCTCTGGGCCGCAGGACGGTCGCGACGACAATCCGTCGCCGCAGGCGGCCGGCCTGCTCGAACGCCACCTGGCGTATGTGATCTATACGTCGGGATCGACGGGGCAGCCGAAGGGCGTGATGGTCGAGCACCGCAACGTGGTCAACATGATCCACGCGGCGCTGCGCAACAGCCGCCTGACGCCGCGCGACCGCATGCTGCAGTTCTCGTCCGTCAGCTTCGACAGCGCCGTGGAAGAAATCTTCACGCCGCTGGCGGCCGGCGCCGCGCTGGTGCTGTGCCCCGTGGGCATGCTGGTGCCCGACCGCGCCTTCCTCGACTTCGTGCAGGACAGCGCCATCACCGTGGCGGAACTGCCGACCGCGTTCTGGCACCAGTGGGCGCAGCAGGCGCGCGACCCTGGCGTGCCGCGCTGCCCGCAATTGCGGCTGGTGGTGGTGGGCGGCGAGAAGGCCGAACGGCGCCACCTGGCGACATGGATGGCGGCCGACGGCATGGCCCATTGCAGCTGGCTCAATACCTATGGCCCCACCGAGGCCACCGTGTATGTCACCGGTTCGATGTTCGATGGCGCCCAGGCGCTGCCGTCCGGCGATATCCCGATCGGGCGTCCGCTGGACAACACGGCGATCTACCTGCTCGATGGCGAAGGCCGCCTCGTGCCGCCGCAGGCCGTCGGCGAGATCTGCATCGGCGGCGCCGGCGTGGCGCGCGGCTACCTGCTGCGGCCGGACCTGACGGCGCAGCGCTTCGGCAACGATCCGTTCTCGGCGGCGCCCGGCGCGCGCCTGTACCGCACCGGCGACCTGGGACGCTGGCTGCCGGACGGCCAGCTCGAGTACCTGGGACGCAATGACTTCCAGGTGAAGGTCCGCGGCTACCGCATCGAGCTGGGCGAGGTGGAAGCGCGGCTGGCCGAGTGCGATGGCGTGCGCGAAGCGCTGGTGGTGGCGCGCGACGACGAGGCGGGCGGCGACAAGCGCCTGGTGGCGTATGTGCTGGCCCGCGACGGCGCGGCGCTGGCCGTTGCCGCGCTGCGCGAGCAGCTGTCGGCGCGCCTGCCGGCCTACATGGTGCCGGGCGCCTTCGTCGAACTCGATGCCTTCCCGCTCACGCCGAACGGCAAGATCGACCGCCAGGCGCTGCCGGCGCCCGGTGCGCAGGCCGTCGTCAAGCGCGACTGGGAAGCGCCGATCGGCGAGGTGGAAGGCGCGCTGGCCGGCATCTGGCAGCAGTTGCTGGGCATCGAGCGCATCGGGCGCCAGGACCATTTCTTCGAACTGGGCGGCCATTCGCTGCTGGCGATGCGCCTGCTGGTGCGCATCCGCGAAGAGTTTGGCGTCGAGGTGCCGCTGGCCAGGGTGTTCCAGACGCCGACCATCGCCTTCCTGGGCGAACTGGTGGCGCAGGAGCAGATGGCGCGCTTCGCATCGGATGACATCGCCAGGGCCGGCGCCGGCATCGACGACTTGACGGAGGAGCAGCTGCTGGCATTGCTGGCGCAAGAAGATCAATAGGACTGGCACGGGCGCTGGCGTCGCCATGCCGCCGAACGACATCGAATGACACTGGAGATATGCAATGAGTGAATTGAGCACGGGCGCGACGAGCGCCGTCGAGATACTGAAACGCGAACTGATGCTGCGCCGCCTGGCCAAGGGCGCCGGTGGCGCCGCGCGGCAGCCGGCCGCCATCGGCAAGGCCGACCGCAGCCTGCCGGTGCCGCTGTCCTGGGCGCAGCAGCGGCTGTGGTTCCTGGAACAGCTCGACAGCGCCGCCGGCGCGGCCTACCACCTGGCCGCCGGCCTGCGCCTGTCCGGCAAGCTGGATCGTTCCGCCCTGAAGGCGGCGCTGGACCGCATCATCGCGCGCCATGAAGTGCTGCGCACCACGTTTGCCGAGATCGACGGCCACCCGGTGCAGGTGATCGCCCCGGCCCACGGCTTCAGCCTGCACGAGCACGACCTGGCGGCGCTGGACGGCGCGGAACGCGAGGTGGCCATCAGCCGCCTGTGCGCGGCGCACGAGCAGCAGCATTTCGACCTGGCCAGCGGTCCGCTGATCCGCGCGCAGCTGCTGCGCCTGGACGACGAAGAACACATCCTGCAGATCACGCAGCACCATATCGTCACGGACGGCTGGTCCAATGGCTTGCTGGTGCAGGAGCTGGTCACCCTGTACCAGGCCTTCAGCCGCGGCGAGGCCGACCCGCTGGCGCCGCTGGCGATCCAGTACGCCGACTATGCGGCCTGGCAGCGCGACTGGCTCAAGGGCGAGGTGCTGCAATCGCAGCTCGATTTCTGGCGCCATCACCTGCAGGGCGCGCCCGCGCTGCTGGAACTGCCGCTCGACCATGCGCGCCCGGCCCGGCAAAGCCATGCCGGCGGCAGCGTGCCGCTGGTGCTGGACGATGCCTTGTCCGCGCAGCTGCGCGTGTGGAGCCAGCGTCACGGCTGCACGCTGTTCATGGCCCTGTTGACGGGCTGGGCGATTTTGCTGTCGCGCCTGTCGGGACAGCAGGACGTGGTGATCGGCGCGCCCATCGCCAACCGCCAGCGGCGCGAGGTCGAGGAGCTGATCGGCTTTTTCGTCAATACGCTGGCGCTGCGCGTGCGCCTCGACGACGATCCCAGCGTGGCCGAGCTGCTGGCGCGCGTCAAGAGTGGCACCCTGGGCGCCTTCGCGCACCAGGACCTGCCGTTCGAGCAGGTGGTCGAGATGCTCAACCCGGTGCGCTCGATGGCCCACTCGCCGCTGTTCCAGGTATCGCTGACGCTGAACAATACGCCGCAGGGCGGGGCGCTCGTCACGCCGGGCCTGACCCTGGCGCCGCTGGCGCGCGACCACCGCACCACCCACTTCGACCTGTCGCTGTCGCTGACCGATAGCGGCGGACGCATCGAAGGCGATATCGAATACGCGAGCGACCTGTTCGAGCACGCCACCATCGCGCGCTGGGCCGGCCACCTGCGGGCCATCCTGGAAGCCATGACCGGCAACGATGCGCAGCGCGTCAGTGCGCTGCCACTGCTCGACGCCGCGGGCCGTCACCAGATGCTGCACGGCTTGAACGCCGGCACCCGCGCCTGTGCACAGGAGCGCCTGGTGCACCAGCTGTTCGAAGACCGTGCCGCCGGGAATGCCGACGCCATCGCGCTCGAATGCGGCGCGCAGCAGCTGTCGTATGGGCAGCTGAACGGCCGCGCCAACCGCCTGGCGCACCACCTGCGCGCGCTCGGCGTGGCGCCGAACCAGCCGGTGGCCATCTGCGTGCCACGCGGCGTGGACATGGTGGTCGGCCTGCTGGCGATCCTGAAGGCGGGCGGCGCCTACGTCACGCTCGATCCCGCGCTGCCGGCCGACCGGCTGGCCTTCATGCTGGCCGATACGGCCGCCGGCGTGGTCATTTCCCATGGCGAGGTGGCCAGTGCGCTGCCGCTCGCCGGACAGCACCTGCTGCTGCTCGACCGCGACGCGGCCGTCATCGACGGCCACCCTGACAGCAATCCGCCGGCCCTCAGCCAGCCGGGCGACCTGGCCTACTGCATGTACACCTCCGGTTCGACGGGGCAGCCGAAAGGCGTGGCGATTCCGCACCGCAGCGTGCTCGGGTTCATGCTCGACGTCGACTATGTGGCGTGGACGCCGGCCAGCGTCATGCTGCAGTATTCGTCGGCATCGTGGGATGCCCTGACGCTGGAACTGTGGCCCGTGCTGGCGCACGGCGGCCGCTCGGTGCTGTTCAGCGGCGCCAGCGTGACGCCGCAGGAACTGGGCCGGCATATCCGCACGCATGGCGTCAACCAGCTGTGGATCACGTCCAGCTTCTTCAACCTGATCGTCGACGAGGATGTCTCGCTGCTCGCCGGCGTGGCGCAGCTGATGGTGGGCGGCGAGCAGGTCTCGGCGCCGCATGTGCGCAAGCTGATGCTGGCCCAGCCCGCAACGCGCGTCGTCAACGGCTATGGCCCGTCCGAGTGCACGGTATTCAGCTGCTGCCACGTGCTGCCCGCTGCGCCGGCGGCCGACGCGCACAAGCTGCCGATCGGGCGTCCGATCGGCGACCGCCGCGTGTATGTGCTCGATGCGGCCGGCGGCCCGGTGCCGGTGGGTGTGGTGGGCGAACTGCATGTGGCCGGCGACAGCCTGGCGCTCGCCTATATCAACCTGCCCGAGTTGACGGCGCAGCGCTTCCTGGCCGACCCCTTCGTCGCCGGCGCGCGCATGTACCGCAGCGGCGACCTCGTGCGTTGGCTGCCCGATGGCAACCTGGAGTTTGTCGGACGTGCCGACGACCAGGTCAAACTGCGCGGTTTCCGCATCGAGCTCGGTGAAATCGCGGCGCGCCTGTCCGCCTGTCCCGACGTGCTGGACGCCGCCGTGATCGTGCGCGACGACTTCCCCGGCGATGCGGGCCAGCGCCTGGTGGCCTATGTGACGGCGCGCGATGGCGCCGTGCTGGAGGCGGCCGACCTGCGCGCGCGCCTGGCAGTGGTGCTGCCGGCCTACATGGTGCCGGGCGCCTTCGTGGTGCTCGATGCCTTGCCGCTGACGGCGAATGGCAAGCTGGATCGCCGCGCCTTGCCGGCGCCGGATGCGGCGGCCCTGGCCACGCGCGTGTATGAAGCGCCGCACGAGGGCATCGAAGCGGCGATGGCGCAGGTCTGGCAGGATTTGCTGGGCGCCGCGCGCGTCGGCCGGCACGACCAGTTCTTCGAGCTGGGCGGCCATTCGCTGCTGGCGGTGCAGCTGATTTCGCGCCTGCGCCAGGCGCTCGACGTGGAACTGACCTTGCGCGACCTGTTCGACGAGCCTTCGCTGGCCGGCCTGTCGCGCCTGGCGGCCCAGGCCCGGCGCGCCAGCCTGGCGCGCATCGAACGCATCGACAGCAGCGTGCCGGTGCCCCTGTCGTGGGCGCAGCAGCGCCTGTGGTTCCTCGACCAGCTGGACCACGCAGCCAGCGTTGCCTACCATATCCCCACGGCCTTGCTGCTGCAGGGCGAACTCGATACGGCGGCGCTGCAGGCGGCGCTCGACCGCATAGTCGCCCGCCACGACATCCTGCGCACCAGCTTTGTCGCCGTCGACGGCCAGCCGATGCAGCTGGTGGCGCCGGCCGGCGCGGGCTTCTGCCTGCTGCGCGAAGACTTGCGCGACATGACGGAACTGGCGCAGCAGGAGACGGTGCAGCGCCTGTGCCGCAGCGAGGAGCGCGAACCGTTCGACCTGGCGCGCGGCCCGCTGGTGCGCGGCCGCCTGCTGCGCCTGGCCGACGACCAGCACGCACTGGTGATCACCCAGCACCACATCGTCACCGACGGCTGGTCCGTGGGCGTGATGGTGCAGGAACTGGCGGCGCTGTATTCCGCCTTCCTGCTGGCGCAGCCTGACCCGCTGCCGCCGCTCGCCCTGCAGTATGCCGACTACGCCAGCTGGCAGCGCGCATGGCTGCACGACAGTGTGCTTGACGGCCAGCGCGCCTTCTGGCGCAGCCGCCTGCAGGGCGCGCCGACGCTGCTCGAGCTGCCGCTCGACCGCGCCCGTCCCGCCATCCAGAGCTACGCCGGCGCGACCCTGGCGCTGGCCTTGCCGGCGGAGCTGTGCAACGGCCTGCGCCACCTGAGCCAGCGTCATGGCAGCACCTTGTTCATGACCCTGCTCACGGGCTGGTCCATCGTGCTGTCGCGCCTGTCCGGCCAGGACGATATCGTCATCGGCACGCCGGTGGCGAACCGTCCGCATGCCGAAATCGAGTCGTTGATCGGCTTTTTCGTCAACATGCTGTCGATGCGCGTGCGCCTGGACGACAACCCCAGCGTCGCCGCGCTGCTGGCGCGCGTGAAGGCCGATGCGCTCGACGCCTATGCCAACCAGGACCTGCCGTTCGAGCAGGTGGTCGAAGCCGTGCAGCCGCTGCGCGCGATGAGCCACGCGCCGCTGTTCCAGGTGTCGATGACCTTGAATAACATGCCGATCAACACGGAGCTGGAACTGGCCGGCCTGTCGCTGTCGCGCATTGCTTCCCACGACACGTCCAGCCAGGTCGACCTGTCGCTGGAGCTGATGGAAGTGGGCCAGTCGGTGCAGGGCGTGCTGACCTATGCCAGCGACCTGTTCGACGCGGCCACCGTGCAGCGCTGGATCGGGCATTTGCACACGGTGCTGGCGGCCATGGTGGCCGACGACCAGCAGCAGGCCGGCACCTTGCCGCTGCTGACGGCGGCCGAGCGCGAACAGATCGTCACAGGCCTGAACGCCACGGCGCGCGAGTATCCGCATGACATGGATATCGCGCGGGTATTCGAGGCGCGCGCCGCGCAGCAGCCGGACGCCGTCGCGCTCGTGCATGAAGGCGCGAGCGTCTCGTATGGACAGCTGAATGGCCGCGCCAACCGCCTGGCGCACCACCTGACGGCGCTGGGCGTGGCGGCCGAGGACCGCGTCGCCGTCTGTCTCGAGCGCAGCCCCGACATGATCGTCGCCATGCTGGCCATCCTCAAGGCGGGCGCCGCCTATGTGCCGCTCGACACCAGCTATCCGCCCGAGCGCCTGGCATGGATGCTGGCCGACTGCGCCCCGGCCGCCCTGGTCGGCAGCACGCCGCTGCTGGCAGGCCTGCCGTCGCTGGCTTGCCCCGTGATCGCGCTGGACGCGGCCGCGGCGCAGCTGGCGCCATGCAGCGAGGCCAATCCGCAGCGCGGCGAGGCGCAGCCGCGCCACCTCGCGTATGTGATCTATACCTCGGGCTCGACCGGCGAGCCGAAAGGCGTGATGGTCGAACAGCGCAGCGTGCTGCGCCTGGTCATGAACAATCCGTACGCCCGCATCGATGCCGAGGATTGCATCGCGCATTGCGCCAATCCCGCCTTTGACGCTTCGACCTGGGAAATCTGGGCGGCCCTGCTGAACGGTGCGCGCCTGCTGCTGGTGCCGCAGCCGGTGCTGCTCGATCCGATCAGTTTTTCCAACGCCCTGATCGAGGAGCATGTGACGGCCCTGTGGATGACGGTGGGCCTGTTCAACGAATATGCGCCCTTGCTGGAGACGGCGTTCAGCCAGCTGCGCTACCTGTTGGTGGGCGGCGATGCCCTCGATCCGCGCGCCATGGCGCGCCTGCTGGCCAGCACCGTGCCGCCGCGCCACGTGATCAACGGCTATGGCCCGACCGAAACGACGACGTTTGCCGCTACCTACGACATCACTGCCGTGGCGGCCGATGCCCGCTCCATCCCGATCGGCAAGCCGATCGGCAACACCCGCATCTACATCCTCGACGCGCACGGCCAGCCCGTGCCGCTGGGCGTGGCGGGCGAAATCCACATCGGCGGCCCCGGCGTGGCGCGCGGCTACCTGTTCCGTCCCGAACTGAGCGCGCAGCGCTTCATCGCCGATCCGTATGGCGACGAGGAGGGCGCGCGCCTGTACAAGACGGGCGACGTGGGCCGCTACCTGGCCGACGGCAATATCGAATACCTGGGACGCAACGATTTCCAGGTGAAGATCCGCGGTTTCCGCATCGAGCTGGGCGAGATCGAGGCGCGCCTGGCCGCCTGCGCCGGCGTGCGCGAAGCGGTGGTGCTGGCGCGCGAGGCGCAACCTGAGGCCGGCGTGCCGGCCGACAAGCGGCTGGTGGCGTATGTGCTGCCAGAGGAGGGCGCCGCGCTGTCGGCGGCCGTCCTGCGCGCGCAGCTGGCGCAGGTCTTGCCGCCGTATATGGTGCCGTCCGCGTTTGTCTGCATGGACAGCTTCCCGCTGACGCCGAACGGCAAGCTCGATCGCAAGGCCCTGCCGGCGCCGGACCAGCAGTCGCTGGCCGCGCGCGAATACGAGGCGCCCGTGGGCGAGACGGAAATCGCGCTGGCCACACTGTGGCAAGAGCTGCTGGGCGTGGAACGGGTCGGCCGGCATGACCAGTTCTTCGAGCTGGGCGGCCATTCGCTGCTGGCCGTGCAGCTCGTGTCGCGCCTGCGCCAGTTGCGCGGCGTGGAGCTGGAATTGCGCCAGCTGTTCGCGCAGCCCACCTTGGCGGGCCTGGCCAGCGTGGCCGACAGCGCCAGGCGCGCCGACCTGTCGCGCATCGAGCGGGCCGACCGCAGCCTGCCGCTGCCCCTGTCCTGGGCGCAGCAGCGCCTGTGGTTCATCGACCAGTTCGACCATGCGGCCGGCGCCGCCTACCATATCCCGGCCGCGCTGCTGCTGACGGGGAAGCTCGACCGCGCCGCCCTGCAGGCGACGCTGGAGCGCATCGTGGCGCGCCATGAAGTGCTGCGCACCACCTTCGTCGAAGACGACGGCCAGCCGCGCCAGGTCATCCACGCGGCCGGCGCCGCCTTCCAGTTGCGCGAACAGGACCTGTCCGGCCTGACGCCGGAACAGCAGCAGGCCGCCGTGCGGCGCCTGGGCCAGGCCGAGGCGTGCGCAGCGTTCGACCTGGCGCAGGGACCGCTGATTCGCGGCCAGCTGCTGCGCCTCGGCGACGAGCAGCACATCCTGCTCGTCACGCAGCACCATATCGTCACCGACGGCTGGTCGATCGGCATCCTGGTGCAGGAAGTGGCGGCCCTGTATGGCGCCTTCCGCCAGGGAAGGGCCGACCCGCTGCCGCCGCTGGAACTGCAGTATGCGGACTTCGCCGTCTGGCAGCGCGGCTGGCTGCAGGGCGAGGCCCTGCAGGAGCAGCTCGATTTCTGGCGCGGCCACCTCGAGGGCGCGCCCGCGCTGCTCGAACTGCCGCTCGACCACGCCCGTCCGCCCGTGCAAAGCCATGCCGGCGGCATGCTGCCGGTGATGCTGCCGGCCGACCTGTGCGGCGCGCTGCGCCAGCTGTCGCAGCGCCATGGCTGCACCATGTTCATGACCTTGCTGGCCGGCTGGGCGATTGTCCTGTCGCGCCTGTCGGGACAGGATGAGGTGGTGATCGGCGCGCCCATCGCCAACCGCCAGCGCGGCGAGCTGGAAAACCTGATCGGCTTCTTCGTCAACACCCTGGCGCTGCGCGTGCGCCTGGGCGACAATCCCAGCGTGGCTGAATTGCTGGGCCGCGTGCGCGGCGACACGCTCGACGTGTACGCGCACCAGGACCTGCCGTTCGAGCAGGTCGTCGAGGCGGTCCGTCCCGTGCGCTCGCTGGCCCATGCGCCGCTGTTCCAGGCCATGCTGGCATTGAACAATACGCCGTCCGGCGCGGCCCTCGAGATGCCGGGCCTGAGCTTGTCGTCGCTGGAGCCGTCGCACGTGACCAGCCATTTCGACCTGTCGCTGACGTTCTCGGAGGACGCGGCCGGCATCGCCGGCGCGCTCGAATATGCGAGCGACCTGTTCGAACCGGCCACCGTGACGCGCTGGATCGGCCACCTGCAGACGGTGCTGGCCGCGATGGCCGCCGACGACCAGCTGGCCGTGCGCGACCTGCCGCTGCTGTCGCCGGCGCAGGAGCGCCACCTCGTGCAGGACTTCAACCTGAACGCGGCCGCCGATGCCGACGACGGCCACGCGCTGATCCAGCAGCTGTTCGAAGAACAGGTGGCGGCGTGCCCCGGGGCCGTCGCCCTGTCGCATGACGGCGAGGAGATCAGCTACGCGCAGCTGAACGACATGGCCAACCGCGTGGCGCGGCAGCTGATCGCGCTCGGCGTCGTGCCCGACCAGCGCGTCGCGCTGTGCCTGGAGCGCGGTCCGCACATGGTGGCCGCCCTGCTGGGCATCATGAAGGCGGGCGGCGCCTATGTGCCGCTCGACCCGCAGTATCCGCAGGAGCGCCTGGCCTACATGCTGGCCGATAGCGCGCCGGTGGTGCTGCTGACCCAGGCATCGCTGGCGGACGGCTTGCCGCCGCTGGCCGTGCCGGCGCTCGACATCGCCGCGCTGCTGGCGCCGCAGGACGAGGCGCCCGCCAATCCCGATCCGCTTGCGCTGGGCCTGCGCGGCGAGCATCTGGCGTATGTCATCTACACCTCCGGTTCGACCGGCTTGCCGAAGGGCGTGATGAACCATCACCGCGGCCTGTGCAGGCTGGCGCGCGCGCAGCGCACGCTGTTCGGCGCCGGCGCCGGCAGCCGCGTGCTGCAGTTCGCCTCGTTCAGTTTCGACGCCAGCGTGTGGGAATGCGTGATGGCCCTGTGCGGCGGCGCCACCCTGGTGCTGGCCAGCCCGGCGCGCCTGCAGGCCGGCGACGCGCTGTGGCAGACCTTGCAGCAGGAACGCATCAGCCATGTCACCTTGCCCGGTTCGGTCGTGGCGATCTGGGGCGACGCCGTCCCGGCGCAGCCGCTGACCCTGATCATGGCCGGCGACGTGTGTCCGCCTGCCGTGGCGCGCCATTGGGCCGCCCATTGCCGCCTGTTCAACGCCTACGGCCCGACGGAAATCACGGTGTGCGCCAGCGTGCACGCCTGCCTGCCTGAGGGACAGGGCACGGTGCCGATCGGCCGTCCCATCGCCGGCGCGCGCATCTATATCCTCGATGCGCAAGGCAAGGTGCTGCCGCTGGGCGTGCCCGGCGAAATCCATGTCGGCGGTCCCGGCGTGGCGCGCGGCTACCTGAACCAGCCGCAGTTGACGGCGCAGCGCTTCATCGCCGATTCGTTCAGCGCGGAAGAGGACGCGCGCCTGTACAGGACGGGCGACCTGGGGCGCTGGCTGCCCGACGGCAGCATCGAATTTTTGGGCCGTAACGACTTCCAGGTGAAGATCCGCGGCTTCCGCGTGGAACTGGGCGAGATCGAATCGCGCCTGGCCGAGCTCGACGGGGTACGCGATGCCGCCGTCGTGGCCCGCGACGAAGCGGCCGGCGACAAGCGCCTGGTGGCTTACCTGGTGCCGCACGACGGCGCGCAGCTCGAGGTGGCGTCCCTGCGTGCCGCCCTGGCGGCCCACCTGCCGCACTATATGGTGCCGTCGGCCTTCGTCGTGCTCGCGGCGCTGCCGCTGACCATCAATGGCAAGCTCGATCGCGCCGCGCTGCCGGCGCCGGAGCAGGGCGCCGTGCTGGCGCGCGCCTTCGAGGCGCCCGTCGGTCCGCTGGAAACGGCCATCGCGGCCATCTGGCAGGAGTTGCTGGGCCAGCAGCAGGTGGGACGGCATGACCAGTTCTTTGAACTGGGCGGCCATTCCCTGCTGGCGGTGCAGCTGCTCTCGCGCATGCGCCAGACCCTCGGCGTGGAAGTGAGCCTGCGCGAACTGTTTGCCGAACCGAGCCTGGCCGGACTGGCGGCCGTGGCCGGCGGCGCCCGCCGCGCCAACCTGGAGCGCATCGCCGCGGCCGACCGCAGCCTGCCCCTGCCGCTGTCGTGGGCGCAGCAGCGCCTGTGGTTCCTCGACCAGCTCGACCATGCGGCCGGCGCGGCGTATCACCTGCCGGCCGGCTTGCGCCTGAGCGGGCAGCTGGACCTGGCAGCGCTGCAGGCGACGCTGGACCGCATCGTCGCGCGCCATGAAGTGCTGCGCACGGCCTTCGTCGTGCACGAAGGCCAGCCGCGCCAGGCCATCGGCGATGCCGCTACCGGCTTTGCCCTGGCCATGCACGACCTGCGCGGCCTGGAGGCCGGCGCCCGCGAAGCGGCGCTGCAGCGGATCGCCGGCGCCGAGGCGCTGGCGCCGTTCGACCTGGCCACGGGTCCGCTGATCCGCGGCCAGCTGCTGCGCACGGCGGACGACGAGCATATCCTGCTCATCACGCAGCATCACATCGTCACCGACGGCTGGTCGGTGGGCGTCATGGTGCAGGAAGTCATGGCGCTGTATGCCGCCTTCACCCAGGGCGAAGCCGACCCGCTGCCGCCGCTGGCCATCCAGTACGCCGACTATGCGGCCTGGCAGCGCGGCTGGCTGCAGGGCGAGGTGCTGCAGGCGCAGCTCGACTTCTGGCGCGGCCACCTGTCCGGCGCGCCGTCGCTGCTCGAGCTGCCGCTCGACTTCCCCCGTCCCGCCGTGCAAAGCTATGCCGGCGCGCTGGTGCCGGTGACGTTCCCGGCGCAGCTGACGGCCGACCTGCGCGCGCTGGCCCGGCGCTCGGGCAGCACGCTGTTCATGATCCTGATGGCCGCCTGGGCCACGGTGCTGTCGCGCCTGACGGGGCAGCAGGACATGGTGATCGGCGCGCCGATCGCCAACCGCCAGCGCGACGAAGTGGAAAACCTGATCGGCTTCTTCGTCAACACGCTGGCGCTGCGCGTGCGCCTGCACGACAATCCCACGCTGGCGCAACTGCTCGAACGCATCAAGGCCGACACCCTGGACGCCTATGCGCACCAGGACCTGCCGTTCGAACAGGTGGTCGAAGCCGTCAATCCGGTGCGTTCGATGAGCCACCCACCCGTGTTCCAGGTCTCGCTCACGCTCAACAACATGCCCAATGGCGGCGCCACCAGCCTGCCGGGCCTGCGGCTGGAGCAGGTCGAGAGCAGCCACCATACGGCCAAGGTCGACGTCTCGCTGCTGCTGGCCGAGTCGGGCGAGCATATCGAAGGCTCGCTCGTGTATGCCAGCGACCTGTTCGCGGCCAGCACCATCGAACGCTGGTCCGGCCACCTGCAGTGCGTGCTGGCGGCCATGGTGGAGGATGACCAGCGCCGCGTGAACGAAGTGGCCCTGCTGTCGGATGGCGAACGCGCGCAGCTGCTGCACGCCTTCAATGCCTCGCAGCGCGACTATCCGCACGGCGAGCTGATCCATCACATGATCGAGGCGCGCGCCGCTGCCGATGCGCAGGCGCCTGCCCTCGTGTTCGGCGAGCAGACGCTCAGCTACGAAGAGTTGAACCGCCGCGCCAACCAGCTCGCGCACCACCTGATCGCGCTGGGCATCGGTCCCGACCAGCGCGTCGCGCTGTGCGTCGAGCGCGGACCGCAGATGGTCATCGGCATGCTGGGCATCCTCAAGGCGGGCGGCGCCTACGTGCCGCTCGACCCGCAATATCCGCTCGACCGCCTGGCCTACATGCTGGAAGACTGCGCGCCGTCGGTGCTGGTCAGCCAGTCGGCCCAGCTGGACCGCCTGCCATGGCTGGCGGCGCCCGTGGTGGTGCTCGACGAGGACGCGGCCAAGCTGGCGCGCCGGCCGCAGCACAATCCCCAGGTCGATGGCTTGCACGCCGGCCACCTGGCCTACGTGATCTACACCTCCGGTTCGACCGGCATGCCGAAAGGCGTGATGAACCACCATCGCGGCCTGTGCAACCTGGCCCGCGCCCAGGCCGAGCTGTTCGAGGCGGGAGCGGGCAGCCGCGTGCTGCAGTTCGCCTCGTTCAGCTTTGACGCCAGCATCTGGGAATGCGTGATGGCGCTGACCAGCGGCGCCAGCCTGCACCTGGCCAGCAGCGACGCGCTGCTGCCGGGTCAGCCGCTGCTCGACACGCTGGCCAGCCAGCGCATCACCCATGCGACCCTGCCGGGTGCCGTGGTGGCGGCCTGGGATGCCGACGCCCTGGCCGATGGCATGACCCTGATCGTCGCCGGCGACGCCTTCCCGCCGGCCGCCGCGCGCCAGCTGGCGGCGCGCCACCGCCTGTTCAATGCCTACGGCCCGACGGAAACGACGGTGTGCGCCAGCGTGTTCCGCTGCACGCCGGACCTGCAAGGCTCGGTGCCGATCGGCAAACCGATCGCCAACACGCAGCTGTACATCCTCGATGCGCAGGGCCAGCCCGTGCCGCTGGGCGTGAGCGGCGAGATCCACATCGGCGGCACGGCCGTGGCGCGCGGCTATCTGTTCCGCCCCGAACTGTCGGCCGAGCGCTTCATCGCCGACCCGTTCGGCGGCGAGGCGGACGCGCGCCTGTACAAGACGGGCGACCTGGGGCGCTGGCTGGCCGACGGCAATATCGAATACCTGGGCCGCAACGACTTCCAGGTGAAGATCCGCGGTTTCCGCATCGAGCTGGGCGAGATCGAGGCACGCCTGGCGGCCGCTCCCGGCGTGCGCGAAGCGGTGGTCGCCGCGCGCGACGACGCCCAGGGTGCGTCCGCCGGCGACAAGCGTCTGGTGGCCTATCTGCTGCTGGAAGACGGCGCCGAGCTGTCGCCGGCGGTCCTGCGCGACTACCTGGCTGGCGTGCTGCCGGCGCACATGGTGCCGAGCGCCTTCGTGGCACTCGACGCCTTCCCGCTCAGCCCGAACGGCAAGCTGGACCGCAAGGCGCTGCCCGCGCCGGACCAGGAAGCCGTCGTGACGCAGGCCTACGTGGCGCCGGAAGGCGAGGTGGAACTGGCCGTGGCCGCCGTGCTGCAGGAGGTGCTGGGCATCGAGCGCGTGGGACGCCACGACCACTTCTTCGAGCTGGGCGGCCATTCGCTGCTGGTGGTGACCCTTATCGAACGGCTGCGCCAGCGCGGCCTGGCCATGGACGTGCGCGATGTCTTCAATGCGCCGACCCTGCAGGCGATGGCGGCCGTCATCGCCCAGCGCGCGGACCGGCCGGCACCGCAGGAAGCGCCGGTCAACCTGATCGCCGCCGATGCGCGCGAAATCACGCCCGCCATGCTGCCGCTGGCCGAGATGTCGCAGGCGGAAATCGACCTCGTGGTCGCCGCCATGCCGGGCGGGATCGCCAACGTGCAGGACATGTATGCACTGGCGCCGCTGCAGGAAGGCATCCTGTTCCATCACATGCTGGGCAACGGCAGCGATGCCTACCTGTCCTGCTCGGTGGTCGAATTCGACAGCCGCGGACGTCTCGACAGCTTCCTGCAGGCGCTGCAGACCGTCATCGACCGCCACGACATCCTGCGCACGGCCTTCTTCTGGGAAGGTCTGGCGCAGCCGGTGCAAGTGGTGGCGCGCCGCGCCAGCCTGCCCGTCACGGAGCTGCGGCTCGATGACGGCGCCGAGCCGGTCGCCGACCTGCTGGCCCAGGTGGCGCGCGACTATCCGCTGATGGACCTGCGCCTGGCGCCGCAACTGGCCGCCTTCGTGGCGGCCAAGCCGGACGGCTCCGGCTATCTGCTGGGCCTGCACGAACACCACATCATCAGCGACAACTTCACCTTGCAGCTGGTGCTGGCGGAGATCGGCTACCTGATCTCGGGCCAGGAGGCGCAGCTGACGCCGCCCGTCCCTTACCGTAACTTCATCGCGCAAGCCCGCTCCGTGCCCGACGCCGTGCACGAAGCGTATTTCCGCGCCCAGCTGGGCGATATCGACGAGCCGACCGCGCCTTTCGGCCTGCTCGACGTGCAGTCCAGCGGTGCCGTCGCCGCCGAAGCGAGCCTGGTGATCGAGGGCGATGCCGCGCAAGCCATCCGTGACACGGCGCGCGGCCGCGGCGTGCCGCCGGCGGTGCTGTTCCACGTCGCCATGGCGCAGGTGCTGGCCCGTTGCAGCGGACGCGAGGACGTGGTCTTCGGCAGCGTGCTGTCGGGCCGCCTGCAAGGCTCCGCCGGCGCCGACCAGGTGCTGGGCATGTTCATCAATACCCTGCCGCTGCGCATCTCGCTCGCCGGACGCAGCGTCGAGGACGCCGTGCGCGAAACGTATGCCGGCATGGCGCAGCTGCTCGGCCACGAGCAGGCGTCGCTGGCGCTGGCGCAGCGCTGCAGCGGCGTGCGCGCGCCGCTGCCCCTGTTCAGCGCCTTGCTGAACTACCGCCATCCGAACGTGGTCACGCCTTCGGGCGATGGCGATGCGCTGGAAATCTGGGAAGGCACCCGCTTGCTGAGCGCGGTCGAACGCACGAATTATCCGTTCGATATCTCGGTCGACGACTTCAAGGACGAATTCGTCCTGACGGCCAAGTGCAGCGGTGTCGAACCGCAGCGCGTGGCGGCGTATCTGCACACGGCCGTCCTGGCCGTGGCAGAGGCGCTGCGCCAGCAGCCCGACCTGCCGGTGGGCGACATCGCCATCCTGGCGCCGGCCGAGCGCGCGCAGCTGCTGTCGGGCTTCAACGACAACGCCCAGCCCTACGACGCGGCGCGCCTGATGCATGCGGCCTTCGAGGCGCAGGCGGCGCGCGATCCGCTGGCATTGGCGCTCGTGCATGGCGCCACGGCTTTGTCGTACGGCGAGGTGAATGCCCGCGCCAACCGCCTCGCGCATCACCTGCTTGCGCAGGGCGTGGCGGCGGGCAGCCTGGTGGGCGTGTGCCTGCGCCGCTCGGAACAGATGGTGGTGGCGCTGCTGGCCATCCTGAAGGCGGGCGCCGCCTACGTGCCGCTGGACCCGATGTACCCGGCCCAGCGCCAGGCGCATATCGTCGAGGACAGCGGCATGGCCTGGCTGCTGACGCAGGAAGACTTGCTGGCGCAGCTGCAGCAGCAAGGCGAGCTGCAAGCGGCGCTGCAGGCGGCGGGCACGCGTTTGCTGGCGCTCGACGCGGCAGCCGTGACGGCGGCCGTGGCGCTTCAGCCGCACGGCAATCCTGCGCCGCGCGCGCTGGCGGAAGACACGGCTTACCTGATCTATACCTCGGGTTCGACGGGGCGGCCGAAGGCCGTGCAGATCTGCCACCGCAACGTGGCGGCGCTGGTGCAGTGGGCGCAGACGGCGTACGCGCCGGCCGAACTGGCGCGCGTGCTGGCTTCGACGTCGTTGAACTTCGACCTGTCGGTGTTCGAGATCTTCGTGCCGCTGTCCTTGGGCGGCGCCACGGTGGTGGTCGACGATGCGCTGGCGCTGCTGCAAGGTCCGCTCGACATCACCCTGCTCAACACGGTGCCGTCGGCCTGCCGCGCCCTCGTCGATGCGCAGGCCGTGCCGGCCAGCGTGCAGGTGGTCAACCTGGCCGGCGAAGCGCTGCCGGTGGCGCTGGTGAACGCCCTGCTGGCGCAGGGTGGCGTGGCGCGCGTGTGCAATCTGTACGGTCCGTCGGAAGACACGACGTATTCGTCGTGGGCCAGCTTCGACGCACCCTTGACGGGCGCCATGACGATCGGCAAGCCGATCAACAACACGCGCTTTTACCTGCTCGACAGCCATGGCCAGCCGGTGCCGCTGGGCGTGCCGGGCGAGATCCACATCGCCGGCGCGGGCGTGGCGCTGGGCTATCTGAAGCAGCCTGAACTGACGGCGCAGCGTTTCATCGCCGATCCCTTCCAGGGCGGACGCATGTACAGGACGGGCGACCTGGGACGCTGGCTGCCTGACGGCAACATCGAGTACCTGGGCCGCAACGACTTCCAGGTGAAGGTGCGCGGTTTCCGCATCGAACTGGGCGAGATCGAGGCGCGCCTGTGCCAGCTGGACGGCGTGAAGGAAGCCGTGGTGGTGGCGCGTGGCGAAGGCGAGGCGCAGCGGCTGGTGGCGTACTGGATCGCCGCCGCCGATGCGGACGAGATGGAGCCCGGTGCCCTGCGCGCGGCGCTGGCCGCCGTTCTGCCGGCCTACATGCTGCCGTCGGCCTTCGTGCGCCTCGACGCCTTCCCGCTCAGCCCGAACGGCAAGCTGGAACGCCGCGCGCTGCCCGAGGTGGAACAGGAATTGCTGGCAACGGCGCAGTATGCGGCGCCGCAGGGCGCCGTGGAAGAGGGCATGGCGCAGATCTGGCAAGACTTGCTGGGCTTGCCGCAAGTGGGCCGCCATGACCAGTTCTTCGAGCTGGGCGGCCATTCGCTGCTGGCGATCCGCCTCGTGTCGCGTTTGCGTCAGGTGTTTGGCGTGGAAATGTCGCTGCGCGAACTGTTTGCGCAGCCCACGCTGGCCGGCTTGTCGGTCCTGGTGGCCGGCGCCCGCCGCAGCAATCTGGCGCGCATCGAGCGGGCCGACCGCAACGCGGTGCTGCCGCTGTCGTGGGCCCAGCAACGGCTGTGGTTCCTCGACCAGCTCGACGATGCGGCCGGTGCCGCCTATCACATCCCGATGGCCTTGCGCCTGCAGGGACGGCTGGACTTGCCGGCGCTGCAAGCCACGCTCGACCGCCTGGTGCAGCGCCATGAAATCCTGCGCACGCGTTTCGTGGCGCAGGAGCAGGAGGTGCGGCAGGTGATCGACGCCGCCGCGCCGTTCGACCTGCAGCTGCAGGACCTTGCTGGCGGCGCCGTGGACGACGTCATGCGCCTGGCGCAGGACGAGGCGGCCAAGCCGTTCGACCTGGCGCGCGGTCCGCTGATCCGCGGCCGCTTGCTGCGCCTGTCGCCGGAAGAGCACATCCTGCTGATCACCCAGCACCACATCGTCACCGATGGCTGGTCGATCAATGTCATGGTGCGCGAAGTGGCAACGCTGTATGCGGCACTGAGCCAGGGCGGCGCCGACCCGTTGCCGCCGCTGGCGCTGCAATATGCCGACTTCGCCGCCTGGCAGCGTGGCTGGCTGCAGGGCGACGCGCTGCAGGCGCAGCTCGACTTCTGGCGCACGCACCTGGACGGCGCGCCGGCCCTGCTGGAACTGCCGCTGGACCGTGCCCGTCCGGCGCAGCAAAGCTATGCCGGCAGCCTGTTTGCCGCCACCTTGCCGCCGGCACTGAGCGACGGCTTGCGCCAGCTGAGCCAGCGCCATGGCAGCACCCTGTTCATGACGTTGCTGACGGGCTGGGCCGTCCTGCTGGCCCGCCTGTCGGGCCAGGACGAGGTGGTGATCGGCGCGCCGGTGGCCAACCGGGGCCGCAGCGAGATCGAATCGCTGATCGGCTTTTTCGTCAACACCCTGGCCATGCGCGTCAAGCTGGGCGACAACCCCAGCGTGGCCGCGCTGCTGGCCCGCGTGCGGACCGACGCCCTCGACGCCTATGCCAACCAGGACGTGCCGTTCGAACAGGTGGTCGAGGCCATCAATCCGGCCCGTTCGATGAGCCATGCACCGCTGTTCCAGAGCTCATTGACCCTGACGGAGGCGGGCTTGCCGCATGCCCTCAGCATGCCCGGCCTGACCCTGGACGTGCTGGAGCAGGCGCGCCAGACCACGCACTTCGACCTGTCGCTGTCGTGCTTTGACAATGCGGACGGCATCGCCTTCAGCATCGAGTATGCGACCGACCTGTTCGACGCCACGACGATTGCGCGCTGGGCCGGACATTTGCAGACCCTGTTTGCCGCCATGGTGGCCGACGAGACGCTGCCCGTGGCCAGCTTGCCGCTGCAGTCGCCTGCGCAGCTGCAGCAGCTGCTGTCCGGCTTCAACGACAACGCCCAGCCCTACGACGCGGCGCGCCTGATGCATGCGGCCTTCGAGGCGCAGGCGGCGCGCGATCCGCTGGCATTGGCGCTCGTGCATGGCGCCACGGCTTTGTCGTACGGCGAGGTGAATGCCCGCGCCAACCGCCTCGCGCATCACCTGCTTGCGCAGGGCGTGGCGGCGGGCAGCCTGGTGGGCGTGTGCCTGCGCCGCTCGGAACAGATGGTGGTGGCGCTGCTGGCCATCCTGAAGGCGGGCGCCGCCTACGTGCCGCTGGACCCGATGTACCCGGCCCAGCGCCAGGCGCATATCGTCGAGGACAGCGGCATGGCCTGGCTGCTGACGCAGGAAGACTTGCTGGCGCAGCTGCAGCAGCAAGGCGAGCTGCAAGCGGCGCTGCAGGCGGCGGGCACGCGTTTGCTGGCGCTCGACGCGGCAGCCGTGACGGCGGCCGTGGCGCTTCAGCCGCACGGCAATCCTGCGCCGCGCGCGCTGGCGGAAGACACGGCTTACCTGATCTATACCTCGGGTTCGACGGGGCGGCCGAAGGCCGTGCAGATCTGCCACCGCAACGTGGCGGCGCTGGTGCAGTGGGCGCAGACGGCGTACGCGCCGGCCGAACTGGCGCGCGTGCTGGCTTCGACGTCGTTGAACTTCGACCTGTCGGTGTTCGAGATCTTCGTGCCGCTGTCCTTGGGCGGCGCCACGGTGGTGGTCGACGATGCGCTGGCGCTGCTGCAAGGTCCGCTCGACATCACCCTGCTCAACACGGTGCCGTCGGCCTGCCGCGCCCTCGTCGATGCGCAGGCCGTGCCGGCCAGCGTGCAGGTGGTCAACCTGGCCGGCGAAGCGCTGCCGGTGGCGCTGGTGAACGCCCTGCTGGCGCAGGGTGGCGTGGCGCGCGTGTGCAATCTGTACGGTCCGTCGGAAGACACGACGTATTCGTCGTGGGCCAGCTTCGACGCACCCTTGACGGGCGCCATGACGATCGGCAAGCCGATCAACAACACGCGCTTTTACCTGCTCGACAGCCATGGCCAGCCGGTGCCGCTGGGCGTGCCGGGCGAGATCCACATCGCCGGCGCGGGCGTGGCGCTGGGCTATCTGAAGCAGCCTGAACTGACGGCGCAGCGTTTCATCGCCGATCCCTTCCAGGGCGGACGCATGTACAGGACGGGCGACCTGGGACGCTGGCTGCCTGACGGCAACATCGAGTACCTGGGCCGCAACGACTTCCAGGTGAAGGTGCGCGGTTTCCGCATCGAACTGGGCGAGATCGAGGCGCGCCTGTGCCAGCTGGACGGCGTGAAGGAAGCCGTGGTGGTGGCGCGTGGCGAAGGCGAGGCGCAGCGGCTGGTGGCGTACTGGATCGCCGCCGCCGATGCGGACGAGATGGAGGCCGGTGCCCTGCGCGCGGCGCTGGCCGCCGTGCTGCCGGCCTACATGCTGCCGTCGGCCTTCGTGCGCCTCGACGCCTTCCCGCTCAGCCCGAACGGCAAGCTGGAACGCCGCGCGCTGCCGGACGTGGCGCAGCAAGCCGATTCCGGCGCGGACGGCGCGCCGCTGGAGGGCATGGAGCAGGCCCTGGCCGCCATCTGGTCGGAGTTGCTGGGCATGGAGCATATCGGCCGCGACGCCAACTTCTTCGCGCTGGGCGGCCACTCGCTGCTGGTGATCAAGATGCAAGCGATGCTGGAGCAGCGCTTCGGCATCGTCATCGCCCTGCGCGACGTGTTCAGCCAGCCGACCCTGGCTGGCCTGGCGGCCATGCTGGGCGGCCAGGCGCAGGCCAATCCTTATCCGAACCTGGTGCCGATCCGCACGGCCGGCACGGCGCGTCCGCTGTTCCTCGTGCATCCGTATGAGGGCGAGGTGGGCTACGCGCTGGCCCTGGCGCCATACCTGGAACCGGGCATGCCCGTGTATGGCTTTGCCGCCAGCGGTTTCCAGGCAGGCGAAACGGCGCTGCGTTCGGTGCCGGAAATGGCGGCCTTGTACCTGCAGGGCTTGCGCCACGTGCAGCCGCACGGACCGTACCGCCTGGCCGGCTGGTCTGCCGGCGGCACGATCGCCTGGGAGATGGCGGCCCAGCTGGCCGGCGCCGACGAGAGCGTCGAATTCCTCGGCCTGATCGACACGGTGCCCGATTACGGCACGCTGCAAAAACGCACGGTGGGCGACAAGCTGCTGCTGCGCGCGAAGGCGGAATTCGACGAGTGCGGCGCCTTGCTGAGCATGGTGCCGGCCGGCACGCCGGGCGCCGCGCTGGCCCGCCTGCGCCAGCTGGCCCGGGCGCAGGACCTCGATGCCATGCTGCTCGAGTGCCAGCAGATCGGCATGCTGCCGCCGGAGCTGGGCCAGGATGCCCTGCGCCGCTACTTCGACGTGCGCCGGAGCATGCTGCTGGCCCTGCACGCCTATCCGATGTGCCCGCTTTCCGCGCCGCTGTCCTTGTTTACGGCCAGCGTGGGCGGCGATCCGGAAAAGAACGCCCGTGACTGGGAACAGCTGGCGCTGGGCGGCATGCACGCCTATCCGCTGACGGGCGACCATTACGCGATCGTCCAGGGCCAGGCCATCGGCAAGCTGGGTACGGCCATGAACAAGGCCCTGCGCAGCGCCGCCAGGCTGCAGCGCGACGCCACGCCGGAAGTGCGCTATGCGCCGCGTTTCACCATCCAGCGCGGCGAGGAGGGCCAGGCGCCGCTGTTCTGCGTGCCGGGCGCGGGCGCCAGCGTGACGGTCTTCCATGCGCTGGCGCAGTCGCTCGATGCGCGCCTGCCCGTGCATGGCTTGCAGCCGCGCGGCCTGTGCGGCCGCCTGGCACCGCACATCGACGTCGAGAGCGCGGCGCGCGCGTATATCCGGGCGATGCGCGAAGTGGCGCCGCGCGGGCCGTACCGCCTGCTCGGCCATTCCTACGGAGGCTGGGTGGCGCTGGAAATGGCGCGCCAGCTCGAGGCGGCAGGCGAGCGCGTGGCCAGCCTGGTGGTGCTCGACAGCCGGGTGCCTTCCGCATCTGGCCAGGCGCGCCGCCATTACCCGCGCATCGAGGCGCTGCTGCGCCTGGTAACGCTGTTTGAAATGACCCTGGGCAAATCGCTGCGCCTGGCCGAGGCGGATTTTGCGCCGCTGGCCTGCGAGCAGCAGATCGCCTTGCTGCTCGAACGCGTCGTCAAGGCCAGGCTGATGCCGGCGCGTACCAGCCTGCAGGCGATGCGCGGCATCGTGCGCGTCTTCGAGGCCAACCTGAACACGGACTACCAGCCCGCCGCGCCATATCTGGGCAGGGCGCACCTGGTCCTGGCCGCGAATGCAGGACGCGACATCGACGACGCGCAGATGCTGGCGCGCTGGCGCGGGCAGGTGCCGCAACTGGGCTACCGGCAGGCGGCGGGCAACCACATGACCCTGCTGTCCGCGCCGCACGTGCAGGAGCTGGGCGCGTGGCTCAACGATGTCATGCGGGAGGGCGATGTGTGATCCATGGCGCACCTGATGCAAGGCCGGCCGAAGGCGACCCCTTCCCGGCATCCGATAAATGTTGTGCAGATACTAAAGGTCTTCCATGTTTAAACGTTACACGAAACTGACGCAAGGCTCGCCGCTCCTGACGCGCCTGGTCGTCGTGGTGCTGCTGCCGCTGCTGGTGGCCGGCGGCCTGCTGCTGGCCAAGTTCCGCCACAGCCTGCCCACCGATGGCGCGCTGCAGCTGACGCAGGGCGTGACGGCGCCCGTGTCGATCCGCCGCGATGCCCACGGCGTGCCGCATATCGAGGCGCGCGCCGACAACGACGCCTACTATGCGATCGGCTATGTGCATGCCCAGGACCGCCTGTGGCAGCTGGAAATCCAGCGCCGCATCGCCCAGGGCCGCCTGAGCGAAGTGTTTGGCCGCTCCAGCGTGCAGCGCGACATCTGGTTCCGCACCCTGGGCCTGTACGACGCGGCCCGCTCGGCCTGGCCGGCGCTGAGCAAGGAGGCGCAGGCCTCGCTGACCGCCTATACGGCGGGCGTGAACGCGGGCCGCGCCTCGCTCGAGACGCTGCCGCCCGAGTTCCGCATGCTCAGCGTCCAGCCCGAGCCGTGGACCGTCTACGATTCGCTGGCGTGGATCAAGATGTTCGCGCTCAATCTCGGCGGCAACTTCAACCGCGAGATGGGCCGCTACCTGGCGGGCCAGAGCCTCGACGCCGAGCACATGGCGGTGCTGTTCCCGGATAACAGCATCGACAGCACCCTGCTGGCCGGCGGCGAGAACGGCAAGGCCGGCGGCACGGCCGCCAGCGGCCAGCTGGCCAGCATGCTGGCGTTCCAGCACAAGGAACTGACGCAGGGCCTGGGCCTGGGCGGCCGGGGCGTGGGTAGCAATGCCTGGGTGGTGTCGGGCAAGCACAGCGCCGGCGGCGCCGCGCTGCTGGCCAACGATCCCCACCTGAACCTGCAGATCCCGTCGATCTGGTACGTCGTCAGCGCCAAGGGCAAGACCCTGGACGTGGGCGGCATGAGCCTGGTCGGCCTGCCGGCCGTGATCTTCGGCCACAACAAGGACATCGCCTGGGGCGGCACCAACATGATGGCCGATGCCCAGGACCTGTATTTCGAGCGCAGCGATCCCGCCAACCCGGGCCGCTACGCCGTCAACGGCGACTGGCAGGCCTACACCACGCGCAGCGTCTCGGTGTCGGTGCGCTCGGAGTTTCCCGACTTCCTGCATCCGAAATACGAGCCGGTGACGGTGCAGGTGCGCGCCAGCCGCCACGGTCCCATCGTCTCGGACATGTTCAAGGTGTTCGACCAGCCGGTGGCGCTGCGCTGGACGGCCCTCGACGCGGGCGATACCAGCTACGAAGCCTTCTTCCGCCTGAACCACGCGGCCGACTGGGGCGCCTTCAAGCAGGCCATGCAGCTGCACGTGGCGCCGGCCATGAACATGGTGTACGCGGACCGCCAGGGCAATATCGGCTACCTGGGCGCGGGCAGGGTGCCGCTGCGCGGCAAGGGCAACGGCAGCGTGCCGTCGCCGGGCTGGAACGACGACTACGCCTGGAGCGGCTTCATCCCCGCCGACAAGCTGCCGCAGATATACAACCCGCCCTCGGGCTTTATCGTCAGCGCCAACAACAGCATCGTCGGCGAAGGCTACCCGTACTTCATTTCGCAGGACTGGGCCTCGCCGGCGCGGGCGCGCCGCATCGAGCAGCTGCTGCGGCAGAAACTGGCCGCCAACAAGCCGCTGACGATGGCGGACATGCAGCAGATGCAGGGCGACACGCTGGACCTGGAAGCGCAGGAAATCCTGCCCGAGCTGCTCAAGCTGGCGCCCGCCAACGACGCGCAGCGCCAGGCCATGACGTGGCTGCGCCAATGGAATGGCGACATGCAGGCGGACAGCCAGGCCGCGGCCATCTTCCACGTCTGGATGCGCCACCTGCGCGAACAGCTGTTCTCGGCGCAGTTCAAGGGCTACTGGAACAAGGCCGAGCAGGGCGGCGTGATCCGCGGCCTGAGCGAGGAAATCCGCGTCGACACCCTGCGCCGCATCCTGGCGCAGCAGCAGGGCGGCTGGTGCGCGCCGGCGGCGACGGCCGGCGTGAAGGCGTGCCAGGACGTGCTGCGCACCTCGTTGCAGGCGGCCATCGATGAAATCTATGAACTCAAGGGCGACCATTCGATGGATTCCTGGCATTGGGGCAAGCTGCAGACGGCGCTGTACGGCCACACGCCATTCAGCCAGACCAAGCCGCTCGACGGCTTCTTTGAACGGCGCGTCGGCAGCGGCGGCTCGGAAAACACCATCAACGTGGCCGCTTCCTCGTTCGAGACCAAGAAGGGCTACAAGCAGCACCTGGGCGCGGGCTTCCGCCAGGTGATCCGCCTGCAGCCGGACGGCGTGCTGAACATGTACATGAATTCCACCGGCCAGTCCGGCAATCTGCTGAGCCGGCACTACGACGACATGGTCGAGCCGTTTGCCAAGGTTCAATTCGTTCCACTCAATCCCGCAGTCCAATCCGGAGAGGCAAAATGAGCCTGTTTTCCATGTTGTCCAAAAAAGCCCCGAACCGCGTATTCGGTTCGATGCTCCTGGGCGTGCTGTCCGGCGCCACCTACGCGCTGCTGATCCCGCTGATGATCAATGCGCTGCGTCCTGCCGACGCCCGCTTCACCACCGTCGACAGCGGCCCCGTGACGGTGGCCTGGCTGGAGGTGGCCAACGCGCCGGTGGCGGCCCTGTTTGCCGCCATCTGCCTGTTCATCGTGGTGGCGCGCACCTTTTCGCAGGTGACGCTGTCGCGCGTGTCGATGAAGCTGGCTTCCGACCTGCGCGTCAACATGTACGAGCGCATCGCCCGCGCCCCGCTGCCGTCGCTCGAACATATCGGCGTGCCCAAGCTGATCGCCGCCATGACCTCGGACTTGCCGACGGTGGTGTCGGGCACCCAGCTGCTGCCCGACCTGCTGGTGGCCTGCGTCACCGTGGCCGGCATGCTGGGCTTCCTGCTGTACCTGGACGTGACCATCTTCTGGTTCGTCTTCGGCGCCATCATCTTCGGCGTGATCACCTACCAGCTGCCGATGCTGCTGGGCCAGCGCTACTTCATCGAGGGCGGCAAGAGCTCCGATTCGCTGCAGGAAGCGATCCAGGGCCTGGTGCGCGGCGTCAAGGAGCTCAAGCTCAATGACGACAAGCGCCGCGCCTTCTTCGACACCATGCTGCTGCGCTACGAGCGCGACCTGTTCGGCGCCCAGCAAGGCGCCAACACGGTGGTGCGCGTCTCGGCCAACTATGGCGAGATGCTGAGCTTTTTCATTATCGGCGCCGTCACCTTCATCCTCGTCAACTACCACGCCATCAACACGGAGGAACTGCTGGGCGCGATCATGGTGCTGCTGTATATCACGGGCCCGGTGGCCGGCATCCTGCGCCTGCTGCCCGAAATTTCGCGCTCGAAGATCGCGCTGCAGCGCGTCACGTCGCTGCTCGAGCGCCTCTCCGACGAAGACATCGCCGAGACGGCGGCGACGCCCGTGCAGTGGGACGTGATCCGCTTCGAGCAGGTGTGCTACCAGCACCAGTTGGCCGACGATGCGAGCGGCTTTCGCGTCGGCCCGATCGACCTCGAATTCGCCAAGGGCGAAATCACCATGGTCGTCGGCGGCAACGGCTCCGGCAAGTCGACCCTGTGCAAGCTGCTGACGCTGCACTACCAGCCGGTGGCGGGCACGATCTACTTCGGCGACACGGCCATCGACCGCGACACGATCGGCATCTGCCGCCAGAGCGTCTCGGCCATCTATTCGGATTACTACCTGTTCGACCGCCTGCTGGGCGTGGAAGTGGACGCGGCGCAGGTGCAGCACTTCCTGGTGGCCCTGCGCCTCGATGAAAAGGTCACGTACAAGGATGGCAAGTTCTCCACGCTGGCGCTGTCGGACGGCCAGCGCCGCCGCATGGCGCTGCTGGCCGCCTTCATCGAGGACAAGGAACTGTATCTGTTCGACGAATGGGCGGCCGACCAGGACCCCATCTTCAAGGAAGTGTTCTACCACGAAGTGCTGCCGTCGCTGAAGGCGCGCGGCAAGGCCGTGGTGGCGATTACCCATGACGACCGCTATTTCGACATCGCCGACAAGGTGATCGTCATGGCGGACGGCGAAGTCACGCGGATCGAGCTGCCGCATGCGCGGGAACGCGAGAGTGTCAACAGCTCCATGTTCATGCGCCGCGCCTGAGGCCGGCACATCATTTTTCTCACTTTCAGGAGGCGATATGGTTAACGAAGACGTAGTGCGCAAGATGTTCATGGCCATCGATGGCTGCCGTTTCGAGGCGCTCAAGGAGCTGATGCATGAGGACGCCGTGTACGAGCGGCCCGGCTACTCGGCTTTTTCCGGCATCGATGAAATCCTCGACTTTTACCGGAATGCGCGCGTGATCCGCGACGGCAACCACGCCATCGTCGATTTCGTCTGCGGCGGCGACAGCGCCATGGCTTGCGGCCATTTCCTCGGGCGCAAGAAGGACGATACGGAAGTCGATATCCACTACGCGGAAATCTACCGCTTCAAGGACGACAAGATCGCCTACCGCCGCAGCTATTTCTACACCCCGGCGGTGTGAGCGCGACGGCATTGACAAGGACATGCATATGAATGAAGCGAACACTGCAAGAGTATCGGCGCTGCCGCAGGCCAGCAGCGGCGCCGGCATGGACCGCGTGGTGGCGCGCGATCCGCGCAAGCGCTGGATCAGGATGGGCGCGTGCGCGGCGGCCGTGGCGGGGCTGGCCGGCGCCGTCTGGCTGGCCATGCCGCGCGGCTATGCCGTCGAGGCGGGCGAGCTCGATATCGGCACCGTGGCCCAGGGCGTGTTCCAGGATGCGCTGGCCGTGCGCAGCACGGTCGTGCCGCTGTCGTCCGTGTATCTCGATGCGACCGAGGGCGGGCGCGTGGAAGAGGTGCTGGTGCGCGACGGCGCCACGGTGAAGCAGGGCGACCTGCTGTTCCGCCTGTCGAACCCGCAGCGCGACCAGGAAGCGCTGGCGCGTTCGGCCGATGTGGCGCAGCAGCTGGCCAACCTGTCGACCATGCGCGCCGCCCTGGCCGCGACCAAGGCCGGCTACCAGCGCGACCTGTCCGGCTATGAATACAACGTGACGCGCGCGGCCAAGGAATATGCGCGCCAGGCCGACCTGGCGGCCAAGGGCTTCATTTCGGCGGCCACGCTGGAAGAGGCGGCCGACAAGCTGGAGCAGCAGCGGCGTTTGCTGGCGCAGACGCGCGCCGACGCGGGGGCCGAATACCGCATCCGCGAACAGTCGATCACGGAGTTTGACGCCGCCATCTCGGGCTTGAACAACGGCTTGCGCCTGGTGCGCGCCAGCGCCGAACAGCTGGCCGTGCGCGCCCCCGTCGACGGCCGCCTGACCAGCTTCCAGCTGCAGGTGGGCGAATCCGTGAAGACGACGGACCGCATCGGCCGCATCGACAGTTCCGACCGCTACAAGCTGTCGGCCTCGGTCGACGAGTTTTATTTGAACCGCATCGCCACGGGCCTGAAGGGCAAGGTCGAGCAGGGAGGGCAGGCGTATGCGCTGACGGTGTCGCAGCTCAATCCGCAGATCAAGGATGGCCGCTTCACGATGTTCCTGCATTTCGACGGCGCCGCGCCATCGGGCCTGCAGCCGGGCAAGAGCCTCGACACCCACGTCACCCTGGGCCAGTCGGCGCGCGCGCTGCTGCTGCCGGACGGCGCCTTTTATGCCGACACGGGCGGCGCCTGGGTGTTCGTGCTCGACGCGGGCGGCGATTACGCGGCGCGGCGCAACGTCAAGCTGGGCCGCCGCGCGGCCGGCAAGGTGGAAGTCTTGGGAGGGCTGGCAGCGGGAGACAGGGTGATCGTTTCCGGCTACCGCCGTTTCGGTGAAGCAGAAGGGCTGCGCCTGACGCGCTGACCAGTGAATCGCCGGCGCCGTCGGGCCGGATCTTTTTTTAACTTGAAGGAAAACATAATGCTAAAACTACATAACGTCAGCAAGCTGCACCGCGTGGGAGACATCGAAACGGCGGCGCTCAACCAGATCAACCTGACGATCGAGGCGGGCGAATACGTGGCCATCACGGGCCCGTCCGGCTGCGGCAAGTCGACCCTGTTGTCCATCCTCGGCTTGCTCGACGCGCCCGACAGCGGCGAAATGCGCTTCCAGGGCGAGGACGTGGCCGGTTCCAGCGAACGCCAGCTGAACCAGCTGCGGCGCGGCCGCATCGGCTTCATCTTCCAGAACTTCAATCTGATCGATGAGCTGAGCGTGCAGGAAAACATCGCGCTGGCGCTGGAATACGGCGACCTGTCCGCGGCCGAGCGCAAGCAGCGCGTGGCGGCCGCCATGGACCGCCTGGGCGTGAGCCACCGCGCCGGCCACAAGCCGTCGCAGCTGTCGGGCGGGCAGCAGCAGCGCGTGGCCATCGCGCGCGCCATCGTCACCCGGCCAGCCCTGCTGCTGGCCGATGAACCGACCGGTAACCTCGACAGCAGCCATGGTGATGAAGTCATGCGCATCCTGCAGGAACTCAATGACGAGGGCACGACGCTGGTGATGGTGACCCACTCGCCCGCGCATGCGAAACAGGCGACGCGCGTGATCGACCTGCTCGACGGCCGCGTGGTCAACGACGGCGCCATGCTGCGGAGGGTCGGATGATCAAGTTCAGCGATTTCCGCACCGGCTGGCGCCAGCTGCTGGCCGACCCCGTGTATTCGGCCATCGTCATCCTGGGCCTGTCCATCGCCGTGGCCAGCAGCTATTTGATCCTGGGACTGGTGGCCGACGCCATGTTCCCCGAGTCGAAGATGGCGCAGCCCTCGCGCGTGGTGGCGCTCGACTTCAAGCCGAACATCCCCGACCGCAAGATCGACTGGACCGGCGCCGCGCCGTTCGTGCTGCGCGACGCGCTGCATGCGGCCAAGGCGCCCGTGGCGGCGTCGGCGCGCGCCCTGAAGACCGATATCTCGGCCAGGGTGGGCGAGCAGGTGGCCAGGATCGACATGGTGTTCGCCGATGCCGAGGTGGCTCCCATGTTCGGCCTGGCCAGCGCGGCCGGCGACCTGCAGGCCAGCCTGACGCGTCCTGACAGCGTGGCGCTGACCTTCGAGGCGGCCGAACGCCTGTTCGGCCAGCGCGACGTGCTGGGCCGCCAGCTGGCCGTCAACGGCAAGACCGTCACCGTCGCGGCGCTGCTGCCGCGCCAGCCCGGCAACAGCCAGCTGCAGTTCGAGGCGTTGGCGCCGTTCAATTCCATCCTCAACGGCTTGCCGCCGGAAGACCGCGAAGGCTGGTATGCGCTGTCGGGCCGCGTCTACGCCACCCTCGCGCCGGGCGCCAGCGCGGCGCAGCTGGGCGAGATCGCGCAAAGCATTTTCGACCACTCGCCCGTGATCCGCGAAGTGCCGCCGGGCTGGATCGAGAATGGCCGCAAGGCCGCCTTCCTGCGCGCCGTGCCGATGGACCAGCTGGCCTTCAGCGGCGCCGGCAGCGGCGCCAAGCGCCTGCTGTACGGCGCCCTGGCCGCCGCCGCGCTGGCCATGCTGGCGCTGGCCAGCGTCAATTACGTCAACCTGACCACCGTGCGCACGCTGGCGCGCCAGCGCGAGATCGGCGTGCGCAAGTCGCTCGGCGCCAGTCCGGCGCGGCTGGCGGGGCAGCTGATCGGCGAATCGATGCTGGTGGCCCTGCTGGCCGGCGCGCTGGGCGTGCTGCTGGCCTGGCTGGTGGCGCCCGCGTTCGGCGAACTGCTCAACTACCGCTTCGACAACCGGCTGTTCACGCCGTCCATGCTGCTGTCGCTGCTGCTGGGCTGTGTCGCGCTGGGCGTGGTGACGGGCCTGTATCCGGCCCGCATCGCCCTGAAGATCAATTGCGCCGAATCGCTGTCGGGCCGCAGCCATAGCGAGAATGCGGGCGGACGCTGGGTGCGCCGCGCCATGACGGCGCTGCAGTTTGCCGCCGCCATCACGCTGTCGGCCGTCGCCGCGACGATCATGTG
The DNA here is from genome assembly GCF_030397695.1 of Janthinobacterium sp. SUN118. Taxonomy (NCBI): domain Bacteria; kingdom Pseudomonadati; phylum Pseudomonadota; class Betaproteobacteria; order Burkholderiales; family Oxalobacteraceae; genus Janthinobacterium; species Janthinobacterium sp. SUN118. The sequence goes on along the minus strand of NZ_JAPUBV010000005.1, from coordinate 345,642 downwards.
GCAAAGCCATTTCGTGCGCACGCTCGACCTGGGCTTCCGCAGCGCGGGCCTGCTGGCGGTGACCCTGCCGGCCACGGCCACGCCGCAGTCCGCCGCCGCGCTGCGCGACGTGCTGGCGCGTTCGCCCGGCATTGATGGGGCCGCCTGGAGCGACGAGGTGCCTGGCCGCAATCCCGCGGGCCAGAACGAGGCATTCACCACGGGCAACAATCCGGCGCCCGTGCTGATCCGCATGAATGCGGTCGACGCGGCCTTCTTCGATGTCTACAAGATCGGTTTGCTGGCTGGCAAGATCACCTCGGGCGGCACCACCGTCGACGCCAATGCCGACAAGTCCGTCGTGCTGGACCGCACCGCCGCGAAGCTGCTCGGCTTTGCGCAGGCGGAACAGGCGCTGGGCGCCAACATCAAGTCGGCCGACGGCAAGTTCGCCCGCGTGGTGGCCGTGATCGACCGCGTGCGCCAGGAAACGGCGCATGCGGAAGCGGCGGCCCAGCTGTTCTACCTGAACGACGGCAACTTCGGCGCGGGCGCCGTGCTGACCCTGCACACGAGCGACCTGCCGCAGGCGCGCAAGGCCGTGCAGGCGGCCTGGCAGCGCCTGTTCCCCGACGACGTGGTGACGATGGATACGGTCGATGCCTACCTTGCCGAGCACTACAAGCAAGACCGCATGGTGGGCGGCCTGATCGCCGCCGCCAGCGTCATGGCGCTGCTGCTGGCCAGCCTGGGCGTGTATTCGCTGGCCGCCTACACGGTGCGCATCAAGACGCGCGAAATCGTCATCCGCAAGCTGCACGGCGCGGGCGCCGGCGCCATCGCGGGCCTGCTGGTGCGCGAATTCGGCACCTTGCTGGTCCTGGGACTGGTGCTGGGCCTGCCGCTGGCGTGGCTGGCGGGCGCGCAATACCTGGCCGGCTATGTGGAACGGGCGCCCGTCGGCGGCTGGCCGCTGCTGGCGGCCGTGCTGGCGACGGCGCTGATGGCCACCCTGGCGGCCTTGCGCCATACGCTGGCGGCGCTGGGCCTGCGCCCCGTGCAGGCGCTGCGCGGCTGAGGAAATGCAATACGGGGCATGCACGCCGTGCATGCCCTCTAATGAACATTGATGAATAATAAATAACAGGAGAAATACATGTCCCGCAAAGTCTTTTTCAGAGCCGATATCGCATTTGAACCACGCGTCAATTCCTGGTACGCCTGGCCGTTCCTGATCTATCCGCCGACCCTGGGGATGATCACCAACAGCAACCACCTGAAATTGCTCGAGTCCTATGTCAAGTCGCCGCAGGTGCACATCAATGCGGCCCGCGATCCTGCCCTGATCGGCGGACCGTTCATCAATTACCAGGGCGACGTCGCCAATGTGGAGCAGTTCGCCGCGCAGACGCGCACCTCGCTGGCCGAGCTGAGTTCGCTGGCGAACAAGGTGTTCGAATTCCATGAACGCTTGAATGTGCTTGACGGCAATTCAGTCGAACCCCTGTACGACGAGCTGCCGGCCGAACTGCGGGGCATTACCGAGCTGACCTACGACATCCGCAGCCGGCCGTCGCTGCGCCTGATCGAGGCGCTGGTGTATGAAAAGTACAGCACCGACCGTTTCCAGAGCCTGCGCCTGATCAAGTCGGACATGGACAACCGCCCGTTCGCGCTGTCGACCCCGTGCTTCCAGGGCGATGACGGCATCGTCCTCAACGTGCCGTTCGCCAGCAGCGACGTCGACGTGCTGATGTCGGCCAAGTACCAGGGCGTGGAATTCGATACCCTGCTGGCACTGGTCGAAAAACTCAGCAACGGCGCCTGCAGCGCCGCGCAGCTCGAGCAGCTCGTCACGGATACGCCCGTGGTGGCCAACAGCGGCAACGAGTATGCGGGCGATGGCTTGCGCGTGCGCTATTTCGCGCATGCGTCGGCGCTGATCCAGAGCCGCAACGTGTCCATCATGGTCGACCCCTTCATCGCCTCGGCCGATGCGAACGGGATTCCCTCGTTCAGCGACCTGGACTTGCCGGCACGCATAGATTACGTGCTGCTCACGCACAACCATTCGGACCATGTGCTGTTTGAAACGCTGTTGCAGATCCGCAGCCGCATCGGCGCCATCGTCGTGCCCAAGACGAGCGGCAACGGCATCACGGACCCGTCGCTGAAGATGATCCTCAACCATTGCGGCTTCCCCAACGTCATCGAGCTGGGCGAACTGGAGTCGATCGACCTGCCCGAGGGCGCCATCACGGGCCTGCCTTTCCTGGGCGAGCACGGCGACATGAATATCATCGGCAAGCTTGGCTACGCCATCCGCGACAACGGCGCCTCGACCATGTTCCTCGCCGATTCGAACAATCTCGATACCGAGATGTACCGTCTGATCGCCAGGAAGCTGGGCAAGATCGACACGATCTTCATCGGCATGGAATGCCGCGGCGCGCCGATGTCCTGGCTGTACGGCAGCTTCCTGACCAAGTCGCTGACGCGCAGCCAGGACCAGTCGCGCCGCCTGAACGGTTCCGACTGCGAGCGCGCCTATGAACTGGTGAGCTGCTTCACGCCCCATTCCGTCTTCGTGTATGCGATGGGGGCCGAGCCGGCGCTGCGCTTCATTTCCTCGATTTCGTATGACGATGAATCGGAACCCATCATCGAAAGCAACTTGCTGGTGGAAAAGCTGCGCAACGAGGACATTTATTCGGCGCGCCTGTTCGGCAAGCGGGAAATCCTCATCTCCCATGGCCGCATCAAGCTCGTTGGCGATGCCGTTCCGGAGCCGTTCTGACCTGTCACCGACGATACGAGGCAAGATGATGATGGCAACTTCCTGGCTGGTGCGGTCGCCCTGTGCGGCACCGCGGCTGCGGCTGTTCTGCTTTTCCTACGCCGGCGGCAGCGCCGGCGCATATGCCCAGTGGCAGCAGCAGCTGGGGCCGCATGTGGAGGTGTGCGCCGTGCAGCTGCCGGGGCGCGGCGCGCGCATGGGCGAAACACCGCTGACCTCGCTGGCGCAGGTGGCGTCGGCCGTGGCCGACGTGATCGCGCGCCAGGGGCCGCTGCCGTATGCCTGCTTCGGCCACAGCCTGGGGGCCTTGCTGGCGTTCGAGGTGGCGCGCTGCAGCCACCGCCTGCGCCTGCCCCTGCCGCTGCACCTGTTCGTCTCCGGTTCCGATGCGCCGGCGGCGCGCAGCGGGCTGCGCCAGCTGCATTTGCTGCCGGATGCCCAGCTGATCGATGCGCTGCGCCAGTACAACGGCACGCCGGCCGAGCTGCTCGAGCACCGCGAGCTGATGGCGCTGGTGCTGCCGGCGATCCGCGCCGATTTCGGCCTGGTCGAAACGTATGCCTACCAGCCGTGGCTGCGCCTGCCGGTGCCGCTGACCGTGCTGGCGGGCCGCGACGACGAGCATGTGGCCGGCGCCCGGCTGGCGGAATGGGACCGCGAGACGGCCAGGGACAGCCGCATCGCCTGGTTTGACGGCGGCCATTTTTTTGTCAATGAACAGCGTGCGGCCGTGCTGGAATGCGTGGCGTCGACGCTGCGGCAATTGCCGGTTTTTACCCTTGAACGTGGCACCGAAAGGATGGCATCGTGATTTCACACGCACAGGATGTTCGCGTCAGGCGCTGGAGCATGGCCGTGCACGGCCATGGCGCCTTGTCCGTTTTTCTCACCCGTGTCGAGCAGGGTTTGTTCGATGCGTCGTGGTTCGCCAGCGAGGCGCTCGACTGCCCGCCGCAGATCGCCGCCAGCGTGCCGCGGCGGCAGGCGGAATTCTTCCACGGCCGCCTGTGCGCCCGCGCCGCCCTGCTGCAGCATGGCCTGAGCTGCGGCGACGTGCCGATCGGGCGCTCGCGCGAACCGCTCTGGCCGCCGGGCATCATCGGCAGCATCACGCATAACCAGGTGCTGGCGGCGGCGACGGTGCTGCCGTTGGGCCCCTACCGGGGCGCCGGCATCGATATCGAAAGCGTCATGACGGCCGAGTCATGGCGGGGCATGATCGATATCGTGCTGTCGGACGCGGAAATCGTCCGCATGCGGGCGATGGCGCATGCGGCGCCGTTCAGCGTGCTGATGGCGCTGGTATTTTCTGCCAAGGAAAGTTTTTACAAGGCGATGTTCAGCACGGTCAAGCGCTTCCTGGACTTCAATACCATCGTGCTGACCGATATCGACACGCGGCAGCGCACCCTGTCGTTCCGCATCGCCGATCCCCTGTGCGCGCAGCTGCAGGGGAGCGAGCACTGCCAGATTGCCTATGCGATCATCGATGAAAGGACCGTCTGCACGGCATTCATCTGGTGACGCATGGCGGCTGGCATCGGCGGCAGGCAAAAAAATGGCGCAGCCTTCGCAGGCTGCGCCATGTTCAGGTCAGGCCGGAAAGATTCAGCCTGCCACGAGGATTTCTTTTTCCGGCAGGGCGATCTGGTTGTCGACGCTGAACTGGTAATCCTTGAAGACGTGTTCGGCCGTCAGGATCTGGTATTCACCATTGTCGAGCTTATGCGTGGTGTCCTTCAGGCGGTAGGTGTAATGGCCACAGGTCCAGCAGTTGAAGTTGCGCATGTGCGTGCACAGACAGGTCTTGTCCATCACGACGACGGTTTTTTGCTCCGGATGGGCAGCCACTTCGCGGTTGTACGAGTTGATGTAGGCACAGTTGCCCGTCGCATCAAGCAGGTAGCCATACGATTCGCAGCCCGGGCGGATGCCGGCGCCGATGGCGGGCGTGTTTTTCAGCATGCGCATCGGGTAGCCGGTCGGCGAGACGCCGTTGACGATGATGTCTTCTTCCGAGGCCTTGTAGTATTCCTGCTTGACCTTGTGCGGCAGGCCGCATTCCTTGGTGACCGTGAAGCGCGTCGCCACCTGTACGCCGGCCGCGCCCGCTTCCAGGAAGGAAACGGCATCGCTGCCCGTGAAGATGCCGCCGGCGGCGATCAGCGGGATGTCCAGCTGTTCGGCCTTCAGGTAAGCCAGCAGTTCCGCCGTGATCGTGTGCAGGTCGTAATTGGCCCAGTCCATGCCGAAGCCCAGGTGGCCGCCGGCCAATGGTCCCTCGACGATGATGAAGTCGGGCAGGCGGTCCAGCTTGGCGTTCTTGCGCAGGAAAATCTGCAGGGCGCGCACGGACGAGACGATGATGCCCAGCTTGGCATCGCGGAAACGTGGATGGTCGGCCATCAGGGCGAACGAACCGAAGTGCAGGCCGGCCGACAGGGTGATGCCGTCGATGCCGGCGTCGAGCGCCGCATTCAGGCGCACGCGCAAGGTTTCGCGCGGGCCATTCATGGTCAGCTTTTCCATGCAATTGACGAAGATCAAGCCATCGCCTTTTTTTGCTTCCATGGTACGGCCGATATGCAGGCGCTGCGCTTCCGCCAGGCGGCCCAGGTCGAACTGCACCACGGCCTTGTCGCTGTTATTGATGTTGAACTTGTACAGTTTCGTCTTGTCTTTGACGAAGGTGGTGTCGAAGCGGCGATCCGACACGTCTTCCACCATGGCATCGGAGATATGGCCGATACCGTTCAGCCGGGCTGCTTCCAGCGCCAGCTCCGACGTGGAAATATCCACACCCATTCCGCCTATCATGATGGGCACATACTCTTTTTTGCCAAATCGCAGGCGGAAATCATCAACACGTTTCATTGCTATCCTTAGACTACCGTGGTTATCACTGAGCCAGATGTACGGTCATGCCCGCCGCCGTGTCGGCGTGCGGGCGCGCGCATGTAGCTGTGCACAGCCCCAATTCTACCCCAAGCGGGGTGGCTCACCGAGGCATTGCGCCGTTCTTTCGCTTGCCGCCCATGGGCGGCAAACGCAGGCCGGGCCGCGTTTAATCGCGGAAATTGTTAAATTCCAGCGGCATGTCGGGCACGTCCTTGCGCAGCATGGCCATGGCCGCCTGCAGGTCGTCGCGCTTGGCGCCCGTGACGCGCACGGCTTCGCCCTGGATGCTCGCCTGCACCTTCATCTTGCTGTCCTTGATGACGCGCACGATTTTCTTCGCATCGTCCGACTCGATGCCATTCTTGATCTTGATGATCTGCTTGACCTTGTCGCCGCCGATCTTCTTGATGTCACCTTCGTCGAGGAAGCGCACATCGACCTTGCGTTTGGTCAATTTGTTCGTCAGCACGTCGCGCACCTGGCTGAGCTGGAACTCGGAATCCGCGAACGCGGTCAATTCGTTTTCCTTGTGCTCGACGCGGGCATCGCTGCCCTTGAAGTCGAAACGGGTCGTGATTTCCTTGTTGGATTGCTCGACAGCATTCTTGACTTCGATCATATCGGCTTCGGAGACTACATCAAATGACGGCATGGTCTGTTCCTTTCGTATTAGAGCGAACGCGCTCGTAGCGCGCCGGGCGCGCGCATTCTTTGCAAAATGGCACAGCCCCGTTAAAGATGCGACATTTTAACGGACAACGGACGGCCTGCCCTTGTCTTGCGCTGGTTTTTTGTCGGTTTCACTCTATAATCGAGCAAAATAATCGCTATTCCATGTCTGCCGAGCTCACCATCGAACACAATTACCCCCTCCAGCGCCTGAATACCTTCGGCATCACGGCCAATGCGGCCGCCTACGTGCGCATCACTTCCCAGGCCCAGTTGCAAGCGGCGCTGCAGGATCCCGCCTTGTCCGCCATGCCGCGCCTGATACTGGGCGGCGGCAGCAATATCGTCCTGACGGGCGACTTTCCCGGCGCCGTATTGCACATGGCCACGCGCGGCATGCGCCTGGCACAGGCTGACTTCGACACCATCCTCGTCACGGCCGCGGCCGGCGAAAACTGGCACGATTTCGTGCAATGGACCCTGGTCCAGGGCGTGGGAGGGCTGGAAAACCTGTCGCTGATCCCCGGCACGGTGGGCGCGGCCCCTATCCAGAATATCGGCGCGTATGGCGTCGAAATCAAGGATTATCTGCATAGCGTGAGCGTCATGCACAGCGCCAGCGGCATCGTTTTCGACATGGACCGCGACGCCTGCCGCTTCGCCTACCGCGACAGCATCTTCAAGCAGGAAGACGGGCGCGAGCTGATCGTGCTGGAAGTGACGTTTGCCTTGCCGGCCCGGTGGCAGCCGAATTTGCGCTATGCGGAGCTGGCGCAGGCGCTGGCCGAGCGCGGCATCGCCGAACCGACGCCGCAGCAGGTGGCCGAGACGGTGATGGCGATCCGCCGGCGCAAGCTGCCCGATCCGGCCGTGATCGGCAATGCGGGCAGTTTCTTCAAGAATCCGGTGGTGTCACGCGAGCAATGTCTTGCTTTACTGGAACGTTTTCCTGCCTTGGTGCACCATGCGCAGCCCGATGGCACGGAAAAGCTGGCGGCCGGATGGCTGATCGACCAGTGCGGCTGGAAGGGGAGGAACCTGGGGCCCGCGGGAGTGTATCCCAAGCAGGCGCTGGTTCTCGTGAATAATGGCGGCGCTCGTGGCGCGGACATTACCCGGCTGGCGGCAGCGATACAGGATGATGTAGAGGCGAAATATGGCGTGCGCCTGTCGCCCGAGCCTGTGTTTGTGTGATGTGCATCAAATCCATGCTTGAAAAATGTTGAGGGCAGTACAGCCATCGACGTTTTTCTGCGTGGATCAGCCGAAATGGCAGACGTAATCCACGGTCTCCGTGGTTTCAATATCAAAATAGCTATTGCCCGGCACCTTGAATGCCGTGCCGGCGCCATAGCTGTTCCATTCCGACGCGTCGGCCAGGCGCACCTTGCACAGGCCGCTGACGATTTCCATCGTTTCCGGCGCGCCCGTGTTGAAGCGCAGCGAAGACGCGAAAATCACGCCCACGCTTTTTTTCGTGCCGTCGGCCAGGATGACGTTGTGCGACACGCACTTGCCATCAAAGTAAATATTCGACTTCTTGACGACGCTGACATTGTCCAGTTGTGTGCTCATGCTTCACTTTCCTTGCGGTTGAAAAAAATCAGTCATTGACGTCATCGGCGCCCAGCACGCTGTTGCGTCCGCCGCGCTTGGCCGCGTACAGGGCCTGGTCGGCGCGGTTGATCAGCTGCTCGATGGTCGAGTTGGGCGAGGGCACCACGGTGGCCACGCCGATCGAGATGGTGACGATGCCGGTGTCTGCCGCCGGGTTCTCGATCTGCAAGCCTTCCAGGTGGCGCCGGCACGCTTCGGCGATCAGCAGGGCGCCGGCCGCTTCCGTTTCCGGCAGGATCAGGGCGAACTCTTCGCCACCGTAGCGGGCCGCCAGGTCGGCCGGGCGTTTCAGATGTTCCGTCAGCACGGCGGCGACCTTTTTCAGGCACAGGTCGCCCGGCAGGTGGCCGAAATGGTCGTTATAGCTCTTGAAATGATCGATATCGCAGAACAGCAGGCTGAGCGGTGCTTTGTCGCGCTGGCCCCGCTGCCATTCGAATTGCAGGGTTTCATCGAAGCGGCGGCGGTTGGCGATGCCCGTCAAGCCATCGAGCGCAGCCAGTTTCTGCAGTTCGATATTGGCGTCGGCCAGGTTTTTCTGGCTTTCTCGCAGGAAACGAAAAGCCTGGTCGCGCTGCAGGCGGCTGATGTGCGCCGCCGAGTGATAGCGTATGCGCGCCAGCAATTCCAGGCGGTCCGGCAGTTTCACCACGTAATCATTGGCGCCGACGGCAAAGCTGTGCGCCTTCAGTTTCGGATCATCCTTGGCCGACAGCACGATGACGGGCACGTGCGCCAGCGCCTCGTGCTCGCGGTACAGCTTGATCAAGGCGAAGCCGTCAATGCCTGGCAGCACCAGGTCCTGCAGGATGACGGTGGGTTGCAGGCGCAGTGCCGTCTCCAGGGCCTGGGTGGCATCGGTGACATAGTGAAACTCGATATCCTGCTGGTCGCTCAGCATGCGCCGGATTGCCTCAGCAATGATCAACTGGTCGTCCACCAGCAGAACGCTGACCTTGAATTCGGTCAGGGCAGGTTCGTGCTGGATGAAACTGGAGGAAAATTCTGGCATTGCATTCTTTTCAGATGTTAGGGGAGGGCTCCCACCCATTGTTGAGTTTGGCGCCCAGGCGGCTGCGCAGGCTGGCGCCGATTTTGTCCAGAGGCAAAATTTGTTGTGCTGCATCGAGTTCGGCCGCCGCGCGCGGCATGCCGTACACGGCACTGCTGGCCTGGTCTTGCGCGATGGTCGTCTTGCCGGCGCGGCGCATGGCCAGCAAGCCGTCGCCGCCGTCGCGTCCCATGCCTGTGAGCAATACGCCGATGGCGTCGCCGCGCCAGTGCTGCGCCACGCAATTGAAGAATACATCGACGGAGGGGCGGTAAACATACTCGCGCGGTGCTGCATCGTACCCCAAACGATAATTTTGATCTAGCAGCAGGTGGTCATTGGTCTTGGCGATCAGCACCGTGCCGGACACCAGCTCGTCGCCCTCGGCGATCACGCGCACCGGCATGCTGAGCTGGTCGTCCAGCCATTTGGCGAAGTGCGAGGCGAAGGTTTCATCGATATGCTGGACCACCACGATGGCGCAGCCGGGCGGCGCCGTCCAGCCGGACAGCACCCTGGCCACGGCCGACGGGCCGCCCGTCGAGGCGCCGATGGCCACCAGCGTGCTGACCTGGCCGTCGCCGCGTTCGCCGCCATTGGCTGGCGCCTGGCGCGGCGGCGGCGTCTCGGCGCTGTGGCGTATCAGCTTGCCGATGGTCTTGATCTTGGCCAGCAGTTCGCTGTCGCCGCCGGCCTTGCCTTGCAGCATGGGCGTGGCGGTGACGTCGAGCGCCCCCGCGCCCAGGGCGCGAAAAACCTGGTTGACATTGTCCTGCGGCCGGCCCGTGACGACGAGGATGGCGCACGGGCTTTGCTCCATGATCAGGCGCGTCGCCTCGACGCCGTCCATCTCAGGCATGTTCAGGTCCATCAGGATCAGGTCGGGGCGGTTGCCCTCGCACATGCGCACCGCTTCGAGGCCCGTGCGGGCGATCCACAGCACCTGGTGTTCCTGCGTGCTGGCCACCACGCGGCGCAAGGCCTCGGCGGCCATGGCGACATCGTTGGCAATGGCAATTTTCATGAAGTACAACTCATAAGCGGGCATCTCCTATCAGGTCGGCCACGGCGTCGAGCAATGTCTCGTCGTGGAAGCTGCCTTTGGTCAGATAATAGTCGGCCCCGGCGGACAGGCCGCGTGCGCGGTCTTCCGGGCGGTCCTTGTACGAGACGATCATCACCGGCAGCTTGTGCAGGTGCAGGTCCTTCTTGATCAGCGAGACCAGTTCGATGCCGTCCATGCGCGGCATGTCGACGTCGGTGATCACCAGGTCGTATTCGCCGCTGCGCACGACGTTCCAGCCGTCGATGCCGTCGATGGCCACGTCGACGTCGAAGCCGCGCGCCAGCAGCAGCTTGCGCTCCATCTCGCGCACGGTCAGCGAATCGTCGACCACCAGGATGCGCTTGGCGCGGCGCCGCTCGGCGTGCCCCGTCTGCGCCAGCTGGTGCAGGCCGCCCTCGTGCAGCAGCTTGTCGATCGACAGCAGCAGGTCGGGCACGTCGAGGATCAGCACCGGCTCGCCATCGTCGAGCAGGGCGGCGGCGGAAATGTCGCGCATCTTGCCGAAAATCGGGTCGATCGCCTGTACCGCCAGGCTTTGCTCGCCGCGGATGGCGTCGACCACCAGCGCGTAGCTTTGCTTGCCGCGCCCGATCACCACCACCGGCAGGTCGTCGGCGCTGCTGGCCGTCTCGCCCAGCTCGAGCACCTGCGCCGCCGAGACCAGGCCCAGGTGCTCGCCCTTGAGTTCAAAGAACTGCTTGTTTTCCAGCGTGTGGATGGCCGCCTGCGGCACGCGCACCACGCTTTCCACCTTGACGATGGGGATGGCGTAGGCTTCGCCCTGGATGTCGATCACCAGCGCGCGCACGATCGATTGCGTCAGCGGCAGGGTGATGAGGGCGCGGAAGCCGCGTCCCGGCTCCGATTCCAGGCGCACCGTGCCGTTTTGCTGGCGTATCGTCTCGTGCACGATATCGAGGCCCACGCCGCGTCCGGACAATTGATTGGCCGTGGCCTTCAGGCTGAAGGCGGGCAGGAACAGGAATTCCAGCAGCTCGCCCGGCGACAGCGCGGCGGCCATGGCGGGGCTGGCCATCTTGCGCTCGATGACGGACTGGCGGATCTTCTCCAGGTCGACGCCGCGCCCGTCGTCGCTGATCTCGATGCTCAGCATGCCGGCGCGGTGGCGCGCCTCCATGCGTATCGTGCCCAGCGCCTCCTTGCCCGCATCGATGCGCTCGTACGGACCTTCCATGCCATGGTCGATGGCGTTGCGCAGCATGTGGTTCAGCGGGCTTTCGATCTTCGCCAGGATGTCGCGGTCGACCAGCGTGTCCTCGCCCTCGATCTCGAGCTGCACTTCCTTGCCCAGGCTGCGCGCCAGGTCGCGCACCATGCGCGGAAACGCGTGGATGCCGTCGCGGAAAGGGCGCATGCGCAGGGCCAGCACTTCGTCGACCATGCCTTGCGAGACGGCCAGCAGGCGCCGCTCATAGGTTTCGATGTCGGCGATGTGCTCGAGCATGAACTGCTTCATGGGCTGCGTCTTTTGCAGCGCCAGCAGCGATTTTTCCATCAGGCCCGCGTCGCCCGAACGGGCAATGGCTTCGTGCAGGTGCTCGATGGCGGAAAACAGGCTGCTCTGGTTGCGCTTGAAGCGCTGCAGGGCGCCGATGAACGGGTGCATCTGGTGCGCGTTGATGCGCGATTCGCTGGCCAGCGACAGCAGCTTGTCGAAATTCTGCGCCGGCGCCTTGGCCGGCGTCGTGCCGCCGCGCGGCGCCGGGGCGGCCGCAGCCGCTTCCTCGTCCGCCAGGCCGCTCGACAGCGGCGCTTGCAGCTCGGCGATGTCGGGCTGTGCTGGCGCTGGTGCAGGCGCCGGTGCGGGGGGCGCCGCCGGTGCCGACGGCAGGGCCGGCAATTCGGGCAGCTCGGCGATGCCGGCGATGGCGTTCAGGGTCTGGTCGATCTGTGCCGCGTTGGCGGCGAGCCACGCCTCGGCGCCCGCGTCGTCCAGGCGCGACAGCTGCACGATCAGGTCGACGCCCGACAGCAGCACATCGACCCGTTCCGGCGTGAGTTTTAATCGCCCATGCTGGGCGGCAACAAAGCTGTCTTCCATGCCGTGCGCCAGCTGCACCACCACCTGCAGGCCGACGATGGCGGCGGCGCCCTTGATCGAATGGGCTGCGCGCATCATCGCCTCGACGGCGGCGGCGTCGCCCGCATGGCGCTCCATGGCCAGCAGGCCATCGGTCAGAATCTGGGTCTGGCTGTCCGCTTCCATGCGGAACAGGTCCAGCATGGAAAAGGCACTCAGGTCGCCGTGCTGGTCCTGGCTCATCGTAATAGTCTCGCAAGTTGAAAGCCGATCAGCGCCGTGTCGAGGCAGCCGATGCGCAGCTCGCCCTCGGTGATGACGCCGGACAGGAAGCGCGACAGGCCCTTGTTGATGGTGGCGGCCGGCGCCTGCACGGTGCCCGACGCGTAGCGCACGATGCCGTGCAGGTCGGCCACGGGCAGGGCATAGGCCTGGTCTTCCCAGCGCATCAGCAGCAGGCGCGCGAATGTATGGCGGCCCTTGGTCGGCGGCGCGCCCTGTTCGTCGATGCCCAGCAGCGACGCCAGCGACATGCACGGATACAGCTTGCCGCCGATGTTGACGATGCCCGACAGGCCGCGCCCGCTGCGGTGCGGCAGCGCATGCGGCTTCGCCTGCGGCGCCACCGAGTCGAACACGCACGTGGGCAGCGCCAGCCATTCGCGGCCGATGCGAAACACCAGCGCCGAACTGTCGCGCACCTCGCCGCCCGCATCGATCTGGCGGAAGTGACTGGCCCAGTCCTGCTGGTAGTGTGCGTCGACGGGACGCTGCAGGTTGCGCTGGGCGGCATCCGCATACACGTCGCAGTTGCGGCAATGGACGTTGGCCGGCAGCTTGCTGCAGCTTTGGTCGCCGACCACGCCGATATGGTTCCAGCAGTCCTGGATCGCTTCGGTGGTCTCGCTGCCGGTGATGGTTGTCATGCTGCGTTCCCCTTAGTTGCTGGCCTGGCGGCGCTGGTAGATGCGTGCCGCGCGCGCCTTCAGGGTGGCGGCGGCCGTATGGTTGCCATTGCGTTCGGCCAGCAGCGACAGATGGCACAGCGCTTCATAATGGTCGGGTTGCAGGTAGATGCAGCGGCGCCAGTAGTCGTCGGCCAGGTCCATCTTGCCGGCCAGTTCATTGATGATGCCCAGCATGAAATACGCTTCCGCCGCCTCGGGCACCCTGGCCAGGTGGGCGTGGCATTTCTCGCCCGCTTCGCGCAGCAGGCCGCGGTCGGCCAGCACGCGCGCCTCGGCCAGCAGGTCGGCTGGTGCCGGCGCCGTTTGCACCGGTACCGGGCGCGGCCGCGCCGCTGCTGGCGGCGCGGCCGGCGCGGCGGCACGGGCAGGCGCGGGCCGCCGCGTCGGCGGCACGCTGCGCAGCGCGCGTACGGGCGGCAGCGCGGCGACCTGGATGACGGCCGCCGGCGGCGTGCTGTCCTTTTTCAGGGCGAAGGCCTGGCGGAACTGCAGCGGCGCGAAGCCGTTCTGGCAGAACGACGGCACCTCCGCATAGCCGGCCAGCAGCATGCCGTCATCGGCCAGCAGGGCGGAGAGGTTGTGAATGGCCGCGCGCGTGGTCGGCTTGTCGAAGTAAATCAGCAGGTTGCGGCAGAAGATGACGTCGTAATGGCGGCTGTATGTGGCCGTATCGAACTGCAGCAGGTTGCCCTGCCTGAACGTGACCTGTTCGCGCAAGGCGTCGATGATGCGGTAGGAATCGTCGGCCACATGCGTGAAATAGCGTTCGCGGAAGGCCACGTCCTGGGCGCGGAAGGCGTTGCGGCCATAGATGCCGGCCTGCGCCCGTTCGATGCAGCCGGGGCTCAGGTCATAGGCGTCGATGCTGAACGCCTGTTTCGGCACGGCGCCGTCGCGCAGCGCCATGGCCATCGAATACGGTTCCTCGCCGCCGGCGCAGGGAATCGACAGGATGCGCGTGGCGCGGCCCCGCGCCCAGCGTTCCTGCACCAGTTCGACGGTGGCGTAAAATGCCTGCGGGTCGCGGAACAGCCACGATTCGGGCACCACCACCAGTTCGATCAATTGCGTCATTTCGGCCGGCGTGAGCGCCTGCAGGTAGGCCTCGCTGTCGGCAAAGCCCGTTTGCTCCATGCGCTGGCTGACGGCCCGCTCGGCCACGGCTTTCGAGACGGACAGCCCGGTCGCGCGGCGCAGCAGCGTTTGCGCCGTCATGCCGCGCTCCCGGCCGGAAACAGCAGCGCGCGCACGTCGGGCGGCAGCAGGTGTTCGAGTTCCACCAGTTGCACGATGCCGTCGGCGTCGCTGGCCACCTGGCCCAGGAAGGGCGCCGTCGCCACGCCGCTGTCGTCGAGTTTTTGCGGATCGATGTCGGCGATGCCGCGCACCTGCGAGGCCATCAGCCCCAGCGCATGCGCGGCGCCGTCAGGCGCGCGGTAGTCGACGATGACGATGCGCGTGTCGAATTGCGCGGCCGCTGCCGGCAGCCCGGCCAGGCGCGACAGGTCGATCACGGGCACGGGCGCGCCGTGCAAGTCCATCAGCCCGGCCACATAGTCGGGCGTGAGCGGCAACTGCTTGAGCTCCAGCAGCGGCAGCACGCGCACGATGCCGGCCAGCGGCAGGCCGTAGCGGTCGCGTCCGATGTGAAAGAGCAGTACTTTCATGGGGCTCAGATGGTGACGGCGAAGGTCGACACGCTCGACTGCAGGTCGCCGGCCGCGTACTGCAGCTGGTGCACCGCCTCGCTGGTGGCTTTCAGCGATTCCACCGTCTGCTGCGTGGCGTCGTTGAGCTGCATCATGGTGTCGGAAATCTGCGAGGCGCCGATCGCCTGCGACTGCATGCCTTGCAGCACGGCGTCAAACTGCGGCGTGAGTTTCTGCACCTGGTCCATCACGGACGACAGCTGTTCGGCCACTTGCCGGACTTCGCCCACGCTGCGGCGGATTTCCTCCGAAAATTTGTCCATGCCCATCACGCTGGCGGACACGGCCGATTGCATTTCCTTCAGCATTTGCTCGATATCCCAGGTGGACACGGAGGTCTGGTCCGCCAGGCGGCGGATTTCGGTGGCCACGACGGAGAAGCCGCGGCCCGCTTCGCCCGCTTTTTCCGCCTCGATGGCGGCGTTCAGCGACAGGATGTTGGTCTGGTCGGCCACCTTGGTGATGGTGATCAGCACGCTGTTGATGTTGCTGGCTTTTTCCGACAGGGCGGCCAGCTTGGCGTTGATGGAGTCGGTGGCCGAGACCATGTGCTGCATGGTCGAATCCATGCGCTTGAGGTTATTCTGCGCTTCGGCCGTGGCATTCGTCGTGTAGTCGGCCACGGCGGTGGCGTCTTCCATGGTTTTCAGCAGCTGGCTCGTATTGGCCGATATTTCCTTGGTGGTGCTGAGAATTTCCACGCTGGTTTGCGCCTGTTCAATGCCCGTGGCTTCCTGCTGGCGCGCCGAAGCGGCGATTTCCGTGGCCGAGGTCGTCACCTGGATGCCCGCCTTTTGCACATTGTTGAGCAGGCTGCGCAGGTTTTCGAACATCTTCGCCAGGCCGTTGCCCAGCTGGCCGATGGCGTCGCTGCCGGTGATGCTGACCTTGCCCGTCAAGTCGCCCGAGGCGGCCTTCGACACCACTTCCAGCAGCGAATCGACCTTGGCGCGCAAGCTATTCGTGGCGGCCAGTTCATTGGCCTGGTTGTCCTGGATGGTTTGCGCCATGCGGTTGAATTCTTCCGTCACCTTGCCCAGTTCGTCGCGCGAGATGATGGCGGCGCGCGCGCCCTGCTCGCCGCCGGCGATGCGGCCGACGGCGTCCGTCAGGTTGTTCAGCGGACCGAGGATGGCGCGGCCCAGCACGTAGGAAATGCCCAGCGCCAGCACGATGCACAGCACGCCGCCCAGCGCCAGCGTCAGCAGCATGGTTTCCTGCAGCCTGGCGGTGGTGGCCGTGCGTTCGGTCAGCAGGCGGGTTTCTTCGGCAGCCGCCTCGTCGAGCAGCCTGTTGGCTTGCAGGATGCCGGGCGAGCCGGCCGCAGGCACGAGGCGCGCCACCGCTTCGGTCGCGCCCGGTGCATTGCCCAGCGTGCGGCGTTTTTCGATCAAGGGGGTGATCCACTCCTTGACCCAGGCCGTGGTCAGCGCGTCAATCTTGCGGAAGCGTTCCGTCTGCGTCTTGTTATCGGCCGTCATGGTCATGGCCTTTTGCGTGTGCTGGCTCAGCACCGCCATCTCGTCGGTCTCCGAATTGAGCGACACTTCATTGCCGCTCAGGATGTAGCCCCGTGTTTCCACCTGGATCTGCAGGATGGAATTGTGGATCTTGTCGATCTCCACCAGCACTTCCATCGTATGCCGGTCCCAGGCATTGGCGTCGGACAGGCGCGAAAAGCTGTTGTAGGCGACGCCCAGCAGGATCAGGATGATGACCACGATCGAGCCGAAGCCCAGGTACAGTTTATTCTTGATACTCAGGTCTTTGAACATGGGAGGGCTCCGGAAGCGGGAAGGTCAGCACAATTGCACTGTAGCATTTTGCCATGCGGACAGCAAAATGGGGGCGATCTGGGCGCGCGCACGGCCGTAAATCACGGCCGAGTGCGCTCCAGACGTAAAAAAGCCGCCCATGGGCGGCTTTTGGCGGGCGCGGGAGGCGGTGCCTCCCGGCAACTACTTACTTCTGGCCGCGCTTTTCGCGGGCGATGGCGGCGATGCGCATGCGCAAGGCGTTCAGCTTGATGAAGCCGCCGGCGTCGGCCTGGTTGTAGGCGCCGCCGTCTTCGTCGAAGGTGGCGATGTTCATGTCGAACAGCGAATCGGTCTTCGAGTCGCGCGAGACGACGATCACATTGCCCTTGTACAACTTGATGCGTACCCAGCCGTTCACGGTTTCCTGCGTGTGGTCGATCAGGGTTTGCAGGGCGACGCGCTCGGGCGCCCACCAGTAGCCGTTGTAGATCATCGAGGCGTAGCGCGGCATCAGGTCGTCTTTCAGATGGGCAACTTCGCGGTCCAGGGTGATCGATTCGATGGCGCGGTGGGCTTTCAGCATGATGGTGCCGCCCGGGGTTTCATAGCAGCCGCGCGATTTCATGCCGACATAGCGGTTTTCCACCAGGTCCAGGCGTCCCACGCCATGCTTGCCGCCAACTTTGTTCAGTTCGGCCAGCACGGTGGCGGGCGACATGCGCACGCCGTTGATGGCGACGATGTCGCCTTTTTCGTATTCGATGTCCAGGTATTCCGCTTCGTCCGGCGCCTTTTCAGGGCTGACGGTCCAGCGCCACATGGTTTCTTCCGCTTCGGCGCTCGGGTTTTCCAGGTGGCGGCCTTCAAAGCTGATGTGCAGCAAGTTGGCGTCCATCGAGTACGGCGCGCCGCCGTTCTTGTGCTTCATGTCGATTTCGATGCCGGCGTCTTCCGCGTACTTCAGCAGTTTTTCGCGCGACAGCAGATCCCACTCGCGCCATGGGGCGATGATCTTCACGCCTGGCTTCAGCGCGTAGGCGCCCAGTTCGAAGCGCACCTGGTCGTTGCCCTTGCCGGTGGCGCCGTGCGAAATGGCGTCGGCGCCGGTGGCGTTGGCGATTTCGATCAGGCGCTTGGCGATCAGCGGGCGGGCGATCGAGGTGCCCAGCAGGTATTCGCCTTCATACACGGTATTGGCGCGGAACATCGGGAAGACGAAATCGCGCACGAATTCCTCGCGCACGTCTTCGATATGGATGTTTTCCGGCTTGATGCCGAATTTGATGGCCTTGGCGCGTGCCGGTTCCAGTTCTTCGCCCTGGCCCAGGTCGGCCGTGAAGGTGACGATTTCGCACTGGTAGTTATCTTGCAGCCATTTCAGGATGACGGAGGTGTCGAGTCCGCCCGAATAGGCGAGAACTACTTTTTTAATGTCGCTCATATTGCTTCCAGTTGTCGTTGTCTATGTATGTAGTGCGATGCTGCCAGATGATCGGCCATTTCCTGGCGAATTAACTGATTTTACCGAGTAACAGGTACTCGATTAAAGCTTTTTGCACGTGCAGGCGGTTTTCCGCCTCGTCCCACACCACCGATTGCGGGCCGTCGATCACTTCGGCGGCCACTTCCTCGCCGCGGTGGGCGGGCAGGCAGTGCATGAACAGCGCGTCGGGCGCGGCGCGGGCCATCTTCGCGCCATCGACGATCCAGCCGTCGAAGGCGGCGATGCGGGCCGCGTTCTCCGCTTCGTAGCCCATGCTGGTCCACACGTCCGTGTTGACCAGGTGCGCGCCTTCGCAGGCGTCGGACGGGTTGGCGAAGAAGGTGTAGCGCTGCGTCTTGACCTGCGACAGGTCGATATCGTAGCCCTTCGGCGTCGACACGTTGACGTGGAAACCGAACACTTCGGCCGCCTGCAGCCACGAGTACAGCATGTTGTTGGCGTCGCCGATCCAGGCGACGACCTTGCCGGCGATCGAACCGCGGTGCTCGATATACGTGAAGATGTCGGCAAATACCTGGCACGGGTGGTGTTCATTGGTCAGGCCATTGATCACGGGCACGCGCGAGTTGGCGGCGAAACGCTCGATGATTTCCTGGCCGAAGGTGCGCACCATGATGATGTCGCACATGCGCGACATGACCTGGCCCGCGTCTTCCACCGGTTCGCCGCGGCCCAGCTGCGAGTCGCGCGTGTTCAGGTAGATGGCGGCGCCGCCCAGCTGGTGCATGCCGGCCTCGAACGACAGGCGCGTGCGGGTGGAATTCTTTTCAAAGACCATCACCAGGGTGCGGTCGATCAGTGGATGGTAGATTTCGTAATTCTTGAACTTGCGCTTGATCAGATGGGCGCGTTCGATCACATATTCGTACTCTTCCAACGTGAAATCGGAGAACTGGAGGTAGTGCTTGATCGGTTTTTTTGTAGACATAATGACCACTTGAAGATGCGCAGGCCGCCGGCGGCGTGCCTTTCCCGCCGGGTTGCATCAGCCGAAAAATGTCGTGCTGATGGCTGCCTTGCCCGGCGCGCTGCTGTGTTGACCGTCGCCCGTGGATGCCAATCGGGCGATACGATGCGGTTTGCCAAGTTGAAAATAATGCAATGGCAGGTACGTCAGCCGTTCAATTATAAGGGTTTTGCTTTTAGATTGGAAAGACCGTCCGGGCGCGTACTTGTATAGGCAAGCGCGCGCCCGTGTACGGCAGGCATCAATAGATGCTGGCCGGGGCCGCGCCGTCCAGCTGGGGCGCCACCAGCGGCAGGTCCAGCGTGAAGTGCGTGCCGGCAGGGCTGCTGGCTACCTGGATGGTGCCGCCCAGCAGGGCCGTGACGATGTTGTAGCTGATCGACAGCCCCAGACCGCTGCCGCCCTGGCCCAGCTTGGTGGTAAAGAAGGGGTCGAAGATACGCGACAGATACTGTTCGGCGATGCCGCCGCCATTGTCGGCAAAGACGATCCGCACGCGCGCGGCGTCGGTCGTGGCCGACAGGCGCATGCAGCCCGTGCTGGCGCTGCCGTCGTTGGCCGCCTGGTCGAAGGCGTGCAGCAGGGCATTGTTGATCAAATTGGTGATCACCTGGCCGAACGGGCCCGGATAGCTGTCCATGGCGATGCCGAACTCGATGTCCGTCTCGATGCGGTGGCCCGAGCTGCGGATGCGGTTCATGACGGTGGCGATGATTTCCGTGCTGACCTGCTGCAAGTCGAACTGGCGCCGCTGCTCGGTGGTGCGGTCGACGGCCACCTGCTTGAAACTGTTGACCAGGTCGGCCGCGCTGTGCAGGCCGCGCATCACCAGTTCGGCCGCCTTGCCCGCATCGTCGATGTAGGCGGCCAGATCCGAGCGGCGCAGGCCGGCGCCGTTCATCAGGCGCGCCACGTCGTCCGTCTTTTGCTGCATGGTGCTGGCAATCAATAAGCTGTTGCCGATCGGCGTGTTCAGCTCATGCGCCACGCCCGCCATCAGCGAACCGAGGGCGGCCAGCTTTTCCTGCGACACCAGTTGCGCCTGAGCATCTTGCAGCTGGCGGTAGGCGCTGGCATTGTCGAGCGCGATGGCGCCGTACGCGCACAGGGTGCGGAAAATCAGCCGCTCGCGCTCGCCGTAGGCATTCGCATGGCAAGCCTGCACCGTCATCACGCCGAGCACGCGTTCGCCCACCATCAGCGGCACATACAGCACGCTCTGGTTATGCAGGGTGCCGGGCACGGTGTAGGCATGGCGCCGCGGCGGAACTTGCGCGATATACACCTCGCGCCGTCCAAGCAGGCAGCGCACGGAATAGGCGCGTGGATTACTCAGGGGAATGGCATTGTCGGGCAGCGGGCGGCCCGCCTCCATGCCGTGCGCGCGGCGCAGGGCCGTGCCCGCCGCGTCGAGCATGTAGACGGCAAAGGTGTTGACGGGCAGCAAGGCATGCACATGGCGGTCCAGCACCTGGAACACGGCGCTGGCGTCGAGGTGGGTGGTGATTTCCTGGCCGATGGCCGACAGCCGCTCCAGGGTATCGCTGGTCTGCTGCAGCACTTCGGCGCGGCGCGCCTCGGACGCGGCCAGTTCGCGGTGATGATAGCCTTCCGAGCGCGCATGTTCCGTCTGGTGGTAGACCTGCATGGCGGTGGCGCGGTTGCTCGCCTGCTGGGTGTGGCTTTTTTCGCGCGCCACGCCCGCGTCGAGCGCGATATCGTAGGCGCGCGCATAGTCGCCCGCATGCGCGTATTCGCGCGCCAGCGCATCGAGCAGCTCGCCGGGCGGCACATAGCCGTCGATCGAGGCGGCGACCTGCAATGCCTGGTGCAGATAGTGCAGGGCGGGGTTGCGCTCCTGCATGCCGGGCGGTGGCGGCAGGTCGTGGCGCGCATGCAGCATGGCCAGCACGCGCAATGCCGCCACCTGGTGCATGGCGTCGCCCTGTACCGTGGCCAGCTGGCGCGCCCGCTCTGCCGCCTGGTGCGCCTCGTCGGGACGGTCCAGGTAGGACAGTGCATGCGCGCTGCCGCGCTGGGCCATGCTGCGGAAATCGGCCTGGCCCAGCGCCTCGGCACGCTGCGCCAGGCGGCTGAAGGCGTCGAGCGCGGTGTCGTAGTCGCCCTTGTCCAGGCTCAGTTCGCCAAGGTGGAAGAGGGCGTTGGCGTAGGTGCGTGCGCCGGACACGGGCGCCAGGATGAGCAGCGCTTCGCGCAGCAAGTCCTCGGCGGCCGCCAGGCGTCCCAGCTTGCGCATGGTTTCCGCCGCATGCGTCTGGCAAGCGCCGATGCTGCGCGGCCAGCCTGTCGGGCGCGCCAGGTCGAGCGCGCATTGCATCCATTCCAGCGCCGATTCATGGTCGTTCAGGCTGGCGAAGCAGTCGCCGATATTGATGGCGGCCGTGATGGCGCCGCGCAGCTGGCCGCTTTCCAGCGCCGCCTCGTAGCTTTGCATATAGTGACCGGCGGCCGTGCCCAGGTCGCGCGAGGTGTGCGCCAGCAAGCCACGGAAGTCGTGTATCCAGGTGGCCAGCGGCGCGTCGAGCTTGCCGCTGGCGCCGTCGGCCAGGAAGTGGCCGCCCCAGCGGGCCAGCGCGGCAGGCGCATCGCGCAGCACGGCCCAGCGCGCCGTGGCCGCGTCGGCCAGACTGGCGCGCATGGCGTCGCCGGCGCTGCGCGCCTGTTCGCCCGCCGCCAGCAACTCGGCATCGCAGCGCGCATGGTCGCCGCGGTCGACGGCGATCGACGAGAGCAGCCAGTGCACATCGGCGCAGCCGGCACCGTCGCCGTGCGCGCACAGGATGGCGTGCGCCGCCATGGCCAGGCTTTCGGCCGCATCGAGCGAACCTTGTAACCATGCAACTTCCGCACGCACCAGCTGCAGGCGTGCCTGCGCGATGGCCAGGGCGTGCGCCGGCAGCTGTGCCAGCGGTAACAAAATGCTCGCTTCGGCCGCATACTGTTGTGCTTGTGCACAGTTGCGCTGGCGCAGATGCCATGCCAGCAGCATCAGCAAAGGCAGGCGCTCCACTGCGCGTAATGGCTGCAGTGAGTCTTCCCACTGTGCAATGTCATGTTCGAGGGCGAACATTTCCATCCGAAATCTCCCGCAAGGCGATGGTGTTGGCCAGCGGCCAGTGACACCTTATTGGATCGCATTGTAAGCTGCATTCGGATGCAGTTGTTTGGCGGACGGAACAGTTTTTTCTGCGAAATTCCCCGGCGTAAAGCAAGCGGGGCGCGCGCCAATCCCTGCCGGCTGGCGTGCGCCCCGTTGACGGGCTAGGGATGGCGGCCTTGCCGCTTGCCTAGCGCGCGGCGAAATGCACGGTGCTGGCGGTCTCGCCGGCCTTGGCGACCGCCCCCGGAATTTGGCTCAGTCCGGTAATGGCGATGACGTCGGCATCGCTGCGAAATTCCAGGCGGGTGCCGCTGGCCGTTTCAAAGACGCCCGGCGCGCGGCCGAACAGTTCCACTTCCGGCTGGCCCTTGAGCTGCGTGAAATAGCGGTTCACTTGCTGGCGCAGCAACAGGGTGTCGCCCGTGTCGAGCTGGTAGCGATTGCCGTACTGGCTGAATTCCTGGGGCGCCAGCTTGTAGGCCTTGCCGGAGATCTGGACTTTGTCCTGTTCGCCGATTTCCAGCGCGCTGGCGCTGAGGCTGGACAGGCCGAGGACGAGGGCGGCGCTGCCGAGGGCGAGGGTGCGCGAGAACGATGCTTTCATGATTTCACCTTGTGATCGAGATGCTAGTTGGAGTTAGACCAGTGTTGTCTCCAGCAGGTTCGCTGGCGGGGACAATGCCAAGGTAGCAAGCGCTGTGGCGACGTGCCAGCGCAAAGCGATGAAACGCCGGAATCCGGCGCTGAAGCGCGAAATCGGGCGACGGACGGTTTTGGTAGGAATGCCGGAAAGTTGGCTATACAACAGAATTTAATTCTGTCTTTATGGAAATGATAGTGTTTTTATCGGTTTGGCGCCCGTTGCGATAGCGGGCGCCATGGCAGATCAGTACAGCGTTTGCGCCGATTCGTGCAGCAGCTGGCCATACAGGGTATGGCGCATCTTGGCGATTTTTCCTTCAGCCATGGCTTGCAGGATCGCACACTGCGGCTCGATCAGGTGGCGGCAGTTATAAAACTTGCAGCCGCCCAGGTAGGGCTGGAATTCGCGGAAGGCCCGCTCCAGCATGCCTTCGGACAGGTGGTACAGGCCGAATTCCTGGAAGCCGGGCGAATCGATGATGGAACTGTTCGCGCCCAGCTCGTCAAGCTTGTACAGGCGCGTAAACGTCGTCGTGTGCTTGCCCGTGTCGAGCGCGGCCGAGATTTCGCGCACGGCGATGTCGGCGTCCGGCACCAGCAGGTTGATCAGCGACGACTTGCCCATGCCCGACTGGCCGATGAGGATGGACGACTGGCCCGCCAGCAGCGGTGCCAGGGTGGCCACCGCGTGTTCGGGTTCGGCGCGTGCCGAGACTTCATGCACGGGATAGCCGAGCGAAGAATACGGCAGCAGGCGTTCGCGGGTCTTGTCCAGCGAGGCCGTCACGTCCGTCTTGTTGAGGATGATGCGCGCCTCGATGCCGGCCGCGTCGGCCGCCACCAGCGAGCGCGAGATCAGGTCGTCGGCAAAGCCCGGTTCCGTCGCCACGACGATGAACAGCTGCGTCAGGTTGGCGGCCAGCAATTTCGATTTGTACTGGTCCGAGCGGTACAGCAGGGTCTTGCGTTCCTCGATGCGGTCGATGACGGCCTGGTCGTTGGAGGTGCGCGTCACGTGCACGATATCGCCCACGGCCACATTGGTTTTCTTGCCGCGCGTCACGCATTGCAGCTTGGCGCCATCCACGTCGGCCAGGTAGTGGCGGCCGTGGGCGGCGATGATGACGCCGGTCAGCTTGGTTTCCAGCTTTGCGTCGCTCATGGTGTCGTCGCGCCGCTGTAGTAAATGAGGTCAGCCTTGGCGGCGCAGATGAAGTCGTTTTCCGACAGGCCGCCGGCGCCCTGGTTGACCGAATGCGTGTCGTAGCGCACGGCGCAGGTTTTGTAAGTAATGATGAGCTCCGGATGGTGATCTTGTGTATGGGTCATATAGGCCAGGGCGTTCACGAACGCCAGGGTCTGGTAATAATTCTTGAAGCCGAAGTCGCGGCACAGCTTGCCGTTTTGCACGCGCCACTGCGGCAGCAGGGCGCCCAGCGTGGCGATGTCGGTGTCGCCCAGCGCCTGCTGGCGCGGCGCGCACGATAGCTGGGCCAGGTCTTGCGTAGTCGATGGCGTATTCATGCGGCAGCCCCTTTCAGGTGGCGGATGCGCACGCTGGCCGGCGGATGCGAGTCGTAGAAGGCCGAGTGCAGCGGGTCGGGCGTCAGGGTCGACGCATTGTCTTCGTACATTTTCACGAGCGCCGACACCAGGTCGTCCGCCTGCGTGTGCGTGGCGGCAAAGGCATCGGCCTCGAATTCGTGTTTGCGCGAGCTGAGCGAGGTCAGCGGTCCCAGCAGGAAGGTGAAGACGGGCAGGGCCAGCATGAACAGCAGCAGGGCCAGCGCATCCGTCGGCTGGCCAGTGAGCGCCAGCGCGACAGGATCGACGCCCAGGCCCGCATAAAACCACGGCTGCGTCTTCAGGTAGCCAAGCAGGGCCAGGAAGCCCAGCGAAATGACGAACATCATGGCGATGCGCTTGACGATGTGCTTGAGCTTGAAGTGGCCCAGTTCATGCGCCAGCACCGCTTCGATTTCCTGCGGCGCCAGGCGCGACAGCAGCGTATCGAAGAAGACGATGCGCTTGTTGGCGCCGAAACCCGAGAAATACGCGTTGCCGTGGGCGCTGCGTTTCGAGCCGTCCATGACGAACAGGCCTTTCGAGGCGAAGCCCACGCGCTGCATCAAGCCTTCGATGCGGCTTTTCAGCGCGTCGTCGGCCAGCGGCGTGAATTTGTTGAACAGCGGGGCGATGACGGTCGGGAACAGCACCATCATCAGCAGCTGGAAGCCGCTCCAGACGAACCAGGCGTACAGCCACCACAGGTCGCCCGACTTGGCCATCAGCGTCAGCACGACCCAGATCAGGGGCAGGCCGATGGCAGCGCCCAGGCCCACGCCCTTGAGCATATCGGTAAAGAACAGCTTGCGCGGCATGGTGTTGAAGCCGAAACGTTGTTCCAGCACAAACTGGCGGTAATAATCGAAGGGCAGGTCGATCAGGCCGGAAATGGCGGCAAAGGCGACGATCAGGCCGATCTGGTACAGCATGGGCGAGCCCGGTCCCGTCAATGCATGCAGATACAGCGCCAGCCACTGCAGGCCGCCGAGCAGGGTAAAGCCGATCAGCACGGCATAGTTGACCAGCAGGGTCAGCAGGCCGAACTTGGTCTTCGCCACCGTGTAGTCGGCCGCCTTCTGGTGCGCGGCCAGCGGGATCTTTTCCGCGAATTCGGGCGGCACAAAGGCGCGGTGCGCGAGCACGTGGCGGATCTGCCTCGAGGCGAGCCAGAAGCGCACGGCGAGCGTCAAAACGAGGACGGATACAAACAAAATCGAAAACGCGAGTGAATACATTCTGTGCCTGTGAGAAAATGGCTGATTATTTAGTTTGATTAGGCCAAGAGAGAATTATGTCACAAGCGACCGACTTAACCGCATCCGCCCCCGCACCCGTCGTCCCGGCACGTCCAAATGAGATGAACCTGGTCTGGGTCGACATGGAAATGACGGGCCTGGAGCCCGATACCGACCGCATCATCGAGGTGGCGGTGGTAGTGACGGACATGCATTTGAACCTGCTGGCCGAAGGCCCCGTGTTCGTGATCCATCAATCGGATGAAACCCTGAACAAGATGGATGCCTGGAACAAGGGCACGCACGGCCGCTCGGGGCTGATCGACAAGGTCAAGGCGTCGACCGTGACGGAAGCGCAGGCGGAGGCGGAACTGATCGCCTTCCTGAAGAAATACGTGCCAGCTGGCAAGTCGCCCATGTGCGGCAACACCATCGGCCAGGACCGCCGCTTCATGGTGCGCGGCATGCCGAAGCTGGAAGCGTTCTTCCACTATCGCAATGTTGATGTATCGACACTGAAGGAGCTGTGCAAGCGCTGGAAGCCGGAAATCGCCACCGGTTTCAAGAAGCACCAGAAGCACACGGCCCTGGCCGACATCCTGGAATCGATCGAAGAACTGAAGTACTACCGCGAGCACTTCATCAAGCTGTAATGGTGTTGTCGGCTTGCGCGCCATGCGCTAAGCCGACCTGCGAGCCATGGATGCCATTCTTCGCCGCTGGCGTAGGTCGGCTTAGCGTCCCGGCGCGTAAGCCGACACATCGGCCGGGGCGAAGACAAGGGTGGACCAAGTGCCATCCTCGCCTTGCCACTGCAGCGCAAACGGTCCCGTTTGCCGCAAGTCCGTGACCCAGACGGTTGCTCCGGGGGCGCGAAAATATGCCGCGCACTGCCCGAATGCTTGCCCCAGTCCGCACACCACCAATCCCTCGCCCGCCACGGCGCACCATTTTTCTTGCGCATCGATCAGGGCCACGGCCGGGTCGCCATAGAATTCGCCCACGCCGGCTTGCCGGCCATCGGCCGCCGTCACCCTGGCATATTCGTAGTCGTGCGTGACGACGTGATGCGCGCTGCGCGCCAATTCCTTGCTTGTCATGCGGTCTCCACGGTGGGCCAGACGGTTTCCTGGTCGGCGCGCGCCTCGGCGATCAGCCATTCGCAGAAGGCGTGCACGAGCGGCCGCGTTTCCGCCTGGGGCGAACGCAGCAGGTAATAGCAGTGGGGGCCGCGCACGGCGTGCTCGAACACGCGCACCAGGCGGCCCGAACGCAGGTCGTCGCCGATCAGGGGGCTGGCGGCGATGGCCACGCCCTGGCCGCTGGCGGCCGCATCCAGGCACAGGTAGGTGTGCGAGAAGCGCGCGCCGCTGTTGCCGCTATTGCCGCTGTAATGCACGCCGCAGCTGTGCAGCCAGCGCGTCCAGTCGATTTCGCCGGGCAGGTGCACTTCCGGTTCGTCGTGCAGCAGCGGATAGCGCAGCAGGTCGGCGGGCTGGCGCAGGCTGGCGGCGTTGGCGCGGAAGCCGGGGCTGCAGACGGCGGAAAACCACTCTTCCATCAATAAATCCACTTTCAGCCCGGGATAGCGGCCCGGTCCCAGGCGGATGGCGACGTCGACGCCATCGCGCGCCAGGTCGACCGGGTGCATGGACGCCAGCACGCGCAGCTCGATCTGCGGGTAGCGGTCGCGCAGGCGGCCCAGGCGCGGCATCAGCCAGCGCGAGACGAGCGAGCTGGTGGCCGTCACCGTCACCACCTTGTCGTCGCCCTGGCGCCGCGCCTGCTCGGAGATGTCCGCCAGCTGGTTCAGGATCGGTCCCAGCGACGCCGCATAGCGCTGGCCTGCATTGGTGAGCACGACGCCGCGCGGCAGGCGCTGGAACAGCACGATGCCCAGCCACGCTTCCAGCTGCTTGACGTGGTGGCCGATGGCGCCGGCCGAGACGTGCAATTCCTCGCCCGCGCGCTGGAATCCTTCATGGCGGGCGGCCGCCTCGAAGGCGTGCAGGGCGGCGAGCGGTGGCAAGGGACGTGACATGGCAGTCTTCTGGAAAATTGAGCCTCAGTATTTTTCGGCCTATCCGTGAAGAATATTGGTTTGTTTCATTTTGCGCAAGCGAATATGATGCCGTCACTGCGTGAAGTGACCCGCAATAGGATTCACGCATGAATCATCTCCCGGCCTTGCTTGGCATTTATAGTTACAACGCCTGGGAAAACCGTCGCGAGCGGCAGTGATTTGTGGCTGAGAAGCGCAACCGTACGCCGGTACGGGGGTGCCGAGCTGGTGAGCATCGCCGGCCGCAAAGCGCGACGCGCAGCAGGTTTGCCCAGGTGTTACTGAAAGAGGTTTAGTCATGTCTGATCGCCGCGCAGTTGCGCTGGTGTTGCTGTCGGCCGCCGGTTTCGGCAGTTCCGCAGTGTTTGCCAAGGCGGCGTATGCGTCCGGGGTCAACCCGTCGACCATGCTGGCTTTGCGTTTCGTCATCGCCGCCATGCTGTTGCTGCCGCTCGTGTGGCTGGGCGGCTGGCGTTTGCCGCGTGGCCGCCTGCTGGCCGGCTACATGCTGATGGGCTTGATGTACACGGCCCAGTCGCAGGGCTATTTCAATGCCCTCATGTACGCCAGCAGCGGCCTGTGCGGCATGTTGCTGTATGTGTATCCCGTGCTGGTCACCATCCTGGCGCTGGCCCTGGGCTGGGAAAAGCTGGACCGGCGCATGCTGGTGCTGATGGCGCTGGCCATCGCCGGCATGGCCATCACCCTTGGCGGCAAGCTGCAGGGCCAGCCGATCGGCATCGCGCTGGCGCTGATGGCCGCCGGCGTCTACGCCGTGTATATCCTGTTCGGCAACAGCCTGTCGAAAAGCCGCGAGAATATTCACCCATTGGCGGCGTGCGTGGTGATCCTGGGCACGGCCGGCCTGTCGAACAGCGCCATCGCCCTGTGGCAGGGCGTGTCCCTGCCGGCCACGGCGACGGGCTGGCTGGCCGTCAGCGCCATCGCCCTGTTCTCGACGGCCATCGCGATCGCCGCCTTCTTCGCCGGCGTGGCGCAGATCGGCGCGGCCAAGGCCTCGATCATTTCCACCTTCGAGCCCGTCATCACGATGGCGTTTGGCGTGACCCTGCTGAAGGAATCGGTCAGCGGCACGCAATTGCTCGGTGGCGCCATGGTCCTGGCGGCCGTGGTGTTGCTGGCGCAGCGCCCCACGGCGAAACCGGCCTCCATGCCGGCAGTACAGGCCAGCGCCTGAGTTCAACGCTGACATTTTCTAAACACTGATCATTAGTCCCGATCAGTCTCCTTTGGCGCTGCGACGGGTTTCCCGTTGCGGCGCTTTTTTTTCGTCCGCTTCTTTTTCCTTTCCTGGCGCACGCACGCAAATAACTCTTGATTGCGAATGATTCTCATTTATAATTGATTTCAAGATTCCCCACCACCAGCCAGCCGATGCCAGCCAGTGTTCGCCTTGAAAGGAGACACCGTGACGAGCATGCCCCCTATTTGCAGTACCGATCTGATCACCAGCGAATTTGCCCGCCTGCGCCGCGAAAGCAAGGCCCGCCACCGCGACATCGCCGAGCAACTGGCCATTTCCGAGGGCGAACTGATCGCCGCCCATGCCGGCCTGTCGCTGGCCGATGGCGCCTTGCTGGGCGCCGAGCGCCTGCAGGCGGACTGGCCCGCCATCATTGCCGCGCTGGAACCGCTGGGCGAAGTCATGGCCCTGACGCGCAACGCGTCGTGCGTGCATGAAAAGACGGGCGTCTATCGACATGCCAGCCACAACAACCATGTGGGCCTGGTGCTGGGCGGCGAGATCGACCTGCGCGTGTTCTACCGCCAGTGGGCGCATGGCTTTGCCGTGCGCGAGCTGGGCGAGACCGAGGTGCAGCGCAGCCTGCAATTCTTTGATGCTGCCGGCAATGCCGTGCACAAGATTTTCATGAAGCCGCACAGCGACCTGGCCGCCTACGATGCGCTGGTGGCGCGCTTTGCCGATGCCGGGCAGGAGGCGGGCATCGCCGTGGCTCCGCTGGCGCCGCCGCCGGCCGAATTGCCCGATGCGCAGATCGACGTGGCGGGCTTTCGCGCCGCCTGGGCCGATTTGCGCGACACGCATGAATTTTTCACCCTGCTGAAAAAATATGCGGTCTCGCGCCTGCAGGGCCTGCGCCTGGCCGAGCCGCGCTTCGTGCAGCAGCTCGACAAATCCTGCGTGCTCGACCTGCTCAACGACGCCGCCCGCGAAAAGGTCGCCATCATGGCCTTCGTCGGCAATGCCGGCATGATCCAGATCCATTCGGGTCCCGTGCACAAGATCGCCGTGATGGGGCCGTGGATCAATGTCCTCGATGCGCGCTTCAACCTGCATCTGCGCGAAGACCATATCGCCAGTGCCTGGGTGGTGAAAAAGCCCACCGTCGACGGCCTGGTGACGTCCGTCGAACTGTTCGACGCCAAGGGCGACACCATCGTCATGTTCTTCGGCGAGCGCAA
This sequence comes from Janthinobacterium sp. SUN118, assembly GCF_030397695.1. Lineage (NCBI taxonomy): Bacteria > Pseudomonadati > Pseudomonadota > Betaproteobacteria > Burkholderiales > Oxalobacteraceae > Janthinobacterium > Janthinobacterium sp. SUN118. Next base: position 315,548 of record NZ_JAPUBV010000005.1, on the reverse strand, counting down.
GCCGGGCGTGCATGAATTGTGCGAGTGGCGCAATGTCGTCGAGCGCGTGCTGCAGGAGGGCGAATTATGCGCCGCATGATCGCCGCCAGCGTGGCGCGCCGCATCGCGCTGAAAAAAATTGGGGCGGGTGCGCTGACGCTGGCTGCGCCGATGCAGGTGCTGGCCGCCGTCGCCGACGCCGGCAAGCCGAATCCGAAGCCGCGGCGCATCGTCAGCGTCGGCGGCGCCCTGACGGAAATCGTCTATGCGCTCGATGCGCAGGCCGAGCTGGTGGGCGTCGATACGACCTCGCTGTACCCGGCCTCGGCGCAAAAGCTGCCGCAGGTCGGTTATGCGCGCACCCTGTCGAGCGAAGGCGTGCTGTCGCTGGCGCCGACGCAGCTGATCGCCACCGAGGAAGCGGGGCCGCAGACGGTGCTGCGCCAGGTGCGCGACGCCGGCGTGCCGGTGGCGGTGCTGAACGCGAATAACAGGTTTGAAGGCTTGCTCGAGCGCGTGAAGCAGGTGGGCCAGATCACCGGTCGCATCGAACCCGCCGCGCGCCTGGCGCACAGCCTGCGGCAGCAGTGGGATGGCGCCGTGGCCAGGGTGCAGCAGCGCCAGCATGCGCCCGTGCGCGTGCTGTTCATCCTGGCCCACGCGCCGAACCAGGTGATGGTGGGCGGGCGCGAGACGGGCGCCGACGCCATGCTGGCGTATGCGGGCGCCGTCAACGTGATGGGCGGGCACGGTGGTTTCGCCGGCTACAAGCCGCTCACGCCGGAAGCCGTGATCGCCGCGCGGCCCGACATCGTGCTCGTCACCGACCAGGGACTGAAGGCCTCGGGCGGCGTGGACGGCATCCTCAAGCTGCCGGGCCTGGCGCAGACGCCGGCCGGGCGCAGGCACCGCATCGTGTCGCTGGAAGCCATGCTGCTGCTGGGCTTTGGCCCGCGCATGCCGCAGGCGCTGGCCGAACTCGACGCCGCCTTTGCGCAAGCCATGGCCGCATGACCGTGCGCGCGATGCCGCCGGCACTGTCCTGGCGCGTGTTCTGGCGTTTCCAGCGCTGGGGCGCCCCCGGGCTGCTGGCCGTGGCGCTGGCCATCGGCCTGATCGTCGCCGTGCAGGCCGGCGCCGTGCCGGTGGTGCTGGCCGACTGGCTGGCGCCTTTTCAGGCCGGCGACGAGGGGCTGTCCGGCGGCGCCTATGTGCTGTGGCATATCCGTTTGCCGCGCGCCCTGTTCGCCATGCTGATCGGCGCCGCGCTGGCGCTGGCCGGCGGCCTGACGCAGGGACTGTTCCGCAATCCGCTGGCCGATCCGGGCCTGCTGGGCATCAGCAGCGGCGCCGCCTGCGCGGGCGCGGCCACCATCGTTTTCGCGGCCAGCCTGCACGTGGCGCCCGAGCTGCGCGTGTGGCTGCTGCCGGCCGCCGCATTCGCGGGCGCCATGCTCATATGCGTGCTGCTCGACCGCGTCGCCCGCTGGGCCACGCCCGGTTCCATCGTCGGCCTGCTGCTGACGGGCGTGGCGCTGAACGCCATCACGGTGGCCGTCATGGGCCTGTGCATCTACCTGGCCAGCGACGACCAGTTGCGCACCCTGACCTTCTGGACCCTCGGCTCGCTGTCGGCCGGCAGCTGGCGCCAGGTGGCGGCCCTGCTGCTGGTGCTGGCCGGCGCGCTGTGGGCCACGCGCTTCCTCATGCGCGCACTCAACGCGCTGGCGCTGGGCGAAGCGGCGGCCCTGCACGTGGGCATCGACGTCGGCAGGCTGCGCACGCAGGTGATCGTGCTGGTGGCCGTGCTGACGGGGTTTGCCGTCGCCTGGTGCGGCGGCATCGGTTTCATCGGCCTGATCGCGCCGCACCTGGTGCGCACCTGGCTGGGCGCCGACCAGCGCCGCGTGCTGCCGCTGTCGATGCTGGCGGGCGGCTTGCTGCTGCTGTTGGCCGATACCCTGGCGCGCACCGTCGCCATCCCGGCGGAAGTCCCCGTCGGCATCTTCACGGCCCTGCTGGGCGGGCCCTTCTTCCTGCTGCTGTTGCGGCGTTTTCGCCACGGCACCGCCTGAAAGGACGCGCATGACGCCGTTACTGGAATTGACGTTCGCCACCACGAAACTGGGCCAGCAGTATTTTGGCCCCTTCAATGTGCAGGTCCATGCCGGCGAACGGGTCGCCATCCTCGGCCCCAGCGGCGCGGGCAAGTCGACCCTGCTCAAACTGATGGCGCGCGAATTGCGGCCGCAGGCGGGGCAGGTGGCGTTTGCCGGCCGTGCGCTGGCGCAGTGGCCGCTGGCCGAACTGGCTTTGCGCCGCGCCGTGCTGCCGCAAGGCTCGCACGTGGCCTTCGGCTTGTTGTCGGACCTGGTGATCGGCCTGGGACGGGTGGCGCGCCTGGCCGACCCGCAGCTGGAGCGCATCGTGCGGGACGCTGCCGCCCTGGCGCACGCCTCGCATCTGCTGGGCCGGAGCATGGACACCATGTCCGGCGGCGAGCAGGCCAGGGTGCAGCTGGCGCGCATCTTCGCGCAGATGTGGGACGTGGAAAACGGGCTGATACTGGTCGACGAGCCGCTGGCGGCCCTCGATCCCGGCCTGCAGTTCGACTTGCTGGAAAGCCTGCAGCAGTTTTGCGCGGCGCGCGGCCACGCCGTCATCGCCATCCTGCACGATATCAATCACGCCTTGCTGGGCTTTGAGCGGCTGCTGCTGGTGCGTTCGGGCCAGCTGACCGCCGATATCGCCAGCGATGCGGCGGCGGTTCCCGCGCTGGCGGCGCTGTACGGCATCGCGCTGACGACGGCCACCAACAGCGAAGGCGACGTCTGCGTGATACCGGCGAGGCGCGCCAGCGCCGTGCGCCGCCTGCGCGCCTGAAGCATCAACTTTCAGCTTCTGGCGCCGCGCGCGGCCGCGCCATCCTGCCGCTGCCCAGCAGCCAGACCATCAGCGCGTCCGCTTCTTCGCGCGTGGCCGCCACTTCCTGCACGATGCCGAAGGCTTTCATGGCGCCGGCCGCCATCGCCTGCAGGCGCGCGCGCTCCTGCGCATCGGCTTCGACCGAGACCAGGCCCCGGCAAATGGCGGCCAGCGCCACCTTGTTATGCTTGAGCCACAGGCCGCGCCGCTTGCGGTCGACGTGCGCTTCGTCGCTGCGTTCTGTCTCGAACAGCATGACGAACGGTACGCCATGGCGCAGCAGGGCGTCCATGTCGTTTTCCCACAGCGGCGCATAGCCGGTGATGGCCGTTTCGGGACGAAAGCGCACGATGGGAAAATCGCTGACGTCGTGGATGGCAAAGAGGGCGGTGTCGGGTTTCATGGTGTGTTTCCTTGTGCGCTAGTGAGTGGGAATGCCTGCCAGCCGCCGCCCAGCGCCTTGTAGACCTGGACCAGCGACAGCGATGCGGTGGCGCGGCTGTCGACCAGCGCCGCCTCGTTGTTGATCAGGGTGTTTTGCACGTGCAGCACGTTGATCAGGTCCGTGCCGCCCTGGCGGTATTGCAGTTCCGCGCTGGACAAGGCGCGCCGGCCCTGGCGCACCGCCTCGTCGAGACTGGCCTGGCGGCGCGCATTGGCCTGGTAGCCGGACAGCGCGTCTTCCACCTCGTGCCAGGCGGCCAGCACCGTCTGGCGGTAGGCGATGGCCGCTTCCTGCTGCTGCGCCTCGCGCAATTGCAGGTTGCCGCGCAGGCGGCCGCCATCAAACAGGGGCACGCTGAAGCCGGGGCCGATGGCAAAGCGTTTGGCGTCCCAGCCGATGTCGCCCAGCTGCATGGCTTGCAGGCCGACGCTGCCCGACAGCGTGATGCGCGGATAAAAGTCGCCGTGCGCCACGCCGGTGGCGGCGGTGGCCGCATGCAGCTGCGCTTCGGCGCGGCGGATATCGGGGCGGCGCTCGGCCAGGCCGCTCGGCACGCCCAGCTGCACTTGCGCCGCCATGGCGGGAATGTCACCGCTGGCGGCCAGTTCGGCCTGCAAGGCTTGCGGCGGCAGCGCCAGCAGCAGGCTGAGGGCATTGGCCAGGCGCGCTTCGCGCTGCTGCAGCGGCGGCAGGCGCGCCTCGATGGTGGCCACATGGGCGGCCGCTTCGGCCACGTCGAGTTCCGTCGTCACGCCTTCGCGCAGGCGGATGCGCGTCAATTCCAGCGTGTGGCGCGCGATGGCCAGCAGTTTTTCCGTGATGGCCAGCGTTTGCTGCGCGCCGCGCAGTTCGATGTAGTCGCGCGCCGTTTCGGCCAGCACGGCCAGCAGCACGCCGCGCCCGGCTTCCACGGCCACGTCGACGCGGGCGTCGGCCGCTTCCACTTCGCGCCGCACGCGGCCCCACAGGTCCAGTTCCCAGGCCGCGTCGAGGTTGCTTTGCCACAGGTTGTAGGCGGACTGCCCATTGTGGCGCGACGGGTCGCTCAAGCCTTGCGCGCTGTTGCGCGCGCGGCCGTAGCTGCCATTCGCGCCCAGCGACGGGCCTTGCGCGGCGCCGGCCACGCCGCGCGCGGCGCGGCTTTGCTCCAGCCGGCTGGCTGCCGCCAGCACGTCGAGGTTGCTGCTGGCGGCGCGCTGCACCAGCGACGACAGGGTCGCGTCGCCGAACGCATCCCACCAGCGCCGTTCGATGTCGGCATCCTGCTGCGCGGCGAAACGGGCGTCGTCCGCCTGGCGCCATTGTTGGCCCAGCGGCGCTTGCGGGCGCTGGAAGTCGCTGCCCACCGTGCCGCAGCCGGCCAGGCCGAGGGCGGTCATGAATACCAGTGTCTTCATCGCGCGCTCACCTGGCTGACCTGTTGCGGATTTTGATAGCGGATGGCCGTATCGATGCGCACTTCGGCCGACATGCCCACGCGCAGGCGGCTGTCGCCGTCCTGGCCGGGATCGAGCGCGATCCTGACGGGGATGCGCTGCACCACCTTGGTGAAATTGCCGGTGGCGTTTTCCGGCGCGATGGCGGCAAACGTGACGCCGGTGGCCGGTGCGATGCTGTGCACGGTGCCGCGCAGGGGGGCGCCCGGATAGGCGTCGACCGTGATGCTGGCGCTCTGGCCGCGGCGCACGTGGGTCAGCTGGGTTTCCTGCAGGTTGGCGACGACGAAGGTGCGGTTCAACGGCACCACGGCCATCAGGCTGGCGCCCGGGTTGACGAGGGCGCCCACGCGCACGGCGCGGCGGCCGACGACGCCGTCGATGGGGGCCAGCAGCTGCGTGTGCGACAGGTCGAGCTCGGCCCGCTGCAGGCCGGCGCGGGTGCGCAGCAGGGCCGCTTCGGCGGCGCCTTGCTGCGCCTGCAGAATCTCCGTCTGCTTGTGCGCGGAGACGAGGGCGGCGCGGTTTTGCGCCACGCGGGCCTGGCTCACGTCGAAGCGCGATTGCGCCTGCTGCGCGTTCTGCACGCTGCCCGCGCCCTGGCCGGCCAGGTGCTGCGAGCGTTCCAGTTCCTGTTTCGCCAGCTTTTGCTCGGCCAGGTTGGCCTCGACGAGGGTGGTGGCCTGTTCGATCACCGATTGCTGGCGCTGCAGGGTGCCGCGGGCATTGCCCAGCTGCGCTTCGGCGCCGGCCACGTCGGCGTGGGCCGAGGCGACGGCCGCCTGGTAGTCGCGGTCGTCGATGCGCACCAGCAGCTGGCCCGCCTTGACAGCCTGGTTGTCTTCCACCAGCACCTGTTGCACGATGCCGCCCACCTTGGGGGAGAGGACGGTGTAGTCGGCGCTGACAAAGGCGTCGTCGGTCATCTGTTCTTCGCTGCGGACAAACAGCAGCTGCCAGGCGCCATACGCGAGGGCGCAGGCCAGCAAGGCCAGGCCGAGGAGGAATGCGCGCGAGCGCAGGATGGGGATATTCATGGTGATGCTCTTTCGTGGAGTAAAACGGGGGTGAAGATTCAGGCGGCGCGCGGCGGATGGACGCGCGTCGGCATGATGGGAATGATCACGATCATGGCCAGCGCGATGGCGGCCACCGTGAGGTACAGGTCGGACGAGGTCAGGGTGACCACCTGTGCATGCATGCGCGCACCCAGGCCGGCCATGTCGACGCCCTCGGGCAGGTTGCCCAGGCGTTCGCTCAGCACCGTCGAGTGAAAGTGGTTGCGGCGCGTGATCAGCGCGTCGAGCACGGCGCCGGCGACGACGGCCGACATGCCCTTGATGGTGTTGAACCAGGCCGAGGCGAACGGCCCGTCCTGCGGCGCCAGGCCCGTGGTGGCCAGCAGCAGCAAGGGAATCACGGCCATGGGCTGGGCGAAGATCTGCATCGCCTGCAGCAGGTAAAAGTGCGTGCGTATCCAGTCCGGCGACATGCGCGCGCCTAGCACGCACGCCAGCGCCAGCAGGCCCAGGCCGATGGCCAGCACCCAGCGGCAGTCGACGGCGCGGATATTGCACAGGGCGGCCACCAGCGGCAGGGCGATCAATTGCGGCAGCGCCACCATCAGCATCACGGGCGCCGTCTGCAAGGGGCGGTAGCCGTGGACCTGCGCCAGGTAGGACGAGGGAATCAGGATCACGGCCAGCAGCACGAACAGCACGCCGCCCAGGGTCAGCAGGGCGTGGCTGAGGTTGCGCCGCGACAGCAGTTGCAGCTTGAAGAAGGGCAGCGGATGCGACCATTCGTTGATGAAGAACAGGACCAGCAGGGCGACGCCGCCGCCCAGCAGCACGCAGATCAGCGGCGAATGGAACCAGTCCAGGCGTTCGCCCTGCAGCAGGCCGACCACCAGCATGCTGATGGCGGGCAGGCCAAGCAGCAGGCCGCGCCAGTCGAACTGGCGCAGGCGCTCCAGGCGCAGCGGGTCTTGCGGCAAGCCCCAGGACACCATCAGCAGGGCGGCGATGCTGCCCGGGACGATTTGCCAGAACGCCCATTGCCAGCCCAGGTATTCGGTCCAGAAGGCGGCCAGCGGCGTGCCCAGGCTGGGGCCGAAGGTGGCGCTCAGGGCGTAGCCGCCCAGGCCATACAGCTTGATGTTGGGCGGCAGGAAGCGCAGCGCCACCGTCATCAGCATGGGCGGCAGCGCGCCGCCGGCCGCGCCCTGCACCACGCGCAGCACGATCAGCACGGACAGGTTGGGCGCGAACGGGCATAGCACGCCGGCGGCCATGCAGGTGACGATGGCGGCCAGGGTGATGCGCCGCAGCGAGAAGGTGACGGAGCACCATGGCGCGAAGGCCATGGCGGAGACCGAGGCGGCCGCATACAGGGCGACGAGCCAGCTGGCATCGTCGCGCGCAATGCCCATCGCGCCGCGGATGTCGGCCAGCGCGATCTTGGTGATGTTTTCATTCAGGCCGGAGACCAGCACGGCCAGCAGCACGCCGGCCAGGCCGGTCGCCAGGCGCAGGCCAAAGACGGCCGCTGCGGGCGGCGCCGCTGGCGCGGCAGGGGAGGGAGGGGGCGGCGCGGCCGCAGGGACGGCGCCGGATAGCGGTACAGCAGACACAGGGAACTCCGTGGACGAGAATCAGTCCACGCAGTATAGGCAGCGCTTAATATTGTGAAAATTGATCATTGAGGAATGCTCGATTGCGTCTGGCGCAACTATTCGGCCAGCCTCACTCCTCGCCGCAGACGTCCTTCAGCATGCGCCGCAGCCATTTGTGCGCGTGGTCGTTGTCCAGGCGCGGGTGCCAGGCTTGCACGATTTCCACGCTGTCGACGGGCAGCGGCAGTTCGAACGGGCGCAGTTTCAGGCCCAGGCGTTCGACGATGGGCAGCATGTGGCGCGGCATCAGCGGCAGGATCAGGTTGGAATCGGCGACGGCGAAGATGGCCGAGTGAAAATTGGCGGTGATCAGCGAGACGCGGCGCGCGTGCCCCCGCTCGGCCAGCGCCGTGTCGAAGGGGCCGCGCGCCAGGCCCCGGCGCGAGACGCTGATATGGTCGTAGGCCGTGAAGCGGGCCAGGTCGACGGGGCCGTCAAACACGGGATGGCCGGCGCGCGCGATGCCGACGAACGAGGTGGTAAACAGGTGCTGCAGCTTGATGTCGGGCGCGAAATTGCGCATGGAGCTGATGTACAGGTCGATGCGGCCCGCCTGCAGGGCGTCGCCATCCGTTTCGCCATCGCCTTCGGGCACGAAGCGCAGCACCGTGTTGGGCGCATGGCGGGCCAGCAGGTCGCGCAGCTTGCCGCCATAGGCGCCGACAAACACGTCGTTGGCGCGCAGGCTGAAGGTGCGCTCCAGCGTGCGCAGGTCGATTTCGCGGCCCGAGGTGAAGACGGCGTGCGCCTGTTCCACTACGCCGCGCACCTGTTCGCGCAATTCCAGCGCGCGCGGGGTGGGCGTCAGGCCGCGGCCGGAGCGCACGAGGACGGGGTCGCCGATGGCGTCGCGGATGCGCGCCAGGGTGCGGCTCATGGCCGGCGCGCTCAGGTTCATGCGCCGCGCGGCGGCCACGGCGCTGCCTTCCTCGAGCAGGATGTCGAGGGCGACGAGCAGATTCAGGTCGGGGAGTTTCATGCGGCGATTATAGCGCCGGCATCGGTGACGGCGGGCCGGCACGGCAGGCATGCGCCGGCAGGGCGCCGGCGCATCACGATTGCATCAGGGCGCGATCATTCCGCAGCGCCGTCGGCGCCGCAGCATTTCTTGAACTTCTTGCCGCTGCCGCAAGGGCATTCGTCGTTGCGGCCCACTTTCGGCTCGTCGCGTTTCAGGGTTTGCACGGGAGCCTTGCGGCGCGGCACCCAGAAACGGTGGATGGCAGGCAGGTTCGCTTCCAGTTCCTGGGCCAGCTTGTGCGCCTTGACCGGGTCTTCCACCAGTTTCAGTTCTTCTTCCTTGATTTCGTCGGCGCCCAGCAGGTAGATCGGCTGCATCAGTTCGGCCACTTCGGAATCCCAGATCTCGTTCCACGAGCCAGGACGCAGTTCCATGCCGTCCCAGAAGCCCCAGCACCAGGCTTCGGCATCGATCAGGGTCTGGCCTTCGTAGTCGTGCTCGACGAACAGGGCCTCGAATTCCTTCGGCGCCACTTCAAACGTCACCAGCACTTCGTTCATGAAGCGCATGATCAGGTTGACGATGCGCTCTTCTTCCTTGCTGTTCTTGAATTTCGGTGCATCTTCGGCATCTTCGCCCCACACGCGCGGCAACCACTCGGCCGGCATGATCGGTTCCGGGCCGATGGCCACGGCCGTCAGATAGCCGTGCAGCATATCCATGGTCATGGCGTCTTCGGAGCACCGGTCCGACAACAGGAATTGGTCTAATTCGTCAAATTCTTTTTCTGATAATGGCTGTTCGAGTTGCATGGCTTGCTCTTTGATTGAATGTAAGCTGCCAGTATACGCCTTGCGGCGCTTCATCACCGAAGTGTTTGCACCCGCGGCCCGCGCGCGCCTTACAATGTCGCTTATGCACAATGAAAACCAGCCGCACGAGGACGCCCGGCCCGTCCATCCTTTCTCCGCACTGAGCCCCGACTGCGTGCTCGACGCCCTCGATAGCGTGGGCCTGCGCGGCGATGGCCGCCTGCTGGCGCTCAATAGCTATGAAAACCGCGTCTACCAGGTGGGCATCGAGGACAGCGCGCCGCTGGTGGCGAAGTTTTACCGCCCCGAGCGCTGGAGCGACGCCGCCATCCTGGAAGAACACGCGTTCGTGTCCGAACTGGTCGAGCGCGAAATTCCCGTCGTGCCCGCGCTGGCCATCGACGGCCGCACCCTGCACCAGTTCCAGGGCTTCCGCTTTGCCGTCTTCCCCCGCCATGGCGGACGGGCGCCCGAACTCGATGACCCGCTGACGCTGGAATGGATAGGGCGTTTCATCGGCCGCATCCATGCCGTCGGCGGCCTGTCCGCGTACAAGGAGCGTCCGGCGCTCGATCCGGCCACCTTCGGCGTCGAGCCGCGCGACTTCCTGCTGGCGAACGACTTTATTCCACCCGAGCTGCTGGCCGCGTATGCCAGCGTGGCGCAGCAGGCGCTCGACGGCGTCAGGCGCTGCTACGACCGTGCCGGCGACGTCGCCGTGCTGCGCCTGCATGGCGATTGCCATGGCGGTAACGTGCTGTGGACGGACGCCGGCCCGCATTTCGTCGACTTCGACGACAGCCGCATGGGACCGGCCATCCAGGACCTGTGGATGATGCTGTCGGGCGAGCGGGGCGACATGGTACGCCAGATGAGCGACATCCTGGCCGGCTATGAGGACTTCTGCGATTTCGATCCGCGCCAGCTGTACCTGGTCGAAGCGCTGCGCACGCTGCGCCTGATCCACTATTCGGCCTGGCTGGCGCGCCGCTGGGACGATCCGGCCTTCCCCGTCGCCTTCCCGTGGTTTAACACGCAGCGCTACTGGCAGGACCGCATCCTGGAATTGCGTGAACAGGTGGCGTTGATGGATGAAGCGCCGCTCTGGCCAATTTAGGCGCGCGCTACACGCCCATGGCGGCGTTGCATTGTCTGGGCGTACCCTTCGTGCTGCCTTCGGCAATGCGCCTTGCCCTGAGCATGTTCTCGGACGCCTACGTCCGCATCAAATCCTGAAAAGAGCGGTAAAACCGCCTCTTCTTGCCGCGCTGATTTGTGCATGCCTGCTCGATAATGGTGCTAATAAATTCCCATAAGCAACGGAATTCACCCGAATAAGCGAGAAATCATGCAAGCACAGCAAAATCAGCGCCAGGCCGCCTCCCTCACCGTCGCCTACTCGGCCGATGACGAGTTCGACCAGGACAGCATCGTCTCGCTGCATGATTTCAAGGACCTGGAGAGCAAGGCCGAGGCGCCTGCCCCCGCCGCCATGTCCGCGCCGCAGGCCGAGCAAGAGCCGGATGGCGAGGTCAAGGCGCCGGCCGCCGGCCGCCAGCAAATGGAATTGAAGGCCATCCACGAAGCGATCGCCCGCGTGGAAGCGGAAGCGAAAGCCACCTGCGCCGCCGAAAGCCGTGCCCTGGCCGAGGCGCGCGTGCGCTCTCTGGCCGAGGACCGCGCCGCCATCGACGCCGCCGCCGCCGCCGCCGCGCAGCAGAACGCGCAAGCGGCCGAAGAGGCGATCGCCGCCAACCGCGAGCGCCTCGACACCATGCGCGCCGCCGCGCAAGCAAGCGTGGCGCGCCTGGAAGCGGTCAAGCAGGAAACGGCCGAACTGCGCGCCCGCGTGGAATCGGACAATGAAATCCGCCTGGCCGCGGAACAGCGCGCCCGCGCCGAGCAGGAAAGCCGCTTGCGCGCCAGCGAACAGGTGGCCGTGCAGTCGGAACTGGCCGAGCTGGCCGCCCGCGCCGCCGAGGAATTGCAGGTGCAGACGGAGCAGGCGCGCCTGCAGGCCGTCGAGCGCGTCGCTGCCGTGCAGGCGGCCAAGGAGGAAATGGTGGGCATCGCCTCTGCCGATGCGCGCGTGGCCGTGCTGGCCCGCGAGCGCGAGCGCCATGCCCACGGTGCGCGCCAGACGGCGCAGATGCTGGCCGAAGCGGAAAGCGAGGCGCTGGAATTGACGGTGCAGCGCGAGCGCGCCGACCAGATCGCGCTGGAATCGGCCTTCAACCGCGCCGCCGCCGAAGTGCGCGCGCTGGAAGAGGCGCGCGCGCTGGCGCACCTGGAGCAGGAACGCGAAGCCATCGCCCTGGCGCAGGCCGAATCGGAGCGCCATGCGGCGCAGTCCCTGCGCTTGCGCCTGCAAACGGAAAAGGAATTGCGCGATGCGGCCATCCACCGCGAACGCCTGGAAATGGTGGCAGTGGCCAGCGCGCAGGCGCGCCGCGATGCGGACGTGCGCATCCTGGCCGCCACCGAAGCGCGCATCGAAGTGGATCGCCAGTTGCGCGCCGTGGCGCTGGCCCGCGTCGCCGCCGAACAGGATGCGGAAATCGCCGGCCACGCCAAGCTGGAGGCGGAAACGGCGGCCCTCGAAGAAACCAAGGCCCGCGAAGCGGCCGAGCAGGCCGCGGCCGTGGCGGCGGCCCGTGAACTGGAAGAACAGCAGCGCGCCGCCGGCCTGGCGCACGAACGCGCCGAACTGGCGCGCCAGGCGGCGCAGCTGGCCGCCAGCCGGAATGAAGCGGAACAGGCGGAAGTGGCGGCCGGCGCGGCGCAACTGGCCATGCAGGCGGAAACGCTGCAGCTGGCGCAGCAGAAGGCAGAACAGGCGGCCAGCCTGCTGCAGGCAGAGCAGGAGCGCCTGGCCGCGGAACAAGCGGCCATCGCCGCCCTGAAAGACAAGCTGGAAGCGGAAGCGCAGGCATTCGCCGCAGCGCAGGAACGCATCGCCGCCGAACAGGCGCAGGCAGAGCTGCTGCGCGGCCAGCAGGCCGCCGAACAGGCCTTGCAGCAGGCATCGGAAAAGGAAGCGAACGCCATCCGCATCCTGATGGACCAGGCGCTGGTCGAAGGCGAACAGAAGGCGGCCGCCGCGCAAGCCGTGCAGGCGCAGGCGCGCCTGGCCGTGGAATTGGGCCAGGTGCATAGCGAGCGCGCCCGCGTGGAAGAAGAAAAAGCCCGGGCAGCCGATGCGCTGCTGGCGTCCGAGCGCGATTTCGTCGCCGCCGAACGCGAATCGCTGGCGCTGATCGCGCAAAAACTGGTGCAGCAGCGCCAGACGACGGCAGCCGAGGAGCGGGCGTCGCAAGCCATCGCCGGCCGCCTGGAAGCGGAAAAGCAGGCGACGCAGGCGGCCGAGGCGCGCGCCGCGCTGGAACAGGAAGCGCTGGACGCCATGCGCCAGCGCGAACGGCTGGAACTGGCCGCGCAGCAGGCCGCCGATGAGAAACTCGACGCGCAGCAAGCCTTGCTGGCCAGCGCGCAGGCCCACGCCGCATTGCAGCGCAAGGCGGCCGACACGACGCGCGCCATGGCTGCCGCCAGGCAGCAACTGCTGGAGCTGGAAACGGCCAATGCGCAGCAGCAGGAACGCGAACTGGCCGCCCTGCGCGCCAGCCTGGAACAGCAGCAGTGCGCCTTTTCCAGCTCCCTGGCCGCGGCCCGCGCCAAGGCTGAACAGGTGAGCTCGGCCAGCCTGGCGCGCGAAGTGATCGAGCGCCTGACGCAGCCGAACGAGGCTGGCGCCGTCTGGCGTTCGCGCTAACTGGCTGTGGGGGCCGTCCCGTCGGGACTGGCCCCAGGCATCAGAACTTCCGTCCCACCCCCACCAGTATCACGTCCGCGTCGCGGTGGTAGTCCGTGACGACGCGGTTCCACGCCACTTGCGCCACCCAGCGGCGATCGAAGTGGTAGCGCGCCGCGGCTGACAGCAATCCCGTCAGGCGCGTGCCGTGACCCTGCGTGTCGCGGCCATCCCAGGCCAGGTAGGGGCCGCCGCCCATGCCGAATTCCACCTTTTCATTGAGCGAGCGGATCAGCCACAGCTGGGCGGCCACGCCGCGCCGGTGCGCCAGGTCGGTGCTGCCTTCATCGAGGGCGGTGACCGTCCAGTCCACGTATTTTCCCGCCGCGCGCCGGTATTCCAGCGTGAACGGGCGCGCAGTTTCGGAGCGGAAGCTGTTGACGATGGTATGGCCCGTCGACACGGTCAGGGTGTCGTCATGCGCCCAGTTCTGCAGATGCAGCTTGGCGCCAGGCACGCCGTCATAGCGGTAGCCGGCGCCGATCAGCAGGTGCGTGGTGGCGTCCTTGCCGCTGGGCAGGATGCGGTTCACCTGGGCTTGCGCATACCAGCGGTTGTCGAATTGCCAGCGCGCCTGCAGGCTGAAGATGGTGCCCCAGCCGTGGTCATTGTCGAAATTATGCGGTGCGTCGTCCGTCTTGGCCGTGTCGAAGAAGAAGTAGCGGCCCACGCCGGCGCCCAGGGTCAGGCCCCGGTCCACCTTTTTCGTGCGCAGCCAGGCCTGGCCCGCCATGCCGTCGCGGTGGTGGTCTTCTGGATGGCCCTCATTGATGTACGACAGGCTGACGGCATTGTAATCGCCGACCGGCTGCGTGTAGCTGACGGCGGCGACAAAGGTGCGCTCGCTAGTGCTGTTGACTTTCAGCGAGCCGGCCATGCCGGAAATGTCCTGTGCCTGGGCGCACAGGGGGAGCGAGGCGGCCAGCAGGGCCAGGATGCGGAATCGGCTGCGCATGAGGTTTCCGAGGAGAGAGATGGACACGCTAACGGTGGGCTGGCTGGGCGTGCTGCGCTGACGCAAGCATCTTGTGTTTTTATTACACCAATGAACAGTTCCAGTCAGAACTAATTGTAATAGTGTATAAGAAAGTGAGAATGTGTGAGGCGCGCAAGAATTCTTGTCAGGAATTCAATGAAGGGAAAGGCGGGACGGGAAGGGGGCGGCGGAATGGCGCCGGCGCGTGCATGGCCGGCCGGCGCTTGTTGCGGAAACGCTGTTGTTACTGGCTCAGGACGACCTTGTCGGCATAGTATTCGGTCTCGCCGAAGCACTGCGTCGGCACGCCCTTGTGCTGGCTGTAGGTGACGAGGATGCGCTTGCCGGCCGCGGCCGACAGCTGTTTGGCCACTTCCTCATCGCGCACGCTGAACTGGAATTTTTCCGGGATGGTGCCCGGCAGCGCCGTCAGTAGCAGTTCGCCCTCCCATGTCTTGCAAATCCAGCCCCGCTTGGAGAACTTTTGCAGGTAGCCCGCCCGTTCGCCTTCCGAGTACGAGAAACTGAGGGCCATCCACGTGTAGGCTGCCAGCAGCAGGAAGCCGGCCACGAGGAAGATGACGAAGGCGAAGGTGACTTTTTTGGTCGTAGGGGTCATGGTAGGGTTTTAAAGGTGAAAGGATTAATCCTTGCGGCCAGCTTTCCAATTGAGGCCGAAATTGTAGCGTTCGTCCATGGCCTGGTGCGCCGTGATTTTACCTTGGCCGCCGAAGTATTCCACCAATTTCGTCACCTGCAGGTTGCCGCCGTGGTTTTCCAGCATGGCGATGGCGCACATGGCGTGCTGGCTGTCGCTGTCGAGGCGCACTTCCACCGTCGGCTGGCCCGGTATCTCGATCGTCACCACGCCATCCGTGGCGGCCCAGTTCGGCACGCCTTCGTAGATGAAGGCATACACGAGCACGCGCTTGATCTGGTCGAAATGGGTGCCGTTGATGAAGATGTTTTCGCCGCTGCTGATGCTGCCCGTGCGGTCGTCGCCTTCCAGGTGGATGTAGGGCGGGCGGTCATATGCGCCCCAGCTGTTGCCCAGCGCCTGCACGGCGCTCTTGGCGCCATTGCTCATTTCGAACAGGCAGCCGATATCGAGGTCGATACCGCCCGCGCGGCCGGCCGGCTTGTTGAACAGCTTGCCCAGGAAGCCCGTGTCCAGCTTCGAGGCGGGCGCCTGGCCCTGCGACGCATTCTGGTTCCAGTTCAGGTTGACGCGGATGCGGCCATAGCCGCCGCTGTCGCGCTTGTCGAGCGAAATCTTGTCGCCGCGCTTTTCCAGGCGGATCTTCGACAGCGAGATTTTGTTTGCTGGCGGCGCCGCCGGCGTGGGCGCGGGAACCGGTGCCGGCGATGGCGCGGGAGACGATGCCCCCGCCTCGCTGCCGCCGAAGTGTTTCAGCAATGCGGCCAGGCCGCCGGCGAAACCCTGGCCCACGGCGCCGAAGCGCCAGCTGCCGTCGCGGCGATACAGCTCGCCGATGATGACGGCTTTCTCGTCCTGGAAGTCATTGCCCGTGAAGGCAAACGTGGCGGCCTGGCCCAGCGTCATGCTCGAAGCGCCCAGCGCGCGCATGCTGCCCTGTTCCGTCGCCGCCGTAAACACCAGCTTGTCGATCGAGGCGGGCAGGCGGGAAAGGTCCACCTGGAAGACGGAACGGGGGCCGTTCAAGTCCACCGTGATGGCGTTGTCCGGCGCGCTTTTCTGGTTGAAGAACACCATGTAGCGGTCGTCCGACAGCTTGCCGGCCGCATCGACGCCGAAGCAGCTGACGTCCACTTCCATCGAGCCCGAAACGATATCGAGCGTGACGGCAAACGGGCCATTCAAGCCCAGGTCCGCCAGTTTGCCTTTTTGTCCGCGTGTGAAATTGGTCATGGTCGTGCAGTCCCTTCGTCGCTGGAGAGTTGAGTCAATGAGTGATTCGGTGCGTGATGCGAAATAGCAGGCGTGGCCGGCAGGGCGGCGCCGTCCGCATGGCGGATGCCGAACAGGCGCGCCTGCTCGATGATGCGCTGCGCCCAGCTCGAGTGGGTCGCCACTTCGCACATCGATTCCTGCATGCGGAACACGGCCGGGCTGTCCGGGTCGATGATGCGCAGCGCCAGTTCGATGTCCGACTGCGCCACCTGGTAGTGGCGCTCGATCTGCGGCACCTGGTCAGGGTGGATGGCGGTCTTGGCGATCATGCCGTGCGCCATGTCCTGCGCCACTTCCGCATCGAGCCAGCTGCCCTGCGACAGGTGCTCGAAGACGGGCGCCGTCAGCTGGAAGCCGTGCGGCTTGAAGATCGTCACCAGGCGGCCGATGACCTGGCCCAGCGGCGTCTGGTAAATGGTGCCGCTGGTGGGACGGCGCAAGCCCAGCAGCGCCAGCAAGTCGTTGCCGCCGATGCGCAGGGCCAGGATGCGGCGCCGCACTTCCGGCGCCGACAGGGCGATGCGGAACTGCTTCATTTCCTCGTCGTCGAAGACGTCCGCCGTCTCCAACGTCGGCATCAGCAGGTGATGCGTGTGGCGCACGAGGTCGAAATACGCGGAAAAATTGTGGCGCGTGGACTTGGGCAGCACGAAGCCGCTCAATTTGTCGGAGCCTGGCATGCCCAGCACGCGCGCCAGCACGTCGACATTGCGCACGCGCACGAAGCGCAAGGTGTCCGATTCGTCGCGCATGTTTTGCAGCGCCAGCGACAGGTTGAACAGCGCGTAGCTGAGATCGCGCTCGGCGATGGCGTCTTCGGTGCAAAAGATCACCGAACGCAGGTGGCTGAATTTGTCGCCGTTGGCGATGGCCAGCAAATCCTTGTGCGTGGTGGGCACATACATGGAGGCGCCTAGCGCCGCCTTGTGTTCGCTTTGTGGGTGTATGGAGTTATCCATCGACTGCGCTCCTGATGAGGGCGACCGCCTGGTAAGGCAGCGCCGGTTCTACTGTGACGGGTATGGATTTTTCCTGCGCCAGAAGCAGCAAATGTGCCACGTCCGGTGCATTCGTGTCGCGCACGATCAGGCGCTCGGGCACGCGGCGCAGCAGTACGCGCGTCGCTTCGCCGATGCCCGGCTTGATCAGGTTGATGTCGCTGATGCCGTACTCCTGCTGCGCCCTGGCCATGTAAGCCTGCGAGCGGGCCGCCATGGCTGGCGCGTCCGTCGCTTCGGCCAGCGGCACGCCGCTGCTGGCGGCCAGCGCCACGGCATCGGCCACCAGGCCGTCGGCGAAATCGCGCGACTGGTCGTGCGCCGCGAACTGCGCGTAGTACACGCAGCCGTGGAAGTCGTCCGGGCCGATGGCTTCATTGAGCACGGAGCGGCTGACCAGGCCCGAGACGGTGGCGTTGAGGATGCTCGACGGGATCAGGTAGTCGCTGGCCGAGGCGGCGCAGGCGGCCGTGCCGGCCAGGTCGGACAGCACGAACAGGCCGCCGTCGATGGCCGTGCCATGCGCGGCATTGAAGTCGTTGACCGTCTGGCGCAGTTCGCGCGAGATCACGCCCTTGCCGGTCCAGCCGTCGACGAAGACGATGGACTCGGCAGCAATGCCTTGCGCCAGGATGTGTTTCAGGGCGTTCGCATCGATGCCGCGGTCGCGGATGATGGAGACGGAATAATGGCTGCACTCGCGCTGGAAGACCTGGCGCAGCACGTGGCCCAGGATGACGCCCACGGGCGTGCCGGCGCGCGCCAGCGAGACCAGGGCGATCGGACCCGCGCGGCGGGCCGCGATCAGGGCTGCCAGGCGCAGGCAGTCGCGCGCCATCTGCAGGCGGTTGGCGGCAAACGCGCTCTGGAACAGCGCCAGGTAGGCGGGCGAGGGCAGGGATTCGGGCGACAGCATTTCGCTGTAGTGGCGCTGGCCGGACTGGATCAGGCGCTCTTTCTCGGCCAGGTCCAGGATCGGCTCGAGCGCCATCGGCGTGAGCAGAAACTCCACGTCGTCCTGGCGGTAGCTGCCGCTGAAATGCTGTTCGACTGCCGTCATAGGGCCGCCACGGTGAGCGCCGCCAGCTGCGTGCCGTTGGGGACGATGGCGTAGTCGCAGGCCGCCATGAAGCGCGCGTCCGAGCGGCTGTCGCCCATGCCGAAGCTGAGGATGGGGCCATGTTCGGCTTCCAGCTCCGCGCGCAGGTAGGCCACGGCGCGCGCCTTGTTCAAGGTCTTGGGCAGCACGGCCAGGTTGTTGCCGTTGCGGTGGATGAAGTAGTCGGAGCCTTCCGTCGCGATCCAGTCCTGCAGCACCTGTTCCTCGATATCGGCCAGGCGTTCGCCGCGTGCCTCATGGTCCTTGACGACGACGTAGAACGGCGTGTCGTAGTCCTCGATCAGGCGCGCGCGCGAAGGCATGCCCGCCTTGACCTGGAAGTCGTCGATGATGCGCATGGCGTCCCGCAGGCCGGGCAGCGCCGTCTGCATGTCGTTCTGCATCAGCGCCAGCCAGCCCGCGTCGAGCGCGCCGCCCGGCTGCAGCACGATGCCGCCGTAATCGAGCACGCTGTAGCTGGTGAACGGCAGGTCGACGCGGCGGAATGCGTCGCCATTCCTGGCCGTGGCGGGGATCAGGGTCATGCCGCTTTGCGCGAATTCGAAGAAGGCACGCTGGCGCGCCGTCGTAAACGAGCAGGCCTCGCCATTTTTCAAATAGGCGGCCGGCTGCAGGTCGGTCTCGCCGACGCATTTTTTCGGGGTCTGGAACAGTGTGTCGTCCAGGTCAACAAACAGGAATTTCTTCAATTTTGGTCTCTGACTGAAAGTGGAACAGGCGGCCGTTCAACTGGCCGGCGAGTTGCATGAGGGCCGGACTGGCCGGGGTTTCATGGCAGATGAAGACGTGCTGGTACTGGCCAGGCGCCACGTTGTACAGGTAGTTGGCGATGCCTTCGCCGTAATTGTCGTCGCAGCAGACGATATGCCCGACGGAACCCCATGACAGGATGGGCGAACGCGTGGTCGACTGCACCACCACGCTCTTGCCCAGGGTTTCCAGTTCGCGCGCCAGCAGGAAGGACGGGTGCATGAATTCGCCCGTGCCCAGCACCAGCACGGAATCGCCGGCGCCGATTTCCTGCGCCAGCTGCACCGCCAGGCCTTGCGGCGGCGTCAGGGCGCGGCCCACGCCGATGCGGCCGAACGCCGGGCTGGCACCGCGTTCCTCGTTCGCCTCGAAGCGCTGCGCGCTGCCCGCCACGGGCGCCGGCGCCGCGCCGGCCTGGAAGGCGTACTGGCCGGAGAGCGCCGCGCCGATGCTGGTGGGCAGGCCGAAGCGCTGGCTCAGGCCCGCGTTGGCGGCCTGGCCCATGAAATTGGTGATCACGCCCAGGTGCAGCTTTTCCAGCTGCGGATAGCGCGCGCGGCACACTTGCACCAGGTTGGCGAAGGTATTGCCGGTCGACGCTTCATCGTCGATCAGCACCAGGCTGCGCGCGGTGGAAAACAGCGCGCTGGCCGCATCCGACAGGTGCAGGAACTGGCGCGGCGCGTGGCTGTGCGATTCCTCGAATTCGAAGAAGGGCACGCTGCCGACGCGGTAGCGCGAACTGTGCAGGAACAGGGCCTTGCCGTCCGGGTTGGCGCGCAGCCACGCCTCGAACACGCCCTGGCCCAGGCCGACGGCCGTTTCCGCCATGGCGATGAAGACCACGGGGCCGGGCAGGCTGGGGGGGATCTGCGCGGCCAGGTCGTCGTGGATGGCTTCCATGGCGCGCGGCGTGACGGGCCAGTGCTTGCCCAGCACCTTGGAGAGGAACAAGAAACCGCGCTTGGCGTTGGCGCGCGCGGCAAAGCCGATCAGCCAGTCCAGCGGAAAGCGCGCCTCGTCCACTTTGAGGGTCAGTTCGCCCGTCGGCATCTGCTGCTTGACGATGTTCATGGCAGCTCCACGGCGTAGGCGGATTCGCCCACGCGCATGCCTTCGCGTATGACCGGCACGGCGAGCTTGTCGTAGCCCTGGTCGAAACCGGCCAGCGCCAGGTAGGGCAGGTTCGGACCGGCCGCGCACGCCATGCCGATGCCGCCCGACATGCGCGGGTTGATTTCCAGCAGCGCCAGGCCGTTGGCGCCTTCGCGGAACTGGATGTTGAACACGCCGTTCAGACGGTAGTCGCGCGCCAGTTTTTCGCAGGCCGCCAGCAGGTCGGCGCGCAGTTCGATCAGCTGGCCGCTGCCGCCGCCCTGCAGCTTCTTGCGCGGCACGGCGCACACGAGGGCACCCTGGTCGGCGACGCAGTCGGCGCTGTATTCGTGGCCATCGAGGTATTCCATCAGCAGCAGGGTCTTGAAAGTGCCCATCTGCGCCAGGCCGTCGCGCAATTCCTGCGCATTGATCTGGTAGGCGGCGCCGGCCAGCAGCAGCTGGGCGCTGGTGCGCTCTTCATCGAGAATGGCAAAGCCCAGGGCATACACAGATTCGGACGGCTTGATGCACAGCTTGCGGTGCAGCGGGCGCAGTTCGGCGTAGGCGGCGTCGTATTCCTCGATGCTGGTCACGGCGCGGTAGTCGGCCGGACGCGCCATGGGCAGGTCGAGGCCGTCGCAGAAGCGCGCCTTGTCATGCATCAGGGTCAGCGTCTCTTCGCTGGCCACGCTGAGCACGCGCGTGCCGATGGCGGCAAAGCGCGCGCTGGCGCTGCCGATCAGGCCCGCTTCCTTGCCGGGCCAGAATATCGTGATGCCCCGCTCGCGGCAGAATTCCAGGCACCATTCCACATAGTTATGGCCTGTCAGGCCCGATGGCTCGACCGCGTATTCGTGGGCCGACAAAAAGGCCGCCGCATGCGCGTTCGTATTGCTGCACACGATGTGGTAGCGGGGCTTGCCGCCGGTGGCGGCGCTGTCCGCCTCACGGATCAGGCGCATGGCCGTGCCGACCGAGGAAAATGTTTTGTTGAACCAGACTCTTTGCATGTACGGGGACCGGGTAAAGAAAGGGAAAGCCGCGCGCAGGTGCGCGCGCGGGGATTCTAATTGACCAGACTTAACCTGGCCTTAGAAAAACGCCAGCCCGAACCTGCTGCGCGTCGTGGCCGCGGCCTGCGATGCTCACTGTGCATACGCACAGCTGCGCTTCTCGGCCACGTCCCCTTCCGCTGGCGACGGTTCTGGCGGGCGTTTGAGGATCAGCCAGCCTTGCCGGAGGCTGTCCATTTTAAGAACGCGTCGCGGTTGCGCGAGCAGATGAAGACCTTGCCGGAACCGGAAAAGCGCAGCACGATGCCTTCGCCGCTGGTCACGCTGTTGACGATATTGCCGAGGAAGCCGCCGATGCCGCCGCCGCCCGAGCCGCCGCCCGTGGTCACGGAAATCTCGTATTTCAGGCTATTGTCCCAGCACACGACGTGGGAATTGTCGATCACGACATCCTTGCCCGGCTCGACGTCGAGCTGGAACATGGAGCCGAAGCCCGACACCACCACCTGGCCCGTGCCGGCCGTTTCCATGACGAAGAAGCCGCCGGACTGGGCGAACAATGCGTTGCCCAGACTCTGAGTGCGCACCTTCATTTCCGTGCCCGAAGTGGCGGCGACAAAGGCGCCGTCATTGAGCAGGTACTGGCGCGCGCCGACGTCGACCACTTCGATGGCGCCGGGCAGGGTGGGCGACAGCAGGCAATCGCCGCTGCCGCGCACCGCTTCGATATGCTGCTGGAAGAACGATTCGCCATTCGCGAAGCGGCGCATGATGGCGCTGCCCAGGCCACCCGTCATCTTGCCCTTCAAGTCCAGCGCCGTTTCCATCATTACCATCGCATCGGATTCGCAATAGATGGTTTCGCCCTGTTTCATGCTGACGTGGAGGAATGGATCGACGTCGCCGGTGACACTAAATACTGGCATGGTAATCTCCAAAAAAAAGCCGCCTGAACTGTGCAGGCGGCAGTAATGATATGACATTAACCCAAGTCACCGCGGAAAACCGTCGCGCGCGAGCCCGAAGGCGAGCGGCGCAGCCGGTTTTACGAGCGTGAATCTTAGGCGTTCACGCCGAACGAGCGGGCGAGGGGACCCAGGCCGCCGTTGAAGCCCTGGCCGATGGCCTTGAACTTCCATTCGCCGTTGTAGCGGTAGATTTCGCCAAAGATCATCGCCGTTTCCGTCGAGCTGTCTTCGGACAGGTCGTAGCGGGCGATTTCCTTCTCGCCTTCCGCGTTCAGGCAGCGGATGAAGGCTTTCGAGACCATGCCGAAGTTCTGGCGGCGCGCGTCGGCGTCGTGAATCGTCACGGTGATGCTGATGCGGTCGATGTCGGCCGGCACGCGGGTCAGGTCGATTTCGATGCGCTCATCGTCGCCTTCGCCTTCGCCGGTCGTGTTGTCGCCCGTGTGGACGACGGAACCGTCGGTCGACTTCAGGTTGTTGTAGAAGATAAAGTCAGAGTCGCCACGGACTTTGCCGTCGTTTTTCAGAAGGAAAGCGCTGCCGTCAAGGTCGAAGGTGGCGCCGTCTGTCGAACGAGGATCCCAGCCGAGGCCGACGATGATCTTCTTCAGGTTCGGTGCTTCCTTGCTCAGGTTGACGTTGCCGCCTTTTTGCAAACTGATTGCCATGTGGTGCTCCTTTTAGTAATTAAACTTAGAACGCCTGTCAAAACCTGCTGCGCGTCGTAATTTGCGGCCGGCGATGCTCACTGTGCCTTCGTACAGGTGCGCTTCCCGACCACAACTTCCTTCCGCTCGCTACGGTCTTGCAAGGCGTTGTTAATCCAGCCTTCATGGCATGAGCGCGCCAGGGCGCTCGTGCCATTACTCTCTCAATTGGGGGCGAAACCCCCGATTTCAAGCTTGTGCCGCGTGCCGCTTGCGATAGCGCAGCGACGACCACAGCGAGACCAGGATGAAGGCCACGCCGGACAGGCCCGTGAACCACTCGGGAATATGGTACTTGACGGACGCCAGCATGATCAAGGCCAGGATGCCGATCGCATAATGGGCGCCGTGCTCGAGGTAGACGAATTCGTCCAGGGTGCCCTTGTGCACGAGGAAAACCGTCATCGAGCGCACGAACATGGCGCCGATGGCCAGGCCCAGCATGATGATGACGACGTCGTTGGTGATGGCAAAGGCGCCGATCACGCCGTCAAAGCTGAACGAGGCATCCAGCACTTCCAGGTACAGGAAGCCGCCGATGCTGCCGCGCGCCACTGTTTTTACCAGCTCGCCATTGCCGTTTTTCGCGGGCGCTGCGCCGGCCTCTTCATCGTCGTCCTGCAGGTCCGGCTCGCCTTCTTCCAGCAAGCCGCTGATCCAGTTCACGCCGATGTAGACGGCGATGCCGACGATGCCCGAAGCGAGCACGCTGTATTTTTCATCGACGGGGCCCATGGCCACGCAGGCGGCCACGGCGCCCATGGTGATGAGCACGGCCAGGCTTTCGGTGCCCAGCGCGTTGACTTTTTCCTCGGCCCAGCCCAGCCAGTGCAATTCCTTTTCATCGTCGAACATGAAATTCAGGAATACCAGCAGCAGGAAGGCGCCGCCGAAGGCCGCCACCTGGGCATGGTTGTCCGTCAGGTGCTTGGCATACACTTCCGGCGTGGTGGTGGCCATGGTCCACACGTCGACCAGGCCCAGGCCCGTGGCGACGGAAACGATGACCAGCGGGAACAGCAGCCGCATGCCGAAGACGGCGACGAGGATACCCACGGTCAAAAACAGTTTTTGCCAGAATTCATTCCAGTGGCGCAAGACCGAGGCATTCACCACCGCATTGTCGAAGGACAGCGACACTTCCATGATGCCCAGCACGCCCGTGATCCACAGGGCCTGGATCATGCCTGGCACGCCGCCGTGGCTGTAGCCCCACCAGCCGGCCACCGCCATCAGGATGAAGGTAACTAAAAAAGAGATTCTGAAATGCCGCATGGAGACCCCGTTGCAAGTGTGGAAAGACGTTTGATTATCAGCGCCGCGCTGCGCGCCACTGCCAGTGTTGATATACGTCAATTGTTGTATATGCCATGATTTTATATTATCACCGCCGCTGGCGGCGTTTTATAGGCCGCGGACAGACAGTTCTGCTGGCGCGGTTGATCTGCGATAATTGCGGCGCGCCCCTTTTGGCCACCGTAGCCCCTGACATACTTTTAGACATATAAGAAGGAATACCCCGTGGATATCGCTTACCTCGTCACGCCCCTGATCACCTGGATCCTGGTGGGACCGATCAAATTCCTGATCAACAGCGCCCGTACCCGGCAGTGGGCATTCGGCCTGGTCGGCAATGGCGGCTTTCCCAGCAACCATAGCGCCGTCGTTTCCAGCATGGCGACCCTGATCGCCTTGCGCGAAGGCATAGGCCATCCGGCCTTCGGCGTGGCCGTCACCCTGGCCTTCATCGTCATCATCGACGCCAACAGCCTGCGCCAGCACGTGGGCAAGCAGGCGGCGGCCATCAACCGCTTGGCCGGGGAAGCGGCCAGCGCCGCACACAAGACCTTGCGCGAGCGCATGGGCCATACGCTGGTGGAAATTGCCGGCGGCCTGTGCACGGGCGTGGCGATCGGTTTCCTGATCAATGCCGTATTTGCCAAATAACATCTTTTTAGAGTGGCGCAGCATCGCCGCCTATCGACATGAAACCCCGCTTCAAGGCGGGGTTTTGCGTTTCAGGGCGTAAAAACTACGTTTCATCCATAGATTAAAGCATTACAGGAAACCGCCGATTGACATGCCCAGACACGCTCATGGATACTTTGGCGCTTGTGGTTTTAATAAAAATAAATGCCTGCTATCGCCTGCCGCCCTATCCGGGCTGCCGGTACGGTAACGGTGCTATCTATCCGGAGAATTACCCATGTTGCGCAAAACCCTGTTTGTTCTGGCAATCGCTTCTGCCCTGACCGCCTGTGGCAAAGAATCCAAAGATCCTGGCAAGGGCGTTGGCAAGGACGGCAAGGAACAGGCCAGCGCCGCCGTCAATTTGCTGATTTCCCCGGAAGACATGTTGACCATCCAGAGCAATGCGCTGGCATCGGGGCCCGTGATCACCGGTTCCGTGCAGCCTGAGCGCAATGCCGACCTGCGCGCCGAAGTGTCGGCCGTGGTGATCCAGGTCATGAAGGAAAATGGCGAAGCCGTGAAACGCGGCGACGTGCTGGTACGCCTGGACGAAACGGCCATCCGCGACAGCCTCAATTCGGCCGAGGAAGCGAGCCGCGCCTCGAGCCAGGTGCTGGAGCAGTCCGAACGCATGTTCCAGCGCATGAAGACCCTGCGCGCCTCGGGCATGACGTCGACGCAGGCGCTGGAAGATGCGGAAATCCGTCGCAACAATGCGCAGAGCGACCTGTCGGCCGCGAAGAGCCGCGCCGCCCAGGCCCGCCAGCAGCTGCAGCGCACGCTCGTGCGCGCGCCGTTCGACGGCATCGTGAGCGAGCGCAAGGTATCGAACGGCGATACGGCGCAAATCGGCAAGGAATTGATCCGCGTCATCGATCCGACCAGCATGCGCCTGGAGGGCCTGGTATCGGCCGACAAGATCGGCGTCGTCAAGGTGGGCCAGCCGGTGTTGTTCCGCATCAATGGTTATCCGGGCCAGGATTTCTCGGGCAAGGTGCGCCGCGTCGATCCAGCCGCCAACGCCATCACGCGCCAGGTGGCCGTGCTCGTCGATTTCAATGACAAGGAACAGCCGCGCGTGGCCGGCCTGTATGCGGAAGGCCGCATCGAAACGGATACCGTCAGCGCCCTGATGATCCCCGATTCGGCCCTGGTGAAGGCGGGCGACGTGACGTACACGTGGAAAGTCAAGGACAAGGCCTTGCAAAAGACCAGCTTGCGCATCGGCGCGCGCGACGTGCGCACGGGCCAGTGGGAAGTGCAAAGCGGGCTGGCCAGCGGCGACACCGTGCTGCGCACGCCGGGCTCGACCTTCAAGGATGGCCAGAAAGTGGAGCTGACGGCGGCCAAGGCCGTGCCAGCCGCCGCCGTGGCCAGCAGCAGCACCGCCGTTGCCGGTAAAGGAAACTAAGCCATGTTCCTTTCCGATTTCAGTATCAAGCGGCCTACCGCCACCATCGTCCTGATCCTGGCGATGATGTGCGTCGGCTTGCTGGCGCTCAAGAAACTGCGCGTCAACCAGAATCCGGACGTCGAAGTGCCGTTTATCGTCGTCAGCATTCCTTACCCTGGCGCATCGCCCGATACGGTCGAGCGTGAAGTGGTGAACCGCCTGGAAAAGTCGCTGCAAAGCATTTCCGGCGTGACCGAGGTCAATAGCGATTCGAACGAAGGTTCGGCCACCCTGTTCTTGAAGTTCTCGTTCAAGACCAATCTGATCGAAGCGTCCGACGATATCCGCAACGCCATCGCCTCCGTGCGCTACAAGCTGCCGCTGGAGATGCGCGAACCGATCCTGCAGCGCATCGACCCGTCGGCCGAGCCCATCATGCAACTGGCCTTGTCGTCGAGCTCACAAAGCCATGCGGAAATCTCGCGCCTGGCCGAGGACGTGCTGTCGGACCGCTTCCGCGCCGTCGATGGCGTGGCGCTGGTGAATGTGGGCGGCTCGTTGAAACGCGAACTGTCCGTGCTGTTGCGTGCGGAAAAGTTGCGTGAATATAATGTTTCCGTCAGTGACGTCGTCACGGCCTTGCGCAACCAGAACACCAATGCGCCGGTGGGCAAGGTGCGCGGCACGCTGGACGAGAAAAGCATCCGCCTGGTGGGGCGCATCGAATCGCCTGCCGAATTCGAGCAAGTGGTGATCAAGCGCCGCGGCGAGGAAATCGTGCGCCTGGCGCAGGTGGCCACCATTCAGGATGGCTTTGCCGAAGTCAACAGCATGAGCGTGCGCAGCGGCAAGCCGAACGTGGGGATATCGATTACCCGCGTGCGCGACGCCTCCACCGTCAGCGTGGCCAACAAGATCCGCGACATGGTGGCGGAAATCAACAAGACCTTGCCGAAGGGCACCTTGTTGCAAGTGACGCGCGACGGCGGCGAAAACGCCCAGCATAGCTTGAACAATGTGATCGAATCGCTGGTGCTGGGCGCCGTGCTGACGATTTTCGTCGTCTACGCCTTCCTGAACTCGTGGCGTTCGACGCTGATCACGGCGCTGAGCCTGCCGACGTCCGTGATTGCCGCCTTCATCGCCGTGTGGCTGTGCGGCTTTACCCTGAACTTCATGACCCTGCTGGGTCTGTCGCTGGCCATTGGCGTGCTGATCGACGATGCCATCGTGGTGCGTGAGAATATCGTGCGCCACATGCAAATGGGCAAGGACCGCCGCACGGCGGCGCTGGAAGGCACGGCCGAGATCGGCATGGCCGTGGCCGCCACGACCTTCTCGATCATCGCCGTCTTCATCCCCGTGGCCTTCATGCCTGGTATCTCTGGTGAATGGTTCCGTCCGTTCGCCTTGACGGTGACGTGCTCGGTGCTGGTCAGCCTGGGCATCTCGTTTACGCTCGATCCCATGCTGTCGGCCTTCTGGGGCGACCCGATCGAGGAACACGCGGCGCCGAAGAAAGGCATCGGCCGCGTGCTGGAGAAATTCAACCACTGGTTCGACCACCAGGCCGACCGCTATGGCCGCGTCATCGCCTGGGCCCTGCATCATCGCCGCTGGATGGCCATCATCGCCTTCGGCAGCCTGGTCGGCGCCATCGTTCTGCATAGCACGCATGGCGGCACGAGTTTCCTGCCAGCATCCGATTCCGGCAATTTGATGATCAATGTGCGCACGCCGTCGTCGAGCAGCATCGAGTATTCGCGCCTGAAACTGGAAGCGGCGGCCGTGCTGGCGCGTACCTTGCCTGAAACCAAGGATACCAACAGCTCCATCAATGCCGGTGGCGGGCGCGTGTATGTCGATATCGGCAAGCGCAATACCCGCAAGCGTTCCGCCAAGGAAATCGCGGTCGAGCTGCGCGAGAAGATGTCGCGCCTCGTGGGCGCCGAATACGTGGTGCAGGACGATCTGAGCAATGGTTCACAAAAACCGATCCAGGTGGAATTCACGGGTCCCGATTCGCGCAAGTTGATGGAAATCACGAACGCCTATATGGACAAGATGCGCCTGATTCCGGGCGCCGTCGACGTGGGCCTGTCGGAGCAGGATCCGAAGAACGAGTTGCAGATTGAATTGAACCGTGGCCTGGCCAACTCGATGGGCATTTCCGTCAACGATGCGGCGCAATCGTTGCGCGTGGCGTTTGCCGGCGTGGAAGTGGGCGACTGGGTCGATCCGACGGGCGAAACGCGCGACGTGGCCGTGCGCCTGCATCCCGACGACCGCGTGGCGTCCGAGAATATCGAGCGCCTGCCGATCAGCGTGACGGGGACGTCGCAAATGGTGCCGCTCGACCAGATTGCCACCATTACCATGGGCAAGGGCCCGTCCGGTATCGAGCACAAGGATGGCAAGCGCACGATCACCGTGTCGGCCAATGCGCAGGGCCGCTCGAATGGCGAAGTGACGACCGACGCCATGAAGCTGGCCAAGTCGATCGATTTCCCTCCCGGCTACGGCCTGGCGCTGGGCGGTGCCGGCCAGGACCAGCAAGAGCTGTTCACGGAAATGCTGATCGCGCTGGTGATGGGTATCGGCTTGATGTATTTGATCCTCGTCATGCAGTTTGGTTCGTTCACGGCGCCCGTGGCCGTCATGATGTCCTTGCCGCTGAGTTTGATCGGGGTGGTGGTGGCGCTGGTGATCACGAACAACACCCTCAACCTGATGAGTTTTATCGGCATCATCATGCTGATGGGGCTGGTGGCAAAGAACGCCATCCTGCTGCTGGACGCGGCGCGCAAGCGCGAGGAAGAGGGCTATGGCCGCGAAGACGCGCTGATGTATGCGGGCCGCATGCGTCTGCGCCCCATCCTGATGACGACGTTCGCGCTGATCGCCGGCATGTTCCCCGTGGCGCTGGGCCTGGGCGAAGGTGGCGAGTTCTACCGCCCACTGGCGATCGCCATCATCGGCGGCACCATCACGTCGACGATTCTGACCCTGCTCGTGGTGCCGACCTTCTATGACAGCATCGAGATCGCCCGCGATGGCGCCGTGGCCAAGTTCCACCGCCGCGCCGCGCGCATGCCGGTGGCCGTGGCCATGATCCTGACCCTGGTCGAGTGCGTGCTGACCTTGCTGCTGCTGCGCTTCGTCTACCGCATGCTGAAGAAGGGCATCCTGTTCGCGATGGGACGCCGCACGCCGAAAGCGGCGTCGGTCAGCCTGCAAAAGTAATACCGGGCCAAGGCCAGCTTGCGCTGCGCCGTGGTTTTCAAGGAGCCTTCCACGGAAGGCTCCTTTTTTTTGCCTGTTGCCGCGGCCAGGCGCGCTACCTCATGCTCGGAAATTCACCATTGGCGCTTGCGGCTTGCCTAGCTGTTGCGCGGTGGCGGCGTGGTCGTGCCGGTCCCGGTCCCGGTACCCGTGCCCGGCGTGGTGCCATTGGCGGGCGGCACGCTCGGCGGCGGCGTCGTGGTACCGTCCGGATTCGTGGTGGTGCCTGGCGCCACCCCTGGCGTGGCAGGCATGGTGGCGTCCGGCGTGGCGGGGGCGGTCGTGCCCGTGGTGCCCGAGGTGCCGCTGGTGCCTGGCGCCGTTGCCGGCTCCGTGGCCGCTGGCGTGGTGGTCGTCGTCGTGCTGGTGTCGCTGCGCTTGTTGCAGCCGCCCAGCAGCGCGCAGACGATGGTGCTAGCGAGGACGAGCTTGCTGGTAGTCAGGAGTGGAGCCGTCATGATTGTTCCTTTTCGGTGGAAGGCTGTCGTGGGAGCGCATGCCTTGCCAGACTGCCTGACTGGCAACTGGAGCATGGCTGGCATCGCTTGCAGAAATTAGAGTAGGCAGCCGGGCGCAGGTTCACCGCAGTTACAAATGAGGGGCGCTGGGGCGGAGCGGATATGGTCAGGTTTGATGTGGCGCAAGGGCGCGATACCCATCTCTCGCCGGAGGGCGGCAAGATGGGCCAGGACCGCCTATCCTGGCCGCAGGGAACGGCTTATTTTGCAGGGACCTTGCTGACTTCCACTTCCCAGTCCACGCCCGATTCGATATGGTGTTTGGCGGCAAAGTCGCCCTGACTGATGGCAACGGCCACGTCGAGCAGACTGTTCAGGTAGACGAGGGGCTTGCCCTTGGCAACGCCGCCAAACGTATGTTCGAACGGCGCCGTGACCCTGGCGACCTGCTTGCCTTTATGCAAGATGCGCACTTGCAGCGGATCGTGCAGTTTTACCTGCAATTCATCGAGCAGGGTTTTCGGGATATTCGTCCAGACATTGCCATATTTCACATCGAGCACGGGCACGATGCCGCGGATGGTATTGCCGTCACGTACAGGTTTTTGATAGGCGATCTTCACCACGGATTCGCTCGCTAATTGTGGTCCCACCTGTTCATAGCTGATGGCGCCCGAGGCCAGGCGCGCGCCCACATACGCGTACACGTCGCGGCCATGGAAGGTGTACGACTCGGCGGAACCGGCCAGGCGGTTGACCTTTTCATCAATCTCGCGCAGTTCGGCCACGCCGTCGCGCTCGGCGATCAGGGTGAACAGGCCGTTATCGGGGCCCACGAAATAGCGGCCATTTTTTGTCTTCAAAACAACAGACTTGCGCGCCGTCCCCACGCCCGGATCGATGACGGAAACAAACACCGTGCCTTGCGGCCAGTAATTGGCCGTCTGGTACAGGCGATAAGCGCCCAGCCAGATGTCGTAGTCGGGAATCTGGTGCGTCAGGTCCGAAACGGTCAGCGTGGGGTCGACGCCGTACGCCACGCCATGCATGGCCGAGACGGCGCCGTCGGCCGTGCCGAAGTCCGTCATCAGCACCAGCGGCGAGGCGGCCTGGGCGCTGGAGAACAGGAGGGCGCCCAGGCAGGCGCCGGTGACGAAGCGGGAGATTTTCTGGGTGATCATATGGTCTTTCCGTGCGTTAGAAGGTGTAGTTCAGCTTGGCGTAGAAATACGCGCCGTTGACGCCGATGGGGTTGATGAAATTGTAGGGCAGGGCGCCGCCATAGGTGGCGTTATTCGTCTGGCGCACGCGCTGCGGATAGCGGTCGAGGATATTGTTGCCGCCCACGCTCACCGTCAGCTGCTTGCTCAGTTTCAATTGGCCTTCCAGGTCCAGCGACCAGACGGCGCCGAAGCGCTGCGCGGGTATGCCGTCGATCAGGGGCGCCTCGCTGTCGTATGAGAAATCTTTCAGCTCGCCAAAGCGCGTGGCACGCGCCTGCACGCCCCAGCCTGCCGTCTGCCAGTCGGCGCCCAGTATCAATTTGCTCTTGGGTGACGCATGTTTGATGCGGAACAAACTCGTTTGCGTCAACAGGGTCAAGCTGGGATCGATGGCGTTCAAGGCGTCGGAGCTTAAGCGGACCTTGTCGAGCGTGGTCGTGTTCAGGTTCAGCGCCGCGTTGAGGTTCAGCTTGCCGTTGGCGTAGGCGAGATCGTGGTTCAGCACCACGTCCAGGCCCTTGGTGCGCGTGTCGAGCAGGTTGGCCAGGTAGGCGACGGACTGGATGTCGCTACGCCCCACGCCAGCGAGGTAGGCGGTGACGGCGTCGCTTTGCAAGTCGCTCGAGCGCGTGATGCGGTCGCGGATGCGGATCACGTAGGCGTCCACCGTCAGGCTGGTGGCGCTGGCCGGTTTCCAGGCCAGGCCCAGCGACACGTTGGTCGATTTTTCCGGCTTCAGGGCCTGTGCGCCGAAGCTGCGTGCCAGCGCGTCGCTGGCCGGCAGCAGGGCCGACGTCTGCAGGGCCGTGCCATCGGCGTTGAAGTTCAGGGTGGCGAAGCGGAAGCCCGTCTGCACGAGGGCCGGCGCGCGGAAGCTGTTCGACAGCGAGCCGCGCACGAGGAAGGCGTCCGTCACCTTGTAGCGGCTCGACAGCTTGCCCGTACTGGCGCTGCCGAAATCGCTGTAGCGCGAATAGCGGGCGGCGGCGCCCACCAGCAGGCGCGGCGTGAGGTCGCTTTCCACGTCCGCATACACGGAGCGGATGTGGCGGCTGCCGTCGTAGGTGTCCGACGGACGCAGGCCGGGGCCAGCCTGCGCGCCCGGTGGTGCAATAGCCTGCGCATCCGTGAAGGTGCCGGCCGCATATGATGCGGCGTCGCCGGCGGAGCTCTGGTAGCTTTCGCGCATCCATTCCGCGCCCACGGCCACGTTCAGGGCTGCGGGCAGGCCGATGTCGAGGTTGCGCGTGGCGTCGAGGTTCAGGGCATCCTGGCGGAAGTCGAAACCGGCCAGGTGGAAACGCGTGGGGCTGGTCGCGCCCAGCGAGGCGTTGACGGACTGGTTCACGCCGTAGTCAAAGCGGTCGCTGCCGTGGCGGACGCTGGCGTCCCAGTTCCAGTCGGCTGCCGTGCCGCGCACGCCGGCCACGACGCCGAGGTCGCGCTTGTCGCCATTCGTGACGGGACGGTAGCCGTTCGGATACAGGGCGAGTACGTTCGACGGATCGCCCGGATAGCGGAAGTAGGCGCTGCCGTCGGACTTGCGCTCGTTCAAGGTGGCAAACGAGTACAAGTCCAGGCCGCTAGCTAGGGTGAGCTGCGCGTTGTAGAACAGGTAGTGATTGCGCTGGCGCGAGTCGCCGGACTTGAACAGCACCTTGCCGTCGAGGGCCAGGTCGGCTGGCGTGGCGTTGTACGAGGTCCAGCCCGCGTCGCTGGGGCCGGCCCGCTCCGTGGGCGAACGGCGCCGCGCTTCTGCGCCGAAGCGGAAATAGCCGGCTTCGCCCAGCGGCACGCCATAGTCGGCGTTGACGATGACGGTCTGGCCATCCGTCAGGGTTTGATCGGTCGGGTCGAAATGCGTGTGGTTGGCGCCATAGCTGACGGCCGCCGAGCCGCCCGTGCGGGCTTTTTTCAGCACGATGTTGATCACGCCCGCGACGGCGTCGCTGCCGTACTGGGCGCCGGCGCCATCGCGCAGGATTTCGATATGGTCGATGGCGCCCGGTGGAATGGCGTTGATGTCGACCGGCACCGTGCCGGCAAAGCTGCTTTCCGTGTCGAGCACGGCGCTCGTGTGGCGGCGCTTGCCATTGATCAGCACCAGCACCTGGTCGGGCGCCAGTCCGCGCAACTGGATGCCGCGCACGGAGTCGGATGCGCCGCTCGACTCGATGCGGGGGAAGTTGATTGAGGGCGACAATGCCTGCAGGGCCGCGCCCACTTCGCCCGTGGCCAGCGCATTGCTGACTTCGCGCGCGCCGAAGCGGTCGATGGGCACGCTGCTGTCGAAGACGGTGCGGTTGCGCGCGCGCGAACCGACGACGGTGACCTGGTCGATGCTGGCGCCCGCTTGCGTTGCGGCATCGCCGGCTGTGTTAGCGGTTTCGGCATCGGCCCAGGCGGGTGCGGCGCCCAGCATGGCGCAGGCCAGCACGATGGCGCGCAGCGACGTGGAGGGAAGGGAGGGCGATACGTGTGAATGGCGCGGGTGCAAGGCGGTGTCCTTTGGGCTCGGTCAATGTATTTATGAAAACTTTTGATTGAGCTTACGGCAGGCCGTTGCCATGGCGAACGATTCTTTATGGATATGCTTATGGCTGTTGTTTCTGAGTGATTTTCGTGTGACTTCTGGGGGCGGCTCAGGATTTGGGCGCGGCCGGCATGTCTGGCTGGGCTGTGACGGGCGTGCCGGCCGCTTCCAGCGGCGCGACGAAGTTGCACAGGTCCAGTTGCAGTTTGCCCTGTTTGCCGAGGGCGGGATTGAATGCGTACGAGGTGATGCCGCAGTTGGGCACGTCGGCGGCCTTGTCGATGGCCAGGATGGCTTGCTCGTCGCAGCGTTCCAGCAGGTAGCGGAAGCAATTGACGATCACCTGGTGGCCGACGACCAGCACCCGTTCGCCCCGGTACTCGCGCGTGATGGTGTCGAGCACGCTGCGCAGGCGCAGAATGACGTCGCACCAGCTTTCGCCGCCCGGCGGCCGGAAGTAGAACTTGCCCACGTGCTGGCGCTGTTCGTGCAGTTCCGGATACTTGCTGGCGATGCCGCGCGCGGTCAGGCGGTCGAGGATGCCGAATTCCTTTTCGCGCAGGCGCTCGTCGGCCACCACGGAACTCAGGCTGTTCGCCTCCAGCCGCGCCAGCACGGCTTGCGCCGTCTGATGGGCGCGCACGTACGGCGAATACAGCACGACGGTCGGTTGTTGTTCAGGGGGGAGGGCGGCGAACCAGTCGCCGAGCGCTTGCGCCTGGCGCGCGCCCAGGTCGGAGAGGGGGACGTCGACATCGCGCTCGGCGATGGCGATCAACAGCTGTTTTTCCGCTTCGGCGGCATCGCGCGCCACGTTGCCGGCGCTTTGGCCGTGACGCACGATCCACAGTTGCTGCGGCCACTTTTGTTCCATCGCCTGGCGCCTTCCTCTGTATTTGTTGTGAATAAATATAGAGGAAAGCGGCAAGGCGCGGCGCGCCGCTGGACTCGTGCTTAGGCGGCGTGTTCCGCTTCGTCCAGGTCGGGCGCGTCGTCGCTGTTGTAGACGGCCAGGTCGGTCTGGCCCATGACGCGGCTGGTGACGGTGCCGGCCGTGATGGAGCCGCTCACGTTCAGGGCCGTGCGGCCCATGTCGATCAGCGGCTCGACGGAGATCAGCAAGCCGGCCAGGGCGACGGGCAAGTCCATCGCCGACAGCACGATCAGGGCGGCAAACGTGGCGCCACCGCCCACGCCGGCCACGCCGACGGAACCGATGGTGATGATGGCCAGCAATGGCAGCAGGAAGCTGATCGTAAATGGATCGACGCCGACGGTGGGCGCGATCATGACGGCCAGCATGGCAGGATAGATGCCGGCGCAGCCGTTCTGGCCGATGGTCGAGCCGAACGAGGCGGCGAAGTTGGCGATGCCTTCCGGCGTGCCCAGGCGCTGGGTCTGCGTCTGCACGCTCATCGGGATCGAGCCGGCGCTGGTGCGCGAGGTGAAGGCGAAGGCCAGCACGGGGAAGACTTTCTTCAGGAAGCGCAGCGGGTTCAGGCCCGTGCCGGCGATGATGGCCAGGTGCACGAGGAACATCAAGATCAGCGCGCTGTACGAGGCGACGACGAAGTTGATCAGTTTCAAGATGTCCGTGTAGCTCGACGAGGCCACCACTTCGAACATCAGTGCGAATACGCCGTATGGCGTCAGGCGCAGCACCAGGGTGACCATGCGCATGACGATGGCGTGCGCCACTTTCATGAAGCTTTCGAACGAGGCGAAGATTTCCGGCTTCTTCGCGGCGATGCCGGTGGCCGAGATGCCGATGAAGATGGAGAACACGACCACGGCGATGGTGGAGGTCTTGCGCGCGCCCGTCATGTCGAGGAAGGGGTTGGTCGGCACGAAGCTGACCAGCAGTTTCGGCAGCGACAGCGCCTTCGCCGTTTCCAGCGAACCTTGCAGCTGTACGCCGCGCGCCACTTCGGCGGCGCTCGACGTCAGGCCGACGGCAGTCAGGCCGAACAGCTTGGCCATCAGGATGCCCAGCGCGGCGGCGATGGTGGTGGTGATGAGCAGGGTGCCGATGGTCAGCGCGCTGATCTTGCCCAGCGAACTCGCATCCTTGAGTTTCAGGATGGCGGAAATGATGGAGACCATGATCAGCGGCATGATGATCATCTGCAGCAGTTTCACATAGCCGCTGCCGACGATATCGATGTATTCATTGGTGCCGGCGATGATGGGCGAGCCGGCGCCATAGATGGCTTGCGCGGCCGCGCCCAGCAGCACGCCCAGGCCCAGGCCCGTGAAGACGCGCACGGTAAAGGTCGCGTGGCGGCTTTGCTGGCGGAACATGAAAGCGAAGACGATCAGTGCAACGAGCAGGTTCAGAATGATGTTGATTGCCATAGTGGGCCTTATCTTGGTTTTCTTGGTTTTATGCTGCAGAGGGCATTTTATAGAACTTTGCTGCAAGTAACATCCGCCCGGTCCTGGCCCGGTCCAGGGCGGAAGGGCAGGCACTGTACAGTACTATGGGGACGTTTTGCGCCATACCGCTGCGAATATTACGCTATATAAATATGCTCCACAGGCATAAGTCGTCCGGATGATTGTGTAATTGGCTATTTCGTGCCAGCATGCTTTCCCCGTTTGCTACTATGGCGCGCGTTATCTTGATAAGGAAAACAATGAATGCTTTGACGGAAGTACAGGTGCTGGATGTGGAAGAGCGCCTGCGCCAGGCCATGATGGCCTCGGACGTGGCCGTGCTGAACGACTTGCTGGGCGACGACTTGCTGTTTACGAATCACCTGGGGCACTTGCTGAGCAAGCATGCCGACCTGGCCGCGCACGAGCAGCGCCTGCTGACCATCACGGACTTGCGCGCGTCCGAGCGCCATGTGCGCCTCGGCGGCGACGTGGCCGTGGTATCCGTGCGCATGCAGTTGACGGGCAGCTATCACGATGTGGAGACGCATGGCGACTTCCGCTTTACGCGCGTGTGGGCGCGCAATGCCGCCGGCGCGCTGCAAGTGATCGCCGCCCATTCCGGCGTGGTCGCTTAAGGAGTCGCAGTGGATCATCGTTCCAAAGGGCAGCTGGTCGAAGCTGTCATCGCCGCCGGCCCCGCCACCCTGGCCATCACGGCCGGCTATCCCGTGCTGCTGTACAACCTGGTGCGCACGTATGCGGACGCGCCCGGCGCCAATGCGCTGGCGGCGCTGCTGCTGACGGGCGGCCTGTGGGCCTTGCTGGAATTCTGGCGCATCGCGCTGGCGACCGTGGCGCGCAAGGCCTATGCGTTCAACTGGCGCTTCTGGCTGGCCATCGCCGGCTTCCTCGCCTGCTTCGTGCGTTTCGTGCCGGACATGGCTGCCGGACTGATGCTGGTCTTGCTGGTGCTGCCGGCGCTGGCGTGGATTCATTTCATCTTGTTGCAGATCAAGCGCCCGCGCCAGGCTTGATTGCTGGAAGTGCCGTAGCGGGAGCGATATATCATTACTGAAATCAAAAAACTGGGCGAGCAATTCCACGCGATAGCGTCGCAATCCGACTTTTTCATGGCGACCTATTTAGAGGCCGTCAAGCTGCGCGTGGCGCGAACGCAGATCAGCAAAGGACCGCTGTTTAATGTCAGGCCATTCGACGCCCAACGGGCCGGCTTTACGCCGGGAAAAGAGCTAAAGGCGCTGCCCGCGAAGTTAAAAGATACTCATGTGTACTATTTCGATGGGGAGGACAGGATACTCCTGGTGGAAAGCCATGGCGGCTCCGCTACTGTCATCAACAGGAACTTCTATTTTCATGAACCGGACAAGCTGAAAAGCGTGCACTTCAATGCAGGAGGGAGCTTGAGGAATGTCATGCTCAGTTTTCTCGATGGGGCACGCATCACGCAGGACATTAATTTCGGAAAATTTGGCGTAGGTCGTTACGATTACCTGTATGAAGGGGATCGCCTCCAGTCCATCATGGTCCGGCAGCGAGAGCATGGTCAGGAAAGCCCTAGCGGATACCAGATTCTTTTCGGCTATGTGGATGGAAAGATGGACAATATTTTCCACATGTTTACGAATGGATATCAGGAGCAGCGCTATCCATGACGTTGGTGGTTTTGAGGGCGAGGCCATGAAAAAATACATGTGGCATCTGTATTATTCTGGAACGGATGTGGTGGACGCCAGTGAAGCGTGGGCGAGCGGGCATGTCGGTGCGGGTATCTGTCAAGACTGCGGAAATTATGTGCCCGGGAATGAAGGTGACTTTGCCGTGGTCGTGGAGCAGCGCATTCCTGCAAAAGCAGATATGTTTTCAATGGGACGGCTATCGCCTTCCATCATGTCCGCCAGGCTGCGGAAATTGCTGCCGGAGCGCATAAACGAATTTTTCAGGTTCGGCGATGTCTATCTCGGTGACTCTTCGAGGAAGATGGAGAGCCACTGCGCATTTGTTGGCGGAGCGCCGTGGGTTTTGCTCTTTGGCGATCAGCCCGCAATGATGGATGGTGCAGTAGTCGCGGATGCAAAAATTGCGGCTTGCCCTGCCTGCGGCGTGAAATTCGGCTTTGGGCGAGGGAGCAGGCATGCCGACACCAGCGTCAACGTGATCCATGAAATTTCCTGGACGGAGTTTGGCGGAATGTTAATTTCTGACGACATAATGCAGCCCCTGCGTGATACTCAATTGAAAAATGTCAGAGTTGAAAAGATAGAAATCCGTTAGGCGTGCCTCGGGCGCGGATAAAGACCCGGTTTGTGACTGGTGACTGCCAGCGGCAGCGCTCTTGCCGACTATGGCTGGCCGTCGCTATCCTGCGCGTCCAGCCAGTTGATCCGTCCATTGCCCGCTTCCTCCAGGTGGGCGAGCAGGGCGGTGGCGGCCGCTTCCGCCAGGCTGAAGTCGAACAGCACGTTTTCGCCATGTTCCACCTTGAGCAGGGTGGCGCCGGCGGCATCGAGTTCGCGGCGCAGCATGCCTTCCATCGCATACGGCAGCGTGCAGCGCAGGTTTCTCTGGCGCACGATGGCCGTCTTTTCCGCCAGCAAGAGCGCTTGCGCCACGCTATCCGTGTAGGCGCGCACGAGGCCGCCCGCGCCCAGCTTCACGCCGCCAAAGTAGCGCACGACGGTGGCCAGCACGCCTTCGAGATCCTGGTGGCGCAGCACGTCGAGCATGGGCCGCCCGGCCGTGCCGCTCGGTTCGCCATCGTCGACGGCCGCCGACTGTCCGCCCGCCAGCAGCGCCCAGCACACATGGCAGGCGCCCGGATGCTGCTCCTTCAAATCGTTGACCACCTGCTGCGCGCTGGCGCGGTCCGTCATCGGCTGCACGCAGCCGATGAAGCGGCTTTTCTTGATGATCAGTTCGCTGTGGACGGGGGCGGCGATGGTGAAGGGCATGGCGGGAGCAAGGTCAGGCAAAGCAGCATGATAGAGGAAATGCGCGCCCGCGACGAGCCAATGCCGCCTATCTGGCCGATGGCGATACCAGTTCGCGCAGCGCAGCATCGCGCACTTGCACGATGTCGAACAGTCCCAGCGCGTGCAGGGCGGGCAGGGCGTCGAGCATGTCGCGCTCGGCGACGGCCCGTTCCGCATCGCCGCTGGCCTCGTCCAGCCACAGGCGGGCATTGGCGAGAAAAGCGCCTACCGTGCCCTTGCGCACGGTGACGCCGTTGAACTGGCCCTGGTTTTGTTGATCCGGTAACACGTCTTCGGCACGCATGATGTACTCCTGAGTAATGGAAAGACTCCACTGTATGATGGCGGGATTGTCTTGCCTGCGTTGTTTATGACTATCGATACGTCAAATCCGCCAATCTTGCCGCCGATGCTGCTGGCGCCGCTGCGCGCCCTGCGCATGTCTCAGCCACAGGAGCGGGTGACGCCGCCGCACCGCCATGCCAGCGGCCAGTTGTTCGGCGCCGAGCGTGGCCTGCTCTCCGTGGCTGCCGACCGCGGGCAATGGGTGGTGCCCGCCAGCCACTGCGTGTGGGTGCCGCCCCATCACGTCCATGCGCTGCGTTCGCATGGCCCGTTTGCGGGCTGGAGCGTGTATGTGGACGAGGCCAGTTGCCGCAGCTTGCCCGCCGCGCCTTGCGTGATGCGCGTCTCGGGCCTGCTGCGCGAGGCGGCGGGCCGCGCCAGCAGCTGGGAAGATGGCGCGCTCGATGCGCGGCAAGCCCGCGTGGCGGACGTGATACTCGACGAGATCGCCGCCGCGCCGCACGAGCCCTTCGGTTTGTCGCTACCCACGGACCCGCGCCTGTTGCGCGTGGCGCGCGCCGTGCTCGATGACCTGGCCGACGAGCGGGGCGTGGATGCGCTGGCCGCCTGGGCCGGCGTCTCGCCGCGCACCCTGGCGCGCCGCTTCCTGGCCGAGACGGGTTTTACGCCAACAGCCTGGCGCCAGCGCGCCCGCATCCTGCGCGCCCTGGAACTGCTGGCTGCGGGCCAGCCCGTGACGACGATTGCGCTGGACCTGGGCTACGACAACGTCAGCGCCTTCATCGCCATGTTCCGGCGCGTGATGGGCGTGACGCCGGGCAGGTATGGGGAAGGGGTGGAGTAGCTGGCGCGCAAAACAAAAAAGCCAACCGCGAACGGTTGGCTTCTCTGAAGTATTTGGTAGGCCGTGCGGGTGATGAGCGAATGGATTTTGTATCTCAATCGGTAGCCCTAGCGATCCTGCCTTGGGATGGGTTAAATGATGGAATCGGCAGGCCGACTTTTATCACTGATTAACTTTTGCTGAAATAATATTTGTGCAAGCGTCGTTTTTGGAGGTTGCCTGAGATACACTACTAATATTCTCGTTAAATACCCTCTCAATCGCTGCCACCTGAACTTGCTTATGGAACCAAACGAACGTTGGGACTATCTGGTAGCTTTGGATGACGATCTGCTCAAAGGTGGGGTTGTCTTGCCGGAATGGTGCTCATTTATTATCCAGTAGGCCGATATTGCTTTCGTAAACGGCGCTCATTTGGCCTCGATCCTTACTACCGTCTCGGCAATAGAGACTTATTTACGTGCCGAGCACTCGGTTAGCGGGAAGGAGCGTCTTGTAGATTTAATAGATCGCCTCCCCGGGACGTCAAGACTTAGAAATGATTTGCATTCTTTGAGAAAGTATAGAAATTCTTGGGTGCACGTAGACGATCCTTGGAATGATAAAAAAATTATCGAAAACCCAGAAGTTTATGAAACTGAATTGGAGAGAGTGGCGATTAATTCAGTCAAGTTGTTACGCGAAGTTATCTACAGCGCTCCGTGGATATAATCGATAAATATTAAGATGCAGAGTAAATACTGAGAGATAAATCTTGAATCAGCGCTTGCGTTTCTTGCTTGATACTAATATTTTGATACCACTTCAGGATTCGATGGTGGTGCTTGAGCCTAGTCTCGCCAATTTTGCCCGTTTGGCGAATGCAGGTGGGCATCAGCTTCTTTATCATCCTGCCTCCGAAATCGATATCAAGCGCGACAAAGATAAAGAAAGACGAGATCGAACGCTTGCACGGTTAGCTCAGTACGCCCGGCTTGATGGTGTTCCGTTAAGCCCTTGCAATACGAACGAGACTTCAGCCAACGATGCCTGTGATAACGACATTCTTTATTCGCTTGAGTGCTCTGCTGTTCACGCGCTAGTTACTGAGGATCGTGAGATTCACAATAAAGCACGGCAATCAGGGCTGGGTAGCCGGGTCTATAATATTCAAACTGCCGAGGACTGGCTTCGACGGCTCCACGAGCCCTCGGAGGTTCAACTCCCCAATATTGATGATGTGCACCTGTATGAACTCACTAATCATCTAGACTCTGCGCTATTTGATAGTCTTCGGGAGAGTTATGATACGCCTTCCCGGAGTTTTAACGCGTGGTTTCGTGAAAAAGCGCAGATGGGAAGGAAAGCGTGGGTCGCCCGTTCTGATGGTGGGCAACTTGAGGCAATCTGTATTTACGCGATTCAAACGGATGAGGTCATTAATGACTCTCATACGCAACTGAATGGATCGTCGCTTAAGCTCTGTACATTCAAGGTAGGCGAGAAAATTCGGGGAAGAAAGATCGGCGAGTTGTTCCTTAAGGCGGCTTTTCGCTTTGCGACGGAAAATCGATGTGAGAATATATTTGTTCATACTGGTTCTGGGCAAATCTATTTACTAGCGTTGCTTGAGGACTTCGGATTTCAGAAGAATGGGATGTATGGCGCAGATATAGTGCTAGTTAAGGAACATCCAGTTAAGCCGCCGGAGTCCACACTGCCGGCGCTCGATTACGTACGTCTGTATTTCCCCCACTTTCGTCGCGATGAATCTGTGCAGAAGTTTTTGATCCCTATTCAGCCGCAGTTCCATCAGATTCTTTTTCCTGATCTAGCGAGGCAGGCCCAACTATTTTCCTCCGGTTCGACAGCTGGAAATGCTATCAAGCAGGCATACCTATGCAAAGCACCCACCAACCAAGTGAAGGCCGGCGATGTGGTGATCTTTTACCGGACTGTCGACGAAATGGCAGCAACATCAATTGGCGTTGTCGAATGCTATGTGGTTCACAAAGATGCGGCAAAGATCATGCAGGTCGTGCGGCGTAGAACGGTCTACAGTCAAAAAGATATCGAACTAATGGCGCATACCCCCACCAAAGTTATTCTTTTCCGGTTGGTCGGTCACTTCCCCGAGCCAGTGGCGCTTAGATCGTTAATAAGCGAGGGCATTGTCTCTGCTCCTCCTCAGTCTATTACAAAAATCTCAGATGATTCCTTCTCAAAATTGTTCTCAATCTCCAACTGGTAGTTCAATACTCATTTCGATTAAACCTCGATATGCTGATCTTATTCTTGCGGGAAGCAAGCGCGTGGAGTTGCGCCGTGCCGCACCGACTCAGGCTATTAAAGCTATGGCGATCTATTCGTCTTCGCCTATTCAGGCCATTGTTGCATTGGTCGAAATCGTCGAGGTAATCGAAGCAAGTGTATCTCGCCTATGGGAAATAGCTAGAGATAACGGCGGTGGTCTTACTCGCAGTGAATTAAGGAATTATTACAGTGGAAAGAAAACAGGTTTCGCATTTATGCTGGGAAAAGTTCGTCAATTTAACAGCCGGATTGAGCCCCGCATTATTTTTTCTAAATTCACTCCGCCACAATCATTCCGATACTTGACGCCTGATGAATTGAAGAAGTTAGAGAAATTGCTAGTCAAAAGGAGGAAGTCATGACGGTAATATTTCTTGCAGGAGTTCACGGAGTTGGAAAGGGGCACCTAGGTGCGCTGGTGTCTACTGGGCTCGGTGTGCTTCATTTGACCGCTAGCCAACTTATTCGAGAGGAGAAGGGGCGCGAGTCATGGGGGGCGGATAAAGTCGTCACAGATGTTGATGATAATCAGCGCGCACTAATTCAAGCTGTCGAACGGTTGCGTGATTCTGGGCAGGCTTTATTGCTGGATGGGCACTTTGTCCTTCGCGCGCCTAATGGCGACTTCATACGCTTGGAGGCGGGAGTCTTCTCCGCCTTGAAATTGTCTGGGGTTATTTTGCTATGTGAGGAGGCCGACAGAATTGCGGCACGCCTCCTGCAGCGCGACGGAGTCCACACGACGCCAGATTCTATTCGGGCGCTTGCAGCGGAAGAAGAGGCGCATGCTCGCGAGGTTTGTGGGGCATTAAGCATACCTCTTGCAGTATTTACGTCGCCTACGGAAACTAGCCTGACTGACACAATTCGAAGGCTAGTTAGCTGGTGACAAATCGATGCTTGCGAGAAGCGAGGGCGTGACCAGAGAGCGACCAGAAAAAAGCCCACGAACCGGAATTCGTGGGCTTCTCTGAAGTATTTGGTAGGCCGTGCGGGATTCGAACCTGCGACCAACGGATTAAAAGTCCGCTGCTCTACCAGCTGAGCTAACGACCCAAAACTTTGACTGCTTGCTGCGGTAACGCTGTGCTGTGCGTGCTTGCCATGGCGGCATGCAAACGGACTGCAAATTCTTGGTAGGCCGTGCGGGATTCGAACCTGCGACCAACGGATTAAAAGTCCGCTGCTCTACCAGCTGAGCTAACGACCCAAGGGCGGCTATTATGACGGCCAAAGGTGGTTTTGGGAAGGGCCAGGCGGGGCATGGGTGCAAAAAAGCCTTGCGTGGCGTTCACATGCGGCCTAATATGGATAGATAGCCTACCTATTTATATCATCCCATGCCTGATACTGAAGATCTTCCCATCCCCGAACGCGCGCTGGCGCTGTCCGATGAATTGCGCACGGCGTTCAAGCGCCTGCTGCGCTCGATGCAGCGCGAAGGGGGCGAGCTGGAGAGCGGCGTGTCGATGATGCAATACATGCTGCTGGCCCTGATCCACGAGCAGCCCGGCATCGGCGTGGCCGCGCTGGCGCGCCTGCAGAATGTGCGCGGGCCCACCGTCAGCGCGCAGATCAAGTCTTTGGCCGAGGCGGGACTCGTCGAGCGCAGCGCGCCCGATCCGCAGGACCGGCGCCGTTCCGGCCTGCATGTGTCGGCGCAAGGCGAGGCCATCCTCGAGACCCTGCGCGCGCGCCGCCGCGATGCGCTGGCGCGGCGCATCGCCCGCCTGACGCCGCAGCAGATGGAGGCGCTGGCCGCCGCCATGCAGCCGCTGCTCGAGATTGGCCAGGCATGAGCAGCCCCGCCAAACCCGCAGGCGCAGAGGCGCCGCTGACGGAGCGCGAAGTGCGCGCCACCTACCTGGGCCTGATGGCCGTGCTGGGCCTGGGCGCGCTGGACCAGAGCATCGTCGCCACGGCCCTGCCGCGCATCGTCGACGACCTGGGCGGCATGGCGCACCTGTCGTGGGTGGTGACGGCGTATGTGCTGGCCTCGACGGCCACCATGCCGCTGTACGGCAAGCTGGCCGACCAGTATGGCCGCCGTCCCATGATCTTCACGGCCTTGCTGACCTTCCTGCTCGGTTCCGTGC
This sequence comes from Janthinobacterium sp. SUN118, assembly GCF_030397695.1. Classification (NCBI taxonomy): domain Bacteria; kingdom Pseudomonadati; phylum Pseudomonadota; class Betaproteobacteria; order Burkholderiales; family Oxalobacteraceae; genus Janthinobacterium; species Janthinobacterium sp. SUN118. Next base: position 271,175 of record NZ_JAPUBV010000005.1, on the reverse strand, counting down.
TGTGCGGGCTGGCGCAGAACATGACGGAACTGATCGTCTTCCGCGCCATCCAGGGCCTCGGCGCGGGCGGCTTCATGCCGCTGGCGCAAATCATCATCGGCGATATCGTGCCGCCGGCCGAGCGGGGCAAGCGGCAGGGCATGGTGCCCATCGTGTTTGCCGTCACCAGCGTGCTGGGCCCCGTGCTGGGCGGCGTCATCACGGACGCGCTGTCGTGGCACTGGATTTTCTTCGTGAACCTGCCCGTGGGCGCGGTCGCCTTTGTCATCATCGCGCGCGCCATGCGCAAACCCGCGCCCGCGCATGCGCACCGGATCGACTACCTGGGTTCTGCCTTGCTGACGGGTGCCGTCACGGCGGCGCTGCTGGTGCTGGCGCTGGGCGGCACCGAGTGGCCGTGGGATGCGCAGGCCATCAAGGTGTGCGGCGGTGTCGCCGTGCTGCTGGGGATCTGGCTGGCGTTCCACGTGGGCAGGGTGGATGAACCCGTGCTGCCGCCCGACCTGTTCGAGAACCGCACCTTCAATATCGCCAGCCTGGTGATGGCCGTGACGTTCATGGGCCTGATGGGCGCCAGCGTCTTCTTTCCCCTGTTCTTCCAGCTGGTGATGGGGACGAGTCCGGCGGAGTCCGGCGTGATGACGGTGGCCATGATGGTGGGGCTGGTGGCATCGTCGATGTTCAACGGCCGGGTACTGTCGCGCTCGGGCAGGTACAAGATGGTGCAGGTGATGGGGCTGGGCGTGGCGGTCGTGGCGTTTGCCGTGCTGGCCTGGGCCATGGAAACGTCGCGCGGTTACTGGGTCATCGAGCCGGCCATCTTCTTCCTCGGCACGGGCCTGGGCTTGGTGATGCCGAACATGACGGTCGCCGTGCAGAATGCCCTGCCATTGGCGCGGCGCGGCGTGGGCACGGCCATGCTGGCCTTCTTCCGCTCGCTGGGCGGCTTGCTGGGCGTGACGGCGTCGGGCGCCATCCTTGCGCACCAGCTGCACCGGCACGGCGTGGAAGCCGTCTCGGCGCTGGGCGCGCACGCGGCGGCACAGACGGTGGAAGTCTACCGCCATGCGATCGCCAGCGTGTTTGGCGCCGGCGCCGTGCTGCTGCTAGTGGGGCTGGTCGCCTTGCTGTTCTTGCCGGAACTGCCCCTGGAAGGGCATCCGGCAAACGTGAAGGCGAAGGGCGATCAATAGCGTTCCAGCCAGTGCGCGTAGGGCGCCGGCAGGGTCCACGAGGCGCGCTCGACTTTCAATTCCTTGGCGGCAAAGTAGGCCCAGTGCGGATTGGCCAGGTGTGCCTTGCCGACCATCACCAGGTCCAGCTGCTCTTCCTTGACGACGCGTTCGGCAATGGCCGGCGTGCCGAAGCCCCAGGCCGACGAGACGGGTACGCCCGCTTCGCGGCGCACGCGCTCGGCGATCGGGCCCATGAAGGCCGGGCCCCACGGGATGGTCACGTCGGGAATGGTAAAGCCCATGCTGACGCTGATCATGTCCATGCCGGCATCCTTGAACTGGCGTACCAGGCCGATCGATTCGAGCAGGGTTTGCTCGTCGCGGCCGTCGAATTCCAGCACGCCGAAGCGGATCGTCAGCGGCAGGTGCTCAGGCCACACTTCACGCACGGCTTTCAATGTTTCCAGCAAGAAGCGGCTGCGGTTTTCCAGGCTGCCGCCGTAGATATCGTAGCGCTGGTTCGAGTGGGCGGAAAAGAAGCTTTGCGCCAGGTAACCGTGGGCGAAGTGCAGTTCCAGCCATTCGAAGCCCACTTCACGGGCCCGCACGGCGGCGTCGACGAAATTCTGGCGCACGCGGGCGATATCGTCGAGGTCCATGGCGCGCGGCACCTTCGGCAGGCCGCCGCCAAAGGCGATGGCGGAAGGGGCGATGGTTTGCCAGCCGCGCGCGTCGCCGTCAACAATATGGTCGTCGCCTTCCCATGGGCGGTTGGCGCTGGCCTTGCGGCCCGCGTGGGCGATCTGGATGCCGGGCACGGCACCGGCCGCCTTGATGGCTTTCACGACGGGGACAAAGGCTTGCGCCAGATCATCGTTCCAGATGCCGGTGCAGCCGGGCGTGATGCGGCCTTCCGGCGCCACGGCGGTTGCTTCGACGATCACCAGGCCGGCGCCGCCGCGCGCCATGCCGGCGTAATGCGACAGGTGCCAGTCGTTGGCCTGGCCATCGACGGCCATGTATTGGCACATGGGTGGCACGGCGATGCGGTTGCGCACGGTGATGTCTTTGAGGGTGTAGGGCTGGAAGAGGGCGGACATGGTGGCCTTTGTGTTTGTTGGTGGAAATGTTTGGAAAATGCTGATTCGGTAGTTCGTAAATATTCGAATAATGGAATTAGTATAGCCGATGCTGTATGATTCTGCTCATGCGTCCACACAAACATCCCCCCGCCAGCGAATTCGTCCTCGAGCGCGTGCTCTACGCCTTGAGCGACTCGATTCGCCTCGACATCGTGCGCCACCTGGCCCGCGTCGACGCGGCCGCGTGCGGCGACCTGGACGGCGGACGGCCGAAATCGACCGTTTCCCACCACTTCAAGGTCTTGCGCGAAGCGGGCCTCGTCTACACGGAAAACGCGGGCACCACGCATATGAACACCCTGCGCCGCGCCGATATCGAGAGCCGCTTTCCCGGCTTGCTCGATGCCATCCTCGCACAGCAGCCGCTGCTGCAGGAGTTTGGCGGGCAGGGCGGCGCGTAGCACCTGCGGCTTGCCGTACGGCGATGCGCGGCGACGCAACCTGTCAACCTCGGCTATGATGTCGGCCGGTCGGCAAAATCATCGGCAACGCGCTTGTCTGGGATTGTGTTGTTGAAAAGTGGCTGTATGGCAAGGGTTGTGGATGAAGGCAGTGGCAGGAATCGACGCGGACAAGGTGCTGCGCGCGCAGTTTGGCTGGATTAATCTGTTGAAGGCGGGCGCGGCGCAATTGATCGTGCTGCACCATCTGGCGTTTTACGGCCCCATGTCCGATTACGTGCAACCGCTGTGGCCCGACTTGCTGGACTGGCTGGGCGGCAGCGCGCGCATCGCCGTGCAAGTGTTCCTCGTCATCGGCGGCTTTCTCGTCGCCAAGTCCCTTGCTCCTGCGGCTCTTCCTGGCATCGATTCTCCCTTGCAAGCCATCTGGCGCCGCTATGCCAAGCTGGCGCCGCCATTCCTGGCCGCCACCCTGCTTGCCGCCGTCGCTACCCCCGTGGCCGGCATCTGGATGATGCACGATTCCATGTCGGCCGCCGTCACCCTGGGCCAGCTCAGCGCCCATGCCTTGCTGCTGCATGGCGTGCTCGGCTATGAATCGCTGTCGGCTGGCGCCTGGTATGTGGCCATCGATTTCCAGCTATACCTGCTGACGGTGTTGCTGCTGTGGCTGGGCGGCCGCCTGGCGGGTCAGCGGCGGCCGGGCTGGCTGATGCCGCTGACCGTCACCGTGGGCATCATTCTTTCCCTGCTGTACTTCAATCTCGATGCCGGCTGGGATAACTGGGCGCCGTACTTCTTCGGCAGCTATGGCCTGGGCATGCTGGCCTGGTGGGCCAGCGACCCTAAACGCCAGCCCGGCGCCATGACCGTGCTCATGGCCCTGGCTGCCGTGCCCGTCCTGCTGGCCCTGGCCATCGACTATCGCAGCCGCATCGCGCTGGCCCTGATCGTCGCCTGCGCGCTGTTCCTGTTCGGCCGCGCCCGCACGCCTTCCCGTGGACGCGCCTGGAACGTCATCAACGCCCTGGGCCGCATCTCGTACGCCGTCTTCCTCGTGCACTTTCCCGTCAGCCTGCTCGTCAATGCATTATTCACCAGCTACGTCCCGCTCGAGCCGGAATGGCAGGCGCTGGGCATGCTGACGGCCTGGGGCGCCAGCCTGGCGGCCGGTGCCGCGTTCTATCGTTGGGTGGAGGTGCCGCTGGGGCGCGTGGTGCAGGCCTGGATGGCGAAGGCCGGCGTGCGGACGGTGTCGGCCTGAGGGGTGGCATGCGCCTGCAGGGATGTGGGCGCCAGAGTTTTTTTGCATTGCCGGGAAGTGCGCGCGCAAAACAAAAAAGCCAACCGCGAACGGTTGGCTTCTTCATAGTATTTGGTAGGCCGTGCGGGATTCGAACCTGCGACCAACGGATTAAAAGTCCGCTGCTCTACCAGCTGAGCTAACGACCCAAAAACTTTTACAACAACTTCGGTAACACTGTGCGGTAAAAAAATGCTTGCTATAACAACTCGCAAGCAGATCAGTACTGCGTATTCGTGGTAGGCCGTGCGGGATTCGAACCTGCGACCAACGGATTAAAAGTCCGCTGCTCTACCAGCTGAGCTAACGACCCGAAGAAGGAAGATTATAGGGGGTGCCCGGGATTCTGTCAAACCTAACGGGCAACTTTTTCCCCGGTTTTACTTTTTACCTGCGCGTTCCTTGGCCGTCTGGGCGGCGCTGGAGTCCGGATAGCGCGAGATCAGCGCGTTGTAAGTCTTGGTGGCGTTGGCCTTGTCTTTCAGTTCCGTGTAGCAGCTGGCGATGTTGAGCATGGCGTCGGCCGCCTTCGGGCTGTCCGGGTAGTTCTTCACGACCACTTGCTGGGCGCTGATGGCGCTCTTGCAGTCGCGCTGGGCGTAGTGGGCGTTGCCCAGCCAGTATTGCGCGTTGGCCGCGTAGGCGGACTCCGGGTAGCGCTTGACGAAGGCGTCCAGCGAAGTAGCGGCCGCCTTGTAGTCGCCCGACTTGAACAGGCCCAGGGCGGCGTCATACGCGCCTTGCTCGGAGACGCCCACGGCCGCTTCCTGGCCGTCGATGGTGACCTGGCGCGGTTCGAGCTTGCGCAGGCGCGCGTCGAGGTCGGTGTAGAAATCCTTCTGGCGCTTTTGCGCGTTGGCCAGGTCATTGCCCAGCACTTCGATCTGGCCGCGCAGGCGGGCGATCTCCTGCATGGTCTGGTCGTGCTGGTTGATCAGGCTCAAGGTGCTGGTCTTGTCCGCTTTCGTGTCGATGCGGCTATTCATGTCCCGCGCCAGCGCGTCGACCTTGGAGCGCAGCTCCAGGATGGCCTTGCGTGCTTCGTCGTCGTCGAACAGGGCCGCGTTGGCGTGCAGGGGCAGGGCGGCAAAGGCGGCCAGCAGGGCGGCGGCGACGCCGGCTTTCGAGAATGTCATCATGAGTCGGGCTTTCAAAAGTTACGCAAACATGCAAACGGGGCGCTGGGCGGTGAAAATCCGCACAGCGCCCCATTATTATGCCTATGACTGGCCAGTTAGGTAAGCGCCAATCCTGCCGCGCTCACCCGGGATATCAATAAGCGATGTCAGCGCGGCGGTTTTCTGCCCATGCTGCTTCGTTGTTACCTTGAGCCTTAGGCTTTTCTTTGCCGAAGGACACTGCTTCCATCTGGCTGTCGGACACGCCCAGGGCGGCCATCGACTTGCGCACTGCTTCGGCACGTTTCTGACCCAGGGCCAGGTTGTACTCGGCGCCGCCGCGATCATCGGTGTTGCCTTGGATGATGACTTTGCGTGCTGGGGTCTTCACCAGGTAAGCGGCGTGGTTTTGCACCACTGGCGTTTCCGATTCACGCACGACGTATTTGTCGAAGTCGAAGTACACGCTGCGGTTAGCCAGCACGCCTTTTGGATCGTTCAGCGGGTCAACGGTTTCAGCAACAACGGTGTTGACTTCGCGTACGTCTGCTGGTGGCGCGGTTTTTTCAGGAGCGCGCTCGACGACTGGGGTTTCTGCCAGTTTGACAGGGGTGCTGCAAGCCGACAACAGGGCTGCAGTAGCTGCGATGAAAGCTAAACTTTTAAAGTTACTCATTTTTATTCTCCGGGTCGTGGTTAAGGTAAAACGTACTGCATTACTTCATGAAAGGACCCCAGGTGGGCTCCTTGATATTGCCAGCTTGCGTGGTCAGACGCTGCTTGACGCGGCCATCCACCGAAACTACCGCCAGCGACTTGCGTCGCCCGGATTCGGTCGCGTACATAATATATTTCCCGTTGGGCGAAAAGCTCGGTGATTCGTCGTTGGCGGTGTCCGACAGGCGCAAGTCCTGGCCACTAGCCAGGTCAAGCGCGTAGAGCTGGAAATTGCCGTCGCGACGGGAAATATAAGCGAGTGTCTTCCCGTCGGACGAAATCCGCGGGCTGGTGTTGTAGGAGCCGCCAAACGTCACGCGCTTGGCTTCGCCGCCACTGACGGGCATGCGGTAGATTTGTGGTCCGCCGCTGCGATCACTGGTGAAGTAGATGCTTTGGCCATCGGCCGAGAATTGGGGTTCCGTATCGATGCCGCTGCTGGTGGTCAGGCGGCGCAAGCCACCGCCATCGGCGTTCATGATGTAGACCTGGGTATGTCCGTCGCGCGACAGGGCCACGGCCAGGCGCGAGCCGTCCGGGCTCCAGCTCGGCGCCGAATTGCTGCCTTTTTCGTTCGACACGATGGTGCGCTGGCGCGTCACCAGGTTTTGCACGTAGACGATGGGCTTGCGTTTTTCAAACGAGACATACGCCACCTTGGTGCCGTCCGGCGACCAGGCCGGCGAAATGATCGGCTCGTGCGAGCGCAGGGCGACCTGGATGCCTTCGCCGTCGGCGTCGGCGATTTCCAGGCGGTATTCGCGGCCCGACTGCGTGACATAGGCGATGCGCGTGGCGAACGCGCCCTTGGTGCCCGTCAGCTTTTCATAGATGTCATCGGCGATCTTGTGCGCCAACAAGCGGTTGAACTGCGGCGCGGCCGCATTGTTCATGCTCGACAGCTGGGCGCCCTTGATGGTGTCGAACAGTTTGTAACGCACGTCCAGGCGGCCATCGGCCATGCTTTGCACGCTGCCGGCCGCCAGCGCATCGGCGCCGCGCGACTTCCACTGATCGTAGCTGACGGGGGCCGTTTCGGCGATCGGCGCATCGGTGTCGATCAGCTTGAACACGCCGCTGCGCGCCAGGTCGGCCTTGATGATGCCCGACAGCGATTGCGGCGCCGCCGCTTCATTGACGAACGGGGCGATGGTAACGGGGATCTGGTTGCTGCCGATCCCGGTAATTTCCACGCGCAGTTGCGCCTGGGCAGCCGTGGCGCCCAGCACCAGGCTGGCGCAGAGCACGACATAGCTCATTTTTTTCATGATCATCATTTAGGCAAATCCTTCATCTCGAATATGAGTTCAATCTCGCGTTCCACCGTGCCGTCTTTTTTCTTCGGCAGTGGCGACGATTTATTAATGGCGTTTTCCACCGAGCTGTCATACGCCGGCAGGCCGCTACTTTTGATCTTCCGGACCGAAATAATTTCCCCAGTTGGCAGTTGCTCGATCTTGAACACGGCGCGCGGGTTGCCCGGCACGTCCGTACTACCGCTGTACGCGATATTGCTCTTGATCTTGCTCGTCAGGGCAGCGACATAGCCGCTGTCCTTGCGTGGCGCGGTCGATTTCTCGGCCGTGCCCGTCGTGCCGGCACCTGCCGCGCCCGTGATGCGGCTCATTTCGGCGGCACGTGCCTTGTCGGCGGCTTTTTTCTCTTCTGCCGCTTTCTTGGCCTTGGCGGCTTTTTCCGCCGCGGCTTTCTTGTCCGCCAATTCCTTCTCGGCTTTTTCCTGGGCTTTCTCTTTCTCTTTCTCGAGCTTGGCCTTCTCCAGCTTGTCGGCCTTTTCCTTCTCGAGCTTCTCAGCCTTGTCTTTTTCCTTCTGCTTCTGTTTTTCCAGCTCGCGTTTTTCTTCTTCGCGTTCCTTCTGTTCCTGCTTGCGGCGCTCTTCCGCGGCCGCTTTGTCCTTTTCTTCCTTCAGCTTGGCCTTCTTGCGCTCGAGGGCGATTTCCGCCTCGCGCAGGTCGACCTTCGGCTCGGGCGCTGCCACCGGCGGCGGTGGCGGCGGGGCGGGCCGTTCGACTTCCGGTTCCAGCGGCGGGGCAGGCGTCGGCTCCGGTTCCGTCGCCACCTCGGGCGGCGGCGCGGCCGTCTGCACCTTCAGGTCCCACACTTCCGCTTCCACGGCCACAGGTTCCGTATTTTGCCAGTGTACGCCCACCCACAGGAAAAACAGCAGGCCAAGATGCATCGCCAGCGCCAGGCCCAGTGAGGGCCAGCGGCTGCGTTCGCGCGGCACGCTGTAGGGCTTGCCGAGTACATGGTCGATTTGTTTGGTCTGCAAAGTCAAGTCTATCTAAAAACAGTCAAGTCTGGATACGTGAGAGTGCGCTTACTTGGTGGCCAGGCCAACCCGGGTGATGCCCATCTTTTTCGCTTCCGAAATCAGCTGGATCACATCGTCGTACTTGCTTTCCTTGTCGCCCGCGATCAGCACGGGATAGTCGGGATTGGTCTCGTGCAAGCCACGCAGCTTGCGCAGCAGGGCGTCGCGGTTCGGTTCCGTTTCCGGCGCCAGCTGTTCCTTGCCGATCACGCCGATCGACAGCGAGCCGTTCGGCTTGAGCACGATCTGGATATAGTCATCGGGCGGTTTCGCCGTCTTTTCCGCGTTGGGCAGGTTCACCACGCTGGGATTGTTCGACGACGGCATCACCATGAAAATGATCAGCAGTACCAGCATCACGTCGATATATGGCACGACGTTGATTTCCGACTTGAACTTGCGGCCTCGGCCGCCGCGCATGCCGCCGCTATTGAATGAAGAGCCCATGGACGCTGCTCCCTCTTAGCGCGACTGGCGCTGCAGGATGTTGGAGAATTCCTCGACGAAGCTTTCGAAGCGGATCGCCAGGCGGTCGATGTCATGCGAGAAACGGTTGTAGGCCACGACGGCGGGAATGGCCGCGAACAGGCCGATGGCGGTGGCAATCAGCGCTTCGGCAATGCCGGGCGCGACGGCGGCCAGCGTGGCTTGCTGCACGTTGGCCAGGCCGCGGAAGGCGTTCATGATGCCCCACACGGTGCCGAGCAGGCCGATGTACGGCGAGACGGAGCCGACGGACGCGAGGAAGGCCAGGTGCGATTCGAGCACGTCCATTTCGCGCTGGAAGGCGGCGCGCATGGCGCGGCGGGCGCCGTCGAGCACGGCGCCGACGTCGAGCGCTTCGCGCGAACCGTACGATGCCTTGCCCTTGATGAATTCGCCCATGCCGGCATCGAAGATGCGGGCCAGCGCGCCGCTCTGGTCGCGGTTGCCGTTGGCGCTCTGGTGCAGCGCATGCAGGTTGCCGCCGGCCCAGAAGCTGCGTTCAAATTCGATGGTTTGCTTGCGGGCCTGACGTACCGCAAACATCTTGCGGAAAATGTAGGTCCAGCTGGTGAGGGAGATCAGCAACAGCAGGGCCATGATCAATTGCACGATCAGGTGGGCATTGGAGATGAGCGCGAGGAAAGAAAGATCTTGTGTAACGTTCATTGGCTGGCAGTCTGTTGGTGAATTGTCCGGGGGTGGCGGGTAGGGCTCAGGCGGCGCGCATGCGGACCGCCACTGCATCAGGCACGGCGCGCGGGCGCAGTGCCGAGTCGACGCAGCCGATCTTGACGCGGGCCGTATTGAGCAGGCTGTCGCCGCACCAGGCTTGTTGCAGGAAAACGATGGAGGCGCGCCCCATTTTCTCTATGCTTAAGGTTAATCTTATCGTGTCATCGAGTCTGGCCGGCGCATGATAGTCGGCGTTGACGCTTTTGACAACGAACATCGCGTCATGCTGTTGCAGCAGTTCCTGCTGGCCTACCTCGATGGCGCGCAGCCATTCTGTGCGCGCGCGCTCAAAGAACTTCAGGTAGTTTGCGTAGTAAACGATGCCACCGGCGTCGGTGTCTTCATAGTAGACACGTACGTTCCAGGTAAAGACTGAAGGCATGTTTATTGCGCCAGTAGTGAGATTGAGCAACATTTTACGCGATTTTTCTTCTTGTGACTTGAGGCGCTTGCCTGAATGCCATGCAAAAGCAGCATGCAAGTTGCACCGCAGCATTGTAAGTCTGGGGTGTCCAATGGCAAGCTTCGTAACATACGCTTACATGCCGCAGCCAGGTTTAAGTTCAGCTTAAGAACTGGCGTAGCGGCCCGGTTGATGCTGCGGCGTGCCCGGGCTTGCATGGCGCGCGGCGATTATAGCCGCACCGTTGCATTCCTTGCTCAATTTGAGCACTTAACTTACAATTTGATTTCCATTACGTCTCACGTGACTGGCGAAAAGTCGAAGCGATCTCCACAGTGTGGCGGTCCGCTTACCGGCGAAAGGTGGACACCCACCGGGAAACGTGAGATTTTTCATCAGCCGTTCGCCTGGGTAGCCACTATGGAAAAGCACGAAGAGGCTGCCTGTCCAATGTTGTTATTCACTTAACGCCGGCTCCCCTCATTCGATCCAACCTGCCAGTACAAGCACCCTCATACTTGGAGTTTTTACATGTTTGCAAAAGATCACACCCTCGCCAACGTCGATCCTGAATTGTTCGCCGTCATTCAAAAAGAAAACGTGCGCCAGCACGATCACATCGAGTTGATCGCGTCGGAAAACTACACCTCGCCAGCCGTGATGGAAGCGCAAGGTTCGCAACTGACGAACAAGTATGCCGAAGGCTATCCAGGCAAGCGCTACTACGGCGGCTGCGAATACGTCGACGTGGCCGAGCAACTGGCGATCGACCGCGTGAAACAGCTGTTCGGCGCCGAATGCGCGAACGTGCAGCCGAACTCGGGCTCGCAAGCGAACCAGGGCGTGTTCTTCGCCATGCTGAAACCAGGCGACCTGATCATGGGTATGTCGCTGGCCGAAGGCGGCCACCTGACGCACGGCATGCCGCTGAACATGTCCGGCAAATGGTTCGACGTCGTGTCCTACGGCTTGACGGCGGAAGAAGACATCGACTACGAGGCCATGGAACGCCTGGCGCGCGAACGCAAGCCCAAGCTGATCATCGCCGGCGCGTCCGCATTCTCGAAAAAGATCGACTTCGAGCGTTTCAGCAAGATCGCCAAGGAAGTGGGCGCCTACTTCATGGTCGACATGGCCCACTACGCCGGCCTGATCGCCGCCGGCCTGTACCCGAACCCGGTGCCATTCGCCGACTTCGTCACCTCGACCACGCACAAATCGCTGCGCGGCCCGCGCGGCGGCATCATCCTGATGAAGGCCGAGCACGAAAAAGCCATCAACTCGGCCATCTTCCCCGGCATCCAGGGCGGCCCGCTGATGCACGTGATCGCCGGCAAGGCCGTCGCCTTCAAGGAAGCGCTGAGCCCTGAATTCGTCGACTACCAGAAGCAAGTGATCAAGAACGCCGACGTGCTGGCGAAAACTCTGATCAAGCGCGGCCTGCGCATCGTTTCCGGCGGCACCGAATCGCACGTCATGCTGGTCGACCTGCGCGCCAAGAACCTGACGGGCAAGGAAGCCGAAGCCATCCTCGGTTCCGCGCACATCACCTGCAACAAGAACGGCATCCCGAACGACCCGCAAAAGCCATTCGTCACCTCGGGCATCCGCCTGGGCAGCCCGGCGATGACGACGCGCGGTTTCAAGGAAGCGCAAGCGGAAGAAGTGGGCAACCTGATCGCCGACGTGCTGGACAATCCGCATGACGCCGCCACCATCGAGCGCGTGAAAGCGGCCGTGAAAGTGCTGGCCGACGCGCACCCGGTCTACGCCGCATAATTATTTGTCCAGAATGTGTCATACAGAGTAAGATTCTGTCTGACACATTCCGTTGTGCCCATGGGCGCCCGGAGTGATTCGGGCGCCCTTTAATTTAAGAGCGGCGATTTTCCGTCATTCACTACTATAAAGTTGTATCCGCCACATGAAATGTCCATTTTGCCAGCACGGCGACACCCAGGTTCTCGATACGCGCGTATCGGAGGAATGGGATGCCATACGGCGCCGCCGCCGCTGCAGCAAATGCGACAAGCGCTTCACCACCTATGAGCGCATTGAACTTATCATGCCGGCCGTCGTCAAAAAGAATGGCAGCCGGACGGAGTTCGCTGCGGATAAGTTGCGCGGCAGTTTGATGCTGGCCTTGCGCAAGCGCCCCGTCGCGGCCGCCTCAGTGGACACGGCCATCGCGTCCATCCAGGAAAAACTGCTGACCAGCGGCTTGCGCGAAGTCGATTCCGGCTATATCGGCGAACTCGTCATGCAGGAATTGAAGCGCCTCGACAAGATCGCCTACATCCGCTTCGCTTCCGTCTACAAGAATTTCGAAGACCTGGCCGAGTTCCAGGATGCGATCGCCGAAGTGGGACAGGCGCGCAAGCCCTGATTTGCCTCTGATCGCGGCGCGCTGGCGGCTGGCGTGCGGCGGACGTTTCGGCGCCTTGCCGTCCGGCGATTCGTCGCCTCACTGTCGCACCATCTCATTCGTCCATCGTCCAGACTCGATGCACCCTGCAGGGCTGGCCGCCCTATGGCCGCATCGTCACGGCCGCGTGTAGGCGCCACCTGGCCATGCCGCGCGCGATGCTGCTGCTTGCCTGGCGTTTCCGGCAAGCGGTCTGATCAATTCCAGCAGCTTTTTTTCTTCGCGCCGCGCCTTTTTGCCACATCGTTTGCGCTGCCGCATACCAGAGTCTTTGACCGCGCCTATCGTGTAGCTGGGCCGCCCGTTCCTGCGGTCCGTTTTGCGCGAGGGAGCACTTCATGGACAACGGAGGCCGCCGCAGGGCGACGATGGTCGGCAGCAGCCTGGTCGAGGTGCTGGTGTCGCTGCTGCTACTGGCGCTGGGCTTGCTCGGCGCCAGCATATTGCAGCTGACTTCCCTGCGCGCGCGCCATGAGTCGGCGCTGCTGTCGGCCGGCGCCCAGCTGGCTTCTGGCATGGCCGAGCGCATGCGCGCCAATGGCGGCCTCCTGCATGGTCCCGACGCCAACAATCCCTATTTGAACCTGGCTTACGAAGCGGCGCCGGATGGTGACGAACCGCCTGGCGGCGCGCCCGACTGCTTTGGCGCCTCCGCCTGCGGCGCGGCACAGCTGGCGCAATTCGACATCGCCGAGTGGAAACAGCAGCTGCATGTCGCCTTGCCCGGCGCGCGCCTGCTGATCTGCCGCGACGCCCAGGCATGGGACAGCGCCGCGCAAGGCTTGCACTGGGCTTGCAGCGGCGGCAAGGGCGCGCCCATCGTCATCAAGCTGGGCTGGCGTGGCCGCCGTCCCGACGGCAAGCCTGCCGTGAATGGGGCCGGCGAGTCGCTGCCCAAGCTGGCATTGCAACTGGGCGGAGGCGGCGCATGAATGCCGCACGACGCTGGCGTGCCGGCATGAGCCTGGTTGAATTGCTGGTGGCCCTGTCCCTGGGTGCCTTGCTGATGCTGGCCGCCAGCACCGTGCTGCTGGCGGCCAGCGGCAGTTACTTCGACCAGTCCGCCAGCGCGCGCCTGGATGACAACGGCCGCTATGCGCTCGATGCCATCGCCAGGGCCGTGCGCCAGACGGCGTACGTGAATTGGGACAGCAGCGCCGCGCCGGTCGCCCACGCGGCGCATGACAGCGCCAATATCGCCGGGCTCGACGCGCACAGCCTGGACAAGAACAGCGAGGGCATCAGCCAGCCGCTGCCGGCCGCCGTGCATGGCAGCGACGTGCTGGCCTTGCGCTATTACGGCGCCGGCATGGGAGAGAACGGCGATGGCTCCGTCCTCAATTGCGCCGGCTTTGGCGTCGGCGCCGCGCAGACGGAGGCGCAGCGGGGCTGGAGCATTTTTTATGTGGCGCAGGGCGCCGACGGCGAGGGAGAATTGCGCTGCAAGTACCGCGGCGCGAACGGCTGGGGCGCCGACGCCATCATCCGTGGCGTCGACACCTTCCAGGTCCTGTATGGCCTCGATACGGATACGCCGCCCGATGGCGTGGCGAACCAGTTCGTCAAGGCCAGCGCGCTCGACGCTTACGATGCGGCGCTGCTGCTGGTGGGCGCCAGCGCGGCAGAACGCCAGCGCGACTTTGCCCGCCGCACGCACTGGAAGCGCGTGGCCAGCGTGCGCGTGGCGCTGCTGCTGCATGGCGAGGCGGGCGAAGCGGAAAAGACCGGGCCAGCGCAGTTCGACCTGTTTGGTGCCGCGTATGCGGAGGCGCATGGCGCCAGCGACACGGGCGTGCGCATCGCACGTTCAGCCCTGCCTGACGCCTTGCGGGGCCGGCTGCGGCACATGCTGCAGACCAGCATCCTGCTGCGCAACGGGCCGGCATAGGCGGCACGATGGCCAGCGCTGGCGCCAGCTGCGGCTCACCGGTTTGCCTCCAGCGGGGGGCGACCCTGGTGTACGTGCTGTGCCTGCTGGTCGTGATCCTGTTGCTGGGCATATCGGCGGCGCAGATGGCATTGCTGGGCGAAAAGGCGGCTCGCGGCGAGCGCGACCGGTATATCGCGTTCCAGGCCGCGGAGGAGGCATTGATGGATGCGCAGAACGATATCGAAGGCTTGCCCGGCGCGCCAGGACGCAGCAGCCTGTTCGCGCCGGGCAGCGCGGCGGGATTCACTGTCGGCTGCGGCGATGGTGGCGAGCTGGGCTTGTGCTTGCCGGCGGAAAAGGGCGCGCCGGCGCTGTGGCTGAGCATGGCGCTGGGCGGTGCCGAGGCGGCCAGCGGGAGCGACGGGAACCGCACCGTACCCTATGGCCGGTTTACGGGCGCGGCCATGCAGACGGGACAGGGCTTTTTGCCATTTCGCCGGCCCCGCTACATCATCGAGTTGCTGCCGTTTCACCTGCCCGGCGAAGAGGCGGGGGCCGTGATCGGCAGCCTCGCCACCGGAAATTATCTGTACCGCGTGACGGCCATCGGTTTTGGCGCGCAGGACAGCACGCAGGTGGTGCTGCAAAGCTATTACCGCAAGCAGGTAGCCGGAGCGGGGCCATGATCGCGCATCGGCATCGGCATTGGCTGGCGCTGCGGCGCGCTGGCCGGACCTGGCTGGCGGCACTGTGCTGGCTATGTTGCAGCGTTGCCGTTGGCGCCACCACGCCCACGGTGGCGCTGGAGCGTGCCGACGTTGGCGTGCACGGCGCTCGCGTGCCGCCGAATCTGCTGCTCAACCTGTCGTTCACGCACGCTGCCGCCGCTGCCGCGCATGCAGGCGACTACGCGCCACAGCGCGACTACGCCGGCTACTTCCATGCGCGCATGTGCTACCGCTATCCGTATCGCAGCAAGGATGGCGTGAGCGTGCCGGACTTGCGCGTAGCGACCGCTTACTTCTCTGTCCTGAAGCCGGCCGACGCGCAGCATGGCTGTGGCGGCGATAGTTTCAGCGGCAACTTCCTCAACTGGGCTAGCGCCAGCATGCTCGATATTGTCCGCTATGCCCTGACGGGCGGCGACCGCGTCATCGACGAGGCGCGCAAGACGGTGCTGCAGCGCGCTTATCTGCCTGACAGCCAGAACGGCAACGATGCCATCGACTTTTTCGCCCATCCCGCCTTTTTCCCACGCAAGGTCTTGCGCGAGGGCGTGGCGGCCGCGACACCGTTTGCGCTGGCGCAACTGGCCATCGTTTCCTGTCGCAACCGCCTGCTGTTTGGCGACGCTACGCTGCCGGCGGGCGGCAATTGCGACGTTCCCGGCGTAGCGGGCACTCACGGCGTGTTCCTGGCGCGGGTGCAGGTGTGCGATGTTACCGAAGGGCCGCTGCGCGCTGACCTGTGCCTCGCGTATGGCAAGTACTACAAGCCGGTGGGCGCCGTGCAGCGCCATGGCGGCAGGGTGCGCGTGGGCGTGTTCGGGCACCTGAACGCCGCGCCGCCCGGCGCTGGCTATGTCTACGGTGGCGTATTGCGCGCGCCGCTGGCCCATGCGGGCAGCCAGCGCTGGGCGGCGCCCGATTTTTTACCGCAAGACAATCCCGAGTCCGAGTGGAGTGCCGCCAATGGCGTGTATGTTCCCCAGGGCGCGGGCCATGGCGGCGGGGTGACCGCTTACATCAACGGCCTGGGCCGCAGTCATGTCCTGCATCCCGGCGCCTACGCCAGGGCGGCACCGACGGCCGAACTGCTGTACGAATCGCTGCGCTACCTGCAGGGGCGGCAAGCGAGCGCCGTGGTGCCGCCCGCCACGGCGCCGCCTGCCGTCGATGAAGGTTTGCCTGTCATCACCCAGTGGAGCGACCCGCTGGCGGCCAGTTGCCAGCGCCAGGTCGTCGTCAGCCTGGGCGACGCGGGCATGGCGGGCGATCGTTACGTGCCGGGCAACGTGCCGACGGCCAGTCCGCCCATGCATGCCAGCGACCGCGCCCGCGCGGCCGATGGCTATGCGCCGCCCGCGCTCGATGTCATGGCGTGGACGCGCGCGGTGGGCAAGCTGGAAGGCGAGGGCGGACAAGGCAATCCGGCGCCACGGCCTGAACTGGCCGGACTGGAGTTGCTGGCCGATGAGGCCGATGGCGCCAGCTACCATGCGGCCGGCTTGGCGTACTGGTCGCATGTGCAGGCGCTGCGACCCGGCGCAGGGGGCAAGGGCGGCAGCGCGGTCGAACACCATGCGGGCGACTTGCGTCCGGGCGACCCGGCCGGCGCGCCGCCCGTCACTCCCTTGTTGCTGGCGGCCAAGTATGGCGGCTTTCTTGACGAGGATGGCGACGCCAATCCCTTCCACAGCGCGGTGGGCAAGGCGATGGATGAGTGGAGCGTGGATGGCCGCTGGCCCAGCCATTACCTGGCGGGCAGCGACCCTGCGGCCCTGATCGCCGGCGTGCGCGCCGCCTTCGTGGCCGCCGACAAGGGGACAGGCACGGCGGCACTGGCCGGCCCCTCGCTGATGGCGCTGGCCAGCGGCACGGAGGAGGCGTACTGGTTTCACACGCGGATGCGCCTGGCCGATGGCGGCATGACCTTGTCGCGCACCGCGTTTGGCGTGGACGCCGATGGCGGCATGCTTGCTGGCAAGCCAGTGTGGCGCACCGGCGAGCGCGACAAGGCCATGGCGGATGCTACGCCAGCGACCTTGCGCCCCGTCTACACGCTCGATGGACAGGGCGCCCTGATGCCCTTGACCTGGAACAAGCTCGACGCGCAGCAGCGCGCCGCCTTCGCTGGCGGCGGTGGCGCTGATGGGCAGGACGATGGCCAGGGAGAGGCGCGGCTAGCCTATCTGCTGGGCGGAATGCTGCACGAGGTGGGGCGGCCGGGCGGCTTCCTGCGCCGGCGATCAGGCAGCCTGGGTACGGCGCCTTATGGCAACCTCGCGTACGTGGGCGCGCCGGCGCCGGGCATGCCGGGCGCGGATTACGCCTTGCATCGCAAGCTGCTGCTGCAGCGGAAAAGGATGCTGTACCTGGGCGCAAACGATGGCTTGCTGCATGCGTTCGACGCGCGCACCGGCAGCGAGCTGTACGCTTACCTGCCGCGTGCGCTACTGCGCCCCGCCGCGGCCATGGCGAGCACTCACTACAGTCCAGGCCCCATGCTGGACGGCGCCGCGGCCACGGCGGAAGTGCTGGTGCTGGGACATTGGAAGACAGTGCTGGTGTCCGGCATGGGGGGCGGCGCGCAGGGCGTGTTTGCGCTCGACATCACCGACCCCGCGCGCTTCGCGCAAGACGGGGCGTTGTGGGAATTTACGGACCGCGACGATAAGCTCATGGGCAACGTGCGCGCACCGCCGGGCTTTGCCCGCGTCAACATGGGCGGCAAGGATGGCGCGCCGGCCTACCGCGATTTTGCCGTGGTGGCCAGCGGCTACAACAATAGCGTGGACGATGGCAAGGATACGACGGCGCCAGCCTCTGCGGCCGCCATCTTCCTGCTGGCGCTGGACAAGCCGCCCGGCACGCCGTGGCTGTTGGGAAGCAATTACTACCGGCTGAAAGTACCGATGGCCAGCGATGGCGATGGAGAGGAGGACCCGGTCGCTGGTGCCGGTGCCGGCCTTGGCGCGGCAGCCACCGCCACCGCCCACGCGCTGGGGCCGCCCGCCCTGGTGCCGGGCAGCGACGGGGCGCTGGCCTATCTGTATGCGGGCGATTTGCAGGGCAATATCTGGCGCCTCGACCTGTCCATGGGGCCGCCGTGGAAGGATGGCGTGGGGCGCAAACGCATCTTTGTCGCACGCGATGCGCAGGGCCGGCGCCAGCCCGTGACGCAGCAGCTGAAAGTGGCGTATGCGACCGGCGGCGGCTATCTGCTGCTGTTTGGCACGGGCAAGCTGGTCGAGGCGGCCGACACCTGGCCGGCGGCCTTCCTGTCGCAAGCGTTTTATGCCGTCCATGACGACTTGCGCGAGCAGTCTCCCACGCCCACCCGTGCCGAGCTGGAGCGGCGCAGCCTGGGCGAGGCGGCGGGCGGCGTGCGCGTCGATGGCGCTGAGTTGCGCTACACGGGCAGCGATGCCATGCGCGGCTGGTATCTCGATTTTCTCGATGCCGCGCAGACGGGCGAGCGCAGCATCCACAACCCGGTACTGGCGGCAGGCAAGGTGGTGTTCAATACCGTCTTGCCGGGGCGCGACCCGTGTGCGCGGCCGGCTACGCGCGTGTACGTGCTCGACGTGCTCAGCGGTTTTGCCGCCGACGCCGCCGGCGTGGTACAGGCGGGTGCGCAGACGGGGCAGTTGCACGATGGCCTGGCGCGCGGGCCGCCGCTGGTGATGGAGCTCAACAGTACGGTGGCTGCCGCCAACGCGACGGGGCGTGCCGAGGGGCGCAAGGAACTCGCCGTGCTGCAGCCGGGCTTGTCTGGCGCGGCCGGGCTCAAGGCGCTCAAGGTGGTCAGTGCGCCGCTGCCCGCTGGGCGCATCAGCTGGCGCGAGGTGGCGAACTGGCGTGAATTGCACGAGGCGGCAAAAAAGAAATAGCGTGGCGAGCGCTGTAAAGAATATGAAATTGCCAAAGGTGCAATGAGGAGCGTTGGCGAACATTGATAAGGCAAGGGCCGTTGGCGAAGTCAGTGCGCAGCTGGCGCGGTGGCGGCGCACGCGTGGGCGCAGCGAGAAGGAGGGCGGGAAATGGCCGGGGCCGGGGCATGGAGATGGACAAGGCGGCAAGGCGGAACGCGTGCGCCGATGACCGGCGCAGGCAGTGGCGCTTGCCGCGAGGATCGGACCTGGCATCCGGTGTGTGCGCCGCGTTCCCGTTGCCGTGCCGCTGTGCCCGGTTTCAGCCTGATCGAGTTGCTGGCCGTGCTGGCGATCGTCGCCATGCTGCTGACGCTGGCCTTGCCTGCCTATCATGCTCATGTCGTGCGGGCCAAGCGCGTGCAGGGACAATCGGCCCTGTTGCGGCTGATGCAGCAGCAGGAACGTTATTACACGCAGAACAATCAGTATCTGGCCTTTAGTTCGGCATCGCTGGCGCCGCAGGCGCAGCAATTCCAGTGGTGGTCCGGCGAGGGGCCGGTGGGCAGCGCGGGCGGCAGCGCGTATGAAATCGAGGCGGTCGCCTGTCCGGACATGAGCATCGGCCAATGCGTGCTGCTGCGCGCCCTGCCGGGCACGGCGAAGGTGGATCCGCAGTTTCATGATACCGAGTGCGGCGTATTGTCCTTGAATAGCATGGGGCAGCGCGGCAGCAGCGGCCCCGCCAGCCAGTGCTGGCCCTAGCCATGGCCGCGCCGGAGAGGGCACCGCTCATGGATACACGGCTGAGGTACGCATGGCAGTTATGTGGAAGCGCTTTATCTTTCCGTGCGTGCGGCCAGCCACGCAGGGCAGGACATACCTTGCTGGAATTGCTGGCCGTGTTGTCGATCGCGGCGCTGCTGGCGGCAGCGGCCTTGCCCAGCCTGCGGCACTTGCTGGAACGCCAGCAGGTGCGCGTGGCCGCCACGGACCTGTTTTCCGCCATCGAATTGACGCGAGCGCAAGCGATGGCGCGCGGCCAGCGCGTGCTGCTGATGCCCGCCGGGTCCGGCGGCATGGATTGGCGCACGGGCTGGCTGGTATTTGTTGACAGCAATAGCAACCTGGCCTTCGATGGCGGCGACGAGCTGCTGTTCCGCCAGGGGCCGCTGGCGGCCGGCATCAGCGCCCAGTTCGCGTTTTCATCGGCCACGCCGCCGTTTTATATCGCCTACAATGGTGCGGGACGTAGTTGCAGCGCCACCAATAGCCTGGCGGCACGCTGGGGCACCTTGTCCCTGATTTTGGGAAAACAGGTGCGCCATATTAAAATCAATATGCTGGGCAGGGTACGAGTGTGCGATCCGCAGCAGCAGGCGGTCAATTGCAGCGGCGTGGCCGACAGCCAGTAGCTCGATATTGATGATGATCAAACCGCAGCAGCAGTTGCGCTACTTTTGATGGACACTCTATTGCTGGCATCCCTGAGTTGCCCCCTTGAGTTGCGCCATAGCTGCAGCATATAGTTGCGTCCCTTGATTACCTTTACACTCACCGTCAAACAAAGAAGCCTGTGGAAATACTCAACGATATAGATGGCATGCGCCTGGCGCTGGAATGGGCGGCGCGCGGTTTGTACACGACTTCGCCGAACCCCCGCATCGGCTGCGTGATCGTCAAGGATGGCCAGGTGATCGGCGCCGGCGTGACGCAGGCGGCCGGGCAGGATCATGCCGAGGTGCAAGCCTTGGCCAATGCCAGCGCGCGCGGCAACGATGTGCGCGGCGCCACGGCCTATGTCACCCTGGAGCCGTGCAACCACCATGGCCGCACGCCGCCATGCTCCGATGCGCTGGTGCGCGCCGGATTGGGGCGTGTCGTGGCCGCCATGACGGACCCGAATCCGCTGGTGGCGGGCCAGGGGCTGGCCAAGCTGGAGGCGGCCGGCATCGCCGTCACCACGGGCGTGCTGGCGGACGAGGCGTATGAGATGAATATCGGCTTCTTTTCGCGCATGCAGCGCGGCAAGCCGTGGGTGCGCATGAAAACGGCGGCCAGCCTGGACGGCATGACGGCTTTGCACAATGGCAAGAGCCAATGGATCACGGGGCCGGAAGCGCGCGCCGACGGCCACGCCTGGCGCGCGCGCGCCTGCGCCATCCTGACGGGCATCGGCACGGTCAAGGCCGACGATCCGCAGCTGAACGTGCGCGCCGTCGCGACGCCGCGCCAGCCGCGCCGCATCGTCGTCGACAGCCGCCTCGACATCAGCCTCGACGCGCGCATCCTGCAAGGGGGCGGTACGTGGATCGTGGCCGCCGTCGCCGATCCGGCCAAGGAAGCGCAGCTGCGGGCGCTGGGCGCGGAAGTCATCGTGCTGCCGAACGCGGCCGGCAAGGTCGACCTGGCCGCCCTGATGCTGGAACTGGGACGCCGGCAAATCAATGAAGTCCACGTCGAGGCCGGCTCCAAGCTGAACGGCTCGCTGATACGCGAAGGCTGCGTCGACGAGCTGCTCGTGTACCTGGCGCCCACCTTGCTGGGCGATGCGCAAGGCATGTTTTCCTTGCCCGCTCTCAGCGACCTCGACGGTCAATACCGCTTGCAGTTTCACCAGGTTCAGCAAGTCGGCGCAGATGTGCGTATCCTTGCCAGGTTCGGCGCGAGCACCTGATCAAGGTGGGGCAAGGGGCTGCCTGCCATGGCGTCCTATCCACGCTCTTCGGCAAGGCGCCGGCTCTGCACGTTGTACAGATGTTCCCGCCACCTTATTTATTACCTTTTATTACCCTTTAATTACTTCAATATAGGTTGACCATGTTTACAGGAATTGTTGCAGCCATTGGCAAGATTGAAACCGTGCAGCCGCTCGAAGGCGGCCTCGACGCAGGCGTGCGCCTGAACATCCACGCGGGCGGCTTGCCGCTGGCCGACGTGGCCCTCGGCGATTCGATCGCCATCAATGGTGCCTGCATGACGGTGGTGCAAAAATCGGACACGGGCTTTGCCGTCGATGTCTCGCGCGAAAGCCTCAATTGCACGGTGGGCCTCGATACCACCACGGAAGTGAACCTGGAAAAAGCCCTGACCCTGGCCGAACGCCTCGGTGGTCACCTGGTTTCCGGCCACGTCGACGGCCTAGGCATCGTGCGCAAGTTCGAAGCCGTGGGCGAGTCGTGGGAACTGGTCATCGAAGCGCCGCATGAGCTGGCGAAATACCTGGCCTTCAAGGGCTCCGTCGTCGTCAATGGCGTGTCGCTGACCGTCAACCGCGTGGAAGACCTGGGCGCGGGCGCCGTCAACGGCTGCCGCTTCTCGATCAACCTGATCCCGCACACGATCGCCATGACGACCCTGAAGCACCTGCAAGTCGATGGCAAGGTCAACCTGGAAATCGACCTGATCGCCCGCTATGTCGAGCGCATGTTGTCGCTGGATAAACAAGCATAAGCAGCTTGCCCCTCCGCATGCACCGCGCAGGGAGGGTGCTCCTGGCCTGGCAGCCGCCTGGGGCCTATGCCCGTCGGGCGCATCCCGTGCCGGTTGCGCATCGGAAGCGCGGACGAGGCGTGAGGGAGACGCATGGCGAGCCACGCGGCGACTTCCCGCTTCGGGGCGGCGCCAGCGGGGGATGCATTCAGCTGCCGGGATAGGCGCTTGGCCGCCAAGCGTGTGTTGCTTTTCCTGCAGGCGCGCATAATAGGGCTTTCCCCTGTGGAGGCCAGTCATGGATCCGATCTCGCGCGCCACCTTGCCCAATATCATACCGGCAACACCCCGTGTCGGCGAAACGGCGCCGCTGGCGCCGGCCGTGCCCATGCCCGCTGCAGGCGCGGCGGCAGCCATCTCCATCCTGTCGTCGACCCAGGTCGACATTTCCCCGCTGGGCCAGTTTTTGTCCGGCGTGGCCTTGTCGCGCCGCCAATTGCTGGCCTTGCAGGGCGCCACGGACGAGGCCCGGGCGGCAAATACGCCCGTGCATGTCGACGACGACTTGCTGGCGCTGGCGCGCCAGTTGACGGAATCGTTCGCCCAGCTGCAAACGAGCGGCATCGATGCCAGCCAGCTGGCGACGGCAGGCGATACGCCGGGCAGCCTGGCGCAGCGCTACGATTTGCTGTCGGGCGATGGCACGACGGGCGCCGCGGCTGCGCTGGCGCAGGACGGCAGCCTGCTCACGCAGGCGGGGCTGGCCCGCATCGGCATCGACTTGCGCAATGAAGAGGTGGATGCGGCCACCCTGCAGGCAGCGTATGCGGCCGACAGCAATGCCACTCTGAACGCCTTGCAGCAGGGAACGGACGTGCTGGCGCAGGTGGGGGCCGTACTGGCCCAGCGGCAGGGCGCCCTCGTTGCTACTGCCGTGGAAGCCGATCTGAATGGTGAAGGGGTGGCGGCCAGTGCTGTTGCGGGCCAAACGCCGGCGGCACAGGCTGCCGTGCTGGCCCAGACCCCCGGGGACGAACCGGCCATGGCTCCGCTGGATGCCTTGGGGCAGCGGCAGCTGGAAGTGCGGCAACAGATGGAAACGGAGGAGTTGCAGCAGGACTTGCAAGAGGTGCAACAGCAGTCGGCGCCAGATGCCGCGCAATTGCCGTCCGCCACGGCCGCCCGCGCCCAGCTGGCGCAGGCAGGCGAGTTGCCAGCCCAACAAGCACAACAACGCAGCGCCGATGTGCAGCGGCAGCAAGCGTTGCAGAGCGATGGCGTGCAGGAGCGCTTGCAGACGCAGCGGACCGATAGCGAGCGCATCGATGCCCAGCGTATCGACGGGGAGCGCCAGGTGCGCCAGCAAGTCTCGGCGGGAGTGGAACAGTTGCGCCAGGAGCAAGTCCAGCAGACGCAGTTGCAACAAGACCAGCGCCAGGAACAGGTGCGCCTGGCCGCCGACGAGGCGGTACGCACACAGCTGGCGGCCGACGACGCGCAGATGGCGGCGCGGGCGGCCGGCGAGCGGGCGCAGTCGCTGGCGCGCGAGGCGCAGGCCGATACCGATGCGGGCCTGGCGGCGGCGACGGCGCAAGCCCAGCTGGCGCAGCAAAATGCACAGGCGCAGCAGCTGGCCGCGCAAAACGCGGGCCAGGCCGTGCCGCCGCCGTCGTCGCAAGACCCGTCCGTGGCGGCGGCCATTGCCGCTTACAATTTGAATAACGCCGCCCTGAATCCCGGCCTGATGAACCGGCCGTTGCCTGCCAGCGACTCGCGTCTGCCGCTGGTGGCGCCGGTTGCCCCCGTGGAACCGGTCAAACCAGTGAACAAGGTTTGATATCAGCCAGATCGAATGTCAAGCAAGGTTTGATACAGCAAGATTTCAGCCCAGGATGCGGCTTGTGCAGCAGTCAATGCCACGACTCAAGGCAATAGCGTGGCATCCAGGGTAATGTTGGCCTTAAGTAACTTCGACACGGGGCAGCCAGCCTTGGCCTTGCCCGTCAATTCCTCGAACCTGGCCTGGTCGGCGCCCGGTATCTTCGCTTTCAGCACCAGGTGCACGGCCGTGATGGCAAAACCGTCATCGACCTTGTCCAGGGTCACGTCGGCTGTCGTTTCCATCTTTTCCGCCGTCAAGCCTGCTTCGCCGAGTATCAGCGACAGGGCCATGGTGAAGCAGCCCGCGTGGGCGGCGCCGATCAGTTCTTCCGGGTTGGTGCCGGGCTTGCCTTCGAAGCGGCTGGCAAAGCCGTAGGGATATTCCTGCAGCGCGCCGCTGCGGGTGCTGATGGCGCCCTTGCCATCCTTGATGCCGCCTGACCAGATGGCCGATCCGTTGGTTTTCATGCTGCCGCTCCTGTATGGGGTGTACCTGCAATGACGGGAAAGCGCCGGCGGCGGCTGGCGCGGCCGGGCGCAAGGGGAATCAGCGCCGTGGCGATGACTGGCTGATCTTATGCTCTTTGCAAGGCTGGCGGCGCGCGTTTTGGCCGCGCCGTTTGCGCTGGATCGAAGAATCGGCGCTTTGCCGGGCAGGCCGGGCTGCGGCTGCGGTGTTGCTGTGGCTACACTGTCTTATTTCAGGTCTGTCGACGCTAAATCCTTTAAAATAGCAGGTTATAAGAAAATTCCCGGAAATCCGCGGAATTTTTGCGCTTGATGTTTCAGGTTCAGGTTCAGTTTTTAGTTACATTAACAACGCCCGGCAAAACCGTAGCGAGCGGAAGGGACAGGTGGCTGAGAAGCGCAACCGTACGAAGGTACGGTGCGCATCGCAGGCCGCCTGGACCGACGCGCAGCAGGTTATGCCAGACGTCATACGAGGATGAATAATGTCTATATCCAGCACCGAAGAGATCGTCGCTGAATTGCGCGCCGGCCGCATGGTGATACTGGTCGATGAAGAAGACCGGGAAAATGAAGGCGATCTGGTGCTTGCCGCCGATTTCGTGACGCCTGAAGCAATCAATTTCATGATCACGCATGCGCGTGGCCTCGTTTGCCTGACCTTGACGGAAGAGCGTTGCGACGAGCTGAACCTGTCGATGATGACCTCGCGCAACGGCACGGCCTACGGCACCAACTTCACCGTTTCCATCGAGGCGGCAGAAGGCGTGACCACGGGCATTTCCGCCGCCGACCGCGCCAAGACCATCCAGGTAGCCGTGGCCAAGGGCACGCAGCCCAGCGATATCGTCCAGCCTGGCCATATCTTCCCGCTGAAAGCGCAAAAAGGCGGCGTGCTGATGCGCGCTGGCCATACGGAAGCCGGCTGCGACTTGACGGCCATGGCCGGCCTGACGCCCGCCTCCGTGATTTGCGAAATCATGAAGGACGACGGCACCATGGCGCGCTTGCCGGACTTGCTGGTGTTTGCCGAGCAACATGGCCTGAAGATCGGCACGATTGCCGACCTGATCCATTACCGCAGCCAGACGGAGTCGCTGGTCGAGCGCGTTGCCGAGCGCACCCTGCACACGGCGCATGGCGAATTCCGCCTGATCGCCTTCCGTGACAAGCCGAGCGCATCGGCCCACTTGGCCCTCGTGCACGGCGACCTGGCCCCAGGCCTGGAAGCGCTGGTGCGCGTGCACCAGCCCGTTTCCCTGCTCGATGTGCTGGAAAGCGAAGCGACCACCCATTCGTGGACGGTGGCCGCCTCGATGGCCGCCATCAAGCGGTCCGAGCGGGGCGTGATGGTCTTGCTGAACTGCGGCGAGACGTCGGGCGAGCTGTTTGCCCAGTTTGCCGCGCTCGATACGCCGCAAGCCAAGCCGAAAGGCCGCGCCGCCAGCATGGATCTGCGCAGCTATGGCATCGGTGCGCAAATCCTGCGCGACTTGGGTGTGAGCAAGATGCAATTGCTGGCCAGCCCGCGCAAGATGCCGTCGATGGTCGGTTTCGACCTGGAAGTAACGGGTTTTCAGTGCCATCCTGGCCAGGATGCCTAAGCAAATCTACTGCGCGTCGCGATTTGCGGCCTGCGATGCGCCCTGTACTGCCGTACAGTTGCGCTTCTCGGCCACCAATCACTGCCGCTCGCTACGATTTTGTCAGGCGTCGATGTGATAGTAAATGAAGGCGACATGTGCGTGTCGCCCTGAACCACCAGATTAAAGAGGCTTATGATGACCGTAGGAACATATGAAACCAATTTTGCCGGCGAAGGTTTGCGCGTCGGTATCGTCCAGGCACGATTCAATGAAATCGTCGGTGGTGGCTTGCTGTCGGCATGCCTGGAAGAGTTGAGCAAGCTGGGCGTGGCCGATGAAGATATCCTGCACGTGACCGTGCCGGGCGCCCTGGAAATCCCACTGATTCTGCAAAAAATGGCAGAAACCGAGCAATTCGACGCCCTGATCGCACTGGGCGCCGTGATTCGCGGTGAAACCTACCACTTCGAGCTGGTATCGAACGAATCGGGCGCGGGCATCACGCGCGTCGGTCTCGATTACGGCATCCCCATCGCCAACGCAGTGTTGACGACCGAAAACGACGAGCAGGCGGAAGTGCGCATGCTGGTCAAGGGAGCGGAAGCGGCACGCGTGGCAGTGGAAATGGCTAATCTGGCGCAAGCGCTGGAAGAGTTGCAGGACGCCGACGAAGACTGAGCGCGTGTGACAAGAATGCCATGGCGGCGTTGCGAGGCCTAGCCGTACTTTCGTACTGGCTTCGGCCTCGCGCCTTGCCCTGACATCCTTCTCACGCACGCTTGAGCTGTGGCTGCGCTGCCTAAAGGCGCACCATAGTGTCTCGCCGGAATTTGTAGTGAACAAGTACTTAAGAACAGGTAACAATCATGACTGAGAAAAATTTGCTCGCCAATCCCAGCAAAAACCGCACGCCGCGTCACCGCGCGCGCGAGTTTGCGCTGCAGGGCTTGTACCAGTGGCTGTTGAATAATGAAGACGCGACCACCGTCGTGAACAATATTCGCGCCGCGCATGGCTTCGACAAGGCGGACGGCGATCACTTCACGGTGCTGCTGTACGGCACGATCAAGGATTCGCTGGCGCTGCGCGACAGCATGGCCCCATTGATCGACCGCAATATCGCGGAACTGTCGCCAATCGAACACGGCATCCTGCTGATCGGCGCGTTCGAGCTGAAGAACAACATGGAAATCCCGTACCGCGTCGTCATCAACGAAGCGGTCGAGCTGGCCAAGTCGTTTGGCGGTATCGACGGCCACAAGTATGTGAACGGCGTGCTGGACAAGCTGGCAGTGAAATTCCGCGAGGAAGAAGTCAACGCCAACAAGCGCAAGTAATATATGTATACATCCTGCGGCTGGGCCGCACGGATGCAAAAAGGGCAGACTGCAAAGTCTGCCCTTTTTATTTGTGAAGCGCTGTCAACATATGGCCTCGCGCCTCTTCGCGGGCCTTGGTGGCCTCTTCGCGGGCCTTGGCGGCCTCTTTCGACCGTGGGGAGAAGCCAGACACCGGCTCTGTCGGTACGGCGAAGTTGGTGTGTGTACTGCGCCCGCCATCGCTAGTGAGCGGGCCGCGCAGCTGGTCCGAAGAGCGTGCGCCCAGCAAGCCGTACGCCGCAAGGCAAGAAAAAAGCCACCGGCACTTGCGTGCGGTGGCTTTTTTGCTGGATGCCCCTGTGAGGGCTTTTAAAGGGTCACAGGCCGGCGATCTCGTTATGCGGTGCAATCTTGATGGTAATGCTGCCGCTTTCCTTCGGCAGGGCAGGCGCCTGGGCTGGCGCCGGCGTGTTCGATGCCATCACCGGCGTCGTCGTCGGCACGCGCTGGCCGGCGGACACTTGCTTCAGGCGGCGGTATTCGGCCAGCACGCGCGAGCCGTAGCCCGAGTCGGTGGCGAAGTTGGCGGCGCCGACATAGGTTTTCAAGCCCGCTTCGACGGAACCGCCACGCGTGACGTAGTCTTTCAGGATCAGCGAGCCGACACGGATGTTGGCCACCGGATTCAAGGCTGCTTGCACGCCGCCCATTTCCTGGAAGCGCTCGTGGTGGATCTTCGACATGACCTGCATCAAGCCCTGCGCGCCCACGGGGCTTTCGGCGAACGGGTTCAGGCCCGATTCGATGGCCATCACGGCCAGGATCAGCAGCGGGTCGAGCTTGATTTCACGCGCCGTCAGGTAGGCCGTCGAGACGAGCATATTGGTCGCGTCGTTGGCCACGCGGTAGCGCTTGGAGAGCCAGTTGGTGACCCATTGCTGCTGCTTTTGCGTGCCCAGCAGGGCTTTTTCTTCCTTCGTCAGCGGTGCATCGTTGACGGCGGCCGTTTGCACGGAAGCAGGCGCTTCCATCAGTGCCGACAGGGCTGGTGCTTCCACGGCTTGTGCTTCTGCCATCGGCAGCGGGAACAGGCTGTGCGTCAGCTGCTTGCCCAGGTCCGGGCGGAACATCAGCAGGGCTATCAGTGCAAGTGCGGAAATGCCAAAGACTGTCAGTGTGTGTTGCGCCGTGGTCAAAACGCCACGTGCTGAAATGGCCGTTGCGCGGGCGCGCAAACGCGCCAACGCTGGCTGGCCAGCCACGGTTGAAGCAGGCAAAGCTGCTTCAGTGCTACGATGAGTCATAGAGTTCCCCGAAATGTCGCGTCAACAGGCAGTCCCTCCGCGGTCTCGCGGTGTTGTGGGTACTGCCAATGCCGTGCATCAGAAATATCATCGTTTCCGCCGCGTATGGATGCGTGCGAGAAACGCCGTCATTGCTTGCCTGAGCTGATCGGTCCCTTTTGGTATTGGATCAGTCGCAATACAACTTTTACCGGGGGTAAGGCAGACGCCTTTTGAAAACACTCCTTAAAATGTCATGTGGAGCCCCGACTCCGTGAATGAAGGAGAGACGCTAAAATCAAGCTCTGGGCCGGCGTCCTCTTTCAAGTTGGGCGAATTGTAGAAGCCGTTTTATATCAAGTCAATACTAACGAATCGTTTCTTTATTACTTTTATGTCTTACTTTTTGACTTGCATTGTGCCAAAAGCCAATAAAATCAATTACTTGGCATAGATCCTTCAGCAACGGCGTCCGACGTCAAAAAAAATTAAAAACACATGAAATATTCAGATTTGCGAGATTTTATTTCTCAACTGCAACAAATGGGTGAACTTAAGCCCATTTCAACGCCCATTTCACCGATTTTGGAGATGACGGAGGTTTGCGACCGCACCCTGCGCGCGGGCGGACCGGCCTTGCTGTTCAACCATCCGACGGGGCACACGATGCCGGTGCTGGGCAACCTGTTCGGCACGCCGCGCAGGGTGGCGCTGGGCATGGGCGCCGAGGATGTCAGCGAACTGCGCAAGATTGGCCATGTGCTGGCGCGCCTGAAGGAACCGGAGCCGCCGAAGGATTTCAAGGATTTGCTGGGTCTGGGCTCGCTGGTGAAATCCGTGTGGGACATGTCGCCGAAAGAGTTGCGCGGCGCGAAATGCCAGGAAATCGTCTGGGAAGGCAATGACGTCGACCTGGCGCGCCTGCCGATCCAGCATTGCTGGCCCGGCGACATCGCCCCCCTGATCACGTGGGGCCTGGTGATCACCAAGGGCCCGAACAAGAAGCGCCAGAACCTGGGTATTTACCGCCAGCAAGTGCTGGGGCGCAATAAGGTCATCATGCGCTGGCTGGCGCACCGGGGCGGCGCGCTGGACTTCCGCGAGCACGCCATCCAGAGCAAGGGCAAGCCATATCCGATCGCCGTCGCGCTGGGCGCCGATCCCGCTACTATATTAGGCGCCGTGACGCCGGTGCCGGACAGCCTGTCCGAATACCAGTTCGCCGGCTTGCTGCGCGGCAGCCGCACCGAGCTGGTGAAGGCCATCGGCAGCGAGCTGCGCGTGCCCGCGTCGGCCGAGATCGTGCTGGAAGGCCATATCTATCCCGATGAAAACCATCCGAGCGGCTACGAGCATGCGCTGGAAGGGCCGTATGGCGACCACACGGGCTACTATAATGAGCAGGACAGTTTCCCCGTGTTTACCATCGACCGCATCACCATGCGCCGTGACCCGATTTACCACTCCACGTATACGGGCAAGCCGCCGGACGAGCCGGCCGTGCTGGGCCTGGCGCTGAACGAAGTGTTCGTGCCGCTGCTGCAAAAGCAGTTCAGCGAGATCACCGACTTTTACCTGCCGCCCGAAGGCTGCAGCTACCGCATGGCCGTGGTGCAGATCAAGAAACAGTATGCGGGTCACGCCAAGCGCGTGATGTTCGGCGTGTGGAGCTTCTTGCGCCAGTTCATGTATACCAAGTTCATCGTCGTCGTCGACGAAGACGTCGATATCCGCGACTGGAAAGAGGTCATCTGGGCCATCACCACGCGCGTCGACCCGATCCGCGACACGACCCTGGTCGACAATACGCCGATCGACTACCTGGACTTCGCCTCGCCGATCAGCGGCCTGGGCAGCAAGATGGGCATCGACGCGACGAATAAGTGGCCGGGCGAAACGACGCGCGAGTGGGGCACGACGATCGCCATGACGCCGGAAGTGAAGGCGAAGGTGGATGGCATCTGGCAGGAGCTGGGCTTGTAGGGACTACGTAGGTCGGGTTAGCGCTTGCGCGTAAGCCGACGTTGCGGCGCTTGCATGCGCATGGTGAGCATGGCTTGCATGCTCATGGTGGGCATACTCAGCAGTGTCGGCTTACGGCCTGCGGCCTAAGCCGACCTACGCCGGCCTGCGCAGGAAATGATTGCGCCCGATACGGCAACTTCCCCAATCTTGCGCAGGTCGGTTATAATTGTCTCCGGCGGGCCCCTGCGCATCGTGGCATGGCTAACCTGGTCAGGTCGGGAACGAAGCAGCCACGGCTATTAACCATGAGTGCCGCAGATCAGGCTCGCCTCCTTCGGGAATGTTTTATCAGGATCGACAATCAAGCTGCCATGGGCGGCTTTTTTGTTTTATGGCCTCTTTTTCTTGCCAGGCCGCGGCATTGCCGGGCTTGTCCCTTTTTGCATAAATAGTCGCGGGGCATGTTATACAATTGCTGCTTTGCCGCGTCTGCCAGATTTGAATGGCCCGGCCATGAGGCTTGCGCCCGCCGCGCAGGATCACCCGCAAAATCGCATGGTAAAATCTCAGCATGTCCTATCAAGTCCTCGCCCGTAAATACCGCCCCAAGAATTTCGAGACGCTCGTCGGCCAGGAGCACGTCGTGCGCGCGCTCACGCATGCCTTGCACAGTGGCCGATTGCATCACGCCTACCTGTTCACGGGCACGCGCGGCGTCGGCAAGACGACCCTGTCGCGCATCCTGGCCAAATCGCTCAATTGCATCGGCCCTGACGGCACGGGCGGCATCACGGCCCAGCCGTGCGGCCAGTGCGAAGCGTGCACGGCGATCGACGCGGGACGCTTTGTCGACTATATAGAGATGGATGCGGCGTCGAACCGCGGCGTCGATGAAATGGCGCAGCTGCTCGAGCAAGCCGTATATGCGCCAAGCAATGCGCGCTTCAAGGTCTATATGATCGATGAGGTGCACATGCTGACGAACCACGCGTTCAATTCCATGCTGAAGACGCTGGAAGAGCCGCCCGAGCATGTCAAATTCATCCTGGCCACGACGGACCCGCAAAAGATACCCGTCACCGTGCTGTCGCGCTGCCTGCAGTTCAACCTCAAGCAGATGCCGCCCGGCCACATCATCAGCCACCTGGACAATATCCTGGGGCAGGAGGGCATCGCCTTCGAACAGCCGGCCTTGCGCCTGCTGGCCCAGGGCGCCCACGGTTCCATGCGCGATGCGCTGTCGCTGACGGACCAGGCCATCGCGTATGCGGCCGGCGAAGTGACCCTCGATGCCGTGCAAGGCATGCTGGGCGCGCTCGACCAGTCCTACCTGGTGCGTCTGCTCGACGCGCTGGCGCAGCAGGATGGCGCCGATCTCCTGGCCGTGGCCGACGAGATGGCCTCGCGCAGCCTGTCGTACAACGGCGCGCTGCAGGATCTCGGTACTTTATTGCACCGCATTGCGCTGGCGCAAAGCGTGCCGGCCGCCTTGCCGCAGGATCTGCCCGAATACGCGGACATCGTGCGCCTGGCCGCCGCCTTCGATGCGGAAGAAGTGCAGCTGTTTTACCAGATCGCCGTGCATGGCCGCAATGAACTGGGCCTGGCGCCCGACGAATATGCGGGCTTTACCATGACCTTGCTGCGCATGCTGGCCTTTCGGCCCGGCATAGGCGGCGCCGATGGCGTGCCGGCTGCCGCACCTGCGTCGGCTCCGGGCAATCGTCCCGCTGCCGTGGCCGCCGCGCGCGCGGCAGCAGGCGCGTCCGCACCGGCCGCCCGCGCCGCCACGAACAGCGTGGCCAGCCATGCTGCCGTGACGCCGCCTGCCGTCGTGGCCGCTGCCGCCGCCAGCATGGCGCGCAGCGAAGCGCCGCCGCCGCGCGCGCCGGCAGCCGTATCGGCGCCAGCATCAGCACCAGCGGCGCCGCCGCCCGCCGCCGCCGCGCCAGCCGCAGCTGCGCCGGCAGCGCCCGCTGCACCGCTCAGTTCCGCCCGCGCCGCCATCAATGCGGCGCTGGAAGCGGCCCGCGCCGCCTCGAAAGGCCGTCCCGGCAGCGCGCCGTCGGCGCCTTCCTCGGCGCCCAAGCCCGCCGCGCCGGCACCGGCCGCCGCCGTAGCCGTTGCCGCGCCAGCCACCGCGCCGGCCGCGCCTGTCCAGGCTGCGCCGCCACCGCCTGCCGCCGCGAAAGCGCCGGCGCCGTGGGACGACGCGCCACCGGTGGCCGTGATGGACGCGCCGGTGGTCGCGCCCGCGCCCGTGCAGCAGGCGCGTCCTGCGGCGGCGCCACAGCAGGCGCCGGCCGACGACGACTTGCCGCCATGGGTCACCGAATTCTCCGACGACAGCGCCTCGGCCGCCGTCTCGGCGCCGGCTGGCGCGCCAGCCATGCAAGGCAACGAGCAGCCGGCCGTCATCATGCCGCAGCGTGCCGCCAAGCAAGCCGCGCCCAGCGCACCGTATGTGATCACGCCCGTGCCCGGCCTGGACTGGGACGGCAACTGGCCGGCCGTCGCCGCCGTGCTGCCCTTGCGCGGCGTGGCCCAGCAGCTGGCCGTGCAGGCCGAGCTGATCGAATGCCTGCACGACGGCCACAGCACGACGTTCCGCCTGCGCGTGCCGATCGACACGTGGCGCAGTCCCGCCAACGTGGAAAAACTGGCGGCCGCGCTGACCGAGCGCTTCGGGCGCAAGGTGAATGTCGATACGGAACTGGGCGCCGTCTGGTACACGGCCAGCGCGGAAGCGCAGGCGCACCGCGAGGCGTGCCAGCTGCAAGCGGAAGCAACCATCGCCAGCGACCCCTTCGTGCTCGACATGAAGCGTGCATTCGACGCTTTTGTCGTGCCGGGAACGATTACCCCTGCACCGGCCGGCTCCGCCGCGCCGACCCTGCATTGATGATTAACACACTCACAAACTGAATTGAACGGAGCATTCTCATGATGAAAAATCAACTGGCTGGCCTGATGAAGCAGGCGCAAGCAATGCAAGACAACATGAAAAAGGCCCAGGAACAACTGGCGCTGGTGGAAGTGGAAGGCCAGTCGGGCGCCGGCCTCGTGAAAATCGTCATGACCTGCAAGAACGACGTCAAGCGCGTATCGATCGACCCGTCGCTGCTGGCTGACGACAAGGACATGCTGGAAGACCTGGTCGCCGCCGCCTTCAACGACGCCGTGCGCAAGGCGGAAGCGACGTCCGCTGAAAAAATGGCAGGCTTGACCGGCGGCATGAACTTGCCAGCCGGCTTCAAAATGCCATTCTGATGACACACCGCATGCGCTCGATCTGCGGCACGGGGCAAGGTTGATCCATGTCCAAGTCGCTTGAATTTTTGACCGAGGCGCTGCGGCGCCTGCCCGGCGTCGGCCCCAAGTCGGCGCAGCGGATGGCATTTCATTTGTTGCAGCACGATAGGGAAGGCGCGGCCATGCTGTCGCGCGCCCTGTTCCAGGCCGTCGATGCCGTGCATCACTGCGGCCTGTGCAATACCTTTACCGAACATGAAGTGTGCGAGACCTGTCTCGACGAAGAGCGCGACAAGCGCTTGCTGTGCGTGGTGGAAACGCCGGCCGACCAGCTGATGATCGAGCAGACGCTCACCTACAAGGGCCTGTATTTCGTGCTCATGGGGCGATTGTCTCCGCTCGACGGCATCGGCCCGAAAGATATCCACCTCGAAAAATTGCTGAACCGCGCCAACGATGGCGTGGTCGGCGAAGTGGTGCTGGCCACCAACTTCACGAATGAAGGCGAAGCGACGGCCCATTACATCAGCGAAATGCTGAAGGCGCGGGGCTTGCGCGTGAGCCGCCTGGCCCGCGGCGTGCCCGTGGGGGGCGAACTGGAATACGTCGACGCGGGCACCATCGCCCGCGCGATGCTCGACCGCAGGGCAACCTGAACACGACATGACAGACGCTTCCGCATCTTCCGGCCCCCTCAAAGGCATCAAAGTCCTGGAACTGGGCACCCTGATCGCGGGACCGTTCTGTGCCCGCATGCTGGCCGAATTCGGCGCCGACGTGATCAAGATCGAGTCGCCCGATGGCGGCGACCCCATCCGTACCTGGCGCGTGCTGAAGGATGGCACTTCGCTGTGGTGGTCGGTGCAGGCGCGCAACAAGAAAAGTCTCACGCTGAACCTGAAGTCGCCGGAAGGCCGCGCCATCGCGCGCCAGCTGGCGCTGGAAGCGGACATCATCATCGAGAATTACCGCCCCGGCGTGCTGGAGAAGTGGGATCTCGGCTATGCGCAGCTCAAGCAGATCAAACCGTCCCTCATCATGGTGCGCCTGTCCGGCTTTGGCCAGACGGGTCCCATGAAGGACTTGCCCGGTTTCGGCGCCATCGGCGAAGCCATGGGCGGCCTGCGCTATGTATCCGGCTTTGCCGACCGTCCGCCCGTGCGCGTGGGCGTGTCCATCGGCGACTCGGTGGCGGCCCTGCACGGCGTGATCGGCGCCATGATGGCGCTGCGCCACCGCGACGTGACGGGCGGGCGCGAGCACGGCGAAGGGCAGATGGTCGACGTGGCCCTGTACGAATCCGTGTTCAACCTGATGGAATCGCTGGTGCCCGAATACGACCAGGCGGGCGTCGTGCGCGAGCGCACGGGCGGCTCGCTGCCCGGCATCGTGCCCTCGAATACCTATACGACGGGCGATGGCGAAAACATCGTCATCGCCGGCAATGGCGACGCCATCTTCAAGCGCCTGATGCTGGCCATGGGCCGCATCGACATGGCGGGCGACCCGCAACTGGCGCGCAACGACGGCAGGGTGGCGCGCACGCAGGAGATCGACGACGCCATCGGCGCCTGGTGCGCCACGCACACGATAGACAGCGCGCTGGACGTGCTGCAGGCGGCCGACGTGCCCGCCGGCAAGATCTACTCGGTGCGCGACATGCTGAGCGATCCGCAGTTTCTTGCCCGCGACATGTTTGAACAGCACCATTTCGCCGACGGCACGCCCGTCAAATTGCCGGCCATCAGCCCGAAACTGTCGGCCACGCCGGGCAGGACGCA
This sequence comes from Janthinobacterium sp. SUN118, assembly GCF_030397695.1. Lineage (NCBI taxonomy): Bacteria > Pseudomonadati > Pseudomonadota > Betaproteobacteria > Burkholderiales > Oxalobacteraceae > Janthinobacterium > Janthinobacterium sp. SUN118. The sequence continues at coordinate 235,513 of NZ_JAPUBV010000005.1, read as the reverse complement.
GTGGCTGGGACCGACCCTGGGCCAGCATAACGACGAGGTGCTGGCGTCGCTCGGTTATGACGCCGCCGCCATCGCGCGCCTGAAGGCCGACGGCGTGTTGTAATAAGGTGTCGGTCGGATTAGCGGCGGTACGCCGCGTAATCCGCCATCGCCACAGGCCGCGCCTGTATCGTCCGTCCACACACCAACCGGGCCAACCATGTTGTCGGATTACACGGGGCTTTGCCCCGCTAGTCCGACCTACGCAAATTACCTGATACTTATCATGCATCGATTTTTTCACCGCGTGCCCGCCGCGCTTGCCCTGGCCAGTGCCGCCATCCTCCTGTCCGCCTGCGCCAGCTTTCCCCACGATGCGCCGATTGCGGGCCTGCGCCTGATCGGCGAGCAGCGCATCGCCTTGAAGCAGCCGTTCCAGGGCACCACGGTGGGCGGCCTGTCCGGCATCGACTACGATGCGGCCAGTGGCACCTGGGTGATGGAAAGCGATGACCGCTCGGAAATCAATCCGGCCCGTTTCTACCGCGCCACGCTCGCCTACGACAGCGCGACATTCACCGGCGTGACGTTCAACAGCGTGCATTTCTTCACGCAGCCCGACGGCAGCCGCTATCCGAACCTGGCGCATGCCAGGCTGGAGCAGGGTGACGCGGTGGCCGACATCGAAACCATCCGCGTCGATCCCCGCGACGGCAGCCTGTGGTATGGCAGCGAAGGCAACCGCAAGGTGGGCTTGCACCCGTTCGTGCGCCACGCGGACCGCGACGGGCGTTACCTGGCCACCTTGCCGACTCCCGCCATGTTCCGCGTGTCGAAGGACGAAACCGGCTCGCGCAACAACATGAGCTTTGAGGCGCTGTCGTTTGCCAGCGATGGCAAGAGCCTGTGGCTGGGCATGGAAGCGGCCCTGTATCAGGATGGCCCGCTGGCCACGCCCGATCGCGGTTCCGTCGTGCGCATCACGCGGCTGGACCGCGCCGGCGCCGTGCTGGGCCAGTATGCGTATGCTATCGAGCCGGTGGCGTCGCGGCCGGCGCCGGGACGCGAAGCGGACAATGGCGTGTCGGAAATCCTCGCCGTCAACGACCATCAATTGCTGGTGGTGGAGCGGGCCGGCGTGGAAAACGCGGACGGCGTCTACGCCAACCACGTGCGCGTGTACGAAATGGATACGCAGGGCGCCACCGACATCCAGTCCATCCCGGCGCTGGCGGGCGCGGCCTACGTGCCGGCGCGCAAGCGCCTGCTGCTGGACCTGGAAAAGACTGGCCTGCCGCGGGTCGACAATATCGAAGGCATCAGCTGGGGACCGCGCCTGGCGAACGGCCGGCGCAGCCTGGTGATGATTTCCGACGATAACTTCAACGCGCAGCAAGTCACGCAAATCCTTGCCTTCGAAGTGCTCTAGCTTCAAGGCTGGCCATCTGGCCCGCCTGCTTGAGCAGCATGGCTGTGATGGCGTCGTGCGGCGACGGGTGGCCGAGGAAATAGCCCTGGGCCATGTCGCAGCCATATTCTTCCAGCATCAGCAATTGCTCGTCCGTCTCCACGCCCTCGGCCACCACCACCATCTTCAAGCCATGCGCCATGGCGATGATGGCGCGCGTGATGGCCGCGTTTTCCGCGTCCTGCGGCAGGCCGGCGATAAAGCTCTTGTCGATCTTCAAGGCCCGCACGTCGAAGCGTTTTAAGTAATTCATCGACGAATATCCCGTGCCGAAGTCGTCGATGGACAGGTACACGCCGATGCCGCGCAACTGCTCCAAGGTCACCATGGTGGCGCGCGCGTCGTCCATCAAGGTGCCTTCCGTCAATTCCAGCTCCAGCAGGCGCGCGTCCAGGCCCGTGTCGGCCAGCACCGAGAGCACGATCTGCATCAGGTTTTCATCCTTGAACTGCTTGGCCGACAGGTTGACGGCCATGCGGATGGCGCGCCCGCCATCGCTTTGCCACGCCTTGGCCTGGTTGCAGGCCGTGCGCAGCACCCATTCGCCGATCGGCACGATGAGACCCGTCTCTTCGGCCAGCGGGATGAATTCCGTGGGCGAAATGATGCCCCGTTCCGGATGGCGCCAGCGCACGAGCGCTTCGACGCCGACGATCTGCGTGCTGGGCACGTCGATCTGCGGCTGGTACAGCAGATACAGCTCGTTGTTCTGCAAGGCCTTGCGCAAACCCACTTCCATCTTGACGTGGCTCATGATTTCCATCGTCAGCGAGGAACTGTACAGCTTGGCGTTGTTCTTGCCGCAGTTCTTCGCGTGGTACATGGCCGTGTCCGCATATTTGAGCAGCGAGTTGCAATCCTCGCCATCTTCCGGATACAGCGAGATGCCGATGCTGGCCGTGACGAAAATCTCGTGCGATTCGATCATGAAGGGCCGGCGCATGGCTTCCTTGACGCGGTGCGCCACGTTCAGCGCGTCTTCCACCCGCTCCAGGTCGGGTATCAATATGGTGAATTCATCGCCGCCCAGGCGCGCCAGGTTGCTGCCGCCGGAGGTGGGCTCAAACTCGTGTTCGGCGCGCAGCACCAGGTCGCTGGGACGGATGGTTTCGCGCAGGCGCTCGGACACCACCTTGAGCAAGTGGTCGCCCACGTCGTGGCCCAAGGTGTCGTTGATGCGCTTGAAGGCGTCGAGGTCCATGAACAGCACGGCGAATTTCTTGTCGTGCTCCTTCGAGCGGGACAGTTCGCGCTCCAGCGTTTCCAGGAAGGCTTGGCGGTTCGGGATGCCCGTCAGGCTGTCGCAATAGGCGAGGCGGCGGATCTGTTCCTCGGTGCGCTTGCGTTCGCTGATGTCGCGCACGAGGCCCAGCACCTCGTCGGCGCCCGTCGCCACCAGGCGCGCCTCGAAGTGGCGCGTGCTGTCGCCGTGCGTGAGCGTGTAGTCGACCGAGCGGATGTGCTGCGTGGCCAGCACGGCGTGCGCCTGGTCCAGCAGGCGCGCGGCGATCTCCGGCGGCAGCACGTCGCGGATATGGCTGCCCACGCAGTTTTCGATGGAAAAGCCGGCGCTGGCGTCGTGGCCCTGTTCGTAGTCGAGATAATAGCCCTCGCGGTTCAGGCGAAAGAAGGTGTCGGGGATGGCGGCCAGCACGGCGCGGTTGTGCGCGTCGGCGATGCGCAGGCGGGCGATGGCGTCGCTGGCGCGCAGCACGTACAGCACGCGGTGGCCGAGGATGGGCCAGTTGATGGGCTTGGAAATGAAGTCGGTGGCGCCTACCTCGTAGGCGCGCGTGACGGCTTCCAGTTCGTCGCCGCCCGTGACCATGATGATGGGCACCGTGCCGCCCACTTCCTGGCGGCGGATTTCGCGGCACACGGCAAAGCCGTCCAGGGCCGGCATGTCGACGTCGAGCATGACCAGGTCCGGCCCGCTGTGCTTGTAGCTGGCCAGCGCCTGCACGCCATCCTCGGCCTCGATCACGTCCAGGCCCACCTGCGTGAGCATCTGCCGCATCAGCAAGCGCATCACGGGATCGTCGTCGGCCACCAGCACCAGGCCGCGGGGAGGGGAGAGGGGCGCTGTCATGTCAGTGTTCCTTCACGAGGATGGCGCTCAGCGATTCGCGCACCGCCAGGAATGCCTGCTGCATCTGCTGCAGCAGGCTGGCCGCGCCTTCCGTGCTGCCGGCGCGGCCCAGTTTCTCCATCTCCTTGCACAGTTGCGCCAGGCCGTCGGCGCCCACGTTGGCGCTGCCGGACTTCAGGCTGTGCGCCACCTTGCGCAGCGCTTCCGCATCGGTGCCGGCGATGGCGTCGCGCATGGCGGCCAGCTGGCGCGGCGTCTCGCCCGTGAAGGCGAGGATGACGCGCTCGAGCAGCGCGTCGCCATCCGTGCCGGACAGGGCGCGGATGTTTTCCAGCGCCTGCCGGTTCAGCGGCTGGCCCGCCGGCTGGGCCGCGGCCGTGGGCGCCGGCATCGGTGGCGGCGCCTGCTGTGCCTGGGGCTGCACCTGCATCGCCGGCTCTGGCGTCTCGCTGTGGTGCACGGTGGCCGCGCGCGGCAGGGTGATCCAGCGCGCGATCGTGTGGCCGAGGTCTTGCTGCGTGAACGGCTTGCTCAGGTAGTCGTCCATGCCGGCCGCCAGGCACGCTTCGCGGTCGCCCTGCAGCGCGTTGGCCGTGATGGCGACGATGGGCAGCACGCGCGCGTGGCCGCACTGCTGTTCGTGGCGGCGGATTTCCGCCGTGGCGGCAAAACCGTCCATCACGGGCATCTGGCAATCCATCAGGATCAGGTCGAAATCCTCGGCCTGTGCCGCCTGCAGCGCTTCTTCGCCGTTGTGCGCGCACACCACGTCCAGGCCCAGGCTGTCGAGCATGGCCAGCGCCACTTCCACATTGACGGCATTGTCCTCGGCCAGCAGCACGCGGCGGCGCTGGCGCCGGCCCACCTGGCGCGAAGCGTGCGGCGGATGGATGCGCAGGCTGTCGCTGGCGCGCGGCGGCGTGACGATGCAGTCGAACAGGTCGCATTCGCGGGCCGGCTTGATCAGCTGGAAGGCCACGCCCGCCTCGCGCCGCTGGACGGGGTCGGCCGCACCCTGTTCCGTGCTCAGCAACAAGAGTTTCAGGTCGGCCAGCAGCGGGTCGCTCTTGATGGTGGCGGCCAGGGCCAGGCCGCTGGTGCGCGGCAATTCCATGTCGAGCAGGGCCACGGCATATGGCGTGCCGGCCTGCGCGGCCGCACGCAGGCGCGCCAGGCAGTCGCTGGCCGTGCCGGCGCTGTCGCTGACGATGTGCCAGCTGGCCAGTTGCCGCTCCAGCACGGCGCGCGTGGCGGGTGTGTGGTCGACGATCAAGGCGCGTAACCCTCGCGTGGTTTTCAGATTGAAGGACGGGTCATCGCTGTCGACCCGGCGCTTATCGAAATTTACTTCGAACCAGAAGATCGAGCCTTGCGTTAAAGCATTGTCGACGCCGATTTTTCCGCCCATCAGCTCCACCAGCTGTTTCGAGATCGTCAGGCCCAGGCCCGTGCCGCCATGCTTGCGCGTGGTCGAGCCGTCGGCCTGCGAGAACGATTCGAAGATGCGGCTCTGCGCTTCGTTCGACACGCCGATGCCCGTGTCGTGCACCTCGAAGCGCAAGCCCACGCTGGGCGCGTCCTCGCAGCACACTTCCACCTTCACCGTGACCTTGCCCGTTTCCGTGAACTTGATGGCGTTGCCCAGCAGATTGACGATGATCTGGCGCAGGCGGTTCGGGTCGCCGCAGATGGCGATCGGGATATCGTTGGCGATGTCGAATTCCAGGCAGATATTCTTCGCTTCCGCCTGCGGCGCGAACACGTGCTCGATATCGTCGAGCAGTTCGCGGAAATTGAAGCGGATGTATTCGACGCTGAGCTTGCCCGCCTCGATCTTGGAAAAGTCGAGGATGTCGTTGATGATCACCAGCAAATTCTGCCCCGAACGCTGCACCATGCTCGTGTAGTGGCGCTGCTGCGCCGTCAGCGGGCTGGCCAGCAGCAGCTCCGTCATGCCCAGCACGCCGTTCATGGGCGTGCGGATTTCATGGCTCATGGTGGCGAGGAAGGCGCTTTTCGCCTGGCTGGCCGCCTCGGCCGCATCCTTGGCCTTCTCCAGCTGCGCCGTGCGCACGCCCACCTGGCGTTCGAGCTGGTCGCGGTAATTGGCCAGGGTGCTGTCGCGGCTGTCGATCTGCGCCAGCATGTCGTTGAAGCTGTCGATCAGCACGCCCAGCTCGTCGCTGCGCTGGTGGGCGATGCGGTGGCTATAGGTCTGGCTGCTCGAGACTTTTTGCGCTGTATCAATGAGCTTGGTGATCGGTTCGGCGATCACGCTCTTGAAGCGCCGCGCCAGGAACACGGCGATCAGGAAGGACAGCACGGTGGCGCCGCCGATGGCGCCCACGTGGCGGCCGATGTCGCGCCACATGTGGTTCAGGTCAGCCTCGATCAGCACGACGCCGATGAACTTGGGCGCCTTGTCCTGTGTCCAATAGATGGGGCGGTACAGGCGCATGGCGGGCGCCAGGGTGCGACCTGTCGCTTGCGCCATGCTTTCCGTGGCCAGGCCGGCCAGCAGGGCCGGCTCCAGGTTCTGCAGCGGCGCCAATCCCTGCGCATGCTGGGGCGCGCGGTACTGGGCCAGCAGGCGGCCGCCGGCGTCGAACAGGGCCGCCTGGGCGATCTCGTCGCGCGCCGCCAGCGCCGCCAGCACTTGCTCCGCCTGCGCCGGCCTGCCCGCCAGCAAGGGCGCCGCCCCGGCCGCGCCGATGACGCCCGCCAGCGACAACAATTGCTTGCCTTCATCGTCTTTGTGGCTGAGCACGGACGTCAGGGCAAACGCGACGAATACCAGCAGCAGCGCGCAGCCCGACGACAGCACCGAGATCATGGTCAGCTTCTGGCTGATGCTGGAGCGTTGGAAATTGAACATGGCTGCGGCGCTCTCCGTTCGATCCGTTGACTGTTTTTTAATTCCTATTGGAAAAATATAGACGCGAAGACACACCCCGATGTTGATGTGGGTCTAATGGAAGAAAGGGGGAGGGGAACTTATACGAGAGAGAATGGATAGGGCGGTCTCACAAGACCGCCCTCAAATTATTGCTGAGTAACAACACCTGAACCAGCCGTCGCGAGCGGAAGGGAGAGGTGGCCGAGAAGCGCAACCGTACTCAAGTACGGTGAGCATCGCAAGCCGCCTATACCGACGCGCAGCAGGCTGGGTCCGGTGTCTTAGCAGCAGCCGCCGCGCTTGCCAGCCCCGCCATAGCGGGCTTCCTGGCGTTCGCGGAAGAACTCTTCATACGTCATCATCGGCTCGCCGGGATGGCTTACTTCCCGGTGCGCCACATAGGTGTCGTACTCGGGCAAGCCGCACATCAGCCGCATGCTTTGTCCCAGGTAACGTCCAGCCTTGATGATTTCGTCGATCATCATTGCACCGTGGGCATGGCCTGGAACGGCGTTTCCTTGGTGCTCGGCTTGCTGTCGGCGCGCGCCTTCAGAATCGTGCGGATGCCGAAGAACAGCACGCTGACGACGACGATGACGAAGAAGGCGGCCAGGCCGGCGTCCAGGTAATCGTTGAAGATGATCTGCTGCATCTGCGCCACCGACTTGGCTGGCGCCAGCAGGGTGCCTTCATCCAATGCCGCCGAGTATTTCTTGGCATGCGCGAGGAAGCCGACGCGCGGATTGGCGTCGAAAATCTTTTGCCAGCCCGCCGTCAGCGTGCACAGCAGCAGCCAGATGGTCGGCAGGATCGTCACCCACGCGTACTGGCCCCGTTTCATCTTGAACAGCACGCAGGTGCCGAGGATCAGCGCGATGGCGGCCAGCATCTGGTTGGCGATGCCGAACAGCGGCCACAGGGTATTGATGCCGCCCAGCGGATCGACCACGCCCTGGTACAGGAAGTAGCCCCAGGCCGCCACGCACAGGCCCGTGGCCAGCAGGTTGGCGATGACGTTTTCCGTCTGTTTCAGGCTAGGCACGAAGCTGCCCAGCAAATCCTGCAGCATGAAGCGGCCGGCACGCGTGCCCGCATCGACGGCCGTCAGGATGAACAGCGCTTCGAACAGAATCGCGAAGTGGTACCAGAAGGCCATCATGGCCTTGCCGCCGATGGCGCCGGAGAGGATCTGCGCCATGCCGACGGCCAGGGTCGGCGCGCCGCCGGCGCGCGAGATGATGCTGTGCTCGCCAACATCCTTCGCCGTCTGCGTCAGCATTTCCGGCGTCACATAGAAGCCCCATTGCGAGATCGCCTGTGCGGCCGATTCCGCCGTGGTGCCGATCAGGGCGGCCGGGCTGTTCATGGCGAAATAGATGCCGGGCTCGATGGTCGAGGCGGCCACCAGGGCCATGATGGCGACAAACGATTCCATCAGCATGGCGCCATAGCCGATGAAGCGGGCATGGCTTTCGTTTTCGATCATCTTCGGCGTGGTGCCCGAGGAAATCAGCGCGTGGAAGCCGGACACGGCGCCGCAGGCGATGGTAATGAACAGGAAGGGGAACAGATTGCCTGACCAGACAGGGCCGGAGCCGTCGATGAACTTGGTCATGGCCGGCATTTTCAGGTAAGGCGCGACGACGATGATGCCGATGGCCAGGCCGAGGATGGTGCCGATCTTCAGGAAGGTCGACAGGTAGTCGCGCGGCGCCAGCAGCAGCCACACGGGCAGCACGGAAGCGATGAAGCCGTAGCCGATCAGCATCCACGTCAGTTCCGTGCCCGTGAAGGTGAACATCGGACCGAGCACGGCGTGTTCCTGCACGTACTGGCCGCCGATGATGGCCAGCATCAGCAGCACGAAGCCGATGATGGAAATTTCGCCGATGCGGCCGACGCGGATGAAGCGCGAATACACGCCCATGAACAGGGCGATGGGAATCGTCGCCATGACGGTGAAGCTGCCCCATGGGGAACCGGTCAGCGCCTTGACGACGATCAAGGCCAGCACGGCCAGGATGATGACCATGATCATGAAGCAGCCCAGCAGGGCGATCATGCCGGGAATCTCGCCCAGTTCAGCCTTGATCAGGTCGCCCAGCGAGCGGCCGTCGCGGCGCATGGAGATGAAGAGCACGATGAAATCCTGCACGGCGCCGGCAAACACGACGCCGGCCAAAATCCACAGCATGCCGGGCAGATAGCCCATCTGCGCGGCCAGCACGGGGCCGACCAGGGGGCCGGCGCCGGCAATTGCCGCGAAGTGGTGGCCGAACAGCACATATTTATTCGTCGGCACGTGGTCGAGGCCATCGTTGTGCTTGAAGGCGGGTGTCATGCGGCGGGCATCCAGGCCCAGCACCTTGTCGGCAATGAACAGGCTGTAGAAGCGGTAGGCGATCAGGTAGACGCAGATGGCGGCGACGACGATCCAGATCGCACTGATCGGCTCGCCACGTTGCAGGGCGACGACGCCCAGGGACCCGGCGCCTGCCAGCGCAAGCGCTGCCCAGCCGAGCTGTTTGAAAATGCGGTTCATGCTTCCTCCAGAGATTTGACGGGCGCTGTGCCGTGCGATGATGGTGTGCCGCCGCTCCTGGTCGTCGCCAGGTTGATGTTGCTTTTGCTGTATCGGCAGCTTATGGCGAGTATTCAGGAATCGTATAATTGCCGCAAGCGCAGCACTACGCAGTAACGCTCAGTATTACTACGCAGATCAAACACGGCGCCGCGACGTAAAATCACGGATTTCCACCAGCATCGACGACGCCGGAGCGCGCCAGGCCATGAAACTCAGACAGAAAGTCATCTTCCTGGCCATCACGCCGCTGATCCTGGCCATGTGCGCGATCGCGTTTGCCGTGCGGCACCAGGCCATCACGCTGGCCGAGCAGCAGCGCGCCACCATCCAGCAAGCCTACCTGGCCAGCAAGGAGGCCGAACTCAAGCATTACGTGACGCTGGCCAGCCATTCCATCGCCTCGCTGTACCAGTCGGGGCGCAAGGACGCCGCCACGCAAGAGGAAGCCAAGCGCATCCTCGCCTCGCTCAGCTATGGCGACGACGGCTATTTCTTCATCTACGATTTGCAGGGCAAGTCGCTGATGCACCCGCGCCAGCCCGAGCTGGTGGGACAGAACCTGTGGGAATTGCGCGACGCCGAGGGCAACCTGACCATCCAGCGCCTGATGCAGCGGGCGAACAGCGGCGGCGGTTTCGAACGCTACAACTGGATCAAGCCGTCGACGAACAAGTCCGCGCCCAAGCTCGGCTATGTGATTTTGATGCCGGAATGGGGCTGGATGATGGGCACCGGCATCTATATGGACGATGTGGACCAGGCGCTGGCCAAGGTGGACGCCCAGCAGTCGCGCAATATCCGCTCGACCATGGAACTGATCGCCGCCATCGCCATCCTCGGCGCCTTGCTGGTGGCCGGCTCCGGCCTGGCGCTGAACTTGCGCGAGCTGCGCGTGGCCGATGCCAAGCTGAAAGTGCTGGCGCAGCGCGTGGTGGAGTCGCAGGAAGAGGAGCGGGCGCGGCTGTCGCGCGACTTGCATGACGGCATCAGCCAGTGGCTGGTGTCGATCAAGCTGCAGATCGAGGCCGGCATCGCGCGCCTGGCCGGCAATCATGAACAGAAGGAAAAAGCGCCCGCCACGTTCGAGCGTGCCGCCGAGCAACTCAACAAGGTGCTGGGCGAGGTGCGGCGCATTTCGCACAACCTGCGCCCGGCCATCCTCGACGACCTGGGCCTGGCCGCCGCGCTCGACCACCTGGTGCACGAATTTAACGACAGCAGCAGCGCCCAGGCCAGTTTCGCGGCCAGTCCGCCGACCGCGGGCGAAGGCTTGCCCGACATGGTCAATACCGTGCTGTTCCGCATTGCCCAGGAAGCGCTGACCAATTGCGAGCGCCATGCCCACGCCAGCGGCGTGGAAGTGAGCCTGCACGAAGCGGGCAAGGGGGTGGAGCTGCGCATCCGCGACAATGGCGGCGGTTTCGACTTCGACGGCATCGCCCTGCATCCGCAGCGCGGCATCGGCTTGCGCAACATGACGGAACGCATGGAAGCCATCGGCGGCAGCCTGCACATCACGTCCTCGCCGGCCGGCACCCTGGTGCTGGCGCGGCTGGACTTTCCCCCAACACACTGATACATACCATGACCGAAACGATCAAGATCCTGCTGGTGGACGACCACCCCCTCGTGCGCGACGGCTTGCGCGCGCGCCTGGAAGCGGTGGCGCATTTCGACGTGGTGGCCGAGGCGGGCGGCGCCGACGAGGCGCTGGCCCAGGCGCGCGCGCACCAGGTGGACCTGGTATTGATGGATATCAACATGCGCGGCACGAATGGCATCGAGGCGACCGCGCTGTTCAAGCAGGCGTTTCCGCAGATCGCCGTGCTGATCCTGTCCATGCACGACAAGCTCGAATACGTGTCGCAGGCGCTGCAGGCGGGCGCGCGCGGCTATGTGCTCAAAGATGCTCCAGGGAAAGATATTGTGTTCGCCATCGAGACGGTGATGTCCGGCGGCATTTATTACAGCGCGGCCCTGGCGCGCCAGCTGTCGCGCCCGCAAGTGCACGACTCCTTCCTCACCACGCGCGAGCAGCAGGTGCTGCAGCACATCGCGGCGGGCCAGTCGAACAAGCAGATCGCCCGCGACCTCGACCTGAGCGTGCGCACGGTGGAGACGCACCGGCTGAACATCAAGCGCAAGCTCGGTATCGAAGGCCAGGCTGAACTGATCAAATACGCGGTCGAGCACGCGCAGTTCGATGGCGGCGGCGCTTGATTGCTGCCTGCGCGTAGCAGTGTATTTTTTTCAAACCCGCATGACAGGCGGGTCTCGCGGGGGAATGTTTTTTTTGAACATTTATTGCCAATATTAAACTGTTTCGTGGGTGAGATTCGGATAGAATGATTCTTGCTGTCGAAATGGCATCCCTGCCGGGCCAGGGTTGCCAATGCTGGTCAGTTTATTTACTATGGCGCCCTACCCACACTGAGATACCGATGTCAGCATCTGAATCAAACCTGTTTCCATTGGTGGGATTACAAGCAGTTGCCAATGCTCATAATGAGTGGGTCGCTGTCACCTTGCATGTACCGCAGCCATCGACGGCGCCGCTAATGACGGCGCTGACCGCAGCGCTGGCCACTGCCGATGCGTATGCCTTCCTGGCGCCGCTCGACTGCATCATTCCCCTGGCCGACCCGCATGGTGTGGACGAGGCCGTGCTGGCGCAACTGGCGCCGCAACGCACCATCTTCCGCTTGCCGGCCACGTTTGCCGGCGACAAGCAAATCCAGAAGAAATGCCAGCAATGGCGCGATGCCGGCTACCGCATCATCCTCGACGGCGCCAGCGCCGGTCCCGTGACGGCGGCGCAGGTCGAGGCGCGCGCGCTGAGCATCGACGCGGCCGGCGAACTGCCGGGCCTGCATCAATTGCTGTCGCTGCCGGGGCCGCACCTGGCCTACAACATCGGCGATGCGCAGAAGCTTGCAGCATTGCAAGATCTCGGCGTCAGCTGGTTTGCCGGCGACTACGCCTTGCATCATGCGCGCCAGCAAAGCGAGCCGGAGGACGCCACCTCGCGCAAGCGCCTGCTGGCGCTGCTGGGCTTGCTGGCCCGCGACGCTGACGCGCATGAGCTGGAAGTGCCGCTCAAGCAAGATCCATCGCTCAGCTATCATTTGTTGAAACTGGTCAACTCGGCCGCCTTCGGTTTCACGGCGCCGATTACCAGTTTCAGCCAGGCCATCACCCTGCTGGGCCGGCGCCAGCTGCAGCGCTGGCTGCAACTGCTGCTGTATGCGCGCCAGCAGGACGATGGCAAGATCCATGCGCTGTTGCCGCTGGCGGCCGTGCGCGCGGCGCAGATGGAAGCGCTGTGCCAGTTGCGCGGCGGCGACCGCGACGCGCAGGACCTGGCCTTCATGGCCGGCGTGTTTTCGCTGCTCGACATCCTGCTGGGCATGCCGATGCAGGACATCATCGCCACCCTGAACCTGGCGCCCGAAGTCAGTGCCGCCTTGCTTGAGCGCAATGGCGAACTGGGCACCTTGCTGGCGCTGGTCGAATGTCCGGCGCCGCCGCCCGAGGGCTTGCACCGCGCCGGCATCGATGGAGAAACTTATTGGCGCAGCCTGCTACAGGCGTACCAGTGGGCCATCCAGGTCAGCCGGAACCTCTAGCATGACCGTGCTTCCGGTGTCGGATTACCTCAGTGACAGCGCCGCCCTGTGCGACGCCGTCGTGCGTTTGCGTGGCCAGGCGCTGGTGGCCGAACTGGGGCGCATTGCCAGCGCCGTGATGGCCAGCCCGTATTGCCAGTTCCTGCCTTCGGCCAGCGCCGATGGCGGCCCGCCGCCAGCGCCTTTTGCGCGCGATACGCCCGCCTTGCTGCAGGAAATCAGTTTTGACGGCCATTGCTTCGGCCATTTCGCCGTGGCCGGGCGCAGCCTGTACAACGACGCCGACCGCCGCCACCTGGCCAGCCTGGCATCCCTGACGGCGGGCGTGCTGCAAGTACATACGCTGGCGCAACGCTCGACCCATGCCTACGCGCAAGTCGAAGCCTTGCTGGCGCAGCAGACGCAAATCCTCGACCAGTTGCACGAATCCGTGCTGACGATGGACTTGACGGGCTACATCACCAGCTGGAACAAGGGCGCCGAGCGCCTGTTCGGCTATTCCTCGGTGGAAGCCGTGGGGCGCAACATCCTGTTCCTGTATGACGAGGAAGACACGGGTTTCCACGACGCCTTCCTGGAGCAGGGAGGGCGCCTGATGGAGGTGCGCCGCCGAAAGAAGTCGGGCGAGATCTTCTGGGCCAGCCTGTCCCTGTCGCCGCTGCACGACATGGACGACAAGCGCATCGGACTGATCGCCTACCTGACGGACATCACCGAGCGCAAGCTGGCCGAAGAGCGCTTGCACCACCTCGCGTATTACGACCCGCTGACGAGCCTGCCTAACCGCACCCTGCTGGCCAAGCTGGTCGACCAGGCCCTGAGCGTGGCGCAGCGCAGCAAGATGCTCGGCTGCGTGCTGTTCATCGACCTGAACCGTTTTAAACTGATCAACGACACCCTGGGCCGGCGCATCGGCGATGAATTGCTGCGGCAAGTCTCGCTGCGTTTCCGGCAGGCACTGCGCGACCAGGACTTGGTGGCGCGCCTGGGCGGCGACGAATTCGCCGTCGGCCTGTTCGACATCGGCCAGCACTTTGAAGCGAGCATGGTGTCGCAAAAGCTGCTGGCGTCGCTGGTGGAGCCGTTCCTGATCGAGGGCCACGACCTGCGCGTGGGCGCCAGCATCGGCATCAGCGTGTATCCGCAGGACGGACAGGATGCGGAAACCCTGCTGCGCCTGGCCGACATCGCCATGTACCGCGCCAAGCAGGACAGTGGCGGCGAAGCGGAAAGCGTGGCTTTCTACAGCCAGGACATGAATCTGGGCATGCAGGCGCGCATGCGCCTGGAAACGGGCTTGCGCCAGGCCCTGTCGGAGCAGCAACTGCTGCTGCACTACCAGCCGAAATACGCGCTGGCCAGCGGCCGCATCATCGGCGCCGAAGCGCTGGTGCGCTGGCATCACCCGCAGCACGGCATGATCCCGCCCGCCGAATTCATCCCCCTGGCCGAATCGACGGGCCTGGTGGTGCAAGTGGGCGAATGGGTGCTGGAAGCGGCTTGTGCCCAGGCGCAAGCGTGGAAACTGGCCGGCCTGCCGCCGATCCGCCTGGCCGTCAACGTTTCCGCCCGCGAATTCACGGCGGCCCTGCCGGCGAGGGTGGCGGCGACCCTGGCCCGCTATGGCCTGGAAGCGGCCTGGCTGGAACTGGAAATCACGGAAAGCACGCTGATGCACAACATCGAGCGCGTGATCGGCATCATGGACCGCATCACGGCGCTGGGCGTGGCCCTGTCGCTGGACGACTTCGGCACCGGCTACTCGAGCTTGTCCTACCTCAAGCGTTTCCCCATCGACACGTTAAAGATCGACCGTTCGTTCACCACCGGCATCCCCACCGACGCCAGCGACTGCGCCATCGCCAGCACCATCATCAGCATCGCCCAGCAGCTGCACCACAAGGTGATCGCGGAAGGCGTGGAAACGGCGGAGCAGCTGGAGTTTTTGAAGAGTTCGGGTTGCGATGAAGTGCAGGGCTATTTGTTCTCGCGCCCGCTGCCGGCGCGGGAGTTCGAGACGGCGCTGCGGGAAAACTGGGGCGTGTAAGGCTGTTGCTCTGCATGCCTGCACAGGTATTGAATCCTTGGCTGAAGAGCCGGGCTCATCCCCGCCGGTACGTCCCCAGTCCTTGCCGCTGGGGGAAATAAGCCCCCGAGAGTGCTAGCCATTGGTAAGCCACTGACCTTTATGTATAATGCTGGCATCTGGAAGCGTGGCCGAGTGGTTGAAGGCACTAGTCTTGAAAACTAGCGACGGGTTAAACTGTTCGTGAGTTCGAATCTCACCGCTTCCGCCAAGTACATAAAAAATTCGTGAGTATACTCAACCTATATTCCACCGAATTTCATTTAAAATCAACGACTTAGCTTGATTTTCATCCCTCCGAGTCACAGATTCGGAACCATCCCAAAACCTTCCCACAGAATCACGCGTAGGCGGAAATGTAGGTATCATGCGGTTTTTCTAAAGCCCGTAAGGGGTCTCGTTTTGTGCGCTATACGTTGAGTATCGTGTATTTTCTGAGTGCGCTCTTGGCCGCTTTGTCGGCCGTCCAGTCAGGCGGGCGCTCGCATTTATCGCTCTGCTCTGGTGCTTCAGTATATTCTCGCTTGTTGCTCCGGTTATTTCATTCGATCAAATGTCTTGCGCGCATTGACCGCCCCAGTACGTGTAACGACAAACTGATGCTGCTTCCGGCCAAGGGCGGACACTTCCACCGGGCAGGGACCGCTACTTTGTCGCCCAACGAATAAAGACTCTTCGCCGAGACGCCAAATAAGAGGGGTGAATGAAGGAAATACGCAGACAGAATTTCGTTTATACCTTGGTGGAAGACGACCAAGGGCGATACTTCTTTGAGTTGGTCGTGCCTGCACCAATGTGCGCATGGGCAATCTATGTGCTTAAGGTTAGAGCGTCGTCGTTTCAAAAATGGATGATAATAATCAAACCCGACTTGGCCGACCGTATAGCAGAGCGTTTGATTTGTCAGGAGAAAGTGCGTCAGATTGAACGTTTCTGAACGGCTGCACCGGGGCGAAAGCAGCCGCTGAGCGGATTGGGTGGCGCAGGTTTATGCCGCTTCTGCGCCGGCTACTGCTTGCGTAGACCCCAATGATTGCTGACGGTATCAGTTCATGTACTGACTTTTTCGAGCGCTGGGTAGATGCTGGTGATCTGGATATTAGTGATGGCGATTTCGATACGCTAGTTCGAAACCAATTTATTGGTGTGCGAGCCGTCGTTCACATCTTTTCCAGGGGAGTGGTCTTGGGAAGCAGCCTACCGAAGGCAGACTGCTTCGAGAAAACTAATTTTTCTTGGAAGCGATCACTGAGGCGGTGAACTTAAACATCTTCTCCAGCAAATGCCAAATTGCGACCGCCGGCGAGAAGAAGCCTCGAGGAGTCTCCCGTGCGCCCTTAATGAAGCCTTCCACAAATGCGTTCATTTCATTATCTCCGTAGTTACCTAATAGGTGGAGTAAATTGCCAAATTGGCAATATGTTCCGCATTTGGATATAGTATCAGTTTTTTCACGATTTCATCGAAAACGCGTAAGGTATTACCCCCACTAATGGCGCCCATTTAGCCAGAAGGTATCGTGCCCTGACAAAAATAATTGAGCTGTGAATCAGTGCGCCAGCTAGCAGGTCCCATCTGGTCATAAACTAATCTAATGAATGTGCCAGCGTATAGCTTCATACTGTTTTATCGCCGTGACTGGCCTCATTCTTCTCAGGCATCCAAGGCTCCTCGCTGTTTTCGCGGATGATGTCGCGCATTTCTATAATGCGATCCCATGCCTTTTTGACGGCGCTTTATGCATTCTGCTTGGTCGTATACCTACCTCATGGCATTGGAGCGGTGGAGCGGTTTACCGCCACGCTAGAGATAACTTACTCCACAAAAAATAGCCCCGTCCAAGCGCGGTCAGTCCATGACCGCCGATTCGCGCTGGCGCAAGGTGATCGCCAGCGGCGTTGGCATCATCGTGAAACCCATCACTTCATTGGGGGCGGCACCAGTCAGTGGTCGAACTTGACTCACATCGAAGTTGGCCAGCAGCGTTACCATCGCTACTTTGATTTCCATCAGTGCCAGGTAGCGCCCTGGGCACATTCTTGGCCCGGCCCCAAACGGTAGAGACAACCGGCGGGCAGCGCCATCGTCACCAAGCCAACGCTCCGGGTTGAAACGCTGTGCGTCGGGAATGAAAGCCTCGGCCACGCTGTCGTGCCGCAATACGCACCACAGCAGGGTGTTCGCCGGCAGGCGCACATCCAATACGGTGGTCTCGCACAGCGCCTGCAGCGGCAAGAATGGCGCGGGCGGCTTCAGGCGCATGGCTTCAAGCGCACATGCTTCCACATAGTCGAGGCTATCCATCTGTTCGGGCGTCATCGTGCGGGTATCGGATACCTTGCTCAGCACTTCCTGTTGCGCCTGTTTCAATGCCGTCGGATTCCGCCACAGCAGCCATATCAGCCATGCCAGCGCGCTGGCAGTCGTTTCCTGGCCGCCCAGCAGCATGGTGGAGACATTGCCAGAAATGACGGCATGATTGACGCCGCTGCCTGGTTTCTCGGCCGCCAACAGCATGGCCTGCAGCATGTTGACGGGCTGGGCGCGCAGAGCAGAATCTGCCGCAAGCGCCTCGCGTGCCTGGGCGATGAAACCGTCCGTCGCCGCCTGCAGTGCGCGTACGCTGCGTTCCAGGCGCCGGTCTGCGGGAAGCCGCAGCCAGCGCCAGTAAGGGAAGGGCATCAGCGAGCGGCGGGCCACCCCGGCCATCACTTCGCTGACGTCTTCCTGCAGCTTGTCGTCGCCGTTGAGCAGCGTATTGACGTCTTCACCAAAGGCGAGACCGGCAATCACATCGACCGTGTAGCGTTTGAGGTCACCAGAAAGATCCATCTCCTGCTGCGCTTGTGCTGCAGTGCTCCAGCGCTGCGCCAGTCGCAGGCCCACTTGACGCAGACGCACAAAATACGCTTTGACCATGGATGGCGAAAAGCTGTGCATCACCATGCGGCGCTGCGTTAGCCATTCATCGCCCTCGGCCAGCAGCAGACCGGGCGCGCCGCCCAGTTCGGCCGAGATGTCGGCCGTCACGGCGGGGCGGCGGAAGGTGTCGGGCCGCGCACGCAGTACCTGGCTGATTACGGCGCTGTCAGACAGCACCACCACCTGTCGGCTCCCTATCCTTGCCCGGAATATCGGACCGTAGCTCCCGCTCCATTTTTCCATGGTCTGGTGGATGTTCCGTGGGTTGAGCTGGTGCGCATTGCCGAGAAACGGCAGAGTGGGTGGAGCAGGCAAATCGGCGATCTCGCGTGAAATGGGCATGGCGGCGGTATTCATGAGGCTCCCTCGGTTGGCATGTGATGCAGGCAGTATCGTTTGGCCAGTCAAGCAAGTCTTGAACGTTTGCGACACGCTACAATGCTTTCATGACGCCACCTGATGCCATCTATCCGCCGACTGTTGCACGCCTCGTTGCCCCCCGCGTGGCGCTGGCTTCCTGCGTACGGGCCTGGCTGGTACGCAGCACCATCGGTTCTGCTCCGTTGCCGCCGGCACAGCGTCTTAATCGCTTTCCCGCGACGCCGTTCTGCGCCATTACATGGATGATCGAGGGAAGCGCCACATTGGTGGAGCCGGCCACCGGCGAGGAAGCAGGCCCCGGTGACGCGGTCTTTTCCGGCCCGCGCACGCAGCCGTGCATTACTGCCAATCCCGGCCCCGTGCACACGATTACGGTGCTGTTCTTTGCTGATGCGCTGCATAGGCTGACCGCGATGGACATGTCCGCCCAGATCAACAATATGGCCGAGCTTGGCGCTGCGCTCGGTGAAGAATGGCGGGCATTGTCGGCGCCCTTGCTGATGGCTGCGGACGATGAGGCTCGCATCGCCGTGCTGGAAGACTGGCTGGAGCCGCGATGGCGCCTGGAGCGAGGCTCCGAGGGCGCATTGTGGGCGCCGATCCACGACTGGCTGCAGGCGCTCGCCCTGCGGGCCGCAACGGCAGGCGCGGGACGCAGCGCACGGATGGTGGAGCGTCGTGTCCGGACGTGGACAGGGCATCCCTTGCGTATGCTGCGCCGCCTGGCGCGGGCCGAGGAATCGTTAGTGGCTGCGACGCGCGAGCAGCAGCAGGGGAAAACGTCGCTGTCCGACGTGGCGGCCCGTTCGGGCTATGCGGATCAGGCTCATCTGTCGCGTGATGCACGCGAATTGGTCGGCGCAAGCCCGCGCGAGTTGATTACACTTGCACAGTCGGATGAGAGCTATTGGTTGTACCGCATATGGGTCTGACAGGCGATGCATCGGCAAGCTTGTCCGTAGGTAGGTAGTTTAGTAGCTACGGCTCTTGAAAGTTCGTTAAAGCCGCATATGGCTTAGCTATTCGTATTGCACCGCTCCACCAAGAAATAATGAAACCGCCTTCGGGCGGTTTTTATTGCCTGGCGGAAGCGAGCAGGGCGCCTGCAGGCCCTGCGTGTGAGATGCGAAGGGCCGTGTCGGACGTGGCCGCCGCAGCTGAATTTAAGTGAGCTCGAAATACATGAGAGTTTCAGAAAACGATTGATCCTTGCAGACATCTGCGCCTCTTAACTTGACAGTTTTTCCGGCAAGATAGGCAGCAAGCAAGCCGGCGTAATATTCTTTTGCACGCGGACGCTTTAAGGAAAATGAGAGGTAGTCGCCGTTGGAACCGTGACATGCAGGGGCATCCTTTACGCCTCCTTCGGGAATGATATAAACGACATCGCCATCTTCATAGACCACGATGGATGATATCTTGGCCGTGGTCCAGCCAGCTAATGCGCTGCCGCTCAACATGGAGAAAAGCAGGCAAATGCTTATTTTAGATAGTTTCGAGGAAAATTTCATAATCGCTATATTCCAATAAATTTCATAAATAATAATTTTACTTTATTGCTTTTATGAAATGAAGTATATTTTTCTGCCATTTGACATGCCTTGAGCGATTTTTTCGTGCGCGCGGCTCGACGACGTGCGGCGCACTTTGTTGTCGCGCTATGCCGCGCTTCGTGGCGATCAAATCGAACAGCATTTTGTTGAGCGCAAGCAGTTCTGCATTGCTCACGTAGACCATTTCTGTGGACCTTGCCATGAGACTGGACGAGCGCTTCCCTGGCGCATCGGGCGTGCCGATGGGATGCCGGCCGCCATCGCCGGGAGAGGGGAATTCCGGCAGCAAGTTTGCTGCTGTCGACTTCGATGCTGGCGATACATGCCGATGGACCTTCGCTCATGCGGCGTTGCCCCTAGCCCGATGACGAAAAGCGGAGAATAATGATACTCGACCCGGACCAGTATCTCGGCTGGCCCGATACTTCCCTTGTGAGCGAACAGGATTTGTCCCAGCAAAAAGCCTGCAGGCTGCAGCTGCTCCGCTTTGCGCGACAACCAGGCGCAAGTGGCTTGGCGTTTCTTGTCTTGCATCGCCATTCGACAGGGCACCGACGGCCAGTATCGGATGAGGAAGCGTGGAAATCGCGTGCGCTCGATCATGGCCGCGATGCCATCATGTATGCGCGAGCGGTCCCTTGACGATTGGCACGAATACTTCCCATTTATCTAGCGGCGCGGGCTTGACGGTCCTGGAACAGATCACGGCAACATGAGCTCCGGACAGGCCATGGCTCTTCGGAACCCATTTCACACGTAAAGGTAGCGCGCATTTGGCAACCAGAATTTTCCGGTTCGGCTCCAGAGCCTGCCACCCTGTTCCATTTTTGAGATTTTCTGCTGCAATAAATTTCACAGCAGCATCCCTGATCTCAAACAAGCCATGTATGTCACCTCGCGTCCGATCCTCGTGTAGCGTGCTCGCTAATGCCGATGAGATACCGGCAACAAGAAAAAGGGAGGCAATAAGGGAGGGGTACACGCGTTTATTCCATCGTAACGGTAGCAACATATTTGCCATCCTTGCCAAGTCTATTCCATCTCAGATGGAAATATGGCGGGTTCCACATTTCCAGTTCGTACATTCTCACACAGCCTGCCGACAGCTTGATCGTTTGCTGGCAGGATTATCGCTCCCCATCTGACTTTCCCGCCATACGCTTGCGCACGCCGCGAGGGCGGAACTGTCCCGGCTGCGCCAATCCCGTCTACGGCCAGCAATCCCGAGTCCATCGCCCTTGCTCTTCACTGGTGATGAAGTACTTTTCGTGGCACGATAATGAGGGCGCTACGTGCTCTAATGGCGTTGAGCCCCAGTTCATCCCATGCTCCTTAAACTGACAAGACGGCCATGACCTTCACCTTCCACGCGCTCTCCGATATTCCCGGCGAAGAATGGCGCGCGCTATTAAACCACCGGGATGTCATCCGCCACATGCCGCTCGCTAGCGACAGCTGGACGGAGCACGCTGTGATGGAATGGGCGAAAGGCAAGGATGCGCAGTGGCACGCGAATGGCTATGGGCCGTGGTCGATCCGGATTGATGGCGCTTTTGCTGGCTGGGGCGGCTTCCAGAAGGAAGAGGGCGAAGCTGATCTCGCACTCGTATTGCTCCCTCGATTCTGGGGACATGGCCCCGCGCTGGTGCGCCATTTCATGCATCGCCGGAAAGAGCTGGGCATTGGCCCGGTCAGTATCCTGTTGCCGCCCAGCCGCACTCGCAGGCGTGGACTTGCAAGAATCGGCTTCGCATTCGATGGCGAGTTGGAGTATGAAGGCCAGCGCTTCCTGAAGTTCCTGGCGGTTGAATGAGCGTCAGATGCATGGCGGTTACAGGCCTGCTACTCGGATATAAATTGAAGTAAAAACAGCTTGTTGGTATCGAAAGATGCGGAACTCTCGCGCATGTCGCATGCATCCACATGCTGAGAGCGCCGCTGCTTATACTATCGCATCGGGGGATATTCCCTTATCCTCGTAACTACTATGAATATGCGGAAACGAGCAATGTCCGGAGAAATCCCCTGCGCTCAGATCCTCGACGCAAAATGCCATGCGTGCGGCCTTCACCTTTGAACCAATGAAAAATATCACTGTCGAATATCGTCATAACTTTCCTCTTGATCCCGTGGATGTCGTCCGGGTCTTCGATCAATCTGGAATCAAGCGGCCGACCGACAATCTCCCGAGAATTGCGCGCATGTTCGCCGCGCCTTGCCTCTTGCTGTCGGCATGGGTAAATAATGAGCTGGTAGGGTTGTCTCGCTCGCTGACCGACTATGCGTATTGCTGCTATCTCTCGGACCTGGCCGTCAACAGGCAATACCAGGGTTTGGGCATAGGCAAGGAGCTGGTCAAACGCACCCAGGCAATCATCGGCGACGAAGTATCCTTGATACTGCTTGCCGCCCCCGATGCCATGTCCTACTATCCGACGCTCGATTTTGAACTGGCTGGCAATGCCTACGTCGTCAGGCGCAAGCGTTGAGAGGAAGGGATGTGCACGCGATCCCGGCCTTGAAAATCCGGGTGGAATACGATGAGGATGCGGGGCGCAGGCGGCGCCTTCAAACCCGGCATCGTCGTCGCATACGCTATGCTGACCGCTTTCAAGAGATCCTGCACCTTCATGCAAACTGTCTATACCCTCACCGATGCGCTGGCAAAAGACCCGACCCGCATCGCCAAGACCCAAGCCCTCACCCTCGACCCTGGCAAACCCCGTTTCGGCCTGAAAGGCAGCCATGGCCTGTTCGCCTCCGACGCATGGTGGGAAAGCATTCGCACCGGGCGCATCCAGACGCAAACGGTGACGGGCATCATCGAACGAAGCTACTTCGCGGGCCAGGACAGCCGCCGCGGCGATGAAGTCAACAGCATTACCTTGCGCCTCGACGATGGCTCGACGGTCGAGGAAAGCATCTACACGAACCACAAGCGGGATAGCAAGCTGTTCATCGCCGGCGCCACGGTGGCGATTCGCTACGTGCTGGACGAGTTGAAGGCGCAGCCGGCTGCCGATGGCGGCATTCACTATGCGCGAACCGTGCTGGACGTGGCCATTTCCGGCAGCCGGGGCAGGGAGTGAGATCGGTCGCCATACCATTTGCATGCCACCGATTTGCCTGGAATTGATCCCGGAAAAATTCTCCATCGAAATTCGTTTGACCGCCCCCGGCGCCCGGCCTACAGTTGTCGAGATACTTTCATCGACCTCGTCGCCCCTCCCCATGGCCAAACCGTTTCCCCTGCATCCGAAGAACCCCGAGCGCATCTGCTGGGGTTGCGACAAGTATTGCCCGCCGGACACCATGCGCTGCGGGAATGGTTCCGAGCGCACGCAGCATCCGGTCGAGCTGTTTGGCGAAGGCTGGAATGACTGGGGGCTGGCGGCGGCCGACAAGGAGGAAGCGGAGATCAAGCCAGAACGGTGATGGCAGGCGAACGGTGCAGCGACCCGCTACAATCGTCCATCGCGCACTTGTTCGAGTTGATTGAAATGGCAATGCAAGAATTCCTGTCCCGCTGGCTGGCAAGCAGCGCCGGCGACTATCGAATCGTCGAGCATCCGGCCGTGCATACGATAGACGAAGCGCTCATCCATGTGCCGGCCATGCCCGGCCTGATGGTGAAGAACCTGTTCGTGCGCGACGACAAGGGCCGCCGGCATTTTCTCGTCATCGTGCCCTTCGACAAGTGCATCGACCTGGCGGTGCTGGGAAAGTTGTTGCCGGCCAGTAAGCTCAGCATGGCTTCGCCCGAGCGCCTGCTGCAGCACCTGGGCATCGCGCCCGGTGCCGTCAGCCTGTTCGCATTGCTGCACGATAACGCGCATGCGGTGGAGCTGGTGCTCGACCAGGCCGTGTGGGATGCCGCATACATGCAAGCCCATCCGCTGCGTAACACGGCCACGGTGGCGCTGTCGCATGCCGCCCTGCGCCGTTTCCTCGCGCATACGGGACATCTCCCCCGCATCGTGACGGTGCCGGCGACTAATTAAAGGCGCCGCCTCAATGCCCGGCCACGGGCGCGCCGCCGCTGCGCCGCCCCGGTCGGAAGCCGTGCGCGCGGGCCGACCAGGCGATCAGGAAGGCCAAGGCCAGCAAGCTCGCCATGGCCCAGGGAAAGGCGCTCGCCCCCCACGTTTCCAGCAAGGCGCCACCGACGACGCCGGCCGCCGCGATGGCGCCATTCCACGCCACCACGTTCATCGACAGCGCCACGTCGGCGCCGCTGCCAGCCGTATCGGCCAGCGCCGTTTGCAGCAGGGTGGCCGCGCCGCCAAAGCTCAGGCCCCAGACGGTCATGCCGACATAGATGACGGCAGGCAAGTGCGACGCGACACCCAGCACGAGGGCTGTCGCGGCAAAGGTGGCCAGGCTGGCCAGCACGGTGGCGCGCAGGTGGCGCTCGACCAGCTTGCCCGTGATCCAGATGCCGGCCATGGCCGCGGCGCCGAAGACGAGCAGCACCAGGTCGATGCGCGCCGTCAATCCGGCTGGCGCCACGAACGGAGCGATATAGGTGTAGAGAATGTTGTGCGCGAGCATCCAGGCGATGACGACGGCCAGCACGGGGCGCACGCCCGGCGTCGTGAAGACGCGGCGCAAGGGCATGCGTTCATGCGCGGACTGGCCCGGATAGTCCGGTACCTTCGCCAGCACCCAGGCGATCAGGGCCAGGGTCAGCGCGGAAATGATCCAGAATGCGGCGCGCCAGCCGACGAGCGAGCCGAGCAGGGTGCCCAGCGGCACGCCCAGCGAGAGGGCGACGGGTGCGCCCACCATGGCCAGCGCCAGGGCGCGGCCTTGCTGCTGCGGCGCCACCATGCGCCGCGCGTAGCCCGCCAGCAAGCTCCAGGCCAGCCCGGCCGCCATGCCGGCAAAGAAGCGCGCCGCCAGTGTCAGCCAGTAGTGCGACGACAGCGCCGTGACGGTATTGAACACGAGAAAGCCGATGATGGTCAGCAGCAGCACGTTGCGGCGGCGCCAGCCGCGCGTGGCGATGGTCAGGGGAATGGCCGCCAGCAGCGAGCCGAGCGCGTAGGCGGTGACCATCTGCCCGGCCAGCGCGGCACTGATGTCCAGCCCGGCGCTGATGTGCGGTAACAGGCCGGCGGGCAAGGTTTCCGTGACGATGCAGATAAAACCCGTCATGGCCAGGGCCAGCAGGCCCGAGACGGGAAGGCGGTCGGCCGGCGCATGGCTGGCTCCGGCGGTGAGAGTGGCGTGATTCAAGGCAAATATCCTTAGAGATTTTACGAGGCGGCCGGGCGCAGGCATGCCCATGACCGTGATGGCGGTACATATGTATCGTTCGGTACAAATATAGGCGAAGCGGGGACGCGTTGTCAACGACTTCTGTATCGAGTAGTATGTATGTGGCTAAGGAAAAGGAGTGGGGAATGGCGCAAATGGGACGGCCGCGCACGTTTGACCGGCAGCAGGCGATCGAACAGGCGATGTTTTTATTCTGGCAGCAGGGCTACGAATCGACTTCCTTGAGCCAGCTCAAGGCGGGTCTGGGCGGCGGCATTTCCGCGCCCAGCTTTTATGCGGCGTTCGGCTCGAAGGAAGCGCTGTTCCGCGAGGCGGCGCAGTGCTACCTGGACACGTACGCGCGCGTGACGGAATGTTTGTGGGACGATGGCTTGGCGCCACGGCAGGCGGTCGAGCTGGCCTTGCGCCAGTCGGCAAGCATGCAGTCGGAGCCGGGGCATCCGCCCGGCTGCATGGTGGCGCTCGGCTGCATGAGCGCGCCGACGGCCGAGCATGCGGCCGTGGCCGCGCCGCTTACGCAGTCGCGCGCGCGCACGCGCGCCGGTTTCGTGCGCTGCGTCGGGCGCGCTATCGCCTGCGGCGAATTGCCGGCGGAGATGGACGCGGCCTCGTTCGCGGCCGTCTTCGATGCTTTCCTGTCGGGCCTGTCCATCCAGGCGCGCGACGGCATCGGCTACCCCGTGTTCGATGTGGCGATCAGCCAGCTGATGCGGCTGTGGGATGCCAACCGCGTACCTGGCTAGACGCTAGGCGGCAAAGCGGAATTCCAGCACGTCGTCGCCATACTTGTCCGTTTCCCCCGTCGCCTTCCAGCCCAGGTAGCGGTAAAAGCCATACGAGCGCGAGGATGGATCGTTGGAGCAGCCGAGGAACAGCCGTGCGTGGCCTTGCGCGCGCAGCTCCGCCATGACCCGTGCCAGCAAGGTCTTGCCTATTCCCAGGCCCTCGCAGTCCGGCAGCAGCGCCAGGACGACGATTTCGCCCGTGTCGCGGTCGCCAAAGCAATAACCGGCCAGCTGGCCGTCGCGATGGCAGACGTGGCCGGGCAAGTTCCCCGAGCGCATCATCTCCGCCCAGGAGTCGGCCGTAATGCCCACTTCCGCCAGGCGTTCCTGGGAAACGGCGTTTTGCCGGGTCTTGCCGCGCAATTCGATGAACGCGGCTGCGTCGTCCGCATTGGCGGCATGAAAGGTAATGGATGTTCGATGTGTCGTCATGTCTGGTTTAATTGTTGATGATGGTCCGGTAAAATCATTCCCCGGATTTCCGCATGGTCTGCGCATGGTTTCGCCAGTCATACAAGGTATTGTTTTCACTTCCCCGTCGATCTGGCTTGCCGGTATCGATGATTTCATCCTTGATGAGTGCCAGGTCATTGTTTTCATTCAAGCGATATTCCCGATAGCGTTCGCAATCCTGTTCGCGCCGGGCGATGGTCGTTAATATATTTGCCCGCCACGCATACCTGTCTTCATAAAAGCATTGCGCCGCGCAGCCGCAATTGCCAATGCCGCCTTCAATTTGCCGTGCGGGTATGCTGATTTCCAGATTCGGTATGGCCGATAATGGTTTGTCGAAGCGGTATTTCCCCGCTTTCGTATCCCATAGCCACACATCGGAGCAGCGTATGCGCCCCTGGCTATCCGTGTAGCCAGTGACCCACAGGTCGGCATTGCCGTCAAAATTCATATCCAGTAGCAAGGCCTGCAAATTGCCCATGCCGCCGCTGCTGCAACTGCCCTTTATCCACGCGCCTTGGATATTGACGCGATAACGCTGCACTTCATCGTGGTCCGCATAACGAATCTGCACGCTTTGACGCACCTTGCCCGTCGCGGCTTTCTCCAGATGCAGCGTTCCGCAGTAAGCCGACGTGGCAATCAAGGATAAAAGCAGGGCGATCAGTTTCATGGACAGGATTCATGGCAGGGTGATTCGATAAAACGCCGGATTGCATCGGGCGGTGAAAGATCATACTGCATGATTCCGGCCCGGCGCCACACCATACCCTATCGTGCATTCCGCTGCCACGCTGCTGTGTACAATGCCCGACATTCCCCATTCCAGGAGTCTTTATGACCGTCTCTGCTGCATCCTTTAATGAAGCGGGCATCCTCGCTTATAACGATGGCAATCATGCGGAAGCGTTCCGCCAATTCGACGCCGCGGCAAAAACCGGCGATCCAGCCGGCCAGCATCTGCTGGCCAGCCTGTATTACCAGGGCCATGGCGTGGAACAGGACCTGGGGAAAGCCGTGGAACTGTTCACGGCTGCCGCGCAGGCGGGCTTTCCGCCATCGCTGGCCAACCTGGCCCTGATGTATGCGAGCGGCGATGGCGTGCCGCAAGACATGGCGCAGTCGCTCGCGTATGGACGCCAGGCGGCGGAGGCGGGCGATGGCCAGTCGCAATTCAACCTGGCGCAGGCATACCGCAAGGGCGTCGACGTGCCACAAGACTATGCCGAGGCGGCCTTCTGGTACAAGCAGGCGGCCGAGGCCGGTTCACTGTCGGCGCAGAATGAATATGGCTTGCTGTATGCGCAAGGACAGGGCGTGGAACTCGACTATGTGCAGGCGTACGCGTGGATCGCCATGCCGGCCGAGGCGGGCAGCGCGCAATCGATCAAGAACCGCGACCAGTTACTGGAAATACTCACGCCATCGCAGCAGCACGCGGCGCGCGCGCTGGCCGCCGACTATGCGGCGCAATACGGCACCGATCCGCATTAATTCATTATTGCCGCAAGGTTATTCAATTCCCCGGAAACCCACTTATTATCCAATAAATATTTCCTTTGAGAAATTTTTAGAATTACAATATAGGAATTGCCTGGTCACGAACAACAAGCCGGCAAGGCCGGCTTCGCGCATTGCTACCGTGCCGCTTACTATATATAAGATGGATCATATGACTGTGCTGAAGAAAGCGGGCGGTTTCCGGCTCTCGATATTAATGCTGCTGGTTTTTCCCTATGCCTTGCTGTATTACGCGGCGGGCAAGGAAGACCGGCTGCCATTGGCCGCCATTACGGCCGTTGCAACCTGTCTGCTATCGCTGGTGGCGCATTTGTACCGGAATCGGGTCGCCATCCTGGAAGGCATCGCGGGATCATTGCTGCTGATCGGGATATTGATGCTGTGCGCTTTCATTCCCGTCGTCGGCTGGATCGCCGACGTCTTGCTGATATTGTATGCATTGACCAGCGTATTGGCGGCATTGCAGGTATTGCTGCCCATCGCATTCAAGGCGGCCTTGATACTCGTCGTGTTTATCGCCGCGCTGGCGCCGGAAATCCACCATCCCCTGTATAGCCCGCTCGCATATGGCGTGTTCTGTCTTTTTCTGACGGCGTGGCTGTCGCGCAAAAGCGATCCATTCAGCGAATTGCTGCTGCTGTTCGCATCGCTGCCCCTGCTGGCCATCGTGATCGCCTCGCTGGGCCGGATGCTCAAATCGGGTTTCTCGGTGAACAAGGTGAGAGTCGGCCAGCATGTGAGCGGCTATACCACGCAGGCGGGCGTGAATGTGGCCGATTACACGCGCATGGTGACAAAAAGCGTGACCACCGCCACGACTTCCGTGAATGCCACGGCGGTGGCCGTCAATGCGGCGGCGGGGAAGGCGGCCGAACGCACGGACGCGGAGTAGTCTCCGTGGCCCGCGCCGCTTATTTGCCGTGCGGCGTATCCAGCTTGCCGAGCACGCCCGCCGCATCGAGTTCATAGCTGTCGAAGTCGCGCGCCAAAAACAGCTGGCCGGAATAATGGAGCCGCGCTTCCGCTTCCAGCTCGGCCATGCCGGCCGGGTTGTGGTAGCGGGCGCTGAAGTGCGTGAGGATCAGGTTCGGCAAGCCGTTCGACTCGGCAAACTGCGCCACGCGCTGCACGGAACTGTGCGTGGGGCCGGGCCCCACTTTCTGCAGCATCGCTTCCGTGTAGGTGGCTTCATGCACGAGCAATTGCGCGCCCGTGCAAGCCTCCGCCAGCAACGCTGGCGTGTCGTTGTCGCCGCCGATCACCACCGTGGCGCGCTGCGTTTCCAGCTGGCGGAACGTTGCCGCCGACACTAGCGTGCCGTCGTCGAGCCGCGCATCGTGGCCCGCCTGCAGCAGGCCCCAGGCCGGACCGGGCGCCACGCCCGCCGCCTGCAGGGCGGCCTTGTCCAGTTTCCATTTGCTCGTTTCCAGCGCAAAACGATAAGCGACGCTGGGTGCGCGGTGCGACAGCGCGTGGCGCTCGATGCGCAAGCCCGCTTCCTGGTGCACGACTGGCGCGCTGTCCACGTCGATGTGGATCAGCGGATACGTCAGGAACAGTTCCGTGTGCAGCAGGGTGGCGTCGATCCACGCCTTGATGGCGGCCGGGGCGATCAGCAGCAGCGGCTTGGTGCGCCCCGTCATCGAGGCGCTGGCCAGCAGGCCCGGCAGCCCATAACTGTGGTCGCCATGCACATGGGTGATGCAGATGCCCACCAGGTCGTGCACGGACAGGGGGATGCGCTGCAGCCGGTGCTGCGTCGCTTCGCCGCAATCGATCATCCACCAGTCGCGGTTGTGCGTCGTTTGCAGGGCCAGCGACGTGACGTTGCGGTAGCGCGTGGGCACGCCGGAAGAGGTGCCGAGAAAGGTCAGTTTGAACATGGGCGCATTATGCGGCAAGCAGCCGTGCTTGCCAACGTACTTGCCGGTGCGCCAGCCCCTCAGCCCGTCAGTGGGGGGCTGAGCCCATCCTTGTAGATGCGTCCGTTTTTCATGATCAGCAGCAGGTTTTCTTCCGGCTGCGCGAGGAAATCGAGGTTTTTCGTCGGATCGCCATCGGCCACCAGCAAGTCGGCCAGGGCGCCCGCGGCCAGACGGCCCAAGGTGCCGGGGTAGGGCGAGCGCTGTCCGGACAGGGCCAGCAATTCGCCATTCTGTCCAGTCGCCTGGGCCAGCAGGGTGAGCGGATCATAAAAGCGCGTGAGCTTGGCCAGCTGGCGCCCCTGTGTGGGCGTGTTTTTCGCGTTGAACAGGATGTCCGTGCCCCAGCCCGTCTTGATGCCGTACTTTTGCGCCAGCGCATACGCCTTCACCGTGCCTTCGGATACGATGCTCTGGCTGGCCTTGCGCGCCGCATCGGGATACACATTCGCGTCCGCGTCTTGCAGGAAGGGCTGCAAGCTCCACCATGTGCCGGTGTCGCGCATCATGCGGGCGGATTCCTCGTCGGCCAGCTGGCCGTGCTCGATGCTGCGCACGCCAGCGCGGATGGCGCGCTGTATGCCTTTCGGCGTGTAGACGTGGGTCATCACGTAGGTGCCCCAGTCGGCGGCCGCTTCCACGCCGGCGCGCAGTTCGCGCTCCGAATACTGCGTGCTGTCGAGCGGGTCGTACATGGACGCGACGCCGCCGCCCGCCATCATCTTGATCTGCGTCGCGCCCAGCATCAGCTGTTCGCGCACGCGGCGCAGCACTTCCGCCTCGCCATCGGCAATCATGGCCATGCCCGCCGTTTCCGCCATGCCCAGCGGCGCATTCGCCGCGCGCGGGATGTCCGAGCGCAGGCGGAAGTCGCCGTGGCCCGAGGTTTGCGAAATCATGGCGCCGGACGGGAAGATGCGCGGGCCGTCGACGATGCCTTCATCGATGGCGCGCTGCAATGCAAACGCGGGGCCGCCCGGATCGCGCACGGCAGTAAAGCCGCGCAGCAGGGTGCGCCGCGCTTCCTGTGCCGCCACCAGGTACAGATAGCCGACATCGGACGTCATGGCCGTCACCTGGTTGATGGCGGCCAGCATGGTGTGCCAGTGGGCGTCGATCAGGCCCGGCATCACCAGCTTGCCCTGGCAATCGATCACTCGCGCGCCCTCGACCTTTTCGCCGGCCGGCAGCAGGGCGGTAATGGTTGGCCCCGTGACCAGCACGTGGATGCCGGAGCGGGGCGCCTTGCCCGTGCCGTCGAACAGGCGCAGATTGGTCAGCAGCAAGGAACGTTCCTGCACTTGCGGCTGCTGGGCGCTGGCATGGCCGGCGGACAGGCCGATGAACGGCGCCAGCATGGCGGCCGCGCCGCCGAGAAATTGCCGGCGCCGCATGTCCGCCATCACCCGCTGGTGCAGGATGGTAAACACGGTGCCGCCGCAGTCGCAGGCGCGCGGTTTCATGCCGCCCGTCTGCCAGGTGTCCGCCAGATGCTGTTGCTGTGCCTGGGCCATCGCGCCATCCTTTCATCGCTGCCGCGCCGTGCGCTGGCACGGGCAAGGTTAATGTGGAAACCATGACCATTGGAAGCGGCTGGCGGCATCAAGTCAAGCGTGCACTTGCTTTACGGCAAAGAATGTAGCATGGGCCACTCAAGGTGCATGCTGGCCGTTATTTTCCCCGTCGCCCGCCGTGTACTCGACAAAGCCGTCGCGGCGGCAAAAGCTGGCCAGCTGCATGCCGGCCTGGCGCGCGATGCGGATGGCCAGCGAGGTGGGCGCCGAGATGGTGGCGACGAGCGGGATATGCATGCGCGCCGACTTGCGCACCAGTTCATAGCTGGCGCGGCTCGACAGGAAAACGAAGCCGTCATGCATGGCGATGCGGTGCAGGGCCAGGTAACCGATCAGCTTGTCCAGGCCGTTATGCCGGCCCACGTCCTCGAACACCTTCACGATGGCGCCCTCGGCCGTGCACCAGGCGGCCGCATGCACGCCGCCCGTCTTGTGCATCAGCTCCTGGCAGGGCAGCAGCTCGCGCGCGGCGCGCCCGATGATGGCGCTGCTGGCGACCAGCGGCGGCAGGGGCCGCGTGATCTTTTCCGGCACCAGGTCCAGCAGGGCCAGGCTTTCGATGCCGCACACGCCGCAGCCGGTGCGCCCGGCCAGCGCGCGGCGGCGTCCCTTGAGCTTGATCAAATCCGGCTGCGCAATGGTCAGCCGCACTTCCGCGCTGTCCTCGCCGCAACACACATCGAGGTCGTAGATGTCGCGCACGCTGCCGACGATGCCTTCGGTCAAGGTAAAGCCGACGGCGAATTCCTCGAGGTCGCGCGGCGTCGCCATCATCACGGCGTGGGCGATGCCGTTGTAGACGAGGGCCACAGGATATTCCTCGGCCACTACGTCGCGGCCGGCCGTGGCCACGCCTCCCTGATGGCGCACGATGGGCACTTCCAGGTAACCGTCGCGCTCGGTGGTGGTGATGTCGCATTCCATACTGTTCTCCCGTTAATCGATCTGATAGCGTGGGCAGGGCCGCAGCGACGGCGGCAGGGCGTCGCCGTTGAGTTCCCGCAAGGAGCGTTCCGTTTCGCGCGTCATGGCGTTGAGGGCCAGGCAGTTGGGCGCCAGGCCGAACGGTTCGGCGATCTGCTGCGCGATGGCTTCCAGCGCAAACAGGGTGTAGGCGACAAAGACGGAAATGAGGGGCGTGGCCACGCCGATGGCGTCCACCAGGCCCAGCGGCAGTAAAAAGCAGTACATGTACACGGTGCGGTGCACCAGCACGCCATACGGATACGGTATCGGCGTGTTCTTGATGCGCTCGCAGCCGGCCACGGTGGCGGCCAGGTCGTTGAGCTGGGTGTCGAGCATCCACAGCAGCTGCGGCTGGCCCGGCTGGCGCTGCACGGCTTCGTGCAGCATGGCGCGCACCGCATGCAGCACGGCGACGGGCTGGTATTGCATGCCTTGCAGCCGCTGCACTTCCTCGGCCGGCAGGTAGCGCGCCAGGTCGTGCTGCGGGTCCGTCTGGCGCAGCTGGTGCTTGAGCGCGTAGACGAAGGCGATCAGCCGGTTCAGCAGCAACTCGTGGTCGAGGCCGCTCGTTTGCCGTGGCAGATACGTGATCGCCTGCGAAGCGAGGGCCCGCGCGGCGATCAGCAATTGCCCCCAGATATGCCGCGCCTCGGCGAAGCGCGCATAGCTGGCGTTGTTGCGAAAGCCGAGGAAGATCGCCAGGCTGATGCCGACCATGGGAAAGGGCGCCGTGTCGAGCGGAATCTTGACGCCGAAGATGCGACCGTCCGTCAGCAGGGCAAGCGAACTGATCACCAGCATCAGCAGCAACTGCGGAATGATGGTTTGCAGCACCGAGCCATCCCAGACGAACAGCATGCGGAACCAGTTGGTGGTGGGCCGGATGATCATGATGTGATATCGCTCAATGCTTGCGGGGCACGACTTTGCCCTCGAAGACGTAGTATTGGAACAGGTTGTAGCCGATCATGATCGGCAGCATGGAACCCATGCCGATCAGCATGAAGATCAGGGTCGGTTCATCGGACGCGGCGGCCGCAATCGTCAGCTTGCCCGGCACCAGGTCGGGGAAGAAGCTGATGGCCAGGCCCGCGAACGAAGACAGGAACAGCACGATGGCGCCGCGGAACGGCCCGCGTACGCCATTCACGTGCACGGCCCACAGGATGTAAATAAAGGCGCTGGCGGCGACGGCGGCCAGCGACAGCAGCACGCCGAACACGCCCGGCTGCGCCCAGCGTTCATGGCCGATGGCGCTGAAGACCATGGTGCCGGCCGACAGCACGATGGCCGCCGCCACCGTGGCCAGCACGCTGGCCGTCGCGTAGCGGCGCGCCGCCGCTTCCAGCTGGCCGCCCGTCTTCTTGATCAGATACGTGCTGCCCAGCAGGCAATTGCCGGCCACCACGCCCGCCGCCGTGCACGCCGTGAAGATGCCGCTCAGCCAGCCCGGCTGCAAGCCCGTGATGACTTCGCCCAGCACCACGCCCTGCGCCACGGCCGCCAGCAGGCTGCCCACGCCAAAGGCGAGGTCCCACAGCCGCTTGTTGCCGGCCGCATGGCGAAATTCGATCGAGGCGCCGCGCAGGATCAGGCTGGCGATCAGCAGCATGATGGGGATGTACAGTGCCTCGAGCAAGGTGGCGTAGGCGCCGGGAAAGGCGCCGAACAGGGCGCCGCCCACCACCACCAGCCAGGTTTCGTTGGCGTCCCACACGTGTTCGATCGACTGGAAGATCAGGTTGCGTTCCTGCTCGCGGCGCGTGAACAGGCTGAGGATGCCCACGCCCAGGTCGAAGCCGTCCGTGACGACGTAAAACACCAGCATCAGGCCGATGAGGCCGAACCAGGCATTGCCCAGCGTGGCTTGAGAATTCATATCCATTACACACTCCTTGGTTGATGGGGGCGCATCTCAGTACGTGGTCTTCAGCAGGGCGCCGACGGCATGGGCGGCATCCGGCGGCGGCAGCGTCACGTCGGGGCCCTTGCGCAGCCATTTCTTGGCGAACACAAAGAAGGTGACGAACAGCACCAGGTAAAACACGCAGAACATCAGCATGCTGCCGGCCACGGCGGGGGCGGCCACGTCCGAGACGGCGTCGCGCGTGCGCAGCAGACCGTAGACGACCCACGGCTGGCGTCCCACTTCGCGCACGATCCAGCCGCATTCGACGGCGATGTAGGGCAGCGGGATGGTCAGTACCCAGGCCAGCAGCAGCTTGCGGTTGCGCAAAAATGCTTCCACCCGTCCGCCCGCCTTGCGCCACACCACTACCGTCCAGAACGCCAGCAGCACGAACCACATGCCGATGCCGGCCATGGCGCGGAACGCGTAGTACAGCAGCGGCAGCATGGGCGGCTGGTCTGCGCGGGTGATGTCGGCCAGGCCCGTGATCTTGCCCGTGGCGCTATGCGTGGCGATCACGCTGAGCATGCCGGGCACTTCCAGCGACCAGTCGTTCTTTTGCTCCGCCTGGTTGGGCCAGGCCAGCAGCGACCAGGCCGCGCCCTCGCCATCGCGGTTCGTGTGCCAGTGGCCTTCGATGGCCGCGCCCTTGGCGGGCTGGGTCTGGAAGACGTCGACGCCGCTGGAGTCGCCCAGCCACACCTGCAGCGGCGCGATGACGAGCAGCAACATCAGGGCCAGCTTGAACGAGCGGGCGAAGAAGGCCGGTTCGCGGCGCTTGAACATATACCAGGCGGAAATGCCGGCGATGACGAACAAGCCCGTTTCCACGGCGGCCACCCACATGTGGCCCACGGCCCAGGCCATGTCCGGGTTGAAGATGGCGGCCACGTAATCGGTGACGATGATCTTGCCGTCGACCACGCGCACGCCGGCCGGCGTCTGCATCCAGGAATTGGCGACCATGATCCAGAACGAGGAAATGCTGGAACCGAGCGCCACCATGCCGGTGGCAAACAGGTGCACGCCCTTCGGTACGCGGCCCCAGCCGAACATCATGATGCCGATGAAGCCCGCTTCCAGCATGAAGGCCATGGCGCCCTCGAAGCCGAGGATGTTGCCGATGAACTGGCCCGAGTGGTGCGAAAACGGCGCCCAGTTGGTGCCGAACTGGAATTCCAGGGGGATGCCGCTGACGACGCCGACGGCAAAGTTCAGCACCAGCAGCTTGCTCCAGAAGCGCGCGTGGCGGTAGTACACAGGGCCGCTGGTGCGCAGCCACAGCGCCTCGACGACGAACAGGAACAGCGACAGGCTGATCGTCAATATGGGCCACAGGATGTGGAAGATGGCCGTCATCGCGAATTGCGCGCGCGACAGGTCCAGCGTATCGAAACCGCACATGGCGATCTCCTGTTCAGCTGATGGCGGCCGAAGGCGCCAGCAGCACGGGGATGGATTTGAAGGTCGGCGTGCGCGAACCGTGGCCCACGCTGTCGAGCGGCACCAGCGGATTGGTTTCCGGGTAGTAGGCGCCGATGCAGCCGCGCGGGATGTCGTACTCGACCAGCAGGAAGCGGTCGGCCCGGCGTGCTATGCCGTCATGCCACACGCCGATCAGGTCGACCCAGTCGCCGGCCGCAAAGCCCAGCATGGTCAGGTCGTCCTTGTTGATGAAGACCACGCGGCGCTGGCCGAACACGCCGCGGTAGCGGTCGTCCATGGCGTAGATCGTCGTGTTGTACTGGTCGTGCGAGCGCGTGGTCATCAGCACCATCAGGCGCTCGCCATATTGCTGGCGCGCACGGTGGATCGGCGTGTCCTGTTCCACGGCGTTGACGAGGAATTGCGCCTTGCCGCTGGCCGTCTTCCACACGCGTTCGCGCGAGGCGATTTCCAGGTGGAAGCCGCCGGGCTTTGCCACGCGCAAGTTGTAGTCGAAAAAGTCGTCGAAGACCTGTTCGATGGAATCGCGCAGCAGCGCATAGTTGCCCGAGTAGCGCAGCCAGTCGATCTTCGCGCTGCCCAGGGTCGCTTGCGCCATGCCGGCCACGATGGCGATTTCCGAGCGCAAATTGGGCGAGGCGGGCTGGTTCATGCCGAACGAGATGTGCACCATGCTCATCGAATCTTCCACCGTGACGCCCTGCGCCACGCCCGCCTGCACGTCGATTTCCGTGCGGCCCAGGGTGGGCAAAATCAGCGCATCCTTGCCGTGCACGAGGTGGCTGCGGTTGAGCTTGGTGGCGATGTGCACGGTCAGGTCGCACGAGCGCAGCGCATCCCAGGTGCGCGGCGTGTCCGGCGTGGCCATCGAGAAATTGCCGCCGAGCGCGACGAACACTTTGACTTTCTTTTCCAGCATCGCCTCGATGGTGCCGACGGCGTCGTAGCCGTGGTGGCGCGGCGGTTCGAAGTTGAAGACGAGGCCCAGGCGGTCGAGGAATTCCTTGGTCGGCTGTTCCTCGATGCCCATGGTGCGGTCGCCCTGCACGTTCGAATGGCCGCGCACGGGGCACAGTCCCGCGCCGCGCTTGCCGATATTGCCGCGCATCATCATCAAGTTCGACAGGATTTGCACGGTGGCCAGCGAATTCTTGTGCTGCGTCACGCCCATGCCCCAGGTGGCGATGACGGCCTTGCCCTTCACATAGATCTGCGTCAATTCCTCGATCTTGTCGCGCGCCACGCCCGATTCGGCCAGCAGCAAGTCCCAGCTTTCGGCGCGCAGGTCGGCGGCAAAGGCGTCGAAGCCGCTCGTGTGCTCGGCGATGAAAGCGCAGTCGAGCACGCGCTCCTGGCCGTGGGCGACGGCGTCGTCATCGAGCTCGATCACGCGCTTGGCCATGGCCTTGATCAGCGCGAAGTCGCCGCCCAGGGTGGGGCAGATGAACAGCGAGCAAATGTTCGTGCTGCCGCCCGTCAGCATTTCCAGCGGATGCTGCGGGCTCGTGAAGCGCTCCAGGCCCCGCTCGTGCAGCGGATTGATGGAAACGATGACGGCGCCGCGGCGCGACGCTTCGCGCAGCTCGCCCAGCATGCGCGGGTGGTTGGTGGCCGGGTTCTGGCCGAACAGCAGCAGGGTGTCCGCATGCTCGAAATCGTCGAGCAGCACCGTGCCCTTGCCGATGCCCACCGTTTCCGGCAAGCCGCGGCTCGTCGCTTCGTGGCACAGGTTGGAGCAATCGGGGAAGTTATTCGTGCCGTAGGCGCGCACGAAGAGTTGATACAGGAAGGCCGCCTCGTTGCTGGCGCGCCCCGACGTGTAGAAGGCGGCCTGGTTGGGGTCGTCCAGCGCGTGCAGGTGGTGCGCCACCAGGGCAAAGGCATCGTCCCAGGCAATGGCCTGGTATTTGTCGCTGGCAGCGTCGTACACCATGGGGTCCGTCAGGCGGCCATGTTGTTCCAGCGCATAGTCCGACTGTTCCATCAGCTGCGTGACGGTGTGCTCCTGGAAGAACTCGGGGCGCACGCGCTTGCTCGTCGATTCGGCGGCCACGGCCTTGACGCCGTTTTCGCAGAATTCGAACGTCGACGCGTGTTCGCGGTCGGGCCAGGCGCAGCCGGGACAGTCGAAACCATCGGGCTGGTTTTGCTCGAACAGCGAGCGGTAGTTGCCCGCGCTGACTTTTTCCTTGAACAGGTTGATGGCCACGTACTTGAGGGCACCCCAGCCGGCCGCGGCATGGGTGTAGGGCGCGATGCGCGCGTCGGACTTTGGCTTGCTCATGATGACTCTCCTGGTGATATGCGATGGGACAGTCACATGGTAGGGGCGGCGCGCTGCCCCGTAGGCGCACAGTTCCGGGCAAAAAAACAGAGTACAGATGGGGCGCGGGCGATTTGCGTCGCGCCGGCACTGTCCCTGATTTATGATGCAGGCGAGGGCAGTGCAGCGTGCGCGCCCGGTCTTGCGCGAGGAAGAAGATGCAACAGGAAAATGCGGGAATCGACGAGGCGCTGGTGGCGTTGCTGGCGCTGTTGTGGCAAGCGCGCCAGGACGCGCCGGAAAAGCCGTGGTCGCTGGCCAAGCTGGCCAAGCGGGCGGGAGTACAGATGAGCACATTGTTGCGCCAGCTCAATGCACTGTCCAGCGCGGGACTGGCGGTGGTGGCCACGGCCGAGCATGGCGGCGGCAGCGCTTCCCTGAGCGCGGCGGGCGCGCAACTGTGCGCCACGGTATTTGCCGCGCCGCCCGCGCCATAGCGGCCCCATCCGGCGCGTCTGTACTCTATCGCCGAGTGCCGGACTGTACCTCCTGATGGATCGCCATCGGCCTTATGCTGGACGCTGACGATTGAATAAGCAGGGGGCACAAATGAACACCATATGGTATCCGCAACAGGCGATCTGGCAGCCCGGCATGCCGCTGGCCGCCGACGAGTTTGCCGCAGGGCCGGTCCATGCACCGTTTGAACCGTGCGTGGACATGCTGGGCCGCCCATTGACGGACTTGCGCATTTCCGTGATCGACCAGTGCAATTTTCGCTGCACCTATTGCATGCCGGCCGAGCTGTACCCCAGCGACTATCCCTTCCTGCCATCGAGCGAACGCCTGTCCTTCGCACAGATCGAGACCATGGCGCGCGCCTTCGTGCGCCTCGGCGTGGACAAGATCCGCATCACGGGCGGCGAGCCGTTGTTGCGCAAGAACCTCGAGCAGCTGATCGAACGCCTGGCGCGCCTGGCCACGCCGGATGGCCGCGCCGTGACGGTGGCGCTGACGACGAATGGCAGCTTGCTGGCGGCCAAGGCGCGCGCGCTCAAGGATGCGGGTCTGGCGCGCGTCACGGTCAGCCTCGATAGCCTGGACAATGGCATTTTCCAGCGCATGAACGGCGTCGATTTTCCCGTCGAGAAAGTGCTGCACGGTATTGAGGCAGCGCAAGCCGTGGGCCTGAACCCCGTGAAGGTCAACATGGTCGTGCAAAAAGGCGTCAACGACAGCCAGATCCTGCCGCTGGCGCGCCATTTCCGCCATACGGGCGTGGTGCTGCGCCTGATCGAATTCATGGATGTGGGCGGCATCGGTGCCTGGTCGCGCACGCATGTCGTCACTTCGGACGAGGCGCGCGCGCTGATCGAAGCCGAGTTCCCGCTGCTCGCGCAGGCGGACGGCAAACCCGTGTCGCACGAGACGGCCAGCCGCTTTCACTACCGCGACGGCGGCGGCGAAGTGGGTTTCATTTCCAGCGTGTCGCAGCCGTTCTGCGGCGATTGCAGCAGGGTGCGCGTATCGTCGGACGGCAAGATGTTCCTGTGCCTGTTCGCCCACGATGGCGTCGACCTGCGGCCCCAGCTTGACTCCGCACCAGGGCTGGAAGCCGTGCTGCGCCAGCACTGGCAGCGCCGCGGCGACCGCTATTCGGAAGTGCGCGGCGCCCTGGCCCAGCTCGGCGAGCGCAAGCAGTATCGCACCGTGCGCATGTCGCTGGTGGGCGGCTGACGGCGCGGGAACGGCTACAGGAATTCGGTGATGAGCTTGCCCAGCAGGATGATCGCTTGCTCGACGCCCACGCTCCACGGATAGCTGTAATTGAGGCGGATGCAATGCTTGTAGGCATGACTGACGGAAAACATGCGGCCCGGCCCCACCGTGATCCGGCATTCCAGCGCGCGCCGGTACAGTTGCATGGAATCCACATTACCGGGCAATTCCACCCACAGCACATAGCCGCCCTGCGGGTGCGAGATCTTGGTACCGGCAGGAAAGAAGCGCTGCACGGCGGCCGCCATGATGCGCGCCTGCTGGGCATAGGCCTTGCGCACGCGGCGCAGGTGCTGTTCGTAGCCATCGTTTTGCAGGTATTCGGCGATGGCCAGCTGCGGAAACGACGAGGTGGTCAGCGTGTTGAGGAATTTCAGTTCCTCGACCTTGCCGCGGTAGCGTCCGGCCAGCGCCCAGCCCACGCGGTGCGCCGCGCTCAGGCTCTTGGAAAACGAGGCGCAGTGCAGCACCAGGCCCTTGCGGTCGAACGATTTCAGCGACGAGGGGTGGGCGTCGCCGAAATACAGTTCGTTGTAGACGCCGTTCTCGATGGCGGGCACGTCGTGCCGCTCCAGCAGCTGGTACAGGGCCAGCTTGCGCTGGTCGGACATCTGGAAACCGAGCGGGTTCTGGAAGTTCGGCATCACCATGACGGCGGCGATCGGCTGCTGGGCCATGATGTCGGCCAGCGCCTCGATGCTGATGCCTTCATACGGGTCGGTGGACACTTCCACCACTTTCATGCCCAGCCGCTCGACGGCCATCAGCATGGCATAGAAGGTGGGCGACTCGACGGCGATGGTGTCGCCCGGCCTGGCCACGGCTTGCAGGCACAGGTTGATCGCTTCCGTGGCGCCCACGGTGACGATGATTTCATCCGGATCGACGGCCAGGCCGTTTTCCAGGTAGCGGCGGGCGATTTCGCGTATCAGTTGCGGGTTGCCCGGCGGCAGGTCGTCCGTCACGCTCCAGGCGCGGTTGCGGCGCGCCACGCTGCCCGCATACTGGTTGATGCGTTCCCAGGGAAACAGCGACGGGTCGGGGTAGGGTGAACCGAGCGGGATGGCGTCGTTCAGGCCGATCGAGCGCAGCGTCGACAGCACCAGGCGGCTGACGTGCACTTCGGCCGGCACGGGGCTGGGATGCGACGCCTGCATGCACATGGCCGGCGTGGCCGCGTCGCTGGCGCGCTGGCGCACGAAGTAGCCGGACTGGGGCCGGCTTTCGATCACGCCCATGCTTTCCAGCTTGACGTAGGCGCGCAGCACGGTGGTGATGCTCAGCTTGTGCTGCTGGCTGGTCTGGCGCACCGAGGGAATGCGTACGCCGGGCAGCAGCACGCCCTTGGCCACCAGTTGTTCGATGTCGCCAACGAGCTTTTCATACAGTTTCATGCAGTGGTATCCGTGTTTGTATTCTTGCTCTACGTCATTGCATTATCTGCCAAATCATGGCCGGGAATGGCTTTTTGTCGACGCTGGCGGGGGTGAGGCGGCTGCATGGCATCGCATGTTGCCGAAATGAAACGGGCATTTGCCGCTTCCTGGTTTAAGATCGATAGACAGAATGAAAGGGAAACACTGGCCATGGCTATTCCACAGAGCATGTTGTCCATCGTCGCGCGCGACGAAGTGCATTTGCAGTTCACGCTGAAGGCGGGCGTCGCCATGGGATCCTTGTTCAAGGCCCTGGGCGCCTTGTGGGACGCGGGCACGACGGGCATCGCCGACCCCACCCTGAACCGCCATCATCAATTGACGGGCGGCACGGCCAACATCGTGCTGGGATTCAAGCCCGAGCTGTGGCGCGCCGCGTCCGCGGCCTGCCTGCCGGACAATCTGCACTCGTTTGCCGACGATCTCGTCGGCATCAACGGCATGCGCGCGCCCGCCACCCAGCACGACCTGTGGGTGTGGATCACGCAATCGAACGCGGCCACCCTGTATGACAGCATGCGCGCGGCCGTGACGTTGCTCGGTCCTTACGCCGACCTGGCCAGCGAGCAGGTGTGTTTCCCGTACCATAACAATGTGACGTTCGACGGCTTTGCCGACGGCGTCGCCAATCCGAATCCGTTTCGCGCCAATGGCGTGGCCATCATTGCCGACGGCGACCAGGGGGCGGGCGGTTCCACCGTGCTGCTCCAGAAATGGCGGATGGACGTGGAGCGCCTGCGCGCCTTGCCCGTGCACGCGGCCGAACAGGTGTGGGGCCGCACCAAGGCCGGCAGCCACGAATTGTCGCCGCAGCCCGAGGATAGCCATGTGGGGCGCAACCAGTTCCGGCGCAACGGCGAGGAAGTCGATATCGTGCGCCGCAATGCCAATTACGGCAATGCCACGGAAGCGGGCATCATGTTTGTCGGTTTTTGCAAGGACATCACGGTGACCATGGGCATGTTGCGGCAAATGTATGGCGTCGGCGACGACGGCGTCGCCAGGACGGACCGGCTGCTCGATTTTTCCACGGCGCTGTCGTCGGCCATCTATTTCGTGCCCGCCATCGACGCCCTGTTGAAGATGGGTGTTTCGCCTGCGGATCCCGGTTAAGCTGCCGTTGCCGGTACAATCGCCAATTATTGACCAGTCACCCCACAGGAGTCTTCCGATGCGTATCCCTACCAAAAAACTGCTGTCCGCCCTGATCGTCGGCAGCGTCGTCGTCAGCGCCGGCGCCTCGGCCGTCGGCCTGGGCTTTCTCGCCGACACGCCGATGGCGTATCTGAACAAGAATGACAAGCCCGTGTTCGTCAAGGCCGTGACGGCCGTGCTGAACGAGAAAAAGGATGGCGAAACGACGCCATGGAGCAATGAAGGCTTGCGCAATTCCGTGCGCATCCGCGCCGACATCACGGCCAGCGACACGGAAAAGACCGATGCCCAGGTATGCCGCAAGGTGCAGGTAGCCTTGAGCGCCAAGGGCCAGGAACAGACCCTGAAGCTGAAAGTGTGCAAGAGCGGCACCGAGGCGTGGAAAGTGGCGAAGGTCTGATGCCCTTGTTTTGATTGCGCCACACCCTGCCGTGTATTTTCCCGGCAGGGCGGCGACTTTCTCATAGGCAAGCTACACAGCGGTTAGAATCACGTTTTACCTTCATCTTTCCCCCGCATGCAGCAAAGTCGCCTCCTGTTTTTCCGCCTGGCCAGCCAGTTCCGCCGCTATGGCGCCATCGTAGCCGGCACCCTGCTGGCCGTGGGCGTGGCGTCCGCCACCGATGTGTTATTGATCCGGCAATTGCAAAACGTCGTCGACGCCATGCGCGACACGGCCAGTGCACAGGTGGCGCCCGTGTCCGGCGTGATGGGCATGTTGCAGGGCTGGGTCGACCGCTTCCTGCCGGCACAGGCGGGGCAGGTGGATATCTGGGTGATACCCGCCACCATCCTGGGCCTGGCCGTGCTGCGCATGGTGTCGAGCTTTGCCGGCGATTACGGTTCCGTATGGCTATCGAGCCGGGTGCAGGCCGACCTGCGCGAAAAGATGTTCGCCACCATCATGCGCCTGCCCAGCCGCTTTTTCGACACCACCACCACCAGCCTGACGCAGTCGCGCGTGGCCTTCGACGCCAGCCAGGTGTCGCAGGCGGGCTTGAACGTGCTCAACGTGATGGTGCGCGATTCCGTCGCCACCATCGGCTACCTGATCTTGCTGTTCAGCATAGACGTCAAGCTGGCCCTGTTCTGCATGGCGTCGATGCCCATCGTGGCCCTGGTGGTGACCCTGGCGGGACGGCGCATGCGCCACCTGAGCAAGAGTTCGCAGCAAGCCGTGGGCGAGCTGACTTCCGTGCTCGACGAAAGCATCGGCGGCCAGCGCGTCGTGAAAATATTCGGCGGGCAGGATTATGAGCAGGCGCGCTTCGTCGACGTTGTCAAGCGCAACCGCCAGTTGGCCGTCAAGCACGCGGCCACCTCGGCCATGAATTCCGGCTTCATCATGATGCTGGTCGGCATTACCCTGTCCTCCGTGATTTATTTCGCCATGCTGCGCGCGCAAAGCGGCGCCATCACGCCGGGCGCCTTCGTCGCCTTCATGGGCGCGCTGATGGCGATGCAGTCGCCGATCAAGAACTTGACCAAGATCAATGAGCCGCTGCAGCGTGGCCTGGCGGCGGCCGAATCCGTGTTCAGCCTGATCGACACGCCGCTGGAACCGGACCCGGGCAGCATCGCGCCGGCCACGGTGCAGGGCAACCTGGCGCTGCGGAACGTGGACTTCCGCTACAACAGCGACGATCCCGATGCGCCCACGGCCCTGAGCAATATCTCGCTCGATATCCGCGCTGGCGAAACGGTGGCCCTGGTGGGCGGCTCGGGCGGCGGCAAGACCACCTTGCTGGGCCTGCTGCCGCGCTTCTATGACGTCAGCGGCGGCCAGATCCTGCTCGACGGCGTCGACTTGCGCGACTACGCCTTGCTGGCCCTGCGGCGCCAGTTCGCCCTCGTCAGCCAGGACGTGATCCTGTTCAACGACACGATGGCGGCGAATATCGCCTATGGCGACCCGGCGCCGGACCAGGACAGGATCGAAGCGTCGGCGCGCGCCGCCTATGCGCACGACTTCATCATGCAGCTGCCGCAAGGCTACGCCACGCAGGCGGGCCAGAACGGTTCGCGCCTGTCGGGCGGACAGCGCCAGCGCCTGGCGATCGCGCGCGCGCTGTACAAGGATGCGCCCATCTTGCTGCTCGACGAGGCCACCAGCGCGCTGGACACGGAGTCGGAACGTTCGGTGCAGGCGGCGCTGGAAGTGCTGATGCGCAACCGTACCACCATCGTCATCGCCCACCGATTGTCGACCATCGAAAGCGCCGACCGCATCGTCGTCATGCAGGGCGGGCGGCTGGTGGAATCGGGCAGCCATGCGGCCTTGCTGCAGCAGGGCGGCGCGTATGCGCGCCTGCATGCGAGCCAGTTGTCGCCCGTCAAGGACGGCGTGGCTTGACGGGCGGCGCGCCTGCCGCGCCAGCCAGTCCCGAGGCCGGAACCGGACCAGCAGGTCGGTTCCGGCTTTTTTTTGTCGGGAGCGGCAATCGTGCCCGTGGCGAACGGCGCTTGCCTTTATGATGGCAGCCGCAAGGCAATATGAGTAATGGAGCAACATGAAGAACCGACAGACGATGCGCTGGCTGCTGGCCGCCGCGCTGGGCATGAGCACGGCCTTGCCGTTGATGGGGCAGGCGCAGAC
The DNA here is from genome assembly GCF_030397695.1 of Janthinobacterium sp. SUN118. Lineage (NCBI taxonomy): Bacteria > Pseudomonadati > Pseudomonadota > Betaproteobacteria > Burkholderiales > Oxalobacteraceae > Janthinobacterium > Janthinobacterium sp. SUN118. The sequence continues at coordinate 190,844 of NZ_JAPUBV010000005.1, read as the reverse complement.
AGCATTGCCGGCGACGGCGTCCGATCAGGCGCAAGAGGAAGAACAGACCATGTATCTGGATGAAAATTTCGTACCGAGTAATCAGCGCCGCGCCGCGTACGCGCTGCGCACGCCGCCCGTGCGCGACGAGGCGCTGGGCGCCTGGCATGTGCGGCTCGAATTTCCCGACACGCCGGGCGTGCCGGCCTTTGAAACCTATGCCACCGACCTGGACCTGAGCCAGATCAAGTTCGTGCGTTTTCGCAAGTATTACTACGAGAGTGGCCAGCTGCTGCGCGAGACCTACTTCAATGCCCAGGGCGAGGAGCTGCTCGGCGGCTGCGTGTACTTCGAGAATGGCCAGGTGCAGCAAAAGGTCACGCCGCTGCCGAACGGGCGCGACAGCATCTCGGAAACGTATCACGAGAATGGCCAGCTGATGAACCGCACGCTGTATCACGGCGACGAGATGGCCGATGGCGAGCATGTGTCGTATGGCGCGAATGGGGCCGTCAGCAGCCGCTCGTATCAACGCAATGGCAAGATGCATGGCGTGCAGGAATTGTTTTATGCGGACGGCAAGCTACACCGGCGCGGACGCTTCGTCGATGGCAAGCGCGAGGGCGAGTTTGTCCGGTATGCCCAGGACGGCAGCGTGCTGGCGATGACCGTCTGGGTGCACGACCAGCCCGACGGCTGGTCGTTTGAAAGCCATGACAATGGCGTCGTGTCGAACAAAACGCTGTACCGGAAGGGCGCCGTGCTCAGCTTGCAAACATGGGCCCCGAATGGCCGGCCCAATTTTGCGTGGCAGAAAGACGCACAGGGGCGCGACCACGGCGATACGACCGATTGGCATGCAAACGGCGTGCGCGCCAGCGTGACCCCGTTTGTCGCGGGCCAGCGCCACGGCCTGCTGCAAATCTGGCACACCGATGGCAGCCTGCAGCAGATCGTGCCCTATGAACACGGCAAGAAGCACGGCATCGAGCGCCACTGGGACAGGAATGGCAGGCTGGTGCAGGAGCAGGCTTGGCAGGCTGGGCAGTTACTGCCTGTCGGCCAGGCGGAAGTGGGAGCGCGCTAGCCGATGCAGGTATCATGTAGGGATTCCGGTCCGCCAGCAGGCGCGATGCCGGATCTGATAACTGGAGGCAATGGTGGTGGAAGCGGAAGTATCGGCGCTGGCCAAGGCGCAAAGCCTGGCCTTGCAAAACATGCGCGTCGTCATGCGCGCGGCGCAGCGGCATTCGGCGCAGATCGAGAAGCAGTGCGGCGTGTCGGGCGCGCAATTATGGGTGATGCAGGAACTGCTGGAGCGGCCAGGCCTGCGCATGGGCGAACTGGCCGTCAAGATGTCCATCCACCAGACGACGGCCAGCAACCTCGTCGACGCGCTGGTGAAGAAAAGCTATGTGCGCAAGGCGCGCGACCAGCCCGACCAGCGCGTCGTGACCCTGACCCTGACGGCCGAGGGCCAGGCCGTCATCGCCGGCGCGCCGCAGCCGGCGCGGGGCTTGCTGCCCAGCGCGCTGGGCCAGCTCGACGCCGACAGCCTGGCGCACCTGAACCAGGGCTTGAACGCCTTGCTGGCCGTGGTCGCTCCCGACGACCGCAAGGCGGGACTGCAGCCGTTTCCGTTTACGATGTAGCGTCCCGGCTGGCTTGCGGCAGCCGTTGCAGCTGCAGCTGCGCCAGCGCGCCGTACAGCGGCTCGCTGAGCACGCGCGACACCGTGCTGGCCACGACGGCGCAAGCCATCAGGCTCAGCACCATGCCGTGGCCGTCGACCATTTCCATGACAATGATGAAGGCCGTCAGCGGCGCCTGCGTGGCGGCGGCCAGGAAACCCACCATGCCCAGCGCGATCAGGGCCGGCGCGTGCGGGTAGTGCAGCAGTTGCGCAATGTCATGCCCGATACCGGCGCCGATGGCCAGCGAGGGGGCGAAGATGCCGGCCGGCACGCCCGACCAGACGGTCAGCCACGTGGCCACGTACTTGAAGGCAACAAAGGCGGGCGTGGCCTCGCTGGCGCCGTCGAGCATGGCGCGCGTGGCCACGGTGCCGCTGCCGAACGTGGCGCCGTGGCTGGCGATGCCGATGGCCGCCACAGCCAGGCCGCAGACGGCGGCGAACAGCACGGGCCGGCTCGTGCGCCAGGCGGACAGCCTGCCCAGCGGGTTGCCGCGGGCGGACGCCAGCAGCAGCCGCGCGAACAGGCCGCCGGCCACGCCCGCCACCAGGGTCACCAGCAAGCCGGGCAGGGCCAGCGCCAGGCCGATGGGGCCCGGATGGATGATGCCGAAATGGGTGGCGTTGCCGTGGATGGAAACGGCCATCATGCCAGCCAGTACGATGCCTGCCACGATCAGGCCGCTGTTGCGCTGCTCCGGCGAGCGCGACAGTTCCTCGATGGCGAACATGACGCCGGCCAGCGGCGTATTGAAGGCGGCCGCGATGCCGGCCGCGCCGCCGGCCACCAGCAGCGAATGGGCGCTCACCTGGGAATGGCGCGGCAGCCAGCGGCGCGCGGCCAGCATCACGCCGGCGGCGATCTGCACGGAAGGCCCTTCGCGCCCCAGCGACAGTCCGCCCAGCAAGCCGCCCGCCGTCAGGCCTATCTTCGCGGCGCTGAGTTTCAGGGACACAAACAGCGAACGCTGCTCCGCTGCCACGGCCGGGTCCAGCGTGGCCATCACTTGCGGAATGCCGGAGCCGGCCGCCCCCATCGCGTAACGGCGCGTCAGCCAGACGAGCAGGGCGGCGCAGGCCGGCGTCCACAGCAGGGCGAACCACCAGGCCTTGCCATTCAAGAACAGGAACAGCTCGAGCGCTTCCTCCGCCAGCCACGTAAAGCCGACGACGACGAGGCCCGCGATGGCGGCCATGCCGACGACGACGGCGCGCGACCACCACAGGCGCGGGTTGGCAAATTCATGCTTGAAGGCAGAGGGGATGTCGTGCAAGTGCTTCATTGCGGCAAGTCCAGGAAGGGGCGCGCAGGGCGTCGGGGAGACCTCCCATTATATAGATGTATTTGTTCAAATGTATTTCGCGTGCCTTATTTGTGGGCAGCAGGCGACAGAATGGCCGCTGCGGCCAGGAAATCGACGAGCGCCCGCACCTTCGGCGCCAGGTGCGGCCCGGATGGCCACAGCAGCCAGCAACTATGGGCCGGATGGCCGACGATGGCGTACCCGGCCAGCACCTCGGCCAGGCTACCGTCATCGATGGCGCTGCGCACATAAAAGTCGGGCAGCCAGGCGATGCCCAGGCCTTGCCGGGCGAAGTGCCGGCGCGCTTCGACGTTGTTGCAGATCATGGACTGCGGCAAGTCCGGCGCTGCCTCGCCATCGTCCTGACGCAGCTGCCATGGTTCGACCTTGCCGCTGTGGCGGAAGCGGTAGTGCAGACAAGCATGCTGTTGCAGCTCAAGGGGATGCTGCGGCGTGCCGTGGCGCGCCAGGTAGGCGGGGGAGGCCACGAGGCAGGAGCGGAACTGGCCCAGCTTGCGCGCGGCCAGGCGCGAATCGCGCGGCGCGCCAATGCGGATGACGGCGTCGAAGCCGTCGCCGACGACATCGGCCAGCGCGTCGGAAAAATCCAGCTCGAGCGCGATGGCCGGATAGCGCGCGGCGAAATCGGCCAGCGCGGGCAGGAACAGGCCGCCCAGTTCCGGCAAGCCCAGCCGCAGCCTTCCCTGCGGCGCCAGATTGCCCGTCAGTTCCTCCTGGGCGGCCTGCATTTCCGCCAGGATGGTCTCGCTGCGCGCGAGGAACAGCTTGCCCTCGGCCGTCAGGCTCAGCTGGCGCGTGCTGCGCTGGAACAGGCGCGCGCCCAGCCGGTGTTCGAGGCGGGCCAGGCTCTTGCTGACGGCCGATGGCGAGACGCCGGCCTGGCGCGCGGCGGCGACAAAGCTGCCCGCCTGCGCCAGTTGCACGAACAGGGCCACGCCGGACAGCTTGTCGTTGGGTTCAATCTTCATGATTCATGACAGTTTGGTCAGTAGTGAAACGTATTGAAGCATATTTTTCTTTGTGACGCGATTGCCTACCATGCGGTTTTAATTTGCAGGAGCATGCAATGAAGATGATCGGTTTCAGCAAGGGCAGCGGCGTGGACGACGAGCATGGCCTGTTCGACACGACGGGCGCAATGCCCGTGCCCGGCCCGCGCGACGTGCTGGTGCGTGTGCGCGCCGTCGGCGTCAACCCGCTCGATGTCAAGGTGCGCGCCGGGCTGGTGCCGGTGCCGGACGGCGTCGTCACCCTGGGCTGGGATGCGGCCGGCGTCGTGCATGCGGTGGGCAGCGCCGTGACCCTGTTCGCGCCCGGGCAGGCCGTGTATTACGCGGGCTCGTTCGACCGCGCGGGCGCGAACGCCGACTATCACCTGGTCGACGAGCGCATCGCGGGGCGCATGCCGGCGACCCTGGATTTTGCCCAGGCGGCCGGCGTGCCGCTGGCGGCGCTGACGGCGTGGCAGCTGCTGTTCGAGCGCTTTGCCATCGCGCCTGGCGACAGGCAGCCGCGCGGCAGCCTGCTGGTGCTCGGTGGCGCGGGCGGCGTCGGTTCCATGCTGATCCAGCTGGCGCGCCGGCTGACGGGCCTGACGGTGATCGCCACGGCGTCGCGCGGCGACAGCATGGAGTGGTGCCGCGCCATGGGGGCGCACCACGTGATCGACCACACGCTGCCCTTGCCGGCGCAGGTGGCGGCATTGAACGTGGCGCCGGTCGCGCACGTTGCCGCCCTGTCGCACACGGCACGGCACTGCGCGGCACTGGTGGAACTCATCGCGCCGCACGGCAAGCTGGCCGTCATCGACGACCACGCTGTGTTCGATGCGGCGCCGCTGAAGGGCAAGAGCGTGCCGCTGCACTGGGAAATGGTGTTTACGCGGCCCCTGTACGGCACGGCCGACATGCTGGAGCAGCAGCGCATCCTGCACCGCGTGGCGGCGCTGATCGACGAGGGCGTGCTGCGCCACACCGTGCGGCGGCGCTTCTCGCCCATCGATGCGGCCACCTTGCGCCAGGCCCATGCGCTGCTGGAGCGGGGCGGGCAGGCGGGCAAGGTGGTGCTCAGCGACGAGTAGGACTCACACGAACAGTTCGTGCCGCGCGCTCTGGCTGATGGCGATGGTGGCCGGGTGGCTCAGGCGCCGCTCCGTGGTGATCGCATACACTTGTTCGACGAGGCTGTCGACCCGGCCCAGCGCCACCACGCCATGCTGTTCGCACACCTGGGGCGCGATCACGGTGGGGGCGAAGAACAGGCCGGCGCCGGACTGGCCGAAGGCCTGCATCATGGCGCTGTCGTCGAACTCGCCGACGATGCGCGGGTGCAGATTGTTTTCGCCGAGCCACTGCAGCAGGCGGCCGTAGATGGCGAAGTCTTCGCCCGGCAGCAGCAGCGGGGCGCGGTTCAGGCACTGGGGGAAGCCGCCTTCCAGGGTGGCGGCCAGGGCCGGCGTGCCGAACACGGTCATGCCGCTTTCGCCAAGCAGGTGATTGAAGCCGCGCACGCTCAGGTGGGACGGCATGGGGCGGTCGGCGATGATCAGGTCCAGCCGGTGCACGGCCAGGTCCGCCAGCAGGCTGGCCAGCCGGCCCTCGCGGCAAATCATGCGCAGCGGCTCGGCCAGGCCCAGCGCCGGTTCGACGAGGCGGCAGGCGATCAGCTTCGACACGGAATCGGCGCAGCCGACGCGGAACGTGGTCGTCGCCGTGCGCGACTGGTCGCGCACGATCTCGAGCAATTCATCGCCGGCGCTGAAGATTTCTTCCGCATGGCTGAGGATGCGCCTGCCCGTGTCCGTCAATTCCAGCTTGCGCCCGCTGCGGCGGAACAGTTCCACGCCCAGGCTGTCGGCGAAGTCGCCGAGCTGGCCGGAAATCGACTGCGGCGTCAGGTGCAGCTGCTCGGCCGCGCGGGCGATGCTGCCCGTCTTGGCCACCATCCAGAAGTAACGCAAATGCTTGAAGTTGAGTGCGGACATCGCGGATCCTTGTATTGATACATCGAATTTTTCGATGTATTCGTAAATTATATTCGATTTGTTCGATGTTTTGATTCGGCATATGATGACTGCTTCATTCATGCAAGGAGAACACCATGTGCTGGAATACAGGCAGAGACTGTAGCGGAGGCCAACGATGAACGGCCTGGAAAGCATTGCCACGGCCCCCATGTGGGCCGGTTTCATCGTCTTCGTGCTGCTGATGCTGGCGCTGGACCTGTTCGTCTTCGGCGGCAACAAGGCGCACAAGGTCGGCGTCAAGGAAGCGGCCACGTGGTCGCTGGTATGGGTCAGCCTGGCCATGCTGTTCAACGGCGGCCTGTGGTGGTATCTGAACGGCACGGCCGGCGCCGAGGTGGCGAACCAGAAGGCGCTGGAATTCTTTTCCGGCTACCTGATCGAGAAAGCGCTGTCGGTCGACAACGTCTTCGTCTTCCTGCTGATCTTCAGCGCCTTCCAGGTGCCGCTCCAGTACCAGCGCCGGGTCCTGATCTACGGCGTGCTGGGCGCCATCGTCATGCGTGCCGTGATGATACTGGCCGGCGCATGGGTGGTGAGCGAGTTCAGCTGGGTGCTGTACCTGTTTGGCGCCTTCCTGTTGATTACCGGCATGCGCATGCTGGTGGCGGCCGATGCCGAGCCGGACGTGGCGAACAACCCGGTGCTGCGCTTTGCCCGCCGCCACTTGCGGGTGGCCGATGGCGACCACGGCGAACGTTTCTTCGTGGCCAAGGGCGGTTTGCGCTATGTCACGCCGCTGTTCCTCGTGCTGATCCTGATCGAGGTGACGGACCTGATTTTCGCCGTCGATTCGATCCCGGCCATCTTTGCCATCACGACGGATCCGTTCATCGTGTTCACGTCGAACCTGTTCGCCATCATGGGCTTGCGGGCCCTGTACTTCCTGCTGGTGGACGTGGCTGACCGCTTCCATATGCTCAAGTATGGCCTGGCGATGGTGCTGGTGTTCATCGGCTCGAAAATGCTGATCATGCCGTGGTACCACGTGCCCGTCGAAGCATCGTTGCTGGTGGTGGCCGTGCTGATCGTCGCCAGCTGCGTGGCCAGCGTGTTCATCAAGCCTGGCGATAAAAAGTAAACCGCAGTACCGCGCGCCCCGCATGGCGGTGGCGCGCCTCTTAACTCACAATGAAAGAATGGAATCATGCGTACGTATTCGGTAAACAGTCCCCAGGCAGCGGGACGCATCCTGGCCCTGATGATGATCGTCGATGGCAACCTCGACAGCTCGGAATTGCAGGCCCTGCACAGCAGCAAGATCCTCGAGCATATCGACCTGGAGCCTGCCGCCTTCCAGCAACTGCTGCAAGACCTGTGCGACGACATGCTGACCTCGACCGTGCATGGCGCCATCCAGCTGGGCCATGGCGTGATCGACAGCCTGCTGGAAGAAATCAGCGACCCGGACCTGCGCCGCAAGCTGCTGCACGCCATGTGGAAGATCGCCGACGCCGACGACTGGCTGGCCGATGGCGAAGCCGTGCTGCTGTCGCGCGCCGGTGCGGCCTGGTCGGCGGAAACGAACTTCCGCCGCCATGCCGCCTGATGGGTCTTACGCCGTCTTGTGTCCCATGGCAATGACGGCGGCGCCGGCCAGGGCCAGGCCCACGCCGGCGATGTCGGTCCAGGCCGGCGTGATGCCGTCCACCAGCCACAGCCAGCCCAGGGCCGTGGCGATATAGATGGCGCCATACGTGGCGTAGACTCTGCCGCTGGCGGCTGGATGCAGGGTCAGCAGCCACACGAAGATCAGCAGGCTGATGGCGGCCGGCAACAGCAGCCAGGCGCTGCCCTTGTTGCTTAGCCACAGCATGGGCAGGTAGCAGCCCAGCAGTTCCGCCACGGCCGTGACGGTAAACAGGCCGAAGGTGCGGGCCAGGCTGGTCCATTCGATGGCGTCGTTCATGGTATTCCTGTGATGTGGTCAAGCCGTCATTGTAGCTGCCAGGCAATCTGGCAGCCGCTGGCGCGGACGGCGCCGGCACTGCTATGATCGGGTTCGCACCCCGAGGAGACAAAATGACGACGACCCCAGCGCCGCGCGCCTTGCTGCAAGCCATGTTCCATGCCGCCGTCGAGGCGGCGCAGCCGTCGCACTGCGTGCCACCCCATCTGCCGCCCGTCCCGAAGGGACGCCTGATCGTCATCGGCGCCGGCAAGGCGTCTGCCGCCATGGCCCAGGCCGTCGAGCAGCACTGGCCGGGGCCGCTGTCGGGCCTCGTCGTCACGCGCTACGGCTATGCTGTGCCGTGCGCGCGCATCGACATTGTGGAAGCATCGCATCCCGTGCCGGATGCGGCCGGCATGGCGGCCGCGCGGCGCATGCTCGATCTGGTGGCCAACTTGCAGCCTGATGACACGGTGCTGTGCCTGATCTCGGGCGGCGGCTCGTCCCTGCTGGCCCTGCCGCTGGACGGCATCACTTTGGCCGACAAGCAAGCGCTGAACCGCGCGCTGCTGGCGTCCGGCGCGACCATCGGCGAAATGAATTGCGTGCGCCGCCACTTGTCGGCCATCAAGGGCGGGCGCCTCGCTGCCGCCTGCCACCCGGCGCAAGTCATCACTTTGGCGATTTCGGACGTGCCCGGCGACAAGCTAGGCGATATCGCGTCCGGTCCCACGGTGGGCGACGCCACGAGCTGCGCGGACGCGCTGGCCATCGTGCGCCGCTATGGCCTGGTCTTGCCGGACAGCATACAAAAAGCGCTGGAGAGCGGACGTGGCGAATCCGTGAAACCCGCTGATCCGCGCCTGGCGCGCACGCGAACGACCCTGATCGCCACGCCGCAGATGGCGCTCGAAGCGGCAGCTAGCGTGGCGCGCGCGGCCGGCGTCACGCCGTATATACTGGGCGACAGCCTGGAAGGCGAGGCGCGCGACGTGGGCACGGTGATGGCCGGCATCGCGCGCCAGACGGCCTTGCGGGGCCAGCCGTTTCCCGCCCCCTGCGTCTTGCTGTCGGGCGGCGAAACGACGGTGACCGTGCGCGGCAACGGCCGCGGCGGGCGCAACGTGGAATTTTTGCTGGCGCTGGGCATCGCGCTGGAAGGGCCGGAGGGAATCCACGCGCTGGCCGGCGATACCGATGGCGTCGACGGCCAGGAAGACATCGCCGGCGCTTATCTCGCCCCCGATACCCTGCGGCGCGCCTGGGCGCTGGGCATCCATCCCCGCGACAGCCTGGACAACAACGATGGCCACGGCTTCTTCCAGGCGCTGGGAGACTCCGTGATCACGGGCCCGACCTTGACGAATGTCAACGATTTCCGGGCCATCCTGATTACCTGATTACTGGAAATTTTCCAGCACAATCTTGCCTTTCGCCGTGTTGCTTTCCAGCAGGGCATGCGCGCGCTTCAGGTTGGCCGCGTTGATGGTGCCGAAGCGCTCGGCCAGGGTGGTCTTGATGACGCCCGCGTCCACCAGCTGCGCCAGTTCCTCGAGCAATTCATGTTGCTGGATCATGTCGGCCGTCTGGAACAGGGAACGGGTAAACATCAGTTCCCAGTGCAGGGACACGCTCTTGCCCTTGAACTTGCGCACGTCGATATGCTCGGGGTCGTCGATCAGGGCGAACTTGCCTTGTGGCGCGATCAGCTCGACGATCTGCTCGAAGTGCTTGTCGGTCTGGTTCAGGCTGATCACATAGTCGACGGGCGGCAAGCCGAGGCGCGTGATTTCGGCGGCCAGCGGCAGGCTGTGGTCGATCACGTGGTGGGCGCCCAGTTCCCTGACCCAGTCCGTCGTTTCCGGGCGCGACGCCGTGCCGATGATGGTCACTCCCGTCAGCTGCCGCGCCAGCTGCACCAGCACGGAACCGACGCCGCCGGCCGCGCCGATCACCAGCAGCGACTTGCCGCCGAGATTCTTGTCGCGGCTGATCTGCAGGCGGTCGAACAGCAATTCCCAGGCCGTGATCGCCGTCAGCGGCAGGGCGGCGGCGGGGGCGAAATCGAGGCTGGCCGGCATGTGGCCCACGATGCGCTCGTCGACCAGCTGGAACTGGCTGTTGCTGCCGGGGCGGTTGATGGCGCCCGCATACCAGACCTTGTCGCCGACCTGGAACAGGGTGACGTCCGGGCCCACGGCCGTGACGACGCCGGCCGCATCCCAGCCCAGCACTTCCGCCTGGCCCTCTTTCGGCTGGCGATTCTTGCGCACCTTGGTGTCGACGGGATTGACGGAAATGGCGTGCACGGCGACGAGCAGGTCGCGGCCCGTGGCGACGGGCGTGGGCAGCTCGATGTCGAGCAGGGCGTCGGCATCCGCGATGGGCAGGCTGTGACGGTAGGCGATGGCTTTCATGGGTGTCCTTGACTAAGAGTGAACAGGGGATGACGTATGATGGTGGCTTTCCCGCCCGAGAAAAAGAGGGCGCGTACCGAAACACTTTCAAAGGAATGCTGAAAATTGCTGCGACTCGATGACTTGCAGGTGTTTGTGCGCACGGCCGACCGGGGCAGCCTGTCGGCCGCCGCGCGCGAGCTCGGCATCTCGCCCGCGCTGGCCAGCGCCGCCGTCAAGCGCCTGGAAGGGGAATTGGGCCTGCGCCTGCTGGCCCGCACGACGCGTTCGCTGAGCCTGACGGCCGAAGGCGCGCAATACCTCGAACATGCGCGGGAAGCCTTGCGCCTGCTGCGCGCGGGCCATGACGCACTGCTGGCCGGCAAGGACAGTTTCGGCGGAACTTTGAAAATTGCCATGCCATCCGATCTCGGCCGCAACCTGATGCTGGGCTGGCTGGATGAGTTCCAGTCGCGCCATCCGAAGCTGCAGTACCAGCTCAGCGTCAGCGACCGGGTGGCCGACATGGTGCGCCAGCAAGTCGATATTGCCCTGCGCTATGGCCAGCAGGACGATTCGACGAGGATCGCCATGCCCATCGCGCCGGCCAACGACCGCGTGCTGGTCGCCTCGCCCGATTACCTGCGCGCGCACGGCCCCCTGCTGGCGCTGGAAGACTTGTCGCAGCACAATTGCCTGTGTTTTGCGCTCGAGGATGGCTTGCACGACCGCTGGACGTTTTACCGCCTGCCGCAGCGCGAGCAGGTGACGGTACAGGTGCGCGGCAACCGCAGCGCCGACGATGCCGACCTGGTGCGCCGCTGGGCCGTGGCGGGCCTGGGCATCGCCTATAAATCGCGGCTGGACCTGTCCGCCGACCTGGCCGCCGGCCGCCTGCAGGTGCTGTTGCCCGAGGTGGCGGGCGAAGCCACGCCCCTGCACCTCGTCTGCATGCACCGGGCGCAGGCGACGCCGCTGGTGCTGCAGTTGCGCGATTTCTTGCGGGAACAGTGCGCAGCCTTGGCATAAATACATGCTTCATTACAACTCGTTGCAAATGGCAATCATGCGCAGGTCAACCTGGGCGTACCCTCATGCATTCTGCTTGACATCGCTTGAAGGATCGCCATGTTCCACCATCGACTGCTGCCAACGACCGTCATTTCCCTGCTCTTGCTGGCGGGCTGCGCCGCGACCGCGCCTGTCGCCCCGCCCGAGCATGCCGCGCAAGGCATCGCCATGCTCGAGCGTGCCAGCTGGGGCGTGAATGCGGGCAGCGTGCGCCAGCTGCAAAAGGAGGGCTGGCCGCGCTACCTGCAGGGACAATTGCATCCAGGCAAGGCCAGCCTGCCGCCCGCCATCCAGGCGCAGATCGACGCCATGAGCATCAGCCAGGTGCCGCTCGACCAACTGGTCATGGCCATGGAGCAGAAGCGCAGGGATGCGGCCGCCGTGCCGGACGACGCGGCGAAGCAGCAGGCGCAAAAGGATTATCAGCAGGAACTGAACCGCCTGGCGCGCGAGGCGGCCACGCGCTCGCTGCTGCTCGACGTGTATTCGACTAACCAGTTGCAGCAGCAGCTGAGCTGGTTCTGGCTCAACCATTTCAGCGTGCACCAGGGCAAGCACAACTTGCGCGCCATGGTCGGCGATTACGAAGCGAACGCCATCGCGCCGCATGCTCTGGGGAAATTCCGCGACTTGCTGGGCGCCACCGTCCACCATCCGGCCATGCTGCGCTATCTGGACAATGAAGCCAATGCCGTCAAGCGCATCAATGAAAATTATGCGCGCGAGCTGATGGAGCTGCATACCCTGGGCGTGAATGGCGGCTACAGCCAGGCCGATGTCCAGGAACTGGCGCGCATCCTGACCGGGGTGGGCGTGAACCTGGGCACGGAGGCGCCGAAAGTGAAGCCGGCGCTGCAATCGCAGTACGTGCGCCGCGGCTTGTTCGAGTTCAATCCGAACCGCCACGATTACGGCGACAAGCAATTCCTGGGGCATACCGTGAAGGGCAGGGGGCTGGCCGAGCTCGATGAAGCGCTGGACCGCCTGAGCCGCAGCCCCGCCACGGCGCGCTTTATCAGCGGCAAGCTGGCCCAGTATTTCGTCGGCGACAATCCGCCCGAAGCGCTGGTGGCGCGCATGGCCGCCACGTTCGAGCAGAGCGACGGCATGATCGCCGACGTGCTGCAGACCCTGTTTGCCAGTCCCGAATTCAGGCTGTCGCTGGGGAAGAAATTCAAGGACCCCATGCATTATGTGGTGTCGGCCGTGCGCCTCAGCTATGACGACAAGCCCATCCTGAATGCGGGACCGATGCTGAACTGGCTGTCGCGCATGGGCCAGCCCCTGTACGGGCGCCAGACGCCGGACGGCTATCCGCTGGCCGATGCGTCCTGGGCCAGCCCCGGCCAGATGACGACGCGCTTCGATATCGCCCGCACCATCGGTTCGGGCAGCGCCGGCCTGTTCAAGACGGATGGCCCGCAGCCGCAGGAAAAAGTCGCGTTTCCGCAACTGGCCAGCGCCCTGTATTACCAGTCGCTGCAAGCGACCCTGAGCCCCGCCACGCGTCAGGCCCTGGAACAGGCCGCCTCGCCGCAGGAGTGGAATACTTTCCTCTTGTCCTCGCCAGAGATGATGCACCGTTGAAAACGCCTGCCAAAACCCGCTGCGCGTCGCGACTTGCGGCCTGCGATGCTCACTGTGCCAAAGCACAGCTGCGCTTCCTGGCCACAAGGCACTGCCGCTCGCTGCGGTTTTGACTACTGAAAGGAGTCGCCATGAACCGTCGTGACCTGTTGAAAGCCCTGGCCGCCGCGCCCCTGCTGTCCCATGCGGGTAGCCTGCTGGCCGCGCCCGCCACGGATGCGAAGCTGCTGTTCGTGTTCCTGCGCGGCGGCTATGATGCGAACAACTTGCTGGTGCCGGTCGGCAGCGATTTTTACTATGCGGCGCGGCCGAATATCGCCATCGCGAAGCCTGGCGCGGAAAATGGCGCGCTGGCCCTGAACGGAGACTGGGCCCTGCATCCATCGCTGCGCGAGACCGTCTATCCGCTGTTTCAAGGCGGCGAGGCGGCCTTCATCCCGTTTGCCGGCACGACGGATTTAACGCGCAGCCATTTCGAGACGCAGGATACGATAGAGCTGGGGCAAGAAATCAATCAGCGCCGCGACTTCCGCTCGGGCTTTTTGAACCGGCTGGCGCAAAGCCTGAACGGCGACAAGGCCAGCCATGCCATCGCCTTCACGGACCAGCTGCCGCTGATTTTACAGGGCGGCGTGCAAGTGCCGAACATGGCGCTGCGCTCTGTGGGCAAGTCCGGCATTGATGCGCGTCAAAGCCAGATCATCGCCGCCATGTACCGGGGCACGCCCCTGCAGCAACCGGTCAGCGCGGGCTTTGTCGTGCGCGACGACGTGACGAAGGAATTGACGGGAGAGATGCAGGCGGCCAACCGCAACGCCATCAGCACCAAGGGTTTTGAGCTTGAAGCGCAGCGCATCGCCCGCTTGATGAAGGACAAATACAACCTCGGCTTCGTCGACGTGGGCGGCTGGGATACGCACGTGGGGCAGGGCGGCGCGAATGGCTACCTAGCGGGGCGCTTCGACGAGCTGGGGCGTGGCCTGGCCGCGTTTGCGCAGGAAATGGGCGGCGCCTGGCGCAAGACCGTGGTCGTCGTCGTCAGCGAATTTGGCCGCACCTTCCGCGAAAATGGCAACCGTGGCACGGACCACGGCCACGGCAGCGTGTTCTGGGTGCTGGGCGGCGGCATCAACGGCAGGCAGGTGGCGGGCGAACAAGTGGCCATTTCGCAGGCGACGCTGTTCCAGAACCGCGACATGCCCGTGCTGAACGAATACCGCGCCGTGCTGGGAGGCTTGCTGCGCCGCACCTTCGGCTTGACGCCGGCGCAACTCGAGCACGTGTTTGCCGGCGTCAAGCCGGCGGAGCTGGGACTCGTGTGACTCAGCGAATCTCCGTGTTACGCTACGCCTGCGCAACTGGCGCGTAGCCAAGCCCCGTCACCGTTCCCGGTGCGCGGCACGAATGGAGTGGTATGACCGATACCCAGCGCGATATGCTCAGCGCAGGCTTTTCCCTGGCATTGATCGCCGTGACGGCGTTCGTCATGCAGCGGTTCTTTTTGCCGCTCGTGTGGGCCGGCATCCTGTGCGTGGCCACCTGGCCCCTGTACCTGCGCGTGCGCGCGGCGCTGGGGCAGCGCACCATCGTCGCGGCCGCCGCGCTGACCCTGGCGTTTGCCTGCATCTTCATCATCCCCGTGCTGTTCGGCGTGGCGCAGGCCGCGCGCGAAGTGCCCGTGCTGGCCAATTTCATCGTCCATGCGAATGCCGACGGCTTGCCCGTGCCGGACTGGGTGGCGCATATTCCGCTGGCCGGCGGCGCCATCGGCGACTGGTGGCAAGCCACCCTGAGCCAGCCGCACGGCCTCAGCCACTTCTTTGCGGGCAGCGCCGTGGGCGGTTTTCATTCCGCGCGCGACATGCTGAAAATCCTCGGCGCGGACGTGTTCCATCGCCTCGTCGACTTTGGCCTGGCCTTCCTGTGCCTGTTTTTCTTTTACAAGGATGGCGAAGCGCTGACGCGCCAGATCACGGCCGTCGGCAGCCATTTCCTGCGTCCTGAACGGTGGGGCCGCTATGCGCAAAAGATTCCCACGGCCATACGCGCCACCGTCAACGGCCTGGTGCTGGTGGGGCTGGCCGAAGGCGTGCTGATCGGCATTGCCTACGCCATCGCCGGCTTGCCGTCGCCGGCCCTGTGGGCGTTCGCCACCGGCATCCTGGCCATCATCCCGTTTGGCGCGCCGCTGGCTTACCTGTGCGCCGCCGCCGTGCTGGTGTTCCAGGGCAATGTGGGCGCCGCCATCGGCGTGGCCGCATGGGGCACCATCGTGCTGTTCGTGGCCGACCATTTCGTGCGGCCTGGCATGATCGGCAACGCTACCCGCTTGCCCTTCCTGGCCGTGCTGTTCGGCATCCTGGGCGGCGTGGAAACCCTGGGCCTCGTGGGCCTGTTCATCGGCCCCGTCGTGATGGTGCTGTTCGTCACCCTGTGGTATGAAGCGAATGTGTTTGGCGAGGCGCCTGCTGGCAGCGCACCTGCCAGCGCACTTGCTGATACACCTGCCAGCCCGGCCGCACCGGAACGCACACAGTAATGAGGGGTCGGCCAGCGTTGCCGCTGGCCGGTACCGGGGCGTCTCCGGCGTGGCCGGGCGAGGCTTTCAAAAGGTTGTTGAAAGCCCCGGAATACGCCGAAAAAATCGTGGAGGGCGGCAGCCTGTTGTGGCCAGGAAACGCAGCTGTACTTGCAGACAGCGGGCATCGCAGGCCGCGCATCGCGCCGCGCAGTCGATTTTAAGGCGTATTTAATGCGCTTTAGATAAGATCAACAACCAGCGGCGCATCAGCAGCACTTCAACATAGCCCGGCTCGATGCCCGTACCGCACTCGATCAAGGGATTGACGGTGTAGTAGCGCTTGCGGAAGTCGCGGCAGACGAGGATTTCGCGCTTGCCCATGCGGACGAGGAAAGAGCTTGGGGCGTATTCCAGGCCGAACCGTGAGCCAAAACCGCTATTCAATGTTGCCATGACAATTCCTTTGAGGGAGATGTGTTGAACGAGTCATCAGAATAGCATAACTACTGTATGAATACACAGCTACTGTATGAATAAACAGTATTTTTTTACTGGTGTGGTTTTTTTGATCACCGCGCCTGATTTGAGGAGTAAGCAGTTTGCAAGAGAAAAATGACATGGGCGTGACCACGAAACTGCGCCGCTTCGTCGAGGCCAGACTGTCGCCCGAAGGCGAGCTGGGCCTGCATATGACGGTGGGCGTGGCCCTGATGCTGGTGGCCATCGTGGTCTTCCACGAGATCGCCGAAGCCGTCATGGGCATGCAGCAGATCACGGTGATCGACCTGCAGGTGGCGCAATGGTTCAACCAGCACGCGGTGCCGTGGATCACCGCTGGCCTGCTGGTCGTCACGCACCTGCATGGCGTGATCGGCGCCATCACCCTGGCCACCTTGCTGGGCTGGTATCTGTACCGAAAGGGCGCCACCTACTGGCTGTTTACCCTGGTGATTACCATGCCGGGCGTCATGTTTTTGAACCTGCTGCTAAAGTACATTTTTGTCCGCGCGCGGCCCAGCTTTGACGAGCCCCTGCTGCAGACGGCCCTCAGCACGTACAGCTTCCCCAGCGGCCACACGGCGACCTCGACGGCGCTGTACGGCTTGCTGGGCGCCTACCTGATTTGCCAGACGGCGCCGGGTGCGTGGGGCAAGCGCATCGCCATCGCGCTGGGCGCCTTTTTCATGGCGGCGCTGGTGGGTTTCAGCCGCATTTACCTGGGCGCGCATTACCTGAGCGACGTGCTGGCGGCGATGGCGGAAAGCTATGGCTGGCTGGCCATCTGCATCGCCGGCGTGTCGACCCTGCGCCGCCGCCGGCATATCCGGCTCACCAAATAAGGGGAATTGTCCTGTCCAAGATTGCCGTCATCATCAATGCGGGAGCCGGTTGCGGCTACGCGCCCGACTGGGCGCAGCAGCTCGAAGCGAAATTTGCGGCCGTGGGGCTCGATGCCGCCATCACGCTGGCCGCCAGCGGCGCCGAGATGATCGCCACGGCCGGGCAAGCCTTGCGCGATGGCGCGCCTGTCGTCGTGGCCGGCGGAGGCGACGGCACCATCAATGCCGTCGCCTCCGTCGTCACCGGCAGCGGCACGCCGTTCGGCGTCTTGCCGCTGGGGACCTTGAACCATTTTGCCAAGGACTTGAACATTCCCTTGGACCTCGATGCGGCCATCGCCAACGTGGCGCAGGGCGTGCCGCACAAGGTCGACGTGGGCGAGGTCAATGGCCGCATCTTCCTGAACAATTCCAGCCTCGGCCTGTATCCCGACATCGTGCGCGACCGTGAAAAGCAGCAGCGCCGGCTGGGCCGCGGCAAGTGGCTGGCCTTCAGCTGGGCCCTGGTGGCGGCCTTGCGCCGCTATCCGTTTCTCAGCGTGCAATTGAAACTCAACGATGCCGTGCATGCGCGGCGCACGCCCTTCGTCTTCATCGGCAATAATGAATACCTGATGGAAGGCTTGAATATCGGCGAGCGCGAGCGGCTCGATGGCGGCCAGCTGAGCCTGTACGTGGCGCAGCGTCCCGGCCGCCTGGGCTTGCTGAAGCTGGCCTTGCATGCGCTGTTCGGCAAGTTGTCGCAGGCCAAGGATTTTGACGTGCTGACGGCCACCGACCTGGAAATTGCGACCAGGCACAGGCGCTTGCGCGTGGCCACCGATGGCGAGGTGACCATCATGAACACGCCGCTGCATTACCGTATCCATCCCGCCGCGCTGCAGGTGCTGGTGCCGGCACCCACGCCTGTCACGGCCCCGGCCAGGGAGTAGCCCATGCGCACCCTCGTGCACTTATCGGATTTGCATTTCGGCAGGGTCGATGCGGCCTTGCTGGCGCCCTTGCGCGCGCTGGTCGAGCGCCTGGAACCGGACGTGGTGGTGGTCTCGGGCGACCTGACGCAGCGCGCGCGCAGCGCCCAGTTCCAGGAAGCACGGCAATTTCTCGACAGCTTGCCGGGGCCGCAGATCGTGGTGCCGGGCAACCATGACGTGCCGCTCTACAACGTCTTTTCCCGTTTCCTCACGCCGCTGGTCAAGTACCGGCGCCATGTGACGGACGACTTGACGCCTGAATATATCGACGAGGAAATCGCCGTGCTGGGCATCAACACGGCCCGCTCGCTGACGTTCAAGGATGGCCGCATCAGCCACGAACAGATCGATTTCCTGCGCCGGCGCCTGGGCAGCTTGCCGCCCGGGTTGACGCGCATCATCGTCACGCATCATCCGTTTGACTTGCCCGAGCATTTCGATGACGATGACCTGGTCGATCGCGCGCCGCAGGCGCTGCAGATGTTTTCCGAATGCGGCGTGGATTTATTGCTGGCAGGCCATTTGCATGCCAGCGTGGCGGCCAACACGGCCGAGCGCTACAAGATCGCCGGCTACGCCGCGCTGATGGTGCAGGCGGGCACGGCCACGTCCACGCGGGGTCGCGGCGAATCCAATTCGTTCAATGTGCTGCGCGTGGAAAACAGCTGCATCCGCGTCGAGCGCTACAGCTGGAATGAAGAGCAGGCCGACTTTGAAAAGGTCAGCACGGAGGCGTTCGCGCGCGAGGGCGGCGTGTGGGCCAGCTTGCGGCCGCTGTAGTCAGAATTAATGGGGCAGGCGGCAAGCGGCATCAGGAGTGGCCGGCAAAATGGCCAGGGCCAGGCGCGTTGCCGAAGTCAGTGCGAATAGTACGGCTAGGCAATGCAACAACGCCCTGGACTTTTTGATGGCTACGCCGTTATAGCCAGTAGTTCATGAAGCGGGCCGCCCACTCCTTCATGCGGTCGGAGATGGGCCGGGTTTCCCATTTCGCCCTGGTGATCTCTTCCGAATCGCGCAAGTCTTCCTGGAAGGCGTTTTCCATTTCGCGGCCGAAGCTGTCGCCCAGCACGATCACGTTCAGTTCGCTGTTATGCAGGAAGCTGCGCATGTCGATGTTGGTCGAGCCCACGGTCGACCAGGCGCCGTCGATGACGGCCGTCTTGGCGTGCAGCACGGCCAGTTTCAGATGAAAGATGCGGATGCCGCCGGCCAGCAGCTGGTCGTACAGCGCGTGTCCCGCATGGAACACCAGGCCGCTGTCGGAGACGCCGGGCAGCACCACGGTGACGTCCACGCCCCGTTTGGCGGCCGCGATCAGGGCGTCGACCGTCTGCTGGTCGGGCACGAAATAGGCGGACGTGATGTGGATGGATTTCTTCGCTTCCTGGATGGCCAGGATATACGCCTTGTAGATTTCAAAGCCGCCGTCCGGCTCGCTGGCCACGACGCGCACCAGCTTGTCGCCCACTTCGGACAGGGTGGGGAAGTAATTGGCATCCGGCAAGTCGGCCTGGTCTTGCTGGGCCCAGGTGCGGATGAACAGCCACTGGAAGGCGGCCACGGCCGGGCCTTCCACTTTCACGTGGGTATCGCGCCAGCCCACGTCTTTCTTGTCGGTGGCTTTCGATTTCGAGCGGAACAGCGAGCTCTTGGCATAGGTATCGCTGATATTGATGCCGCCCGTAAACGCCGTCTTGCCGTCGACGATCAGCACCTTGCGGTGGTCGCGGTTGTTGATCTTCCAGTCGTCGCCCTTCAGCTTGGCCGGATTGACGGGGTTGAAGGCCACCAGGTGGATGCCGGCCGCGCGCATGCGGTCGAAAAACGCCTGCGGCACGCCGAGCGTGCCCACACTGTCGTAGATGACGTTGACCGTCACGCCCGCTTGCTGCTTTTCGATCAGCATGTCGGCAAACTTCAGGCCCAGCGGATCCTGGTCGAAGATATACGTTTCCAGGTTGATGCTGTCCTTCGCTTCGCTGATGGCCTTGAACATGGCGTCCATCGTTTGCGGGCCGTCAAACAGCAGGGTCACCTTGTTGCCCTTGATCAAAGGCACGCCCGTGGCCGCCTCTTCCAGCGCGGCCTGGGTCTTCAAGTCCATGCCGGACCTGGCCCAGCGCTTGTTGAGCAGGGCGGCGCGGCTGTTGACGTTCAGCACGGCGCCCTTGCCCGTGATCACCTTGGGCTTGGCCACCGGTTCCAGCGTGGTATTGAGATTCTTGACATTGGGCAGCGAGGCGCATGCAGCCAGGGTCCAGCACAGCAGGAGGGCGGTGAGGCAGGGTTGCATGCGCCTTGCGGTCATTTTTGAGCCTTGGTCGTGGGTGACAGGTTTGCCGAGTCATCGGCCAATGCCAGGGGGGGCGGGTTTTTCGAGCCGAAGAAGAAGACGATGGGCGCTTTCAGGAAGCGCTTGCCGAGGATCTTCAACAATTGCATGCCGTGCTTGAAACGTACCTGGCGCGAACGCAGGGCTACCCACAGGGCCAGGCCGAAGCTGACCAGCAGGTTGGCCGTGCCGATGGCGAAGATGCCCGACAGCGACTTGACGGCCAGTTGCCAGCTCATGTTGTGGTCGAGTCCCACCAGCGCCGTGGCGAAGTTGGCCGCCGAGAAGGTGATGTGGCGGATATCGATCGGCAGGCCGATGAGGAAACCCAGGGTGCCGATGGAGCCGAGCAGGATACCGAAATAGAAGTTACCCATCAGGCCGCCCAGGTTGTTTTCCAGGTACAGGCCCAGGCGCTGCAGCCGTTCCTGGCCGATGACGCGGCCCAGGCCGCGCAATTGCGCGATGCGCTGCGCCCAGCGCGTGTACAGCGCCTGGTTGTCGTAGTAGCCCGAAATCAGGCCGGCGACGAACAGGCACACGCCGGCGATCATGGCGTAGAAGATGGCGGGGCTGCCGATGGGGTCGATATCGTGCAGCAGGTGCATGGCCTTTTCCGGCGTCACCAGGTTGTGCCCGGTAATTGCCTTGTAGCCAAGCGCGATCAGCCACGCAGTGGGAATGGCCGTCGCCAGGTTGCCCAGCACGGCCATGTTTTGCGTGCGGAAGACCTTGTTGATCAGTTCCGCCATGCTGTCGAGGTCGATATTGCGCCCATCCTTGCTGTGCAGGCCGGCCGCGATGCGCGAGGCCGTCATGGCCGGTTGCTTGGTGGCCACCGTGAAGTGCAGCAAATGGATGAACATGAAGCCGATCGAGTAATTCATGCTGAACATGAACGCTTCGACCAGCGGCGCCGAGCGCAGGTAGGACATCAGTATCTTGAACAGGGCCATGAAGCCGATGATGATGCCGGCGCCCGCCGAGGAGAGGAACATGGCGCCCATCTCGCGGCGGTTTTCCGCGATGTAGTGCTCGCCCGTGCGGCTGGCGTTTTCCGTCACATTGCGCGCGAGTAAGTTGATATTGTCGGAAAACAGGTCGCTGACCTTGTACTTGTTGTTGTGCGCCTGGATCAGTTCCAGCGCCAGGCCGACGGCGCCCGCGCGGCGGCGGCTGACCGGCTGCGGGTGCAGCAAGTCTTGCGTGGCGTCCACCGTGATGGCGTCGATGTCCACGCTGCTTGACGCCGGCAGCTCGCCGCTCGTGTCGACGAGGAACAGCAGCTTGCGCAGGCGCTCGATGCTTTGCGCCAGCGCCACCAGCAAATACGTGAGGGGAATGCTGGTGCCCTGGTACAGGGCCTTCTTGCGGATCTTGGCGATGACGGCGTCGCACTGGTCGAGCATCACCAGCAGGTGGCGCGCGTCCTCGATGTGTTCGATCTCGCCGTGCAGCAGATTCGTGTAGGCATCGAGGTAGGCGTTCACTTCCGTGTTCTGCACCATGAAGGGCGAATGGAAGACTTCGATTTCGCTGTGGAAGCGCGTCAGCTCCGGCTCCAGGCCCATGGCGCAGACGCGATAGGACAGGGTGCGGATGGCGTCGAGCATGCCGGGCAGCATGATATTGCCGTCGCCGACGGCCAGTTCGATGTCGTCGCTGGTGAGTACGTCGAACAGTTCCAGCCAGTCCGTGGCCGGCACGTTGCTGATCCACAGGTAATCGGTATTCAGGTACAGCACCTGGTCGAGCGCGTCGTTCAGGTATTCGTCGCCGAGGGCGGGCGGCAGCATGCGGTAGGCGATGCGGCGTTTCAATTCTGTGAAGAAACCGCTGTTCGACAGCACGCCGATATCCGTGTACAGGCTGGCGTGGCGGCGCGCGGCCAGCACGCGCAGCACGTATTCATGCAGGGCGCGGGCCTGGGCGGGGTTGCCTTTGAGTAGCTGGCGCAGGGTGCGCACGTTGGCGATCGCGGTAGCGCTGTCGTGGGGGCGCTTGGGACGCAGTGAGTTAAACAATTCCACCAGCAAGTCGATATTGCTGGAGTTGGGATCAATGCGTTCGAGGATAGCTAGCATGCAGAAAAAACGGGCGAGCCGCTGTCGGTAAAACCAATAGTGTACTGCCTGCGTCAAATCGCGCAACGTTCGCCACCGAACATTGCTTTAAAGCAGGGCCCGCTTGCGTCCTTATTTTGCGACAAAAACGGGAATCATGGTCACTCTTGCGTGTTGTCAGTGCGCGACGGCTTTCCCGGCGCTAAGCTGGGGTTTCTGTTGTACAACGCACAGATTGCTTGCCAAAAAGCGTGGATAAGGTAACACTAGGACGTGACACACAGCGCATGTCCTGATCAATACCGGGAAGTTTCATTTCACGTTACCGAGATATTTATCATGAAGACCTCGTATTTTGCGCTTGCTGTGATAGGGCTGGCACCGTGGCCTTTCTGCGGACAGGCCCAGGCTGCCGACGGCGCCGGCAGTGCGGCATCCAGTAATGTTGTCGTGTACGGCGTACTCGACGCGGGCATCGTGGCCGAGCGCGGCTGCCAGGCCAATTGCGCCAGCACCAAGGTATCGGGCGGCGTCGCTTCCGGCTCGCGCCTGGGCGTGCAGGGCCGCGAAGCGCTGGGCAACGATGTGGCCGCCGTCTACACGCTGGAAACGGGCATTGAAAACGATACGGGGCAGTCTGAAGAGGGCCGCTTGTTCGGCCGCCAGGCCTATGTGGGCCTCGATGGCCGCCTCGGCGCGCTGACCCTGGGACGCCAGTACAACCTGCAATACCAGGCCCTGACCGACGTGGCCGACCCGTTCAAGGGCGGCATGGCCGGCAGCGCCAGCAATCTGGCCGGCTACGGCGTGAAACGCTACGACAATACCGTCAAGTACGTGACGCCCGCCTTGCGCGGCGTGTCGGCCAGCGCCATCTACAGCTTTGGCGAGTCGCCGTACAGCAGCGCCAACAACCGCGCGTATGGCGCCACGCTCGGCTATTCGCACGGCGCCGTGAATCTCAGCGTGTCGCACCAGCGCAAGAAAAACTTCATCCTGGCGGCCGGCACCTCGCCCGCCATCGACATGTCGGCCCGCAATACGCTGATCGCGGCGAATATCGACCTGAAAGTGGCGACGGCCTTTGCCGCCATCGGCATCAACAAGGGCTATGGCAGTTCGCCGTGGGATCCCAGCAATGACTACAGCTCGCTGGCCCTGTCGATGTCGTCCTCGGACAGCCGCGACACCTTGCTCGGCGTGTCCGTGCCCGTGGGCGGCTTCAAGCTGCTGGCGTCCTGGGTGCACAAGGACGACCGCGACCTGGCCAACCGCGACGCCAGCCAGGTGGCCGTCGGCCTCACGTATTCCTTATCCAAACGCAGCGATTTCTACGCGTCCTACGCGAAGATCCACAACAAGAACGGCGCCCGCTACACGGTGGGCAACGCCAGCGACAGCGGACGCGGCGACGCAGCCTTTAATCTGGGCTTCCGTCACGGCTTCTGAGCGGCCGCGCCCGCCAGGCGGCCGCTGCAGGATGACAGCGCGCCTTCACCTGGGCTTTCATCACGGCTTCTGAGCGGCGCTGGCCGATGGGGCCGGGCAGCTGGCGCCCAGCCACTTGCCGTTGCTCGTCACATTCACCTGTTCCGGCGCGCCGCGCGCGCTGGTGGTCACGGCAAGCTGCATGCTGAAGGCCTGGTCGCCGCTGAACAGTACCTTGCCTTCGCCGCTCGATTTCGGGTTCGCGCAAGTGAATGCCACCTGCATGCCGCCGGCGATGTCGGTATTCTTCGACTTGCAGTCGCCGGGCTGGCCCGTGGGAATCTGCTTGCGCGCCGCCATCTCCGGCGTCACGCACGCCGTCACGCGCACGGCGCCATCGGCGGCGACGGTGGGCATGGCCATGCCGCGGCTGGCGGCCATGCTTTCGAGCTGTTTGCGCTGATCGGGAGGGAGGTTGCCCAGTTGCTGCAGCACCAACGACATGGCGTTGTCGGTGGCGGCGTCAGGGGACGCCATCTTGCTGTCGACTTGCCACAGCCCCGGCTTGATGGTGGGGGTCTGTGCGCTGGCCTGGGCACCGATGGCGGCGCAGGC
Organism: Janthinobacterium sp. SUN118; assembly: GCF_030397695.1. Classification (NCBI taxonomy): domain Bacteria; kingdom Pseudomonadati; phylum Pseudomonadota; class Betaproteobacteria; order Burkholderiales; family Oxalobacteraceae; genus Janthinobacterium; species Janthinobacterium sp. SUN118. The sequence goes on along the minus strand of NZ_JAPUBV010000005.1, from coordinate 166,604 downwards.
GAGCAGGGTCAGGCGTAGCAGGGATAGTTTCATTGCAGGGTCTCCGTATAGGCAGACCCCAGCATACGGCATGGCAAGCGCGGCACGCTTGCCATTGTGTTACAAACTGTGATCGGGCTCGATGCGGCGCACGTCCACGCAGGCGATGCGGCGCTCGTCCGCCTCGACGATTTCATAGCGCAAGCCGTCCAGTTCCAGCACTTCGCCCACGGCCGGCATGTTCTCGAAATGCGCCAGCAGGAAGCCGGCCAGCGAGTTGTACTCGCCGTCTTCGCTGACCAGCGATTCCGTCTCGAATACCTGCTCCAGGTAATGCAAGTCCGTCGCGCCGTCGATGCGCCAGTGGCCGGGGCTCAGCACTTCCACGTCGGGCTGCTCGTCCTCGTCGGGGAATTCGCCGGCGATGGCTTCGAGGATGTCGATCGGCGTGAGCACGCCTTGCACGGTGCCGAACTCGTCGACCACCAGCACCAGCTGGCCGCGCGAGCGCTTCAGGGTGTCCATGGCCTTCAGCACGCCGGCCGCTTCCGGCACGACGATGGCTTCGCGCATATTCGCCGGATCGATCTTGCCGCGCGAGACGAGGTCCTCGATGAGGTCCTTGCTGCGCGCGATGCCGACCACATTGTCGAGGTCGTCATTGCAGACGGGAATCATGCTGTGCGGCGTGTCGCGCAGCAGGCGCAGCATCTTGTCGCTGCTGTCGTTCAGGTTGACCCACGACACGTCGCCGCGCGGCGTCATCACGGAGCGGATCGAGCGTTCGGCCAGGGTCAGCACGCCGCTGACCATGTTGCGCTCTTCCACGCCGAAGGCCGAGACGTCCGGCAGTTCCTTGACTTCGTGCTCTTCGACGGCTTCGCGGCCCTTGCGCCCGCCCAGCAGGCTCAGCACGGCTTGCGCCGTACGGTCGCGCAGCGGCGCGTTCGATTGCAGCTTGAGGAAGTTGCGGCGCGCCAGCTGATTGAAGAACTCGATGACAATCGAGAAACCGATAGCGGCGTACAGATAGCCTTTCGGAATGTGGAAGCCCAGGCCTTCGGCCACCAGCGACAGGCCGATCATCAGCAAGAAGCTCAGGCACAGCACGACGACGGTCGGGTGGGCGTTGACGAAACGCGTCAGCACCTTCGAGGCCAGCATCATGACGACGATGGAAATGACGACGGCGGCCATCATCACGTACAGGTTTTCCACCATGCCGACGGCCGTGATTACGGCGTCGAGCGAGAAGACGGCGTCGAGCACGACGATCTGCGCCACCACCAGGCCGAAACCGGCATACACCTTGGGACCCGTCTGTGCGTGCGTGACGCCCTCGAGCCGTTCATGCAGCTCGGTGGTGGCCTTGAACAGCAGGAACAGGCCGCCCACGAGCAGGATCAGGTCGCGCCCCGAGAACGAGAATTGCCAGACAAAAAACAGCGGCGTGGTCAGCGTAACCAGCCAGGAAATCAGCGAGAGCAGGCCCAGGCGCATGACGAGGGCCAGGGTCAGGCCCAGCACGCGCGCCTTGTCGCGCTGGTGCGGTGGCAGTTTCTCGGCCAGGATGGCGATGAAAATCAGGTTGTCGATACCCAGTACGATTTCCAGTACGACCAGCGTCAGCAGGCCGACCCAGATTGTCGGGTCAAATAACCATTCCATGTGTGTAACCTTGTAAAGTCGATCAGTGTAAAGCGTGCCCGGTGGCTAATTGCCCCGGGCGCGTGGGTGCTGCATGCATGTATTCAGTGGCGGACGCGCGGCGGCCGGGTGGCCAGCCGCACGTCCGCTTCGGCAAGTGCGCCCGGTCCCGCTTGCCAAATGATGGCGTAAAACGGCACGGCCTGGCGCGAGCTCGGGTACAGCGTGATGGGGTCGTTGTCGCATTCTTCGGTATCGCAGCTGTCGGCGGGCAGTCCCGCATGGACGCTGGCGTCCGGACAATCGATGCCGAAGGCGGGCGTGGCGGTAGCGCCGGCCGCGATTGCATGCTGGAATGGGGAAGGGCTGGCGTAAGCCATGCTGGCAAACGCCTGGGGTAAAGCGATGAAAACAAAAAGGCAGAGCAGGACGAGAGCTCGTCTCATATACAGGCAGATAGTTCTGGAACGGTCGAGTATAACACGCCCGTATGGCAGCTTGATGACAGGGGCTTGCGCAAGTGACAAGCATGTCGTAAATTATGAGAGCAATTATTTCACGTGGCGGCGAAGACGCAGCGCGGGCCCCGTGAGCATTCTTGCGTTCGTATTGCATCGCGCTGGCACTTCCAGCTTGCGCGCGTCTATAACGTAGTGTTACCAGGACTCCGCCTTGAAACCCATTCCCGCCCTCCTGCTTGCCGCCGGCATCCTGTCGCCTTCGCTGGCCTTTGCCGCCACCCCGGTGCAAGCCGCGCCGACCCAGAAAACCGCCCAGCCTGCCTCCGCCCGCGCCGCCGTCAAAGTCACGTCCGTCGAAGGCATCACCGAATACCGGCTGGCCAATGGCTTGCGCGTGCTGCTGTTTCCCGATGCCAGCAAACCCACGCTGACGACGAATATCGTCTATCTGGTCGGTTCGCGCCATGAAAACTATGGCGAAACGGGCATGGCCCATTTGCTCGAGCACTTGCTGTTCAAGCCCAGCGCCAACTTCGGCGTGAAGAAGGGCAGCAAGACCCCGGTCGAGATCCTGAACTCGACGGGCGCCCAGTTCAACGGCACCACCTGGTATGACCGCACCAATTACTACGCCACCTTCCCTGCCAATGACGACAACCTGCGCCAGATGCTGGCCATGGAAGCGGATCGCATGGTCAACGCGGCCATCGACCAGAACGACCTGTGGAATCCGAAGACGCAGAAGGGCGAGATGACGGTGGTGCGCAACGAGTTCGAGATGGGCGAGAGCGACCCGATCGGCGTCACCAGCGAACGCATCCAGGCCATCGCCTACGATTGGCACAACTATGGCAAGTCGACCATCGGCGCCCGTTCCGATATCGAGCAGGTCAACATTCCCCGCCTGCGCGCGTTCTATCATAAATATTACCAGCCAGATAACGCCGTGCTGATGGTGGCGGGCCGCTTCGATGAAGCGAAGGTCTTGAAGCAGATCAATGAACTGTTCGGCAAGATCCCGAAACCGACGCGCGTGATCGAACCGACCTACACGGCCGAACCCGTGCAGGATGGCGAGCGCGCCGTGACGGTGCGCCGCAGCGGCGGCACGCAATTCGTCGGCGCCGGCTACCACGTGGCGCCGTCCGGCAATCCGGACGCCGTCGCCATCGAAGTGCTGGGCCACGTGCTGACGGACGCGCCGGCCGGCCGCCTGCACAAGGCGCTGGTGGAAACCAAGCTGGCCAGCAAGATCGAATACAACTCCGTGAGCAACCTGGAGCCGGGCTACAACCTGTTTGGCGCGCTCGTGCCCGTCGATGGCAACCTCGATGCGGCGCAAGACGCCATGCTGAAAGTGCTGGAAGACTTGAAGTCGCAGCCCGTCAGGGAAGCGGAAGTGGCGCGCGTCAAGCAGCAGCTGAACAAGCAGATCGAACTGGCGACCTCGAACACGGCGAGCCTGACGATCGCCCTGACGGAATCGCTGGCGGCCGGCGACTGGCGCCTGTTCTTCCTGCAGCGCGATCAGCTCGACAAGCTGACGGCGGCGCAGGTGCAGGCGGCGGCCGAGAAATACCTGAAGACGTCGAACCGTACGCTGGGACGCTTCATCCCCACCGACGCGCCGGACCGCACGGTGGTGCCGGCCTATGCCGACGTGGCGCCGCAGCTGGCCGGCTACACGGGCCGCGCCGTCGTGGCGCAGGGCGAGGCGTTCGACCCCAGCCCCGATAATATCGAGGCGCGCACGACGCGCTTCACCTTGCCGAACGGCTTGAAGGGCGCCTTGCTGCCGAAGAAAACCAAGGGCAGCACGGTCAGCGTCGTGTTGAAACTGCAGATCGGCAGCGAGGACAGCCTGCGCGGCAAGGCGGCCGTCGGCAGCTACACGGCGAACCTGCTGTCGCGCGGCACGGACAAGCTGTCGCGCCAGGAAGTGAAGGACAAGTTCGACCAGCTGGGCATGCAGGTGGCGATCGCGGGCGGCGCCGAGGGCGTGACGGCAATGCTCACGGGCAAGCGCGAGAACTTGCCGGCCGCCATGGACCTGCTGGCGCAAGTGCTGCAACAGCCGGCCCTGAGCGAAACGGAATTCCTCGAGTTGCAGCGCGAGCGCGTCGGCCGCGCCGAGCAGGAATTGCCCGAGCCGCAACCGCTGGCCGTGAACGCCTTCCGCCGCCTGCTCGACGCCACGCCGGAAGGCCATGTGCGCCACGTGGCCACCTTGCCGGCCGAACTGGCGCAATGGAAGGCCATCAAGGTTGCCGATGTGAAGGCTTTCCATGCGGCTTATTATGGCGCCGCCAACGCCACGTTTGCCGCCGTGGGCGATTTCGATGCGGCCGCGCTGAAGGCGCAAGTGGCCAGCCTGTACGGCAACTGGAAGGCGCAACAGCCGTATGTGCGCATTCCCGACGCCGTCAAAGCCGTCAGCGGCGAGAAAGTGACGCTGGAAACCCCGGACAAGGCCAACAGCGTGCTGTTCGCCATCCAGCCGATTCCCCTCAAGGATGACGCCGCCAGCTATCCGGCCTTGCTGATAGCCAACCACATGCTCGGCGGCGGCGCCTTGCGCAGCCGCCTGGCCGACCGCATCCGCCAGAAGGAAGGCCTGTCGTACGGCGTCGGTTCGCAAGTGGCCGTGCCGTCGCGCGAGCCGGCCGGCTACTGGATGGCCTACGCCATCAGCGCGCCGCAAAACACGGGCAAGGTGGAAGCGGCCCTGCGCGAAGAAATCGCCAAGGTGCTGGCCGACGGCTTCACGCAAGAGGAACTGGCCGAAGCGAAGAAGGGCTGGCTGCAATCGGAAGAAGTGGGCCGCACGCAGGATGCCGGCCTGGCGCGCGAACTGGCCGGCTACCTGGCGCAGGACCGCACCATGGCCTACGACAAGGACCTGGAAGCCAAGGTGGCCGCCCTGACCCTGGCGCAAGTGAACCAGGGCTTGCGCGAGCACCTGAAACCCGCCGCCGTCTCGATCGTGACGGCCGGCGACTTCGCCAAGGTGGCGAAAGAGGGCGAGAGCGGCGCCAAGGCGACGACGTCGAAGTAAATCGTCAGCGCTTGATGTAAAAAACCGCCAGCAAGGAAACTTGCTGGCGGTTTTTTTATTTGACTGGCATTAACGTCACGACACCAGACAAAACCTCGCGAGCGGCGATGATTTGTGGCCGAGAAGCGCAACCGTACTTCAGTACGGTGAGCATCGCCGGCCGCAAAGCGCGCCGCGCAGCAGGTTTGGTCAGGTGTTACCCCCGTGGAGCCATTTCGGCGACGTAGATCTCGACGCGGCGATTGCGCGCCCGGCCCGACGCATCGGCGTTCGAGGCGATCGGCTCGCGCGCGCCGCGGCCTTCGGTGACGATGCGGGTCGGCGAGACGCCGCGCATGGACAGGTAGTCGCGCGTGTGGGCGGCGCGTTCCACCGACAGCGGTTCGTTGATCGAATCGCTGCCCGTGCTGTCCGTGTGGCCGATGATGCTGACCGTGGTGTTCGGGTTTTCATTCAGGGTCGCGGCAAAGCGGTCGAGAATCGGGCGGAAGTTGCCCTTGATGTCGGCGCGGTTGGTGTCGAACGAGATATCGCTGGGGATTTCCATTTTCAGGCGGTTATCGGCCGTCTGCGTCACTTGCACGCCCGTGCCTTGCGTGGCTTGCTCCATCGCGCGCTTCTGGTTTTCCATGCGGTTCGACCAGATATTGCCGACCACGGCACCGGCTGCGGCACCGAGCAGGGCGCCGCCGGCCGTACGTCCGCCGCCGCCACCGCCCGTGGTGCCGCCGATCAGCGCGCCCAGGCCGGCGCCAACGCCGGCGCCGGTGGCCGTGCCACGTTGTGTGGAGGACATATCAGCACAGCCCGTGGCGGCCAGCGCGAGGACCAGCATGCCGATCAGGGATTTGGCGCCAGGGCCGTTTTTGTATGCTTTCATGGATTTTCTCCTTGTTTTGTTATTGGGACATACCCAGGAACTATCTGCAAACTACCTGCACACGTTACTGCAAAATGGGCCGGTTTGCCAGCGCGCGGAAAATCGCGCGCAAGGCAGGCACAAGCGGTACGCAAAAGGGCGGCGCCCGTTTGCACGCGCGCCGCCACCGTCAGCCTGCATCAGCCGGCATGTCTATAGTCCGCGTCCGCTGATCAGGCGCAACAGGACCATGATCACGGCCACGACCAGCAGGATGTGGATGAAGCCGCCGATGGTATAGGAAGTAACCAGGCCCAGCAGCCAGAGAATGATGAGTACTACTGCGATTGTATAGAGCATGATGCGTCCTCCGAGAGTAGTGTGTGGATGGCGGCGCCGGCCTGATTCCGGCTTGCAAGCCGGTAGCTGCGGGCGTTGCCATCATATGTTTGCCATTCACGTTGCCATGTTGATCGCGCAACGTTGATGCCATGACTTATTGTCTAGTTTATTTCTGAAATGATCTGTACGCTGCCGTACACAACACCTATTTAGTCCGCTGTCCGGCCGGCGCGCGATGCGCGGCCCGTTCCGGCTCGCTGGCCATGCCCGGTATCCAGGCCAGCATGCCGGCCATGCCGACGGCGCCGGCCAGGCAGCTGAGCAGGCCGCCGGTAAGCAGCAGCATGACGCCGAACACGGGCGCGCTGGCGGACGCGGGCGCCAGGTCGAGCGCGCAGAAGCCGAGCGCGGTGGCCAGCATGCCGCCACCGATAAAGCCCAGCCAGATCCTGTTGCCGCCTGTCTTGTCGCTATCCATAGCTACTCCTGTGGTGATGGGACATCCGTTGAACTTTCCTGAATGCATCATCTCGCGCCACGGGTAGCTCATCTGTACGCCAACGAACATTATCAAAAAGAAAACGCCCGGACAGGCCGGGCGTGTGTTGAATTGGCAACATTCAGTTGCGTGGCGGCGCCGCGCTGTCGCCGTGGCGAACTTAGCCGATGGCGCGCAAGCCGCCGTTGACGACGCGCACGCGGTCGCCCTGGCGCCAGTTCGGCGCGGCGCTCTGGTGCACGGTGCGCGTCTTGCCGTTGTCGAGGCGTACGACGATGTTGTAGCTGCGCGTGGCGCGCACGCTGCCTTCGATCTGGTTGCCGGCGACGGCGCCGCCCACGGCGCCCAGCACGGTGGCCAGCTGCCTGCCGTGGCCGCCGCCAACCTGGTTGCCCAGCAAGCCGCCGACGACGGCGCCGCCGGCCGCGCCCACGCCGCTGCCTTCGGCGCGCGTATTGACTTCATGGATGGCTTCGATCACGCCGCAATTGCCGCACACCTGCGGCGCCGGCGCCGCCGCCACATATTGTGGCTGTGGCTGCGGCTGGCGCACGGGCTGCTGCTGCTGCTGCTGCTGCTGCTGCATTTGCGGCTGTGGCTGCTGTTGCTGCGCCGGCAGGGCGGCCAGCGGCTGCATGCCCGCTGCCGGCTGGGTCGCCTGCAGGCTGGCCAGCTGTTCCGCCGAGGCATTGCCGCTCAGGGGCTGGGCATCGCCCTGCGACGAGGGCAGCCAGCCCATCAGGGCGGCCGTACCGACGCCGCAGAACAGCAGGACCGCGACGGCGGCGGCAAGCACCAGCGGATGGAGGGATTTGGTGGTGGTAGTCATGGAGTGCTCCTTGGTTTTTAATAATGGGTGCTGCATATAAATAAGTGATGCAAATCAGTGATGCAGGCCGTCCGCATGCGCTGCCGCAGGCCAGTCAGGCCAGTGTGCGGCGCTGTCTCCTTCGCTTCCGTGCGTCACCGTACATACAGGACCGGTGGCGCACCGTAGGCTAGGTAAAAATTATGTCGAGTTGTAACGACACCCAGGAAAAGGCAATGCCACCCATGACCGCCAGCATGAACCTGTCCCGCGACACAGGCCGTTCCGGCTTGAGCACGCCCGCCGCAAGCAACCGCTTGCTGGCCAGCCTGCCCGAGTCCGACCTTCGGCACCTGACGGCGCTGTTCGACACCGTCACGGTCGACGTGGGCGACGTGCTGTACGAACCGGGCCAGCCCATCGGCTACATTTATTTTCCCGGCGATTGCCTGATTTCGCTGCTGGCCGTGGCGGAAGGCCGCATGACCCTGGAAGTGGGTTCCGTCGGCCGCGAAGGCGTGCTGGGCGCATCCGTCGCGCTGGGGCATGACCTGGCGCAAGTGCGTGCCGTGGTGCAACGTTCCGGCACGGCCAGCCGCATCGCGCGCAGCGACTTTTGCGCCGAATTCGCCCAGCTCGACTCCCTGCAGCGCCTGCTGTACCGCTACACCGACACCTTGCTGGCGCAGGCCATCCAGATCGCCGTGTGCAGCCGTTTCCACGTGCTCGAGGCGCGCCTGGCGCGTTCGCTGCTGATCACGCGCGACCGCCTGCAATCCGAAAAATTCCACCTGACGCATGAATTCCTCGCCCATACCCTGGGCGTGCGGCGCGTCGGCGTGACCAAGGCGGCCAGTGCGCTGCAACAGCAAAAACTGATCACCTACAGCCGCGGCAATATCGAGATCCTCGATTCGGCCGGCCTGGAAGCCGTGTCTTGCCGCTGCTATGAGCTGGTCAAGGATACGGGCGCCATCGGCATGGCCAACGTCTTCGTTTAATCGCTGCCTTCGGCAAGTCATTCGAAACTTTCCCGACAGGACATGGACGCAAAAAAGCGGGGCGGGCGCCTGCGCACCCACCCCGCTTTTTGCCTGCCGATTACTTCGGCTTGACCTGATTGCCGATCACGCCACCGACGGCGGCGCCGCCGACGGCGCCGACGGCGCTGCCGCCCGTCAGCACGGAACCGGCGACGGCGCCGACACCGGCGCCGATGGCCGTGTTTTTATCCTGGCCCGACATGTTGGCGCAGGCGGTAAGGCTCAGCAGCAGAGCAGCGACGGAAGTGGTGGCGGCGAGTTTTTTGATGGTTTGCATGATAAATCTCCTGTGAATTCGGACCTCGTGGCGCCGGCAAGGTAGGGGCCGGAAGGTAGTTCGTGACGCCACGTCTTGGGTGTTTCAGGCACGATCACAGGATAGGATTGCGACAAGATAGGGTCTGTTCGGCAACGCACATAGGTGTGTAACAATTGTAAATGCACCCAGGCGCAGCTTATTGGCGGCCTTTGCGCACGCTCTTGCCCGGCTTCGGCGCCACCGGCTTGACGCGCGCCTGCGCCAGCAGCGCCGCGCATTCGCTGTCCTCGCCGGGGCCGGCATTGACGAGCGGCAGCAGGGCCGCCACGGGCGCCACCACGGCCAAGGCCAGCGCGCCGCCCGCGCGCAGGGCCAGCACGCCCTTGTCGACGCTCACGTCCGGCTTGCTGAAGGTGCCGTGCACATACAGGGGCGAGCGCAGTGAAAAGATGCGCAGCCCCTTGCTGTCCGGCTGCAAGGTCAGGTCCAGCCGTTCATCGGCCAGGTTCACCGTGCCGTCGACATGCAGGATGGCGTCATCGGTGTCGACGATGAACTGGCGCGTGCGCATCAGCCCCTTGTTGACGACAAAATCGGCGGCCATGCAATTGAGCTTGACCTGCTTGTCGCCGGCCAGCTTGGTGAGCACGATGCTGCCGATATTCAAGCCCATTTCCTCGAGCAGCAGCTTGCTGATGCTGCCCCGGTTGATCAGCGCGCGCACTTCGCCATTCGACGTGCCCAGCAAGGTGGCGACGGAATTGCCCGTGGCCGACAGCGAGGCGTCGCCATTGATCTCGCCCACGCTGGCCTGCAGCGCCGGCAGGCGGGGGAACAGCTGCTTGATGTGCAGATGGCGGGCGCTGGCCTTGAGCTCGGCGGCGATGCCATTGGCGATGACCTTGCCGCTGCCGTCGAGCTTGATCTGCGACGTCAGGGTGCCGCCCGCCACATTGAAGTTGAGCGGCGTCAGCGACAGCACGCCATCCGTCAGCACCACATGCGTGTCGAGTTTGCTGATCGGCAATTCGGCGTCGCGCGTGATCTTGTCTGCCGTGTAGCGCACGTCCGCGTCCAGGCTGGTCCAGCGCTCCGTCTTGAAGGTTTCCACCGGCAGCACGCGGCCGGCCGGCTGCGTCGACGGCACGCCGCGCTCCTTCTTGCTGGCGCTGGAATCGGCGCCCACCAGCGGTCCCAGGTCGGAAAATTGCAGCAGGCGCGAGTGGACGTCGCCCGTCAGGCGCTTGCGCGGCTTGCTGGCGGAAAACGCCAGCTTGCCGCTGATGTCGCTCGAGCCGACCTTGCCGCTGAACTGCTCGTACACCCATTCGCCGCCGCCCGGCGCCAGGGTGCCCGTCAGATGGCCCTCCGTGCTGAAGCGTGGCGTCTCCGGCAGCAGCACGCCCGTCAATGGATACAAACGCGCCATGCTGGGGCCGGACAATTTCAGGCGCACGTCGAGCGCGGCCAGGCTGGCCGGGCGCGTCAGCGTGCCTTCGATGGCCACGCTGCTGCCGCCCGCGCGCATGTCGGCCTGGATGGGGAAGGGCGTGCCTTGCTGTTGCAGCGACAGCACGCCGCCCGCCTTGCCGCCGCCCTGGACGGTTTCGCCACGGTAGGTGCCCGACAGCTTCCAGGCGATGCCATAGCGCTTGTCGTCCGCGAGCGTATCGACATCGGCGCGCATCGCCGTGTGCGTGACGCCATCCGTCAGGAGCACGGTGCCCTTGCTGAAGACCACGCTTTGCAAGTCGAGCTTCCATGGCGACGGCTGGTCCTGCGGGTAGAAGGTCCAGTTGTTCTTGCCGTCCTTGCTGCGCAGCAAGCGCACCTGCGGCGTGTCGAAGCGTAATTCGGGAATGACGATTTTCTTGTCGAGCAGGGCCAGGGGATTGAGCGAGAACGCCAGCTGGCCGACGCTGGCCAGCGGCTCCCCGCCGTCCGCGTCCGCCAGGGTGCTCGGGTTACCCAGGCGCACATCCTGTGCCTGCAGATGGGGCCACGGCAGGGAATCGCGCCACGTGCGTTCTGCCACGTTGCGGGCCGGCTGCCGCCACGTCAGCGACAGGTCGCCCGCGATGGCGAACGGCCTACCAAGCGCTTCGCTGGCGCGCGCATTGAGCCACGGCTTGGCGCGGTTCCAATCCATGTTCAGGAGAGTGACGGCGGCAGCGACGGGCAGGGCGACAAGCACGGCGGCGCTGGCGAGGGCGATTTTCTGGCGGCGGGAGAGCGAGATAGTGCGTGGCATCGGGCGATTCTTTCTGGACAAGTATTTGCGATGCTACAGGAATCGCTCCAAAGCCGGGTTCGTTTCATGTATTGCTGGCGGGCACGTGCGCTGGCGCACGTTGCCGCGGAGAGTATTGTCGATTTCCTACCCTATGTGCGGCACCGAACGGATATGCGCAGAGGCGGGGCCTATAACGTCATACATCAAACGCAGTTCCTGATTTCAGATGCACATGGTACCCACCGCTTATACATTCTCCAGGAGAAGAAAAATGACAAACCGAGATTCCTTGAAAACCCCCTTGGCCGCACTGGCCGCCTGCGCCGCCGCCCTCGTCTTCATGACGGGCTGCTCCAGCCTGAAAACGCCGGCCACGGCCGATGTGGCCGTTTCGCGCGCCGCCGTCGACAATGCCGCCAGCGCCGGCGCCGCCGACCTGGCGCCCGATGAAATGCGTTCGGCCCGCGAAAAGATGCGCATGGCCAACCAGGCATTGAAAGACCGCGACTACAAGACGGCGCGCGACCTGGCTGACCAGGCGCAGGCGGATGCCAAGCTGGCGCAAAGCAAGGCCAATTCGGCCAAGGCCACGACGGCCGCCGATGAAATCAACGAGAACATCCGCGTCATGCGCGAAGAGCTCGACCGTGCCAACCAGCAAGCCCCGAAACAATAAGAACAGGATTCCATCATGAAAAAAGCTACCTACACCACCATCCCCGGCCTGCTGGCCATGGCCGCCCTCGTTGCCGCCTGCAGCTCCGCGCCGACCACCACCAGCCTGCTCGACCAGACGCGCGGCGACTACATGGCGGCGCAGTCGAATCCGATGGTGTCGACCTATGCGCCACGCGAATTCCGCGAAGCGAGCGCCGCGCTCGATGCGGCCAACGCGGCCGCCACGCGCCAGGACGATAGCGAGAAAGTCGACAAGCTGGCTTACCTGGCCAAGCAAAAAATTGCGACCGCACAAGAGGTAGCCAAGCAGAAGGCGGCCGAGGCGGACATCGCCAATGCAGGCAAGCAGCGCGACCAGCTGCGCCTCGATGCGCGCACGCAGCAGGCTGACCAGGCGACGGCACGGGCCCAGGCGGCGCAGGCGGACGCGGAAGCGGCCAAGGCCCAGGCGCAGACGGCGGAAGCGTCGGCCCGCGATGCGCAGGCGCGCGCCGCCGCGCTGGAAGTGCAGCTGGCCGACCTGGCCGCCAAGAAAACCGAACGCGGCATGGTGATAACGCTGGGCGACGTGCTGTTTGGCACGGACAAGGCGAACTTGACGGCTGATGGCGCGAACACGGCGCGCAAGCTGGCCGACGTGCTGAAAAACAATCCGCAGCGCACCGTGCTGATCGAAGGCTTCACGGATAGCACGGGCGGCTCCGCGCACAACCTGGAATTGTCGCAACGCCGCGCCGAATCCGTGCGCAATGCGCTGCTGGAGCAGGGCATCAGCCGCGACCGCATCGCCACCAAGGGCTATGGCGCCGCGTATCCGGCAGCCGGCAATGACAGCGCGGCCAACCGCCAGTTGAATCGCCGCGTGGAAATCGTCTTGTCGGAAGATAACACGGCGATTCCCGCCCGCCGTTGAGCTGCGCCGCCTGGCGCGGCATAGAAAGGCAGCACCGGCCGCTTCCTGGCCGGTGGATACCCACGTAAGACTTGAAAGGAAGCATCATGACCCAAACATCTGTTGAGATTCCGTCGGGCATCGACACGGCGGCCATCCGCGCCGCCGCCAAAAACCTCGATGACGGCGCCGTGACGGCCGGTTATCAGGGCAACCGGCAGGAATTGATTACCCTGTTGAATGGGGCGCTGGCCACGGAACTCGTGTGTATTGCGCGCTATAAACGCCATTACTACACCGTGAGCGGACGTGACAATGGCACCATCAAGGCCGAGTTCCTCGAGCATGCGCAGCAGGAACAGGAGCATGCGGACTGGCTGGCCGAGCGCATCGTGCAATTGAATGGCAAGCCAGATTTTAATCCGGCAACATTGCTCGCGCGTAGCCATGCCGAGTATGATGACTCCGAGGACGTGCAAAGCATGGTGCGTGCCAACCTGATCGCGGAACGAGTGGCGATCGAGTCATACCGCCAGATGATCGTGAAAATTGGCGACAGCGACCCGACGACACGCCATTTGTTGATCAAGATCATGGCTGTCGAGGAAGAGCACGCCGATGATATGCGCGATCTAATGGAATAGTGTTTTTGAGTAAAGTAGGTATAGTAACCACATTCATCCACAGCTAAGGAGCTAAACCATGTTGGAAAACAATATCACCACCGTTAATAACGATGTCAAAACCTTGGTCAAGGATGCGCAAGCCCTGTTCAGCGCCGCTGCCGCCCTGACGGGCGAAAAAGCCGATGAAGTCCGCGTCAAGGGCATGAAGACCCTGGATGCCGCGCTGGCCAAGGCGCATGAAGCGCAAGCATCGGCTATCGTTGCCACCAAGCAGATCGCTGCCCAGGCGGATGGTTATGTCAAGGAAAACCCATGGCGCACGGTGGCCGTCGCCGCTGGCGTCGGCGTGCTGGTCGGCTTCATCCTGGGCCGCAAGTAATCCACTGTCAGGAGCGATATGGACAAGTCTGCTACGTCTCACCAGGGGCCGGGATTGATCGGCTCGGTTGCCGGCCTGGCCAAAAACGCCGTCGGACTGATGTTGTCGCGGCTGGAACTGGCCACCATCGAACTGTCGGAAGTGCGCAATCACGTGTTACAGCTGATTGTCATTTTCGCGCTGGCGACGGTGGCAGGCTTGTTTGCCATCGCTTACGGCAGCGTGCTGGTCGTTTTCCTCGCCTGGGATAGCCTGGGCTGGAAGATCCTGGCGATCATGACGGTCGTGTTCGTGCTGCTGGCCATCGGTCTGGTCATGTATGCGCGCGCCATGCTGCGTCAAGGAAAGTTGTCCATGCCGGCCACCATGGCGGAATTGAAGGCTGACCGCGACATGCTGATGTAGGCGGCTGGCGGGCAGCGCGCGGATGCGTTCCGGCGCCGCCCGCTCCGCACTGCCTTACGAGGAGAATTCATGTCGGATAACGACAAACTGGCGGCGCAAGCCGCCCGCAAGCGCCTGCTCATTGCCCAGGGCGAGATGTATCGCGTGGGCATCGTGCATGCGCGCGCCAATGTGGGCTACGCGCTGCGCCCCGATTCGCTGCTGCAGGGCGTGGTCGAGACGGCTGTCGGCTTTGCCGGCCACCGCGTCGAATCCCTGCTGGCGCCGGGCGGCATGCGCCTGCAAGGCGCGATGCCGTATGTACTGACGGCGCTGTCCTTCATCGGCCGCAAGAAGCTGGTCAAGCCGGCCCTGATACTGGTGGCCGTGGCCGCCATAGCCACGGGCTGGCTGCGCCGCAAGCGCTGAACGCCAGCCCCGGTTGCGCAGGAACGCCGTCATCGACGGCGTTTTTTTTCGCCCGCATCCGGCATCCTGCGCGCGCGGGCGCCAGCGCGCGCACAAGTGCGGGCCACAATCCCTTACAATGATTCACGCCGCATTCCGCGCGGCGGACACAGGGGCTATCTTGATGATGCATTCGAAGACACCGGTCAATTCCTTGAATCCTTCGCGCCTGCGCATCGTGCTGGTGCTGCAGGGCGGCGGCGCGCTGGGCGCCTACCAGGCCGGCGTCTACCATGCGCTGCACGAACATGGGCTGGCGCCCGACTGGGTGGTGGGCACGTCGATCGGCGCCATCAATGCGGCCATTCTGGCTGGCAACAAGCAGGAAGACCGCCTCGTGCGCCTGAAACAGTTCTGGCAGCGCATCGCGCACCGCGACAGCATCGACATGAACCTCGTGTCCGACCAGCAGCGCCGCTCGAACATCTGGCTGGCCACCCTCGACACCATCATGCGCGGCGTGCCCGGCTTCTTCAAGCCACGCGCGTTCAGCCTGTTTCCTGCCGGAATCGCCGTCAAGCCGGAGGAAGCGAGTTTCTACGACACGAGCGAGCTGGCCGGGACGCTCGAGGACCTGGTCGACTTCGATTACCTGAACCAGCCCGGCGGCATGCGCCTGACCGTCAATGCCCTGCGCGTGAAATGCGGCAGCCTGACCAGCTTTGACAGCCAGAAGCAGCGCCTGACGGCCGACCACATCCGCGCCAGCGGCGCCTTGCCGCCCGGCTTTGCCGGCGTGCGCGTCGATGGCGACCTGTACTGGGATGGCGGCCTGTATTCGAATACGCCGCTGGAAACCGTGCTCGACGATACTCCCCACGTCGACACGCTGGTCTTCATGGTCGATTTGTGGAGCTCGGAAGGGCCGGAGCCGACCACGCTCGATGAAGTGCAGACGCGGCAAAAGGACGTCACGTTCGCCTCGCGCTCGAAGCGCCATATCGAAGACTATGTCAACACGCATACCCTGCAGCATAAATTGCGTGAACTGTACGCCAGGCTGCCCGACGACGCGCACAGCCACCGGCAGGCGGAAGAGCTGGTGGCGCTCGGTTGCGACAGCACCATGCACATCGTGCGCCTGCCGTACGCGGGCCGCGACTGGCACATGGCGGCCAAGGACATCAATTTTTCCAAGGGCTCCATCGAGTGGCGCTGGGAACAGGGCTACCAGGATGCCTTGCGCGCGATCAAGGCGGCCGGCTGGCTGGCGTTTGTCACGGAAGACACGCCGCTCGTGGTGCACGAGTTGCCGCCCTACGAGCGCGACGTCGCCTAGCGACGCCCGTCCACACCTGCCGCGCGTGGGTATGGGCGGCCTGCGATGCTCACCGGCTCGGCGCCCGCACTGAGTACGGAGGTGCTACTTGGCCACCTCTACCTTCCGCCGCCCGCGACGGTTTTGTCCGGCGTTGCAATCTTGTCCAGTGTCGCAACAGCCCCTCACTGCGGATGGGCCGCTACGCGCAGTTTTTCCGCGTTGGCCATGTCCTGCCGGTAAGTGTCCTGTGCGTCCTTCAGGCAGGCGGTGCGCGTGGCGGACGGTTCCAGGCGACAGGCTTTTTTGGCTTCGGCCAGGGCTGCGGCGATTTCCTTGCGCAAGGTGCGCAGCTGGGCCTGGGCCGTGCTGTCTTCCTGGTACCAGCGGGCCGGGTCGCCCGGTTGCGGGCTGGCCGTCTGTGCCAGCGCGAATGGCGACAGGCTGCAGGCCAGCACGGCGGCCAGGAATGTGGTGTGGATAGTCATGATATTTCCTCCTTGAAATAAAAAAGGCGCCGTAGCGCCTCTTTTTACAGCCTGCCCGTGAGTAGCAGCAGGATCAGTATCACAACGACGAGGCCGGCGATTCCGCTGGGGCCGTAGCCCCAGTTGCGGCTGTGCGGCCAGGTGGGCAGGACGCCGACCAGGGCCAGGATCAAAATGACCAGAATGATGGTGCCCATGGTATCTCCTTGTAGTCTTGCATGTGGTGCAGCTGGGGCGCGGGCTGGCGTACCCGCCGCGCCGAATGATCAATAGCGGTAGACGCGGCCGTCGACGACGCGCACGCGGCTGCCTGGGCGCAAGTCCTGGGCGCTGTCCTGCACCACCGTGCGGTATTCGCCGTTGTCCAGGCGCACGCTGATCTGGTAGTTCTGCGCTTGCTGGCGGCGTCCCTCCACCTGGTTGCCGACGACGCCGCCGGCAACGGCGCCCGCCACGGTGGCCGCCGTGCGGCCGCCGCCCGAACCGATGGTGTTGCCCAGCAGGGCGCCGGCGATGCCGCCGACCACGGCGCCGGCGCCGCTGGTTTGTCCACCGCCCTGCACCAGCTGGATGGAATCGACGGTGCCGTAACTGGCGGACTCAGGCTGATTGGCCGGGTAATACTGCGACTGCGATGGTCCGGTGTTGGCGCAACCGCTGAGAACAGCGGTGGCGGCGAGCATCAGTGCAGCCAAGGTGGCGTTGGTTTTCATTTTATTCTCCTGACGTGGTGAGGGTGTAGCGCCATCTTAGCCACGGCCCCATGCCCGGTCTGTACGCTGCCGCACGCACTTATTGGCGTGTGGACGGTCACGCCGGCGCCCGATTTCCGCAGAAACGTTGTTATTTCTCCTTACTGGCCTGCTTGTTTCAAAATAAATTGCTTGTGTACGGCAGCGTACAGAAGAGTGGCGACTATCCACGTAAAACGGTAGTCATGCCAAGCAGACATGCTTGTCACCACCAGGGAGCAGCAGATGAACAAGAAGATGCAGAACCATAAACGCTACGCCGCCATCGTCATCGGTCTGGCTTGTGTGGCATGGGGCGGCCAGGCCATGGCGGCCACCCCGGAAGCGAAGGCGGCCTACAAGGCGGCCAATGAACAGGCAGCCCTGAACTATAAGCAGGCGCACGCCGAATGCGACAAGATCACGGGCAACCCGAAGGATGTCTGCATCGCCGAAGCGAAGGCCGTACGCGCCTACGATGAAGCGGTGGCTCAGGCGCAATACACGAATACCCTGCGTGCCTACACCAAGGCGCGCATCAAGATTGCCGATGCCAACTACGACGTCGACCTGGCGCGCTGCAATGCGCTGACGGGCAACGACAAGGATGTCTGCGTCAAGCTGGCCAAGTCCACCAAGGTGGCGGCCCTGGCCGATGCCAAGGCGGACAAGAAAGTCATCGAAGCGCGCAGCGATGCGCGTGAAGCAAAAAGAAAAGCCGAGTACAAGGTCGCAGCAGAAAAATGCGATGCATTAGCCGGCGCAGCCAAAGACGACTGTGTCAAGGCTGCAAAAAACCAGTTTGGCTATTGAACGCCGACTCGGCGCGCCGTCACCAGACTGGTATAAGAAGCTCATTGTGAGCACGTTGATTGACCACTCCTAAGGAAAAAACCATGAAATTCACTAAATCTATCGCTACTGGCCTCTTCGTCGCTTCCCTGTTCGCTGTGGCAGGTTGCGCTTCCACCCCGACCAAAGAAGGCACGGGCGAATACATCGACGACGCTGCGATCACCACCAAAGTCAAGGCCAGCATCTTCAATGAGCCGACCCTGAAATCGACAGAAATCAACGTTGAAACCTTCAAGGGCGTGGTTCAGCTGAGCGGCTTCGTGGCCCAGCCGTCGGATGCCGCCAAGGCTGGCGAAGTCGCCCGCGGCGTCAAAGGCGTGAAATCGGTGAAAAACGATATCCGCGTCAAGTAATGGCACGACCTGCCGCAGCGTCCGGCCCATGGGCTGGCGCTGTGGCCCTCCACCGACCGTAGCGGGATTCTCATGCATACCCAGCCTTCAGATATCCCGCCCGAGCCGGTAGAGCTGGCATCGAGCGACGCCGTGGCGCCCTCACCGAGTGCGCCCGCGGAGGCGGATCCCACCTTGCGCCTGCCGCTGCATGTCAATGCGCGCGGCCTGGCGCTGGGTATCATCGCCACCGTCAGCTTCATCTATGCGCTGCAATGGGCGCAGAAATTCCTCATTCCCGTCATTTTTGGCATCTTCATTGCCTATACCCTCAATCCCGTCGTCGCCTGGCTGGAAAAATTGCGCGTGCCGCGCGCCATCGGCGCCACGGCCGTGACGGCCCTGATCCTGTTCGGCTCGCTCGTCGTCGTCGAGCGGGTGCAGGGCGAATTCGAGTCCATCGTCGAAGAGTTGCCCGCCGCCACGCACAAGCTGTCGCGCCTGATCGCCGCCAGTACGGGCGGCAAGAACAGCACCTTCCAGAAGATGCAGGCCGTGGCCAATGAAATCGAACAGGTGGCCGCCGGCGCCGAGACGCGCCGCAACAACCGCCGCGCGGCCGCAGCCGAGGCGCCGAACTTCAAGATCATGGACTGGGTCTGGGCCGGTTCGCTGGGCCTCGTGGGTTTCCTCAGCCAGGCCACCATGGTAATCTTCCTCGTCTTCTTCCTGCTGCTGTCGGGCGATACCTTCAAGCGCAAGCTCGTCAAGCTGACGGGACCGTCGCTGAGCCGCAAGAAGGTCACCGTGCATATCCTGGAAGACATCAATACCTCGATCCAGAACTATATGTTCATGTTGCTGGTCACCAACGGCTTGCTGGCGCTGCTGATGTGGATCGCCCTGCGCATGATCGGCCTGGAAAACGCGGGCGCCTGGGCCATCGTGGCCGGCTTGCTGCACATCATGCCGTATTTCGGCCCGCTCCTGATCACCATCGCCACGGGACTGGTGGCTTTCCTGCAGTTCGAATCGCTGGAAATGGTCTTGCTGGTGACGGGCACCTCCATGGCCATCGCCACCCTCGTCGGCACCTTCGTCACCACCTGGATGACGGGCCGCATCGCGCGCATGAATCCCACGGCCGTCTTCATCAGCCTGCTGTTCTGGGGCTGGCTGTGGGGCGTCTGGGGCTTGCTGCTGGGCGTGCCCATCATCGTCATCGTGAAAGTCGTCGCCGAGCGCGTGCAGGGCATGGAAGTGGTGGCCGAGCTGCTGGGCGAGTAGCTTGCGGCAACGCAAAGAAAACGGCGCCCGCGGGCGCCGTTGTTGCATGCGGAGCAGGAACTCAGGACTGGTGGCGTTTCAATATCTTCACTTGCACATCGCCGTCCGCCGTCTTCGGCATGTCCTTCATGCTGCCCAGCTGCAGGGCGAACTGGCGCGTGAATTCGGCGCCGAGGAAGAAGATTTGCGCCGAGTAATATACCCACAGCAGCAGGGCCACCAGCGAACCGGCCGCGCCATAGCTGCTGGCCACGCCGCTATTGCCGATATACACGCCGATCGCGTATTTTCCCAAAGAAAACATGAAAGCCGTGCCGATGGCGCCGATCAGCACGTCGCGCCAGGACAGGCGCACGCGCGGCAGCATCTTGTAGATGACGGCAAACAGGCTGGCGATGACGGCAAAGCCGATCAGGTTCGACAGGATGGTAAACAGCACGGCCGTGTCCTTCCACACGCCTTCCCAGAAATTGGCGAGGATGGCCATGGCGGCGTTCACCACCAGCGATACCATCAGCAGGAAGGCCAGCACCAGCACGAGGCCGAACGACAGCAGGCGCGTGCGCACCATGTCCCAGGCGCCCGCTTCCTTCAGGGGGGGGACTTGCCAGATTTCATCGAGGCTCGCCTTCAGTTCGGCAAACACGCTGGTGGCGCCAAACAGCAGCAGGGCGCTGGCGATGAGGGTGGCGATGCGGCCCTGTTCATGGTTCTTCGCGCCGGCCAGCACCAGCTGGATGGCTTCGGCGCCCTGCGTGCCCAGCAAGCCCTGCAATTGTCCCATCAGTTCGCCGCGCGCGGCGGCCGGGCCATAGAAGAAGCCGGCGATGGCGATCACCAGCACGAGGATGGGGGCGATGGAAAACAGCGTGTAGTAGGCGAGGGCGGCGCCCTTGCTCGAGGCGCGATGTTCCAGCCATTCGGTGACGGAACAGACGATGACGCTGCGCATCTGCTTGCTGAGTGGCGCCAGGCTGGCCAGTTTCGGATAGCGGGTAGTGAAATTCATGGTGGCTTTCAATGAAAAAAAGGGGCCGCAGCCCCTTTTTTTAACTAGTAACTAGTGGCGTGCCACTGGTAATGCTTACTGTACGCGGCGTTCGATGGTGATTTGTTCCACTTCAACGCGGCGGTTAGGTTCCAGGCACTTGATCAGGTCGGCACGTTTCTTGTTATCGCACGTGACGACCGGATTGGTCGAGCCCTTGCCTTCGGCCGTCAGGCGGTTGGCGGCCACGCCGTGGGCGACCAGGTACTCTTTGACTGCATCAGCACGTTGCTGCGACAGTTTCAGGTTGTACTTGGGCGAACCGATGCGGTCGGCATAACCACTGATGACGACGTTGTTGACGTCCGGTGCAGCGTTGAGCACGCGGGCGATTTCGTCGAGCTTGGTCTGTGTCGGGCCGAGCTTGGCGCTGTCGAACGCGAACAGTTCCGTGGCCGACATCGTCACTTTTTCAAAGCGTGGCGGCGGTGGCGGCGGTGGTGGCGGCACGACGACGACGACCTCTTCACGCACTGGCGGCGGTGGCGGCGGTGCTGGCGGTGCAGGCGGTTTGTCGAACGCGTAGTTCAGGCCCACGGTGACGTAGTAGTTGTTGGACTTGCTGCTCGGGTCGAAGGTATTGCCGCGCAGGAAACCGTGCACATTGCGCACGTCAGCCTGGAGCGACAGCTGCTCGGTGATGCTGGACTGGAAGCCCAGGCCCACGCTGGCGTACGGCGAGCTCTTGGTGCGTTCACCGAAGGCGAGGCTGGTGTCCTTGTCGCGTTGCATACCGGCACCGACCAGCAGGAAGGGGCGGAAGGCCTTGCGCGAGAACAGGTACAGGCCGTCTACGCCCAGCGTGTTTTGCTGGTAGCGCTGGCTGCCATCCTTGGAACGGGCATACGTGGTGCCCAGCTGGATATCCCAGTCCTGGGAAACAGGCTTACCAAAGCGCAAGCCTGCGCCATAACCTGTTTTGTCGGTGGCGAAGTCGGAATCTGGCTTGAGTGCGTTGAGACTAGGTTGAATATACCAGGAGGGATTGATTTCCTGGGCCTGTGCGCCGAGGGCGGAGCACAGTACTGCGGCGGCAACGGCGATTTTTTTTAGATTATTCACAAGTAACTCCCAACGTTGATAAGAGATTTTCTCTACGGCATCAATGCGACATCATGCTAGACATGCTATTGCTAACGGACAACAATTCCAGGTGCGTCCTTCTTGCGATAAATGCACTGCTGTTGGACTAGAGAATACGGTTCCAGGTTCAAGCGGTCGGTGCGTTGGCGCACAAAGCATTGTTGTATATCAATGGTGTTGCAGATTCACGACAAATACTCTGATGTTGAAAAAAACTAATTTGCCTCGGGGGATTTTCGTAATAAATCGTCAATCCCTGACCTTGGCGCAAGAGGCAATCGTACGACTTGTTACCAGCATGCCACTGTATATTAGCAACAATGATGAGCTTGATAACTAATATTACATTGATGTTGTATTCCTGCCGCGTTCTGTTGTTTTCCTGGGCTTCTCTTGGGCAACTTTTGCGTGCCGCAGCCAGCTCCGCCACTTTTCATCAAGGAGTCACTCGTGCCTAAGGCCATTCCCCCGCTTTCGTTCCGCTTGCCTGGCAATATCGCCGCCCTCTGTCTGTTGCTCTCGCTGGGCACGCCTATGCCGGCCTGGGCCGATGGCGGCGTGACGCTGTTTTCACCGAGCGGCACGGTCAAGGCCGTGCGCCAGGTGCGGGCCCAGTTCGCCACGCCGATGGTGCCGTTCGGCGACATGGGCTTGCCCGCGCCGTTCGCCATCGATTGCGGCAAGGCCGAGCCTGCCGTCGTGGCGGGCGCGGGACGCTGGGCTGACGAGCGCAACTGGAATTACGATTTCGAGCGCGACTTGCCAGCCGGCGTGGCTTGCCGGTTTACCTTGAAACCAGGTCTGCAGGATTTGCAGGGCAAGCCCTTGCAGGGAACGGCGGCCTACCGCTTTTCCACGGGCGGGCCAGCCATCGTCGAGGCCGTACCGTATGACGGCCAGCCGTATATCGATGAAAACCAGATCTTCGTGCTGGGCCTGGACGCCGCGCCGGACGAGGCCAGCGTCGCCGCGAACGCATATTGCCGCGCCGATGGCATCAATGAAAAGATTCCCGTGCGGCTGCTCAAGGGCAAGGAACTGGAACAGGTATTGACCCTGCGCAAAAGCTTCCTCGATCGCTACCTGACCGTGTATTTCAAGAAGCGGGGGACGGTGTGGAAAGTGGGCATGCCCGTGGCCAGCAAGGGCGCGCCGCCGCTGCCCGTCACCGTGCTGCAATGCAAGCGCAGCTTCCCCGCCAGCGCCAAGGTGTCGCTGGTGTGGGGCGAGGGCATCGCCAGCGCCAGCGGCATCGCCACGGAGAAGGCGCAAAGCCTGAACTTCCGCACGCGGCCCGACTTCACGGCCAAGTTCAGCTGCGAACGCAGCAACCCGAAGGAGCAGTGCATCCCGTTCCTGCCCATGCGCGTGCAGTTTTCCGCGCCCGTGAAAGCGTCGCTGGTGCGCGCCATGACCTTGACGGGAGGCGGCAAGACGTATGCGCCGACGCTCGCGAAAGAGGAAGAAAAGGCGGAATTCCTGAACGGCGCCACCTTCAACGGGCCATTTCCCGTGCAAGCGAGCTTCATCCTGAACTTGCCGCCGAAGCTGACGGATGACGCCGGCCGCGCCTTGCTCAACCGCGCGCGCTTTCCCATGACGGTGCGCACGGGCGAACAGCCGCCGCTGCTGAAATTCCCGGCCCCGTTCGGCATCATCGAAGCCAAGGGCGACGGCTTGCTGCCCGTGACGGTGCGCAATATCGAGCCTGTGCTCACTGGCAAGGAAATCGCCAGGGAATCAGCATCGGCGCAGGCTGCCACGGGCGCCACCTTGCGCGTGCCCGACAATGACGACAAGTTCATCATCGAGTGGATGCAGCGCCTGGCCGGCAATGGCGACGCGGGCGAATACTGGCAGCCGTACGCGCAATATGCGGGCAACATGAGCAAATCCGTGCTGGCGGATGCGGCCGGCACGCGACCCCTCAGCCTGCCGCGTCCCGATGGCAGGAAGACGTTTGAAGTGATCGGCATCCCCTTGCAGAAGCCCGGTTTTTACGTGGTCGAGCTGGCCAGCCCCATCCTCGGCAAAGTGCTGCTGGGCAAGCCGACCACCGCGTATATCCGCACGGCCGCGCTGGTGACGAATCTGGCGGCCCACTTCAAGCATGGCGCGCAATCGTCGCTGGTGTGGGTGACGTCGCTCGACAAGGGCGCCCCCGTTGCCAAGGCGCAAGTGGCCGTGCGCGACTGCGCCGGCAAGCTGCTGTGGCAAGGCGCCACGGGGGCGGACGGCGTGGCGCAGATAGCCGGCGAGCTGGCCAATTCCAGCTGCAAGAATAATGGCCGCTACTTTATCAGTGCGCGCAGCGGCGGCGACATGACGTTTACCCTGTCGGACTGGGTGGGCGGCATCGAAGCCTGGCGTTTCAATTTGCCGACGGACGATACGCGCGCCGACAACACCCTGCTGGCAACCGTATTCGACCGCACCCTGCTGCGTGCCGGCGAAACCGTGCACATGAAGCATTTCATCCGCAAGCACACGGGCCAGGGCATCGGCCTGGTCGACAAGAACAACGGTCCCGGCAGCGCCACCTCCGTCGTCATCACGCACCAGGGCAGCGACCAGAACTACCAGCTGCCGTTGCGCTGGTCCGCCAGCGGCACGGCGGAAAGCGACTGGGTGATTCCCGCCGACGCCAAGCAGGGCGAATACAGCGTGACGATGGCGGGCCGGCCCTCCGGCAGTTTCCGCGTCGAGGCATTCCGCGTGCCGACCATGAAAGCCGTGCTGCAGGGGCCGAAGGCGCCGGCCGTGCAGGCGAAGCAGCTGGCCCTCGATGCGCAAATCACGTATCTGGCCGGCGGCGCCGCCACCAACGCGCCCGTCAAGCTGCGCACGGTACTGCAGGACAAGAGCGTTTCCTTTGCCGATTATCCCGACTACAGCTTCAGCAATGGCGACGTGAAGGAAGGCCTCGTCAAGCAGGGCACCGGTTATGACGACGACGAAGGCGAATGGCAGGATGAAGGCAATGGCGGGCGTGCCGGCGCCGGTGCGGCGGCTGCGCGCACGCAAAGCCTGAACCTGGACAAGGCGGGTGGCGCGCGCATCGTCATCGACCAGTTGCCGCAGCTGCCCACGCCGCGCGACCTGGTGGCGGAAATGGCTTTCCAGGATGCGAATGGCGAGACGGCGTCCGTCGCCACGCGCGTGCCGCTGTGGCCGTCAAACTATGTGATCGGCATCAAGCCCGACGCGTGGGCCTTGAGCAAGGACAAATTCAAGTTCACGGTGGCCGTGCTGTCGACCGCGGGCAAGCCCGTGGCGAATGCGGCCGTCGCCGTCGATTTCTTCCAGCGCAACAGCTATTCGCACCGCCGGCGTTTGATCGGCGGCTTCTATGCGTATGAAAACAGCAGCGAAGTGGTCAAGCTGGGCCCGGCCTGCAATGGCAGGACGGATGGCAAGGGTCTGCTGATCTGCGACGTCAGGGCGCCCGCCAGCGGCAACCTGATTCTGCGCGCCAGCACGCAGGATGGCGCCGGCAACACGGCCGTCGCCAACCGCGAAACCTGGGTGGCCGGCAGCGGCGACTGGTGGTTCAACGCCAGCGACAATGACCGCATCGACGTCTTGCCTGAAAAGAAACGCTATGAGCCTGGCCAGGAAGCGAGCTTGCAGGTGCGCATGCCGTTCCGCTCGGGCACGGCCCTGATCACGGTCGAGCGCGAAGGCATCCTCGACACCTATGTGCGCCAGCTCAATGGCCGGGAACCGGTGGTGGCTATCCCGGTCAAACCCAATTACGCGCCGAATGTATACGTGTCCGTGTTTGTCGTGCGCGGGCGTGTCGATGGCGTGCAGCCGACGGCCCTGGTCGACCTGGGCAAGCCGGCCTACAAGATGGGTATCGCGCCGCTCAACGTGGGGTGGCAGGCGCATGAACTGAACGTGATGGTGGTATCCGACAAGGAGGTCTACCAGACGCGCGACAAGGCGGAAGTGTCCGTGCGCGTGCGCCGCGCCGACGGCAAGCCGTTGCCGGCCGGCGCCGAAGTAGCGCTGGCGGCCGTCGATACGGGCTTGCTGGAACTGATGCCCAACGATAGCTGGAAATTGCTCGATACCATGATGGCGCAGCGCAGCCTGCAGGTGGAAACGGCGACGGCGCAGATGCAGGTGATCGGCAAGCGCCACTTCGGCCGCAAGGCATTTCCGGCCGGCGGTGGCGGCGGCAAGGGCGCCAGCCGCGAACTGTTCGATACCCTGCTGTTCTGGAAGGGCACCGTCAAGCTCGACGCCAAGGGCGAAGCCACGGTGCAAGTACCGCTGAACGACTCGCTGACGGCGTTCCGCATCGTCGCCGTCGCCAGCGCCGGCAAGGAATTGTTTGGCACGGGCAGCACGGACATCCGCAGTTCGCAAGACCTGATCCTGATGTCGGGCTTGCCGACCCTCGTGCGCGAAGGCGACCAGCTGCGTGCCGGCTTTACGGTCCGCAACACCTCGGCTGCCTCGCTGAGCGTGGAATTGAATGCCACGGCGGCGGGCAAGGCGCTGCCGCGCCAGAACCTGACCCTGGTGGCCGGCGAAGCGCGCGAGACGGGCTGGGATTACCAGGTGCCGCTCGGCGCGCAAACGGTCGTGTGGGATATCAATGCCAAGGCGGGCAGCCACACGGACAAGCTGAAAATCACGCAAAAGGTGGGCCAGGCCACGCCCGTGCGCACCTACCAGGCCACCTTGCTGCAGATCGAGAAGCCCATCAATATGTCCGTGCAGATGCCGGCCGGTGCCTTGCCGGGCCGTGGCGGCATCCAGACCAGCTTTGCGGCCAGGCTGGGCGGCGAGCTGCCCGGCGTGCGCGAATACATGGCCGCGTATCCATACACCTGCTTCGAGCAAAACACGTCGAAAGCCATCGCCCTGCAAGACCAGGAGGCGTGGAACAGGCTGGCCGCCAGTCTGCCCGCCTACCTCGATGGCGACGGCATGCTGAAATACTTCCCCATCATGGACCAGGGCAGCGACAGCCTGACGGCGTATGTGCTGTCGGCAACTGCGGAAGCCGGCTATGCGATTCCCGAGCAGACGAAGAACCGCATGGAAGAAGCCTTGACGGCCTTCGTGCAGGGCCGCATCGTGCGCCGTTCCGCGCTGGCCACGACCGACTTGGCCGTGCGCAAGCTGGCGGCGCTGGAAGCGCTGTCGCGGTCGAACAAGGTGCCGCCCGATGCGCTGGAAAGCATCAGCATCAACCCGAACCTGTGGCCGACGTCCGCCGTCATCGACTGGAGCTTGCTGCTGCAACGCACGCCAGGCCTGGCGCGCCGCGATGCGCAACTGGCCGAGGCGCAGCAGATCCTGCGCTCGCGCCTGAACTTCCAGGGCACGACCATGGGCTTTTCCACCGAACGCAAGGATAACTGGTGGTGGCTGATGGTGTCCGGCGACGTCAACGCCAATCGCCTGCTGCTGGCCGTGCTTGACGACCCGGCGTGGAAGGACGACATCGGCCGCCTCGTGCGCGGTAGCATGGGCCGCCAGAAGAAGGGCCGCTGGGATACGACGGTGGCGAATGCCTGGGGCACGCTGGCCATCGCCAAGTTCTCCGCCAAGTTCGAAGCGACGCCCGTGACGGGCGCCAGCGCCGTGAAGCTGGGCGGCGATACGCAAGCGCTCGTGTGGAATGGCGCGGCGAAAGTGGGCCCCGTGCTGCAGGCGTGGCCGAAAGGCATGGACACCCTGGGCCTGGCGCACAGCGGCACGGGCAAACCGTGGGCCACCGTGCAAAGCCTGGCCGCCATCCCGCTCAAGGCGCCCGTCTCCAGCGGCTACACGATCAGGAAAACCATTACGCCCGTGGAACAGAAGACGGCGGGCGCATGGTCGCGCGGCGACGTCTACCGCGTGCGCCTCGACTTGTCGGCGCAGGCGGACATGAGCTGGGTGGTGGTCGACGACCCGATCCCGGCCAGCGCCACGGTGCTGGGCAATGGCCTGGGCCGCGATTCGCAGCTGCTGACGGCCGGCGAAAAATCCACGGGCTGGGTCTGGCCCACGTTCGAGGAACGGGCTTTCGACGCCTTCCGCGCGTACTACGCCTTCGTGCCGAAGGGCAACTGGAGCGTGGAATACACGGTGCGCCTGAACAATGCGGGCGACTTCAGCCTGCCGGCCACGCGCATCGAAGCCATGTATTCGCCCGAGATGTTTGGCGAGTCGCCAAATGCGAATGTGCAGGTGGGGCAGTGAAAGGTAAGACTGTGAAGCGTTTGATCCTTGTCATGGGCTGCGTTTTGTCCGGCCCCGTGCTCGCTCAAGCGGTATTGACGCCGGGCCAGGTGCAGGCCGCCTACCGCAGCTCGGAAGCGCAGTTGCTCGACCGCAGCGGCGCGCCGCTGCAATCCTTGCGCGTGGACATGAAGGCGCGCCGCCTGCCGTGGGTGCCGCTGGCCGACATCTCTCCGGCCGTGCAGCAGGCCGTGCTGCTGGCGGAAGACCAGCGCTTCATGCGCCATGGCGGCGTGGATCTGTCGGCGCTGGCCACGGCCGCCTGGGACAATCTGTTTGCGAAAAAGCCCCGGGGCGCCTCGACCATCACCATGCAGCTGGCGGGCCAGCTTGACGCGGACCTGCAGGCGCAGGCGGGCGGGCGCAGCCTGCGCCAGAAATGGGAGCAGATGCGCGCGGCGCAAGCCATCGAGGATAGCTGGAGCAAGGCGCAGATTTTCGAGGCGTATCTGAACCTCGTGTCGTTCCGCGGCGAGCTGCAGGGCATCGCCTCCGCTTCGTACAGCCTGTTCGGCAAGGCGCCGTCGGGCCTGAACCAGACGGATGGCATCATCCTGGCCAGCCTCGTGCGCGCGCCGAACGCGCCGCTGGCCACCGTCACGCGCCGTGCCTGCGCGCTGGCCAAGGAAGCGCGCATGGACAGCAGCTGCCAGCTGATCGGCCAGCGCGTGCAGACGGCCTTGCAGCGCACGGCCCTGTACGCCGACCTGGCGCCGGCGCCGCAGGTGGCGCAGCAGCTGCTCAAGCAGTCGGGCGTCTCCGTGCGCAGTACGCTCGACGGTCCGCTGCAGCGTTTTGCCCAGGATAATCTGCGCCAGCAGCTGGCATCTTTGCGCGAGCGCAATGTCAACGATGGCGCCATCGTCGTGCTGGACAACCGCAGCGGCGAGATCCTCGCCTATGTGGGCAATGCGGGCGGCAGCCACGTCGATGGCGTGACGGCCCTGCGCCAGGCCGGTTCCACCCTGAAACCGTTCCTGTATGAACTGGCCATCGAACGCCGCCTGATGACGGCGGCGTCCGTCATGGACGACACGCCGCTCGACGTCGCCACGGCGTCCGGCATGTATGCGCCGCAAAACTACGACCGCAATTTCAAGGGCCATGTCAGCGCCCGCACCAGCCTGGCCAGTTCCCTGAACATTCCCGCCGTGCGCACGGTGCTGCTGACGGGGCAGGACGGCTTTTACAACCGCCTCAAGGACGTGGGCCTGTCCAGCCTGACGGAGCCGGCTGAATACTATGGTCCCTCGCTGGCGCTGGGCTCGTCCGAGGTGACCTTGCTGGAACTGGCCAACGCCTACCGCGCGCTGGCCAATGGCGGCAGCTACAGCACGGCCAGCCTGCAGCCGGGCCAGGCGGGCAGGGACCGGCGCCGCGTGATGGAGCCGGGCGCCGCCTTCATCGTCAGCGACATCCTCGCCGACCGCGCCGCGCGCAGCATGACCTTCGGCTTGCGCAACGAGCTGGGGACGAATTTCTGGAGCGCCGTCAAGACGGGCACCAGCAAGGACATGCGCGACAACTGGTGCATGGGTTACTCGGAGCGCTACACGGTGGGCGTCTGGGTGGGCAATTTTGATGGCAAGCCCATGTGGGACGTGTCCGGCGTGACGGGCGCCGCGCCCGTGTGGCGCGACGTCATGGATTATCTGCACAAGAACGTGCCCAGCCATGCGCCGAAGGCGCCGCCAGGCGTGCTGCAGCAGATGGTGTCCTACCAGCCCGCGCTGGAAGCGCCGCGCCGCGAATGGTTTATCGCGGGAACGGAAAGCGCCGTCATCGCCGTCGTGGGCGACACGCTGAGACCGCCCGCCATCGTGTATCCGGCCGAGGACAGCATCCTCGCCATCGACCCCGACATCCCGCCCGCCTTGCAGCGCGTGTTCTTCCAGGCGCAGGGCAGCCAGGGCATGCGCTGGGTGCTTGACGGCAAGGATTTGGGCGCGGCTCTTGACAGCGTCAGCTGGCGCCCCGTGCCGGGCAAGCATGCGCTGGCCCTTGTCGACGGCGACGGCAAGACGGTGGTGAAGGTCGCGTTCCAGGTGCGGGGCAATGCGCTGGCGCAGCTGAATTAGGCACCGTGGCTTGTGCTGTTGGCCAGTTTATTGTCCGCCACTGGCGGTGCACCCCATAACAAGCCCATCCAGATGCAGAACGACCGGCCGCGCGCGCGCGGATTCGTGTGCGGTACTTGTGCGCCGTCGAGCAGAAACAGGGTGGTAGCGGCGGCGACCGCCATGACGGGCCGCATGGACTACCACTACGTTCGATCGGCACATGCTTTCCTGACTAGAAGTGTATGTGCCGATTCCGGCGAAGTGTTGTCAAAAAATACTTATGGCGCGCTGATGATGTTCGTCAATGCAATGCGGTAGGCCGGCTGCACGTCGCCATCCTTGTCCAGCTTGTCCATCATGATGACGCCGAAACCCTGCGCATACCAGACGTATTCGCCGCTCTTGCCCTTACTCTTGCCGCCCACGTCGCGCAGTTCGAACTTGCAGGCGTCGGGGAAGCGGCGCCCGCCCAGTTCCAGGCGTTCCCAGCCCAGGAAGGTGATC
Organism: Janthinobacterium sp. SUN118; assembly: GCF_030397695.1. Taxonomy (NCBI): domain Bacteria; kingdom Pseudomonadati; phylum Pseudomonadota; class Betaproteobacteria; order Burkholderiales; family Oxalobacteraceae; genus Janthinobacterium; species Janthinobacterium sp. SUN118. The sequence continues at coordinate 136,103 of NZ_JAPUBV010000005.1, read as the reverse complement.
GAGAAATCGCGTTGATCCGTGCGCGTCGAGGTCGTGATCTTGTCGGACAGGCCGGCCAGCGGATAGTGGGTGTTCGTTTGCGTGTCCGTGAACTGTACGCGCACTTCCTGTCCGCGACGCATGTTGGCGGGGATGGCGGACTGCGGCGCGTAGACGTTCTTGCTGCGCACGGTGCCGTCTTCGTTGTAATGGATCGTACCCGTCAGGAAGACCTGGCCATCGCGGATATCCTGGTAGGACGTGGCCAGCAAGGCGCCGCCGTCGAGGATCAGCTGCGTGCCCTTGAGTTTCTTGCCCTCGAACATTTCTTCGACGTTGACTTGCGCGTCGCCATTGTTCTTGCTGAACTTGACGCCCGTCGTCAGTTCCATGCATTCGCCCACCGTGGGCGCCGCCTGTACGCTGGCGGCCGCGAATACGCTGGCCGCCACCATTCCACACCATGCTGCTTTCATTGTCATCCTGGCTATCTTGAAAAGGCGTGATGATAGCGTGCCGTGGAGCAATGTGGCGCAGCGCTGGAGGCGGGGCTTAGCGGGCCGGTACTGTCGGCGTCGCTGGCGGCGTGGTGGCGGGTCCGCTGGCTGCCGGAGTGTCTGGCGTGGCCACGGGCTTGCCGCGCCGGCTGCGCTTGTCCGTGCGCGTTTTGCCGGGCTTGGCGTCGTGAACCAGCTTGCCTTTGTTGTCGAGCTTGTCGGATGCGTCCGATTGCTGGCCCGGATCGTTACGGTTGTTGGTGTGGTTGCCCGTCTGGTTCAGATTCGTCGTCGACTGGGCTTGCACCCAGGCGCCGCCGACCGTCATCAGGGTGGCGGCCAGCAAGAGAGCGGCGGTTTTCATGGCGGTATCCTGTGCAAATAAGAGTATGAGCTTGCATTCTCACACATCTGTCCGCCTGCACGGGTAGGACGCCGCCTCATGGCGGTGTCGGCTATTTGCTTCAGTTCAACGGAACTGCTCCGTCGAGATATCGAAGCGCTTGAGCTTGTCGTACAGGGTTTTCTTCGGAATATTCAAGCTGGCGGCCGCGTCGATGACGTTGCCATTGTGGCGGCGCAAGGCTTCCTCGATGATGGAAATCTCGAAAGTGTCGACCTGTTCGGCCAGCGATGCTTCGCGGCAGCCGGCCGGACTCAGGGTATCGTCGAGCAAGCCCAGCACGAAACGGTCGGCCACATTGTGCAGCTCGCGTACATTGCCGGCCCAGCGCTGCGCCATCAGGGACGCGATCAGCTCGCCGCTGACGAGAGCTGCCGGCTGGCCATAGCGCAGCGCCGCCTGCAGCACGAAGAACTCGAACAGCAGCGGGATATCCTCGCGCCGGTTGCGCAGCGCGGGCAGGGCCAGGCTGGCCACGTTCAGGCGGTAATACAGGTCGGGGCGGAACTTGCCCTGCTCGGCCAGCACATTCAAGTCTTCCTTGGCGGCGGCGATCACGCGGAAATTGACGGAAATTAATTTGTTGGAACCGAGGCGCTCGACCTGGCGCTCCTGCAGCACGCGCAGCAGCTTCACTTGCAGGGCCAGCGGCATGCTTTCGATTTCATCGAGGAACAGGGTGCCGCCGTTCGCGTATTCGATCTTGCCGATGCGCTGGCGCTGGGCGCCCGTGAACGCGCCTTCCTCGTGGCCGAACAGTTCCGATTCGAAGATCGATTCGGGCAGGGCGCCGCAGTTAATCGCCACGAACGGGTGGTCGCGCCGCTCGCTGAAGTCGTGCAGGCAGCGCGCGATCAGCTCTTTTCCCGTGCCCGTTTCGCCGAGGATGATGATGTCGGCCGATTTCGGCGCCAGGTTCAGCACCAGCTGGCGCACCTTGGCCATGGCTGCGCTGCGCCCCACGATGCGCGCCTCGATGCCGACGCGCTGCTCGAGCTGGCGGCGCAGGTTCATGTTTTCCAGCACCAGGTGGCGTTTATCGAGCGCGCGGCGGCACACTTCCACCAGCAGGTCGGCGGAAAACGGTTTTTCGATGAAGTCATACGCGCCACGGCGCATGGCGCCCACGGCCATCGACACGTCGCCGTGGCCCGTGACGAGGATGACGGGCAGGCTGGCATCCTGCGCCACGGCGATATCGAGCAGTTTCAGGCCATCCATGCCGGGCAGCTTGATATCGCTCAATAAAATGCCGGCAAATTCGGGCACCAGGTAGGGCAGCGCTTCCTCGGCCGTGGCGACGGCCGTCACTTGCAGCCCCGCCAGCTCCAGCGATTGCCGGGCGCCCTTGCGCACGACGGCATCGTCTTCCACCAGCAGCACTTGCATGCCCTCAAAATTATTCTCGTGCATTCCCTGTTTCCTTCGTCTCTATCTTGTTCTCCCCCGGGTCGCAGCTCAGGGTGATGGTAAATTGCGCGCCGCCCCCTTCCGCGGCGCTGCGGTTGCGCACGGCCAGCGCGCTGCCGGCCGCGCGCAGGATGCCGGCGCTGATCGACAGTCCCAGTCCCAGGCCGTGTTCCTTGGTGGTATAGAAGGGGTCGAAGATCTTGTCCAGCGACGCCAGCGGGATACCGGGGCCATTATCGGTGATATGGATGATGGCCAGTGCGCCTTCGCGGCGCACCTGGAACCAGATCTGCACGGGCGCGCTTTCCGGCACGGCATCCATGGCGTTGGTGATCAGGTTGCTGAACACCTGTTCCAGGCCGATGGCGTTGCACAGCACGGTGATGTCGTCCTCAAGCCAGCTTTCATGCAGGGTCAGGCGCTGCGAATTCTTGCGCGTGCGGATTTGCAGCATGGTTTGCGCAAACGCCTGGCGCACGCTGACGGGCTTGCGCGCATCGTCGCTGCGCCGGGCAAAGCCCTTCAGCTGCGACGTCACGTAGCCGAGGCGCTTGACGAGGTCGGAAATGGTCGACAGGTTGTCGAGCGCATCGTCGATGCGGCCCCGCGCCAGAAACACCTTGGCATTGTCGGAAAACGTTTGCAGGGCGGCCAGCGGCTGGTTCAGCTCATGCGTGACGCCGGCCGCCATCTGCCCGATGGCGGCCAGCTTGCCGCTTTGCACCAGTTCCGCCTGGGCGTAGCGCAGGGTCTGCTCAGCCCGTTCACGCTCGCTCACTTCCGCTTGCAGGCGGCCATTCGCGTGCACGAGGTCGGCCGTGCGCTGTTCGACCTTGATTTCCAGCTGTTCATAGGCGCGCGCCAGCGTCTGCTGCGCGTTCAGGCGCTCGGCGATGCGGCGCCGGCGCTGGCGCGCATACATCAGGGCCAGCAGCAGCAGGGCCCAGCCCAGCGCGGCGGCGATGGCCGCATTGCGGGCCGCGGCGTTGACCTGGTCGAGTTCGGCCAGCACGGTGATCTGCCATTGCAGCGGACCGAGCGCGCGGTTGACGGCCAGGTAGTCGGCGCTGCCGGACAGGGCCGGCGTATCGCCCGCCTGTGGCCGCTCGAGCGTCATGACGCTGGCGCCATCGGCAAACTGGCGCTGTACGCGGTGCGGCAGGATGGGCAGGTTTTCCTGCAGGAATTGGCGCTGTGCGCTGATATCGTTCTTCGCGGCCGGCGCCAGCGGCGCCAGCGTCTTGAACTTGAAGGCGGGCGTGGTGGCCAGGATGATCACGCCATTCGCATCCTTGACCCAGATCTGCTCGCCCGCGCCCGGCGTGCGCCACGATTGTTCGATCCAGTCCAGGTTGACCTTGGCGGCGACGATGCCGAGGATGCGTCCGTTGCGCTGCACGGGCTGCGAAATGAAGTAGCCGGCCTCGAAGGTGGAGGCGCCGATGCCGTAGAAGCGGCCGATGCCGCCGGCGATGGCGTTCTTGAAATAGGGACGGAAGCCGTAGTTGACGCCCACATACGAGCTGGCTTCCTGCCAGTTGCTCGATGCCAGGGTCGTACCCTTGTCGTCGAGCACGTAGACGGCAAAGGCACCCGCGCGGCGGTTCATGTCGATCAGGTAGGCATTGATCTGCGCCACCCTGGCGGCGTCGGGCTGCTCCAGCAGTTGCCCCACGGCATCGCTTTGCGCCACGGCCAGGGGCAGGAATTCGTATTTGTTGAGGGCGCCGCCAATGGACGCCGCATACAGTTCCGCGCGCGAATCGAGGGTGCGGTGCAATTCATCGAGCTGGCGCTGCTTGACCCAGGCATACGACGCCCACGTCAGCACGGCCAGCGAGCCTGCGGCCAGCAGGGGGCCGAGCGCTGGTCTCAGGGTCCATTTGCCGAATGCCATGGTGCTCCGTGTGTCGGGTTAAGCGCGGGGTGCGGCTAAGGCGGTATTGTAGTGTACGGCGGGATTCGCCCGAATGGATGCATCCCGATGCATGACCGACATGCAAACTTGCGGCGTCCGACCAAACCGTAGCGGGCGGAAGGGCGAGGTGGCCGAGAAGCGCAACCGTACCAATCAAGTACGGTGAGCATCGCAGGCCGCCTGGACCGGTGCGCCGCAGGTTTGATCAGACGCAAGCAGCCACTAATCGGCGGTGCTGGCCATGGTTTCCGCATTGTGATGGCGCTGCTGCTCTTCCATCACCATCTCGCCCAGCATGCGCTTCAGGCGGTTGAACTCCGGGTCGCTCGGATCGCGCGGGCGCGGCAGTTCGATGGCCACGTCGCGCTTGATGGTGCCGGGACGGTAGGTCATGACGATGGTGCGGTCGGCCAGGTAGATCGATTCCTCGATCGAGTGCGTGACAAACACGATGGTGGTGCCGAAGACTTTCCAGATTTTCAGCAATTCATCTTGCAGGTTGCGCCGCGTCAAGGCGTCCAGCGCGCCAAACGGTTCATCCATCAGCATGATGGGCGAATCGAGGGCCAGCACGCGGGCAATCGCCACGCGCTGGCGCATGCCGCCCGACAAGTCTTTCGGATAGCGGGCACGGAATTCCGTCAATCCCAGCATGCTCAGCAGCATGTCGACCCGCTCCTTGATCTCGGCTGGCGTCTTGCCGGCGATTTCCAGGCCGAAGGCGATATTGCTCTCGATGGTCATCCAGGGGAACAGCGCGTATTCCTGGAATACCATGCCGCGGTCGGGGCCGGGCTCGGTGATCAGCTTGCCGCCGGCCAGGATCTGGCCCCAGGTCGGCTGCGAAAAGCCGGCGATGGCGTTGAGCAGGGTCGACTTGCCGCAGCCGGACGGTCCCAGCAGGCAGATGAACTCGCCGCTGGCGATTTCCAGATTGATGTCTTTCAGCGCGATGACGTCGCTGCCGCCCGTGGTGAAGATCTTGTTGACTGCATTGATATTGATCGTGGTCATGGCCGTTCCTCTCAGTGTTCCAGGCCGCGGTGCCACTGCAGCAAATGATTATTCAGGGCATTCATGGCGATATCGATGGCCAGGCCGAACAGGCCGATGGTAAACATGCCGGCGATAATCTTGTCAGACCAGAAATACTCGCGCGCTTCGAGGATGCGGAAACCGAGGCCGCTGTTGACGGCGATCATTTCTGCCACGATCACGACGATGAAGGCCGTGCCCATGCCGATGCGCGCGCCGGCCAGGATGTAGGGCGTGGCGGCCGGCAGGATGACGCGGCGGAACATGGTCATCTGGCTGGCGCCCAGGTTGCGCGCGGCGCGGATGTAGATGCCGTCGACCTGGCGCACGCCGGCGATGGTATTCATCAGCACGGGGAAGAAGGAACCAATGCTGATCAGGAAGAACGCTGGCGGATTGCCCAGGCCGAACCACAGGATGGCCAGCGGGATGTAGGCGATCGGCGGAATCGGGCGCAGCACCTGCACCAGCGGGTCGAACAGTTTATAGATGGTCTTGTTGGTGCCCATCAGCAAGCCCAGCGGCAAGGCCAGGCCGGCGCCGATGGCGAAGCCGCCCAGCACGCGCGACAGGCTGGCCCAGGCGTCGTGCGGCAGTTCGCCGGAGAACATCCACACCAGGTAATTGCCCGCTTCCGGCGTGTACGCTTCCATCGGGATCAGGTATTCATACCACTTCACGAGCACGGCCACGGGCGAGGGCAGGATTTGCGGATTGATCCAGCCGAACGTGGACAGCGCCTGCCACAGCAGCAGCACGGCCACGGGCACGATGGCGCCGTGCGCGAAGCGTTTCATCATTTGCATATTCATGGTGAGACTTTCCGATCAGCGTGGGGCGTAGGATTTCTTGGCTTTTTCCAGCAGGTCCAGCTTGACCCAATCCTTGGCGGCAGGCGGTTTGGCCATGCGGCCCACGCCGAATTTCACCATGTAATCGGTGGTCAGCTGCACGTGGCTCTGCGTGATGTCTTCCGTGAAGATGGCGTTGTCGATGGCGTCGCGGTAATCCTCGGTCGTGATCTGGTTCTTGAACATCGATTCGCGCACGTATTTTTCCGCCAGTTTCGGGTCGGCCAGGAAGGCACGGGTGGCGGCGACGAAACAATCCATGAAGCGTTGCGCCACGGCCGGTTTTTCCTTGTACATTTTTTCCGTCATCACGAGGGCGCGCACGGGCTCGCCCAGCGGGGTGTCATACGGCTTCATGATGGCCGAACCGTATTTCTTGTGGATGGCCTGCGTCGAGTACGGCTCGGACTGGCTCATGGCGTCGATATCCTTGGTCAGCAGGGCCTGGTTCAGGTCGGGATAGCCCATGTACAGGATCTGCACGTCCTTGCCCGGCTTGTCGGACCAGGTCAGCTTGGCTTTCGACAATTCGGCAAACAGCAGGATTTCCTGCGGGCCGCCGCGCGTGACGCCGACTTTCTTGCCTTTCAAGTCGGCGATGCCCTTGATGTTCAGGTCGGGACGGCCGACGATCTGCACGCCGCCCTTGGCGAAACCGCCGACCAGGTAGACGGGCAAGCCCGTGGCGCGGCCCGTGATGGCCGCTTCCAGCGCGCTGGCCGAGACGTCGACTTCGCCGGCGATCATGGCGGGAACGATATCGAGACCCTTGGCGAAGATGCGCTCTTCGATTTTCAGGTCGTATTTCGGCGCGATTTCCTTCATATAGGCGACGGCGCCGTAATGGGCGAATTTCAGGTTGCCCAGGCGTACGACGTCGGCCGCGTGGACGGCCAGCGGGAATTGCGCGGCCAGCGCGACGGCGACGGCCAGGGCCTTGGTGTTCAGGAAGGATGAGATGCGGAAGGTGCTTGCCATGCTGTTGTCTCCAAAAAAGGTAGATGGTTTTTATATTCGATGAGGCTGCCGCTCTGGCGGCGGTTATGAAAATATAGAAGCATCTTCCGTGCCAGTGGAGCGCATTTTGGCGTTTATTGCAAGTGATTGTTTATAAAGGCTTAATTTGGATCTATTGAAATGAGGAAATATCCAGATTCCGCTTTTCCGCACGGTGGCGGGAAATGGCGTGCGGATTTCCGCATGGCTGGCGGGGCGGGACGGGGCGCCTGGGCGAGGACGGGGGGCGGCAAGCAGGGGATAAACGCGGGCAAATGCGGGTGAACCTAAATGGCGCGGCCGACTCCAATCGTAAAAAAACGCGTTGCAGAACCAGCTGGCAACGCGTAACTCCCCCGTGGAGTAGGGGGGGCGCGGCACGGGCAGCCTGTCGGCGGCTAGCCGTGCCGGCGCCCTGGCGCCAGCGCCCTTATTTCGGCGCCGTGGCTGGCGGCAACGCCGGTGCGGTGGCGGGGTCGGTCAGGGGCGCGGGCGGCGTGACGTTGCCAGGACCCGCTTCCGGCGTGGCAGGAAGCGGGGCCGGCAGCACTTGTGGCGCGGAACTGGGCATGGGCGCCGTTTCAGGCAGCGGCGCCTCGGCGGGTTTCTTGCAGGCGGACAGGGAGAGCAGGGCGGCGGCGGCCAGCAGAGCAGCTATTTTCATGATGGTTTCCTTTGCAAGTATCAAGAGTATCGCGATGCAGGCGGCAAGCCAGATGGCGACGCCATGCGTGAGCCTTGAATTTATTGCAAGAGTGCCGACGCTTCTGTTCGCCACTTCACCTTCAGCGCACCTTTGCGCCGAATTCAGGTGCGGCGGGTGAGAGCGCGGGATTGAAGATGCGCAAGAGAAATAATTCACTGAGGAAATATTTTTCACTTTCTTGCTTCTAATGTTCGTTAACGCACAGACCGAGGGAGATCAGGCTGGCATTCTGTGGTCAGACGCCCAGGATTTGTGGCTTTCTGGCATAAAAATTGCCAAGAATTTAACAATCCGGGCTACCGGCAATCGTTTAAAAGGAGTATTCAAATGCATGCAATGACTCAGTCTCACGTGAAGAGCGAATTAAAGGCAGCGCACCAGGAACTTCGTAGCCCCGAAAAAGGCTCGCAAATGGTCGAACGCGCGGCCCCTATCCCCCCGGAGCGCATGAATCCCATTTCCATGGCACCGATCGAGCGCGTGCGTTCGACGTCGGCCACCCTGCGCCGTATCGAAAACATGCAAAAGCTGATCGGCGAACTGTCGCTGCACGAGATGCTGGCTGACGAAATCGCCTGGTTCCTCAAGTTTTCGCCATCGGGCGCCCGCAAATACATCCGCGACCTGCGCGAAGCGGGCGTGATCGAGCTGGCACGCTACATCGAAGGCACGGCCACCTATCTGGGCAAGGCAGTGTACCAGTTGACGCCGGACCCTGAGCGCGTGCGCGCCTTCCTGGCCGCCATCGTCCAGCCAAAACGCGAAGGCGCGCCACCGCGCAAGGACCGTCCCGGCCTGCGCGAGCAAAGCATGGCAGGCAGCGGCCGTCACTTCCACATCCTGGCCGATGACACGCATTACGCGATCCGCGTCAACCGTGGTCCCGTGACGCGCGATCCGCTGGTGGCGGCCCTGTTTGGTGCGCCGCAGCAGAAAGCTGCAGAATAAGGCCTGACCAAACCTACTGCGCGGCGCGCTTTGCGGCCTGCGATGCTCACCGTACTAGAGTACGGTTGCGCTTCTTGGCCACAAATCATCGCCGCTCGCTACGGTTTTGTCAGGCGTTGGAACGTTGTAATGAAAGAATGAAAGCCGGGTTGCAACCCGGCTTTTGGCGTTGGAGCCGGCCCGTTGATCTTGGCGGATTGAAAAGATGTTATTCAACCCCATGTGGGCTGGACTGCCCGCCCGTCCCGATGCGGGGTTCATTCGAAGGAGCTTGTCCTTGTCTGCCTACGCCCTGTCTTCCTGTCCCCTTCCCTTGCAACGGGCCGCCGCATGAACCCGCTGCTGTGGATCACCCTCGTCACGGCCGCCATTGTCTTTTCGCTGTGGTTTCCCCGCTGGCGCTTGAAGCGGGCGCTGGCGAAGCCCTTGCCGCCGGAAGGCCTGGCCGTGCTGGAACAGAATATTCCCGTCTATACGCGCATGCCGGCGCCGCTGCAGGAGCAGTTGCGCCGTCTCGTCGTGCAGTTCCTGTACCAGAAGAAATTCGTCGGCTGCGGCGGCCTGGATATCACGGACGAGATGCGCTACACCATCGCCGGCCAGGCCTGCTTGTTGCTGCTCAATCGCCAGACCCAGGTCTACCCCGAACTCGACACCATCCTCGTCTATCCCAACGAATTCATCGTCACGCGCAATGAGGTGGGGCCGGGTGGCGTCGTCACGCCATCGGCCAATGGTTTACTGGGCGAATCGTGGGGCGATGGCCGCGTGGTGCTGGCCTGGGATCACGTGCAGCGCGGCGCGGCCGACTGGACCGATGGCCATAATGTCGTGCTGCATGAGTTTGCGCATCAGCTCGACAGCGAATCGGGCGCCGCGAATGGCGCGCCCTACCTGCCGAATGTGTCGAGTTACCGCAGCTGGGCCACGGTGCTGTCGCGCGACTTCGACAACCTGCGCCACGACGCCATGTACCAGCAGCAAAGCGTGATGGACCATTACGGCGCCACGAATCCGGCCGAATTCTTTGCCGTGGCCACGGAAACCTTCTTTGAAAAGCCATACCAGATGGCCGAGCACCATGAAGAGCTGTACGCGCAATTTCTCCAGTACTACAAGGTCGACCCGCGCGACTGGATGGCGCCGCCGGTGGAACCCGAGCACATGGCCTCGCCATTTCCCAACTACGCGCCGCACTGGTAGGGGCGACGCGGAGCGTCAGCCCAGCAGCCGCTGCTTCAGCAGGGGATAGCTGCTGCGCGAGACGGGAATGCCCGTGCTCGTTTGCGTGTCGAGCGCATATTTGCCACCGGCTCCGATGTGCAGCCGTTTGAAGCCCAGGCTGTTGACGATGTAGGAGCGGTGCACGCGCAGGAAGTGGGGCGGCAGCAGGGCCATCAGCTTGTCGATAGCCAAATCGTGGAAGCACTGTTCGCCGCTGCGCAGCACGATGTTGCTGTAGTGGCCATCGGCCTGCACATGGTCGATCTCGGCCACGGCGATCCACTCCAGCGCCCCCCGTTTCTTGACCGCCAGCGAGGCGGGGCGCGCCGCCGCCGGATCGGCGCGCTCCGTGTAGCGCTGCAAGGCCTTGTGCAGGCGCTCGCGGCTGAAGGGCTTGGCGACGAAGTCGAGCACGCCAAAGTCGAACGCCGTGATCGAGCGTTCCGCGTGGGCCGAGACGACGATGGTCTGGAACGCGGCGTTGCCGGCCAGGCGCAGCAAGTCATAGCCGTCGGCGCCGTGCAGGTGCAAGTCCAGCAGGAGCAATTCATAATCGCCGTGCCGCAGGGCGGCCAGCGCCTGCTCCACCGTGTCATGCAGCGCCAGCGCCGCCAGGCGGGTGCCGAAATGCGCGCGCACCTCGCGCGCCAGGCCTTGCGCGATCAGCGGTTCATCTTCCAGTATCAAGACCTTCATGGCGCCGCCGGCACGGTGAACGTGAGGCGCCAGCCCTGTTGCTGCCGTTCGCTGGCATAGCGGGCGCTGTCGCCAAACACGGCATGCAGGCTGGTGCGGATGTACTGTTCACCCATGCCGCCGCCCGCATGCTGGCGCGGTTCGCCCGCAGGCAAGGTCAGCGTGAGGATGTGCGCTTTCGCCCGGTTTTCCAGGTGCAGCACGAAGATGGCGCCGTGGCGGTAGCGGTTGTGGCTGAACGCATTTTCCAGCGCCGTCAGCAAGGTGGCGGGCGGCACGGTGATCGAAGTCGGATCGCCTGCCAGCTGCAGGCTGCACGGCTGCTGCAGGCGGGTACTCATGATGTTCAGGTAATTGTGGCACAGGGCCAGTTCCTGCGTCAGGGCGATGCTGGGCTGTTGCGCGTACTCGTTGAGCATGCGCAACTCGGCACCGAGCGCCTCGATGAACGCTTCCGCCGCCTGCGGCGATTGCGCGTTGAGTTCGCTGATCAGGCTCAGGGAATTCATCAGGAAGTGCGGCTGCATGCTCTTGCGCAAGAGCTGGTTTTCCAGCTGCTGCGCGCGCGCGGCCGCGTCGCGTTCGCGCAGCAGCTGCGCCAGCAATTGGGCGCACAGGGAAAGCAGCAGGAAGCAGACGACGAGGGCAAAGCCGCCTTCGGCGAATTGGCTGCCGGTCAGGGCGAACAGGCCGCACGAGGCCAGCGCGATGAGCGTGCCGCCGCGGCTGCCCGGCAGGCGGCGCCACAGGGCGGCCAAGTTACATCCCAGGCTGGCGACCAGGCCGACGAGGAACATCAGCCAGCAGCGGCTGTCGAAATGGGCGGGCAGCGCGCCGGCCAGCGCGACGCACGCCAGCAGCAGGGCGGCGGCCAGCGGCCAGTGCGGCAGGCGGTAGGCCGCATGAAAATACAGCGGCAGCAGGGTGGAAAACAGCCAGGTCAGCCCGGTGACGGCATACAGGCGCGGCAGGTGCAGGGGATAGGCGTAGCCGGCAAAGCTGCGCCAGATTTCCGCCAGCAGCAGCAGCGCCGCCACCAGGCACAGCGCGGCAAACATGGCCCAGTGCCGGTGCTGCTGGTACAGCACGCTCAAGGCGAGGAAGAGCAGGGCGGCGGCGCCCAGCGCGCCGGCCAGCAGCAGCGGCGGCAGCCTGTACCATGTCTGGGCCGCGCGGTAATCCTGCCGGTCCACCAGGTACAGCCCGTAGAAGGGCGACGTCAGGCGCGCCGGCACGTGTTGCGTCGACAGCAGCAGGCGCAGATGGTGCTTGCCCACGGCCAGCTGCTGTGGTCTCAGGGGAATGGCGAAATCGATGTCGCCCGCGCTTTCCCCGGCGGCTTGCCGCGCGGGCTGGCCATTGCGGCCGATCCGGATATCATCGAGCCAGAGCTCGCTGGCGGCCAGCGCCGACAGCACCAGCAGCTGCGTCGCTGGCGGCGTGGCGGCCAGAACCAGCTCGCGTTCCGCGCACAGCAGCAGCCCCGGCTTGACCAGCTGCTGCAGCGAGGCGGCGGGCGCCGCCGGACTGGTGCCGCAGGCGCGCCAGCCCCCGTCGAGCGATAGCAGCTCCGTGGCCAGGGCACAGGAGGGCAGGGCCAGACAGCAGGCGAGGCAGCAGCGCAGCAGGGCGTGTAGGAAAGGGAGCATGGCGGGCATTGTAGCTGCTTATTTGCAACTATTTCGCGACGTTTTTTGATAATCCGGTGCCGTTCATGCGGGCCACGTGCATTTCGTGCGCGGCCCGACAAAAGCTGGGTGAACGGTGCGTAAAGGCACTTACCATGAAGCAGCGCCGCGCTATGGACGCGGCCCTCACCATGGAAGCATGACTATGCAAAACAAAAAATATAGCTGTGTCGCCGGCGCGCTGGCGCTGGTGTGCGGCGTGGCCCAGGCCGCCTCCGCTCCCGCTCCCGCTCCCGCTCCCGCTCCCGCCCCCGCGCTGGCCGCGCGCCTGGCCGCCTTCGATGGCTGGGTGGCCCAGCGCATGGACGTGGAGCGCATCCCCGGCGTGACCGTCGGTTTTACCCAGGGCCAGGTGGAATGGGTGAAGGGCTATGGCTATGCCGACCTGGAAAACCGGGTGCCGGCGACGGCCCAGTCCAGCTATCGCCTGGCGTCCGTCACCAAGCCGATGACGGCGGTGGCCATCCTGCAGCTGGTGGAACAGGGCAAGGTCGACCTCGATGCGCCCGTGCAAACCTATGTGCCGTATTTCCCCGTGAAGCCATTTCCCGTGACGGTGCGCCAGTTGCTGGGCCACCTGGGCGGCATCGATGCCTACCGCGACAGCCGGGTAGAGCAGCATTTCAAGGAGCACAAGAATACGCGCCAGTCCATCGCCGTCTTCGAACAGTTCGACCTGATCGCCGAACCGGGCACGCGCTTCCGCTACACCAGCTATGGCTACAACCTGCTGGGCGCCGTCATCGAGGGCGCCTCGGGCGAAAGCTATGGCGGCTACATGCGGCGCCACGTGTGGGGGCCGCTGGGCATGGACGCCACCGTGATGGACGACCCCGACGCCGTGATCGCGCACCGCGTGCGCGGCTACCGGCTGGCCGGCAAGGAGTGGAAAAATTCGGAATTCGTCGACATCAGCAGCCGCTTTTCGGCCGGCGGCACGCGCGCCAGCGTGCCCGATATGCTGGCCTTCGGCAAGGGCATCCATGAAGGCAGGATCCTGTCGGCGGCCAGCGTGGCCACCATGCTGCAGCCGATGGCCACGCGCGCGGGCCGCTTGACGCACTATGGCATGGGCTGGGAAATGCTCCCCACGGGCGGCCGTTACGCCATCGCGCACGGCGGCCAGCAGCCGGAAACCGTCACCTACCTGTTCAGCTTTCCTTCGCGCCAGCTGACCATCGCCGTCGCCGCCAATCTCGAGCGCATCAATCCGGAAGCGTTCGTGCAGCGCCTGTTCGAGGTGGTCACGGGCGAGCCGTGGCAGCTGAAGACGTATATCGCCGAGGCCGGCGCGCAGCGCGATTACCAGGTGGCGCAGGGCCTGTTCGAGGAGGGACGGGCGTATGCCGAGCGCACGCGCCAGCCTTACGCGGATGCGGCCGCCACGCGCGAGGCATTCATGCAAATCAACGGCCAGGCCCTGGCGCCGGACGCCCAGGCGGCGCGCGCCTTCATCGACGCGGCCCGCCATCCCGCTGGGGGACGCGTGTTCCTGGCGGCCGGCGCCGCCATGGCTGAAGCGTTGCGGCAGTCCGGTGCCGACCTGGACAAATACGCCCACGGCGGCGCGCTGGCGTTTGTCCGCGACTACATCGTGCTGTCGCAGGGCGCGCCTGCCGGCGCCATGCCCCGCTTCGCGCCCGCCTTCGAGCAATCCATCGCCAGCCTGGCCGGCAGCTGGGACCGCACTGCCGCCATTGCCTGGCCGGCAGCACCCGCTTCCATCGCCGAACTGGACGGCAAGCTGCAGACAGCCTTCCGCGGCCAGCGCGCCTATCCCGACTTCGTGCCCGAGCTGCTTGACCTGGCGCAAACATCGGCCGCGCGCGGCGAAGCGCAGGCGGCGCTGGCGGCCAGCCGCCTGGCCGTGGCCCTGTATCCGCTCAGCGACCGCGCGCACGCGCTGCTGGGCTTGACCTTGCTGCGTAGCGGCAACACGGAACCGGCCCTTGCCGCGCTGCGCGAGGCGCTGGCCCGCGATCCGCTGGGCGCGGCCGGCCCCGCAGCGCTGAACCTGGAAGCCTACCGCCTGAAGAGCGGCGGTGCCGTCACGCAGGGCATGGCCGTGCTGCAGGCGGCGACGACCTTGCATCCGCGCGACGCGAATCTGCAGGACAGCCTGGGCGAGTTTTATGTCGAGCAAGGCCTGCGCGCGCAGGCGCTGCACGCATACCGCCAGGCATTGCGGCTCGATCCCCGTTATCCGGGCGCCGTCGGCGCCACGGCCGCCATCGCCCGCCTGGAAGCGCCGCCCGCGGCCGCGCCCTGATGGATGGCGCTTAGATGATTTGCTCATAAGCAAGGGTGAAAAGATTCCTTTTTGGAAATAAGGGCGCTGCGGTCTAATGGCGGCATTCATTACGCCACCAGAGGAATTCCATGCAGACCCGTCTTCACTTCGCCGCCCTGTTATTCACCAGCATCGCCTTTACGCAGGTGGCGCAAGCGGACCAGCTGGCCACCATCAAGGCGAAGGGCGAGCTGGTCTGCGGCACCCTGGGCACGGACGAGCCGAACAGCTTCATCGACGCCAAGTCGCGCCAGCTGGTCGGCTATGAAGTGGATCTGTGCCGCGCCATCGCCAAGAGCCTGGGCGTCAAGCCGGTGATCAAGCAACTGGCCGTGGCCGCCCGCATCCCCGAACTGCAGCAGGGCCGCATCGATATCCTGACGGCATCGTTGACGCACAACAAGGAGCGCGAGGCGCTGATCGATTTTTCGCTGTCGACGTTTTACACGGGCCAGCGCGTGCTGGTGAAAAAGAGCAGCAATATCACGACCATCGCGGGCCTGGCCGGCAAGAAAGTGCTGACCGTCAAGGGCGGCACGCAGGAACCGAATCTGCGCAAGGCCGTACCCGGCGTGGACATGGTGACGTTCGAGACGGCGGGCCAGGCTTACCTGGGTTTGCAGCAGGGCAAGGGCGTCGGCTATGTCGACGATGAAGTATCCCTGCTCAACAACTACGCCAAGCTGGGCGCCGCGCAAAAGGATTACCTGGTGCTGCCGCAAAACATCAGCCAGGAAGTGTTTGCCTTCGGCATACGCAAGGGCGAGGCAGGCCTGAAGACGGCCGTCGACAAGGTGCTGCGCGGACTGGAAAAGTCGGGCGAGGCGGAGCAGCTGTTTTTCAAATGGTATGGGCCGACGAGCAATGTGAAGTTCCAGAAACGCACATTCAAGATTGACTCGGACAAGATCGACGCCTGAGCACACTCGCCATGCGGCGCGCCGTGCCCCGTGCCGCGGCACGGTGGCGCTTCCCGGCCACCAATCACTGCCGCTCGCTACGGTTTTCTCAGGCATCAATGATATTTCACCCTCATGCTCCAATTTGATCTGAATTTTTTGCTGTCCGGCGACTACCGCGACTGGCTGGTGTCCGGCTTGCTGCTGTCCTTGCAACTGATGGGCATTACCTTGCTGCTGGCCCTGCCGCTGGCCTGCGGCGTGGCCGTGCTGCGGCTGGCGCCGTCGCGGCTGCTGAACGCCGTGGGCGCCGCGTATGTCGAGCTGATGCGTAATGTGCCGCTGCTCGCACACCTGCTGTTCTGGTATTTCGGCGCGCCCGAGCTGTTGCCCGAGGCATGGAAGGAACGCTTGTATGCCGGCAACATCGAAGCCGTCAGCGCCATCACGGCGCTGACCCTGTACACGGCCGCCTACATGGCGGAAGACTTGCGCAGCGGCTTGCGCGCCATCCCCGTCCAGCAATTCGAGGCGGGCCGGGCGCTGGGTTTCAGTTTCCTTGCCGCCATGCGCCTGTGCATCCTGCCGCAGGCGCTGCGCCTGGCCGCGCCGCCGCTGCTGTCGCAAACCCTGAACCTGTGGCAAAACACCAGCATCGCCACCGTCATCGGGGTGGCCGAACTGATGTACCAGACGCAGCGCGTGGAAGCGGCCTCGTTCCGCAGCGTGGAAGCGTTTGTCTTTGCCAGCGCGGCCTACCTGGCCGTCTCGCTGCTGCTCGCCGGCGTGGCGGCCCTGCTGCAGAAAAAGGTGGCCTGATGCTGGAATTGCTGCATGATTACTGGCTGTATTTTCTCGTCGGACGCTATCCGGAGGGGCCGCTGGGCGGCCTGGCGCTGACGGTGCTGCTGGCCAGCCTGGCGCTGGTGCTCAGCCTGCCCGTGGGCTTGCTGCTGGGCCTGGCCCGCATCAGCCCGTGGCGGGCGCTGCACTGGCCCGTGGCCGCGCTGATCCATGTGGTGCGCGGCATTCCCTTGCTGCTCGTCATCTTCTGGGCGTACTTTTTCCTGCCCAGCATCACGGGGCATGAAAGCGGGCAATTCGGCACCATGCTGGCCGCCCTCGTCATCTTCGACGGCATCTACCTGGCCGAAATCGTGCGCGCCGGCGTGCAAGCCGTGCCCGCGGGCCAGGTGGAAGCGGCGCGCTCGCTGGGCCTGGGCTACGTCGACAGCATGCGCACGGTGGTGCTGCCGCAGGCGCTGCGCCACATGCTGCCGTCGCTGGTGAACCAGTTCGTCTCGACCATCAAGGAAACCTCGCTCGGCTACATCATCGGCCTGGCCGAGGTGTCGTTCATCGCCTAGCAAGTCAATGGCCTGGTGCTGACGAAGCCCGTGCAAGTGTATTTCCTGCTGGGCATGACGTACTTTGTTTTGTGTTTCAGCCTGTCGCGCGCCGCCTTCTGGCTCGAGCGGCGCCAGGCCCGTGTCTTGAAAGCGGCTGCATGATTACCTTTGACAACGTCAACAAATACTATGGCAGTTATCACGCTCTGAACGGCATCAGCGAGCACGTGGCGAAGGGCGAGGTGCTGGTCGTGTGCGGCCCGTCCGGCTCGGGCAAGTCGACGCTGATCCGCACCATCAACCGGCTCGAAGCCATCGCCTCGGGTCGCATCACGCTGGCCGGCCAGGATATCCATGCGCCTGGCCTGGACGTGAATGCCTTGCGGGCGCAGATCGGTTTTGTCTTCCAGCAATTCAACCTGTTCCCCCACTTGTCCGTGCTGGACAACTGCGCGCTGGCGCCGCAGCGCCTGCGTGGCCTGACGCGCAAGGACGCGGAGGAGCGGGCGCTGGGCCTGCTCGACAGGGTGGGCCTGGCGCACAAGGCGCAGGCCATGCCGGCCGCCCTGTCCGGTGGCCAGCAGCAGCGGGTGGCGATCGCCCGCGCGCTGGCCATGCAGCCGCCGCTGATGCTGTTCGACGAGCCGACCAGCGCGCTGGACCCGGAAATGGTGGGCGAAGTGCTGCAAGTGATGCGCGACCTGGCGCGCGATGGCATGACCATGGTCTGCGTCACGCACGAGATGGGTTTTGCGCGCGACGTGGCGGACCGGGTCTGGTTCATGGATCACGGGCAAGTGCTGGAGCGGGGCGCGCCCGGGGAGTTCTTTGCGCGTCCGCAGCATGCGCGTACGCGGCAATTCCTGTCCGATATCTGCACGCCGTTTGGCGTGTCGGGATGATTGAGCGGCTGTGTGCGTAAGCGAACGGTATTGCGCGGCCGGCAGGCGCACGCTAGGCAGGTGGCGCGTGGTGCGCCCGCAGCCGACCAGGAGGGCCGTATCATGTCACGCATCATCGCAGGTCATTTTCAGTTGCAGGAGCAGATCGACGCCGCGCGCGCCGCCCTGAACCAGGCGGGCTTTTCCGACAGCCGCATCAGCGCCTTCTTTGTCAACCAGCCGGGCCAGCATGATCTGCATGCGCTCGGCGGCGACCGCGACATCTCGCCGGGCGCCAGGGAGACGCCCGCAGGCGTGGTGGAAGGCGTGGCCGTGGGGGCCGCCGTGGGCGCCGGCATCGGCGCCGCCACCACGCTGGCGACGGGACCGCTGGGTCCGGTAGTGGGCGCGCTGGTGGGCGCCCACGTGGGTTCGCTGTACAGTTTTAACAAGATGAAAGAGGCGGGCGAGCCGGAAGGCAATGGCGAGAATGGCCGCCAGCCCCGGCATCCGGGCATGCTGATCGCCGTGGCGCTGGGCGGCCTGGACGAACGCGAGCGGGCGCTCGAGGCGCTGCACCGGCTCGGCGCCGAGCATATCGAGGAGGCCGAAGGCACGATCGCGAATGGCGACTGGCACGACTTCGATCCACTCAGCATTCCCGTGCTGGTGGCGTGAATCGGCGTGTCTGCCGCGGAAAATGCATAAATGCCGCGCTGCACGAATTTTAGGTATTATTCTTGTTAGTATTGGTAATCAATGCCGACAGGGATAGTTTCCGTGCGCCTGACGTGGCGTGGACCAGGGTGACTGCCCGTAATACTTGCCTCGCATGCTAACGAGTATGGATAGGAGGGCGCGTCATGACACAGGCATGGTTCATTCTGACACGGGCCGATGGGCGCGACATCTGCGCGCCCTCGCCGGCACAGCTGGCCGATGCGCTGGCCGAGGTCTACCGTGGCGGCGCCGCCACGCCGGACGGCAGCCCGGCCGCCGTCTTGTTGCGCTTTGGCTACGATGATGGCTTGATGTATCAAGTCGAGGTCGCTAGCGGAGGAGAAGTCACTTTCGAGGAATGGTCGGACCGCGACTGCGAAATCGCCCTGGCCAGTCCGCGCCACATGTCGGCCCTGCCGCAGGGCGACGCGCTGCAGCTGTGGCAGTGGCTGGCGCAGCGCCAGGTGGCGAAGATCCGCAGCCTGCCCTGGCAAGGCGGCTAGCCGCCTGCCTCGCAACGGACCCTAGTGCGCCATCAGCACGGGGATGGTCATGCTGTGCAATATCGTGCGCGTGACGCCGCCCAGGATGGTTTCGCGCAGGCGCGAATGCCCGTACGCCCCCATCACCAGCAAATCGGCCGACAGGTCGGCCGCCTGCGACAGCAGGGCTTCGCCGATATCGCCGCGCCGCACGCCGCCGCCGTCGAGCAGGTGCACGCGCGCTTCCACGCCATGGCGCGCCAGGTACTGCGTCAGTTCCGCACCCGGCCGTTCGCCGTGCTCGGCCGCATGCACCTGGGCGTCGAAGATGGCCACGTGGACCTGGCCGGCGCGCTGCAGCAGGGGCAGGGCGGCGCTCACGGCACGGCTCGCTTCTTTGCTGGCATTCCAGGAAATGAGCACATTGCGCGCGGCCGCCGGCGGCGCCAGCAGGGGCAGCGGCGGCGCGTACGGCACGATCAGCACGGGCCGCCCCGAGTGCAGCAGCACGTAGGCGGGAAAGTCGCGCATCACGGATGGCGATTTATCCTTGGCATTGTATTGGCTGATCACCACCAGGTCCGCATAGCGGGCCAGCAGGCTGATGCCGCCTGCCGCCTCGTCGTCGACCACGCGCTGTTCGAACGAGGCGACGCCGGCCGTGCGCACCTGTTGCTCGAAACCATCGAGGGCGCGCGTGGCCCGTTCGCGCAGGAAATTCAAGTGCAGCGCCAGGTTCGGGTCGGCGTCGAGGTCGGGCTGGTTCTGGTACAGCAGGCGCGACACGCCCGTCAGGGCCACGCCCGTCAGGTGGCCGCCGCAAGCCTGGGCAATGCTGGCGGCCGCTTCGATGCGGGCGCCGCGCCCGGCACTGTCGTCGATGTGCAGCAGCACGGTTTTGTAGGTCATGACGTAGCCTCTCGCTGTGGAGTGATACCCATTCTGGCACAGTCCGGGGCACCGGCCGCGCACGACTGCGGCCGGCCGGTGGCGCTCAGCTCATGGCGATGATGATGATGTCGGCATCGCAGTTGCGGTAATGAATCACGATGACGATGATGCGCCGCAGTTGCGCCGCTTTTTGCGCCACCTCGAGCATGGCGCGGCTGGCGCGGTTCTTCATGGTCACCTGCACTTGCGAGGCATCGCTGACGGGGATGCCCATGGCCTTCAGCGCCGCCTTGGGGTTGGCCATCAGGGCCAGCGCATGCTGCGGATCGAGTTCTGCCTGATGCACCGATTCCACGTCGCTCATGCCGGGATTGATGTCGTTGAACAAGTCCCTCAATGCTTCAGTGTCGTCCTGGATTTCCATCGTGTTCTCCCTGTGATTCCTGCCGTCAAGCAAGGTCTGCAAGACCCGCCTGTCGAGGTGCCATCACCTCACGGTGTAGTATGATTTTGGCAATTTCCTGCGTATGGAGACAGCGCAGACGAACGCTGCAATATGCAGGCTGAGCCTTTGATCTGGCGCAATGCCGCTTTCAAAAGGGCCACCTACACTTGACCCCACGCAGAACAACCATAACAAGCGGGGAGAGACAGCAATGAAGGAACAAAAGGTAGCGCTGGTCACGGGGGGCATGGGTGGCCTGGGCACGGCCCTGTGCCGGCGCCTGCATGATGCGGGTTTTGCCGTCGTGGCCGCGCATACGCCGGACAACCCGCGCGTGAAGGACTGGCTGGCGGGGCAGCATGCGCAGCACTATCATTTCCAGGCGCTGCCCGTCGACGTCACCGATTTCGCCGCCTGCAGCGACGCCGTCGGCCAGGTCGTGACGCAGTTCGGCCGCGTGGATGTGCTGGTCAACAATGCCGGCATCACGCGCGACCAGAGCATGCGCAAGATGGAATTGCCGCACTGGGCCGACGTCATGCGCACCAATCTCGACAGCCTGTTCAACATGAGCAAGCAGGTGCTCGAGCCGATGCTGGCCAACCGCTGGGGCCGCATCATCAACATTTCATCCGTGAATGGCCAGAAGGGGGCGTTTGGCCAGTGCAATTATGCGGCCGCCAAGGCGGGCGTGCATGGTTTCAGCAAGGCGCTGGCGCTGGAAGTGGCGCGTCACGGCATCACCGTCAATACGGTCTCGCCCGGCTACCTGCGCACGCAGATGGTGACGGCCGTGCCCGCCGACATCATGGAAACGAAGATCCTGCCGCAGATCCCGCTGGGCCGCCTGGGCGAGCCGGACGAGGTGGCCGCGCTGGTGGCCTACCTGGCGTCGGACGAGGCGGCGTTCGTGACGGGCGCGAATATCGCCATCAATGGCGGCCAGCACATGAGCTGATCGGCAACATGCTTGCAGCAGGGTAATGGCAGTGGAGGAGACGCGGCCGCCCAGGCCGGCGCGCAGACGCTGGCGGGTGGCCGATGGCAGCAAGAGCCTGTTCCCGTAGAGGAGTACATCGGCGGCTGATGTCAGCAGGAAAGTCGGCAGGAAACGCTCTCCACAGGAAGAGGTTCTCGGCAGGAAAACAACGGGGCAGGGCAGCGATGCCTTGCCCTGTTGCGTTGTTGCAAGGTGACGCCAGGAGACATGAAGGGGCGCTGCGGGCGCGGTTCAGCGCTGCGCTTTTTCCAGCCGCGTCTGGCAATCGATGCACAGGCGGGCTTCCGGGCGGGCGTTCAGGCGCGACAGGCCGATGGCTTCGCCGCAGTTGTCGCACAGGCCATAGCTGCCGTCGGCAAACTTGGCCAGCGCGTGCTTGATGATGGCCAGCTGCGCCAGATTGTGTTCGGCCGCCTCGCTGACGAGGGCGTTCAGGGTGCGCACGCTGGCATTGTCGGCAGGCGACGCTTCGATTTCATTGAGCAGCGAGGCGCGCGCGTCCGCTTCCGCCGTTTCGTTCTCGATTTGTTCCAGCAGCGCCAGCTTGCGCTGCTCCAGCGCGCCGCGCAGGCGCTGTAGCTGGTCTTGCGGCAATCCATTCATGACCGTCACCCGGTAGGAGTCTCTCCTGTTATGGTAGTCCAAGATTGGCCGGTCTGCTTGCGCCAGCACCCGCGCCGCGTTTGAGGCGGCGCAGGTGGCGGCGGCGCATTCTATGCTGGTTTTTTTTCGCAGTTGATCATCCAGGCGACGCCGAACTGGTCTTTCAGCATGCCGAAGCGCTGTGCCCAGAAGGTTTCCTCCAGCGCCATCTGGATGGTGCCGTCACGCGCCAGCGCGGAGAAGACGCGTTCCGCTTCCGCCGGCGTGTCCACGCTCAGGCAGATCGAGCAGCCGTGCATGCCCTTGGCGCCATCCTCGGTACAGCCGCCATCCGAGCCCATCAGCATGGTGGAACCCAGCTGCACGGAGCCGTGCATGATCTTGTCGTACCAGTCTTCCTTGACCTGGTCCTGGGCCGGCGAGCCGCGATACGGCATCAGGCACAGGTTGTCGCCGCCCAGGTGCTGGCGGTAGTAGTCCAGCGCTTGCGCGCAATTGCCATTGAATTGCAAATACGGTTCGATACGCATGTTGGTCTCCTCTGGTCGCCCCGTTGACAGGATTGCCATGCGGGGACGTCACAGTATAGGCGCTGTCCGGCCGATTTCAATCAGTCCGGCGCCATCTCTTGCAGCCGCTCACGCACCTTGACCAAGGCGCCGAGGATGCGCTCGGGATTGCCGGCCAGGACGGCGCTGCCCATGTGCAACAAACTCGTGGCCAGGCTGATCCAGTGCCGCACGTCGTCGTTGCGGGCAATGCTCAGGCGCACCGTATCGAGCAGGCCGCTGAGCTGGCGCTGCGCCGTGTCCAGGCCCGCGACGGTGTGTCCGGCGGCATCGGCATACAGCTCGTTGGCTTGCTGGCGCAAGGCCACTTCCAGCGCGAAGACGGCTTGCGCCTGGCTGTGGCTGATGGCCTTGTCTCCCTGGCTGGCGCGCTTGCGGATGGCGCGCATGACGGCGCCATGCAGGGTGACGGCCGCCTGCGACAGGCTGTCGGCCAGCTGCTCGACGCGCATGGCGCTGCTGAGTGCCGCTTCGCGGCGTTCGTTGCCTACCGATCCATCCATGTCGTCTCCGTGGCTGTCGTGGCCATCATGGCAAGGCGCGTATGTTCGCGCGCCAGTGCCGCCAGCTGGCGGCGCGCCACGGTATGGCGCAGGCCAGCCTGCCGGTATTCTTCGCTCTTGCTTTGTTGCAGGCTTTTCGCCAGCACGGCGAGCAGGCGCTGCTGCGGCGTGTCCGCATACGCGATTTCCACGTCCAGCAAGCCGAGCACCACGTCGCGCTCGTTGTCGCCGCTCTTGTCGTACAGCACCAGCAGGCTGTCGAGCGCGGCCAGCAGCGCTTGCAGCGGCGCGTCGCCGTCGTGCAGCACCTGCGCCAGACGCGCCTGCTGGCTGGCCGTGCCGCCCAGGCGGGACAATTGCTGCAGCAGCAAGGTGTAGGCGCTGACGTGGCGGTCGTCGATGCCGCTGCCGGGCCAGGCGCGGATGGCGGCGCCGGCGCCAGCCAGCTCGGGCTGCACGTCGTACGCATCGGCATGGGCCAGGCGGCCCAGCGCCTGCAGGTACAGCCGCACGGCCTGCGCCAGGCGCGCCACATCGGCTTGCGCGGCGCGGCGCTGGGCGTCGAGCAGGCGCTCGCGCGCATCCTCGGCGGGCGACAGGTAGGGACGGGCGCGCTGGTAGCTGTCCACGTGGCGCTGCGACAGTTCATTGAAGGTCGTCAGAGCGGCGTCGCCGGCGGCCAGGGCGCGCACCTGCGCCAGTGGCGTGTGCGTGGCGCAGCCGGACAGCAGCATCAGCAGCAGTGGCAGGATGGCGATGGCGCCAAGGCGGACGGGCAGGGCGGACACGGCACCTCTCGACAGGGAATACTGTATGGAAAGGTATTGTGGTTCGGGCCGGCCCCGCGCGCCTTGTGCGGGCGCAAGCTCGCGGCGATCAGCCGGCCGTCAACTGCTCGCGCCAGCCCAGGCCGGCCACGGTATCGCCGCCGGGACGGTATTCGCAGCCGACCCAGCCCGCGTAGCCGACCTGGTCCAGCAGCCGGAACAGGTGGCGGTAGTTGATCTCGCCCGTGCCTGGCTCGTGTCGGCCCGGCGTGTCGGCGATCTGGATATGGCGGATCAGGGGCAGCAGGGCGCGGATGGTGTTGCTCAGTTCGCCTTCCATGCGCTGCATGTGATAAATGTCATATTGCAGGAAGATGTTGCCGCGCTGGCAGTCGGCGATGATGTCGGCCGCCTGCTGGCTATGGTTGAGGAAGTAGCCGGGCATGTCGTAGCGGTTGATCGGCTCGATCAGAATATTGATGCCATGCGGGCGGCAGGCGTCGGCCGCATATTGCAGGTTGCCGATCAGGCTTTGCCGCGCCCGTTCCAGGCTCATGCCGGCCGGCACGATGCCGGACATGCAGTGCAGCTGCTTCGCCCCCAGCGCCAGCGCATACTCGAGCGCCAGCTGCACGCCGGCGCGGAATTCCTCGCCCCGGCGCGGATCGCAGGCGACGCCCCGTTCGCCCCGCTCCCAGTCGCCGGGCGGCAGGTTGAACAGGGCCAGCTGCAGGCGGTGCTGCTCCAGCCGCGCCGCGATCTGGCGCGCCTCGATAGCATACGGAAACAGGAATTCCACGGCATCGAAGCCCGCCTTGCGCGCGGCGGCAAAGCGCTCGAGGAAGGGCAGTTCGGTAAACAGCAGGCTGAGGTTGGCGGCGAAGTTCGGCATGGTCTGGGCGCGAAGAGGACGATGAACACTATCCTAGCCCAAATCGCCAAATGGTGGCGTGCATGAAAAAACCGTTCCAGAAGCAAGTCCTGGAACGGTTTTTGTCGTCTTTTTGAGAAAGACAGACGCCGCCTGAAAGCGTAGCGGCTTGCAGGCCGCGTTTTAACGGCCGCGGCCGCCGGAGCGGTGATTGGCCGCCGAGCGTGGCGCATTGCCGCTGCGGTTGCCGCCGCCACCGCCGCCCGATGGGCCGGCGCTGCGTGGCTTGGCGCCGCCGCCACCGGTTTTCACGCGCACGACGGCGCCCGCTGGGGCGCGGCTGCTGTTGCGGTGACCGCCGGTACCGCTGCGCAATTGCACAGGCTGGGCACGTGCCGTCGGGTCCGGTTCAAAACCGGCGATGACTTCGCGCGGCAGGGTTTGCTTGATCAGCTTTTCGATGTCTTTCAACATTTCGTGCTCATCCACGCAGACCAGCGACACGGCTTCGCCCTTGGCGCCGGCACGGCCCGTGCGGCCGATGCGGTGCACATAGTCTTCCGGAATGTTCGGCAAGTCGTAGTTGACGACGTGCGGCAACTGGTCGATGTCGATGCCGCGCGCGGCGATGTCGGTGGCGACCAGCACTTGCAAGGTGCCATCCTTGAACTCGGACAGCGCGCGCGTGCGCGCCGACTGGCTCTTGTTGCCGTGGATGGCCAGGGCGCCGATGCCGTCCGCGCCCAGCTGCTCGACCAGTTTGTTGGCGCCGTGCTTGGTGCGCGTAAACACCAGCACCTGCGTCCAGTTGTTCGACTTGATCAGGTAGGACAGCATCGGGTGTTTCTTGTCGCGGTCGACCGGATGGATCTTTTGCTTGATCACTTCCACGGTCGAATTGCGGCGCGCCACTTCGATCATGGCTGGCTTGTTCAGCAAGCCGTCGGCCAGGGCCTTGATCTCTTCCGAGAAGGTGGCCGAGAACAGCAGGTTCTGGCGTTTCGGCGGCAGCACGGCCAGCACTTTCTTGATGTCGCGGATGAAGCCCATGTCGAGCATGCGGTCGGCTTCGTCGAGGATCAGGATTTCCACTTTCGACAGGTCGACGGTGCCCTGGCCCATGTGGTCGAGCAGGCGGCCCGGCGTGGCGACGAGGATGTCGACGCCATGCTTGAGCTGCTTGATCTGCGGGTTGATGCCGACGCCGCCGAAGATCACGGCCGAGTTCAGCTTGGTGTACTTGCTGTAGGCGCGCACGCTTTCCTCGACCTGCGCGGCGAGTTCGCGCGTCGGGGCCAGGATCAGGGCGCGGATCGGGCGCGTCGAGGTGTTGCTGGTGATGGCAGCGCCATTGGCGTCGGTCGACAGGCGGTGCAGCACGGGCAGGGTAAAGCCGGCCGTCTTGCCGGTACCGGTCTGTGCGCCGGCCAGCAAGTCGCCGCCAGCGAGCACGGCGGGAATCGCCTGCGACTGGATCGGGGTCGGCACGGTGTAGCCGTGTTCGGTAACGGCACGTACGATAGCGTCGGACAATCCGAGGGAGGAAAAGGACATGGTAACTTTATTGTGAGATCGGCCTGTCGCCATCGTGGGGCGCCAGTCGCAGGCAATCAGATTAGGGGTCGAAAGACAGCGGCAAGGGGACTGGTCATATGTGCCGCACACGCGAAGTATAACAGCCTTGCAAAAAAGCGTTCCAACTGTTTCAAGTTTGCAAGTCGCTGACGTGGCGGCGGGCCGCTTGTGCGACACGTGTCGCAAGTTTCGCTTGCATACATGCGACGCGTGTCGCATAATTGTCTCATTCGTCACATGAGGGGAATTCCATGGCCACGCCATCCGTTACCGAACTGTCGTTATTAAAAGCTTTATGGAAGGAACAGCCCTTGTCGGCACGCGAACTGCATGCCCGGGTGGAAGAAGAGCTGGGCTGGTCGTTTTCATCGACGCGCAAGACGCTCGAGCGCATGCTGGAAAAGGCCATGCTGGTGCAGCGCAGCGTGCATGGCGTGCTCGTGTATGAAGCGAACGTGGACAAGGTGGCTACGCTGGCCGCCTTTGCCCACGACTTTGGCCGCCGCGTGATGGAGATCGACAGTCCTTTGCCGGTGAGTATGTTTACGGGCAGCAAACTGGTGGACCAGCAGGAACTGGCCGCGCTGGAACAGATGCTGCACGACTGGCCGGCCGATCCCAAGGAGTAAGCGATGAGCTTGTTTACCCTGACTGTGTTGCAGGCAACGGTCGCCAGCCTGCTCGCCGGCTGGCTGCTGCAAGGCTTGCTGCACCTGGCGCAACGGCGCTGGCCCGTGCTGGCGGCGCAGCGCAGCGTGTGGCTGGGCGCCCAGCTGGTGCTGGCCGCCGCCTTTGTGCTGCCGCTGCTGCCAGACGCGCGGCAGCTGAGCGTGGTGCCCGAACTGAGTGTGCCCGTTTCCCTGGCTGGCGCGGCGCCCGGCGTGGCGCTGGCCATGGATGCGCCAGCTGCCGGGCTGCCATCCGGCACTGCCTGGCTGACCCTGGTGCCGGCCGCCTGGGGGCTGATCTATCTGCTGGGCGTCGCCTGCACGGCCTGGCGCTGGCAGCGTGGCCGCGCCATGTTGCGCACGCTGCTCGAGCTGGCGCAGCGGCGCCGGCTGCATGGCATGGACGTGCTGGAAGTGGATGCGCCGATCTCGCCGATGCTGGTGGGCGTATGGCGTCCCCGTCTGCTGTTGCCGGCGCACCTGGCGCAATTTACGCCGGAACAGCAGCAGCTGGTGATCGCCCATGAGCTGACCCATGCACGCCGCCACGACCCCTTGCTCCTGCTGCTGGCCACCATGCTGCAGGCGTTGCTGTGGTTCAATCCGGCCGCGCGCTGGCTGGCAGGCAAGCTGGCCTGGGCACAGGAGCTCGGTTGCGACCGCCAGGTACTGGCCGGCCGGCCCCCGCGCCAGCGCCAGCAATATGCGGCGGCGCTGGTCAGGCAGCTGGGCCTGCAGACGCAGCCGCTGCCGGGACTGGCGTTTGGCGGCGGCCGCATGGCCGAGCGCCTGGTGCTGATGCGTAACGGGCAGGATCGCCTGCCTCCGGCCTTGCGGGCACTGACGGCGCTGCTGCTGTGCGCTATCGGCGCGGCCAGCCTGGCGCTGCAACCGGCGCTGGCGTGGACCGTGGCCGCCACGCCGGCAGCCATGCTTGCCGCGCCGGCCACGGCGTCCACGGCGTGGCGCAATCCCCTGGACGTCATGCGCGTGACCGGCTTCTTTGGCGTGGTTCGCCAGCTGACGCCACACGGCCATAGCGGCATCGATCTGGGCGCCAGGCGCGGCACGCCCGTGCACGCGGCAAGCGACGGCATCGCCAGCGTCAGCGAAGATGCGCGCCTTGGCAAGGCCGTCCGCATCGACCATGGCGGTGGCGTCGAGTCCCTGTATGCCCATCTTGACCGGGTCGCGCTCACGACCGGCATGGCCGTCACGGCAGGGCAGGCCATCGGCACGGTGGGCGCTACAGGCCTGGCGACGGGGCCGCATCTGCATTTCCAGGTCACCCGCAACGGGCGCTTGCAGGATCCGCAGCAGTGGCTGGACGGTCTCGACGCGAATGCCTCGGCGCGCGCCTTGCGCATGCGCAAGGAGCAGTTCGGACGCTAGCCGGCGCGGCCAGGCCGCATGCTCCCGCCGGGCCGGCGCCATGCGCGCCGCCCGGCACCCCATCACCTTTCCGGAACCCCCCATGCGATTCAGTATATTGCTGTGCAGCCTCGCGCTGCCGTTGACGGCGCACGCGCGTGCCGATGATGGCGTTGCCCTTCCCGTCGTGCCGTCCGTCAGCGTCAAGGCCGACGCGGCGGGCCAGCGCCGCGACGACACGGTGGCGCGCATCGTCGTCGGCCACGATGAATTGATACGCCAGGGCGAGCGCAGCCTGGCCGATGCGTTGAAGCGCCTGCCCGGCCTGTCCATCGGCGGCGCCGCAGGCGCCACTGGCGGCCAAATCCAGATGCGCGGGCTGGGCCAGGGCTATACCTTGATCATGCTCAACGGCGTGCCCGTGCCGGCCGGCTTTTCGCTCGATGCGCTGGACCCGGAGCTGGTCGAGCGCGTGGAAATCATGCGCGCCGCCACGGCCGAGTTTTCCGCGCAGGCGATCGCCGGGGCCATCAACATCGTGCTGAAGAAGGCGGCCGCGCGGCGCGAACGCACGTTCAAGCTGGGCGCATCGGCCAGCCACGGCATGCCGGCCGGCAGCGCCACCATGCAGCTGGCGGACAAGGCGGAGGCGCTGTCGTACGTGCTGGCCGGCACCGTCAGCCACACGGGACGCCGCGCGGCCATCGATGAGTGGAGCGGCGAGTTCGACGCCGATGGCGCGCCCGGCGTGCTGCGCCGCACGCCGCAACGGGAGCGCGTCAGCGTCGACAGCATCGAACTGGCGCCGCGCCTGCAGTGGGCGCTGGAAGGCGAGGGCAGCCTGGCCTGGCAAAGCCTGTTGAATATCAGGCGCCTGTCCAGCCGTCGCCATGCGGTCGAGGTGGCGTACCTGGGCAGCCCCAGCGCGTATCCGGACAATGACAACGATTTCGCACAGGACAGCGGCACCGCGCGCAGCGACGTGCAATGGCTGCGCAAGCTCGCGCACGGCGCCAGCCTCGACGTCAAGCTGGGCGCCAGCTACCACCACCGCGCCAACGATTTCGTCTTCCTGGGACGTGGCCTTGACGGCGCGCTGCGCTCGACGCACCTGGTCGATTCGGGCGTCGACGAAGTGGGCGTGCAGGCGAGCGGCAGCTATCGCCGGCCGCTGGGCGCGCAGCACACGCTGGCGGCGGGCTGGGACACGGGCTGGCGCCGGCGCCAGGATTTTCGCCGCGAGCAGCAGTTCGCGCCGGGCGCGCCGCCCGAGCTCTCGGACGAGGATTACACGGCCAGCGTGCGCCGCCTGGCCCTGTTCGCGCAGGACGAGTGGGAATTCTCGCCGCGCTGGTCGCTGTATCTGGGCTTGCGCTGGGAAGCCTTGCGCACGGCCAGCGCCACGGGCGGCGGCGCGCCCGTCGACGTGGGCTCGCAAGTGTGGAGCCCCTTGCTGCAAAGCCTGTGGAAGCTGCGCGGCCAGGACCAGCTGCGCCTGGCCGTCACGCGCACCTACAAGGCGCCCGAGATTTTCGAGCTGATGCCGCGCCGCTACACGGTCGACAATGGCAACAGCGCCACCAATCCCGACAACCAGGGCAATCCGGCCCTGCGGCCCGAGCTGGCATGGGGGCTGGACGCCGCCTATGAATACTACCTGGGCGAGGGCGCCATGCTGGGTGCCAGCGCCAGCGTGCGGCGCATCGACGGCGTGATGCTGGACCGCCTGTACCGGAACGACGGGCGCTGGGTGGTCACGCCCGTCAACCATGGCAGGGCGCTGGTGCGCGGCATCGAACTCGAAGCGAAGCTGCCCCTGGCGGCGCTGCTTGCCGGCGCGCCCGCGCTCGACCTTCGGGCCAACGTGGCGCGCAACTGGTCGCGGGTGGACGCCATCGCCGGCCCGGACAACCATCTCGACAGCCAGCTGCCGTGGAGCGCCAACTTCGGTGCGGACTACCGCCTGGCCGGCATGCCGCTGACCGTGGGCGGCAACCTGCATTACCAGGCGGGCGGGCGCTCGCGCACGTCCAGCGCGCTGCTGGCCTACCAGGGCGCCAAGCGCGAACTCGATGCGTACGCGCTGTGGCGGTTCAGCGACAGGCTGCGCCTGCGCCTGTCGGGCGCCAATTTGCTGGGGCAGCGCTACCGCACGCGCAGCTGGTATGCCGATGGCGCGGGCAGCATGCTGCGCACGGTCGACACGGGCAGCTACCGCACCCTGCGCGTGATGCTGGAAGGGGCGTTGTAGGCCTAGTCGTCCACCTCTTCGACGGCATACGCCACGCCCTGCGCATCGAGGTAGCCGCGCAGGGCGGGCAGGCCATGCCACGCGTCCGCCGCGCCGTACTGGCAGACGGACAGGCCGCCGGCGTCCAGCGCGACATCGACGTTCGGCATGGCGCCCGTATTGCCAGCCATGCGCAGTTCCCACGCCGGACCGCCATCGTGCCTGCGCCGCGCCTGCGGCAGCGTATCGAGCAGCTGCGCGATGTGCTGGCGCTGGCCCGGTGTCAGGCGGGCCGCGATCCTGAATTCAAATCCCATGTTCTTCCCTTTCTCGTGCGGCTGTATTGCGGCTATTTTATGTCATCGAAAAAATCGAACATAGCTTGGCATTCTTTCCGTTTTTGTTTTCAAATCGTTGCGTGCATACTGCATAGCACTGGCCCGGCACACACAGCGTCACGCAAGGGCAGGAGCAGGATCGCCGTACAACGACATCTCTTTTTCATATTCAATTATTTTCACTGAGGAAAACATCATGCCTATCGCTACCGCCCAAGCCGCACAAAAACTGCTGACCGCCGACGACCACACCCTGATCATGATCGACCACCAGTCGCAGATGGCGTTTGCCACGCGCTCGATCGACCTGGCCCTGCTGCGCAACAATGCGGCGCTGGTGGCCAAGGCGGCGGCCGAATTCAAGGTGCCGACGATCCTGACGACGGTGGCGGCCAAATCGTTCTCCGGCCCCATCTTCGATGAAATCCAGTCCGTCTTCCCCGCGCAGGCGCCGATCGACCGCACCACCATGAACACCTGGGAAGATGCGCGCATCGCCGACAAGGTGAACGGCTACGGCAAGGGCAAGATCGTGCTGGCCGGACTGTGGACTTCCGTCTGCATCGTCGGTCCCGCGCTGTCGGCGCTGGAGCAGGGCTTCGACGTCTATGTGATCGCCGACGCCAGCGGCGACGTCTCGGACGAAGCGCATGCGATGGCCATGCAGCGCATGATACAGGCGGGCGCGCAGCCGCTGACGTCCGTGCAATACTTGCTGGAACTGCAGCGCGACTGGGCCCGTGGCGAGACCTACAACGAGACGGTGGCGACGGCCGTGGCGCACGGCGGCGGCTATGGCCTGGGCCTGATCTACGCCAAATCCATGTTCAACGCCAGCGAAGGCCATTGATCTTTCATTGATATCGAACGGCCTGCCGCCTATGGGCGGGGCCGTGTCTTTCACCTGATTCGGGAGTTCCCATGCACGCAAACACGATTTTACTCAATGGCCGCTTCCACACGGTCGACAGGACGCAGCCGCTGGCTTCCGCCGTCGCCATCGCCGATGGCAAATTCCTCGCCGTCGGCGATGCAGAGGAGGTGATGCGCCATCGCGGTCCCGCCACGCAGGTGATCGACCTCGATGGCCGCACGGTGATTCCCGGCCTGAACGACTCGCACCTGCACCTGATACGCGGCGGCTTGAACTACAACCTGGAGCTGCGCTGGGAAGGCGTGCCCTCGCTGGCCGACGCCTTGCGCATGCTCAAGGAGCAGGCTTTGCGCACGCCGAACCCGCAATGGGTGCGCGTGGTGGGCGGCTGGACGGAATTCCAGTTCGCGGAAAAGCGCATGCCGACCCTGGACGAAATCAACGCGGCCGCGCCGGATACGCCCGTCTTCATCCTGCACCTGTACGACCGCGCCCTGCTGAACCGCGCCGCCCTGCGCGCCGTCGGCTACGACAAAAATACGCCGAATCCGCCGGGCGGCGAAATCGTGCGTGACGCGGCCGGCAACCCGACCGGCCTGCTGATCGCCCGCCCGAACGCCATGATCCTGTATGCGACCCTGGCGAAAGGCCCGAAGCTGCCGCTCGAATTGCAAGTCAATTCCACGCGCCAGTTCATGCGCGAACTGAATCGCTTGGGGCTGACCAGCGCCATCGACGCGGGCGGCGGCTTCCAGAACTATCCCGAGGATTACGCCGTCGTCGACGAGCTGGCGCAAAAGGAGCAGCTGACCATCCGCATCGCCTACAACCTGTTCACGCAGAACAAGGGCGCCGAACTGCAGGACTTCCAGAAGTGGACGGGCATGATCAAGCCCGGCGACGGCACGGATTTTTACCGCCACAACGGCGCCGGCGAAATGCTGGTCTTTTCCGCCGCCGATTTCGAGGATTTCCTCGAGCCGCGCCCCGAGCTGGCGGCCGGCATGGAAGACGAGCTGGAAAAGGTCGTGCGCCACCTGGTCGAGCAGCGCTGGCCGTTCCGCCTGCACGCCACCTACGACGAATCGATCAGCCGCATGCTCGACGTCTTTGAAAAGGTCAACCGCGATACGCCGTTCGGCGGCCTGCACTGGCTGTTCGACCATGCGGAAACCATCAGCCCGAAGAATATCGACCGCGTCAAGGCGCTGGGCGGCGGCCTCGCCATCCAGCACCGCATGGCTTTCCAGGGCGAGTATTTCGTCGAGCGCTATGGCGCCGACGCGGCGAAGGCGACGCCGCCCGTGCAGCGCATGCTCGACGCCGGCGTGCCCGTCGGCGGCGGCACGGACGCCACGCGGGTCGCCAGCTACAACCCGTGGACGGCGCTGTACTGGCTGGTGTCCGGGCGTACCGTGGGCGGCCTGGCCCTGACGGATGCGGCGGGGCGCTTGTCGCGCGACACGGCGCTGGAACTGTGGACGGCGGGCAGCGCCTGGTTCTCTAGCGAGCAAGGCAAGAAGGGGCGCATCCGTGTCGGCATGCTGGCCGACCTGTCCGTGCTGTCGGCCGATTACTTCGCCGTGCCGGAAGAAGCGATCAAGTCCATCGAGTCCGTGCTGACCATGGTGGGCGGCAAGGTCGTCTACGGCCAGGCGGAATTCACGCCCCTGGCGCCGCCGCCGATTCCCGTGCTGCCCGAGTGGTCGCCCGTGCGCACGGTGCCCGGCCATTACCGGCCCGTGGCAAAACAGGCGCAGGCCGCCATGCCGCACCAGTGCGCGGGCGCCTGCGGCGTGCATGCGCATGCCCACGACCGGGCGCGCAAGTCGGCCGTGCCGATCAGCGATTTTTCCGGTTTCTGGGGCACGCTCGGTTGCAGCTGCTTCGCCTTCTAGGAGAGTGACATGCGCTACCGGAAAGTGATGCTGGGCCTGCTGCTGGCCTTTGTCGTGGGTTTCGTCTGCCAGCTGGCGCATATCCCCGTGCCGGCGCCGCCCGTGCTGGGCGCCGCGCTGCTGGTGTTCCTGACCAGCTGCGGCTACTGGCTGACGGGTTTGTACCTGCAGCGCCGCGCAAAAGAAGCGCAGCGAGAGCGGCGGGGCGCGCCATGAACGTCATGCTGGCCGGATCGGTACTGGGCTTGCTGGTGGGCGCCGTGTGCCGTTGGTTCGACCTGCCGTCGCCCACGCCGCCCACGCCGACGGGCGCGGCGATGGTGGTGGCCATGACCCTGGGCTTTGTCGTGGCGGGGCACATCAGCCTGTGAATGCAAAAAAACCGGCCTGGGCCGGTTTTTTTCTGACTGCCTATCTAGGCTTTACAACACAGCTGCAAAACTGTCGCGAGCGGCGATGCATTGTGGCCGGGAAGCGCCACTGTACTTTGGTGCAGTGAGCATCGCCGGCCGCAAGGCGCGCCGCGCAGCAAGCTTTGTCGGGTGTTGTCAGGCGAAAGGGGTGAGCAGCGTAATCATCTGGCCAAAGATCTTCGGGCTGGCGGCGATGACGTCGCCCTTGTACAGATACTCCGATTCGCCGTTGAATTCACCGACGATGCCGCCCGATTCCGTGATCATCAGGGCGCCAGCGGCGATATCCCAAGGCTTCAAGCCTTTTTCGTAGAAACCGTCCAGGCGGCCGCAGGCGACGTAGGCCAGGTCCAGCGCGGCCGAGCCGGCGCGACGCACGCCCTGGCTGCGTTCGCCCATGATCTGGTACATCTTCAGGTATTCGTCGAGCGCGCGGGCGCTGCCGGCCACGTAGCCGGTGCCCAGTAGGGCGTTCGAGATGCGGTCGAGCTTGGTGACGCGGATGCGTTTTTCGTTCAGGTAGGCGCCGGCGCCCTTGGTGGCCGTGAACAGGTCGTTGCGTACCGGGTCGTAGATGACGGCTTGCGTGACGACGCCGCGATGCGCGAGCGCGATCGAGACGCAGTATTGCGGGAAGCCGTGGATAAAGTTGGTGGTGCCGTCCAGCGGATCGATGATCCACTGATATTCATTCTCGTCGTGCGTGTTGGCGGAAGCGCCCGATTCCTCGCCCAGGATCGCGTGATCCGGGTAGGCTTTGGACAGCACCTCGATGATGGCTTGTTCGGCCGCCTGGTCGACGTCGGTGACGAAATCGTTATGTTGTTTTTCCGTGACGACGACGCGGTCGAGGTCAAAAGAGGCGCGATTGATGACGGCGGCGCCGCGGCGGGCGGCTTTGATCGCCGTATTGAGCATTGGGTGCATGTGAGCTTCCGTTAAAAGCACGCGACCGCCCAGCGTCGCCTTTCGGCGCCGGTACGATGGTGTGCAAGAATGAATTAAAGAGCGGAGCGGTGCCGAAGTGGTTAAAATCCCGGCCTGGAGTCAGCGTTTTGTGACTCCGTTTCCCGAAATTTCCTGTATCGATACCGCGCAATAGCGCTATTTTAAATGAATCTGCCCGAAATCAACACGTCTCTTTTCAAACGCCTGCGATTTATTCTTGTCGAAACTAGTCGTCCTGGCAACATTGGCGGCGTCGCGCGCGCCATGAAAACGATGGGTTTTTCCGATCTGGTGCTGGTCAACCCGCGCTTTCCCGATGCCTTGACGGATGCGGAAGCGGTGGCCTTCGCCAGCGGCGCGCAGGACATCCTGGCCGGCGCGCGCATCGTCGGCTCCATCGCCGAGGCGCTCGAGGGCTGCAATTACGCGGCGGCCGTCTCGGCCCGCCTGCGCGAATTCTCGCCGCCCGTCACGGCGCCGCGCGCCATCGCCGCCCAGCTGGCGGCCGGCACGGACTTGCACGCAGCCGTCATCTTCGGCAACGAGCGCTTCGGCTTGCCCAACGAGATCGTCGAGCAGTGCAACGTGCTGATCAACATTCCCGCCAATCCCGAGTATTCCTCGCTGAACCTGTCGCAGGCGGCGCAGGTCGTCGCCTATGAGTGCCGCGTGGCGGCGCTCGATGCATCGGGCGAGGCGCCAGCGGCCAGCGCGGTCGGTTTCCATGGCGACGCGGCCAGCCTGGCCCAGGTCGATGGCATGTACGCGCATTTGCAGGAGGCGCTGGTCGCCATCGATTTCCTCGACGCCGAGAATCCGAAAAAGCTCATGCCAAGGTTGAAACGCCTGTTTTCGCGCACGGGGCTGGAGACGGAAGAAGTCAATATCCTGCGCGGCATCGCGCGGCATATCCTGGCGATGGCGAAAAAAGGCCCATGATAGAAACCCGGCTGCTGCGCCAGTTCATCGCCGTCGCCGAGGAACTGAACTTCCGCCGCGCGGCCGAACGGCTGCACATGGCGCAGCCGCCCCTGTCGCAGGCCATCCTGCGCCTGGAAGAGGCGCTCGGCTATCCCGTGTTCGAGCGCACGAACCGCAAGGTCAGTTTGACGCCGGCCGGCACGGCCTTCCTGGCCACGGCGCGCCAGGTGCTGCTGACGCTGGAAGAGGGCGTGGCCGCCACGCGCCGCGTGGCGCAGGGCATCGAGGGGCACTTGCGCCTGAGTTTTATCCACATCACGCCCTACGCCCGCGTGCTCGAGGCCCTGCGCGCCTTCCGCGCCGCCTCGCCGGCCGTGCAATTCACCTTGCGCGAAGCGTCGACGCAGCAGCAGGTCGAGTGGCTGGAGCGGGGCGACGTGGATATCGCCCTGCTGCGCGCGCCTGGTCGCAGCACGCCGGGCTTGCGTTTCGAGCGCCTGTCCGGCGAAGACATCGTGATTGCGCTGCCATCTGCGCACCGCTGCGCGGGGCAGGCGCGCGTGGATCTGGCCGACCTGGCCGGCGATGATTTCGTCGCTTCGCCGCGCGAGCTGGGCCAGGGTTTCCACGACCAGCTGGCCAGCCTGTGCCTGCATGCGGGTTTCGTGCCCCGCGTGGTGCAGCAGGCGCGCCGCCTGCAAACGGTGCTGGGACTGGTGGCGGCCGGCTTCGGCGTGGCCTTGCTGCCGGCCAGTCTGGCCGCGTGCGCGCCGGCAGGCGTGGGCATGCTGCCGCTCGATAGCGATGCGCCCGAGGCGCTGCGCCAGCTCGACCTGTACATGGCGTGGGATCCGCAGCGCATTTCTCCCGTGCGCGAGCGGCTGCTGGCGCAGTTGCGGCTGTCCGCTATGCTGTGAGACGTAGTAAGTCTCATTTTAAGATAAATAAGATATTTTACAGATGATGGCCCAGGGGCCAGCATGGCGTTTTGATTGTCAGGAACTGCCATGTCCATCATGTCCTCGCGCACAGCGCCGCCGTCCGTTGCGCTGCCAGCCTCCATTTATCTGCTGTCGCTATGCAGCTTTGCCTTTGGCCTGTCCGAATTCATCGCCGCCGGCCTGCTGTCGGGCCTGGCGCGCGACCTGCACGCCAGCGTGGCGGCGGCCGGCGGCGCGATCGCCGCGTATGCGCTGGGGGCGGCCATCGGCGCGCCCATCCTGACGGCCGTGCTGGCGCGCCGGCCCACCCGCCAGGTGCTGGCGGCCACGATGATCGTGCTGGCGCTGGGCAGCGTGGCCATGGCGATGGCGCCGGGCCTGGGCGTGCTGCTGGGCGTGCGCTTTGCCGTCGGCCTCGCGCACGGGGTGTTCATGGCCGTCGCGTCGCACGCGGCCACCAGCCTGGTCGATCCGGGCCGCGCCGGAAGGGCGCTATCCATCGTCTGGCTGGGCCTGACCCTGGCGCTGGCCGGTGGCGTGCCGCTGGGAACCTGGCTGGGCGCCGTGTCGTCGTGGCGTTCGGTCTTTGCCGCCATCGGCGCGCTGGCCCTGTGCGGCGGCGCCGGTCTGCTGTGGGCCATGCCGCGCGCGCGCCGGCAGGCGCCGGCCGTGTCGGCCCTGGCCAGTCTGCGCGCCATCCTGCGCCCGCCGCTGCTGCTGGCGGCCGGCGTGGCGGCGCTGGTCAGCGTGGCCACCTTCAGCTTTTTCACGTATGTCTCGCCATTTCTGCTGCAGCTGGGCGGGCTCGGCGCGGGCTGGCTGGGCGCCGCCATGCTGTGCTTTGGCGTGTGCGCCATCGGCGGCAACCTGCTGGGCGGCTGGTGCGCGGATCGCGCCGACGCGCAGCGTTCCGCCGTGCTGGCCCTGGCCGCGCTGGCGCTCAATTTATTGCTCTTCTATCTGCTGCGTGGCCAGCCCGTCGCCTTGCTGGTCCTGTGCGGTAGCCTGGGCATGCTGTTCTTCGCCCTCGTGACCCTGTCCACCATGCGCTTGCTGCGCCTGGCGCAGCAGCATTGCCCGGGCAGCGACGCCGTGGCGGCCGGCTTGAACATCGCCGCCTTCAACCTGGGCACGGCCGCCGGCGGGGCGATGGGCGGCATGCTGATCGTCGCCTTCGGCCTGGCCAGCATCGCCATCGGCGGCGCGCTGGCGGCGCTGCTGGCCATGCTGGTGCTGTGGCTGCAGTGCCGGAAACTAGACGCGCCGCTCTAGTTTTTGCGCACGGAAGGCCGCCTCCTTTGGCGTACACTGGCTTGCAAAAGGCAGGATAAGACAAGGGGAGACATGGGCATGCGACGCAGATCGTTTCTGAAGCTGGGCCTCATCGGCGCCTGTACGCTGGCGGCCGGCGGCGCCGCGTACCGCGCGGTGCGCGGGCCTGCGCCGCCCGGGCGCTTCGTGCTCGACGGCGAGGCGCGCGCGGCGCTGGCCGCCATCGTGCCGGCCATGCTGGGCGGCGCGCTGCCGCAGGACGCTGGCGCGCGGGCCGCGGCGCTCGACGGCGCCATCGTCGGCGTGCGCACGGCCATCCTCGGCTTGCCGCTGGCGGCGCAGCAGGAAGTGCAGGACCTGTTCGGCTTGCTGGCGCTGGCGCCCGCGCGGCGCTTCGTCGCCGGCGTGAAAGGCGGCTGGCGCGAAGCCGACCCGGCCCAGGTCAGCGCCTTTCTGCAGTCGTGGCGCATGCACCGCCTGGCCACCCTGCAGACGGCGTACCTGGCCCTGCATGACCTGATCCTCGGCGCCTGGTATGCCGATGCCGCCCACTGGGCCGCCATCGGCTATCCGGGCCCGCTGCCCGAACTGAGCTGACAAGGCCACCATGAGCACATCCCCCATACCCGATCCCGTCGCCGCCGGCATTGCCGCCGGCTGGAAAGTCATCGACGCCAGCACCGTGGCCGCCGACCGCACGCTGGAAGCCGACGTGGTCGTCATCGGCAGCGGCGCCGGCGGCGGCGTGACGGCGGAAATCCTCGCGCTGGCCGGCTTGAGCGTCCTGATCGTGGAGGAGGGCGGCCTGAAGTCCTCGCAAGACTTCAAGATGCGCGAGGCCGATGCCTATCCCGCCCTGTACCAGGAATCGGCTGCGCGCAAGACGCGCGACAAGGCGATCAATATCCTGCAGGGGCGCACCGTCGGCGGCTCGACCACCGTCAACTGGACTTCGAGCTTCCGCACGCCGCCCGGCACGCTCGAGTACTGGCAGCGCCATTTCGGCCTGGCCGGCTATTCGGTGGACGCGATGGCGCCATGGTTCGCCATGATGGAGCGGCGTCTGCACGTGAGCGACTGGGCCGTGCCGCCGAATGAAAACAACGATTTATTGCGCCGTGGCGCGACGGCGCTGGGCATCCCCACGGCCGCCATCCGGCGCAATGTGAACGGCTGCTGGAACCTCGGCTACTGCGGCATGGGCTGTCCGACGAACGCCAAGCAGTCGATGCTGGTGACGACGATCCCCGCGGCGCTGGCGCTGGGGGCGTCCCTGCTCGTGCATGCGCGCGCCGAGCGCTTCCTCTTCAAGGGTGAGCGCATCGACAGCCTGCAGGTGACGGCGCTCGACGTTGCCGGGCAGGCGCCGACGGGCGTGCGCATCACGGTGCGCGCCAAACACTTCGTGCTGGCCGGCGGCGCCATCAATTCGCCGGCGCTGCTGCTGCGCTCGCAGGCGCCCGACCCGCACGGTTTGCTGGGCCGGCGCACCTTCCTGCATCCGACGGTGATTTCGGCGGGCCTGTTCGCGCAGCGCGTCGACGCCTATGCGGGTGCGCCGCAGACGATTTATTCCGACCATTTCCTGCATGTGGCGCCCATCGACGGCGCCATCGGCTACAAGCTCGAGGCGCCGCCGCTGCACCCGCTGCTGATGGCCACCACCATGGGCGGCTTCGGCGACGAGCACGCGCGCATCATGCGCGAATTCCCCCATGCGCATGCCTTGCTGGCGCTGCTGCGCGACGGCTTTCACCATGACTCGGCCGGCGGCAGCGTGTCGGTCGACCGCTTCGGCGCGCCCGTGCTCGACTATCCGCTCACGCCCTTCCTCTGGGATGGCGTGCGGCGCGCGCTGCTGTCGATGGCGGAAATCCAGTTCGCCGCCGGCGCGCAGAGCGTGTATCCGGTGCATGAAATGTCCAGCCACTACACCAGCTGGACGCAGGCGAAGCAGGCCATCGGCGATTTGCCGCTCAAGGCCTTGCTGGCGCGCGTCGTGTCGGCCCACGTGATGGGCGGCTGCGCCATGTCCGACGATGCGCGCCTGGGCGTGACGGGCGCCGATGGCCGCTACCACGGCGTGCGCAACCTGTCCGTGCACGACGGCTCGCTGTTCCCCACCTCGATCGGCGCCAATCCGCAGCTGACCATCTATGCGCTGGCGGCGCGCCTGGCCAGCGGTCTGGCGCAGGAACTGACGGGCAAGCCGGCGCCCGTGCCCATGCCCGCATCCGCCGCCGCATGATCGCGCGCATCCTCCGCTGGCTGATGCTGCTGCAAGTGCTGGCCGTGCTGGGGGTGGCCTGCCTGGCCATGCGGGTCTGGGGCGTCGCGTCGCCCGCCGTGGCCGTGCTGCTGGCGCTGGCCCTGCTGCTGGCCGTGCGGGCGCTGATCGTGCTGCGCAATTTCCGGCAAAGCCGGCGCTTCGGCAGTCCCGTGCCGCCGGAGTACCAGCTGGGCGCCCTGGGCGCGGCGCGCCTGTTTTTCGGCGAGCTGCGCGCCACCCTGTGGACGTCGTCCTGGGGCATGCTGCGTCCGCGCCTGGCTGTGTTGGACGCCGCCGCGCCATCCGGGGGCTTGCCCGTGCTGCTGATCCACGGCTATGTGTGCAACCGCGGCTACTGGACGCGGCTGAGCGGCATGCTGGCGCGCGCCGGCATCGCGCACGACGCCGTCGACCTGGAACCGATCGGCGCCGATATCGAGGCCTTCGTGCCCCAGGTGGAGGTGGCCGTCGAGGCGCTGTGCGCGCGCACGGGCAGCGCGCAAGTCGTCGTGGTGGCGCACAGCATGGGCGGCCTGGTGGCGCGCGCCTGGCTGCGCCGTCATGGCGCGGCCCGCGTGGCCCGCGTCATCACCATCGGCACGCCGCACCACGGCACGCGGCTGGCCAACCTGGCGGCGGGCGCCAATGCGCGCCAGATGCGCCGTATCAACGATGAGCCGGACAGCTGGCTGGCGCAGCTGGCCGCCGGCGAGCCGCCCGCGGTGCGCGCGCTGTTCACGTCGATCTACTCCCACCACGACAATATCGTCGCGCCGCAATCGTCCGCGCACCTGCCTGGTGCGCGCAATATCGCCCTGGGCGGCATCGGCCACGTGGCGTTGGCCAGCGACGCGCGCGTGCTGCGCCGGGTGCTGGCTGAAATCACTATCAAGTGCGAAGTCGTCAAGGCCCCTTGTACCCCCCATTTTGGCTGAGCAACGTGGCGTTTTGTCTGCATGGCAAGACTGTCGCTTTTAACTCTGCTGTTGCCTGTATTTAACGATATCGGGGCCAGAAATTACTGTTTTCCACAGACGTACTGTATTAAGCTAACGTCAGGAAGTAGCCGCCGGGAAATTGATTGTCGCGTCTGCCTGCGCCGTCCCGCTGAAATCCACGGACAAGATTTTTACCGGAATCTATGGCAAGATGTTGTAGGATTGTTATGTTACGCGCGCAAGCGGAAAATGGGCGCAAGCAAAAAATGGATCAACGCAGTTTTTATGGGGGGTGCTAATTGTCCGCACGTATCCTGATCATCGAAGATAACGCCACCAATATGGAATTGATGGTGTACCTGCTGCGCGCCTTCGGGTACACGCCGCTGGCCGCCTATGACGGCGAAGAGGGCGTGCGCATGGCGCGCAGCGAGTTGCCGGATTTGATCATCTGCGACGTGCATTTGCCCAAGCTCGACGGCTATGGCGTGGTGGCCGAGCTGAAGAAAGACCCGCTGCTGCGCAAGATTCCGGCCCTGGCCGTGACGGCGCTGGCCATGGTGGGCGACCGCGAGCGCCTGCTCGAAGCCGGTTTCAATGGCTATATCGGCAAACCGATCGAGCCCGACCTGTTCGTTGCGGAACTCGAATCTTTTTTACCCGGGGCGCCGTCGACGCCAGTTAAAAACGACATTGCCACTATCCTGATCGTTGACGATCATGTGCTGAACCGCGAGTTCCTCACCGCATTGCTGGGCTATGGCGGCCACCGCCTGCTGGAAGCGGGGAATGGCACGGAAGGCCTGGAAATCATGCGTACCGAGCGGCCGGACCTGATCATTTCCGACATCCTCATGCCGAACATGGACGGCTACGAATTCGTCACGCGCGTGCATGAAGATCCGGCGCTGGCCGACGTGCCCATCATCTTTTATACGGCCACCTACCGCGAACAGGAAGCGATACTGCTGGCGCAGGCGTGCGGCGTGCGCTGGGTGCTGCCCAAGCCGTCCGATCCCGATGTCATCGTGCGCACCGTGAACGAGGCGCTGGGGCTGGTCGCGCCGGCCGCGACCGCGCCGCCCGCCGCCGATGCCGGCCAGCTGGCCCGCGCGCCGGCCGCTGCGGGCAAGCTGGCCGGCATCGACAACCAGGTCAGCGGCTACCTCGACGAGCTGGAATCGAGCAGCCAGCAGATTTCGCAGCTGGCCAGCCAGGGCGAAGGCCAGGCGGCCATGCCGGAAGACCTGGCCATCATGACGGAGCGCCTGTCGCGCTCGCTGGCCAGCCTGCAGGCCGTGAGCCTGCGCCTGACGGCGCTGATCGAGCTGGGCATCGAACTGGGCGCCGAGCGCGATCCGCGCGCGCTGATCGAAGCGGGCTGCAAGGTGGCGCAGAATATCTGCGTCTCGAAATACGCG
Source organism: Janthinobacterium sp. SUN118 (assembly GCF_030397695.1). Lineage (NCBI taxonomy): Bacteria > Pseudomonadati > Pseudomonadota > Betaproteobacteria > Burkholderiales > Oxalobacteraceae > Janthinobacterium > Janthinobacterium sp. SUN118. Next base: position 93,405 of record NZ_JAPUBV010000005.1, on the reverse strand, counting down.
TGCATCGGCGTGCTGGAGCCGGGCGCCGAGAAACTCAGCTATTTTTCCTCGTGCGGCACGGAGAAAAACCTCGAGCGCATCGCCAGCGCGCCGCGCACGGGCATCCTGAACCGCTTGCTGGAGCAGCGCCAGCCCTACCGGGTGAATGGCTTGAAAGGCGATCCCACGGCGCTGGGCCTGCCCGACACGCACCCGCCCGTGCACTCGTTCCTGGGCGTGGCCATCGCCTCGCGCGAGCGCAGCCACGGCTGGCTGTACCTGGTCGACAAGCTTGGGGCGAATGAATTTTCCGAAGTCGACGAGCGCGTCGCCGCCACGGTGGCGGCGCAGATCGCCGTCGCCTACGACAACCTGCTGCTGTATGACGAAATCAAGCGTCACCATGAACAGCTGACCCTGGACATGGCGGCGCGCATCCGCCTCGATGAAGACTTGCGCCGCTTCCGCCTGGCGATGGATGCCACGGCGGACGCGATTTTCCTCGTCGACCGCGCCGGCATGTGCTTTGTCGATGTCAACCAGACGGCGTGCCGCATGCTCGGCTTCGAGCGCGAGGATTTCCTGCGCGTCGGGCCTGGCCGCGCACACGAGGGAGAGGCGCAGCTGGAAGAGCTGTACAACAAGCTGCTGGCGGGCGACCAGGGCGGCCCGATGACGGAGCTGCAGCTGCAGCGCAAGGATGGCTCGCCGCTGTCGGTGGAAGTGCAGCGGCGCACCCTGCGCTCGGGCCAGAGCTGGATCCTGGTGGCCGTGGCGCGCGACATCACCGAGCGCAAGGACGCCGAACAGCGCCTGATGAAGCTGGCCCATTTCGATACCCTGACGGGCTTGCCGAACCGCAGCCAGTTCTACGCCTCGCTCACGCATTCGCTGGTGCAGGCGGCCGAACACCAGTGGGCCGTGGCCGTGCTGTTCATGGACGTGGACCGCTTCAAGAATGTGAACGACACCCTCGGCCACACCATCGGCGACGACCTGCTGCGCCAGTTTTCCAGCCGCCTGGTCGATTGCCTGCGCGTGCGCGACACCATCGGGCGCTTCGGCGGCGATGAATTCGCCGCCATCCTGGTGCTGCCCGAAGGCGCCCAGCACTCCGTGGGCGTGGTCGACAAGATCCGCGAAGCGATGCGCAAGCCCTTCGACTTGCAGGGCCACGAGGTGACGGTCACGGTCAGCATCGGCATTTCCGTGTATCCCGACGATGGCGTCGACGCCGACACCCTGATCCAGTATGCCGACACGGCCATGTACCGCGCCAAGGAAGCGGGGCGCGATGCCTTCCGCTTCTTCACGGCGGAAATGAATGCGCAGTCGATGGCCCGCCTGGACATGGAAAACGCCCTGCGGCGCGCCATCGACAACGAGGAATTCGTGCTCTTCTTCCAGCCCAAGGTGCATATCATCTCGGGCCGCATCAGCGGCGCCGAGGCGCTGATACGCTGGCGCCGGCCGGGCCACGGCATGGTCTCGCCGGCCCTGTTCATCCCCCTGCTGGAAGAGACGGGCCTCATCGTGCGGGTCGGCAACTGGGTGCTCGACGAGGCATGCAAGAAGATCAGCGAGTGGGGCGCCAGCAGCATCGGTCCCGTGCACCTGTCGGTGAACGTGTCGGGCATCCAGTTCTTTGTCGGCGGGCTGGAGGAAGAGGTGCTCAAGGCGATCCGCAAGCACGACATCGCTCCCGACCTGCTGGAACTGGAGCTGACGGAAAGCTCGCTGATGTCGAATGCCGAGGAAACCATCGCCGTGCTGCGCAACCTGAAGGCGCTGGGCATCCAGATTTCCATCGACGATTTCGGCACCGGCTATTCCAGCCTGGCCTACCTGAAGCGTTTCCCCATCGACAAGCTGAAGATCGACATCGCCTTCGTGCGCGAAGTGACGAGCAACCCGGACGACGCGGCCATCGTGCTGGCCATCATCAGCATGGCGCACAGCATGAAGCTGCAGGTGATCGCCGAAGGCGTGGAAAGCGATGCGCAGCTGGCCTACCTGCGCCGCCACGGCTGCGACGAGATGCAGGGCTATTATTTCAGCCGCCCCGTGCCGCAGGAAGAATTCGAACAGATGCTGATGGGCGGCAAGCTGCTGCAGGCGCCGCAGGACGCCGGCAGCGAAGAGCAGCAAACCCTGCTGATCGTCGACGACGATGTCTTCATGCTCGATGTGCTCAGCGACTTCCTGGCGCAGGACGGCTACCGCATCCTGACGGCGCAGACGGCGGCCGAGGGCTTCGACATCCTGGCGCGCCACAAGGTGCAGGTGATCCTGTGCGACCAGTGCATGCCGCTCATGAGCGGCACCGAATTCATGGAGCGCGTCAAGCACCTGTGCCCCGACACCTTCCGCATCATGCTGTCGGCGTTTGCCGACCTCACTCCCATCATGGCGGCCATCAACCGCGGCGCCGTCGACCGCTTCTACACCAAGCCGTGGAAGGGCGCCGTCCTGCGCGAGAATATCCGCGAAGGCTTCCGCCTGCATGGCTTGCTGCACGGCTCCGTGAAAGCGGCCGCCTGAGGCAGGGCACCGGCGTGCGCTGGCGCACGTTTAGAAGCGCATCTCTATCGAATTAGACTCCCGTCTCTAGTTTTGCTCACTAGAATAAAAAGCATCGATGAAGTGGCATGGTCTTTTATGACGGGAGCTGACGATGGTGAAGAAATTGAAGGAGCTGGCGGAAGACAAGGAGCTGGCAAGCGCCGTGCGCTCGTCCGCGCAGCAGATCTGGCAAGCCGGCCTCGGCGCCTTCGCCAAGGCGCAGGAAGAGGGCGGCCGCGTCTTTTCCAAGCTGGTCCAGGAAGGCACGCAATTCCAGAAACGGGCCGAAGACAAGGTTTCCGGCGTCAGCGACAGCGTGAGCAGGCTGGCCGATGGCGTGGGCAAGCAGGCCAGCGGTTCCTGGGACAAGCTCGAGCAGGTGTTCGAGGAGCGCGTCGCGCGCGCCCTGGGCACCATCGGCGTGCCCATGCAGCATGACATCGCCGCGCTGCATGCGAAGATCGATGCCCTGAGCCAGCAGGTGCTGGCGCTGTCCGGCAAGGCGCCACCAGCGGCGAAGGCGGCGGCCAGGTCCGCGTCCAAGGCCGCGCCGAAGGCGAAGGCCGTGGCGAAGCCGGCCGTGAAAGTGGTATCCAGGCCGGCCGCCAAGCCGATCGCCAAACCGGCCGTGAAGGCGGCGCCCAAGGCCGTGGCGACGGCGGCCGCCGTCAAGGCGCCGGCGAAACCGGCGGCCAGGGCGGCAGCGAAACCCGCCGCCAAGCCTGCGGTCAAGGCCGCGGCGGGTGCCGCCGCCAGGCCGGCGGCGAAGAAAAAGGCGCCGCCGGCCTGAGCGTGCGCCGTATCCCGTCCAGCCTGCTCGCGCAGGCTTTTTTTTTGCCGCTCCGTTTACACCGGCGCCGTCGGGCCGAGTGTTTCATTCTGGCTATCTTAGGTGGTATGCTTGAGGCAGAACACAGAGAGATTGCCCGCCATGCTACAAAAAGCACCACGTCGTACCCGCGAACGCATCCTGGAGTTGTCGCTGCGCCTGTTCAATGAGTTTGGTGAGCCGAATATCACGACCACCGTGATCGCGGAAGAGATGAATATTTCGCCGGGAAACCTGTACTACCACTTTCGCAACAAGGACGATATCGTCAACTCGATCTTCGTCCAGTTCGAGGCGGAGATCGAACGCATCCTGACCGTGCCCGACGGGCGCCGCTCGAATATCGAGGACGTCTGGCTGTACCTGCACCTGATGTTCGAGCTGATCTGGCGCTACCGCTTCTTCTACCGCGACCTCAACGATTTGCTGTCGCGCAACCGCAAGCTGGAACTGCATTTCAAGCTGATCCTGGCGCACAAGATCAAGGTGGCCACGCAGCTGTGCGAAGACTTGCGCAGCGAACAGTCGCTCGAGGCCTCGGACATGGAAATCGGCGCGATGGCGACGAATATGGTGGTCGTCGCCACCTACTGGCTATCGTACGAATACGTGCGCAACCCGCGCAAGTACAGCGAGCAGCAATCGATGTCAGATGCGCTGGCGCGCGGCTGCTACCAGGTGCTGTCGCTGATCGGGCCGTACCTGCGCAATGAAACGCATCTGTTGTTTCGCAAGTTGTCGGAAGAGTATGTGACCAAACTTAAAAACGACTGACGGGCGTTGCCGGCGCGCCAGCGTTGCCGGTAGCGGGGTCCGGACGTTATTCACGGGAGACATGGTATGGCCTGGAAACAATTCCCTTATCCTGACGCAGCCTATGTGTACACGGAACACAGCCTGGAAGCGGCCTGGCCGCGCCTGCATGCGGGCGATGTCGAGCCGTTTCCCCGGCACGCCGGCTTGCTGCAGGCATGGCTGGCCTTCCATGCGGGCGACTTCGAAAAGGCCGCGAAGCTGGGCCTGGCCATCGGCGTGCCCGGCTATGCGGTGGCGCACAAGGCCACCTGCATCTACGCCACGCATCTGGAGTTGAGCGACAGCCACAAGCTGGACTTGTACGAGGAGGTGGCGGAACGGTGCGAGCGCCAGCAAAGCGAGCAGCCCGACAATCCGGCCGGCTATTACTGGCATGCCTACAGCCTGGGCCGCTATGCGCTGGGCACCTCCGTCGTCAAGGCCCTGGCGCAGGGCATGGGCGCGCGCGTGCGTAACAGCCTGGACCGCACCATGACCCTGGCGCCCATGCATGCCGAAGCGCATATCGCTTTTGGGATTTATCATACGGAAATTATCGACAAGGTCGGCGCCATGATCGGCAGCCTGACGTACGGCGCCAACAAGGATGACGGCTACCAGCATTTCAAGACGGCGCTGGCGCTGACGCCCCATTCGGCGCTGGCCCACAGCGAGTATGCGCGCGCCTTGAATATGCTCGATGGAAAGAAAAAGCTGGCGGAAGCGCTGGCCCTGTATGAACTGGCGGCCGACTGCGTGGCGGTCGATGCCAAGGAGCGCCTCGAAGTCGAGGCTGCGATTGATGAACTGAAAGAGTAAGGGAATGCTGTGATCAAGGCTTTATGTGTCTACTGTGGCGCCAATGCGGGCGTGACCCCGGACTATGCGATAGCGGCGCGCGAACTGGCACGCGTGCTGGTGGCGGAAAATATTTCACTCGTGTATGGCGGCGGCAATGTCGGCCTGATGGGCGTCATCGCCGATGAAGTGTTGCGTCTGGGCGGCGAGGTGACGGGCGTGATCCCGACCCAGCTGGTCGAGCGCGAAGTGGGCCACACGGGCTTGACGCGCCAGTTCATCGTGAAAGACATGCATGAACGCAAGGCCATGATGGCCAGCCTGGCCGACGCCTTCATCGCCATGCCTGGCGGCTACGGTACGCTGGAAGAGCTGTTCGAGATGCTGACCTGGGCCCAGCTGGGCCTGCACGCCAAGCCGATCGGCCTGCTCAATGTCGACCGGTTCTACGATGGCTTGATCGCCTTCGTGCAGAACGGCAAGGAGCAGGGCTTCATCCGCCCGCACCATGCGGCCTTCCTGAACAGCGATGCCGATCCGGCCGCGCTGGTGCAGCGGCTGAAGGAGTGCGCGCCGTAAGCTTGCGGGCTGGCCGTGCGGGTGCCGTCGGGTGCCCGGCGCCGCGCCGTCGCTGGCTGTTTTTCCTACAATGTGACAAGGGCCATGCACTGCGCAGTGCATGGCTTTTTTATTTCCGCACGGGAAAATTGATCGGGCTCAATGAATTAATTAATAAAAATATGTCCATAATATTTCTCTAGAGGCATGTTTTTTTGAAAATGAAGATGCTTTTTAAGCATGAGTGTGGTCTACTGGTATTGTTCAAAAGTTAGGAATATCGGACACCGACGAGCGTTGTACAGACTCCCAAAAAAAGGTGCCGATCCGTTTCAAGTTGCCACAGCCACGCTACTTCATCATCTCGAAAGGATGCTATTTTGAAACCCATGACCCTCTTGCGCGCGACCGCTGTCGCCGCCATTCTCGCCGCCGCTGGCGGTGCCCAGGCACAAACGACCACCATCGGCTTCGATTCGCTGGAACATCCTGGCATCTTCGGTTCCGTCTTCAACTCCTACTCCGAAGGCGGCTACAATTTCGACAGCAGCTTCCTGGGTCTGTTGAGCTCGGCACACCAGAGCAGCTTCGCCTATGCCGGTTCGGCCGGCCTCGGTGCGACGGCCCTGTCGACGACGACGCTGAGCCGCGCCGACGGCGCCGCCTTCTCGCTGAGCTCGATCAGCCTGGCCGACTTCGTCAGCTTGCCCGGTTCCTTTGACGTGACCTTTGTCGGCCATCAAGTGGGCGGCGGCACGGTGACCCAGACGTTCAGCCTCGATGGCAGCCACAGCTTCAGCGACTATTCGTTCACCGGTTTCAACAATCTGCTGTCGGCAACGTGGCGCGAAGGCGCCTTGCACACCTTCCAGGTCGACAATATCACGGCTACCGTGAGCCCCGTGCCGGAACCGGCAACCTACGGCATGCTGCTGGGCGGCCTGGGCGTGCTGGCTTTCCTGCGCCGCCGCAAGAACGCTGCCTGAGCTTGAGCGCCGTGCCGGCCAGGCCGGCACAGCAATTAAAAAGCCGCCCGTTTGACCAGGCGGCTTTTTTTATGCGGACAGGCGCCGGCCATCATGACCACAGGCGCTGGCCGGACAGGTCGAGCTGGGTCAGATACAGCCGCACATCGAATTCGTACTGGTGGTATTGCGGCTCCATATACGTGCACAGCTTGTAGAAAGCCTTGTCATGCTGTTTTTCCTTCACATGCGCCAGCTCGTGCACGGCGATCATGCGCAGGAATTCCAGCGGCACTTCCTTGAACATGGTGGCCACGCGGATTTCATGCTTGGCCTTGAGCTTGCCGCCTTGCACGCGTGAAATGGACGTATGCAAGCCCAGCGCATGCTGGATCACATGGATCTTGCTGTCGAACGCCACTTTGTTGATGGGTTCGGCGTTGCGCAGGAATTCATTTTTCAAATCCTGCACGTACTGGTACAGCGCCTTGTCGTTGCGCACGTCATGCGCGCTCGGATAGCGTTTCAGCAGCACTTCGCCCAGCTTGTCCTGTGCGATCAGCTGTTGCACTTGCGATAGCGTCTGCTCGGAATAGGCGCTCAGGTATTTCAGGGATGGCTGCATGCGGGGAAGGGCGGGTCGGTCGGTCGAGGCGAGAATGTACCACAGCGTGGCGCCCGGCGCTGGGCCTGGCTACTGCCAGGCACGCTCCTGCCCATCCGGCTCCCATCGGGTCGGGCTCCTGGCTGAGCTCATCCGTATCAGTCTTCCTTCGCCGCAGCTATCTGCAACCTTGCTGAAATATAACTCTACCTGGATGCAACCTTATCCGCAGAATGTCACCCCCGCCAGGCGTGCCACTATGCCACCGTCATGCTCCTTCCTCATTCATGTTCCCCCGTCATGTCCAGGAAATCACGCTACTCCGTCGTGTCAAGGAACGTCCAGACGTGCCCGGCATCCCGTCAAGGCTTACCCGTGGGCATCCCGGCCTTCGTGGGCGCACGGCGGCGCGCGGCGACGCTGACACACCATTGCGCGCCGCCGCCATTCCCGCTCCCGTACCTGCGTACGGCACGGCCCGTACTACCCAGCCGTGCGGCAAGGACGCCTCAAGCCTCGAGGCAACTCAGCCCTTGTCGTCCTCGTCCTTGCTGCCGGGCCTGCCCGCCCGGGATGGCTGCTCGGCGCTACCGCCGCGTGCCGCCGTGCCGCCGCGGCTTTCATTGGCGCGCTGGGCCGATTGCCGGCTCTCGCCGCCTTTGCGGCCGATTTCCGCCATGTGTTCGCGGTTGCGGCTGACGGCTTCGCCGCCTTTTTGCCCGGCCCGCCGCGCTTCTTCCGAATCGAACTCATGAGCGGTGCCTTTCTGGTGCGCCGCCTGGCCGCCCTTGCTGGCGATTTCGCGCTGCTGCTCTTCATTCATGGCGGCAAAGCCGCGCTTGCTCGTGCCTTTGCCGGATTCGCTCGCCTTCTGGCTGCTGCCAGCCCCCTTGCCTTGTTCATTACCTTGATTGCTAGCCATGTTGCTCTCCTTGCTATCGAGTGGAAATCAGGTAGTCAATGTGCCTGGTCGGATTGCCTGCTGGTGTCGCGGCTGTGGCCAGCGCCGTCGCGGTGACCGCTGACCTGCATTTTTTCGATCAATTCGCGCTGGCGCTGCGTGGCTTTTTCCGTTTCTTCGGCCGTCTTGCGCACCAGTTCATCGGCGAAGGCCACGGCCGTGCGGCTGGCCTCGGGTATGTGGGTTTCCGCCGTGCGGTTCATCTCGACATTGGCGTTGGCGACGAGATTGCCCAATTGCTGCTGGTACTGGCGCAGCTTGTCGCTGCCCGGTTGCAGCCGGGAAACCACCGACATGAACTCGCCAGTGTCGCGTGCGCACAGCAGCTGCTGGCTGGCATGGCTCCATTCCTGGAGCAGGTCATGTGCCAGCCGCAGATTGAGCTCGCTCATTTTCTGCGTCGTGTCGAACAGCTTGCGCGACAGTTCGGTGGCGAAGTTGAGCTGAGCTTCCAGGTGGGACTTCAGGGCGGGGCTGAGACTGGGAGTGATACTGTCTGTGAACATGTTCTACCTCAATGAAAATCTGGTCCGAGAAACACCCGGTGCACCGGATGCGACGTATGCTGCAACAAGCAAAGGGATAGACGCCGGACGGCGCGCCAGGTTCCACGCCAGATGCCGGTTTATGGGGGGGATGGGTCGCTGGCAGGTAGAAAAATGCGGGGACTTTGCGCTAGATCAAATGGCGGTGAAATGGCACGCCTGCCGGGCGCTCCCATGCCGGCTGCGCGGAAAATGCCGGTTTATAAGCCCAGCCGTGCGACAATAGCCGGCTCGCGGCAGCGCAGCCGATGGCCGGCGCGCGTGGCTGAGCCGAGCATTGCCCTACTTTTTGCCTACTTTCGCGACCATGACGCATCCCGAATACATCCTGACCCTGTCCTGCCTGGACCAGCGCGGCATCGTGCACCGCGTGTCCGGCTTCCTTGCCGAGCACGGCTGCAACATCCTCGATTCCGCCCAGTTCGGCGACCAGGAGTCCCAGCTGTTCTTCATGCGCGTGCATTTCGCGCTGGAAGACGGCGCCGTCAGCGACGCCCAGCTGCGCGCCGACTTTGCCGCCCTGTCGCAAACCATGCAGCTCAACGGTCAATTCCACGGTCAGTTGCACGATGCGCGCGTCAAGCCGCGCGTCATGCTGATGGTGTCGAAGATCGGCCATTGCCTGAATGATTTGCTGTTCCGCTACAAGAGCGGCTTGCTGAACGTGGAAATCCCCGCCATCGTCTCGAACCACATGGAGTTCTACCAGCTGGCGGCCAGCTACAATATTCCGTTCCACCACCTGCCGCTGGCGACCGGCGCGCCGGAGGCGGCCAAGCTGGCGCAGGAAGCGAAGATCATCGAGCTGATGGAGACGCACCGCATCGACCTGGTGGTGCTGGCGCGCTACATGCAGATCCTGTCGCCGGGCCTGTGCCAGGCGCTCGACGGGCGCGCCATCAATATCCACCATTCCTTCCTGCCCAGCTTCAAGGGCGCCAAGCCGTATGCGCAGGCACATCACCGCGGCGTCAAGCTGATCGGCGCAACGGCGCACTTCGTCACGGGCGACCTGGACGAAGGCCCGATCATCGAGCAGGATGTCGAACGGGTCGACCACGCGATGGATGCCGACACGCTGACGGCCATCGGCCGCGACGTCGAATGCGTGGTGCTGGCGCGCGCCGTGAAATGGTTCGTCGAGCACCGCATCCTGAAAAATGGCGACAAGACGGTCGTCTTCCGCTAAATTGGCGGGCAGCATTTACTTACCTTATTGATTACCGAGACAGAAACACGATGGCCCTTAAAGCAACAATCTTCAAAGCCGATCTGCAGATCGCCGACATGGACCGCAATTACTACCAGGATCACGCGCTGACCCTGGCGCGCCACCCGTCCGAGACGGACGAACGCATGATGGTGCGCCTGCTGGCGTTCGCCATCCACGCCAACGAGGCGCTCACCTTCACCAAGGGCCTGTTCGACACGGAAGAGCCGGACCTGTGGCAGAAGGACTTGACGGGCGCCATCCAGCTGTGGATCGAAGTGGGCCAGCCCGACGAAAAGCGCATCCTGAAGGCGTGCGGACGTTCCGAGCAAGTGATCGTCTACAGCTATGGCTCCACCAGCCACATCTGGTGGAAGCAGATCGCCAATAAACTGGAACGGGCGAAGAACTTGACCGTGATCAACCTGCCATCCGAGGCGGCGCAAGACATGAGCAAGCTGGCGCAGCGCACCATGCAGCTGCAATGCACGATCCAGGATGGCCAGATCTGGCTGACCGATAGCGTCAACACGGTGCAGATCGACCGCGAACCGGTGAAGCCGGCGCGCTGATGTTTGGCCGTTGCCCATGAAAAAGCCCGGAGCGTTCCGGGCTTTTGTCGTTGATCATGCTCAGTTCGGGCTGCTGCCCAGGCGCTTGATGCTGCTCGAACGCTGCATGCTGCGGCTGATGCGCGGGTCGCCGTAGTAGCTGACTTCGCCCGAACCGCCGATGCTGATCGTCAAGTCATCCTTGGCCCACACTTCCGCCTCGCCCGAGCCGCCGATGCTCACCTGCACGTCGTTCGCGGCCAGGCGGCCCGCCTGGATATTGCCGGAGCCGCCGATCGATGCGGTCAGTTGCTCCGTCTTGCCGCTGGCCTTGAAGCTGCCGCTGCCGCCGATGGAAATGGAGGTCATGCGGCTGTCGAGGTCGCGCGCGTTGATGGAGCCGGAGCCGCCCACGTCGAAGCGCAGCTTTTCGGCGCGCAAGCCCGTTGCCGTGATGTTGCCCGAACCGCCCACGCTGATGCGCTCCACCTGGCGCGCCTGGATGACGATGGTCAGGCTGCTCTGGCGGAAGTTGGCGTTGCGCTTGCCGGGACGGATGCGCAGGGTGCCGTTTTCCACGGCCGTGTCGATCAGCGGCAGGATATTGTCGTCGGCCTCGATGGTGACGCTGTCCGTGTTGCCGATACGCAGTTCGACCGTACCCGGCACATTCAGCGCCACGCCGTGGAAACTGCCCACGTCGCGCGTCTGTTTCTGCAGCTTGCCGCTGCCCTGGATGCTGTTGCCGGAGATCCAGTCCAACGGCGACGCCAGCGCCGGCGCGGCGGGAAGCGCCAGGGCGCAGGCGGCCAGCAGCAGGGCGGTTGCGGTGCGGGCATGGCGGGGATGGAAAATTGCGTGTGTCATTCTTGCTCCCTGTTTAGAATTTGTATGCGTGCATGGTATGCCAGCGCGCCGCGTTTGCGTACCGCGCTGCGACAGACGGCAATGCTGGCGGCACAGAATGCAGGAGGATGCGACAGGATGGCATGAGGTATCATGCCGGTATTGGACATACGACGACCGGCACGCGCCGCTCACACTACTGGAATTACATGCTGATCATCACCATCAAACAGGGCAAGGAAAAGAGCTTGCTGGGCCAATCGTGGATTTACGCATCCGCGATTGAAAAAGTCGAAGGCAAGCCGCAGGAAAAAATGAAGCCTGGCTCGACGGCCATCGTGCAGAGCTCGTCAAAGCAGTTCATCGCCCGCGCCGCCTACAATTCGAAGTCGCAGATCCGCGCGCGCATCTGGAGCTTCAAGGAAGACGAGCCCGTCGACCACGCGCTGATCAAGCGCCGGGTCAAGGCCGCCATCGAGAAAAAGCTGCCAGCCATCAAGAAGGCGGGCGAGAACCAGTTGTTGACCCTGATCAAGGGCGAGGACGAGGGCTTGCCGGGCCTGGTGGTGCAGCTGTTTGGCGGCGTGCAGGGTTATCTGATCTGCGAATTCAACGCCGGCGGCGTCGATGCGTGGAAAGTGGCCATCGTGCAATCGCTGATGGCTTCCACGGGCTGCGTGAACGTGTACGAGCGTTGCGACGAGCTGATGCGCAAGGGCGAAGGCTTGCCCCTGATCGACGGCGCGCTGGCCGGCGAGGAACCACCCGATGAAGTCATGCTGACGGACAATGGCGTGCGCTATGCGCTGGACCTGAAGACGGGACACAAGAGCAAGTTCCGCTGAGAATGGTGGCAGACAAAAAAGCCGGCGCGAGCCGGCTTTTTTGACGTCTGCTACTCGAGCGGCACGCTGCGGTATTTATTGACTTCCAGGGCCGACACCGCTGGCGCATCATTGCCCCACGAGGCGCGCAGGTAGCTCACCACGGCCGCCACTTCGCGGTCGTCCATCACGGGGCCGAACGGCGGCATGCCGTAGGGGCGCGGATTGCCGCTGGTTCCAGGCGCGAAGCCGCCGTTGAGCACGAGGCGGATGGCGTTCACGGCCGAGATAGTCGTCAGCGCGCGGTTGCCGGCCAGCGGCGGATAGCCGGGCGGCACGCCCTTGCCGTCGGCCTGGTGGCAGCTCGCGCATTGCGCCTCATACAGTTTCGCGCCCAGCGCCAGCTGCTCCCGCGCCTGCGCCGACGTGTCGCGCGGCGTGCGCGGCGCCGGCCGGGCCGGGCCGGGCAGGCTTTTCAGGTACACGGCCATCGCCTGCACGTCGGCGCCGCTCATGTGCTGCAGGCTTTGCCGCACCACCTCGGCCATGGGGCCGAAGACGGTGGCGCGCGGCGAGACGCCCGTTTGCAGCAATTCCACGATATGCGCCGTGTCCCAGTCGCCCAGGCCCGCTTCCGCATCCGACGTCAGCGAAGGCGCATACCAGCCCAGCATGGGGATCAGGCCGCCCGACAGGCCGTCGTCGCTGCCGCCCAAGGTGGTGCGGCTGCTATGGCAGGCGCTGCAGTGGCCCAGGCCCTGCACCAGATAGGCGCCGCGGTTCCACTCCATGCTGTGCGTCGTGAGCGGCTGGTACACGCCCGGCTTGAAATACAGCGCGCGCCAGGCGGCCAGCGCGATCTGCTGGTTGTAGGGAAAGCGCAGTTCGTGCGGCAGACTGGCCTGCCGGTGCGGCGGCACGCTCAGGAAATACGCGTACAGGGCGTCGCTGTCTTCGCGCTGCACCTTCGTGTAGTTGGTGTACGGAAAGGCCGGATACAGCAGGCGGCCATCCTTCGATTTGCCGTTATGGATGGCGCGCCAGAAGTCGTCGGCCGTCCAGCTGCCGATGCCCGTTTCCCTGTCGGCCGTGATGTTGGGCGATATGACCTTGCCGAATGGCGTTTGCAAGGCCCGTCCGCCGGCGTACGGCACGCCGCCGCGCGTCGTGTGGCAAGCCATGCAGTCGCCCGCCTTGGCCAGGTAGGCGCCGCGCGCGACCAGCTGCTCTTTTCCCAATGTACTGGCGGCGGCCGGCGGTCCGACGTCGTCCGCAGGCCACAGCAGGAATCTGGCGCCGGCCGCGACGATGGCGGCGCCGGCAATCGCGATCAGCCATTTCTTCATGGTGCCACCTGCGCGCCGGAGCCCGGCACGCCGCCACAGTGCAGCGGCAGCGGCACGGCGATGTTTTCCGCGGGGCGGGCGTCGGCGCTGGCCACTTGCGTGCCCAGCCAGGCCGAGACGGCGCCCACGTCCGCGTCCGACAGGCGTTCGGCGACTTGCGCCATGCAGTCGGGCGCGTGGGCGCGGCGCTTGCCGTTCTTCCACGCGCCGAACTGAGCGTTGATATAGTCGCGCGGCAAGCCCAGCAAGCCGGGGATGGCGGGCGCCACGCCGGCCAGCTTTTCGCCATGGCAGGCGATGCAGGCGGGAAGCTTCTTGCCGCTGTCGCCTTGCAGCACCAGCTGGCGGCCCCGCGCCAGGGCGGCCGCACCGGCATTGCTGGGCTGGGCCGGCGGCGGGGCAGGGTGTTGTGCCGCAAAGTAGTCGGCGATTTCGCGCAAGTAGGCGTCCGGCAAGTGCTCCACCATATAGTTCATCATCGGATACTGGCGCCGTCCTTCGCGGAAATTGAGCAGCTGGTTGTACAGGTAGCCGGCCGGCTTGCCGGCGATGCGGGGAAAGAAGGCGTCGTGCTTTTCCTGTTGCGCATGGCAAGCCGTGCATGCCTTGATGCGCTGTTCCAGGCTGTCGTGGCTGGCGGAAATGGTGGCGGGCGCGGCCAGCGCCAGGGTGGGCAGCGCGATGGCCAGGGCCAGCATGCAGAGGGTGTGCCGTGACAGGGAAAGTCGCATGGAAAGTGGCATGGGAAGATAAGCTGTCTCGTCGGTCGATGGCGCGTGCCGGTGTTGCTGCCCGGATGTTGTTACCCTAGCATATACTGGGCGCTGTGATTGGGACAGGATCAGTTTTGCAATAAAACTACGGATCAGTTTGAGGGAGCACGGTTGAAACGCTATGAAGAGTTGGCGGAGGAAGTCGCCGCCATGATCAGCACGCAGCTGTTGCTGCCTGGTGACAAGTTGCCATCCGTGCGCCAGCAACATGCGCGGCGCGGCGTCAGTCCGTCGACCGTGTTCCAGGCGTATTACCTGCTTGAAGCGCGCGGCATGATCGTCTCGCGACCCCGCTCCGGCTATTACGTGGCGCCGCAGCGCGCCGCGCTGGCGCCCGAGCCGGACAGTTCCCGTCCGCTCGACGCCAGCACCACGGTCGATGTCAGCGACCTCGTGTTTGAAGTGCTGGGCGCCGTCGGCGCGCGCGACATCGTGCCGTTCGGCTCGGCGTTTCCCAGCCCCGATTTGTTTCCAATGGAGAAGTTGGCGCGGGCCGTCTCGGCCAGCATGCGCCGCCTCGACCCGTGGAGCACGGTCACGGATTTATCGCTGGGCAATGCGGAGCTGCGGCGCCAGATCGCGCTGCGCTACCAGCTCGACGGCGTGCTCGTTTCCAGCGACGATATCGTCATCACGAATGGCGCGCTGGAAGCGCTGAACCTGTGCCTGCAAGCCGTCACGCGGCCTGGCGACACGGTGCTGATCGAATCGCCCAGTTTCTATGCCTGCCTGCAGGCGCTGGAGCGGCTGGAACTCAAGGCCGTCGAGATCGCCACCAGCCCGCGCGACGGCGTCGACCTGGCGGCGCTGGAAGAGTTGCTGCAGCGCCATCAGCCCAAGGCGTGCTGGCTGATGACGAATTTCCAGAATCCACTCGGCAGTTTGATGCCGCCGGAAAAGAAGCGCGCACTGGTGGCGTTGCTGGCGCGCCACGGCGTGCCGCTGATCGAGGATGATGTGTATGGCGAGCTGTATTTCGGCAAGCAGCGTCCGGGCTTGACGAAAAGCTACGACAGCGCGGGCATGGTCATGCATTGCAGCTCGTTTTCCAAGACCCTGGCGCCCGGTTTCCGCCTGGGCTGGGCCGTGGCGGGACGCCATGCGCGCCGGGTCGAGCGATTGAAGCTGACCACCAGCCTGTCGGCGCCGATCCCGCTGCAGATGGCGCTTGCCGATTACCTGGCGCAGGGCGGCTACGACCGCCATTTGCGCCAGCTGCGCCTGACCCTGGCGGCGCAGCAAAACACCATGCTGCAAGCCATCGCCGTGCATTTTCCGCCGGGCACCCGCGTCACGCGGCCGCAGGGCGGCTATTTCGTCTGGGTCGAGATGCCGGCCAGCGTCGACGCGCTGGCCATGCACCGCAGCGCGCTGGCGGCCGGCATCAGCATCGCGCCCGGTCCCATCTTTTCCGCCACGCGCGCATTTCGCCACTGCATCCGCCTCAATTACGGCCACCCATGGACGCCACGGCTGGAAGAGGCCATCGCCACCCTGGGACGGCTGGCGCGGACGCAGCCTGGCGGGGAATAAAAAATCCCTTCCGTCAGCACGTGTTTCATTCCAAAAAGAAATATTACTGTTATATTGATGTATCTATAACTAATGATGGGAAAGATAATGGATAACTCGCAGCCGGAAGTGGGTCGTACGCAGGATACGACGATCGCCATCCTGTCCCATATTGGCGGCCTGTTCACCAGCTGGGTGGCGCCGCTGATCATTTACCTGATCAAGAAGGACGATGCGGACAAGTTCTCGGCCGAGAATGCCAAGGAAGCGCTGAATTTCCAGATCACCCTGATCCTCTGGTACATCCTGTGCTTCATCCTGACCTTCGTCATCATCGGCATCTTCCTGTTCTGGCTGGTGGCGCTGGGCAATCTGGTGTTTTCCATCATTGCCGCCGTCAAGGCTAGCAACGGCGTCGTCTACCGCTATCCGCTGACCTGGCGCCCGGTCAAGTAAAACCGTGCCGCGCCGCCCCGCTTCAGCCGGGGCGGCCGGGCAGCGCGAGGAATGCTGCGAAGTCGGGCGCCACCGTCGTGGCGGCGCCTGTTTCGTGCGACCACAGCACGACCACCGGTTCGCCTGCCGAACCCGTTTGCGCATAATTAAAGCAATAGTAATCGCCGGTGCCGAACTGGGCGAATGGCAGCAGGCTATCGGCATCGTTGGCATTCCCGCCCACCTTCTCCAGCCATTCCCGCCAGTCCGCGCGGTAATGGCGCTCGATCGATTCCCACGTCTTGCGCGCATTGGCCGCGTCGTAGACGGGAAACACGCACAAGGCGCCCAGCGCGCGGCCATTGTTCGCCAGCAGCCATTGCACGTAGGACGCGGGCAGCGTCCGGCCCAGCGCCTGTTCGGCGGCGGCGATCGCTGCCGGGGTGGTGCCGATGGAGGTGTTTTTGCGCATGATGCAGTGCGGCTGTAGCAGCCAGCGAGGTTGGCTCAGGCCGGTGCGGGCGGGGCGGATGGCGGCGTGCTGGCGCGCGCCGCTTTTTGCGGCGCGACCTTGCCGCCGTCGGCGATCCAGCGGCGGTACACGCGCAAGGCTACTTGCGCATCGTCGGCCGCGTACAGGATCTGCTTTTCCGTCAGGCGCGAGGTGGCCCAGTTGGTGGTGGAGATTTTTTTCGATTTCTGCAGGTGCAGGCCGAAGAACTTGGCCACGGCCGTCTTCGCGCCCAGGTCGTTGCGCTGGCCGCCGCGCAGGGCGACGGACAGGTCGAGCACTTGTGCCGGAGCAATGCCCAGCTTGGTGCGCAGGCGCTTGACGTCGTCGGACAGGCCGAAGCCCACCTTCAGGGTCGTGGTCGATTCGAGGATGGCTTTCAGTTCGGCCAGGGCTGGTGCCGGCGTGCTGCCCACCTGGAACAGGTAGGCGATGTCGTCGGTGGCCAGCTGGATCAGATGCGGCCCCGTGGACGACTCGCCCTTGACGAAGGTCGGCTTCGATTCCGTGTCGAAGCCGATGGCATCGGCTGCCAGCAGGGCGGCCATGGCCGCCTGTGCGTCATCGCTGGTGCGCACCAGCTTGACATGGTCGAGTTCGATTCCCTGGTAGGGCGGCAGTGGCGGCGCGGCAGCTGTGTCCATGAAACCGGATCAGCCTTTGCGCGAGAATTTCGCGGTCAGCTGATTCAGTTTTTCCAGGCGCAGGCGGTTCGCCTCTTCGGCGGCGGCCGCGTCGCGCTCGGCTTTCTTGCGCTCGGCTTCCTTCTTGAAGCGCTGCTGCAACACTTGCGTGGCGTGGTCGCGGTGGGTTTGCGTCACTTCCGCGCCGGCGGTGCCGTCGAGGTCGTAGCGTACCTTGGCTTTTTCCATCACGCGCAGGTAGCGCAGCGAACCCGTGTGGATGCCCAGCGCCGTGCGCATCAGCTTGCGGTCCAGCTCCGGCAGGCGCGCCAGGATCTGCTTGTCGATACCGATCGACAAGGGCAGGCAATCGCGGAAAGGCGGGAATTGCTCCTGGAACTGCTTCAGCAGGGCGCGCGCGGTCAAACCGGCGGGCGCCGCAGTGGCCGTGGCGGCCGGTGCCGCCGCTGGGGCTGCATCGACTGGCGTGTCAGGAGTGGTGGCTTGCTGGTCTGGCGTGGAGCTGGTCATCGACATCATTGGTTGGGCTATAAAAGGGGAGCATAGCACGCGCCACAGGCAAGTGCATTGTCTTTTTTGGCAACTTGCCCCGCGATATGCATGGGCACGCCTGCTCGCGCACAGCGCGAAAGACGGGAAATGTGTATAATGTCGGCTTGCGCTGATGACTGGACCCTGTTTTAACGGTCTGGCTCAGGTGTGCAGGGGATAGGAGCAGTGCGGTGCAGGGCCATCATTATTGATATTTTTGATATAGGATATTTCGCTTATCAATTATCCAGATAACTGGCCTTCGTGCATAATCTTGCTCTCCGCTGTGTCTTCACTGAACAACAATAGATTCAAGCCCGTTCTGGTACGGGCTTTTTTTCATTCCGCAATGTACATCGCTTATTTATCTGACCCGGCTTCGGCCCCGCCGCTCCCGTTACGGGATGCGCGGGCTTTGAACGCTCCGATAGACAGGCGCCGCTGCCTTTGACGGCAGCCGCAACAACACGCTCCATCGAGTCCGGTTTCGCAGGCTTAGGTGGAATCATTCACTTCGCGCCGACACCATCTGGTCTCGCATTAAGAGATATCTCATGAAGAATACGCCAAAAACTTTAACGTTGTCCGCCAAGGCGCCTCGCCCAGCCGCGGCGCCACTTGCCGTACCGAAAACGACTTTATCTTACTTCATCGATAATGCGCAAGCGAATCCGGAAGCTACCGTCACGACGGCGCCGACCGTCGTCACCGTGGTGAAGAAAAGCCGCTCGCGCCTGGCTGCCGTGCCGCCGGCCGACGCGGCTGCGGAAGCATCGCCTGCCGCGCCCGTGGCCGACGCTGCCGAGGCCGTAGAAGCGGCGCCCGCCAAGGCGCCTAGCGTGAAGGTCGCCCCGAGCGCCAAGGCCGCGCCCGCGCCCGCGCCCGCGCCGCGCAAGGTCAGCGAAAGCGCCGCCACGAACAAGGTCGTGACGGCCGCCCGTTCGAAAGTCGTGCGCGCCAAGCCGGAAGCGGCACCCGTGACCATCATCACCGGTGCGCAAGTGGTCAGCAAGACCACGGACGCCGACGCCCTGGCCGCCATCGACACGTCGAATTACTTCCTGCCGACCGTCAAGGTGCCGGGCCGCCGTGGCCGCAAGCCTAGCGAATTCACGCCGGAAAACGATGAAGTGGCGGCACTGAACGCCGTCGAACGGGCCGAACTGAAGGCCGTGTCGAAAGCGCGCGACCGCAAGGCCAAGGGTGGCCTGGCCGATGCGCTGGGCGATCCGGAAGCCTCGGCAGCGGACCTGGAACGCCGCCGCAAGCAGATCACGGGCTTGATCAACATGGGCAAGGAACGCGGTTTCCTCACTTATGCCGAGATCAATGACCAATTGCCGGAAAACATCATCGATCCGGAAGCGATCGAAGGCATCATCGCCACGTTCAACGACATGGGCATCGCCGTCTACGAGCGCGCCCCTGACGCGGAAAGCTTGTTGCTGACAGACAACGTCGCCACCGTTACCAGCGACGATGAAGTGGAAGCGGCTGCCGCCACGGCGCTGTCGACGGTCGACTCCGACTTTGGCCGCACCACCGACCCCGTGCGCATGTACATGCGTGAAATGGGCGCCGTGGCGCTGCTGACGCGCGAAGGCGAGATCGAGATCGCCAAGCGCATCGAAGGCGGCTTGAAAGACATGATCCAGGCCATTTCCGCCTGCCCGACGACGATCGGCGAGATCGTTGCGCTGTCGCAAAAAATCGCGCGCGACGAAATCAAGGTCGATGAAGTGGTCGACGGCTTTGTCGACCTGAACGAAAGCAATGCCCCGGCGCCGGCCGCTGCCGCCGCGCCCGCCGCCGCCAGCGGTGACGACGAGGAAGAGGAAGAAGAAGCCGAGGAAGAGGACGGCGACGCCAATGGCGGCGCGGCCGGTTTCTCCAGCGAACAGCTGGCCCAGCTGAAAAAGAATGCGTTGGAGAAATTCAACGTCATTTCGACGCAGTACGACAAGATGCGCAAGGCGCCCGAGGGTTACAACTCGAAAGCCTACATCAAGGCGCAGGAAGCCATTTCGCAGGAATTGCTGGGCATCCGCTTCACGGCCAAGGTGGTGGAAAAGCTGTGCGACACCCTGCGCGGCCAGATGGAAGAAGTGCGCCACATCGAGCGCGCCGTGCTGGAACTGTGCGTGAACAAATGCGGCATGCCGCGTGCCCACTTCATCAAGGTCTTCCCGGGCAATGAATGCGACCTGGAATGGGTCGACCGCGAAGTCGACTGCAAGTATCCGTACAGCGCCATCCTCAGCCGCAACGTGCCTGCCGTCAAGGAACTGCAAAAGAAGATGATCGACCTGCAAGCGCGCGTGGCCCTGCCGCTGGCTGACTTGCGCAAGATCAACAAGCAGATGGCGGCCGGCGAGAAGCGCGCCCGTCACGCAAAACGCGAAATGACGGTGGCCAACTTGCGCCTGGTGATTTCGATCGCCAAGAAATACATCAACCGCGGCTTGCAATTCCTCGACCTGATCCAGGAAGGCAACATCGGCTTGCTGAAGGCGGTCGATAAATTCGAATACCGCCGCGGCTACAAGTTCTCGACCTACGCCACCTGGTGGATCCGCCAGGCCATCACGCGTTCGATCGCCGACATGGCCCGCACCATCCGCGTGCCGGTGCACATGATCGAAACGATCAACAAGATGAACCGCATCTCGCGCCAGATCATGCAGGAAACGGGTAGCGAGCCGGACCTGGCGACCCTGGCCGTCAAGATGGAAATGCCGGAAAACAAGGTGCGCGAGATCATGAAGATCGCGAAAGAGCCGATTTCCATGGAAACGCCGATGGGCGAAGATGGCGATTCGCAACTGGGCGACTTCATCGAAGACAACACCACCCTGGCGCCGCTGGACGCCGCGCTGCACGCGTCGATGCGCAACGTGATCAAGGAAGTGCTGGACTCCCTGACGCCGCGCGAAGCGAAAGTGCTGCGCATGCGTTATGGCGTGGAAATGTCGAACGACCACACCTTGGAAGAAGTGGGCAAGCAGTTCGACGTGACGCGCGAGCGTATCCGCCAGATCGAAGCGAAAGCCATGAGCAAGCTGCGCCAGCCTTCGCGTTCGGATAAATTGAAGACTTTCTTGACGCAAAACTAAGCAGTCAAAAAAAAGAGGCGCAAGCCTCTTTTTTTTCGTCCGTACCGGTGGCGCCTTACAGCAGATGCCGGCGCTGGCCCAGCAGGCCGACGCGGAAGTGGCGCCGTGCGCGGTACAGGACCGCGCCGCTGGCGGCGGCGATGACGGTCATGAAGAACCAGTCCAGCGGGTTGCGGCGCGGCGGCGCCGGCGCCGCCTGCGACGGCACGGCGAAGGCCTGGAATTTGTGTCCCGTGTAGACGGCGCCCACCACCAGGCCGGCGTCCGTGATCTTGTTGGTCAGGTACAGGCCGTCGTCGCGGCGGCGCACCGTCATCACGCCGTCCTTGTACACAAAGGTCATCGGTTCGAAGCCATTGATGCTGACGCTGCCAACGACGTGTCCCGCCGCATTCACGGCCGTGGCGTAGCTGTCGCCCTGGCCGATCATGGCGCCCAGGTCGATCATGCGCCGGCCATCCCAGGCAAACGCATGCCAGCGGCGCTTGTCCGTTTCCGCGGCGCCCACGACGAGGCCCGCGTCATTGATGGCGGTGGCCGAGCTGATGCGCCCGCCCGGCAGGGTGCCGATTTCCTGCATGCCCG
This sequence comes from Janthinobacterium sp. SUN118, assembly GCF_030397695.1. Taxonomy (NCBI): domain Bacteria; kingdom Pseudomonadati; phylum Pseudomonadota; class Betaproteobacteria; order Burkholderiales; family Oxalobacteraceae; genus Janthinobacterium; species Janthinobacterium sp. SUN118. The sequence continues at coordinate 71,928 of NZ_JAPUBV010000005.1, read as the reverse complement.
TGCCGGGGCGGTAGATGAAGGCGCGGCGGTAGCCATCGCCGCGCTGGGCCGTGCCCACCACCACGCCATGATTGTTCAGGCCGCTCGCATAGCTGCTGGCGCCGCCCAGGGTGCCCAGGTCTTGCAGGCTGTGGTCGGCTTTCGTCACATAGGCGTGGAAATCGCCGCCGCTCGTATCGGCATAGCCGGCCACCGTGCCGTCGCGCGCGATGGCCGTGGCGTAACTGCTGCTGCCGCCCAGGGTGCCGAGGTCGCGCATGCCACCCGCCGCGTCATAACGGAAGGCGTGCCAGGCGCCGCTGGCCGTTTGCGAGGACCCCACCACCACGCCGTGGGCATTGATGGCCTTGGTAAAGCCTTCATCGCCGCCCAGGGTGCCCAGTTCGCGGATCCGGCCATGCTGGTAGGTGACGGCGCGGCGCCGTCCCGCTTCTTCCATGATGATGCCGGCCACCAGTCCCGCCGGGTTCAAGTCGGACGCGATGCTGCCATTGCCGTCTTTTTCGCCAAAGCCGTGTTCGGCATGGATGGCGGCGCTGGCGGCGGGAATGGCCGCCAGCAGGAACAGGCCGAGGAGCGGGGCGCAAGCGCGGGAGTGGCGTGGCGGCATGATAGTTTCCTCAAAGAAAAAACTCACTATACTTTTTTGCGCCGCCATTGCATACCTAATTTGCTACTATTTTTAGTAATATTTCGCGTTTCATCACGATACGTCCGCCACGCGCTCCCTGCTTTGCGGCAGGTGGATGGCCAGCGCCGTGCCCTGGCCCGCCTGGCTGTCGATGCGTAGCTCGCCGCCCAGCGCGTGCACGCGTTCGCGTATGCTTTTCAAGCCGAAGGCGGCCCGCTTGCCGTCGTCGCCCGGCTGCATGCCGATGCCGTTGTCGCTGATGCGCAGCAGAATCGCGTCGTGTTCCTGCGCCAGCGCCACTTCCACTTCGCTCGCTTGCGCGTGGCGCACGATGTTCGACAGCGATTCCTGCAGGACGCGGAAGATGGCCGACGTCTGGCGCTGGTCCAGGCCCAGGTGGGGCGCGTCGCTGGCGATGTGCAGCCGGTAGCGGATGGCGCCGCGGCCTTCCATCTGGCGTATCAGCCATTCGGCGGCCGGGCCCAGGCCCAGCTCCAGGGTACTCGGATGCAAGTCGTTGATGATGGTGCGCACGGAGCGGATGGTGGCGTCGATGGTGTCGAGCACGCGCTGCGCATGGCTGTGCAGGCGCGGATGGGTGCCCGCCGTGCGCGCATGCAGCAGCGACACGTCGATGCGCAGCACCATCAGGTTCTGCCCCAGGTCGTCGTGGATGTCGAGCGCGATGCGCCGGCGCTCCTCTTCCTTGATGGTCTGCTGGTGGTCGGACAGTTCGCGCAGCTGGGCCAGCGAGCGCTGCAGGTTTTCCTCGTTGCGCTTGCTGTCGGTGATGTCGATGGCCATGGCGATGATCATCTGCGGCCGGCCTTCGGCGTCGAACACGGGTTTCTTGTGCGTCTGCACCAGGCGGTTTTCCTGCAGCTGGGCGTTCCACACCAGCTCTTCGCGGATCACCACGCTACGGCTGGCAAACGCTTCCCGGTCCGCCGTGTGGAAGCCCGCACTCTGGTCGCTGGGAAAGTGCTGTATGTCGCGCCCCTCGGCGATGTCCTGGAAACACACGCCCCATTGCTGTTCGCAGGCCTGGTTCATCAGCACGATGCGCGACTCGGCATCCTTGAGGAACAGCGACAGCGGCATCATCGAGATGATGTCCTGCAGCCGTTCCTCGCTGCGCGCCAGCGCCGCTTCCGTCTGCGCGCGCATGGCGATCTCGGCGGACAGGCGGGCATTCACGTCCTGCAGCTGCGCCGTGCGCAGGGCCACGCGGCTTTCCAGTTCCGCATGGGCGATGCTCAGCGCGTGTTCGGCGCGTTTTTGTTCGGTGATGTCGCTGGCCAGCACGAGGGCGCCCGTCAGGGTGCCGTGCCGGTCGTACAGGCGGCGCCCGCTGAGTATGGCCCAGCGCTCCGTGCCGTCCGTATGCCAGTAGTGGAGTTCTCCCATGCAACTCTGTCCCGCCGTCTGGCGTAGCGGGCACAGCCGTTGCAAGGTGGCCTCGTCATAGAACTCGTCCATGGAGTGGCCCAGCAGTTGGTCGAGGGGGACGCCGAGCATGTGGCCCAGGCGCTGGTTGACGTGCAGGATCTGGCCTTGCGCATCCGTTTGCCACATGCCGTCCTGGGCCGTCTCGGCCAGGTCGCGGTAGCGCATGGCGCTGGCGTCGAGCTGCTGGCGCGTGCTGACGAGATGGGTGCGCAGCCGGCGCAGCAGCCACAGGGCGATGCTGGCGGCGGCCAGCAGCAGCAAGGCCAGCCATACGTGTTCCCAGAAGTCGAGGGCTTGCCAGGCCGCGCCGGCAAGCCAGCCCAGCATGATGAGGATCAGCGCGGCACATGCGGCACTCAGCGTTTCAATCGACCATTTACTCATCCGCGCTCCTGGCGTCATGGTTGGCCGCTGCGGTGCGCGTGGCGCCGGAGTGGGAAAAGTATTCGACGCTAGTGTAATACCAATTGTTGTTTTATTGAGAATATTTTTCCAACAGGAAATCAAGGGGCCGGCCCTGGCTGCGCCGGCCCCATTTTCTTGCCCGTCTGGCTGTCCTAGCCCGTGTTGCGCAGGCCGGCCGCCACGCCGTTGATCGACAGCTGGATGCCGCGGTGCACGCGTTCATCGATCTTGCTTTCCGCCGACAGTGCGCGGTTGCGTTTGATTAACTCCACCTGCAAGTGGTTGAGCGGGTCGAGGTAGGCGAAGCGGTTCTGGATGGAGCGGGCCAGCAGCGGGTTGCCGGCCAGGCGTTCCGTGTTGCCCGTGATCAGCTCCAGGCATTGCAGGGTAGTGCCATGCTCGTCCGTGATGCGCTTGTAGATGCGCTCGCGCAAGCCCTGGTCGGCCACCAGTTCCGCGTAGCGCGAGGCAATCGCCAGGTCCGTCTTGGCCAGCACCATGTCCATGTTCGACAGCAGGGTGGCGAAGAACGGCCACTGCGCGTACATGGCGCGCAGGGTGGCGATCTTGTCGTCCTTCGACGCTGTCTCGCCGTCATTGATCCAGGCGTGGATGGCGCTGCCAAAGCCGAACCAGCCCGGCAGCAGCAAACGGCACTGCCCCCAGGAAAAGCCCCAGGGAATGGCGCGCAAGTCTTCGATGCGCTGGTTGGCCTTGCGCGAGGCGGGGCGTGAACCGAGGTTCAGCTCGGCAATTTCGGCGATTGGCGTGGCCGAGAAGAAATACTCGGTAAACCCCGGCGTTTCATACACGAGGTCGCGATAGGCCTTGTAGGCCAGGTTCGACAGTTCCGCCATCACGCCCTCGAAGCGCGCCAGCTGGCTGTTGCGGGCCGGGTTGACCTCTTGCGGCGCCAGGCTCGCTTCCAGCGTGGCGGCAACCAGCAATTCCAGGTTACGCCGGCCGATTTCCGCGTTGGAAAACTTCGAGGCGATGATCTCGCCCTGTTCCGTCAGGCGGATCTGCCCGTTGACGGTGCCCGGCGGCTGGGCCAGGATGGCTTCGTAGCTGGGGCCGCCGCCACGGCCCACCGTGCCGCCGCGGCCATGGAACAGGCGCAGCTTGACGCCAGCCTTCCGGAAGTCGGCCACCAGCGCCAGTTCCGCCTTGTACAGTTCCCAGTTCGACGTGAGGAAGCCGCCATCCTTGTTCGAATCGGAATAGCCGAGCATGACTTCCTGCAACTGTCCCTGTTTGGCGATCAGTTGCCGGACCAGCGGCAAGGCCATCACGCGGCCCATGATGCCGGCCGCGCGCTGCAGGTCGGGGATGGTTTCGAACAGGGGAATGACCATCAGCTCGCACGTGCTCTCGCCAGCATGCCAGTCGGTGCGCAGCAAGCCCGTTTCTTTTTGCAGCAGCAGCACTTCCAGCAAGTCGGACACGGTTTCCGTATGCGAGATGATGTAGTTGCGGATCGCCCGCGCGCCGTAGCGCTGGCGGATGTCGCGCGCCGCGCGCAGGATCGCCAGCTCGGAATCCGTTTCCGCGTCGTAGGCGATGTAGGGCGAATACAGCAGGCGCGGCTGCGCCAGTTCATTCAGCAGCAGCGCTTCCTTGGCGTCTTCCGCCAGGGCCGCATAGTCGGGCGCCACGCCGCTCTTGGCGAACAGGTCGGCCAGCACGCGCTCGTGCACGTCGGAGGTCTGGCGCATGTCGAGCGACGCCAGGTGGAAGCCGAAGATGTCGGCCGCGCGCGCCAGCGTGGCCAGGCGCGGGCGCACGAGGGCCGCGCCATGGTGCGCTTCGAGCGAGGCGACGATGGTGCGCAGGTCGGCGACAAACGCGGCCGCGTCCGGGTAGGCGGCGGCCGGTCCCACTTCCTTGCGCAGGATGTTGGTGGCGCCCAGGGCGCGCGCGGTGGCGGCCAGGCGCGCATAGATGCCGATCAGGGCGCGGCGGTACGGTTCGTCGCTGCGGTGCGGCGAGGCGTCCGGCGACTGGTCGGCCAGCGCCTGCAGTTCGCCGCTGACGCCCACCATCAGGGTCGAGACGGACAGTTCCGCGCCCAGCGTGTGCACTTCGTCGAGGTAAAAGTCGAGGATGGTGGTGGCGTGGCGCGCCAGCGCATGCTGCATGGTGCCCGCGTTGACGTTCGGATTGCCGTCGCGGTCGCCGCCGATCCAGCTGCCCATCTGCACGTAGGCGGCATTGATGGGCTCGATCGTGCCATCGCCGTTCGGATATTCGGCGGCGATGTCGTCCTCGATGTCGTCGTACAGGCCCGGCAGCTCGCGCAGGAAGGTGATGCGGTAATAGGACAGGGCGTTTTCGATCTCGTCGGCCACCGTCAGCTTCGAATAGCGCAGCATGCGCGTCTGCCACAGCGTGGATACGCGCGAGCGCAGCAGCTGCATGTTGGCGTGCCGCTCCTTCGGCGTCAGCGGCAGGTCGCGTTCGGCCAGCAGGCGGGCGATGTCGTGCTCGGCGTCGAGGATGCTCTTGCGCTGCACTTCCGTCGGGTGGGCCGTCAGCACGGGCGCGATCAGCGCGTCCTGGAAGAAGGTGTCGACCGTCTTGCGAGGCACGCCGGCGGCGCGCAGTTTTTTCAGCGCGAAGCTGACGCTGCCCTTTTGCGCGGGCGAACCGGCCAGCAGGTGCGCGCGGCGGCGGCGGATGTGGTGCTGGTCTTCCGCAATGTTGGCCAGGTGCGAAAAGTAGGAAAAGGCGCGCACGACGGAAATCGTCTGTTCGCGGCTCAGTTCCTTCAGCATGGCGTCCAGTTCCAGCGCCGCGTCCGCGTCCGCTTCGCGGCGGAAGCGCACCGAGGTCTGGCGGATGGTTTCCACCACGTTGAAGACGGCGTCGCCTTCCTGTTCGCGCAGCACGTCGCCCAGCAGGCGGCCCAGCAGGCGGATATCTTCTTTCAGCGGCGCGTCCTTGTCGGCAGGGACCGGGGCGGCGGTTTCGGGTGCTACGGCGTCATTGAGCATAATAAAGAACCAAAGTAGGTGTAAAAGCAAGGGAATGAGGATCGCACCGGGCGTTTAGCCGCAGGGGGGAGGGGGCGCATGATAAAATTTGTGGTCTTCAACATGGACGCTAGCCTGACTTGGCCTTCTAGGCAAAGGGATAACGATTATAGCGACGCCAGAGCCCATTTCGATACGAATTGATATCTGGCAACGACAATCGCAGCGACAATCGCAACGACAATGACAATGACCGCGAAAGAACTTGTTTTGAAAGCATCCGAATTGACCCCGAACGAATTGAAGCCGACTATTCCCGCCCGCCTGGTGATCGCGTCGCGCGAGAGCCGTCTTGCCATGTGGCAAGCCGAGCATGTGCGTGCGCGCCTGGCTGCACTGTATCCGCAGTGTAGCGTCGAAATTCTCGGCATGACCACACGCGGCGACCAGATTCTCGACCGCGCCTTGTCCAAGGTAGGCGGCAAGGGCCTGTTCGTCAAGGAACTGGAAGTGGCGATGGAGGAAGGGCGCGCCGACCTGGCCGTGCATTCGCTGAAAGACGTGCCGATGGAGTTGCCCGAAGGCTTTGCGCTGGCCGCCATCCTCGAGCGCGAAGACCCGCGCGACGCCTTTGTCTCCAACGATTACGCCAGCCTGGCCGAGCTGCCGCACGGCGCCGTCGTGGGCACGAGCAGCCTGCGCCGCCAGTCGCTGATCGCCGCGCGCTACCCGCACCTGACCATCCTGCCGCTGCGCGGCAACCTTGACACGCGTTTGGGCAAGCTCGACCGTGGCGATTATGCGGCCATCATCCTGGCCGCCGCCGGCCTGAAGCGCCTGGGCCTGGCGTCGCGCATCCGCGCCGTGCTGGCGCCGGAAGACAGCCTGCCGGCCGCCGGCCAGGGCGCCATGGCGATCGAGATCCGCGGCCAGCGCGCCGACGGCGTCGACCTGGCGGCCCTGCTGGCGCCGCTGAACCACGCGGCCACGGCGCAAGCCGTCACGGCCGAGCGCAAGGTGTCGAAGATTTTCGGCGGCAGCTGCCAGATTCCGCTGGCCGCGTTTGCCACCGTCGACGGCGACAGCATGCGCCTGCGCGCCATGGTCGCCACGCCCGATGGCGCGCGCATGGCCAGCGCCGACGTGACTGGCGCCGCTGCCGCGCCGGAACTGCTGGGCGAGCAGGTGGCCGAGCTGCTGCGCGGGCAGGACGCCGCCGGCATCCTCGCTTCGTGCGCCGTCACTCCCGACAACCATGAAGGCCTGGCGCCGCATGCCTGACAGCGTGGTGATCACGCGGCCCGCGGCGCAGGCGGGGCCGCTGGCCGCCAAGGTCGCGGCGCTGGGCTTGCCGGTGACGCGATTGCCGCTGCTGGAAATCCATGCGCTCGATGGCGAGCGGGAATGCGCGCACCTGCTGGCCGTGCTGGCCCGCCTGGCCGACTATGACCTGGTGGCGTTCGTCTCGCCGAACGCCATCGACTGCGTCTTCGCGCACTTGCGCGCCTGGCCGGCCGGCTTGCCGCTGGCCGTGGTGGGCGAGGGCAGCCGCCTGGCGCTGGCCGCGCATGGCGTCACGGACGCCAACGCCACGATCACCAGCCCGCTCGACGCGGCGCGCAGCGATTCCGAGCACTTGCTGCTGGCGCTGGACTTGCCGGCCCTGCGCGGCAAGCGCGTGCTGATCGTGCGCGGCGACGGCGGACGCGATTACCTGGCCGACGGCTTGCGCGCGGCCGGCGCCACCGTCGAGTTCGTCACGGCCTATCGCCGCAAGGTGCCAAGGCTGACGCCGGCCTTGCGGGCGACCCTGGAAAATTTGTTGCAGCATAATAACGACTGGATCATCACCAGCTCGGAAGCGCTGCGCGGCTTGCTGGCGCTGCTCGATGAATTGGGCGGTGAAAAGACGGCTGTTGTGAAAATGCAACAGCAGCATCTGATCGTGCCACATGCCCGCATTGCCCAAACGGCGGCCACCCTGGGCTTTGCCCGGGTCACCTTGACAGGATCAGGCGACGCAGGAGTGCTCGCCGCGTTACAATCACGACCATGAACGAAATGCCTACACTCTCCGAACCAAATGCCACGCCTGGCAGCACCGTGAAGACGGCGCCGCAGGCGGCCGACCAACCTGCCGGCCGCGCGCCGAGCTTGATCGAGCAGCTGCAAAAGCCCATGAGCATCGCCGTCATCGTACTGGCGGTGCTGCTGGCTGCGCAAAGCTGGTCGACCAGCAAGCAGATCCGCAACCTGCGCGAAGAAGTGGCCAAGCGCCTGCAAAAGGGCGATGTCAGCAATGCCGAAACGGGCGTGCTGGCGCGCAACGTGCAAGAAGGTAATAAAGAGCTGCAAATCAAGGTGGGCGCGCTGGAAAACCGCCAGAGCGAAACCCAGAGTCAGCAGCTGGCGCTGGAACAACTGTATAACGACCTGTCGAAGAACCGCGACGAGTGGGCGCTGACGGAAATCGAGCAAGTGCTGTCGACGGCCAGTCAGCAGCTGCAGCTGGCCGGCAACGTGCCGGGCGCGCTGATCGCCCTGCAGAACGCGGACCGCAGCCTGTCGCGTTCCGACAAGCCGCAATTCATCACCATCCGCCGCGCCATCGGCCGCGACATGGAAAAACTCAAGGCCCTGCCCAGCGTCGATTCGACGGGCGTGGCCCTGCGCCTCGATGCCGTGATCGCCCAGATCGACTCCCTGCCGATGCTGTCCGACGAAACGCCGGCCTTGCCGGCCGCGCCGGAAAAGCCGGGCAAGGCCAAGCCCGTGCGCGACGCCGCCGGCAAGCTGGTGGGGCCGCCGGCGCCGGAACCGCTGCTGCAAAAAGTGCGCGACGGCTGGAATACGTGGAGCGGTGACATGTGGAACGACGTGCGCCAGCTGATCCGCATCCGCAGAGTCGATACGCCGGAAGCGCTGATGCTGTCGCCGACGCAATCGTACTTCTTGCGCGAAAACGTCAAGCTGCGCCTGCTGAATGCGCGCATGGCCTTGTTGTCGCGCAATGAAACGGCCTTCCGCAACGACTTGATCGCAGCCCAGGATGCGCTGGCCAAGTATTTCGATACGCGCGCCAAGAGCACGCAGACGGCGCAAGCCCTGCTGCGCCAGGTGCAGGCCAGCAACCTGGCCATCGAAATGCCGACCTTGTCCGACAGCCTGACGGCTGTGCGCAACTACAAAGCGAAGTCCTGAGCCCATGCGTCTATTTCTCTGGTTACTCGCCCTGATGGCCGCAGCGATCGGTATCGCCGTGACGGCCCGTTTCAACCCCGGCAACGTGGTGCTGTTCTATCCGCCGTACCGCATCGACCTGTCGCTGAACTTCTTCCTGCTGCTGCAGGTGCTGCTGTTCGTGCTGCTGTACCTGCTGGTGCGCGCCGTGCGCGCCACCGTGCGCATGCCGGCGCAAGTGGCGGCCTACCGCCAGCGCAAGCGTGAACGCGATGGCAACAAGGGCTTGCGCGAAGCCTTGAAAGCCCTGTTCGAAGGCCGTTTCGGCCATGCGGAAAAAGCCGCCTTGCGCGCCGCCGAACTCGATGAAAACGCCGGCCTGGCCGCGCTGATCGGCGCGCGCGCCGCGCACCGCATGCGCCAGTCCGAACGCCGCGACAGCTGGCTGGCCCGCGTCGAAGGCGATGCCAGCCTGAAGACGGCGCGCCTGATGACGGTGACGGAATTGCTGGTCGACGACCACCAGCCGGAAGCGGCGCTGGCCGCCGTGCGCGAACTGAACGCCAGCGGCACGCGCCATATCCATGCGCTGCAATGGTCGCTCAAGGCCGAGCAGCAGGCGAAGAACTGGCCCGAAGTGCTGCGCCTCGTGCGTTCGCTCGACAAGCACCGCGCCCTGCATCCGGCCCTGTCCTCGCGCCTGCGCGAGCTGGCCTACGACCATTTGCTGTCCGACCCGTCGCATGACGCCGAGTCGCTGCTGCGCGTCTGGTCCACGGTGCCGAACGCTGACCGCGTCAAGCCCTACATCGCCTGCCGCGCCGCCACGGCCCTGAATGCGCGCGGCCTGCACGACGAAGCGCGCCTCGTGTGCGAAGAATCGCTGGCCGCCGACTGGGACGACCGCGTCGTGCGCGCCTACCGCGAAGCGGCCGCGCCGGCCGGCACGCCGGCCCTGCTGCTGCAGATCGAGCATTGCGAACAGTGGCTGAAACAGCGTCCGCTGGACGCGGAACTGGCGCTGACCCTCGGCTCCCTGTGCCTCAAGCAAAAACTCTGGGGCAAGGCCCAGCGCCACCTGGAGCAGGCGCTGTCGGATGCGAACGAGCCGCAGATGGTGCGCGACGCCCACCTGAAGCTGGCGCAGATGCACGACGCCTTGCAGCAGACGGAGCAAGCCGCCGCCCATTACCGCCAGTGCGCGCTGGCCACCATCCTGTAAGCGCAGGTGTCAGACGTCAAAAAGCCGTTCAGTGCAGACTGAACGGCTTTTTTTATGCGCACTCCATGGCGGAGTGCGCTGCTACCTTACTTCTTCTGCCCCGTTGCCGGTGCGGCCGTACCTTCCGGCAAGGCATAGGCGATCAGGGTGTCGCTCATCTTCGTGCCCAGCGAACCGTGGCCGCCGGCCATGACGACGACGAACTGGCGTCCCGACTTGTTCGACACATAGCTCATCGGCGTGGCCTGGCCGCCTGCCGGCAGGCGCGCTTTCCAGATGACCTTGCCGTTGCGCACGTCATAGCCGCGGATGTAGTAGTCGAGCGTGCTGCTGAGGAAGGTCACGCCGCCGCCGGTGGTGACCATGCCGCCCAGGCTGGGCACGCCCAGCGGCAGCGGGATCGGCACGGGACCGCTGTCGCGCGTGGTGCCGTTCTTGTGCATCCACACTTTTTTCATGGTGCGCAGGTCGACGGCGGCCACATAGCCCCATGGCGGCGCCTGGCATGGGAAGCCCAGCGGCGAGAGGAAGGCCTTGATTTCCACGGCGAACGGCACGCCCGTCTGCGGCTGCAAGCCCATTTCGCCGCCGGTGCCGCCCTTGGCCGTCGTTTCCGCGCGCGGCACGAGTTTTTCCAGGAAGCCCATGTAGTCGGGATTGACGATCAATAACTGGCGCACGGGGTCGATGGCCGCGCCGCCCCATTCGAAGATGCCCAGGGGGCCGGGGGAAATGACGGCGCCCTTGCCGGCCGTTTGCGGCGTGAACGGGCCTTCATAGCGGCGTTCCTTGAAGATGATGCGGCACGCCAGCTGGTCGAACGGCGTGGTGCCCCACATGTCCGCTTCGCTGATGTTGCGCTCAGGCAGGAAGGTGAGGGCCGAGAATGGCTGCGTGGGCGACAGGGTGTCGCCGGCGGCCGGACGGCTCGTCGGCACGGGTTTTTCCGGCGCCGGCACGACCAGGCTGCCGTCGCGGCGGTCGATCACATAGATGTCGCCGCGTTTCGTCGTGGCGACGACGGAAGGAACTTTGCCTTTCGGCGTGTCGATGTCGACCAGGGTCGGCTGGCCGCCGATATCCATGTCCCAGATATCGTGGTGCACGGTCTGGTAAGCCCAGCGCACCTTGCCCGTCGCCAGGTCCAGCGCGACGATGGCGCTGTTGTATTTCTCGCCGTTCTTGTTGCGGTTGCCGCCCCAGGTATCGGGGGTTTCGTTGCCCATGGGGATGTACACCATGCCCAGCTTTTCATCGATGCTGGCCACGCCCCACGAATTGGGCGAGTTGTTGGTGTAGTTCTTGCCTTCAGGGAAGGGTTGCGTATCTTCCGGCGTGGCCGGGTCCCAGTTCCACAGCAGCTTGCCGGTGACGGGATCGTAGCCGCGGACCACGCCCGACGGTTCTTCCGTCGAATGGTTGTCCGTCACGCTGGCGGCGATGACGGCCACGTTCTGCGCCACGGCCGGCGGCGAGGTCGGCATCAGGAAGCCCCGCTTGATCATGGCCATGTTCTTGTACAGGTTGACGACGCCATTGTCGCCAAAGCTCTTGCACGACTCGCCCGTATCGGCATTCACGGCGATCATGGTGCCGTCCATGGTCGGCGCCAGGATGCGGCGCGGGCATTCCATGGTGGAAGCCTGCGGCGCCGGATTGTCTTTGGCGCGGCCTGCGTTCACGTCCCAGTAGGCGACGCCGCGGCAGATCATGTGCTGGTAGCTGGCCGCATCGCGGTTGATCTTCGGATCGTGGCGCCAGAGCTCCTTGCCCGTGTCCGGGTTCAGGGCGATGACGATGTTGTGCGGCGTGCACAGGTACAGCATGTCATTGACCTTCAGCGGCGTCACTTCGTTGGCGATCTCGCCCGGGTCGTTCGGCCCCTTGAAGTCGCCCGTGTGATAGGTCCAGGCTTCTTTCAGGCCAGAAATATTGGCGGGCGTGATCTGTGCCGCCGGCGCGTAGCGGTCGCCATAGCCGGAACGGCCATACGCGGACCAGTCATTGTGCGCGACGCCGGGGGCGAAATCGCCGGCGGCGCTGGCTGCCATGCTGTCGGCCGGCACTTCGCCATGCAGGTCGTGGTAATCCTGGAACAGGGCGATGACGCCGGCGATGACGGTCAGCGCCACGGCGGCGCTGAGCGCGGTCTTGCCGGCATGGCCCTGTTGTGCCGCGCCCTCGGCGGGCGGATGCAGGCGGCGGCTGACGAAGGGCAGCAGCAGCCAGACGGCGGCGGCAAACCAGATGTCCAGGCGCGGCAGCAATTGCCACCAGTCGAACTTCACTTCAATCAGGGACCAGATCAGGGTGGCGGTCAGCAAGAATGCGAGGAAGGGCTGCGCGCTGCGCTTGCCCTTGAAGACGAGCACGCCCGCGACCAGCATGCCGATGCCGGCCAGCAGGTAGTACCAGGAGCCGCCGAGACTGGCCAGCCAGATGCCGCCGCCCAGCAGGGCGAGGCCAGACAGAATGAAAATAACGCCGGTGACCTTTAATAAAGGCCCGGGCCGGGAAGAGGGAATCATCATATTCCTTTTTGCAAGGATTTATCGGTGGCGCGCTGATGGCGCCATAGTGGATTCAGGGAAGGCGTCGATTGCAGAATATACAAAGTTTGGAATCACCAGAATGTGACAGTTTATCAGAACTGATGATTTTCTTTTGCTGGCGCTATTTTTTGACGGGGTCATCATTTGAATCAAATAAACTCTTCAAATAAGAACAAATATTATGCTGGAAGAGGGGCTGCGCTGGGCAGGAAGACGGGCTGGCCGCGGAGTTAAAGGGATATTGCAGCATCGGCGTAATAATGCGGAGGCATTGCGGGACTGATGATGGTGAAACTGTTGTTATAAGTGGCTGCAAGAAATGCAATGCCGATGATAATAACCATTGTTTCGGCATGGTGATATTGAAATGAAAATTTAAAAAGTGGTTCTGGTATTAATTATCGGCGGCGGTAGTATTACTTAAGTGTTTTTACTTATTATTTCCCGCAGTCCGTTTATTCCCTGGCTGAACAGCTGCGGCGGACAGGAATGGCAAGAACGGGACAGGCCGCGCGCACCGGCGGGCGCCTCCCGCGGCTGTTGCTTGCGGGAGGCGCAAAACGCTGATGGGCCGCTGCTGCATCGCACAAGCTGCCTGTACTTCGCTATAATTACGCGGTTAAAACACAATCCGCTATAAGGAAAATCCATGAGTTTGAATAACGTCTCTTCCGGCCGCGACCTGCCGAACGATTTCAACGTCGTCATCGAAATCCCGATGAACGCCGATCCGATCAAGTACGAAGTCGACAAGGAAAGCGGCGCGATCTTCGTCGATCGCTTCATGGGTACCGCCATGCACTACCCGTGCAACTACGGCTACGTGCCGAACACCCTGTCGCCGGACGGCGACCCGGTCGACGTGCTGGTCATCACCCCATTCCCGCTGATCCCGGGCGTGGTCGTGCGCTGCCGTCCTATCGGCGTGCTGAAAATGACCGACGAGTCGGGCGAAGACGCGAAAGTGCTGGCCGTGCCAGTCGATAAAGTGCTGTCGATCTACAGCCACTGGCAAAAGCCGGAAGATCTGAACGAACTGCGCCTGCGCCAGATCCAGCACTTCTTCGAGCACTACAAAGACCTGGAAAAAGGCAAATGGGTCAAGATCGACGGCTGGTATGGTCCTGAAGTGGCCAAGGAAGAAATCCTCGGCGGCGTTGTCGCTTACAAGGCCGATGCTGAAAAAGCTGCTTCCTAATTAAAACGCTGCGCGGACAACCGCGGCTTGCCGCCGGTTTTCTGTCGTGTGCGAGTAAAAAGCGCACCCTGCTATGATGGCCGGGTGCGCTTTTTTATTGCCACAACATAACTCTTTCCGATGGGATGATGGCTTTTTCACGCCTAAAATATTATCGAAAAGTTAATTTGTAGTGATAACCGGGAGGTGGTATGTATTCTGAGCATTTATTGATGCGCTCATGGTGGGTGTTGGCCCTGCGCGGCGCGGCGGCGATCGCCTTTGGCGCGATTACCCTGGCCTGGCCCGGCGTGACGGTATTGTCGTTGCTGACCGTGTTTGCCGTGTATGCGCTGCTCGGTGGCGGCGTTTCCGTCGTCGGCGCCTTCAGCAACCGCAAGCATGGCGGCGACTGGTGGGCCTTGCTGCTGCTGGGCATCTGCGGCCTGGCCGTGGGTATTTTGACCATCATGAACCCGCTGCTGACGACGTTTGCCTTGATCGTCATGATCGGCGTCAATGCGCTGGTCTCGGGTGTGTTCGATATCGTGCTGGCGATCCGCCTGCGCAAGGTCCTCCAGGGCGAATGGCTGCTGGTGCTCAATGCCCTCATTTCCATCGCCTTCGGCATCCTGATCCTCATGTTTCCGGCCGCCGGCACCTTCGCCCTCGTGTGGATGATCGGCGTGTATGCCTTGCTGACGGGCATCTTGCTGCTGACCTTGGCATGGCGCGCCTACAAGCTGAAGAAGGATGGCGCCTTCGGCGGCAGTTCGGGGCGCTCGGCCGCCTGATTCCGCCTGCGTACGCGTGATGACGAGCGCTCCCCGCCAGCCGGCCGGGAGCGCTTTTGCTTTCAGGGTGCCGCTGCCGCGCGAAACGGGCTGTGCTCGTTCAATTCATCGAGGTAGGCATCGATGCCGCCCCGTTCGCGCTCGAGGAAGCGCTGCACGGCGTCGGCAAACGCGGGGTGCGCCAGCCAGTGGGCGGACCACGTCTTTTGCGGCAGGAAACCGCGCGCCATCTTGTGCTCGCCCTGCGCGCCGCCTTCGAAGGTGGCGATGCCGTTGGCGATGCAAAACTCCAGCGGCTGGTAATACGCCGTCTCGAAATGCAGGCAGGGCACGTGTTCGAGCGCGCCCCAGTAGCGGCCGTACAGGGTGTCGGCCGTGTGGATCAGCAGCGAGGCGGCAATGGCCCGGTCTTCGCGCTCGGCGATCACCAGTAAAATGTTCTGCGGCATGCTGAAACCTATGCGCAGGAAGAAATCGAGCGACAAATAGGGCGAGGAGCGGTGTTCCGCATAGGTATTGCTGTAGCAGCAGTGGAACAGTTTCCAGTCGGCATCCGTGGCGTCCACGCCCCGCACCTGGCGCAGGGTGACGCCGGCCTCGCTCACCTTGCGCCGCTCGGCGCGGATATTCTTGCGTTTCCTGTGTTCCAGGGTGGCGAGGAATTGTTCGAAATCCGTATAGCCGGGATTGAGCCAGTGAAACTGCACGCCGCTACGCATCAGGTAACCGGCCTGCGCCAGCTGGCGCGCCTCGCTTTCCGGCGGGAACAGGATGTGGCAGGACGAGACGTCGCTGGCTTGCTGCTGCGCCTGCAGGAAGGCCAGCAGGGCGGCGCGCGCCTGGCCGTCGCGGGCCAGCAGGCGCGTGCCGCTGACGGGCGTAAACGGAATCGCCGACAGCAGTTTCGGGTAATATTCGAGGCCATGTTGCTGATACGCATCGGCCCAGGCCCAGTCGAACACATATTCGCCATACGAGTGCGACTTCAGGTACAGGGGCAGGGCGGCGGCCAGGGTCTCGCCCTGCCACAGCACGAGGTAATTCGGCTGCCAGCCCGTGTCGGCGCTGGCGCAGCCGGACTCGTGCAGCGCGTGCAAAAAGGCGTAGGAGAGGAAGGGATTGGCGTCCAGCTGGCACGCCAGCAGTTCGGACCAGGCCGCTTCGCCAATTTCAGCCAGGGTAGAGACGATAGCCGTGCGATAATTCATTGTTGTAGTGTGCATTCATCACTCTCGGGGCGCCACCATCGGCCTGTGCGCCACCGTCTTGTTTAATAAGCGAAATATCCATCATCATGACAGTCAAAGTCGCAATTGCTCAAATGAATAGTACGGTCGGCGATCTGGCCGGCAACCGTGCCAAGATCTTCGACCTTTCCCGCCGCGCGTTCGAGGCGGGA
Source organism: Janthinobacterium sp. SUN118 (assembly GCF_030397695.1). Lineage (NCBI taxonomy): Bacteria > Pseudomonadati > Pseudomonadota > Betaproteobacteria > Burkholderiales > Oxalobacteraceae > Janthinobacterium > Janthinobacterium sp. SUN118. The sequence continues at coordinate 56,147 of NZ_JAPUBV010000005.1, read as the reverse complement.
GCCGATATCGTGCTCACGCCGGAACTGTCGCTGGTCGGCTATCCGCCCGAGGACCTGTTGCTGCGCAATGCATTCTACGCAAAAACGCAGCAGGCGTTTGCCGAGCTGGCTGCCGACCTGGCCCAGTTCAAGGATTTGCACGTGGTGGTGGGCTTGCCGCTGCAGGACGAGAAGGGCGTGCGCCACAACGCCGCCTCCGTGCTGCTGAACGGCGAAGTGCTGGGCACCTACCGCAAGCACGACTTGCCGAACACCACCGTATTCGATGAAAAGCGCTACTTCACCTCGTCCGACCAGGCTTTCGTGTTTGGCGTGAAAGGCGTGCGTTTCGGTATCAATATCTGCGAAGACACGTGGTTCGAGCACGCGCCCATGCGCGCCCGCGCGGCCGGCGCGCAAGTGCTGCTGGTGCCGAACGGCTCGCCATACCATATGAACAAGCAGCATCTGCGCTATGAAACCATGCGCAAGAACGTCAGCGCGCAAGGCATGGCCCTCGTGTACGCCAACCTGGTCGGCGGCCAGGATGAACTGATCTTCGATGGCGACTCGTTCGTCATGGATGCGGCCGGCACGATCTGCGCCCAGCTGCGCCATTTCGAGGAAGACTTGCAGCTCGTCGAATTCGACGGCGCCACGCCCGTTCCGCAGCAACTGGCTGCACCGTTGAGCACGGAAGCGCAGGTGTACCAGGCGCTGGTGCTGGGCGTGCGCGACTATATAGGCAAGAACGGCTTCCCAGGCGTGCTGATCGGCATGTCGGGCGGTGTCGATTCGGCGCTGACCCTGGCCATCGCCGTCGATGCGCTGGGCGCCGACAAGGTGCGCGCCGTCATGATGCCGTCGCAATTCACGGCCGATATCTCGTGGATCGATTCGCGCGACATGGTAAAACGCCTCGATGTGCGCTACGATGAAATTCCGATCAAGCAAACTTTCGACGCCTTCCGCGCCACCCTGGCCGGCGAGTTCGCGGGACTGGCGGAAGATGCGACGGAAGAGAACATCCAGGCGCGCATCCGCGGCACCTTGCTGATGGCCCTGTCGAACAAGCATGGCAGTATCGTGCTGACGACCGGCAACAAGAGCGAGATGGCCGTCGGTTATTGCACCCTGTACGGCGACATGGCGGGCGGCTTTGCCGTCATCAAGGATATCGCCAAGACCCTCGTGTACCGTCTGTGCGCCTACCGTAACAGCGTCTCGGACGTGATACCCGAGCGCATATTGACGCGCGGACCGTCGGCCGAATTGCGCGCCGACCAGCTGGACCAGGATTCGCTGCCGCCATATGACGTACTCGACGGCATCATGCAGCTGTATATGGAAGAAAATCGGCCGATCGCCGAAATTATCGAGGCTGGCTACCCGCCGGCCGATGTGGCCCGCGTCACGCGCTTGATCAAGATCAATGAATACAAGCGGCGTCAGTCGCCGGTGGGCATCCGCGTCACGCACCGTGGCTTTGGCCGCGACTGGCGCTACCCCATTACGTCGAAGTTTTACGAATAACGTGGGGAGTCCCGCCCAAGCTGCTGCGCAACTCACTGCCGGGTAGCCGTTGCTCGCCGTACTCCAGTGCGGCTCCGCTACGCCACCCGGTATTGCACTTGCTCGCTACGGTTTTGCGGGATCCCGTTAAGCCAGCTAGTTAAGAATTGACGATTATCAATAAGGAGAAAGCCATGAAGCAGATTACAGCCATCATCAAACCATTCAAGCTCGACGAAGTACGCGAAGCGCTGGCCGATGTGAACGTGACGGGCTTGACCGTGACGGAAGTGAAGGGCTTTGGCCGCCAGAAGGGTCATACCGAGCTGTACCGTGGCGCCGAGTACGTGGTCGATTTCCTGCCGAAAGTCAAAGTGGAAGTGGTGGTCGATGACAGCGTGTCGGAACTGGTGGTCGACGCCATCATCAAGGCAGCCCGCACGGGCAAGATTGGCGATGGCAAGATCTTCGTGCGCGACGTGGAGCAGGTCATCCGTATCCGCACGGGCGAAACTGGGCCGGACGCAGTTTAAGTTTTCTTGCTGGGGCAACGCCAACAATGTTGTCGGATGACGGCTCTTTGAGCCTGATCCGACCTACGCGATTCATCGCGCATCCTTGCAGGCCGTAGGTCGGATTAGCGCGTGCGCGTAATCCGACATGAGTTGCCAGTAAGATTGCTGGATTACGCATCAGCGCCGTTCAGCGCCCCAGCCGCATATCGAATTTCCAGCAGATCAGGCGCAAGATGGTGATGCCGCTGGCGCTGGTCCACAGCGCGAAGTCGTGCTCGGCGCCGAAATGCATCTGCAGCAAATAGGCCCAGCAGCCGAAAAACGCGCAGATGGCGTAGGGTTTGCCGTCGCGGAACACCATCGGCACTTCGTTGCACACGATGTCGCGCATCACGCCGCCAAAGATTCCCGTAATCACACCCATCATCGAGGCGATAAAGATCGGCATGCCGGCGCGCATCGCTTCAGCGACCCCGGCGATGGCGAACATGCCCAGGCCGATGGCGTCGGCCACGACGATCAGGCGTTCCGAGACGATCTGGCGCAGGTGCTGGATCAGGGGCGCGGCCGTCAGGGCCAGCACGAAGATCAGAATCGCGTATTCCTGGTGCGAGACCCAGAACAGGGGGCGCTTGTCGAGCAGGATGTCGCGCAGCGTGCCGCCGCCGAACGCCGTGATGAAGGCCACGACGAAGACGCCGACCAGGTCCATGCGCTTGCGGCGCGCTTCGATGAAACCGGAAAACGCGCCCACCAGGATGGCGATGACCTCGATGATCTTGATCAGCGAGCCAGGCGGCAATTGGGGTGGCATCATGGGCGGAGCGCGAGGGCAGGAAATAATTGTCACAGGTTAACATGACACGGCCCCGAATGGTGACAAACGGGGCCGTGTGCGGTGTGGAACGGGTGACTGAATGGAAATTGCTTGCTGACAAGCCTAGCGGACGGGCTGCAAGGCTGCGGAGAGCAGCACGACGAGCGCCCCATCGCCCCCCTCGGAGCGGCGCGCCTGGCAAAAGGCGATGACTTCATCCTTTTGCACGAGCCAGCTGTGCACCATGGACTTGAGCACGGGTTCCTGGCCTTTCGAGCCGAAACCCTTGCCGTGGATCACGCGCACGCAGCGCAGCTTGCGCCGCGTTGCCTGGTTCAGGAAGGCGCCGATGCCGTCGCGCGCCTCGTCGCGGCGCAAGCCGTGCAAGTCCAGCTCGTCCTGGATGGGCCAGTGGCCCTTGCGCATCTTCTTCACCACGTCCGGCCCCACGCCGGGGCGGGCGTAGTTCAGGGCCGGATCGTTTTCCAGGTAATGGTCGACTTCGAACAAGTCCGACAGCGACTCGCGCAGCACGGCCGCATCATCCTCTTCCGGCGTCAGCTTGCGCGCCGGCTGCTGGGCGCTTGTCGCGCCCGCCTTGGGCAGGCTGGGCACGTAGCGGTCCGATTCGGGCAGGCGCTTGACGCCGCCGATGCTGGCCTTGAACAGATTGCTCTCCACGGCCTGCACCTTGACCTGCTTGATGCGCTCGGCTTCGGCCTGGGCGCGCGCGTCCGCCTGTTCCTTGAGCTGCTTGCTGACCGCTTTCAGGTCGGCAAAGTCTTTCATCGACGCCATGCGACGCTTACTCCTGGCCTTCCAGGTAGCGCTGGGCGTCCAGTGCTGCCATGCAACCCGTGCCGGCGCTGGTGATGGCCTGGCGGTAGATATGGTCTTGCACGTCGCCGGCGGCGAACACGCCCGGCGCGCTGGTGGCCGTGGCCATGCCTTCCAGGCCCGTTTTCGTCTTGATGTAGCCGTTGTGCATCTCCAGCTGGCCTTCGAAGATGCCCGTGTTCGGCTTGTGACCGATGGCGATGAAGACGCCGTGCACGGACAGCGCCTCGACCTTGCCGTCGATGGTCGACTTGATGTTCAGGCCCGTCACGCCGCCTTCGTTGCCCGTCACTTCATCCAGAGTGTGGTTATATTTCAACACGATCTTGCCTTCGGCAACCTTGGCGTTCAGGCGGTCGATCAGGATCGCTTCGGCGCGGAACTTGTCGCGGCGGTGGATCAGGGTGACCTTATTGGCGATATTCGACAGGTACAGCGCTTCCTCGACGGCCGTGTTGCCGCCGCCGACGACGGCCACTTCCTGGTTGCGGTAGAAGAAACCGTCGCAGGTGGCGCAGGCGGACACGCCCTTGCCCATGAATTCCGCTTCCGACGGCAGGCCCAGGTATTGCGCGGACGCGCCCGTGGCGATGATCAGGGTATCGCACGTGTATTCGTGGCTGTCGCCCTTCAGGCGGATCGGTTTTTCATTCAGGAAGGTGGTGTGGATATGGTCAAACACGATCTCGGTATTGAAGCGCTCGGCGTGCTGCAACAGGCGCTGCATCAGGTCCGGGCCTTGCACGCCCATCGGGTCGCCTGGCCAGTTTTCCACGTCGGTGGTGGTCATCAGCTGGCCGCCTTGTTCCACGCCGGTCACCAGCATCGGGTTCAGATTGGCGCGCGCGGCGTAGACGGCGGCGCTGTAGCCGGCGGGGCCGGAACCAAGAATCAAGACGCGGGCGTGTTTGGTAGTAGTCATGGGAGCTTCTCTATGAGTGTGGTCTATCCGAATTGGGGGCATACGCGCGAAGAACAAGGGCGTATTGCGCTTGCGCAAGCAATCCCGGATTATAGACCAAGCCGCCTGTGGCGACGAATCGTGGGGCCGTGGTCGGCATATATGGCTTAGAATACATCCTTATTATGGGAAATTCCCTTTCAGAAACATTTATCACCTTGCAGCGCTTCCCAGAATGACTAAACCAGCCCAGGCCACCCAGAATAGTTACACCCGTAAACCGGTCGAACGCCGGCCCCTGCCGAACCGGCTGGTGCGGCTGCTGTCCGAGGCGCGCTGGTTCGCGCTGGCCGCGTTTGCCCTGTATTTCGTGCTGATACTGGCCAGCTTCAACAAGCTCGACCCGGGCTGGTCGCACGCCACCAACGTCGACAAGGTGGCCAACCTGGGCGGCAAGCTGGGGGCGACCTTTTCCGATTTGTTGCTGTATATCTTCGGTTTTTCCGCCTGGTGGTGGTGCGTGTGGCTGCTGCGCACCGTGTGGAATGGCTACCGCCGCCTGAGTAAGCGCTTCCTGCTGGAAGAGGAAGAGGTGGAGCGCGAGCACCATGTCGAGATGCTGATCCGCATCGTCGGCTTCTCCATCATGCTGATCGGCAGCATGGGCCTCGAATACCTGCGCATGGCGAAGAGCCTGCACGTGCAGCTGCCGCGCGATCCGGGCGGCGTGCTGGGCCAGCTGATCGGCCACTCGGCCCATGTGGCCTTCGGCTTCACGGGCGCCACCTTGCTGCTGTTGCTGCTGTTCGGCCTGGGCTTTTCCCTGTTCTTCCATGTGTCCTGGCTGCAAGTGGCCGAGCGCATCGGCGGCGCCATCGAAGATGCGTTCAACTGGTTCGTGCTGCGCTACCAGGACCGCGAAGACCGCCGCCAGGGCGAAGTGGCCGCCGTGCGCCGCGACGAGGTGGTGGTCATCGAACGGGCCAAGCACGTGGAAAAGCACGTGGCCGCGCCACCGATGAAGATCGAGCCGCAGGTGGTTACCGTCGTGAAGTCGGAGCGCGTGGAAAAGGAGCGCCAGGCGCATCTGTTCGAGGGACTCGGCGATGGCAAGCTGCCGCCGCTGTCCTTGCTCGATGAAGCGCCGCCCGTGGTGGAAACGGTGTCCGTGGAAACCCTGGAATTCACGAGCCGCCTGATCGAAAAGAAATTGTCCGACTTTGGCGTGGATGCCAAGGTAGTGGCCGCTTACCCCGGGCCCGTCGTCACGCGCTATGAAATCGAGCCGGCCACGGGCGTCAAGGGCAGCCAGATCGTGGGCCTGGCGCGCGACCTGGCCCGTTCGCTGTCCTTGACGTCGATCCGCGTCGTGGAAACCATACCCGGCAAGAATTACATGGCGCTGGAGCTGCCGAACAGCAAGCGCCAGATCGTGCGCCTGACGGAAATCCTCGGCTCCAAGGTCTACAACGATGGCGTGTCCAGCCTGACGATTGCGCTGGGCAAGGATATCGCCGGCAAGCCCGTCGTCGCCGACCTGGCCAAGATGCCCCACTTGCTGGTGGCCGGCACCACCGGTTCCGGCAAGTCGGTCGGCATCAATGCGACGATACTGTCGCTGCTGTACAAATCCGACCCGCTCGACGTGCGCCTGATTTTGATCGATCCGAAGATGCTGGAGATGTCCGTCTACGAAGGCATTCCGCATTTGCTGGCGCCCGTCGTCACCGACATGCGCCAGGCGGGCCACGCGCTGAACTGGGCCGTGAACGAGATGGAGCGCCGCTACAAGCTGATGAGCAAGATGGGCGTGCGCAACCTGGCCGGCTACAACGCGAAGATTGCCGACGCGAAAAAGCGCGAAGAGCACATCCCGAATCCGTTCAGCCTGACGCCGGACTCGCCGGAACCGCTGGAAAAACTGCCGACCATCGTCATCATCATCGACGAGCTGGCCGACCTGATGATGGTGGTGGGCAAAAAAGTCGAGGAGTTGATCGCGCGTATCGCGCAAAAGGCGCGCGCCGCCGGTTTGCACTTGATTCTGGCCACGCAGCGCCCATCTGTAGACGTGATCACGGGGCTGATCAAGGCCAACATTCCAACGCGTATCGCCTTCCAGGTATCGTCGAAGATCGATTCGCGCACGATTCTGGACCAGATGGGCGCGGAAACCTTGCTGGGCATGGGCGACATGCTGTACATGCCGCCCGGCACGGGCTTGCCGATGCGCGTGCACGGCGCGTTTGTGTCCGATGAGGAAGTGCATCGCGTCGTCAGCCATTTGAAGCTGCAGGGCGAACCGAATTACATCGAGGGCATCCTCGAAGGCGGCACCCTGGAAGGCGACGGCGCCGAAGGCGGTGCCGCGGGCGAGGGCGGCGGCGAGGCCGATGCCCTGTACGACCAGGCCGTGGCGGTGGTGCTGAAAAACCGCCGCGCTTCGATTTCGCTGGTGCAGCGCCATTTGCGCATCGGCTACAACCGCGCCGCCCGTCTGCTCGAGCAGATGGAGCAGAGCGGGGTAGTGTCAACCATGCAATCCAATGGCAACCGGGAAATCCTGGTGCCGGCGGCAAGTGCGGAATAAGAGTCAATACGAAGGATACGAAGAATGAAGAGCACGACTTTCGCAGCAAAAATGATGATCGGCGCGGCCAGTGTTGCCTGCGGCCTGCTGTTCGCGGCCAGCGCCTCGGCCAGCGCGCTCGAGCAATTCAAGAGCTTTGCCGCCGGCACCAAGTCGGCCAAGGGCGAGTTCGTGCAGCGCCAGGTCAAGAAGGCGGACGCCGGCGGCAAGGCGAAAGTCTCGACGCCCGCCAGCGGCACCTTCGAATTCGCCCGCCCGGGCAAGTTCATCTGGACGTATCTGAAGCCGTACGAGCAGCTGCTGCAAGCCGATGGCGAACAGCTCTATATCTATGACAAGGACTTGAGCCAGGTGACGGTGAAGAAACTGGGCGACGCCCTCGGTTCCTCGCCGGCCGCCATCCTGTTTGGCAGCAATGACCTGGAAAAGAACTTCACCCTGGCCGAAGCGGGCACGCGCGATGGCCTGGAATGGCTGAAAGCGACGCCGAAGGCCAAGGACACGACCTTTGATGAAATCAGCATCGGCTTGCGCAATGGCGTGCCCGAAGCGATGGAATTGCGCGACTCGTTCGGCCAGACGTCGGTGTTGGCGTTCAAGAACTTCCAGAAAAACCCGACGCTGTCCGCCAACCATTTCAAATTCGTGATGCCCAAGGGCGCGGATGTGATCAACAACTAAGTTTTTCATGCTGTTTTTTGACCGGCCTCGCATCGTGCGGGGCCTTTGCATTCTTACCCGGTAAATATTATGGCGGATCTCTTTTCCACCGCACCGCGCCAGCCGCTGGCCGAAGCCCTGCGGCCGGCTACCCTGAACGAAGTCATTGGCCAGACGCATCTGCTGGGCGCCGGCAAGCCGCTGCGCCTCGCGTTCGAGGCGGGCAAGGCCCATTCGATGATCTTGTGGGGCCCGCCCGGCGTCGGCAAGACGACCCTGGCGCGCCTGATGGCGAACGCCTTCGACAGCGAATTCATCGCCCTGTCTGCCGTGTTTGCCGGCGTGAAAGATATCCGCGCAGCCATGGACCAGGCCCGCCATAGCCTGGACCAGTTCGGCAAGCACACCTTATTGTTCGTCGACGAAATCCACCGGTTTAACAAATCGCAACAGGATGCCTTGCTGCCGTTCGTCGAATCGGGCCTCGTGACCTTCATCGGCGCGACGACGGAAAATCCGAGTTTCGAAGTCAATTCGGCGCTGCTGTCGCGCGCGCAAGTGTATGTGTTGAAGTCGCTCAACGAAGACGAGATGAAGCAGCTGCTGGCCAAGGCGCAGTCCACGGCCTTGACGCACCTGAGCTTTGACGAGGCGGCCGCCGACACCCTGATCGGCTATGCGGATGGCGATGCGCGGCGCTTTTTGAACTTGCTGGAGCAGGCCGAGACGGCCGCCAGCTCGACGGGCACGACAAAGATAGACGCGGCCTTCGTCGACAATGCACTCACATTGAATTCGCGCCGCTTCGACAAGGGCGGCGACAATTTCTATGACCAGATTTCCGCCCTGCACAAGTCCGTGCGCGGCTCGAATCCCGACGCGGCCCTGTACTGGTTTTGCCGCATGATCGACGGCGGCGCCGACCCGCGCTACCTGTCGCGGCGCATCGTGCGCATGGCCTGGGAAGATATCGGCCTGGCCGACCCGCGCGCCCTGACCATGGCCAATGACGCAGCCGAAACATATGAACGCCTCGGTTCGCCCGAAGGCGAGCTGGCCCTGGGCCAGGCCGTGATTTACCTGGCCATCGCCGCGAAAAGCAATGCCGGCTACAACGCCTTCAACACGGCCATGGCGTTCGTCAAGAAAGATAAATCCAAGGAAGTACCCGTGCACTTGCGCAATGCGCCGACGAAACTGATGAAGGAACTCGGTTACGGCCACGCCTACCGCTACGCGCACGACGAGCCCGATGCGTATGCGGCCGGTGAAACCTACTTTCCGGACGGCATGGCGGAACCGGGCTGGTACCAGCCCGTGCCGCGCGGGCTGGAAAGCAAGATCGCCGACAAGCTGGCCTGGCTGCGCGAGCTGGACAGAAAAGCAGGTAAACCCGCCGGCAAGGGCTGAATTACAGTCCCAGTAGTGTAAAGCCGTCGTCCTGCGGCGCGTAGCCGACGAGCTGGCGCGTCGCGGCGATGGAGAGCCGTTTATAGCGGTTGTCCGACACGCCATGCACGACGTGGTAGCCGGCCGGCACGTCGGCGGCGATGCAGCGCGCCAGCAGCTGCACCACGTCGCGCTCGCTGATGAAGGCGGCAATGTCGCGCGCGCTGTGCTGTTGACCTGGTGCAAACTGCGCCACGTTGGCGATGCGCACGGCAATCGCCGTCATGCCATGCTGGTGGGCGAACGCGGAGGCCACGCCTTCGCCAAAGGCCTTGCTGGCCCCATACATATTGGCCGGCCGCGCCGGCATGTGCTCGTGCACCTGCACGTCGAGCGGATAGCCTTCGATGGCTTGCGCGCTGCTGGCAAACACCATCCGTTTCACGCCCTGTGCCTGCGCCGCGCGGAAGATGTTGTGCGTGCCGATGATGTTGGGCTGCAGCAGCTGCGCATCGAAATCGGCGCCGGCGTGCGGCACGCCGGCCAGGTGCAGCACCACGTCGGTGTTGGCGCAGGCGGCCAGGCAGGCGGCGTAGTCGCCCACGTCGAGCTGGATGGACGGGCAGGGTGCTGGCGCCAGCCCGTCAGTGTGCAGGTCGGCCAGGCGCAGGGAGAATTCCCCGTGCCGGCTCTTCCAGAAAACGGTGCCGATGACACCGGCGGCGCCCGTGACGAGGACGCGCAATGGTGGTGCTTGAGTCATGTATTCCTTGTGGTCAGTGTGTGTGGCAGTGCCAGGTTCAGCCAGCGCAGCAGGGCGGGGCGGGGTGCGGCAGTCCCATGCACGCGGATGCGGCCGCTGCCCACGGCTTCGACCAGCACCAGGCCGTCATTCGGTATCGTGTAGCGCTCGCCGCCGCGCAGCACGCAATCCTCGAACTGGGCATAGGCCGTGATCCACGCCGTGCCCGTCACGCATTCGATCACCTTGGCATGCGCTTTTTCCAGGCGCAGGGGCCGCGCGCTGGCGAGTTCGTAGTCGGTGTGCATGGCATCGCTCCTGTTGTGCAGACAGGAACAGCTTAGGCCCTTGCGGCGAACCATGACAGATGCAGGAAAACGAAATTGTAATGATCACAGTGCCCTTTGCCGTACACTGTGCTTATCAAAAAACTCGGCAACTGTATCTGTGCCGGCCCCGCGCGGCAGCCGCATACTGAAGGGATGAACATGAGCGCCGACCTGAACCTGTACGAGCACCTGGCCAACGAGCTGGGTGCGCTGATCGATTCGCGCGTATTCGCGCCCGGCGACCGCCTGCCGTCGATCCGCCACCTGGCGCAGCAAAAGCGCATTTCCATCAGCACGGTGATGCAAGCCTTGCGCCTGATGGAGGACCGGGGCCAGGTCGATGCGCGGCCCCAGTCCGGCTATTTCGTGCGCCACCGCGCGCCGCGCCGGCCCTGCAGCGCCGATGCCCAGCACCTGAAGGAGCCGGCCTTTGTCGGCATCAACAATCTGTTGATGCGCGTCTTGAAGGACAACGAGACGCGCGACGTGGTGCAGCTGGGCACGGCCTGGCCACCCGATGAAATCCTGCCCATCAAGCGCATGCAGCGCACCATCAGCGCCGTGGCCCGGCGCGAGCCCGCCTTGTTGAGCAAGGTCAGCTGCTACGACATCAGCGAAGGCAACTTCCTGCGCCAGGTCACGCGCCGCGCGCTGGACTGGGGCAAGCTCGACCCGCAAGAGATCGTCGTGACGAATTCCTGCACGGAAGCGATCAGCCTGTGCCTGCGCGCCGTCGCCAGGCCGGGCGACACCATCGCCATCGAGTCGGCCACGTATTTCGTGCTGCTGCAGATGATAGAAAGCCTGGGCATGAAGGCGCTGGAAATTCCCACCGACCCGAAGACGGGACCGTCGCTCGACGCGCTCGAGCTGGCCCTGCGCGCGGGACTCGTGCAAGCGTGCCTGTTCGTGCCGAACGCGAACAATCCCCTGGGCAGCGTCATGCCGGAAGCAAACAAGAAGCGGCTGGCGGGCCTGCTGTCGGAATTCAATATTCCGCTGGTGGAAGACGACGTGTATGGCGACCTGTGCTTTGCCCCGCAGCGGCCGTGGCCCGTGAAGGCCTATGATACGAGCGGCAATGTTTTATTGTGTTCCTCGTTTTCCAAGGCCATCACGCCCGCCTCGCGCGTCGGCTATGTGCTGGCCGGGCGCTTCGCGCAGGAAGTGGCCCTGCTCAAAACCGTGTCGAGCGGCGCCACCAGCCATTTCTTCCAGGCCGTGCTGGCCGACTTTCTGGAGGGTAGCAGCTACGACCAGCAGCTGCGCAAGATGCGGCGTACCCTGGTGCAGCGCATCGCCCGCATGTCCGACGCCGTCGCGGCGCACTTTCCGGCCGACTGCATGCTGTCCGAGCCGCAGGGCGGTTTCGTGCTGTGGGTGCAGATGCCGCCGCAAGTCGATGCGCTGGCCCTGCACGGGCAGGCCATCGCCGACGGCGTGGCTTTCATGCCGGGCCAGCTGTTCTCGGCCTCGGGCAAGTTCGGCAATTATCTGCGCCTCAATTGCGGCAATGCGTGGACGCCGCGCATCGAGCAGGCGATCGGCCGACTGGGCCGGCTGGTCAAGCAATCCCTGTAGCGCCGCTTTTCGCTTCAGTCCCCGTTTTTCACCGTTCGCTCCCTGTTTTTCGCCGCCGGTCGCAAGCCGGTGGCCTTGTTCGTTCCCGTTGGCTAAAGTACCACCATACCAAGCGCAGTTAAACGAACAAACCAACCAGGAGTCACATCATGAACGCACTGAAAAACATGGAAATCGCCTTTATCGCCGCCGCCGTCCTGGCCATCGGCAGCAGCTTCGCCACCGCCGGCGCGAATACGGTGGCAGTGAGCGCCACCTCGACCCTGGTCGCCAAGGCCGCCGACAGCAAGATGCCCGTCGTCACCGTCAGCGCCCGCCGCCTGACCGCCGCCGAAAAAGCCGCCTTTATTTAAGTACCAGCCTGAGCACCAGCCGTAAAGCGGGCGCGAGTGCCCGGCCATGCTGCCATGACGATGGCCAGCCGTGTGCAAAACTCATAAAGAACTGAACGGGTCTTGGTACAATGGATGCTTTCGATACATCGGCACCGCCATCCACCCATGATAGATATCCAACTTCTCCGTAAAGACATCGCCACCGTCGCCGCCCGCCTGGCAACGCGCAAATTCCAGCTCGACGTGGCAGGTTTCAACGCCCTCGAAGCCGAACGCAAGGCGATCCAGACGCGCACCGAGGAACTGCAGGGCAAGCGCAACGCGCTGTCCAAGCAAATCGGCATGTTGAAAGGCAAGGGGGAAGACACCTCGGCCGTGATGGCGCAAGTGGCCGGCCTGGGCGATGAATTGAAAGCCGACGAAGCGGCCCTGACCCTCGTGCAAGCCAAGCTGAGCGAATTCATCATGGCCGTACCCAACCTGCCGCACGAATCGGCACCGGTGGGCACGGACGAGTCGGGCAACGTGGAAGTGCGCAAGGTCGGCACGCCACGCACCTTCGATTTCGACGTCAAGGATCACGTCGACGTGGGCGCCCCGCTGGGCCTCGATTTCGAAGTGGCCACCAAGCTGACCGGCTCGCGCTTCTCCGTCATGATGGGCGGCATCGCCCGCCTGCACCGCGCGCTGGCGCAATTCATGCTCAACACGCACGTGGACGAGCACGGCTACACGGAATGCTATACCCCCTACATGGTCAACGCCGATTCCTTGCGCGGCACGGGCCAGCTGCCGAAATTCGAAGCCGATTTGTTCTCGGTGAAAAAAGGCGGCGTGGAAGGCGAGGGCGAGACCTTCTACCTGATCCCCACCTCGGAAGTGTCGCTGACCAACATCGCCCGCGATGAAATCCTCGCGCTCGACCAATTGCCGCTGAAAATGACGGCCCACACGCCATGCTTCCGCTCGGAAGCGGGCAGCTATGGCCGCGACACGCGCGGCATGATCCGCCAGCACCAGTTCGACAAGGTGGAAATGGTGCAGGTGGTGCATCCGGACACGTCGTACCAGGTGCTGGAAGAAATGGTCGGCCATGCGGAAACGATTTTGCAGCGCCTGGGCCTGCCATACCGCGTGATGTCGCTGTGCACGGGCGACATGGGCTTCACCGCCACCAAGACCTTCGACCTGGAAGTGTGGCTGCCGGCGCAAAACACCTATCGCGAAATTTCCTCGCTGTCGAACACGGAAGCGTTCCAGGCCCGCCGCATGCAGGCGCGTTTCCGCAACGCCGCCGGCAAGCCGGAACTGGCGCACACCCTGAACGGCTCCGGCCTGGCAGTGGGCCGTACTTTGGTCGCCGTGCTGGAGAATTACCAGCAAGCGGACGGCAGCGTCGAAATCCCGTCAGTGCTGCGTCCGTACATGGGCGGCCTGACGCATCTGAAGGCATAAAAGCTTCAGGCGGCCCCATGAATGGAAGGCTTAAAATAGTCCTTCCATTTTTTCAAGCGGCTGCTATAATCTTGCCTTCTCGCAGCAATGCGGGAAAAGACCGCAGCAAATGGAGAGGTGGCAGAGTGGTCGAATGTACTTGACTCGAAATCAAGCGTACGTTAAATCGTACCGTGGGTTCGAATCCCACCCTCTCCGCCAGAACAAATAGAGAAAGCTCCCGCAAGGGAGCTTTTTTTATTTGTGGCGGCGAAGAGGAGTATGCCCCTGCGGGGCGTACGCGTGGGATTCGAAGACGAGCGCGTACTCGCGCGAGGCTCTCCGAATCGTCCAGACAGGTGTTGATGTGAATTCCCCGCTTTCAGTTGCAAATCACCAATAAAACCCCTACCCAACTGAACAATGCCCATGCTAAAATAGCGCCTCGTTCAAACAGGCACGCCAGTTTGAATGAATAGACCGCAGTAAACGGAGAGGTGGCAGAGTGGTCGAATGTACTTGACTCGAAATCAAGCGTACGTTAAATCGTACCGTGGGTTCGAATCCCACCCTCTCCGCCAGAATACATAAGAGAAGCTCCCGCAAGGGAGCTTTTTTTATGCCCGCAATATAGGCGAGCCACCAGCGCACCAATCCAGGCAGAAAAAGCGCCCAAAGCGCGCAGCGCAAGGCGTCTTTTCCTCCATTCAAGCTTTAACGCCCAGCGCCTCCGCCGACGCAAACGACACCCGCCCGAACACCCCCATCAGTCCATGGTAATCTACCCGATCCCCATCCCCGACCCCACATGCAATGAGCCGATTCTGGAGCAACATCGTCAGCGAGCTGACCCCCTACGTTCCGGGCGAGCAGCCGAAACTGCCCGACCTGGTCAAACTCAACACCAATGAAAACCCGTACGGCCCGTCACCGCAGGTGCTGGCCGCGCTGCGCGACGCCAGCAACGACAGCCTGCGCCTGTACCCGGACCCTTCCGCCAGCGAACTGAAGCAAACCCTGGCCGCTTACCACGGCCTGCGCAGCGATCAAGTCTTCGTCGGCAACGGTTCCGACGAGGTGCTGGCGCTGGCCTTCATGGCCTTGCTCAAGCACGATGCGCCGCTGCTGTTCCCGGACATCAGCTACAGCTTCTATCCCGTGTATTGCAAGCTGTACGGCATCGATTACCGCACCGTGCCGCTCGACGACGCCATGCGCATCCGTCCGGAAGACTATCAGGGGCCGTGCGGCGCCATCATCTTCCCGAATCCCAACGCACCGACAGGCGTGGACTTGCCGCTGGCCGGCGTGGAAACCCTGCTGCGCGCGCATCCCGACGCCGTGGTGGTGGTCGATGAAGCGTATGTGGATTTCGGCGGCGAGAGCGCCGTGGCCCTGGTCGAGCGCTATCCGAACCTGCTGGTGGTGCAGACGTTCTCGAAGTCGCGTTCGCTGGCCGGCTTGCGCGTGGGTTGCGCGCTGGGACACCCGGACCTGATCGAGGCGCTCGAGCGCGTGAAGAACAGTTTCAATTCCTATCCGCTGGACCGGCTGGCGCTGGCCGGCGCCGTCGCCTCGCTGCACGATGAAGCGTATTTCCAGCAGACGCGCCAGGCCGTGATCGCCAGCCGCGAACAGCTGACGGCGGACCTGGCGGCGCTGGGTTTCGAGGTGCTGCCTTCCGTGGCCAATTTTATCTTCGCCCGCCATCCGCGGCATGACGCGGCGCAACTGGCGGCCGGCTTGCGCGCCCGCTCCGTGATCGTGCGCCATTTCAACGCGCCGCGCATCAGCCAGTATTTGCGCATCAGCATCGGCAACGTGGGCGAATGCGCGGCCCTGATGGCGGCCTTGCGCGCATTGCTGGCGTGAGGGCAAGGCCTGGCACGGCTGCCGGCAGCCGTACCAGGCGCGAGTTTATTGCTGGCTGGTCCGGCGGCGGCGCGCCATGAAGCCCAGCAAGCCCAGGCCGCCCAGCAGCATGCCGTAAGTGGCAGGCTCCGGTACGGCCGACACCGTCAGGTTATTGATGGTTGGCCAGATACCGATCTGTCCGGCCGTGCTGACGGCCAGGTCGGAGAAGGCGCCCGACGACACGAAGCCGATAAACGAGGCTTGCGTCGGCAAGGCCAGCTCGTAGCTGAGCAGCTCGCCCAGCGCATTGCGGGCCGTCAGGGTGATGTTCTGGCCGGCGGCATATTCGCCGGAAAAGTTCGAGCCGAAGAAGTATCCTCCCACGCCGCGTACGGCACCGGAAAAGTTGGAGAACAACACGCTGTCGTTGCGGTCGTTCGTGCTCAGCCAGTGGTCGCTGCCCGTGCCTGCGCCATACAGGATGGGCGAGGTGCCCACGCTGCTCACCGTGTAGGCGTAGCTGCCCGCGCTGCGGCTCAGCGGGCCGTCGAGCGCATCGATGGGCAAATCATCAAAGGTATCGACGCCGGTATTGCCGACCGCTGCCAGATAGGCAGACTGGCTGGTAAAGACCGTGATGTCTGCCTGCGCGGCGTTGGCGGCGAGCAGCAGGGCGGCGGCGCTCATGATTTTCAGGCGGGAAAATGTAGTTTGCAAGATCGACTCCTTGACAGGGGTTGGGAAAAGGATGGGGCACCGTGAACCGAGATTTCCTGATGCCAATTCAATATAGTATTTGCTAGAAAAAAATGCAACATAAAGTTTCTTTATGATAATTTTCGTCTTGTATAGCTGAAATGCGGATGTCTCCCCGGCGCCACTGCCGGTGCGGCCATGGCGGCCGTCTGGCCGCGCCATGCTGTCGGCACAGGCCATTTGTGCAACAATAATCGGATTCATTCATCGACAGGACGGACAATATGGCAAAAGTGGCATTCATCGGTTTGGGCGTCATGGGTTTCCCCATGGCAGGCCACCTGGCGGCGGGCGGGCACGACGTCACCGTGTACAACCGCAACCCGGCACGCGCTGCCGCCTGGCTCGCGCAATACAAGGGCAGCAGCGCCGCCACGCCGGCCGCCGCCGCCGCGGGCGCCGAGTTTGTCTTCACCTGCATCGGCAACGACAATGACCTGTACCAGGTCATCCTGGAAGAGGGCGGCTTGCTGTCCGCCATGGCGCCGGGCAGCATCCTGATCGACCATACGACGGCCTCGGCCGAGGCGGCGCGCACCATCCATGCGGCAGCCAAAGAGAAGGGCGTATTCTTCCTCGACGCGCCCGTGTCCGGCGGCCAGGCCGGCGCGGAAAATGGCAAGCTGACGGTGATGGTGGGCGGCGATGCGCAAGCGTACGCAAGGGCCGAGCCTGTCATCTCCCTGTTCGCGCGCGCCGTCACCTACATGGGCGCCTCCGGCTCGGGCCAGCTGACGAAGATGGTGAATCAGATCTGCATCGCCGGCCTCGTGCAAGCCTTGAGCGAAGGCATCGCCTTTGCGGAAAACGCGGGCCTCGATGCGGCCCTCGTCGTCGACGTCATTTCCAAGGGCGCGGCGCAGTCGTGGCAGCTGGAAAACCGCGGCAAGACCATGATCGAGCGCAAGTTCGACTTCGGTTTCGCCGTCGACCTGATGCGCAAGGACCTGGGCATCTGCCTCGCCGAAGCTAGGCGCAACGGCAGCGACCTGCCCGTGACGACCTTGACGGACCAGTTCTATGGCGAAGTACAGCAGGCGGGCGGTAACCGCTACGACACGTCCAGCCTGATTACCCGCCTGAACAAAAAGTAATCTTTCGCACGCCAGCCACGGCGGCGCGTCCCTGTACGGGGGGCGCGCCGCTTGTCGTTTACGGCACCGGCATCATTAAAACGTCAGTTTCCGGAACATCTGGTTTCGATTTTCATGGAAAAGCATGGACTTCGCTAGCTCATCGTGTATTATTAAAAAACGAGATGAAATGTCCCAATTTTTAAAACATTATGAGCGGACCCGCATGAAAACCAACTCCTCAGCGATAACACGCGTTGTCGACAAGAACATTCCCTACCTGTCATCCGCCGTCGCCATCTGGCGTCCCCGCGCCGTGCTGCGCAGCTGGCCCGGCGTGGCGATCGCGCTCGTGATCGCGCTGTCGGCCACCTTCATTTCCAGTAATTACGGCGGCCCGCAGCTGCTGTATGCGCTGTTCTTCGGCCTGGCCTTCCACTTCCTGGCATCGGACCCCACCTGCAAGCCCGGCATCGAGTTCTGCAGCAAGGTGCTGCTGCGCACGGGCGTGGCCCTGCTGGGCGCGCGCATCACCTTCAACCAGATCGCTTCCGTGGGCGTGACGCCCTTGCTGATCGTCGTCGGCGGCCTGGTGGCGACGCTGGGTTTCGGCTACCTGCTGGCCAAATGGCTGAAGCGCCCCCTCACGGAAGGCATTCTGTCGGGCGGTTCCGTCGCCATCTGCGGCGCCTCGGCTGCGCTGGCCATCTCGGCCGTACTGCCGCAAACCAAGGAAAACGAAAAGTTCACCCTGCTGACGGTGGTCGGCGTGACGACCCTGTCGACGCTGGCCATGATCGTTTATCCGCTGCTGGTCAAGCTGCTGGGTTTTGACCCGACCGAGGCGGGCGTGTTTATCGGCGGCACGATCCATGACGTGGCGCAAGTGGTGGGCGCCGGCTATCTGGTCAGCAACCACACGGGCGACGTCGCCACCTTCGTCAAGCTGACGCGCGTGGCCTGCCTCGTGCCCGTCGTGCTGGGCCTGTCGATCATGTTCAAGCGCAAGGATGGCAAGAGCGAAGTCGACGCGCCGCCGCTGGTGCCGTTCTTCCTGATCGGCTTTGTCTGGCTCGTCATTACCAACAGCCTGGGCCTGATTCCGCAGGAAGTGAATGGCTGGATCAACAATGCCTCGCGCGCCTGTCTCGTCATCGCCATCGCCGCGCTGGGCGTGAAAACCTCGTTCCAGTCGCTGGCCTCGCTGGGCTGGCGCCCCGTCATCATGCTGGTGATGGAAACGGTGTGGATCGCCGCCTTCGTCGCCATCGCCGTGCTGCTGACGCGCTGAGCGAACCGGGCCCGCCATGAAGATCCTAGTCCTCGGCGCCGGCGTGATCGGCACGGCCACGGCCTGGTACTTGCGCCAGGCGGGCCACGATGTGTGCGTGCTCGAGCGCCAGGCGGGCGCCGCGCAGGAAACCAGCTTCGGCAACGGCGGGCAGATTTCCGTCTCGCATGCGGAACCGTGGGCCAATCCCGCCACCCTGCGCAAGGTCGTGCGCTGGCTGGGCAAGGACGACGCGCCGCTGCTGTTCCGTCCACGTCTTGATGCACTGCAATGGCAGTGGGCGCTGCACTACCTGCGCGAATGCCTGCCATCGCGCGTGTCGCGCAACATGCGCCAGATCGTCGCCATGGCCGAGTACAGCCGCCAGAGCCTGCAAGCCTTGCGCCACGAGACGGGCATCGCCTACGACCACCTCGAGCGCGGCATCCTGCATTTCTATACGGATGAACAGGAGTTTGACAAATCGCAAGCGGGCGCCGCGCTGCTGCGCGAACTGGGCTGCCCGCGCAATACGCTCAGCGCCGATGACGTGGTCCGCATCGAGCCGGCCCTGGCCCACGCGCGCGGCCAGATCGTGGGCGGCGACTTCACGGCCAGCGACGAGTCCGGCGACGTGCATTTGTTTACCACGGCGCTGGCCGCGCGCGCGGCGGCCGCCGGCGTGGATTTCCGGTACGGCACGACGGTGACGCGTCTGCTGGCGGATGGCGAGCGCATCGCGGGCGTGGAATGCATCGATGCGCACGGGCGCCACGGCCTGGAACACGCGGACGCCGTGGTGGTGGCCATGGGCAGTTTTTCCGTGCCCCTGCTGCAGCCGCTGGGCATCCGCCTGATGCTGTATCCGGGCAAGGGCTATTCGGCCACGTATCCGATACTGGATCCCGCCGCGGCGCCCACCGTGTCGCTGACGGACGATGGCCACAAGCTGGTGTTTTCGCGCCTGGGCGCACGCCTGCGCGTGGCGGGCACATGCGAGCTGAACGGCTACACGCGCGACCTCAATCCCGTGCGCTGCGCCGCCATCACGCGCCGCGTGCAGGCCCTGTTTCCCCATGCCTGCGATTACAGCGACCCCGTCTATTGGGCCGGCCTGCGCCCGCTCACGCCCTCGAACGTGCCGTACATCGGCGCCACGCGTTACCGCCAGCTGTTCCTCAACACGGGGCACGGCACCCTGGGCTGGACCATGGGCTGCGGCGCGGGCAGGGCGCTGGCGGACCTCGTGTCGGGACGGCGGCCCGACGTCGATTTTGCGTTTTGCGGCGTACCCCTCGCGCAGGGGGCCGCGTTCATTCAACTTAGGAGAGCAGCACGATGAGAGACGACGCGATTCCCGGCCAAGCACCGGGCGGCCTGACCCTGGCCGGCACCACCTACCAGTCGCGCCTGCTGGTCGGCACGGGCAAGTACAGGGATTTCGAGGAAACGCGCCTGGCCATCGAAGAGAGCGGCGCCGAGATCGTCACGGTGACGATACGCCGCGTGAATATCGGCCAGGAAAAGGGCGAGCCCAACCTGCTTGATTTTATTCCGCCGTCGAAATACACGATTTTGCCCAACACGGGCGGCTGCTACAACGCGCGCGACGCCGTGTACACGCTGCAGCTGGCGCGCGAGCTGCTGGGCGGCCACCCGCTGTGCAAGCTGGAAGTGCTCGGCGACGACAAGACCCTGTTCCCGAACATGCCGGAAACCTTGAAGGCGGCCGAGCAGCTGGTCAAGGATGGCTTCCAGGTGATGGTGTATTGCAGCGACGACCCCATCCAGGCGCGCATGCTGGAAGAGATCGGCTGCATCGCCGTCATGCCGCTGGCGTCATTGATCGGCTCGGGCATGGGCATTCTGAATCCGTGGAATCTGTCGCTGATCATCGAGCAAGCCACGGTGCCCGTGCTGGTCGACGCCGGCGTCGGCACGGCGTCGGACGCGGCCATCGCCATGGAACTCGGCTGCGACGGCATCCTGATGAATACCGCCATCGCGGCGGCGCGCGAACCGATACGCATGGCGCGCGCCATGAAACTGGCAGTGCAGGGCGGACGCGAGGCCTACCTGGCCGGGCGCATGCCGCGGAGGGCCGGCGCCATGAGCGCCTCGCCTTCGTCGCCGATGGCCGGGCTGATCGCCTGAGCCGCCGCATTTGCCGCAATTTGTAGCACGTTGTTGATTCTTGTTGGAAGCACCCATAAAAACCACAATATCTGGAGATGACATGAAACACACATTCGTAGCGGCGGCCGTCCTGGCCACACTCTTCGCCGGCGGCGCCAGCGCGCAATCGTCGGTCACCGTGTACGGCTTGCTCGACGCGGGCCTGACCTCCGAGCATGGCGGCGCGGAAGGCTCCGTCACCAAGCTGGCCACCGGCGTGCAGTCGGGCAGCCGCATCGGCTTCAAGGGCACGGAAGACCTGGGCAACAATTTGAAAGCCAACTTCTTGCTGGAAAACGGTCTCGATCTCGACACGGGTGCCTACCGCCAGGGCGCCTTGTTCGGGCGCAAGGCCTACGTGGGCCTGTCGGGCGATTTCGGCGCCGTGAATATCGGCTTGCAGCACAATCCGCTGTTCACCGCCCTGGACAATATCGACCCGTTCGAGACGGGCATGACGGGCGCCTCGATCAACCTGATGAGCGTGGCCACCCTGCGCACGAAAAACGCCATCATGTACGAGACGCCGAAGGTGAACGGCCTGTCGGCCGCCATCATGTACGGCCTCGGCGAAAAGCCGGACAGCAATACGCTGGGCCGCACCATCGACTTTTCCATCGATTATGCCAACGGCCCGCTGGTGCTGACGCTGGCGCACGACAACCGCAAGGACACGCCGCTGAACACGGCAAAAGTCACCTTGCTGGGCGGCACCTACGATTTCGGGGCCGCCAAGCTGCACGCCGCGTATGAGACGGACAAGGACGATGCGGGCACGGATTTCCGCAACTACATGCTGGGCGCGTCGGCGCCCGTGGGCGCGGCGGGCAGCGTGATGGCGTCCTACATCCGCAAGGATGACCGCACGAACGCGCGCCGCGGCGGGCGCCAGCTGGCCATCGGCTACACCTATGCCTTGTCCAAGCGCACGAATCTGTACACCTCGTACGGCCGCATCAACAACGATGGCGCCGGCACCAACTTTGTCGGCGACGCTTCCAGCGGCGGCAGCGTGCCCTTGCCTGGGCATAACTCGAGCGCCTTCACGGCCGGCATGCGCCTGAAGTTCTAAGGCGCACGGCTGGCGGCACCGGTGGCGGCTTATCTGTTGCGGATAAGCCGCCATTGTTGTTTCAGGAATGGGACTTTGTTACGGATTCCGGATTCAGGAATGAAACAGTCCGATTTTTCATGAATTTTCATTGACAGCGCATTTCGCAACCGTTAAATTGAACACGCATTTCAAATATCGGAACAAAATATACCGATTTTTCATAAAACTGTAAGGAGACTGAGCCATGACCGATTTGTCCGACCAAAAAGCCGCCGCCGCTGCCATTCCAGTGGGCCCGCAAAAGATGACGCCGTCCGAAGCGTTCGTGGAAACCCTGGCCGCCAATGGCGTGACCGACATGTTCGGCATCATGGGCTCGGCCTTCATGGACCCGATGGATATCTTCGCCCCGGCCGGCATCCGCCTGATCCCCGTCGTGCACGAGCAGGGCGCCGGTCACATGGCCGACGGCTATGCCCGCGTCTCGGGCCGCCATGGCGTGGTCATCGGCCAGAACGGCCCTGGCATCAGCAATTGCGTCACGGCCATCGCCGCCGCCTACTGGGCGCACACGCCGGTCGTGATCATTACGCCGGAAACGGGCACGATGAGCATGGGCCTGGGCGGCTTCCAGGAAGCGAACCAGCTGCCCATGTTCGAGGAATTCACCAAATACCAGGGCCACGTGACCAATCCGGCCCGCATGGCGGAATTTACGGGGCGCTGCTTCGACCGCGCCATGTCGGAAATGGGCCCGACGCAACTGAACATCCCGCGCGACTATTTCTATGGCGAAATCAAGGCCGAGATCCCGAAACCGAACCGCCTCGACCGCGGCGCCGGCGGCGAGCAAAGCCTGAACGATGCGGCCGAACTGCTGGCGCAAGCCAAGTTCCCGGTGATCATCTCGGGCGGCGGCGTCGTCATGGGCGACGCCATCGAGGAGTGCAAGGCCCTGGCCGAGCGCCTCGGCGCGCCGGTGGTCAACAGTTACCTGCATAACGACTCGTTCCCTGCCAGCCATCCGCTGTGGTGCGGCCCGCTCGGCTACCAGGGTTCCAAGGCGGCGATGAAACTGATCGCCCAGGCCGACGTCGTCGTGGCCTTGGGTTCGCGCCTGGGCCCGTTCGGCACCCTGCCGCAGCACGGCATGGATTACTGGCCGAAGAACGCCAAGATCATCCAGATCGACGCCGACAACAAGATGCTGGGCCTGGTCAAGAAGATTTCGGTGGGCATCTGCGGCGACGCCAAGGCGGCCGCCAAGGCCATCCTGGCCCGCCTGGACGGCAAGACCCTCGATTGCGACGCCACGCGCGACGCGCGCTATGCCACCGTGCAGGCCGAGAAGGCGGCGTGGGAAGAGGAATTGACGAACTGGACGCATGAAAAGGATGCGTACAGCCTGGACATGATCGAAGAGCAGAAGAAAGAGCCGGGCAACTATCTGCACCCGCGTCAGGTCTTGCGCGAGCTGGAAAAAGCCATGCCGGAAGACGTGATGGTGTCGACCGACATCGGCAACATCAACTCGGTGGCGAACAGCTATCTGCGCTTCGAAAAGCCGCGCAGCTTCTTTGCGGCGATGAGCTTTGGCAACTGCGGCTATGCCTTCCCGACCATCATCGGCGCCAAGGTGGCCGCGCCGCACCGTCCGGCCGTGTCGTATGCGGGCGACGGCGCCTGGGGCATGAGCCTGATGGAAACGATGACCTGCGTGCGCCACAACATTCCCGTGACGGCCGTGGTGTTCCACAACCGCCAGTGGGGCGCGGAAAAGAAAAACCAGGTGGATTTCTACAACCGCCGCTTCGTCGCCGGCGAGCTCGACAACCAGAGCTTTGCCGAGATTGCGCGCGCCATGGGCGCCGAAGGCATCACGGTCGACAAGCTGGAAGACGTGGGTCCGGCGCTGAAGAAGGCGATCGACATGCAGATGAATGAAGGCAAGACGACCATCATCGAAATCATGTGCACGCGCGAGCTGGGCGACCCGTTCCGCCGCGATGCGCTGAGCAAACCGATCCGTCACCTGGACAAGTACAAAGACTACGTGTAATCCGTCGGCCCCTTCCTTGTATGACCCCGGCAATCGCGCCGGGTTTTGTATGCCGGAGCCATCTTCCTGCTTCCGTGGTTCCGGCATTTTTTTACCGAATTGGAGTTTCCATGAAAGCCCTGCACCGCATCATCGCCCAGGCCCGCGCCGTGCCGAAAAACATCGTCTTGTGCGAGGGCGATGATGTGCGCGTGCTGCAGGCGGCCGCGCGCGCCGCTGCCGAAGGCCTGGCGCACATCACCATCGTCGGCAAGCCGGCCACCATCCTGGCGCTGGCGCGCGAACACGGACTGGACCTGGACGCCGTGCGCCTGGTCGATCCGGCCGCCTCGAGCGAGGCGGAGCACTATGCCCAGCAATTGTTTGTGCTGCGTCAAGCCAAGGGCATGACGGTGGCGCAGGCGCGCATCGCCGTGCAGGACCCCTTGTGCTACGCCAACCTGATGGTGCGCCTGGGCGACGCCGACGGCTGCGTGGCGGGTGCCGTGCACACGACGGCCGACGTGGTGCGCAGCGCCATCCAGATCATCGGCGTCGACCCGGCCTTCAAGCTGGTCTCCAGCTTTTTCCTCATGATGCTGTGCGAACCGTTCCACAGCCTGAAGGGCGGCTTCATCTTTTCCGACTGCGCCCTCGTCGTCGATCCGAAAGCGGAAGAGCTGGCCGACATCGCCATGGCCGCCGCCGACAGCGCGCAAGCGTTGCTGATGGAAGAGCCGCGGGTGGCCATGCTGTCGTTTTCCACCAGCGGCAGCGCCCACCATGCGGCCGTCGACAAGGTGCATGCGGCCACGGACCGGGTCAAGGCCCAGCGTCCGCTGCTGGCCATCGATGGCGACGTGCAGCTCGACGCGGCAATCGTGGCCGAGATTTCGCAGCGCAAGGTCAAGGATTCCGTCGTCAATGGCCGCGCCAACGTGCTGGTGTTCCCGAACCTGGACGCGGGCAATATCGGCTACAAGCTGGCCGAGCGCATGGGCGGCGCCGTCGCCATCGGGCCCCTGCTGCAAGGCTTGAACAAGCCGGCCAACGACCTGTCGCGCGGCTGCAGCGCCGACGATGTCTACAACGTCATTGCGGTGACGGCCGTGCAGGCCCAGGGTGGACGCTGACTTTCTGTTCAGCTTGCCCGTGCTGGCGCTGCTGGGCGTGGTGGCGGCGGGCACGTATTTCCAGACCGTGACGGGGTTCGGACTGGGCATGATCGTCATGGGCGTGGCCAGCGGACTGGGCCTGGCGCCCGTGCCCGCGCTGGCGGCCCTCGTCAGCCTGCTGTCGCTGGCCAATTGCCTGGTGGCCTTGCCGGGCGCCTTGCACCACCTGGACTGGCGCGCCATCCGCGCGGCCAGCATCGGCTTGCTGCCGGCCATGGCGGCCGGCGTCCTGCTACTGGGCTATCTGGACCAGGCGTATGCGCCCTTGCTGAAGCTGCTGCTGGGCGCGGCCATCGTGTATGGCGGCGTCAGCATCTTGCTGCAGGCGCCGCCGGGACCCGGTGCGGCCGACAGGCGCAGTTTCTTCATCAGCGGCGTGTGCGGCGGCCTGTTCTCGGGCCTGTTTTCGCTGGCGGGGCCGCCGCTCGTGTATCAGTTCTATCGCCAGGAAATGAGCCTGACCACCATCCGCTACAGCCTGATCTTCCTGTTCGCCATCAGCGCGGGCGGGCGCTCGCTGATGGCGGGCAGCCAGGGCCAGCTCGACGCGAAGGTCTTGCTGCTGTGCATGCTGGCCCTGCCCGTGGGCGTGCTGGCCACGATGGCCGGCAAGCGCTACCCGCCGCCGATCGCCCAGCGCGGCATGCGCCGCATCGCGTTTGCCGTGCTGACCTTGATCGGCATTTCACTGATGGCGGCGGCCGTGCCACAGCTGCTGGCCTAGGCTCAGGGCCGGACCGCCGCGTCGGCGAAGAAGCGGTAGCCCGCATTGCGCGCCGTGTTGATGGGCAAGGGCAGTCCCGTGGCTTGCTCCGTCTTGCGGCGCAGGCGGCGGATTTGCGTATCGAGGCGGCGCTGGTCGTAATCGAGGTAATCCTCGCCCAGCGACTGCACGATTTGCTGGCGGCTGACGATGCGTTCCGGCTCGGCCATCAGCACCCGCAGCACGGTGGCATCTTGTTGTGATAGCGCAATGGCGCTGCAACCTGGCGGCAACAGCCGGCGCGGCCCCAGTTCGAGTATCCAGGTGGCCGGCGCCGACGGCTCGCCCAGGCGCCGCTGCAAGGCGAGCAGGGTGGCGGCCAGTTCGTCGAGGTCCGTGCTCTTGGGCAGGTAGTAATCGGCGCCGCCGCTCAATCCCTTGATCTTGTCCGGCGTGGTGCCGCGCGCCGTAAACACGAGGATGCCAAGCTGCGGGTCTTGCGCGCGCAGGGTTCCGACCAGTTCCATGCCATCGCCATCGGGCAGGCCCAGGTCGATGACGGCGATGTGGTGCCGCGCGGGCTGGTAGCAGGCATGAAAGCCGGCCAGGTCGGCGACGGCGCTCACGCGGTAGCCGCAGTCGCCGAGAAACTCGGCCAGTTCCTGGCGCAGCACGGCTTCGTCTTCAAGCAGAATAAGGTTCAACATGGCGCAAGGATAACCGATCGCCCCGGCGGCGTGAAGGCGGCTTGATGGTCGCCTGATCTGCCTGTGGTAAGCTGCGCCGCCATGCAAATCCTGCTCGCCATCTTCCTGTTTTTCGCCGCCCTCCACCCCCTTGCCGGATGGGCCGCGCCTGCGCCTCTGATGCTGCCGGCCGGTGCACAAAAGGTGACGGCCAGCGGCCACCTGCGCATGCTGGCTGACCCCGGCGGCAAGCTGGATCCCGATGCGGCCCTGCATGCGGCTGGCTGGCGGGCCTTGCCTGCCGCCGTCAGCGCCGGCTACACGGACGACGCCATCTGGCTGCGCCTGGACGTGGTGCGCGCGGCGGCATCGCCCGATGAATGGGTGTTGCGTTTTAGCAACGCCGTGCTCGACGATGTGCGCCTGTACCGGCTCGACGGCGCGGGGCGCTGGACGCTGCAAACGGCGGGCGCGGACGTGCCGCGCGCCGCCTGGCCCGTCGATGCGCGCCAGGTCGTGTTTCCCTTGCGCCTGCAGGCGGGCGCGGACGAACAATGGCTGGTGCGCCTGCACAGCAAGAAAGCCATGTCGACGGAGCTGACCCTGTGGCCGCGCGCGGCCTTCGATGAATCGTCGCGCCGCGAATACCTGTATTACGGCTTGCAGTTCGGCAGCTATCTGTTGCTGATCCTGTTTCACATCTTCTTCTGGCGCATGACGCGGGAAGCCCACAGTGGCTGGTATTTGCTGTATGTGCTGAGCAATGCCACCACGGAAGCGCTGACGATCGCCATTCCGCAGCAGATCTTCAGCATGCCGAACTGGCTTTCCGATCCCATGCTGGGCGTGTCGATGGCGGCGTCCATCGCCGTCGGTACCCGTTTCTCCATCTTGCAGCTGGAATTGTCCGCCCTGTATCCGCGCTTCAGCCGCGGCGTGATGGGCGCCACGGCCGCCGCCGCCCTGACCGGAGCGCTGCTGGTGCTGTGCGGCCGCTACGCCGCCGGCGTGCTGGTGGTGCAGGGCGCGGCGCTGCCGCTGATCGCTGTCTTCATCGCGCTGGCCACCTGGCTGGCCTTGCGCGGCCACCGCCCGGCGCGCGCCTTCCTGCTGATATTCGGCATTTTTTACGCGGGCGTGCTGGTCAGCTTCCTGCGCAATATGGGCGTGCTGCCGCCCAATTTCTGGACCAACCACGCCGCTACCCTGG
Organism: Janthinobacterium sp. SUN118; assembly: GCF_030397695.1. Lineage (NCBI taxonomy): Bacteria > Pseudomonadati > Pseudomonadota > Betaproteobacteria > Burkholderiales > Oxalobacteraceae > Janthinobacterium > Janthinobacterium sp. SUN118. The sequence goes on along the minus strand of NZ_JAPUBV010000005.1, from coordinate 28,532 downwards.
GGGCGTTCGTGCACATGATGCTGATGAGCTTGCGCTTGAACCGGCGCTACGCGGAACTGCGCCGCGCCAAGGACCTGGCGCAGGCACAGGCCGTGCGGGCCGTGCGGGCGCTCAACGAGCGGCTGGAAGAACAGGTGGCGCTGCGCACGGCCGCCCTGCGGCAGGAAATCGGCCGGCGCGCCGCGCTCGAAGGCGAGTTGCGCGCGGCGCTAGAGGTGGAAACGCGCACCCGCGAAGAGCAGCAGGATTTCGTGGCCATGGTATCGCATGAATTCCACACGCCTTTGGCCATCATCAATACGACGGCCCAGCAAATTGCCCGCAATCCTGGCGCCGTGTGGGACAAGACCCTGCAGCGCTGCCAGAACCTGCGCGAGGCCAGCGGCCGCATGGCCGCCCTCGTCGATGAATACCTGAGCGCCGACCGCATGGAAACGAGCGCGGCCACTTTCCGTCCCCAGCACTGCGATCCACGCGTGCTGCTCGAGACCGTGCTGGCCGAATGGCCGGCCGGCAGGGTGGAGGCCAGCATGCGGGACTTGCCGGCGCGCCTGCAATGCGATCCCGGCCTGCTGCGCGTGGCGCTGCGCAACCTGCTCAGCAATGCTGACCGGCACGCGCCGCAGGCGCAAGCCATACGCTTCGACGCGGCCATGCCCGCCGATGGCGGCATCCAGTTTACCGTCAGCAATGATGGCGACGCGCTGCCCGTCGATGAAATCCCACGCCTGTTCCAGAAATACTTCCGTGGCCGCATCGCCCAGCACAAGCCGGGCGCCGGGCTGGGCCTGTACCTGGTGCGACGCATCGCCGAACTGCACGGCGGCCAGGTGACGCTGGAGCGCACGGGCAGCGACGGCATCGTCAGCTTTTCCATGCGCCTGCCAGCCTAGCCTCGGCGCGCATATTCCCGACTGAATCGCTCGGGAATTGCTCAGGTTTGCTCACTTATAAATCTGCAATTCTTGTTATATTTCCCCCAAGAAATTTCTGTAGCTTTTAGCTACGACTGTGTAGCGAAATGCAACAGAAATGGCGCCGGGGACAGAGGGCTGCCGCATCGCGCGTGTCCAGCCGCTTTCTCGCCCGCCGGCGCTGCCCCTCCCGGGTGAGGGAGGGCGCGCGCGCGGCCGCGCCCCCATCCACAATGACAAGGATACACAGCATGCACCGTCACGCTTCACTGAATCATATTTACCGGCTCGTCTGGAGCCACGTCCTGAATGCCTGGGTTGCCGTCGCCGAGACGTCGCGCGGACGCGGCAAGGGCGCGCGCCGCAAGCTGGCCGCCGCCGTGGCCGCCATCGGCGCGCTGGCGCTGGGCGGACCCGCCTGTGCCGGTCCCACGGGCGGCCAGGTGGTGGCGGGCACGGCCACCATCAGCCAGTCCGGCACCACCACGACGGTGCAGCAGGCGAGCCAGCAGGCCACGCTGAACTGGTCCAGCTTCAATGTCGGCAGCAAGGAAAGCGTGAACTTCGTCCAGCCTTCGTCCAGCGCGCTGGCCGTCAACCGCATCCTCGACAGCAATGGCTCGCAGATCCTCGGCCGCCTGAACGCGAATGGCCAGGTGTACCTGATCAACCCGAACGGCATCCTGTTTGGCCGCACGGCCCAGGTCAACGTGGGCGGCCTGGTGGCGTCGACCCTGGATGTGGACAGCGCGAGTTTGCGCAGCAACAAGCATGTCTTCAACGGCAAGGGCGGCGGCAGCATCGTCAATGAAGGCACGATACGCGCGGCGGACGGCGGCTACGTGGCCTTGATTGCCGCCCGCATCGTCAACAGCGGCACGCTCGCCGCGCGCGCCGGCAGCGTGCTGGTGGGCGCCGGCAGCCAGGTCACGCTGGACGTGGGCGGCCCCGTCAAGCTGCAAGTGACGCAGGGCGCGCTCGACACGCTGATCGAAAATGGCGGCGCGATCCAGGCCGACGGCGGCCGGGTGTTCCTGACGGCCAAGGCGGCAGGCGAGCTGGCGTCAAGCGTCATCAACAATACGGGCGTGATCGAGGCGCGCACGCTGGCCACGGGCGAGCGGGGCCAGATCGTGCTGCTGGGCGACATGGACAAGGGCAGCGTCAGGGTGGCAGGCGTGCTCGACGCCAGCGCGCCGCAGGGCGGCGACGGCGGTTTCATCGAAACCAGTGCAAACCGGGTCGCGATCGACGCCGCGCGGGTCAGCACGGCCGCGCCGCGCGGAGCGACCGGCACCTGGCTGATCGATCCGAACGACTTCACGGTGGCCGCCAGCGGCGGCAACATGACGGGGGCCGAGGTGTCGAATGCCCTGGCCAGTAACAATTTCGCCATCATGACCAGCAGCATGGGCACGACGGGCGGCAATGGCGATATCCACGTGAACGACGCCATCACGTGGTCGGCCAACAAGCTCAGCCTGATTGCCGAGCGCAACATCAACATCAATGCGAACCTGAACGCGACGGGCAGCGGCTCGCTGGCTTACCAGTATGGCCAGGGCACGGCCGATGGCGCGGGCAGCGGCTACAAGGTGGCGGCCGGCGTGGCCGTGAATATCCCGGCGTCCGGCGCCTTCACCTGGCAAAAAGGCAGCGCCGGCAAGGTGAACAACCTGGTGCTGGACAATGGCAAGGTGCGCTTCGGCGATGGCAGCCAGGATTCCTTTACGGCCGACGGCCTCCTGAAAACCCCGTTTTATTTTGACAATACCAGTCCTGGCCGCAATGGCTGGTTCCAGCTGACCCTGCGCCGGCCTTTCGAGTTTGCCGTGGCGGCAGGCGGCAATGGCGGCACGTCGTGGAATGCGAATGGCGAGCTGCTGATCGCCAATGGCATGGGCAGCGGCATGGGCGGCATGCCCGGCATGGGCGGCGGCGACTATGGGGCGGCGCTGAGCAGCCGTTCCCTGAATATCGCCGGCTACCAGGAGGGGCAGGGCACGGTGGTGACGTCGGGCACGCTGACTTTCCGCACCCTGAACCAGTCGGCCCGCGTCACGCATACCTATGCCTTGAAGGCGGGCGATTCCTTCGTCAACATGGATAGCCGGCTCACCAACCTGAGCGATACGCCCTTGACCAATGTGCGCATGTGGCTGGGCACGGGCGATGACTATATCGGCGCTTCCGACGCCAATTACAAGACCAAGGGCAATATCGTCTCGGGCGCATTTGCGCCATTGAGCGATGGCAAGAATGCGTCGAATGCCATCATGGTGACGGAAACGGACAGCACGACGAGCGGCTCGGCCATCCTGTTCTATTCCACGACGGCGGGCGTCGATACCGTGCACAGCCGGTGCTGCGTCTTCGCGAATGCCATCAACCAGGATCCCCGTACCACCGCCGTGGCCTCGGGCCGGACGGACGGCAGCTACGCCATGTTCCTGCGCGCGGCCGACCTGGTCCCGGGGCAGAGCGGCGGCATGTCCGTCTACTATGCGGCGGCGCCCGTGGCCCAGCTGAAGGATGCCATTACCTCGGTCGACAATGCGGCCGGCAATGCGTCCAAACCCGTCTACATCCGCCTGGCCCCGGGCAGCAGCGTGTATGGCGACGTGCCCGTCTTTCACTATGCGCTGTACGACGCCCTGAGCGGCGGCCTGCTGGTCACCGACGCCAGCGCCAGCGGCAGCATTTCCTGGCTGGGGGCGCCTAGCGCCACCTCGTCGGCCGGCGTCTACACGATCACCTATGACACGGGCCTGGTCCTGGGCAAGACGGGTTATACGCTGACGCCGGGCGGCCCCGTGTACTGGACGGTGACGCCGCGCGCGCTGGACGTCGCCGTCAGCAAGACGTATGACGGCAGCGCCACCTTCAATGCCGGCTTCGTCCTGTCGGGACTGGTCAATGGCGACAGCGCGCCCGCCGTCAGCGGCACGGCCCGCGTCAGCGGCAGCAACGCCGGGCGCTACAGCGGTTTTGACGCCAGCACCTTGAGTTTGTCGAACAACAACTATGTGCTGAACACGGACAGTGCCAGCGCCAGCATCGCCGCGCGCCCCATCGCCGTGACGGCCGATGCGAAAAGCAAGGCCTATGGCAATGCCGACCCCAGCCTGACGTACCAGGTCACGGGCGGCAGCCTGGTGGCAGGCGACAGCCTGGCTGGCGTGCTGCGCCGCGCCGCCGGCGAAAACGTGGGCAGCTACACCATCGATGCCTCCGGCCTGACCAACGGCAATTACGTGATCACGGCGCATGAGGGCAGCCTGCACATCGCCGCCCGTGCCATCACGGTGACGGCCGATACGCAACGCAAGGTGTATGGCGCGGCGGATCCCGGCCTGACGTACCGGGTGACGGATGGCAGCCTGCTGGCCGGCGACAGCCTGGCTGGCGTGCTGCGCCGCGTGGCTGGCGAACAGGTGGGCAGCTATGCCATCGACGCTTCTGGCTTGGCCAACGGCAACTATGTGATCACGGCGCGCAATGGCAGTCTGAGCATTGAGAAGGATCCATCGCTGGACAATGCGATCCGCCTGGCGCAGCGCCAGGTCACCACGGGCACCAACGACGTGGCGGCAGGAACGACGGCTTACGCGGCGGGGCCGGCCGTGCCTGGCGTGGCAGGGCAGGGTGCTGCCGGCGCGGCTCCCGCTGGTGGCGCCACCAGCACCGGCGGCTTGCTGCTCGTCCCCGTGGCCGACGCGGCGCAGCCTGCGCCGGCGGCCGCTGGCACGCTGCTGGCCGCCGCGGGCGGCACCGATAGTGCGGGCTATACGCGCATCCTCGTCGTCAACGGCGGCATACGCCAGGCTCCGGCAGTCCCGGCGGCGGCAAGCGCCGCGCAATGAAGGCACTGACTCAACAAATAAAACAAATAAAAGCATCCATGAAAAAACATCCACATCCACAGGCGACGCGCCTTGCCCTGGCGCTGGGCCTGGCCTTCCTGCCGTTTGCCGCGCACGCGCAAGTTCCCCCCGATGCGGGGCAAACCCTGCGGCAGCTGCAGGCGCCGCTGGCGCCGCCGCGCGACAGCCAGCCATTGACGATACAGGCGCCGCTCGACGCGGCACCGGTGGCGCCCGGCGGGCCGGCCGTGACGCTGCGTTCCGTCACACTGGCGGGCAATTCCGTGTTCAGCCAGGAGGTGCTGCGCGCGGCGCTGGGCGAGGTGACGGGCACGACGTTTGACCTGGCCGGCCTGCGCGGCCTGGCCGGGCGCCTCAGCGCGTTTTACCATGCCGGCGGTTACCCGTTTGCCCGCGCCATCGTGCCGCCGCAAGGCCTCGAGCACGGTGAGCTGCGCATCGACATCATCGAGGGACGCTACGGCGTGGTTCGGGCGGAAGGTGAAGATGCCGCGCTGGCGCGCCAGGCGACAGCCTTCCTTGGCAACTTGCAATCAGGCAGCGTGATCGCCAGCGCCCCGCTCGAACGTGCCGCCTTGCTGCTCGATGACTTGCCTGGTATCGTGGCCAGCGCCACGATGCGTCCGGGCGAGCAGGCGGGCACGGGCGACCTGATCGTCCAGGTGGCGCGCGAGCGGCGCGTCAGCGGCGACATTGGCCTGGACAACGCCGGCAGCCGCTACACGGGGAAAAACCGGCTGCGGGCGAATGTCGATATCAACAGTCCCTTCCTGCTGGGCGACCAGATCAGCGTGCGGGCCCTGCTCAGCGAGGAAGAGTTATGGCTCGGTTCGCTTGGCTACAGCCTGCCCCTGGGTGTTTCGGGCTTGCGCGGCAATGTGGCGTATTCGCACACCAGCTATGTGCTGGCGAAGGAATTTGCCAGCCTGCATGCGAATGGCACGGCCAAGGTGGCAAGCGCCGGCCTCAGCTATCCCATCCTGCGCTCGCAACAGGCGAACCTGACCCTGATCGCCACCTACCAGTCGAAGCACTTGCAGGATAACCGCGACAGCACGGCCACCTATGAAAGCAAGTCGAGCAAGTCGCTGCCCGTGGCCCTGCAGTTCGATTACCGCGACGCCTGGGACGGCGTGACGTATGGCAGCGTGAGCTGGACGCCGGGCAAGCTGAAGCTCGATGCGGGCCTGGCCGCCGTCGATGCCTACGGCACCAGGGGCAGCTTTCATAAGTTCAACCTCGATGTCGTGCGCCTGCAATCCTTGCCTGCCGGCTTCAGCCTGATGGCCCACGTGGGCTGGCAGCAAGCGGACGGTAACCTGGACTCGTCGGAAAAGCTGAGCCTGGGCGGCGCCAGCGGCGTGCGCGCCTATCCATCGGGCGAAGCCACGGGCGACGAGGGCGGCCTGGCGCAGCTGGAACTGCGCTACGGCGCCGGCGCCTTCACGCCGTATGCGTTCATGGATGCGGGGCGCATCACGCTCAACGCCAAGCCCGTGGTGGCCGGCGACAACCGGCGCAGCCTGCGCGGCGGCGGCCTGGGCTTGCGCTACCAGCACCAGGCGTGGAGCGCGGATGCGGCCCTGGCCTGGCACACGGTGGGGGGGCGACCGCAATCGGAGGCGAACAGCGATCCCAGGCCGCGCGTGTGGCTGAACCTCGAGTACCGCTTCTAGACGGCGCACTGCAAGGCGCACGATTGAAACGTGCGCCTTGCAAAATAATCAAACAGCCGTTATATTCCCCGTTCTTTCTCGAACCCCTTCCTTATTGGAGCCAAAAGTGCCTCGCTTCTTCGCCATCACCTGCTAACGCTGACGAAATGCTCTCTGCAGCATCGTTCGGCGCGTTGACGCCCCCGATTGCTGCGGCACTGTTTTTGCTCCATCCGCACACGTATCCAGGACCACCGTCCTGATCGTCCACGCCCGAACACGTCGTCAGCATCCCTGACCCTGTATGGACACGCCCCGGTGAACGCGGCGTGGGACGCTATGTTTTTACAATCTCTGCCCTTATTCAAATACCCGCGCACGCCGCACCTGGAAGGCTCGCGCCTGCAGGACGGCGATGACGCTTCCGACCAGATGCCCCTGAAAAAGCTGGCTGGCCAGTACGTCGTCATCGAGGAAAAAATCGATGGCGCCAACGCGGCCGTGTCGTTCAGCGACGCGGGCGACGTGCTGCTGCAGTCGCGCGGCCACTACCTGGTGGGCGGCGGCAGCGAACGCCAGTTCAACCTGTTGAAACCGTGGGCGCATGCGCACGAACACGCCTTGCTGCATCTGCTGGAAGATCAGTATGTGCTGTTTGGCGAATGGGCTTACAGCAAGCATTCCGTGTTTTACGACCGCCTGCCCCATTACTTCAACGAGTTCGACGTGTATTGCCGCCGCACCCAGACCTTCCTGTCGACGGCGCGCCGCCACGCCATGCTGGCCGGCTCGCCCGTGCTGTCCGTCCCCGTGCTGTATGCGGGAACGATGCCCGCGGCGCCGAAACAGCTGTGTCAGCTGCTGCGCCATTCGCTGGCCAAGTCCCGGCTGTGGCGCGAGGCGTTTGACCACGTGGTGGCGCGCGAGCGCCTGCCGCCGGACCTGTGCTGGAAGCAGACGGACAAGTCCGACCACGCGGAAGGCCTGTACCTGAAAGTGGAAGACGACACGCAAGTGCTGGCCCGCTACAAGCTGGTGCGCCATGACTTTACGCAAACCATCCTCGACAGCGGCTCGCACCACAGCACGCGGCCCCTGATCGCGAACCAGCTGGCCGACGGCGTCGACCTGTACGCGCCGCAGCCGCTCGTCACCTGGGAGGGCCTGGGCCTGCACACCTGCCGTTCGCTCGATGAGCTGGCAGTATTTTCAAGGAGTACAAAATGAACTGGAAACAGTTACAACAGCTGGTGCCCATGGCGGGCCAGTCGCCCGACTTTGCCGCCTGCCTGGCCGCCTTCCCGCAGCTGGAGCTGGCGAAGACGACGCCGCAAAATCCCGTCTACCACGCGGAAGGCGATGTGTGGACGCATACGGTGATGGTGGTGGAATCGCTGCTGGCCATGCCCGATTACCAGGCCGCCACGCGGGCGGAACAGGAAATCGTCTTCCTGGCCGCCCTGCTGCACGACGTGGCCAAGTGCAGCACCACCGTGATCGACCCGGCAACGGGCGCCATCGGCCAGCCCGGCCACTCGCGCAAGGGCGCCCTCGATGCGCGCATCGCCCTGTGGGATGGCGACGTGCCGTTTGCCGTGCGCGAGGAAATCTGCCGCCTGATCAATGTGCATCAGGTTCCTTTTTTTGCGCTGGAGCCGTCGCGGCGTGGCGTCACGCCCGAGTTCACCGTGCGCGAACTGTCGTGGCAAGTCGATATCCGGTTGCTGGCCATGCTGGCCGAGGCCGATATCCGCGGGCGCATCTGCCCCGATCCGCAGCGCATACTCGACGCCATCGAGCTGTTCCGCGAACTGGCGCGCGAAGAAGGCTGCTATGGCCAGCGGCGCGCCTTCGTCGATGATCACACGCGCGTGAAGTATTTTCGCGGCGCCGAGGCGCATCCCGATTACCCGCTGTTCCAGGAGCCGGGTTCGCACGTGATCGTCATGTCGGGCTTGCCCGCCTCGGGCAAGAATACCTGGGTGGAGCAGCACCATCCGCGCCTGCCCGTCGTCTCCTTCGACGATGCGCGGACGGCCTTGGGCTTGAAGCACGGCAAGAACGAGGGGCAGGTGGGCGACTATGCGGAAGAGCGGGCGCGCGAACTGCTGCGCCGTGGCGAGCCGTTCGTGTGGAACGCCACGCATTTGTCCCGTTTGATGCGCGAAAAGACGCTCAACCTGCTCTACAAATACCATGCGCAGGTGGAGCTCGTATACCTGGAGCAGCCGCGCAAGGAATTACTCAGGCGCAACGGCCAGCGCGACACCTCGCTCAGCAACAAGAAGCTGCAGTCGATGCTGTGGAACTGGGAAATCCCCTTGCCGATGGAGGCGCATGCCGTGCGTTACTGCGTCGCTTGAGGCGCGGTGGAAACGGTGTGTTCCCCGGTTTTTCATAAGGATATAAGCAATCAAAATAATAATATTAATTTTTAAAAATGCAACAAACTGAGTATATTGCGATTCTTTCATTTATTACAATGGATTGCCTGGAGCGCTGAACGGCCGGGCTGTGGCGCGGGGGTTTCCCTCGCGTTTCCTGAGTGAATCACCGGGTGATCCACTCTTCCTCTTTGAATGAATTGGAGTCCTCAATGCAAAAATCCCTGATCGCACTGGCCGCGGCGGCCATGCTTGGCCTGGGCGCCATGTCTTCCGCCCAGGCGGCTACCGAGACCATCACCTTTACCGCCGAGCGCGCGCTGGGTGCCACCAACTGGGCCGACACCTTGGGCTTGGGCAAGTTCGACAGCAATCTGGGGACCTTGACCTCGATCAAGTTCCACCTGGAAGGCGCCGTGCAGGGCAGCGGCAAGGCGGAAAGCCTGGACGCCAGCGCCTCCGACGTGACGCTGAGCCTGGCGTCGCTGCTGACCTTGTATCGTCCCGACAATTCCACCTTGCTGGTGGCCAACCCGCTGTTCACGCAGACGTTCGCCCTGAGCGCCTTCGATGGCAGCATCGACTTTGCCGGCACGTCGGGCGCCAATACGGGCCCCCGGTCCAGCACGGGTTCGAACGGCTATACGAGCGCCAGCGCCAGCGATTTCGCCCTGTTTTCCTCGGCGGGCGGCGGCTTGATCCAGCTGGGCCTGAACGCCATCGGTTCCTCGACGGGCAGCGGCTCCGGCAATTTGCTGACGCAGTTCCAGACGGCCGCCTCGGGCCGCGTGGCAGTGACGTATGAATACGTCAGCGCCGTGCCGGAACCGGAAACCTACGTGATGCTGCTGACGGGGCTGGCGCTGGCCGGCGTGATGGCGCGCCGTCGCAAATCCACAGTGTGATCAGCGCCGTGCCCGCCCGGCGATCAGCTGGGCGATCTCGCTGAACAGTTCATTGTTCAGCGAGGCGGGCAGGGTGGTGGCCAGGCTGCGGCTGTAGTAGGCGCCCAGGTCCAGTCCCAGGCCCAGCCCGCAAATCTCGATGGCGCCCTGCGCCTCGCGGCGCGCCACCACCTGTTTCAAGTGCTGGGCCAGGTAAAACTCGTCGTTGGCCAGATTCGTGGCCGTATCCATCGGACAACCGTCGGACACGACGAGCAGGATGCGCCGCCGTTCCGGGCGCGCCAGCATGCGCGTGCATGCCCACTCCACGGCTTCGCCATCGACGCCTTCGCGGTACAAGTCCGCTTTCAGCAGGGCCGCGATATCGGGCCGCGCGCGGCGCCAGCTGGTGTCGCCCCCCTTGAAGACCATGTGCACGAGTTCATTCAGGCGGCCCGGATTGGCGGGCGAGCGGGCGCGCATCCAGTCGCGTTTCACCCGCCCGCCGTTCCACGCGCCCGTCGTAAAACCCAGCAATTCCGTCGTGACGCCGGCCTGGTCCAGCGCGCGCAGCAGCATGTCGAGCAGCACGGCCACGGATTCCGCATGCGTCTTCATGGAGCCGGAGCAGTCGACGAGAAAGGTCACCAGGCAATCGGCTTGCGGCAGGAATTGTTCCTTGCGGAACAAGCGGCGCTCCGACGGCGAGCTGATCAGTTGTGCCAGGCGGCGGCCATCGATATAACCCTCTTCCTCGCCGAAGGACCAGCCTGCGCGCTGCGGCAGGGCCAGCAGCTGGGTAAAGCGCCGCGCCAGGCGGGCAGTGTTGATGCCCAGGCTGGCGATGCGCGCATCCATGCGTTCGCGGTATTCGAGCAGCAGGGCGCGGCGCACCAGTTCGCCCGCGTTTTCCTCGAGGTCGTACGCCGTCGAGTAAGCCCGGTAAGCGCCATCGCCGTCGCTGAAGGCGCGGCTCTCGCCCAGCGGGGCGGCGTCAGGGAGATGATCGTTGTCGCTGTCGAAATCGAGCAGCAGCTTGAAGGCCGCCTGCGCCCTGGCGTCGCCCGCCTCGTCCTGCTGGCCATCGCGCGCCGCCTGCGCATCCTGCAGCATGGCGTCGACGGCGTGGGCGATGGCCAGCGCGTGGCGCGCATAGGTGGCCTGGTGCGCGCGGTGGCGGCGCAGGCCGGCCAGGTCGCCGCTCAGCTGCGACGAGATGGACCAGCGCGTCGCTTCGATGAAATCTTCCGTCTTTTCCAGCACGGCCCGCGCCGTCAGGCGCGACCAGCACATCTGGAACACCGTGTACAGGAGCAAGCCCGCGGTACCTTCGGCCAGGCCGGAATCGTAAAACGCGTGCGACCAGGCCGTGAAGCGGTGGCGCAGGTTCTCGATCACGCCCGCGTGCTGCTCTGGCGCCAGCGTTTCCACCCGTAACTGTTCCAGCAGCTCGAAGACGAGGCGCGCCACGGGTGCTGGCGGACACAGCGACTTGTGCAGGGCCGTATCCGTATGCAGCAGGCGCAGGGCCACGCTGTCGGCCGCGCCGCGCAAGGACGGCAAGTCTTGCAGCGCGGCATCGGCCTGCAAATGGGCCGCGTGGATGGGCAGGGGGCGGTGGCCGTCGTGCAGGCGCCGGCCCCGGTAGCGGATGGAGGACATGCCGCTGACGGCGCGGATGGCGCCCGCGCACAGTTCATCGGTTGCCTGCTGCTCGCGCGTGTAGGCTGCCGGCTGGGACTCGGGCACGCTCATGGCGCCGTCGCCAGCAATTCCTCATTGAAACAGCGCTGGTAGTACTCGGCCACCATGGGCCGCTCGGCCTCGTCGCATTTGTTGAGGAAGGACAGGCGGAAGGCCAGGGCCGGGTCGCGGAAGATCTGGCAATTCTCGGCCCACGTAATCACCGTGCGCGGCGACATCAGGCAGGACAGGTCGCCCGCCGCATAGCCCTTGCGCGTGAGGTCGGCCACGGCCACCATGCTGGCCGCCAGCTGGCGGCCCGCCTCGTCATTCATGGCGGGAACCCTGGCCAGCACGATGTCCGTTTCCTCGGCCTGCGGCAGATAGTTCAAGGTGGCAACGATATTCCAGCGGTCGATCTGCGCGTGGTTGAGCACCTGCGTGCCGTGGTACATGCCGTTCAAATTGCCCAGGCCTACCGTATTCGAGGTGGAGAACAGGCGGAAGTGCGGGTGCGGCGTGATGACGCGGTTCTGGTCGAGCAGGGTGAATTTGCCGTCGCGTTCGAGGATGCGCTGGATGACGAACATCACGTCGGGGCGGCCCGCGTCGTACTCGTCGAAGATCAGGGCCACGGGGCGCTGCAAGGACCAGGGCACGATGCCTTCCTGGAATTCCGTCACCTGCTGCTGCTCGCGCAGCACGATGGCGTCCTTGCCGACCAGGTCCAGGCGGCTGATGTGGCCATCGAGGTTGACCCGCACGCAGGGCCAGTTCAGGCGCGCCGCCACCTGCTCGATATGCGTGGACTTGCCCGTGCCGTGCAAGCCTTGCACCATCACGCGGCGGTTGTGCGTGAAACCGGCCAGTATCGCCAGGGTCACATCCTTGTTGAAGCGGTAGGCGGGGTCGATGTCGGGCACGTGCGGGTCGCGCTCCGTGAAGACGGGCACGAGCAGGTCACTGTCGATATGAAACAGGCTGCGCACCGATTGCATGCTGTGCGGGGCTTGCGCCGCTGCGGGGGGATGTTGGCGTGAATCTGGCACCTTGTTCTCCTGGTCAAACCGCAGCGTGGGCGCCGCGGCGTTTATGAATTACCGGCTTGCAATGCTTCGCTGTCGCCACCGGTCGTCGGCATGGTTTCCGATTCGATGGCGGCCAATGCCTGCGCGGCGCGCTGCAATGCTGGCAAGAAATGTAAAGCCTTGTCGTGCGTCAAACGGATGATGGGCGCCTGGATCGCCACGGCCAGGTTCGAGCGGCCATTCGGGTTCGGCACCAGCACGGCCACGCACAGCAGGCCGGGCAGGAATTCCTCGTCGTCCAGCGCATAGCCATTGCGACGCACCACTTCCAGTTCGCGTTCGAGCTTGACGGGGTCCGTCTCCGTCTTGTCCGTAAAGCGCGTCAATTCCATGTGGCCCAGCAGGCGGCGCCGTTGCACGGGCGTCATTTGCGCCAGGAACAGCTTGCCGCTCGACGAGCAGTGGGCCGGCACGCGCGAGCCGGGATGCAGATAGAAGCGCAGCGGTGCCGCCGTTTCCACGCGGTCCAGGTACACCACTTCGCTGCCGCTGAAGGCCGTCAGGTTGCAGCTTTCGCCCACTTCCTCGACCAGCTGGCGCAAGACCATGCGGCGGGCGCCGTGGAAAGTATTGTTAATCAGCAGGTTCGACGCCAGCCGGCGCAGGCGCACGCCCGTGCTGTAGTGGCGGCCATCGCTTTCGCGCTGCAGCACGCCCACGCTTTCCAGCTGTTGCAGCATGCGGTGCAAGGTGGGCTTCGGCAGGCCCGTTTCTTCCACCAGCGCTTGCAGCGACAGCAGCTGGTCTTTCTCGGCAATCACTTCCAGCAAGGCAAACAAACGCATCGTGGGCGTGTCGCCTTCCAGTTTTTCTGGCTCAAGTTTTGGGGATGAAATCATGTCCATGGTGGCCTCGGTTGGGTATCTGTGTGTTATTTCATTTTCGAACTCAAATTGTACCGTTTCCTCGAAATTCTGTTTGACTTTTGATTGCTGAACGCTTAAATTGAATTGTATATCAAATTTCGGAACAAAATATACCGATTTTTGATAAATAAGTTGATCACTTCAACAGCCTCAATCACCACAGACCAGGAGACACCCATGAATGACATGACCGAGCAAAAAGCCGCCGCCGCAGCGGCCACCCCCACCGGCCCGCAAAAGATGACGCCGTCCGAAGCGTTCGTGGAAACCCTGGCCGCCAATGGCGTGACCGACATGTTCGGCATCATGGGTTCGGCCTTCATGGACCCGATGGATATCTTCGCCCCGGCCGGCATCCGCCTGATCCCCGTCGTGCACGAGCAGGGCGCCGGCCACATGGCCGACGGCTATGCCCGCGTCTCGGGCCGCCATGGCGTGGTCATCGGCCAGAACGGCCCCGGCATCAGCAATTGCGTCACGGCCATCGCCGCCGCCTACTGGGCGCACACGCCGGTCGTGATCATTACGCCGGAGACCGGCACGATGAGCATGGGCCTGGGCGGCTTCCAGGAAGCGAACCAGCTGCCGATGTTCGAGGAATTCACCAAATACCAGGGCCACGTGACCAATCCGGCCCGCATGGCCGAATTCACGGGGCGCTGCTTCGACCGCGCCATGTCGGAAATGGGGCCGACGCAACTGAATATCCCGCGCGACTATTTCTATGGCGAAATCAAGGCCGAGATCCCGAAACCGAACCGCCTCGATCGCGGCGCCGGCGGCGAGCAAAGCCTGAACGATGCGGCCGAACTGCTGGCGCAAGCCAAGTTCCCCGTGATCATCTCGGGCGGCGGCGTCGTCATGGGCGACGCCATCGAGGAGTGCAAGGCCCTGGCCGAGCGCCTCGGCGCGCCGGTGGTCAACAGCTACCTGCATAACGACTCGTTCCCCGCCAGCCATCCGCTGTGGTGCGGCCCGCTCGGCTACCAGGGTTCCAAGGCGGCGATGAAACTGATCGCCCAGGCCGACGTCGTCGTGGCCCTCGGTTCGCGCCTGGGCCCGTTCGGCACCCTGCCGCAGCACGGCATGGATTACTGGCCGAAGAACGCCAAGATCATCCAGATCGATGCGGACAACAAGATGCTGGGCCTGGTCAAGAAAATTTCGGTGGGCATCTGCGGCGACGCCAAGGCGGCCGCCAAGGCCATCCTGGCCCGCCTGGACGGCAAGACGCTCGACTGCGACGCCACGCGCGAAGAACGCTATGCCACCGTGCAGGCCGAGAAGGCGGCGTGGGAAGAGGAATTGACGAACTGGACGCATGAAAAGGATGCGTACAGCCTGGACATGATCGAAGAGCAGAAGAAAGAGCCGGGCAACTATCTGCACCCGCGTCAGGTCTTGCGCGAGCTGGAAAAAGCCATGCCCGAAGACGTGATGGTGTCGACCGACATCGGCAACATCAACTCGGTGGCGAACAGCTATCTGCGCTTCGAAAAGCCGCGCAGCTTCTTTGCGGCGATGAGCTTTGGCAACTGCGGCTATGCCTTCCCGACCATCATCGGCGCGAAAGTGGCCGCGCCGCACCGTCCGGCCGTATCGTATGCGGGCGACGGCGCCTGGGGCATGAGCCTGATGGAAACGATGACCTGCGTGCGCCACAACATTCCCGTGACGGCCGTGGTGTTCCACAACCGCCAGTGGGGCGCGGAAAAGAAAAACCAGGTGGATTTCTACAACCGCCGCTTCGTCGCCGGCGAGCTCGACAACCAGAGCTTTGCCGAGATTGCGCGCGCCATGGGCGCCGAAGGCATCACGGTCGACAAGCTGGAAGACGTGGGGCCGGCGCTGAAGAAGGCGATCGACATGCAAATGAATGAAGGCAAGACGACCATCATCGAAATCATGTGCACGCGCGAGCTGGGCGACCCGTTCCGCCGCGATGCGCTGAGCAAGCCGATCCGTCACCTGGACAAGTACAAAGACTACGTCTGATGCGCCCGGGTTGTTGGATGACGCCCTCTGGGCTGATCCAACCTGCGTATCCGCGTATGGCGCGGGCGTAGGTTGGAGTAGCCGGGCGTATGCCCGGCGTAATCCGACGCAGCGTTGTGACGAAATTCTCACACATTGTCACTTCAGCATCGTAATTTCAATAAAGAATACAAAGCGTCCCGGTATTTGGATTATTTGATTTGACAAGCACCCGCATTCAGCTTAAATTCAATAAAAATACTAAAAAACGGAACGAAAAGTACCAAATTCGACTCACGGAGACAAAAATGAACACACGCGTAATGACCGATGCCGTCACCACCGACTTCCTGCAAGCGTTCGGCGATGCCTGGAACCGCCACGATATCGAGGCCCTGATGGCCGCCATGGCCGACGACTGCGAATTCCACGCCGTGGCCGGTCCTGACTTGCTGGGCAAGAGCTTCATCGGCCGCGACGCCGTGCGCGCCGGCTTCGAACTGGCCTGGCAAACCTTCCCCGACGCGGCCTGGCTCAATCCCGTGCATTTCGTCAGCGGCGAGCGCGGCGTGACGGAATCGACCTTTGCCGGCACCAAGGCCGACGGCACGCGCATCGAAGCGCGCATGGTCGATATCTTCACTTTCCGCGATGGCAAGATCGCCGTGAAGAACGCTTTCCGCAAGGACCGTCCACCGGTCGTCAGCGCCACCACCCAAGCCTGAGCCAGCACGTTCACCAGGAATGACCATGAACAAACCTGTCGATACTCCACCTGGCGTACTGGGTAGCAGCACCGCGGCCCGCACGCCTTACGATCCCGGCTACGATCCGCTGGTGGCGCAGCGCCCCGGCCACGGCAATGCCTACGCGCCCACCTACTGGATCGGCACGGCGGGCGAGCCGCCGGCCGACGATGGCCCCATCACGCATGACATCGATGTCGACGTGGCCATCATCGGTTCCGGTTTCACGGGCCTGACCTGCGCCATCTTCCTGGCCCAGGAACACGGCATCAAGGCCACCGTGCTGGAAGCGAACCGCGTCAGTTGGGGCTGCAGCACGCGCAACGGCGGCCAGGCGCAATGCACGACGGGCCGCCTGAAGCGCTCGCAGTGGATAGACCGCTACGGCATGGACACGGCCCTGAAATTGCACACGGAAGTGTGCGACGCGATGGCAACGTTCAAGAAGATCACGGCCGACATCGATTGCGACCCGCAGCCGGGCGGCCACCTGTACATCGCCCACAAGGCGAAAGCCATGCCGGCGCTGGAAAAAGAAGCCAAGGTGATGCGCGAGATCTTCAAGTACGACGCGCGCATCCTCGACGCCGACACCGTCAAGCGCGAGTACGTGGACGACAAGGAAGCGGCCGGCGCGCTGCACGAGCCGGAAGGCATCGGCATCCACGCCGGCAAGCTGGCCTTCGGCTACCTGCGCAAGGCGCGCGCGCTGGGCGCCAAGGTGCACCCGGCGAGTCCCGTGATGGGCTGGGAAACGCGCAACGGCGTGCATTACCTGCAAACGCCGGGCGGCGTGGTGCGCGCCCGCGCCGTGGCCGTGGCCACGGGCGGCTACACCTCGCCCCATCTGCATCCGCAAGTGAAGAACCGCTTGCTGCCTATCCTGTCGAATTCCATCGTCACGCGGCCGTTGACCAATTCGGAAATCGAGGCGTGCAACTTCCGTACCCACCAGGTGATCACGGATACGCGCATCCTGCGTCATTACTACCGTTTGATGCCGGACAACCGCGTGCAGATCGGCAGCCGCAGCGCCATCACGGGCGCCGATGCACCGGACGGCAAGTACGAGCAGTTCCTGGTCAACGATCTGCACCGCAAGTTCCCCGCGCTGGCCGGCATCGGCATCGACTATTCATGGTGGGGCTGGGTCGACGTCAGCCACGACATGATGCCGCGCATCGTGCAGCCCGATCCGAAGCAGTCGATCTTTTACTCGCTCGGCTACGGCGGCAACGGCGTCATGTATTCGGCGCAGGCAGGGCGGCGCATGGCCGAGCGCATCGCCGGCAAGGCCAGCGACACAGGCTTGCCCATCTTCAACTCGAAATTGCCGTATCCCAACATGATGGAACTGGTCGAGTCGCAGGCATTCGCCCCGTTCCGCCGCCTGGGCCAGCGCTTCCTGTACCGCTGGTATCACTTGAAGGATGAAGTTTTCTAACAGCAGCACTGTAGTTCAAGCCGCCGCATGCGTTGACAAAGATCAGCCAGCGGCGCCTCCCGCAAGGGATGAGATTGCCCGCAGCGTTCACATAACAATAAACTTGGAGTGAGACATGAACACGAATACGAGCAAAACAGGTTTTTCATCGATGCGCCGCGCCGTCCTCGGCACCGTGGTGCTGGGCGTGGCGCTCGCGTCCAGCGGCGCTGTCTTCGCGCAAGGCAAGGAAGTGACGATTGCCTACCAGGAAATCAACGGTCCCTTCCTGGTGGCGATTGCCAGCGGCGAAGTGGAAAAAACCACGGGCTATAAAATCAACTGGCGCAAGTTCGATTCCGGCGCCAAGGTGGCGACCGGCATGGCGTCGGGCGACGTGCAGATCGGCGTCATCGGGTCGAGCCCCCTGACGGCCGCCGTCAGCCGCGGCGTCGACTTGCAGCTGTTCTGGATCATCGACGACATCAACGAAGCCGAAGCGATGGTGGCCCGCAACGGCGCCGGCATCACCAAGCCCGCCGACTTGCGCGGCAAGAAGATCGCCGTGCCGTTCGTGTCCACCACGCACTTCCACACCATGTTCGCGCTGGAAACGTGGGGCATCAAGCCGACGGAAGTGAAACTGCTGAACATGCAGCCGAACCAGATCGCCGCCGCCTGGGAACGGGGCGACATCGACGCCGCCTTCGTGTGGGACCCGGCCTTGAGCAAACTCAAGCAAAACGGCAAGGTGCTGGTGACCTCCGGCGAACTGAGCAAGAAGGGCAAGGCCACGTTTGACGGCATGGCCGTCGAACGCGCCTGGGGCGAGGCGAATGCCGACTTCATGGCCAAGTTCGTCAAGGTGATGGCGGCCGCCGACGCCGACTACCGCGCCAATCCGAAAGCCTGGACGATCGATTCGCCGCAGGTGAAGGCCAACGTCAAGCATTCGGGCGCGGCCGCCAAGGACGTGGCCGCTTCCGTGGCCCTGTACGCCTATCCCTCGCTGCAGGAACAGGCGTCGCCCGCCTGGCTTGGCGGCGGCGCGAAGGGCGGCGTGGCGCAAGCCTTGCTGGCCACGGCGCAATTCCTGAAGGGCGAAGGCAAGATCGACACCCTGGCTCCTGACTACGCCAAATATGTGACACCCAGGTATGCACAGGCCGCTGGCCTGCTGAAGTAAACGTTGTGCGATGGCGCGCCTGCGGGCGCGCTGACTGAACAGAATGCGTTGAACTGAAGTGACTACACCTATGCGGGGCACACGATGGAAAATCTCTACGTCAAGGATGTCAGCGTGATTTATCCGGGCAAGACGGCCGGTGAACGCGTGCATGCCTTAAATAATATCAACCTGACCATCAATAGCGGCGACTTCGTCGTCGCCCTGGGCGCATCGGGCTGCGGCAAGACCACTTTGCTGAGCCTGATGGCGGGCTTTATCGCCCCGTCCAAGGGTGAAATCATGCTGGGAAGCAACAAGGTGGAAGGGCCGGGCGCCGACCGTGGCGTCGTGTTCCAGAAACATGCCTTGCTGCCATGGCTGAACGTGATGGAAAACGTGGAATTCGGCTTGAAACTGCAAGGCGTGCCGAAAGCCGTGCGGCGCGAACAGGCGGCCAAGAACCTGGCGCTCGTGGGCTTGAAGGACTTTCACGACAATATGATCTATCAGTTGTCGGGCGGCATGCAGCAAAGGGTCGGCATTGCCCGCGCCCTGACCAGCAATCCGGCCATGCTGCTGATGGATGAACCGATGGCGGCGCTCGACGCGCTGACGCGCGAAACCATCCAGGAGTTGCTGCTCGATATCTGGGCCAAGTCCAGCACCATGTTCTTCTTCATTACCCACAGCGTCGACGAGGCGCTGTTCCTGGCGAACCGCCTGATCGTCATGTCGCCCCGTCCGGGCCGCATCACGCATACGTATGAACTCGATTTCAACAAGCGCTTCCTCGAATGCCGCGATGCGCGCGCCGTGAAATCGAGCCCGGACTTCATCAAGATGCGCGAAACGGTGCTCAACATCATTTATGGCGACGAGCGCGCCGTCAATAAAGAGCTGGAGGTGTCCCATGCATAGCCCATCCGTCGTGGGATTTCCTCCCACCACCGCCAAGCGCGCCGGCTTTTTGTCGCGCCTGTTCGCGCCCCGGTGCGCCATGCCCGGCGAAGCGTTCGGCGCGCCGGGGCAGGGCAATTCCAGCCGCATCGCTACCGTCACCGTCATCGCCGTGCTCCTGCTGTGGTTTGGCGTGACGGCCAGCGGCATGGTCAAACCGCTGTTCCTGCCGTCGCCGCAAGCCGTGTACGAGAAATTCATCATGGCGGCCACCACGGGCTTCGGCGGCGCCACCCTGTGGGAGCACACGGTGGCCAGCCTGGTGCGTGTGTTTGGCGCATTCGGCCTGGCGTGCCTGTTCGCCATTCCCATCGGCGTGATGATGGGCGTCAATCGCGTGGCGCGCGGCATCTTCGATCCCTTGATCGAGTTCTACCGTCCGCTGCCGCCGCTCGCATACTTGCCACTGGTCATCATCTGGTTCGGCATCGGCGAATTTTCGAAGGTCTATCTGATCTTCCTGGCCATCTTTGCACCGATGGCGATCGCGGCCCGTGCCGGCGTCAGCTCCGTGTCGCTGGAGCAAATCCACGCGGCCTACTCGATGGGCGCCACGCGCTTCCAGGTGATCGTGCACGTGATCCTGCGCGCCGCGATACCGGAAATCCTCACCGGCATGCGCATCGGCATCGGCGTGGGCTGGACCACCCTGGTGGCTGGCGAGATGGTGGCGGCCACGCGCGGCCTCGGCTACATGGTGCTCAGCGCGTCCGAGTTCCTGGCCAGCGATGTGGTGATCATGGGCATCATCGTGATCGGCTTCTTCGCTTTCCTGTTTGATTTGATGATGCGTTACCTCGAACGTACCCTCGTGCCATGGAAGGGCAAGGTGTAAGACGTTCACGGGGAGTGGCGCGCACGCCACAAGTGTTGCGCGCCGCTCCCTATCTTTTTAACCTTTGCCGTGCCGATGTCGAGGCCGGCTCAACGTAACGCCCGGCAACGCCCCTTACTTTTCTCCCAACGTGTTTCGCCCTTAGGCGACCGCGCCGGGCCGCTGCATTTCCAGATTGACTTATGGCATGCAGCCAACCAGACTGATTTGATGATGTATCGATGCTGCTTGACAGTGTTGCCCATAAAAAATAAAGCCGCGCGGCAGGAATCGGCCGCAGCAGGCGAGGGCGCACTGAGCTTCAGATATTACTAGGAGACACACATGATTAGCGACAACCATAACAACACGGGCTTGCAGCACTCGCTGAAGCAACGCCACATGAGCATGATCGCCATCGGCGGCGTGATCGGCGCCGGCCTCTTTGTCGGCAGCGGCGTCATCGCCAAGGCCGCCGGCCCGGCCGCCATCCTTTCCTTCTTGCTCACGGGCGGCCTGGTCGTTTTGATCATGCGCATGCTGGGCGAGCTGGCCTCGTCCCTGCCCGTGGTCGGCTCCTTTTACGAATATGCGCGCCTGGCTTTCGACGACAAGCCGAAAGTGTCGAAATTCCTCGGCTTCATGAGCGGCTGGATGTACTGGTACTTCTGGGTCGTCGTCGTGGCGCTGGAAGCCATCGCCGGCGCCAAGCTCGTCAACTTCTGGCTGCCCGACGTGCCCTCGTGGTCGATCAGCCTGGTGCTGCTCGTTTCCATGACCGTGCTCAACCTGTTCTCGGTGAAAGCGTTCGGCGAATTCGAGTTCTGGTTCGCCTCGATCAAGGTGGTCGCCATCATCGTCTTCCTGTTTGTCGGCGCCCTGTTCATCACGGGCAGCTTGCCCAACAGCATCCCGACCCTGGGTTTCTTGACCAGCAACGGCGGCTTCATGCCGCACGGCTGGGGCCCGGTCCTGAGCGGGGCCGTCGCCGCCACGGCCTTTTATTCGGGCGCCGAGATCGTCACCATCGCCGCCGCCGAGACGTCGGACCCGGCCAAGGCCATCGCCCGCGCCACCAATTCCGTCATCACGCGCGTGCTGATGTTCTATGTCGGTTCCATGTTTGTCGTCGTCTGCATCGTGCCCTGGGATTCGCCGGCCATCGCCACGCCCTTCGTCAGCGCCTTGAAGGTGATGAACATTCCGTACGCGGCCCACATCATGAACGCCATCATCCTGACGGCCGTCTTGTCGGCCCTCAATTCCAGCCTGTACGCGTCGTCGCGCATGATCTTCGCGCTGACGCGCCGCGGCGATGCGCCGACCGGCCTGGTGAAACTGAGCAAGAACGGCGTGCCCATTCGCGCCATCCTGTTCAGCACCTTGTTCGCCTACTTTGCCATTGCCGTCTCGTATGTGTCGGCCGACCTCGTCTTCCCGTTCATCGTCAATTCCTACGGCATTCTGATCCTGTTCGTCTACCTGCTGATTGCGATATCTCAATTGCGTTTGCGCCGCCGCCTCGAACGCGAATGCCCGGAACGCATCAAGGTGCGCATGTGGCTGTTCCCCTACCTGACGTATTTCACCATCATCGCCATGCTGGTGATCCTCGGCGCCATGAGCGTGTCGTCCGATACGGAGCAGCGCGTGTCGTTCTGGTTCGGCCTGTTGAGCGTGGTCATCATGAGCGTCATGTACTACATCAAGAAACTCGTCAACGACGACCGCGCGGGCGGCGATGCCGCCGATGCCAAAGTGGAGCTCAAACATGTCTGACGCCACCTTGCTGCCCGCTGGCCGGCGCCGCTTCCTGCGCACCACGGCCGCCCTGGGCGCGGCCGCCGTGGCGGGGCCGGCCCTGGCCGCTTCCGTCACCCTGCCGTTTGAAAACGGCGAGCGCGAACTCGTGGCCTTCCCGCAAAAGCGCCCGCTGATCCTGCTGACCAGCCGCCCGCCGCAGCTGGAAACGCCGTTCAGCGTCTTTAATGAAGGGGCGATCACGCCCAACGACGCGTTCTTCGTGCGCTACCACTGGAGCGGCTTGCCCACCAGCATCGATGGCGGCAGCTACCGGCTGCGCATAGGCGGCCTGGTGACGACGCCCTTGGAATTGTCGCTGGCGGACCTGAAGCAGCTGGCCGAACCCGTCGACGTGGTGGCCGTGACCCAATGTTCGGGCAATAGCCGCGGCTTCTTCGCCCCGCGCGCGAATGGCGGCCAGCTGGGCAATGGCGCCATGGGCAATGCCCGCTGGACAGGCATCCCCTTGAAAACCGTGCTGGAAAAGGCGGGCATCGCGTCCAGTGCCGTGCAGGTGGCCTTCAACGGCCTGGAAACGCCGCCCGTGGGCGACGGCCCCGACTTTCAAAAGGCGCTGTCCGTCGAGCACATCATGGCTGGCGACGTCATGCTGGCCTGGGCCATGAATGGCGAAGATATCCCCTTCCTCAACGGCTATCCGCTGCGCCTGATCGTGCCAGGGTTCTATGGCACCTACTGGGTCAAGCACCTGAGCGACATCACCGTGCTCGACAAGCCGTTCGACGGCTTCTGGATGAGCACCGGCTACCGCATTCCCGACAATGGTTCCGGCTTCATCGAGCCGGGCGCGCCCGTGGGCAAGACGACGCCGATCAGCCGCCTCAACGTGCGTTCCTTCATCACCAGCGTGCAGGACGGCGCGCAAGTGAAAGCGGGGCGCGACCTGGCCTTGCGCGGCATCGCCTTCGACAGCGGCCACGGCATCAGCGAGGTGACCGTGTCGTCCGACGGCGGCCAGACCTGGCAGGAAGCGGCACTGGGCAAGGACCTGGGGCGCTTCTCGTTTCGCGAGTGGACGATGCTCGTGAAGGCGCCGCGCAAGGGCAGGCACGTGCTGATGGTGCGGGCCGTCAACCGCATCGGCCAGAGCCAGCCGATGAAAGCCCTGTGGAATCCCATGGGTTATATGCGCAACGTGGTGGAAACCACGCGTATCCAGGCAGTCTGAGGAGATTCACATGCGAATGAACATATTGATTGCCGCGCTGGCACTGGCGGCGGCGGGCAGCGCGTGTGCGCTGGACATCCAGCTGCCGCCGGAAACGGCCGCGTACAAACCCAGCGAATTGCCCGGCTACCAGCTGGTGCAGCGCAACTGCATGACCTGCCATGCGGCCCAGTATGCATCGAGCCAGCCGTCTGCTTCGCCGCGCGCCTACTGGGAGGCGACCGTCAAGAAGATGAAAAAGCCGTTCGGCGCGCAGTTTGCCGACGCGGACGTGCCGGCCATGGTCGATTACCTGGTGAAAACCTATGGCGCGGAGCGGGGCGCCGCCGCCACGGTCGCGGCTGCGGTCAAGCCTGCCGCCGCCGTCGCCGCGCCGTCCACGAACGGCAAGGATGCGAAGACCTTGCTGGCGGAGAATGGCTGCATGGCTTGCCACGCCCTTGCCCAGCGCGTGATCGGTCCCGGTTTTGCCGAGGTGGCGGCCAGGTACAAGGGCAAGGATGGCGGCGCTGCCGTGGCGGCGCATATCCGCCAGGGCGGTTCCGGCAAATGGGGCGCCGTGCCCATGCCGCCGTTCAGCCAGCTCAGCGAAGCGGACGCGGCCGTGCTGGCCAAATACGTGCTGTCCAGGTAAGTCCAGCCGCGGCAAGGCGGCGCTCGTCGGCCAGGCTTGCCGCGCCAACCCTGGCCGTTGGCGCGGCAAGCCCGTAATACCACTTGCGCCGGCGCTGCCTGGCGGTATTGCTTTCCATCACCTTGCGCAAGCCTCTTTTTCACATCTTCCATTCGCCGCCGCATCGCGCACCGGCGCCGTGCTCAATACCACTGGTATTGTAAAAAACACCGTTGTACAAAACCACTTGACTACCAATTTCGGGCGTCGCATTCTCTGTGCAGAAAGCCGACGCTTCGCTGTGCTTTCTTTACGTACAACATAAAAAGCTACTTCGATAGTTTTCGTATAACGTTCAGGAGACATTGTGAAGACACGGCAAATAAGCCGGCTGGCCTCGCCTTTGATGGCTGGCCTGCTGGGCAGCGCGCTGCTCGCATGCGGCGGCAATTCCACCACCGAACCCCCATCGACCCTGCTGGCCGCCACGGCCGCCAGCGATAATTGCACGGCCTGGAGCGCCGCTGCCGTCTACACGGCGGGCCAGTGCGCCGTCTACGACGGCAAGGTCTACCGCGCCAAGTGGTGGGTGCAGGGCACGGCGCCGAATAACGACCAGTGGGGACCATGGAGCCTCGATACTACCACGCCAACCCCAACCCCGACACCGACGCCCACGCCAACGCCAACGCCAACGCCAACCCCGACGCCCACGCCCGGCATCCCCACCAAGGCCCAGGCCGAGGCCAACGAGGCGGCGCTGACGAACAACGATTTCTTCCGCAAGGTCAAGGCGTCGATCCGCACCCTGGGCAATACGGCCGTCGAAGCCGTGCAGCCTGGCCTGGCCAGCAATCCGCTCAACGTCAAGCGCGTCGAACGCCTGCTGCCGGCAGCGAAGTGGGATTACTATTTTGCCGCGCGCGACGTCAGCTACACCTACCAGCGTTTCCTGCAAGCCGTGGCCAAGTTCCCCGCCGTGTGCGATGACTACAGCGACGGGCGCAATGCGGATGCCATCTGCCGTCACAGCCTGGCCACCATGTTCGCGCATTTCGTGCAGGAAACAGGCGACCATAACGCCAGCAGTCCGCTGCCGCAATGGCGCCAGGGCTTGAAGTATTTGCGCGAACTGGGCTGCGACGAGACGGGCGCCGGCTGCGGCTACAACGTCGAGTGCGCCGACCCCGTCTTCAACAAGGTCTGGACATGCGGCAAGAATGCCGACGGCAGCTTCAAGAAGTATTTCGGCCGCGGCGCCAAGCAGCTGTCGTACAACTACAACTATGGGCCGTTTTCGCAAGCGATGCATGACGGCGATCAATCCGTCCTGCTGAAAAACCCGGATCTCGTCGCCTCGACCTGGCTGAACCTGGCGTCGGCCACGTTCTTCTTTGTCTATCCGCAACCGCCGAAACCGTCGATGCTGCATGTGCTCGACGGCACGTGGGTGCCGAACGCGGCCGATACGACGGCCGGCGCGGGCAACAATTTTGCCACCACCATCATGATCATCAACGCCGAATGCGGGCAGGGCACGGAAAAGCAGGCCGCGCAAAACCGCATCGATTACTACAAGCAGTTTGCCGCCGACATGGGTTGGGATTATTCCGGCGAGCAGCTGTCGTGCGCCAACATGCAACGCTTCACCCCGGCCAGTTCCGCTTCCTACAACATCTATTGGGAAAAGAACTGGAGCGCCGGTGGCGACAACCAATGCCAGCTGGTCAGCTATCAAACCCCGTACAGCGCCTTGCTGGCAGGGAACTACGTGAAATGCGTGGAAGCCAACTGGAATGTGAAGTTGCAGTAACAGCAAGTGCAGCACAAGCCGGCCAGGGATAACAGTTGACAAGAGCCCCTCGAGGGGCCTGCAACAGCTCTCGATGTACAACCATAACGGAGACCGATACCACATGAAATCGAATGCATTATTGATGGCCTTGCTCAGCGGCGTGCTCGTCGCTTGCGGCGGCGGCCAGGAAGGCACGACTGCCACGCCGAACACCCTGCTGGCCGCCGTCGAGGCGTGCGCCGTCTGGGATGCCGCCACCGTCTACACGGGCGGCCAGTGCGTGGTTTACCAGGGTGTCAACTACAAGGCCAAGTGGTGGACGCAGGGTAATGTCCCCAGCGCCGCCGACCAGTGGGGCCCGTGGGCAGTGATCGATACGCCGACCCCGACGCCGACCCCGACGCCGACGCCGACGCCAACGCCGACCCCGACACCGACACCGACACCGACGCCGACGCCAACGCCGACACCGACGCCAACGCCAACGCCAACGCCCACGGCTTGCCGTCCGGACGGCCTGATCTCGCCCGTGCCGAATGTGCCGTATTGCAAGGTGTACGACGCGAATGGCCGCGAAGTACTGAGCAATGGCTTGAACCGGCGCATCGTCGGCTATTTCGCCAGCTGGCGCACGGGCGTCGATGGCAGCCCCACGTACCTGGTGAATAACCTGCCGTGGGACAAGATCACCCACTTGAACTATGCGTTTGCCACCGTCGATCCGGCCACGTCGAAGATCGCCATCGGCAGCGGCGCGGCCAACCCGGATACGGGCCTGTCCTGGCCGAACGTGCCGGCGGCGGCCATGGACCCCTCGCTGCCGTACAAGGGCCACTTCAACTTGCTGTCGCAATACAAGAAGAAGTATCCGGGCGTGAAATTGATGATTTCCGTGGGCGGCTGGGCCGGCAGCGGCGGCTTCTACACGGCGACGACGAATGCGGACGGCAGCGTGAACACGGCCGGCATCAACACCCTGGCCGATTCCATGGTGGCGTTCGTGCGCCAGTACAACTTCTTCGATGGCGTCGATGTCGATTACGAACATCCGACCACCAACAATGAAGCGGGCAATCCGAACGACTTTGCCGTCTCGAAGCCGCGCCTGGCCGGCCTGATGACGAGCTACAACGTGCTGTTGAAAGTGCTGCGCCAGAAACTCGATGAAGCGGCCGTGCAGGACAACAAGTATTACCTGCTCACCATCGCCGGTTCCGCCTCGGGCTGGGTCTTGCGCGGCGAGGAAAACATGTCGGGGTTGAAATACCTTGATTACGCGAGCCTGATGTCGTATGACTTGCACGGCGCGTGGAACCAGTACGTGGGGCCGAACGCGGCGCTGTTTGACGACGGCAACGATGGCGAATTGCGTGCCGGTAACGCCTACCAGTTCCAGAACATCGGCTACCTGAACACGGACTGGGCCTACCGCTACTACCGGGGCGCCATGCAGGCCGGACGCATCAATATCGGCGTGCCGTTCTACACGCGGGGCTGGAAGGATGTCACGGGCGGCACCAACGGCCTGTGGGGCACGACGCCGCTGATCAGTTCCACCGTCACCTGCGCCGGCACCAAGACGTGCGGCACGGGCGCCACCGGCATCGACAACGTCTGGTTCGACCTCGACTCGCAGGGCAAGCCAACGCCCGGCGGCGGCAACCCCATCTGGCACGCGCTGAACTTGCAGAACGGCATAGTCCCGAGCTACCTCGATGCCTATAAGGTCACCGACAAGGCGCTGGTGGGCAGCTATGTGCCGTACTACAGCAGCACCATGGTGGCGCCGTGGCTGTGGAATGCGACCAAGAAAGTGTTCATTTCCACGGAAACCACGCAGTCGATCGCGGCCAAGGCCCAGTACATCGTCAACAACAATATCGGCGGCGTGATGATCTGGGAAATGGCGGGCGACTATGCCTGGGATGCCACGCGCAACGGCGGCAAGGGCGAGTACTTCATGGGCACCACGCTGACGGACGTGCTGTACCAGGCCTTCCGCACGGCTGGCGTATATGGCAACAAGCGCGCCGAGATCGCCATGCCGGGCACGGCGGCCAACGTCAGCATCACCCTGGGCAGCTGGAAGCTGGGCGACAGCAACTTCCCCATCAATCCGGTCATGACGGTGAAGAACAATACGGCCACGACCCTGCCGGGCGGCACCGTGGTGGAGTTCGACTATCCCGTGTCGGCGCCGTCGGACATGAGCGACCAGTCCGGCTTCGGCTTGACGGTGATCAATGCCGGCTACACGGGGCCGAACAATATCGGCGGCTTCACGAAGAACTACAACCGGGCCCGCTTCGCGATTCCCGCCTGGCAATCGCTGGCGCCGGGCGGCTCCGTGGCGCTGACCCTGAACTACCGGTTGCCGATCTCGGGACCGGCCAATTACACGGTCACCGTGGGCGGCACCAAGTATGCGCTGACGCAGGAGTATCCGGAACTGCCGGTGGCGCTGCCGTAAGGGGCGATACGGTAGTGTAAACAGACAAGGGCGGAACCGCGGTTCCGCCCTTTTTGGTTTCTGGCGTTAGTTAAGCTGGCTTAAAACCACGTCTCGACCTGGAAACCGTACGAGGTGCCGCTGGTATTGTTGTTGTAGATCGGGCCGCCGTTGTTCGACGCATTGACCGAAGCGGTGGCCGCATCGTTCCATTTGCCGTAGGTCACGAAGGCGCGCAGCTCG
>NZ_JAPUBV010000004.1:0-491778 GCF_030397695.1 Janthinobacterium sp. SUN118 | reverse complement strand
CGCACTCATTGCCCAGACGATATTTCATGGTATTGCCGCCCAGACCGAAGCAACCTTGCGAACCGCCGTCGCCGGAGGTATTGCTGCCGGCGCCGGCGCGCAGGTAGCCGTGGAAGCCTTCGGCGTCGGATGGGTACATGGGGTCGGCCATGGCGGCGGCGCTGGCGAGGGCCAGGAGCAGGGCGGGCAGGGTTTTCAATGCGGTGCGGTTCATGCGGTCTCCAGAAAGATGTAGGTGGTAGCGGTGCGCCTGAAAAGGCGGCCACCGCGCACGGTCTAATGCCGAAAACCAAGTCTAGCAGCGCATTTTTAACCACCCTGATACAAAACGAACAAGTCGCGATACTTTCTTTCAAAGTGTTGTTTTTACTCAATGTCGATACTCTCGCGCATAGCGGCGCTGCAAAAGAGTATTGAATTGCGGTTTTGGAGTATCAGAAAGTATCAAGTTCCGGTGCTACATTGTGGTCGTGGTGCTAAGTATTCACGCATTGCCAACGACAAAAACACTGGAGACACACAATGAAACGTACCGCCATTGCCGCGCTGTGCGCCGGCGCCTTTTGCCTCAGCGCGTCCGCTCTTGCCGCAACCGATCTCGTCATCGCCACCGTCAACAACGGCCACATGATCGAGATGCAAAAGCTCAGCAAGTTCTTCGAGCAAGCCAATCCCGACATCAAGCTCAAGTGGGTGACCCTGGAAGAGGGCGTCTTGCGCCAGCGCATGACCACCGACATCGCCACCAAGGGCGGCCAGTTCGACGTGATGACCATCGGCCTGTATGAAACCCCCATCTGGGGCAAGAAAAACTGGCTGATCCCCATCAAGCCGGATGCCAAGTACGATATCGACGATTTGCTGCCCGCCATCCGCGAGGGACTCTCCGGCGACGGCAAGCTGTACGCGTCGCCGTTCTATGGCGAAAGCTCGATGATCATGTACCGCAGCGACCTGGTCAAAAAGGCGGGCGTGACCATCGAGGACCGTCCGACGTGGAACCAGTTGCGCGACGTGGCGGCCAAGCTGCACGATCCGGCCAACGGCGTGTACGGCATCTGCCTGCGCGGCAAGCCGGGCTGGGGCGACAACATGGCCCTGATCACCACCATGGCCAATTCCTACGGCGGCCAGCTGTTCGACATGCAGTGGAAACCGCAATTCACCAGCAAGCCGTGGAAGGACGCGGTCAACATGTACGTCGACCTGATGAAGAAGTACGGCCCGCCGGGCGCGGCCGCCAACAGCTTCAATGAAAACCTCGCGCTGTTCAACCAGGGCAAGTGCGGCATCTGGATCGACGCGACGATTGCCGCTTCCTTCATCACGGATCCGAAGCAAAGCAAGGTGGCCGACAAGGTCGCATTTGCCCAGTCGCCCGTGGGCGTGACGGAGCGGGGCGCCAACTGGCTGTGGATCTGGTCGCTGGCCATTCCATCGAGCTCGAAGCACCCGAATGAAGCGCAGCGCTTCATCAACTGGGCCACGTCGCCCGATTACGTGAAACTGGTTGCCAAGGAAACCAGCTGGGCCAACGTGCCGACGGGCACGCGCAAGTCCACCTACGCCAGCCCCGAGTTCCAGAAGGTGGCGAAATTCGCGGCCGCCGAAGGCAAGGCCCTGGCCACCACGCGCGCCGTGCAAAGCACCTTGCCGCCGTCGCCATACGTGGGCGTGCAATTCGCATCGATCCCCGAATTCCAGGTGATCGGCGTGGCGGCCGGTCAGCAGATGGCGGCCGCACTGCTGGGCAAGATCAGCGTCGAGAAGGCGCTGGAACTGTCGCAGCAGACGGCCGAGCGAGAGATGCGCAAGGGTGGGTACTACAAGTAAGCCTGCTGCATAGTTTGCGTACCCCAACGGCATAAATCTGGGGGCGGACCCTGAGGGTCCGATCCCGGTACTTTAGCTTTGCGGGTTATCGGTTCACCTGTCCCAAGAGAACATTATGAAACGCATTATCCCCCGGACTTTGCTGACGCCGGCCGTGGTCGCCGTCTCCGTCATTTCCGTGATCCCGCTGCTGATCACGCTGTATTACGCGTTCGTGCGCTATTCCATGCTCGATCCGAGCGGCCATCCCTTCCATGGCCTGGCCAACTTCCATTTTTTCTTTACCGATGCCTCTTTCCTGCCGGCGTTGCAGAATACTTTCACCCTGCTGTTTTCCGTCATGCTGATCACGGTGGTGCTCGGTGCCGCGCTGGGTTTGCTGATCAACGAAGCGTTTCCCGGGCGCGCCATCGTGCGCGTGCTCTTGATTTCTCCCTTCCTCGTCATGCCGGCCGTGAATGCCCTGATGTGGAAGAACATGCTGCTCAACCCGATTTACGGCCTGTTCGCGCAGATCAGCATCTTTTTTGGCCTGACGCCCGTCGACTGGCTGTCGTCCCACCCCTTGTTCTCGATCATCATGATGGTCTCGTGGCAATGGCTGCCGTTTGCCTGCCTGATCTTCATGACGGCCTTGCAGTCGATGGACCGCGAACAGCTGGAAGCGGCGCGCATGGACGGCGCCACTTACGTGCAGCAGTTGCGCTACCTCTACATTCCCCATCTGGGCCGCGCCGTCTCGGTGGTGCTGATGATCGAGATGATTTTCCTGCTGTCGATCTTTGCGGAAATCTTTACCACCACGGGCGGCGGTCCCGGCTTCGATACGACCACCATCACCTTCATGATTTACCAGCAGGCACTGCTGTCCTATGACGTCGGAGCGGCTTCGGCCGGTGCGCTGTTCGCCGTGCTCATCGCCAACATCGCCGCCTTCTTCCTGATGCGCGTCATCGGCAAGAACCTGTCGAAATAAGGAGACCTTGATGCATAGCAAACTCAATCTGTATGGCCGCACGGCCGCCGCCTGGCTGTTCGCGCTGCTGCTGTTCTTCCCCATCTTCTGGCTGGGCCTGATGGCCTTCAAGACGGAAGGGCAAGCCATTTCCACGCCGCCGCTGCTGTTCTTCACGCCCACGCTCGACAGCTTCCGCGAAGTGCTGGCGCGCGACAATTACTTCGGCTACGCATGGAACTCGCTGTTTACCAGCGTGGTGTCGACGGCCATCGGCTTGCTGATCGCCATTCCGGCCGCGTATTCGATGGCCTTCTTCCCCACGGGCGGCACCATCGGCTTGCTGAAATTCATGCTCAGCTCGCGCTACATGCCCGGCGTGGGCGCCCTGATGCCCATCTATATCTGCTACCAGTACTTCGGCCTGCTCGACACGCGCATCGGCCTGACCATCATGTTCATGCTGATGAACCTGCCCATCATGATCTGGCTGCTGTACACGAGCATGAAGGAGCTGCCGCGCGAAATTCTGGAGGCGTCGCGCATGGATGGCGCCACCGTCTGGGACGAATTCCGCCACGTCGTGCTGCCGCTGTCCGTGGGCGGCATCGCCTCCACGGCCCTCGTGTGCATGGTGTGGTCGTGGAATGAATCGTTCTGGTCGCTGAACCTGGGCGCTTCCAACGCGGGCACGCTGGCCTGGCTCATCGCTTCCTACTCCAGTCCGGAAGGCTTGTTCTGGGCCAAATTGTCGGCCGCCTCGCTGATGGCCATCGCCCCGATCATGGCGCTGGGCTGGTTCTGCCAGAAACAACTGGTGCAGGGGATGACCTTCGGCGCCGTCAAATAAATGATGCCTCCATAAACCTGCTGCGCGGCCCGAGTTCGGCTCTCCGTCGCTCACTGTGCATCCGCACGGCTCCGCGACTCACACCGAACGTGAACCGCTCGCGACGGTTTCTGAAAGCATCGAAAACAAATCAGAATTGAGACAAATCATGGCTTACCTTCAACTGAGCAACATCGAAAAATTCTTTGGCGAACACCGCGCCATCAAGGGCATCGACCTGGAAATCCGGCAGGGCGAGTTCGTCGTCTTCGTGGGACCGTCCGGTTGTGGAAAATCAACATTGCTGCGCCTGATCGCGGGCCTGGAACCGATCGACGGCGGCAAGCTGGCGCTCGACGGGCGCGACATCACGGCCCTGCCGTCGTCCAAGCGCGACCTGGCGATGGTGTTCCAGTCGTATGCGCTGTACCCGCACATGACGGTGTTCCAGAACATGTCGTTCGCCTTGAAGCTGGCCGGCGTCGATGCGGCCATCATTCGCGAGAAAGTCGACAAGGCGGCCGCCATCCTCGACCTGGGGCGCTACCTGGAGCGCACGCCGAAAGAGCTGTCGGGCGGCCAGCGCCAGAGGGTGGCCATCGGCCGCGCCATCGTGCGCGACCCGAAAGTGTTCCTGTTCGACGAGCCGCTGTCGAACCTGGACGCTGCCCTGCGCGTGCAGACGCGCATCGAGATCGCCAAGCTGCACCGCGAACTGGGCGCCACCACCATCTACGTCACGCACGACCAGGTCGAGGCCATGACCCTGGCCGACAGGGTAGTGGTGCTGCGCGACGGCCAGATCGAGCAGCATGGCTCGCCGCTGGAACTGTACGACCGTCCCGCCAACCGCTTCGTCGCGCAATTCATCGGCACGCCCAGCATGAACGTGGTGCCGGCCGACGCCGCGCCGCAGCTGCTGGCGCAGGCGGGCAGCGCGGCGCAGGCCGACGGCTTTGTCGGCATCCGCCCCGAACACGTGCACCTGGGCGCGGCGCAGCCGGGCAGCGTGCCCGTCACCGTCGACCTGGTCGAATCGCTGGGCGTGGAAACGCTGACCTATGTGCGCCTGCCGAACAATGTGCAGCTGGTGTCGCGCGGCGCCGAGCGCAGCAGCCTGCAGCCGGGCCAGCAGACGCACCTGACGTTCGAGCCGGGCTTCGTCCATTATTTCGACCGCGCCGGCAAGACCTATGCGGCGGCGAAAGGAGCGCTGTAATGGCTGCCATCGTATTGAAACAGGCGCACCTGGCGCGGCTGCCGGCCGGCGTCGCCGTGCCCGCGTATGCGCGCGAGAGGCTCGTGCCCAGCATCGTGCATATCGGCGTGGGCGGCTTTTACCGCGCCCACCAGGCCGTCTACCTCGATGACTTGCTTGCCCTGCCCGTACCAGGCCAGGCGCAGTGGGGCTATTGCGGCGTGGGCCTGCTGGCGAGCGATGCGGCCATGCGCGACGCCATGCAGTCGCAGGACGGCTTGTATACGGTGGTCGAGCGCAGCGCGGCCGGCGATGCGGCGCGGGTCATCGGCTGCGTGGGCGAGTACCTGTATGCGCCGGACGACCCGCAGGCCGTGCTGGAAAAGCTGGCCGATGCGGGCACGCGCATCGTCTCGCTGACCATCACGGAAGGCGGCTACTACGTCAACCAGGGCACGGGCGAGTTTGACGCGGCGCATGCCGACATCGTCTACGAGCTGGTGCACCCGCAGGCGCCGCGCTGCTCGTTCGGCTACCTGGCCGCCGCCCTGGCCCTGCGCCATGCGCGCGGCTTGCCGCCGTTTACCATCATGTCCTGCGATAACCTGCAAAACAATGGCGACGTGACGCGCAAGATGCTGCTGGCCTTTGTCGCCCTGCGCGACCTGGAGCTGGCGCGCTGGCTGGCCACGCATTGCAGCTTCCCCAACAGCATGGTCGACCGCATCACGCCGGCCACCACGGATGAACACCGGGCGCTGGTGCGCGACACGTTTGGCATCGTCGACGCCTGGCCCGTCGTGTGCGAGCCGTTCCGCCAATGGGTCATCGAGGATGACTTCCCGCACGGCCGTCCCGCCTGGGAACGGGTGGGCGCGCAGATGACGCACGATGTGCTGCCGTATGAAAAAATGAAGCTGCGCCTGCTCAATGCCAGCCACCAGGCCCTGTGCTACATTGGCATGCAGCTGGGCCACACGTATGCGCATGAAGCGATGGCCGACCCTGGCATCCGCGCGCTCGTGCGGCGCATGATGGACGAGGAAGTCACGCCCCTGCTCGACGCGGTGGAGGGCGTCGACCTGGCGCAGTACAAAAATACGCTGGTCGAGCGCTTCTCGAACCCGGCCGTGCGCGACCAGCTGGCGCGCATCGGCACGGAAGGCTCGGCGCGCATCCCGAAATTCGTGCTGCCCTCCGTGCGCGAGGCGCTGGCCAAGGGCGGTGCCATCAAGCTGCTGGCCTTCACGGTGGCATGCTGGTTCCGCTACCTGGAAGGCCACGACGAGCAGGGGCGCGACATGCCCCTGAACGATCCGTATGCGGCGCGCCTGCGCGCGCTGGCGCTGCAGGGCGGCGCGGATGCCGCGGCGCTGCTGTCGCTGCGCGAGCTGTTCGGCGACTTGAGCGACACGCCCGCGTTCACGCAGGCGGTGGGGCAGTCGCTGGCCAGCCTGTACGGGCTGGGCGCGCGCGCCGCGCTGGAACAGGCCGTCAGCTGAGGGGAGGGCGCGCCATGGCACGCAAGGCCGAGTATCCGCAGCCGCAGATGGAGCTGGAACAGCAGCGCGACGCCACGCCCGGCTTCGAGCCGAAAGGCAGTTTCGGCTTCATCCGCTACCTCGAGCACGGCTTTCCGAATTCGCTGGTGCGCTGGCATTACCATGACGAGTATGAGCTGCACCTGATCGTCGAATCGAGCGGCAAGGTCTTCGTCGGCGACTACATCGGCCAGTTCACGCCCGGCCACCTGGTGCTGACGGGGCCGCGCGTGCCGCACAACTGGGTCTCGCTCGACACGCCGCCCGAGGGCGTGGCCCTGCGCGACATGGTGATCCAGTTCGGCCATCCGCCGCTGGCCTCGATGGCGGCCGCCATCCCCGAACTGAAGGGTATCTTTCCGCTGCTGCAGCGCGCCCTGCACGGCGTGGAGTTCTTCGGCGCCAGCGAGCAGTCGCTGCGGCGCTTCCAGCGCATCCGCGACACGAGCGGCCTGCCGCGCTTCATCGAATTCCTGACCTTGCTGGGCGAGCTGGCGCAGACCAGCGACTACCAGCTGCTGTCGACGGTGCCGATGCAGTCGAGCGACGACGACGTGGCGCTGGCGCGCATCAGTTCCGCCATCAACTACATCGTGCACAATTACAGCAGCCAGTTTTCGCTGAAACAGCTGGCCGAGCAGGTGGACATGCCCGAGCGGACGTTTTCGCGCTTTTTTCGCAGCGCCACCGGCAACAGCTTCACGGACTTCGTCAACCGCCTGCGCATCAACAAGGCGTGCCAGCTGCTGATGGAGACGGAGCGCTACGTCAGCAACATCTGCTACGAGGCGGGCTTCAACAACGTGGCCAACTTCAACCGGCGCTTCCTGGAGTTGAAGGGCATGACGCCGAAGGAATTCCGCCAGCAGGCGCTGGGCCGTTTTGGCGAGTGAGGCTTTTTGAGGTACATTGGATGGCACGGGCGGGGACAGCCCGAGAGAGACGAGCATGGAACACCAATGGCAGAAGGACGGCGAGCGCAAGGCGCCCGAACTGGAGCGCGAAAGCTACGACGGCATCATCAATTACCTGGAACACGGCTATCCCAGTTCGCGCGTGCGCTGGCACTGCCACGAGGAGTACGAGCTGCACCTGATCGTCGCCACCAGCGGACGCCTGTTCGTGGGCGACTATATCGGCGAATTCTCGCCCGGCCACCTGGTGCTGACGGGCCCCCGCTTGCCGCATAACTGGATCTCGAATGTCGTGCCGGAAGGCGGCGTGGCCCTGCGCGACATGATCGTGCAGTTTGCCCACGCGCCGCTGGCCGGCGCCGCGCGCGTCATCCCCGAACTGCGCGAGCTGCTGCCGCTGCTCGAGCGTTCCAGCTATGGCGTGGAGTTTTTCGGCATGGGCCAGGAGGCGCAGCGCCATCTGGCGCGCATCCGCGCCACGCACGGCGCCGAGCGCTTCGCGGAATTTGTGCAACTGATGAGCACACTGGCGCGCACGGCCAACTACCGGTTGCTGTCGAGCGCTTCCCTGCGCTCGTACGATGACGACGCCACCCTGGCCAAGGTCAATTCGGTGCTCAACTACATCACGGACAACTACCGCGAACCGATTTCGGCGGAAATGCTCGCCGAGCAGGTGGGCATGTCGCTGAGTAAATTCTCGCGCTTCTTCCGCAAGGCGACGGGCAACAGCTTCACGGATTTCGTCAGCCGTTTGCGCATCAACAAGGCGTGCCAGCTGCTGATGGATACCGACCAGTACGTGTCGAACGTCTGCTACGACGTGGGCTTCCAGAACGTGGCCAATTTCAACCGCCGCTTCCTGCAGGTGAAGGGCGTCACGCCCAAGCAATTCCGGCGCCAGGCCGATGGCCGCTTCGGCGGCATCGGCGGACCCGTGGCGGATACGCCACAGGCCTCCTGAAGGCTGTCATCGGCTTGTCATTTTGCCCAGTTACTCTCCACGGCTTGAATCCCCACCCTAGCCGAGGAATGCATGAACACTGCTGTAACGTCGACCCCGAAACTGACCCTGCTGGCCTTGGCCGCCAGCCTGACCCTGGCCGCCTGCGGCGGCAGCGACAGCCACAATGAACCGGCCAAGCCGGTGGCGCAGACGGGCGTGTTCCTCGACGGCGCGGTGGAAGGCCTCGATTACGTGGCGGGCAGCGCGGCCAAGGCCAGCACCAACGCCAAAGGCGAATTCACCTGCAATCCTGGCGACACGGTGGCGTTCAGCGTGGGCGGCCTGGCCCTCGGATCGGCGCCGTGCGGCGCCATCGTCACGCCGCTGGCGCTGGCCGCCAGCACGAATGTGGCGGACGACAAGGTCGTCAACCGCCTGATGGCGCTGCAATTGCTCGACGAGGACAGCGATCCGTCGAACGGCATCAAGCTCACGGCCGAAGTGAAGGCGGCGCTGGCCGGCAAGACGCTGGACTTTGCCGCCGCGCCGGCCGTCTTCAACACGGCGCTGGCCGGGCACCTGGCCGGCCTGGGCGCGAAATTCGCCGCCCGCGGCGTCGATGCGGAACGCCGCGCCCTCGTGCGCGAGCATTTCGAAGACACGCTGGCGTCGAAAGCCGGCGCTCCCGTCAACGAAGCGCTGACGCAGGCCAATCCCGTCGGCGAAGTGAAAGTGACGGTGACGCGCTACCAGATCCAGGCGGCCGACAAATTCTATGTGCCGTACGAAGGCGCGAACGCGAAGATCAAGGGCGAGTTCCCGAACGGTTTCCTGCCATCGTATGGCTCGGGCCTGGCCTACAAGGGCAAGAATGCAAACGGCGACCTGGAATTCTATGGCTTGACGGACCGCGGCCCGAACGGCGATGGCCCGCTGGTGCCCGATCCATCGGGCAAGGGCACCATCGGCAGCAAGATCTTCCCCTCGCCCAGCTTCACGCCCTCGTTTGGCGTGATCACGGTAGGCAAGAACGGCGCCGTCCTGGCCTCGTCAACGCCGATCAAGGTATCGGCCAGCGTCAACAGCTCGGGCTTGCCCGTGCCCGTGGGCGCGGTGGGCAATTCGGCCGAGATTCCCGTCATGGATGCGATGAAGTTCGATGCAAGCGGCAAGGCCGTCTTCAATGCGGGCGGCCTCGATTCGGAGTCCATCGTCGTCGACGCCAAGCGCAACGCGCTGTGGGTGTCCGACGAATATGGCCCCTTCATCATCAAGATCGACGCGGCCACGGGCGTCATCCAGGCCAAGTATGAACCGGGCAAGGGCTTGCCGGCGCTGTTCGCCAAGCGCCGCGCCAACCGCGGCATGGAAGGCATGACGCTCGACGCGAGCAACGACAAGCTGTACGCCTTCCTGCAAAGCCCCCTGACGGACGGCACGGCCATGTACTCGGTGACGAAAAAGGCCGAGCAGGTCGAGCGCTTCGCCCGCTTCACGCGCTGGATCGAATTCGACCCGGTGGCGGGCACCAGCGGCAAGATGTTTGCGTATCCTCTCAACGCGGCCGACTACCAGGATGGCCGCACGGGCAACGCCAAGCTGGGCGACATGGTGGCGCTGGGCGGCGGCAAGTTTCTCGTCATCGAGCAGGGCGCCGCGCCGTCGGGCAAGGTATTCAACAAGCTGATGCTGGTCGAATTGAAGGGCGCCACCGATATCTCGGCCGCCGCCTACAATGCCGCCAGCTCGGACCTCGAGAAGAGCAGCATGGGCGGCGTGGCCGTCAACGGCGCCGACTGGGCGGCCGTCACGCCGCTGAAGAAAACCCTGCTGCTGGACTTGAACGCCATCGGCTGGGCGGCGGAAAAGGCCGAAGGCCTGACCCTGGTCGACGACTCCACCATCGCGCTGGCCAACGACAACGACTTCGGGCTGAAAACCAAGGTGTATGACGCCAACGGCGTGGAAGTGAAGGACGCCGACGTGACCAAGTGCACGGTCGACGCCAACGGCACCATCGTCACCAGCAGCGCGGCCGGCTGCAACGCGGCCAACACCATCCGCGTGGCGCGCGGCGACGACCGCGAACGTCCAAGCCGGCTGTGGATCGTGAAGTTCGCCAAGGCGCTCACTGCGTATTGAACGATGGTGGATGTGTCGGATTACGCGGCGCGCGCGCCGCTAATCCGACCTACGCATGAAAAAAGCCGCGCGGTGCTGGGATGCACCGTGCGGCTTTTTTGTTATGAAGAGCGAACGTAGGTCGGATTAGGCGGGGCCGCCGAGGCCAAAGGCCGTAATCCGACATTCACCTGCTTATTTCTTTGTGTACGTATTCAACCAATCGAGCACCGTGTGATGCCACAGCAGCGAATTGGCCGGTTTCAGCACCCAGTGGTTTTCATCGGGGAAGACCAGCAGCTTGCTCGGGATGCCCTGGCGCTGCAGCGCCGTGAAGGTGCCCAGGCCTTGCGCGGTAGGGATGCGGAAGTCCAGGTCGCCCTGTACCACCAGCATCGGCGTCTTCCAGTTCTTCACGAAGTTGACGGGATTGAACTGCTCGTGCTTGGCCGGCGCGTCGTAGTACGGACCGCCGTTTTCCCACTCGGTGAACCACAGTTCTTCCGTCGCGTAAGCCATGCCGCGGTTGTCGAACACGCCGTCGTGGTTGACCAGGCACTTGAAGCCGTCCGGCCAGTTGCCGGCGATCCAGTTCATCATGTAGCCGCCGTACGAGGCACCCAGCGCGCAGCTGCGTTCGCGGTCCAGCCATGGGAACTTCTTGGTCGCCGCTTCCAGGCCTTTCTGCAGGTCGACCAGCGGCTTGCCGCCCCAGTCGCCGCTGATGGAGTCCGTGAACTTCTGGCCGTAGCCGGTCGAGCCGTGG
This sequence comes from Janthinobacterium sp. SUN118, assembly GCF_030397695.1. Classification (NCBI taxonomy): domain Bacteria; kingdom Pseudomonadati; phylum Pseudomonadota; class Betaproteobacteria; order Burkholderiales; family Oxalobacteraceae; genus Janthinobacterium; species Janthinobacterium sp. SUN118. The sequence goes on along the minus strand of NZ_JAPUBV010000004.1, from coordinate 480,675 downwards.
AAGTCGATGAAGACGGTGGCGTAGCCGGCGCCCGCATACACCTGCGGGTTCCAGCGGTAGCTCCAGCTATTGCCAAAGCTGCCTTGCGGGCCGCCATGGACGAGGAAGGCGATCGGGTACTTTTCACCGGCCTTGGCGTTCCACGGCTTCATGACGTGGCCGTAGACGGTTTCGCCATTCGCGCCGGCGAACGAGAACTGCTCATATTCGCCGAAGCGCACGTTGGCCAGCGCTTGCGCATTCTGCTTCGTCAGCTGGACCATCGGCGCCGTTTCCGACTTGGCGTCGAGCTTGCGCGTGTACAGCTGCGCGCCCGAGGCCAGGTTTGCCTGCGCCAGCACGATGGTATTGCCGCGCACGTCGAAGTCGCCGACGGCGCCCTTGCCCGTCAGGGCGCTGACCTTGCCGCTGGCGGCGTCGATGTGGAACAGACGGTGCTGGCCCACGTCGTCGGCGGCGACGAGGAAGGCCTTGCCGTCCGGCGTCCAGCGGAAGTCGGCCACGGAGCGGTCCCAGTCATCGGCCACGGTGCGTTTCTTGCCCGTGGCGACATCCATCAAGACCAGGTGGAAGCGGTCGGCCTCGAAGCCCGGCTTGGTCATGGCGACATATGCGAGCGTGCGGCCATCGGGCGAGTACGTGGCTTTCGCATCCCAGGCCGGATTGTCGGCCGTGAGATTGCGCGGCGCCTGGCCGCCGGCGGCCGGGATCGTGTAGACGTCGAAGTTGGTCGACCACGATTCCGTGCGGCCGGCCACGCGCACCGAGAAGGCGACCGTCTTGCCGTCCGGGCTGAAGTGGTATTCGCCGTTGTCGCCGAATGGTTTGGATGGCGCGTCGCCATCCAGGGTGCCGCTCAGGCTGACGGGCGCGGCGCTGACCTTGCCGGTGGCGTCGATGGGCGCCGAGTACAGCGCGTTGCGGCGGCCGTCGGCCCAGGTATCCCAGTGGCGCACGAACATCTGGTCGTAGACCATGCCGCTGGCCTTGTTTTTCGCTTTGTCATCGAGGCGCTTCTTCGTGCAGGCGAGGTCCGCGCAATCGAGGTAGACGCCCATGCTGAAGGCCAGGCGGTCGCCCTGCGGCGACAGGCGGTAGGTGTCGACGTCGAGCGGCAGGTCGGTGACCTTGGCCGCTTCGCCGCCGTTCAAGGGCAGCTGCCATACTTGCGAGGAGCCGGAGCGGCCGGACAGGAAGTAGATGGCATCGCCGTTCGGCGACCATTGCGGATCGCTGGCGCTCGCTTCACTGCGCGTGAGCTGGCGCGGCGCCGCGTTGGGTGCGCGCAGGTCGATCAGCCACAGCTGCGTATTGCCGCGATTCTTGTCCAGGTTGGTGCTGCGCACCGTGTAGACGACGCGCGTGGCGTCCGGCGACAGCACGGGGCTGCCGACGCGCTCCATGGCGACCATGTCTTCGACGGTGAAACCGCGCGGCGCGGCCGGCGCGGGTTCCGCAGCGGCGGCGGTGGTGGCCATGGCGGCACTGAATGCTCCCAAGAGCAGCAGACGTAAACTCATTCAAACTCCCGTTTTTATAATGCGACGTTATCGATATGGTATTGACGAGGCCGGCAGTACCGCCGGCAGCCCGACATCATAGCAATAAAGAGGCGGCTTCTGCGGGAGTTGACCGCCGGTTAGCTGGCCGGCGCTGCCAGTTGGTCAAGCGCCACATGGCCGTGGAAACCACCCCGGCTTGTCGCCGGCAAGCCGTCTTCGATGGCGTGGGCAAAGCGCACGCCGGGGTCGTCTTCGAGTGCCGCCAGCACGCGCGCCACGTGCGGATAGTCGGCCAGGCGCGCCAGCCGCAGCGGTTCGGCCCAGCGCGCCGTGGCGGCAAGGTAGGCGTCGGCGATGGTCGGTGCCGTGTCCGAGGCGAGCCAGGCGCGGCCGGCGAGCAGGCGCTCGAGGTGGGCCAGGCCCTGGTTCACCTTTTCGACGGCCATCTCGCGCCAGACGACCGCGCGCGCATCGCCGTCTGCCGCGCGCGCGGCCTGGAAGGCGGGCATGAAGGCGGCGTGAAAGCTCGTGTGCAGAAACGACAGTACGCTGTTCAGGCGGTCGCAGGCGGGCGTGCCTTGCGCAAAACCCAGGCCGCTGTGCGGCGCGCGGGCGGCGATATGCAGCAAAATCGCCATGCTTTCCAGCAGCGGCGCGCCCGGGTGCGTGAGCAGGGCCGGCGTCTGGCTCAATGGATTGATGGCGAGGAAGGCGGGATGCTGCTTGCTGGCTGGGTCGCGCGCTTCGACGCGGGCCAGTCGATAGGGCAGGCCGCTCCACTCGAGGGCGACGATGGCGGCAAACGAGCAGCCGAAAGGGACACTGTAGATCAGGGTGCTTACCATGGCGTGATTCCGTGCAAACGAGGGAAGGGCAGTCTAATCGACATGGTTACTATTTGGAAGAAGGCAGAATAATGTGGTATAGGTACATTTTTTATACCAACAGGGCATCCACATGAAAGACAATGTTTCCGGCTGCGCCGTGGAAGAAGCCATGCGATTGCTGGGCGGCCGCTGGCGGATCGTGCTGCTCAGCTATCTGATGGCGGGGCCGAAGCGCTTCAGCGAAATTCGCCGCGCCGTGCCGAATATCTCGCAGCGCATGCTGACCCTGGACTTGCGCGCGCTGGAAGAGGCCGGCTTGCTGACGCGCACGATTTACGCGGAAGTGCCCGTCAAGGTGGAATACCGGCTGACGGACGAGGGCCTGCGCCTGAAGGCACTGGTCGAGATGCTGCGCGCCATCGGCCTGCGCCTGCGCGGACAGGCGGACGCAGGCGGCGCCTTTCTCGCGCCGGCTGCCGAGGGATAATTCCCTACAGAAACAGCTGCTTTTATGGAAAGTGCTAGACTGCCGGCCTCCTGACACTGACTTTTTACTTTTCCATGCGCCTGACTTCCCTCGCCCTGACCGCCGCCGCCCTGTTCGCCACCCTGCCAGCCCAGGCGGCAAGCACGCCGACGCTCGAACAAATCCACGCCGCCGTGCAGGCGGGCGTGGTCAAGACCCAAGCCAAGATGCAATCGGCCATGCCGATACCGATCGCCGTCAAGGTTACCAGCCTGCAGGGCTGCCAGGCGTCGCAGGAAGTGCAAGGCGAAGTGGTGTGCCTGGTCGCCATGAGCGCCGGCATGCGCGACGGCTTTATGGTGCTGCCGCTGCGTAACGAGAACGGTACCTGGGTCGGCGTCGAGCGCAAGAACGCCAAGTTCGCGGGACCGTCGCCGGCCGAAGCGCAAGCGATGATACGCGCCTGGGCCAAGGAAGAAGTGGCGCGCGATCCGGAAGCGGCCAAGGATGTGCAGATGCAGGAAGCGCAGACGACCATGCAGGTCAAGGCCATCAACGAGTGCGAAGTCAAGCGCAAGACGGGTTACCTGGTGTGCGATACGGCGCTGAGCGTGCCGAGCCGCCCCGAAGACATCAAGACGGAACTGACGTTCATGCTGGAGAGCACGGGCTGGCGCTACGTGCCCCGTTAAACGCATCGCTGTTTGCCGCCGGGACAGTCACGCTGTTCCGGCATCGCTTTCTCCATCCCCCCAGCGGCCGCGCCGCCACCTGCAATCTTTGCAGATTCGCAAGGCAATTCAGCAAGTAAAAATTGCCCATTTAAATTAATAATTAAATATTAAAATTAATGTATCGGTGCAGACTGCCGCCGGCTTTCTGCCGTCCCGCATCTGCCCTTTCCCCCGTGCCTGCACGGGCTACAGCCAAGGATCCGACCATGCGACTCAATCTTCCCGTCAGCGATACCGAGATCAATCTGAGCGATACCGAGACCATCGTCTCGACTACCGACTTGCAAGGCAATATCACGTATGCAAACCCGTATTTCATCGCCGTCAGCGGCTACAGCGCCGAGGAATTGATCGGCGCGCCGCAAAACATCCTGCGCCATCCGGACATGCCGGTGGAAGCGTTTGCCGATTTCTGGTCCACCATCCGCTCCGGGCGCTCGTGGAGCGGCATGGTGAAGAACCGCTGCAAGAACGGCGATTACTACTGGGTGCTGGCGAATGTCACGCCGGTGGTCGAGGATGGCGTGGCCGTCGGCTACATGTCCGTGCGCACCAAGCCCACGCGCCAGCAGGTGGCGCAGGCGGCCGCCCTGTACGCGCGCATCAAGGCGGGGCAGGCCGGCGGCACCGTCATCCGCCAGGGCACGGCCGTGCGCACGGGCTGGCTGGCGCGGCTGGCGAGCTTGCGCGACCTGGCGCTGGGCAAGCGCATCGGCTGGAACCTGGGCTTGCTGACGGCGGTCCTGCTGCTGCAACTGGCCGGCAATGCGGGCTGGCTGCCGGCCCGCGCAGCTGGCTGGCTGACGGGCCTGTCGATGGTGGCCGTATGCACGACCCTGTATTTCTGGTTCAGCCTGCATCGCGCCGTGCTGCAGCCGCTGCGGCAGGCGCGCCAGGCGTGCGACGTGATGGCGGGCGGCGACCTGACGGGCGAGCTCGACACCACGCGGCGCGACGAGATGGGGCAGTTGCTGCGCTCGCTGCGCCAGCTGCGCGTCAACCTGCATTCCATCGTCGGCGATGTGCGCGGCAACTTCCTGCGCATCAGCACGGCCAGCCAGGAAATCGCCGCCGGCAACCTGGACTTGTCGGGGCGCACGGAAGCGCAGGCGTCGGCCCTGCAGCAGACGGCGTCGAGCATGGAACAGCTGGCCGCCACGGTGCAGCAAAATAGCGGCAATGCCGTGCAGGCCAGCGACATGGCGGGCAAGGTGCACGGCCTGGCCGGGCGCGGCGGCGAGATCGTCGGTCAGGTGGTCACCATGATGGAGCAAATCGACGCTTCGTCGAAGAAGATCGGCGATATCACGGGCATCATCGAAGGCATCGCCTTCCAGACGAATATCCTCGCCTTGAATGCGGCCGTGGAAGCGGCGCGCGCGGGCGATGAGGGGCGCGGATTCGCCGTCGTGGCGGGCGAGGTGCGCAGCCTGGCGCAGCGCAGCGCGGCGGCCGCGACGGAAATCAAGCAGCTGATCACGGCGTCGCTCGAACAGGTGCAGGCGGGTGCGAAGCTGGCGCAGCAGGCAGGCGCCAGCAGCGCCGAAATGCTGGGCGCCGTGCAGGGCGTGCACGGCATCATGGCGGAAATCGCCTCGGCCTCGCGCGAGCAAAGCCACGGCATCGGTCAAGTGAATATGGCCGTCACGCAGATGGATGAAGTGACGCAGCAGAACGCGGCGCTGGTGGAAGAATCGGCGGCCGCTTCGGCCTCGCTGCAAGACCAGACCTTGCAGCTCGAGCAAGCGATGGCCCTGTTCAAGCTGGAACGGCGGCGCGGCGGCCAGGCAAGTGCGGCCACGCCCCTGCGCCCGCCCGAGCGCCGCCGCGCTACAGCAGGCGCTCTGACAATGCCTTGAAGGAAACGTTGGGCACGAGAAAGGCCAGCGGCGTTGACACCGGCGGCAGCTGCGCCAGCAAGCCGCAGTCGGCGCGCGAGGCCGTCAGCGCTTGCACTTGATCCAGATCAACGGGCAGGTCGATTTCGCCGAAGACCAGCCTGCCGTTGCGCGGTACTGCAGCGACAGCCGCATCCTGGCAGGCGAGGAAGGCGACGGCGTCGCGCCAGTTGCCGAACAGGTGCTGCCAGTCGGCATCGAGGGTCTTGTCTTCAGCAATATGTGCCTGGATGTCGAGCGTGGGCGCGCTGCCGGCGCCGGGCGCGATCGTGCAGCGCGCCTGCGTGGCCGTCACTGCATGCGTCATGTCGGCGGCCAGGTGCGTGGGCAGGATGTCGCTGAATAGCCGCGTGCCCAGCGCATGCGGCAGACTGTCCATGATATTTTTCAGGAAATATACGCAGGGCATGGCGGGCGCGCCCGGCGGCGTGTGCTCCAGGTACAAACGCCAGTTGCTTTGCAGCGGAGACGGCAGCAGCCGGCGCAACGGTCCCAGCAGGGCCGGGCCGAAATGCCCGTGGCGGTAGGTCAGCACCGTGAACGGGGTCTTGCCGTCGCGCTGCCACAGGGTCACGCCGGCAGGCATCAGTTGCTGCGCTGCATGGGCATCGACCAGCCAGTTCACGTACACGACATCGCGCACGTCGCTGTGCAGGGTCAGGAAAGGCAGGCGCGCCATGACGGCCTGGCGCATGTGGGCAAAACGCGTGCTGTTGGCGAGCGCCGCAAGCAGCCGGCCGCAACGGCCCGCGCGCGGGTGGCGGTAAGTATTGTCGTGCAATGGAGAGACTTTCGGGCAGGTGCAGGAAGATTGATATGCTCACGCTAAAGCACCCGCCCACATCATCGCGAGCGGCGGCGAGGTGTGGCCGAGACGCGCGGCCGTACCAGGGTACGGCGAGCATCGCCGGCCGCACAGGGCGCCGCGCAGCCGATGCGGGCGGGTGCCACCATTACTGCATGTGCCAGCCGTGGCTGACGACGATCGACTGGCCGCTCAGCGCCGTCGACGGGAAGGCCGCCAGGAAGACGGCCGTTTGCGCGACGTCCTGCGTGGTGGTGAATTCGCCGTCGATGGTTTCTTTCAGCATCACGTTCTTGATCACTTCCTCTTCCGTGATCTTCAGCTGGGCCGCCTGCTCCGGGATTTGCTTGTCGACCAGCGGCGTGCGCACGAAGCCGGGGCAGATGACGTTGGCGCGGATGCCGTCCTTCGCGCCTTCCTTGGCCACCACCTTGGCCAGCCCCAGCAGGCCGTGCTTGGCGGCAACGTAAGCGCTCTTGAAGGGCGAGCCTTCATGCGAGTGCACGGAACCCATGTAGATGATGGCGCCGCCGCGGCCCGCCTTGATCATTTCGCGCATGCAGGCGCGCGTGGTGAGGAAGGCGCCGTCCATGTGAATGGCCAGCATCTTTTTCCATTGATCGAACGGGTAGTCGACGACGGGGCTGATGATCTGGATGCCCGCGTTGCTGATCAGGATATCGATGCCGCCGAAGTGGGCCGCCGCGTCCGCCACGCCCTTGTCGACCTGTGCTTCGCTGGAGACGTCCATGGCGACGGCAAACGCCTGGCCGCCCGCCTGCTTGATTTCTTCGGCCGTCTTGCTGGCCGCGTCCAGGGCCAGGTCGGCGATCACGACTTTCGCGCCTTGTTTCGCGTATTCAATAGCCATTTCCTTGCCGATACCACTGGCGGCGCCGGTAATCAGTGCGACTTTGTCTTTGAGTTGCATATTAATCCTTTGCATTGCGGGTTGGAGTGATCGTGGGAAGCTTGACTACGCCAGTATAGCGAGAAAACGCTTCAGGCATGGCCCGCGCACGGCTACAAATCCGCTTGCCTGGCCTGCAATTGCTGCAGCCGCCAAGCGCCGGGATTGGTGCCGGCCCAGGTGCGAAACGCATGGTTGAACGCGCTTTGCTCCTGGTAGCCGAGCAAAAAGGCGATGTCGACCAGCGACAGGCCCGGCTGGCGCAGGTAATCGCGCGCCAGGCCGTAGCGGGCCTGGTCGAGCAAGGCCTGGAAGCTGGTGTCCGCGTCGGCCAGCTTGCGCTGCAAGGTGCGCGGCGTGACGGCCAGCGCGGCGGCCACGCCGGCCAGCCTGGCCGAACCGTGGCGCAAGCCGGCCACGATGGCGGCGTGCACCTGCGCTTCGATGCCGGCGCCATCCTCGCCTTGGCGCTGCGCCAGCAATTGTTCCGCATGCTGGCACAGCACGGGATACAGGCTGACGTCCGCATTCGGCACGGGCCAGTCCAGCAATTGCGCGTCGAAGGTGGCCGTGTTGGCCGCGGCGCCGAAGGCGGGCAGGCTGCCCAGCACGCGCACGTATTCGTCGCGGTGGGCCGCGTGGCGCAGCAGTTCGCCGCCGCCGTCATGGGTGAACGCCAGCCGGGCGGGCGGCAGCGCCACGCCGGCCAGCCAGTCGCCGCAGACGCGGATGCCGGCAAAGACGCTGTCGACCAGGTGCCGGCTGGCGGCCGGATAGTGGCTGGTCCAGCGGTAGTGCGCGACGTCGCCGTCGCGCTGCACGCTGGAGCGGCCCAGGTCGTGCGCCAGCCGTTCGTAGCGGGCCGTCTGCTCCAGCGCCTGGCCCACGTTCTTGCAGCTGAGCAGTATCAAGCCATATGCGCTGTACGTGCCCATGCGCACGCGCTGGCCCACGTGCAGGCCGAAATGCGCGTCGCCCGCCAGTGCGGCGCCGGCGTCGAGCAGGCGCACATAGTCGCGCGCGGGCAGGTTGGCCAGCGAGGCATCGAGGCCGTGCGGCGCCACGCCGGCCGCCCGCGCCAGGGCGGCAGCTGAGATGCCGTGCGCGCCGGCCGCTTCCAGCAGCGGCTGCAGGTAGGCGCCGGCGACCCGGCCTTCGGCGGGATGGTTGTCAGTGCCTGTCATGATGGAACAATGCGATTGTCATGAAAAACCAATACCCTTGGCCTGCGGCGGCATATGCTGTTGATCAGGCAAGAACAGTATAGCAAGCCGCCGTGGCGCGCAACTGGCCCAACACAGGGGATGTCGATGCAACGCTGGAATGGCTGGGGGGACGAAAGCATCGTGTATGCGCTGGGTGGCGAGGCGCTGGCATTCCTGGGCGAGCGGCTGGGGCCGGGCACGCCCATTCTGGACGCCACGTTTGACGACGCCTGCGCGCAGGTGCCCGCCTCGCGCCTGGCGCCGCATCCACTGATCGACACGAAGCCGGCCACGCGCGTGCGCCATGCGCTGGGCCAGAGCCTGCCCGACTGGTTCAAGCTGCGCCACGGCCGCATCGGCGCCGTGCCCGATGGCGTGGCCTTTCCCGACAGCGCGCTGCAGGTGCGCCAGCTGCTCGCGTATGCGCGCCAGGCGTGCGTGGCCGTCATCCCGCATGGCGGCGGCACCAGCGTGGCCGGGCACCTGACGGCGGCGGCCGGGCCGCGCCCCGTGCTGTCGATCAGCCTCACGCGTCTGTGCGCGCTGGGCCACCTGGACCGCGAGGCGCGCCTGGCCACGTTCGGCGCGGGCGTGTACGGCCCCGACCTGGAAGCGCAGCTGCGCGCGCATGGCTACACGCTGGGCCACTATCCGCAGTCGTTCGAATATTCGACCCTGGGCGGCTGGATCGCCACGCGCTCGTCGGGCCAGCAATCGCTGCGCTACGGCCGCATCGAGCAGCTGTTCGCGGGCGGCGAAGTGGAGACGCCGGCCGGTACCCTGACGATCCCCACCTTTCCCGCTTCGGCGGCCGGCATCGACCTGCGCGAAATGGTGCTGGGATCGGAAGGCCGGATGGGCATCGTGACGCAGGCGACCGTGCGCATCGCGCCGCTGCCGCCATATGAAGCGTTCCACGCCGTGTTCTTTGCCGACTGGGCCCAGGCGCAGGCGGCCGTGCGGGCGCTGGCGCAGGCCGATATGCCGCTGTCGCTGCTGCGCCTGTCGAACGCGCTGGAGACGCAAACCATGCTGACCCTGGCCGGACATAAAAAACTGGTGGGGCTGCTGGAGCGCTACCTGTCGCTGCGCGGCTGCGGCGACGGCAAATGCATGCTGATGGTGGGCGCCAGCGGCGAGGCCGGGCCGGCGCGCGCGGCCCTGCGCGGCGCGCTGGCGCTGGCGCGGCGGCACAAGGGCGTGCACGTGGGGCGGCACATGGGCGACAAGTGGAAGCAGGGGCGCTTTCGCAACGTCTACCTGCGCAACGGCGCCTGGGAACACGGCTATGTGATCGACACGGTGGAAACGGCCGTCGACTGGCCCCGCGTGACGCCGATGATGGCGGCGCTGGAGCAGGCGGGCCGCAGCGCACTGGCCGCGCATGGCGAGCAGGTGCACGCCTACACGCATTTGTCGCACCTGTACCCGCAGGGCGCCAGCGTCTACACCACGTATGTGTACCGGCTGGCGCCCACGTTCGAGGAAAACATGGCGCGCTGGCGCAGCCTGAAGGACGCGGCCAGCACCGCCATCGTGGCCAACGGCGGCACCATCAGCCACCAGCATGGCGTCGGCACCGACCATGCGCCGTGGCTGGCGGCCGAGAAGGGGGAACTGGGCATGGCCGCCATGCGCGCGCTGTTCCGCCAGGTCGACCCGCAGGGCATGATGAATCCCGGCAAACTGCTGCCCGAGGCGGGAGGCGCATTGTGAACGCCGCGTCGCGCCGGGACGGCTTGTCCGAACTGCTGGCGCGCGAGTGGGATGTCCTGATCGTCGGCGGCGGCATCACGGGCGCCGGCATCCTGCTGGAAGCAGCGCGGCGCGGCTTGAAGGCGCTGCTGGTGGAGCAGCGCGATTTCGCCTGGGGCACGTCGAGCCGTTCGTCGAAGCTGGTGCACGGCGGCTTGCGCTACCTCAAGCAGGGCCAGTTCGCCATGACGCGCGAATCGGTGCACGAGCGGGTCGCCTTGCTGGCGGATGCGGCGGGGCTGGTCGAGACGCAGGGCTTTGCCTTCGGCGACTATATCGGCCGGAAACCGGGCCGGCGCCAGTTCATGCTGGGGCTGGCAATCTACGACATGATGGCGGGCCGCCGCGCGCGCCGCTATGTCGACGCGGCGGACTTCGCCATGCTGGCGCCGCACATCAACCGCGACGGCCTGCGCGGCGGCATGCTGTACCAGGACGCCAAGACGGACGATGCGCGCCTGGTGCTGCGCGTGCTGCAGGAAGCCCGGCGCCATGGCGGCGCGGCCGTCAATTACCTGGGCGTGGAGTCCTTGCTGCGCGAGGGGGGGCAGGTGCTGGGCGCCACCTTGAAGGATGGCGTCGGCGGCGCCCGGCTGGCCGTGCGCGCGCGCCTGGTGATCAGCGCCACGGGCGCCTGGGCCGACGGCCTGCGCGGCCAGGTCGGCGCGCCGCCGAAGCTGCGGCCCCTGCGCGGCAGTCATCTGCTGCTGCCGGCCTGGCGCCTGCCGCTGGCGCAAGCCGTCAGCCTGATGCACCCGCGGGATGGCCGTCCCGTCTTCGCCTATCCGTGGGAGGGCGTGACCCTGGTCGGCACCACCGACGTCGACCATGGCGGCCAGCTGGACAACGAGGCGGCCATCACGCGCGGCGAGCTCGATTACCTGCTGGCCGCGCTGCGCTGGCAGTTTCCGCAGCTGGCGCTGGGCGAGGGCGACGTGCTGGCCACGTTCGCCGGGGTGCGGCCCGTGATCGACAGCGGCCGGCTTGACCCGTCGAAGGAAGCGCGCGAACATGCGATATGGCTGGAAAACGGCTTGCTGACGGTGGCCGGCGGCAAGCTGACAACCTTCCGCGTGATCGCCCTCGACGCGCTGCGCCAGGCCGCGCCGCTGCTGCCCGGCTGGCAGGCGGATGTGCGCCCGCGGCCCATCTTCGCGCCGGTGCCGCCCCTGACAGGCCAGGCCTTGCTGCTCGATGGCGAACAGCGCGTGCGTCTGCAGGGCCGCTATGGCGCGGCCGCGCAGGCGCTGTGCGATGCGGCGCGCGATGGCGAACTGGCGCAAATTCCCGGCACGCAGACCCTGTGGGCGCAGCTGCGCTGGGGCGCGCGCATGGAGGACGTGCAGCGCCTGGAAGACCTGCTGCTGCGGCGCACGCGCCTCGGTTTGCAGCTGGCCGGCGGCGCGCTTGCTATCATGCCGCGCCTGCGCGCCATGTGCCAGGAGGAGCTGGGCTGGAGCGATGCGCGCTGGGACGAGGAGCAGCAACGCTACCTGGCCCTGTGGCGCAGCCATTACAGCGTGCCGCAGGGCGCATGACGCAACGAAAAAGCAACGATAAAAATATAAAAGAGGAGAACATCATCGAAACCACCCTGTTTGGCGAGGCCCTGGAACTGGGCGCCGCGCGCATCACCTATGACAGCCTGTCGCAGCTGGACCTGGCCCAGCCCGTGGCCGCCCTGGCCGACGACCTGGGCGAAGACCTGCTGCAAATCACGTGCGCGAATGGCGATATCGTCGACGTGGGCTGGTATCCGGCATGGAACGAGCAGGGACGCCTGCGCGTGGTGGCCGTGCGCGGCCAGGACTGGGAGGCGCCCGTATTCAGCGCGCAGCCGGACAAAGATCCGCAGGCGCTGCTGCGGGCGCTGCGCGCTGCGCTGGCCAGCGTGGCCTGAGCCGTGGCTGCCGCCGCGGGCGATGGCCCGTATATCCTCTCCATCGACAATGGCACGCAAAGCGTGCGCGCGCTGCTGTTCGACCGCGATGGCCGGCTGGCGGCGAAGGCGCAAGTCTTCCTCGAGCCGTATTTCTCCGAGCATCCCGGCTGGGCCGAGCATGACGCCGACGGCTACTGGCAAGCCGTGTGCGAAGCGTGCCAGCAGCTGTGGCGCGGCACGGCCATCGACAAATCGCAGGTGAAGGGCGTTGCCGTGACCACGCAGCGCGGCACGGTCGTCAACGTGGACGAGCATGGCGCGCCGCTGCGACCCGCCATCACCTGGCTGGACCAGCGCAGCACGCGCGACATTCCACAACTGGCGCCGTGGTGGCGCGCCGCCTTCCGCGCCACGCGCCTCGATGGCACGATCGCGTATTTTCGCCGCGAGGCCGAGATCAACTGGATTAGCGCGCACCAGCCCGACATCTGGCGCCGTACGCACAAATTCCTGCTGCTGTCGGGCTTCCTGAATTACCGCCTCTGCGGGCGCTATGCCGATTCGACCGGTTCGCAGGTGGCGTATATCCCGTTCGACTACAAGCGCCACGCCTGGGCCGGGCGCTTCGACTGGAAGTGGCAGGCGCTGACGATCAAGCCGTCCATGCTGCCCGACCTGCTGGCGCCGGGCACCCTGATGGGGGCCATCACGCAGGCGGCCGCCGCGGCGACCGGGATTCCTGAAGGGACACCCCTGCTGGCGGCCGCCGCCGACAAGGCGTGCGAGGTGCTGGGCGCCGGCTGCGTCGAGCCGCACGTGGCCTGCCTGAGCTACGGCACCACCGCCACCATCAACACGACGAACCGGAAATACGTGGAAGTGACGCGCTTCATCCCGCCGTATCCGGCCGCCATGCCGGGCGCCTACAGCACGGAAGTGCAGATCTTTCGCGGCTACTGGATGGTCAACTGGTTCAAGGAGCAGTTTGGCGACCGCGAACGGGCGGCGGCGGCCGAGGATGGCACGGGCATGTCGGCCGAGGCGCTGTTCGACCGCCTGGTCGATGCCGTGCCGCCCGGCTCCATGGGACTGATGCTGCAGCCGTACTGGAGTCCCGGCATCAAGGTGCCGGGGCCGGAAGCGAAGGGCGCCATGATCGGTTTCGGCGACGTGCACACGCGCGCGCACATCTACCGCGCCATCCTGGAAGGACTCGCGTATGCGCTGCGCGAAGGCAAGGAGCGCATCGAACAGCGCAGCGGGATTGCGATTACGGAGCTGCGCATCGCCGGCGGCGGCTCGCAAAGCGACGCCGCCATGCAGCTGACGGCCGACATCTTCGGCTTGCCTGCCGCGCGCGCCCACGTGTATGAAAGCTCGGGCCTGGGCGCGGCCATCGCCGCCGCCGTGGGCCTGGGCTGGCATGCGGATTTCCCCAGCGCCGTGCAAGCCATGACGCGCAAGGGCAGGGTATTCCTGCCGCATCCCGAACACGGAAAAATCTACGAGCAGCTGTACCGGCGCGTGTACCGGAAAATGTATGCGCGGCTGCAGCCCTTGTACCGCGAGATCGCCGACATCACCGGCTATCCGGAGTGAGGTATTGCTTTAATCGTATTGCGAATCATTCGCATTTGATATATGATGTGTCCCGCATTTCACTAAGGCAACTTATCCCCGGTGACTGCATTGCGCCGCCGGCCATGTGCCGGCGCGTGTCCGCGCGGGCAGAATGCCGCCGCAACGCTTCCTTCAACGCCGCCGCTTGATCGTGCACCGCCTGTTCCCTCTGCCCCAGCGTTTTTTCATTCCAGAAGCATGAAAACCAGGCAAGGATAGCAATGAAAATCAGCAGCAAGCAAACGATGTGCGGCAGCGCGCGCGCAGGTGGATTGACCCCGATGGCCGCCGCGCTGGCGCTCATATTGGGCGGCATGGGCGCCGGCGCCTGGGCGGCCGACAAGGCCGGGAAGGACAATCCGGCGCAGAACGAGACGCAGATGCCGGCCATCAGCGTGTTTGGCGACGCCATCAGCGCCGGCACGGCCGGCCGCTCGTACATCAACAGCGCCGACATCGAACGCCAGCAGGCCGACAACGTCGCCTCGCTGCTTGACACCCTGCCCGGCGTGGACCTGGCCGGCACGGCCCGTCCCAGTGGCCAGAGCCTGAATATCTGGGGCTTCAACAAGGTGCAGGACGTGAAGGTCATCCTCGACGGCGTGCCCAAGGGCTTCGAGAAATACCGCCAGGGCTCCATCTTCATCGAACCGGAACTGATCAAGCAGATCGAGGTGAACAAGGGCGCGCATACCAGCCTGTATGGCAATGGCGGTTTCGGCGGCGTCATCACGGTCGACACCAAGGACGCGCAGGACTTGCTGGAAGGCGGCGAGAAAGTGGGCGCCATGCTCAAGTACTCGCGTCATTCGAACAACGGGGAAAACGACGCCACCGTGGCCGTTTACGGGCGCACGGAAGATGGCCGCTTCGACGCGATGGCCTTCACCACGCAGCGCAAGTCGGACGACCTGCGCAAACCCGATGGCAAGCCATTCCGCTTTTCCGCCATCGACGCGCCATCGAGCCTGGCGAAATTGAACATCCGCCTGACGCCGGAGCAGCTCCTGACCCTGACGGCCATGAAGAGCGGCAGCACGGGCTGGGGACCGTTCGCCGCCATGGGCGAGGACGTGCCCACGCCGACCGAGGCGGAAATCAAAAAATACGGGCTGGAAGAGGCGTGGCAACGCAAGGCCGTCTACCGCGACCAGAATGACGATACGTATTCCGTGAAATGGCAGTATGCGCCGCAGAACAACCCGTGGATCAAGCTGACCGCCAGCGCCGGCTATTCGCACACGGACCAGCATGACAAGCGTTTGCCGTCCGCTTCGCTGAGTTCCTACCTCGGTTCGCTGGGCAACGAGAGCTGGGCTTCGTATGTGGACCGCATCTTTGATCTGCGCAACGAGAGCGTGTTCAGCACCGGCGCCGTGTCGCACGTGCTGCAAGCGGGCCTGCAATGGCACAAGAATGTGCGCGACACCCTGATGTACTACCCGTCGTCGACGGCGCTGAAGGATCCGAGCTACAACTATGGCTATTTCCAGCCCTACTACATGCCGGCCGGGCGCCAGGAAACCACGGGCCTGTACCTGCAGGATGCGATGACCTACGGCAGCCTGACCCTGACGGCGGCGCTGCGCCACGACCGCGTCGTCTCCGAAGGCGTGCCGAACAAGGCCTCGCGCTACAACAGCCCGCTGGCCGCCGCCGGCCACGATTTCAGCGAAAAGGTGCATGAAGACTGGTCGCCGCGCCTGGGACTGTTCTGGAAGGCGTCCAGCGCGGTGGCGCTGTTCGGCGACTTGAGCCGCACCTGGCGCGCGCCCACCATCGACGAGATGTATTCGAATGAATACTATGTGTCGTCCAGGTCTGGTTCATCGACGCCGGGCACCAGCCGCAACCTCGCCGTCGAGCGCGTGACGGCCGTGCGCGCGGGCGCGATGCTGCACCGGCGCAGCCTGTGGACGGAAAACGATGACGCGCAGCTGCGCCTGACGGTCTACCAGAACCGCGTCAGCGACAATATTGGCCCGCGCCTGGGCATCCTCGTCGAAGGCTACGTGCCGGGATCGGGCAAGGTGCCGCCCGCGCTGTCGTCGTACCGCAACCTGGCCGGCTTCCGCACGCAGGGCGTGGAGCTCGAGTCCTACTACAACACGCCGCGCCTGTTTGCCAGCGCTTCGCTGTCGAAGCAGCGCGGCACCCGCACGGGAACGCAGCGCGACCCGTGGGGCCAGGACGAACCCGTGTCGACCATCGCGCCGGACAAGCTGATGGCGGGCCTGGGCTGGCGCTTCCCGGATCAGGGCGCCAGCATCGGCTGGCAGGGCCGTTTCGTGGCCAGGCAGGACCGCGTCCTGCCGATCGGGAGCGTGTACCGCTTGCCGCCGTCGAAGGGCTATGCGCTGCACACCTTGTTCGCGTCGTGGAATGGCAGGCAGGGCGCGTGGCGCGGCACGGAAGTGCGGCTGACGGTCGACAATGTCTTCAACCGCAACTACATGCCGTACCTGAGCGAGGCCGTGACCGGCGTGGGACGCAACGCGAAGCTGAGCGTGTCGAGAAAGTTCTAACGCAGTACGATCGCCTTGACGGTTTCCCAGGCCGTGCTGCCCGAATGCGTGGCGCGGACCTGGTTGCGGCCCCCTTCCTTGGCCACGTACAGGGCGCGGTCGGCGGCGACGAACAGCGCTTCGCGGTCGTCCAGCTGGTGCGGGTGGATGGTCGCCACGCCGATGCTGACGGTGATCCAGGGCGAGGTGCTTGAGCGCGGATGCGGCAGCTGCAGTTCCTCGATGTGTGCGCGGATGGCTTCGGCCAGGGGCAGGGCGCTGTCGGCGTCCGTGTCGGCGAACAGCATGACGAATTCCTCGCCGCCGTAGCGGGCCGCCAGGTCGCCCGAGCGGCAGGCATGCGCGTCGATGGCTTGCGCCACCTGCTGCAGGCAGCTGTCGCCGGCCGGGTGGCCCAGGCTGTCGTTATACAGCTTGAAGTGGTCGACATCGAGCACCACCAGCGACAGGGCGCTGCCGCCGCGCACGGCGCGCTGCCACTCTTTTTCCAGGAAGCTGTCGAAATGCCGGCGGTTGGCGATCTTCGTCAGCGGGTCGAGGTAGGCGGCGCGCTGCAGCGCGTCTTCCGACTGCTTGTGGTGCGTGATGTCGTGCAGCAGGCCGATGTACAGGGGCTGGCGCAGATACATGGGCGTCAGGGTCAGGTCCATGCTCAGCGCCTCGCCATTGCGGTGGCGGATCGCCACTTCGCGCGTGCCGTGGTTGTGCGCCGTCTCCGGATTGGCCGCGTACATGGCGAAGTAATCGAGGTATTCCTGCGTCACCAGGGGGCTGAGCAGCTCGCCGATCGAGCGCCCGGCCAGCTCGTTTTCGCGGTAGCCCAGGTACTGGTCGCAGGCCGGATTGGTGTACTGGATGCGGCCGTCGGCCTCGATGATCAGCAAGCCTTCGGCCATGTTGTTGACGATGGTGCGCAGGCGTTCGGCCTGCTCCTGCTGGGTTTCATTGTTGCTGCGGATTTGCAGCTGGGCGCGCACGCGCGCGCACACTTCGGCCATGCGCAGCGGCTTGCTGATGTAATCGACGGCGCCGCAGTCGAAACCGGCCACCACGTCTTCCGTTTCCGTCTTGGCGCTCATGAAGATGACCGGTATGCGCTGCGTCAGCGGGTGCTGCTTGAGGCGGCGGCAGGTTTCGATGCCATCCATGTCCGGCATCAGCACGTCGAGCAGGATCAGGTCCGGATGGGCGCGCTGGGCGATCGCCAGCGCCCGCTCGCCGGACGTGGCGACATAGGTCTGATACCCCTGTTCGCTCATGAGCTTGCGCAGCAGCTCAAGGTTGGCCGGCGCATCATCGACAATCAAAATGGCGGCTTCGCGCCGTTGGGGATACCCCACACTGCCTGGACTCATTGCTACCGGCCTTTTTCGGATGTGCTGCGCTGGGCCAGCGTTTGCTGCACTTTCGGTGATGCCGAAGCCCGGGAAGCCGTGGCCGCCGCGGATGGCGGTCGGGCAGGGGCGTGCCGGGAGTGTTGCCCTGGCCGCAAACTGCGGAACAGCGGCGCTGTACACGTGAAGTCAAAGGCTGACCGGATTCAAAACTGACGCTTTGGGCGAATCATACCGCTTTGTCAATTTATTGGGTGAAAAATTGATGCTCCACGACGGCGTAAAACATTATATTTATGATATTTTTAAAAATAAATACACGAAGTTGTTGCCGGGAAGACTGTTTTTAGAAGGAAAAGACGCGTGCCGGGTGGCAGCAAGGGCAGAGGCAAACGCCCCGCGACAGGCGGGGCGTGACGAACGGTTTTACACTTTGGCGGCGATCAGCTTGCCCAGGATGGCGATGCCTTCGCGGATGCGTTCCGGCGGCACCGTCACGAACGACAGGCGCAGCGTGTGCGTGTCCGGCGTGTTCGCATAGAACGGCGCGCCCGGCACGAAGGCCACCTTGTTGGCGATGGCTTCATCGAGCAGTTTCATGGCGTCGATGTGCTTCGGCAGCGTGACCCAGATGAACATGCCGCCTTCCGGTTTTGTCCAGGTGACGCCGGCCGGGAAATGCTCTTCCAGGGCCGACAGCATGGCCTGGCACTGGTTGCCGTACAGGCTGCGGATGCTGGGGATATGGCGGTCCAGGAAGCCGTCCTTGATCACTTCATGCACGACCATCTGCGTCAGCTGCGAGGTGTGCAGGTCGGCCGCCTGCTTGGCCAGCTCGAGGCGGCGCACCAGCGGCATCGGCGCCACCACGTAGCCGAGGCGGATGCCGGGCGTGAGCACTTTCGAGAACGAGCCCATGTAAATCACGCCATCGGGATTCATGTTGATCATTTTCGGGTACGGCTCGCCGCTGTAGCTGAGGGCGCCGTATGGATCGTCCTCGATCAGCGGCAGGCCGTGGCGGGCGCAGGTTTCCACCAGCTCGACGCGGCGCGCCACGGAGAGGCTGCGGCCGGTCGGGTTCTGGAAGTTCGGCAGCGCGTACAGCAGGCGCGCGCCGTCGGCCAGCGGGTCGACGGACGACGGCACCAGGCCTTCGTCATCGGTATCGACGGAAACGAATTCGGGACGGTAGACGGAGAAGGCCTGCAGCGCGCCCAGGTAGCTGGGGGTTTCCACCAGGACTTTGCTGCCCTCGTCGATGAGTACCTTGCCCAGCAAGTCCAGCGCCTGCTGCGAGCCGGACGTCATCAGCACTTGTTCCGGCATGATGGTGCTGCCCTGGCTCGAGAGCGAGTCGGCGATCCACTGGCGCAGCGGCAGGTAGCCGTCCGTGGGGCCGTATTGCAGGGCTACCTTGCCATTGTTCGACAGCACCTTGTCGAAGGCCGTCTTCATTTCCTCGACGGGGAAGGTGGCGGGCGACGGCAGGCCGCCGGCGAAGGAAATGATTTCAGGGCGCTGCGTGATCTTCAGGATTTCGCGGATGAACGAGCTTTGCAGCTGGTCCGCGCGTTCGGCAAAGCGCCATTGGATCGGATTCGGATTTTCAATTTTCATACGAGTCTCACAGAAGATGCCGAGCTGCGCCGGCTGGTTTTTATGGTCCGCTTGTGGCGGTTCCTGAAAAAGCGGCGCCGGGTAGGCGCCGCCCGAACTTGGTTAAGGGAACTTGCTTGTATGTACTTTGTATGGCAATGCGACGGTGCCTGTCAAAGTGCTGCGGTATTGTAGTACGACTTACCAGCGGCTGTGCCCACTTCGCGCGCGCAGCCGTTGCAAACGGACATCACTTGAGCTTGCGGCCGGCCGCCACCACGGCGATCACGGCGCCGGCAAACAGCAGGCTGGCGCCCGTCAATGGCTCGCCCAGCAGCACGGCGGCGCCCAGCAAGGTCAGGAAAGGCTGCAGCAACTGCGTCTGTCCGACGCGGGCCACGCCGCCCAATGCCATGCCGCGGTACCAGAAAAAGAAGCCGATAAACATGGAAAACACGGAGATATACGCAAAACTCAGCCACGCGGCCGTGCTGGCCTGCGCCATCAGCGCGCGCTGCGGCCAGGCACTCCACAGCACCACGGGCAGCACGAACGGCACGGCCAGCAGCAGCGCCCAGGAAATGACGTGCTGGCCCGGCATGCTTTGCGCCAGGCGCCCGCCTTCCGCGTAGCCGAGCGCGCCCAGCACCACGGCGGCGAACATCAGCACGTCGGCCAGGTGAAAGCTGCCGCCGCCCTGGCGCAGCGCGAACGCCACCACCAGCGCCGTGCCGGCCACGGCCATCAGCCAGAAACCGGGGGAGGGGCGCTCCTTGCCGCGCAAGACGGCAAAGACGGCCGTTGCCAGCGGCAGGATGCCGACGAGGACGGCGCCGTGCGAGGCGGGCAGGCTGCGCATGGCAATCGAGGTCAGCCAGGGGAAGCCCAGCACGCAGCCCAGCGATACCAGCGCCAGCGGCAGCCATTGTTCGCGCCGCGGCAGGGGGGCGCGCTGGTGCCACAGCCACAGGCCGGCCAGGCAGGCCGCCACCAGGGCGCGGCCGAGGGCGACAAACGTGGGGTCGAGTTCGGCCACGGCCATGCGCGTAAACGGCAGGGTCAGGCTGAAGAGGGCGACTGCGATCAGGCCCAGCAGCAGGCCCTTGTGGTCGGCGCTGAGGCGGGTTGGGGGGCTGGCGGCGGCGGTGCTATTCGATGGCATGGGTGTCCTGGTGCGGGTGAGGTGGGCAGGCGTGGATTAATCCGCCCTGTAGTGCTATCCTAGAACCGAATAGCAATACAGTACAAATACACTTTCCAGCATAATTCCACATACTGTAATGGTCATATGAGCAATACACCCGCATCGCCATCGCTGCCCTTGCTGTCGCGCGCCTCGGGCGAAACCCTGATCGACCAGATCGTGCGCTCGCTGGCGGCGCGC
This sequence comes from Janthinobacterium sp. SUN118, assembly GCF_030397695.1. Classification (NCBI taxonomy): domain Bacteria; kingdom Pseudomonadati; phylum Pseudomonadota; class Betaproteobacteria; order Burkholderiales; family Oxalobacteraceae; genus Janthinobacterium; species Janthinobacterium sp. SUN118. The sequence goes on along the minus strand of NZ_JAPUBV010000004.1, from coordinate 460,229 downwards.
ATCGACGACAAGCTGCTGCGCGGCGGCGCGCGCATGCCATCGATCCGCCAGTGCGCGGCCAGCCTGAACGTATCGTGCGCCACGGTGGTGGCCAGCTACGACAAGCTGGTGGCGCGCGATTATCTGGAATCGCGGCGCGGCGCCGGCTTCTTCGTGCGCGAGCGCTCGCCGCTGAACACGGCCGTGCCGCAGCCGCGCGGCGCGGAGGATGCGGCGGCGCAGAAGTTCGACGTGGTGTGGTTGATCCGCAATATGTTCCGCCAGGCGCCCGCGCTGCCCGCGCCCGGTTCCGGCATGTTGCCGCCCGAATGGCTCGATGGCGACCTGGTGGCGCGCGCCTTGCGCGATGTCAGCCGCCAGCCCGGCGCGCATTTGCTCAGCTACGGCACGCCGCAGGGCTTTTTGCCGCTGCGCCAGCAGTTGCAGCTGAAACTGGCGAGCCTGGAAATCGCCTGCCCGCCCGAGCAGATCGTCACCACGGTGGGCGTGATGCAGGCGCTGGACCTGGTGGCGCGCGAATTCACGCGTCCGGGCGACACCATCCTCGTGGACGATCCCGCCTACTGGCTGATGTTTGGCGCCTTTGCCGCCATGGGCATGAAGGTGGTCGGCATCCCGCGCCTGGGCGACGGCCCCGATATCGGCGTGCTGGCCGAAATGGCGGCGCTGCACCGGCCCAAGCTGTACGTGATCAACTCGGTGCTGCACAACCCCGGTTCCGGCTCGCTGTCGGCGGCCAAGGCCTTTCAGGTGCTGCGCCTGGCCGAGCAGCACGATTTCCTCATCGTCGAAGACGATATCTATTGCGACATGCATCCGGGCGCCGCCGGCCTGGTGCAGGCGGCCACGCGCCTGGCCGCGCTGGACCAGCTGCGCCGCGTGATCTACCTGGGCGGCTTTTCCAAGAGCCTGTCGGCCAACTTGCGCGTCGGCTTCATCGCCACCTCGCCCGAATGGGCGCAGCGCCTGGCCGACCGCAAGATGCTGGCCACGCTCACCACCAGCGATATCGGCGAGCGCGTGGTGTACAAGATCCTGTCGCAAGGCCTGTACCGCAAGCATGCCGAACGCCTGCGCGCGCGGCTCGACAAGGTGCGCGAGGGGACGTACCGCCGCATCGAGCGGGCCGGCCTGCGTTTCGAGCCGGCGCCGGCCGGCATGTTCGTCTGGGCCGATGCGGGCCGCGACACCAATATGCTGGCCGAGAAGGCGCTGGCCGAAGGCCTGGTGCTGGGGCCGGGCAGCCTGTTTTCGCCGCGCCAGCTGCCGTCGACCTTCATGCGCCTGAACCTGGCCACCGTGCAGGACGAGCGCGTCTGGGCGTTTTTCGACCGCGAACTCGGGTAAACAGCACATTTCAGGACATTCGGCGGGGGCTCTTGAAATCGCTTGTACAATCCCCAACTCCGTAGAATCCGTCCCATCCACAAGACTATGAGGTAAAAATGGCTGTCTCCGAAAAGCAAACCCTGGGTTTTCAGACCGAAGTGAAGCAAATGCTGCACCTGATGATCCATTCCCTGTACTCGAACAAGGAAATCTTCCTGCGCGAACTGATCTCGAACGCGTCCGACGCGGCCGACAAACTGCGCTTCGAAGCGATCGATAACGATGCCCTGTACGGCAACGATCACGAATTGAAGATCAAGGTCAGCTTCGACAAGGATGCGCGCACCATCACCATTTCCGACAACGGCATCGGCATGACCCGTGACGAGGCGATCTCGCACCTGGGCACGATCGCCAAGTCGGGCACCAAGGAATTCTTCGGCAAGCTGTCGGGCGACCAGCAGCAGGACGCGGCCCTGATCGGCCAGTTCGGCGTGGGCTTCTATTCCGGCTTCATCGTCGCCGACAAGATCACCGTGGAAACGCGCCGCGCCGGCGTGGACGCCTCCGAAGGCGTGCGCTGGGAATCGGCCGGCGAAGGCGATTACAGCATCGAATCGATCGACAAGCCGTCGCGCGGCACGGACATCATCCTGCACCTGCGCGAAGGCGAGGACGAGCTGCTGTCGAGCTGGAAGATCAAATCCATCATCCGCAAGTACTCGGACCATATCTCGCTGCCTATCGTGATGCAGAAGGAAGAGTGGGACGAAGAGAAAAAAGAAACCGTCCTGAAAGACGAATTCGAGACCGTCAACCAGGCCAGCGCCCTGTGGGCCCGCAACAAGGCCGACATCACGCCGGAACAGTACGACGAATTCTACAAGCACGTCTCGCACGACTTCCAGGCACCGCTGACGCATACGCACAACCGTGTCGAAGGCCGCAGCGAATACACGCAGCTGCTGTACATTCCGGCCAAGGCGCCGTTCGACATGTGGGACCGCAACAAGCGCGGCGGCATCAAGCTGTACGTCAAGCGCGTCTTCATCATGGACGATGCCGAACAGCTGATGCCGACCTACCTGCGCTTCGTGCGCGGGGTGATCGACTCGGCCGACCTGCCGCTGAACGTGTCGCGTGAAATCCTGCAGGAATCGCGCGACGTGAAAGTCATCCGCGAAGGCTCGACCAAGCGCGTGCTGGGCATGCTGGAGGAACTGGCGAATGCGGACGAGCAGGACAAGAAGGACAAGTACGCCGTCTTCTGGAAGGAATTCGGCCAGGTGCTGAAGGAAGGCATCGGCGAGGACGCGGCCAACAAGGAGCGCCTGGCCAAGCTGCTGCGCTTTGCCTCGACGGCCAACGACAGCGACGAACAAATCACCTCGTTCGCCGACTACGTGGCGCGCATGAAGGAAGGCCAGGACAAGATTTACTACGTCACGGCCGACAATTACGCCGCCGCCAAGAACAGCCCGCACCTGGAAATCTTCCGCAAGAAGGGCGTCGAAGTGCTGCTGCTGACGGACCGCGTCGATGAATGGATGCTGTCCTTCCTGCAGGATTTCGAAGGCAAGGAACTGGTGTCCGTGGCGAAGGGCGGCCTGGACCTGGGCGCGCTGGAAGACGAGGCGGAAAAGAAAGAGCACGAAGAAACGGAATCCTCGTACGCCGACCTGGTGGGCAAGATGAAGACCGCGCTGGCCGACAAGGCCAAGGACGTACGCGTGACGTTCCGCCTGACCGATTCGCCAGCCTGCCTGGTGGCCGATGAAAACGAATTGTCGGGCAACCTGCTGCGCATGCTGAAGGCGGCGGGCCAGAGCGCGCCGGAATCGAAGCCGATTCTGGAGATCAACCCGAACCACCCGCTGGTGACGCGCCTGAAATACGAGGATGCGGAAGGCGGCAAGTTCGGCGACTGGGCCAACATCCTGTTCGACCAGGCCATGCTGGCCGAAGGCGGCTCGCTGGCCGACCCGGCCAGTTTCGTCAAGCGCCTGAACGAGTTGCTGCTTAACTCGGCGAAGTAATTGTTGTAGACGCAAGCGAGCCGGCCCTTTCCAGGTGAAAGGGCCGGCTTTTTCTTTTTGGGGACAGGATGAAGCATCGTTTGATGGCCGGCCTGGGCGCGCATGCGCTGGGCTGCGTGCTGTTTGTCTTTTTGAGCTGGCTGGGTTTTTACCTGTACACGCAGCTGTTTGGCGCCCTCGGTTCGCGCGGCGTGGCTGGCGGGCTGGCGCTGCTGCTGGTGTTCTACGTGTATGCGGGCACGAATGTGCTGCTGGCGCTGCTGCCGCCTGGCCGCTGGAAGCCAGTGCTGTGCGGCTTGCTGGGCGCGGCGGTGCTCGCGTATCTGCTGCCGCAGCATCCGCTGCGCGCCATCTACTTCAGCGTGCTCTCGGGCGGCTTGAGCTGGCTGGCCGTGCGGGCCAGCGCGCGCTTACATCGTTTCTTGCGCAGCTGACAGGCTGGCGCAAAATGCGATGACCGCATCGGCGGCCGCCTGTGGCGCCGCCTGCAGCAGCATGTGCGGCGCGGCGATGTCCAGCAGCTGCGCGCCGGGCGCCAGGCGCAGGATCTGCAGGGCGTTTGCCGGCGGCACCAGGCGGTCATGGCGCGCGCGCAGATACAGCACCGGCAAGCCGCCGCGCGCGAAGCTGCGCGAGGCGTCCGTTTCCAGCACGGCGCGCAGGCGCTGGCGCAGCACGGCGGGCGGCACCTGTGCCAGGGCGTCCGCCAGTTCCGCCTGCAGGGCCGGCGTAGAGTAGGGCGCCAGCAGCGCCTGGCGCAGCGCGATGCCGGGCAGGGCGCCGAAGGGTACAAGGCCCAGCAGGTGGCGCAGCGGCGCCAGCAGGGGGCGCGGATTGCGCACGAACGAGCAGCACAGGATCAGGGCGCGCATGCCGGGCGGCGGATCGGCGCGCAGGGCGGCGCCCAGCGGCCCGGAAAACGATTCGGCCAGCACGACGAAGGGACGGTCCCGCGGCAGCCGTTCGCGCACGAACGCTTCCAGCGCCGGATAGTCGAGCGGTGCGGCAGGGTAGGCGATGGAGAGGCGGTCCATGGCCGTTTGCGCGTGCAGGGCCGCATCAAAACGCCGGAACAGCTGGCCCGTGCCATCCATGCCGGGCAGCAGGACCAGAAGGGGGGAGGCGTGTGCAAGTGTCGTCATCGCGGCCATCATAGCAGCCGGCGGCGCCCTTGCGCCGCGCGCCAGCCGCACGGCATGGGCGCTGGCGCCATGCTAGAATCCCCGACAGGCCACGCGTGGCCGGAATAACGGGTAGATCCCGGGCAGACAGAAACATGCATATCACTTTATCGAACTATCGCTCCATGGGCGGCGCCTTGCTGGTGGCCGCCAGCCTCCTTTCCCCAGCCGCGCATGCCACGGCGGCACCGTCGGCGCCAGCGGGAAAAACCCTGTCTACGCTGCTGGCGCGCGGCCCCTTGCCGCGCCTGAGCGAGGATGCGCAGGTACGCGCCGCGCTGTTCGATTTTTTCGGCTATGCGCGCGGCAGCTACACGGAAGATGATGAGCTGCTGCTGGAGCAGGCGCTCGAAGCGATCAGCGAAAAGCGCGACGCCACGCGCACCGTGCTGCCCGATGGCCGGCAGTTGCTGGCGTCGATGAATGACCGCAACCAGGGGCGTGAACGGGGCGCCATGCTGCTCGACAAGCGCGGCGCCCTGATCGCCTTCGGCCTCGTCAACGGCCATTGTCGCCTCGAAGGGCGGCCGCTGGCCAAGACCTGCAATCCCGATCCGAACGCCGTGCTGACCGTGTTTCACCGCAAGGGCATGCTGGTCGACGAAGCGGCGCCGCTGCTGGCGTGGGCCAGGCAGCTGCCGCCGATGCTGGCGCTGATCGCCGCCGACAAGGAAGCGGGCGCCGACGGGCAAAAGATCGCCAGCGTCGAATACGTGCTGGCGCGCCCGGCCCTGCCAGGCTGGAACCGCGCGCAGTTGCCGCCCGCGTTTCCGCCGGCGCTGCTGCCGCTGCTGCTCGATAAATCCACGGTGCTGACATCGGCCGGCGCCGGCGTATTTGCCTATCCGCTCACCCTCAAGGGCAAGAAGCAGAACAATGTGCTGGACCAGGCCGAAGGCCGGCCGCCACGCGACCTGGAAGTGGCGCTGCGCAGCTATGCCAGCTTCGACACCGTGGTGGAACTCTACCGGCAGATGGCCAAGGGCGCCAGGGTGCAGCGCAACGAGCGCACCGCCTACCTCGATGGCGACATGGGGCAGGGCAGCTACCGCGTCTACATCCGCAATACGGGCACGGACGGCGTGATGATCGACGTCGCGCTATGGCAGCGCAAGCTGGCTGCCAGCCGCTGATGTCAACGCCGTTTTCAACACGCTGTTTTCAATAGTAGGGCGCCTTGGCGTAACCGAGCTGCGTCAATTGCGCGTCGATTTCCTTATCGCGCTGTCTTTTCCCCGTCCCAAAGCTGAACTGCCGCAGTGCGCGCGGCAAGCCCTCGGCCACCAGCATGTCGAAATCGAGCTGCGTCTGGCTCACCGCCAGGGCGCGTAGCGCAGGCAGTGCCGCGACGCCGCGCAAGCGCAGCAGCGTCTTGCAGTTGCGCAGAACCAGCCATTCGAGCATCGGATTGGCGCCCAGGCTGATTTCCGTCAATTTGATCTGCTCTTCCACCGATAGCCGCGCCAGCAGTGGAAAGCGGCCAATATCGCCCAGGTTTTCCATTCCCCGCACGCGTACCACTTCCAGCTCTTCCAGCCGCGGCGCCGTGACGTGGGCGATCGATGCGCGTCCACCGAGGATGAAGCGCAGCCGCGTCAGCGCCGGCATGGCGCTGACGAAGTCCACCTCATCCCTGCTCTTGATCTGCGACAGCGATAGTTGCGTCAGCGCGGGCAGGGCCGTGATGGCGTCGATGTTTTTCGCGTGGCCCGTCGTGTGCAGCTGCGCCAGCTGCGGCCAGTGCCGCAGCGGCGCCAGGTCGATCTGGCCCTTGCCCGTTTCGCCCAGGCTCAGTGCTTCCAGGCCGCGCAGGGTGTCCAGCGCCAGGATATCGAGTTCGGCCAGGTGATGCACGCCCAGGTGCAGGCGCTTCAAGCGGCCCAGCTCGCCCAGCCGCTCGAGGTGAATGGCGCGCATGTGGCAGTCGAGCGACAGGTTGACGGCATGCGGCAGCGCGCGCAGCACGTCGGCGTCGAACGGTTCGGCACTGGCGCCGAAAAAGCGGATTTCCAGCGCCGGCCCGCAGGTGGCGGCCAGTGCGTCGAGGTCGGCCAGCAGCGGCGCCGGCAAGCGGTCCTGCGTAAACTGGACGGTGACCTGCTCGCCGTTGCCGATCAGCGTGCGGATGGCCGCCGCGTCGATGCGCGCGGGCTGGTGGATGCGGTGTTGGGTGGGAGGCTGGTACATGGGGTGATTCCTGTGCGAGAAGAGCGCTGCCTTACAGGCGCGCGTTGCTGTAGCCGCGCTCCGCCAGCTGCGCCGCGATGGCGTCGTCGCGTGTTTTTTTGCCCGTGCGCAGGCGCACGTGCGTCAGCGACGCGGGCAGATCCTGCAGCAGCGCGTCCACGTCGAGCAGGGTTTCCGATGCCGACAGCTGGCGCAGGGCAGGCAGGGCGGCAAGGCCGGGCAGGCTGTCGAGCGTTTTGCAGGTGTGCAGGTTCAGGCGTTCGAGAGCGGTGTTCGGGCCCAGCACGACCTGGCGCAGCTTGATCTGGTCTTCCACCCATAGCGCCTGCAGTAGCGGGAAGCGGCCGATATCGCCCAGCTGCTGCAGTCCTCGCACGCGTATCACTTCCAGCTGTTCCAGCAATGGCGCTTCGATGTCCGCCAGCGATTCGCGGCCGCCCAGCTGTAGTTTCAGCTGCCGCAGGCGCTCCATGCCAGACACAAAATCCAGCGCCACCTTGTTCTTGATGCGGTACAGCGACAGGTCATGCAGCGCCGGCAGGCCGGCCAGGGTGTCGATGTGCTGGTGGTGGCCTTCGATGGTCAGGCTGGACAGGTGTGCATAGTGGCGCAGGGGCGCCAGGTCGATATTGTCCTTGGCCGATTCGCCCAGATGCAGGTGCTCGAGGCCGCGCAAATTCTCCAGCTGCAGGATGTCGGCTTGCGCCAGCTCGTACACGCCCAGGCTCAGGCGCTTCAGGTGGCGCAGCTCGCCCAGGGTTTCAAGATACAGGGCGTTGCGGTGGCAGTCGATGGACAGGCTGGCCACATGCGGCAACGCGCGCAGGATGCGGGTATCGAACACCCGCGGGTCGTAACCGTAGATACGGATGGTCAGCGCCGTGCCGCAGGTGGCGGCCAGGGCGTCGAGGTCGGCCAGCAGCGGCTCCGGCTCGCCCAGGGTATTGAACTGCACCAGCACCTGCTTGCCATCGGCGATGGCGGCGCGGATCGCCGTGGCGTCGATGTGCTCGGGGTTCTGGATGCACTGCGGTCGTGTTGCTTGCGTCATCGTCACAGTCCTATGGGGTAGCTTACCTGCCTGGGGGGCGGACAGCCTTCCGGCCCCGGGAAGGTCTGCTTGCCCGTGTCGTCGTAGCGCTTGCCGCACGCGACGAGCACGCGCTGGCGGAAGGTATAGATGCTGGCCACCTTGCCGTTCGGGTGGTAGCAGATATTGTCGCCATCGCGGTCGGCTGAAGCGTAGCTGATCATCGACTCGCTATTCACCGTGCGCGTGCTGTGGCCGCGGCGCGGTTCCGTGCATTTGAGCTGGCCGCTTTCGTAATATGCGTTGACGACGGAGGTGTCGGCCGCGCGGTCGACCAGCAGTTCGTCCTTGCGCTTGCCGTTCGGGTAGTTCGAATAGCCTTCCTGGCGCTGGCCGTACTGGAAGGCGTAGTAATACTGCGGCTTGCCGTCCGGGTAGTACATGTGATGGTATTCGCACACGTCGTCGCGCGTGCTGCCGTACTCTTTGAAGGTGCAGCGGTGGATGTCGTTGAGCAGCTGGCCGTCTTCATAGTATTCGCGCAGGTGCGTGAGCAGGCGGCCCTGGTCGATGACGGCCAGGCGCTCCGGCTTGCCGTTTGGGTAGTAGCGCGCGTCCAGGCCCTGTTTCTTGCCGTTGTCCCACAGCGTATCGAGGCGCAGGATCTTGCCGCTGTCGTCGAACGCCTGCTCGCGCCCGTCGAGCTGGCCGTTGCGGAAGGTGGCCGTGTAGACGACGTACTCCTTGCCGGCCGGGCCAAGGTAGCGCGTGCGCGCGCCATCGAGCACGCCGGCCTGGTAATGGTCGCGCAGGCGCAGCGCGCCGCCGGCGTCCGTGTCCAGCGCCTCGCCCTGTTTTTTGCCTTTCACAAAAGTGACGCTTTGCGTGGCCTTGTCCTTGAGCTTGAGTTTCCAGGGGCCGTCGCGCAAGCCGTCGATGAAGCTGCCGTCGCCGTCTTCCGTGATCCACGGCCCATGGCGCGCGCCGTTGACGTAGTTGCCATGCGTTTGCAGCTTGCCGGCCATGCGGCGTTCGTGCGGGCCATTCAGCTGGCCGCCCGCGTAGGTATCGAAACCCGTCACTTCGTCTTCGTCGGCATAGTTGACGACTGTCCAGCGGCCTTCGCGCTTGCCGGCCCGGTACATGCCGCTCTCGCTTTGCTTGGGATAGTCGAAGTGCCACAGGCCTTCTCGCAGGCCGTTGACGAAATGGCCTTTCTCGCTGCCTTCGTGCATGCCTTCACGCACCCACAGGCCCTGGCGCTTGCCTTTCACGTACTGGCCGCGCTCGACGACCGTGCCGTCGTCCCAGGCCAGGCTGTAGATGACGGACGGGCCGTCCTCGCTGCCCGTGAATTGCCGCGGCGCCGTTTCCCACGTCACTTGCCACAGGCGGTAGTTGGGCAGGATGCCGGCGCCCGCGTCGCTGTACAGCGTGTAGCTGGCCGTCAGGAAGCGCTCGCCCTTTTTCTCGAAGGTTTTCTTGTAGGTGATGGCGTCCTTGGCGCCTGCCGCCACGGGCGTGCCATCGTCGCTGTAATAGCCGACCACCGTGCCTTGCGTATGGTCGATGGCGTCGAAGTCCGCATTGCCGCTCTTGCCCCGGGCGACGCTGTAGTCCATCGGCGCCAGCCTGGCCAGCGCCGCCTTGACCTGGCCCGCGTTGGGACTGGTGCCTTGCGCCACGATGCGGTTCAGCGCCGGCTGCAAGCCGTCCAGGCGCCGGTATTTGCCGGAACTGCGGTCGTAGCGGTAGGCGCGCAAGCCGTTCTTGCCGTCCTGGCGGAACAGCACCAGCATGGTTTGCACGCTGCTGTCCGATTCCTTGTCCAGCGAGGCGTAGAAGACGGAGCGGATGGCGGCGTTGCCGAACCGGTCGAGCGGCAGGGTTTTCGCGCTGGCGCCCGTGCATTCGCAATAATAGCCGTTGACGCCATCCTTTTCCTTGAGGAAGGCGATGTCCAGGCCGCTATCCTGCGAGGCGGCAATGGCGGGATGGGCGAGGATCTTGCCTTCGTAAAAAGGCGCGCCGTGGGCCAGCGCAGAACAGAGGAGCAAAGGCAGAAGCAGACGTTTCATCGTGAGGCTGGCGCCGGGGCGCCGCAATGGAAAGGCCACGATTCTGCCTGCGTTCTTCCTTGTGGGCAAATGCGCGCGCGTATCGTGTGCGCTGCGCGCCCTGGCCGTCAGTGCTGGTGCACGGCGCAGAACTCCAGCAGCATCCGCTCGCCTTGCGGCCAGGGGCCGTAGCCGGCGTCGCCGTTGATATGGCCGGCGTCGCCGATCAGGGTGAAATCGCTGCCCCAGGCGCTGGCAAAGGCTTGCGCGCGCGCGACGCTGACATAGGGATCGTCGCCGCTGGCGAGCACCAGGCTGGGAAACGGCAAGGCTTGCAGCGGCATGGGGGCGAAGCCCGTCGTGCCTTGCGGGTAAGAGGGCGCTTCCACGTCGCTGGGCGCGACCAGAAAGGCGCCGGCGATCCGGTGCGGCGAGCCGCTGGCAGCCCAGTGGGCGACCAGCGCGCAGGCCAGGCTGTGCGCCGCCAGCACGGGCGGGCGGGGACAGGCGGCGATGGCGCGATCGAGCTCCGTCACCCATTCGTCCCTGTCCGGCGCCTGCCATTCGCGGTGCGGCGCGCGCGACCAGTCGGGGTGGCGCGCCTCCCAGTGGGTTTGCCAGTGCTGCGGCCCGGAATTCCACAGGCCGGCCAGGGTCAGGACGAGAGGCGACATCATTTCTCCTATTAACATGCCTGACAAAATCGTAGCGAGCGGCAGTGCGTTGTAGCCGGGATGCGCAGCGGTGCGCATGCACAGCGAGCATCGCCGGCCGCAAGGCGCGCCGCGCGGCAGATTTGGTCTGGCAGTTTTATAACTCAGTGCGAAGGGCGAACAGTTCCGGGAACAATACCACGTCGAGCATCTTGCGCAGGTAGCTGACGCCGGCCGTGCCGCCCGTGCCCGTCTTGAAGCCGATGATGCGCTCGACCGTCGTCACGTGGCGGAAGCGCCAGAAGCGGAACGCCGTCTCCAGGTCGACCAGCTTTTCGGCCAGTTCGTACAGCGCCCAGTGTTTCGACGGGTCGCGGTAGACTTCCAGCCACGCCGCCTTCACGGACGCGTCTGCGCTGGTCGGCAGGGTCCAGTCGGCATCCAGGCGTTCGGGGGCGATATGCAGGCCGCTGCGCGCCAGCAGCTTGATCGATTCATCGTAGACGGATGGCGTGCGCAGGGCAGAGTCGAGCACTTTGTAGGTGTCGGGCGCCGTCGTGTGCACGTTCAGCAGGGCCGCGTTCTTGTTCCCCAAAATGAATTCGATTTCGCGGTACTGGTAGGACTGGAAACCGGACGAGGCCCCCAGGTAGGGACGGATGGCCGTGTACTCGGGCGGCGTCATGGTCGCCAGCACGTCCCACGCGTGCACCAGCTGGTCCATGATGCGCGCCACGCGGGCCAGCATCTTGAAGGCGGGCGCCAGCTCGCCGTTTTGCAGGTTGGCGCGCACGGCGTGCATCTCGTGCAGCATCAGCTTCATCCACAATTCGCTGGTCTGGTGCTGCACGATGAACAGCATCTCGTTGTGGTTGGGCGACAGCGGATGCTGGGCCGTCAGGATGCGGTCCAGCGCCAGGTAGTTGCCGTAGCTCATGGACTCGCTGAAATCCATCTGTGCGCCATGCCACTGCGCGTCCTGGCCGCCGGCATGCATGGGGCAGCCGCTGGTATTGTCCTTGTTCATATTCTTCTCGTCGCTCATGGGATGGTTCAGGTGACCGCGTCGCGCTTGGCGGCGATGTCGTACGCTTGCGTGTCGAGGATGTCGCGCAGGATCTCGACGGCATCCCAGACGTCGGTAAAGCTCGTGTACAGGGGCGTGAAGCCGAAGCGCATGATGGCCGGCTCGCGGTAGTCGCCAATGACGCCGCGCGCGATCAGCGCCTGCATCACGGCGTAGCCGTGCGGATGCGTGAAGCTGACCTGGCTGCCGCGCCGCGCATGTGCGCGCGGCGTGACGAGCCCCAGCGGGTGGCTGGCGCAGCGCTGTTCGACGAGGGCGATGAACAGGTCCGTCAGGGCCAGCGACTTGCGGCGGACGGCCTCCATGCTGGTTTGCGCGAAGATCTCCAGGCCGCATTCGACGAGGGCCAGCGAAACGATGGGCTGCGTGCCGCACAGGGCGCGTTTGATGCCGTCGGCCGGCGCGAAGGAAGGATCCATGGCGAACGGCGTGGCGTGGCCCCACCAGCCGGACAGGGGCTGGCGGAAGCGGGCCTGGTGCTTTTCCGGCACCCAGATGAAGGCGGGCGAGCCGGGGCCGCCGTTCAGGTACTTATAGGTGCAGCCGACGGCCAGGTCGGCGCCGGCGCCATTCAGGTCCAGCGGCACGGCGCCGGCCGAGTGGGCCAGGTCCCACAGCGTCAGCGCGCCTTGCGCGTGGCAATGGCTGCTGACAAGGGCCATGTCGTGCTGGTAGCCGGTACGGTAGTTGACGTGCGTGAGCATGGCGACGGCGCACTCGGCATCGATGGCCTGCGCCAGTTCCTCGGGGCTGTCGACGAGGCGCAGCTGGTAGCCGCGGTCCAGCCAGGCGGCCAGGCCTTGCGCCATGTACAGGTCGGTAGGGAAGTTGCTGCGTTCGCTGACGATGACGCGCCGCGCCGCGCGCGCCGGATCGGATGCCTGCATCTGCAGGGCGGCGGCCAGGGCCTTGAACAGGTTGACGGAAGTGGTGTCGGTGATGGCCACTTCGCCCGTTTGCGCGCCGAGCAGCGGGGCCAGGCGGTCGCCGAGGCGCTTGGGCAAGTCGAACCAGCCGGCCGTATTCCAGCTGCGGATCAGGTCCGTGCCCCACTCGGCCGTGATGACTTGCTGGGCGCGGGCCAGGGCCGCCTTCGGCCGCGCGCCGAGCGAGTTGCCGTCGAGATAAATCACGCCGGCGGGCAGGTCGAACTGCAGGCGCAGGGGCGCCAGTGGGTCATCGAGGTCGCGCGCAGTGCAGTCTTGTCGAGAAGTCATGGTGGCTTTCATATTGATACTTATCTGGATGGCATGATATTGCTTGAGGCTTAAAGTATCACGCGAGAGCAGCAGTGTAGCAAATCCCGGCAGGAAAGCGCGATTGCCGGCGGCGGCGGGCCACGGAAAAATGCGCGCTTGCGGGGCGTCAACGAAAAAAATCACGCTTTTTAAAAATATTTTCAAAAAACCCTAAAGTTCCTCCAAACGCCGCCGTCAATGAATACATGACACGCGGAAATCCGCCGAACAAGAACCGCAGGTTTTTTTAAATATTTTTTAAAAAAGGCCTAAAGTTCTCGTCGGAGCTGCCGTTACATAGGTAGATGGGCTTGATTCAGGTCAAGCTGTTGTAAAAAAGTGATATTTATTGCAGGTCAAAAGTCAGCTGATTCTGACCCCTTGCATACTTCCGGAATCCGCGCCGTTGCTGGCGTGCGACCCCCATTGAGCGGTGTTTGTCAGACAAACACCTACGCTCCTGCCCGCCATTCCCCGACCAAAAATACAGCGCTACGCCTCTGTTGCGTTTGATGTTGCTCCTGCAGAATGTATCTCACTGGCAACAAACAACGCCAGCTGAATTCAACGGATTGAGGAGATGGAAATGACTGCTAACGATATGATGGCTGAGATTCGCGACGCTAACCTGAGCTACCTGATGCTGGCTCAGCAAATGATTCGTGCAGACAAGGTAACGGCCATCTTCCGTCTCGGCATTGCCGCTGAAATCGCCGAATTGATCGAAGGCATGAGCAACGCGCAAATCCTGAAGCTGGCTGGCGGCAACATGATGCTGGCCCGTTTTCGCTTCGACGACAGCGCCATCCTTGGCATGTTGACGAACTACAATAAAGACCGCTCGCTGGCCCAGTCGCACGCCGCCATCCTGATGGCAGGCCAGGGCGTCGAAGAAATCGCATAAGGTTCCCGGCAAAGCGCCCATGGCGGCGTTGCCTTGCCTCGCAGTACATTCTTACCGTTTTCGGCAACGCGGCTTGCCCTGAATATTTTTGCCGGCAACCTTCAGTCAGCATCAGTCACATCCGGAGTAGTCAGCATGGCCAAGAAAAGTGTCGTATCGGAAGCGCAGGAAATCCAGCTGGCCATCGAATTGATACAGCTTGGCGCCCGTTTGCAATTGCTGGAGACCGAAGTCTCGCTGTCGCGCGAACGCCTGTTGAACCTGTACAAGGAATTGAAGGGCGTCTCGCCGCCGAAGGGCATGCTGCCGTTTTCCACCGACTGGTTCATTACCTGGCAACCGAATATCCATTCCTCGCTGTTCATCAATATCCACAAATTCCTCGTCGACCACGCCGGCGCCACCGGCATCGAGGCGGTGATGAAGGCCTACAAGCTGTACCTGGAGCAGATGCCGCCCGAAGCGGGCGAAGAGCCGCTGCTGTCGCTGACCCGCGCCTGGACCCTGGTGCGCTTTTTCAGCAGCAAGATGCTGGACATGGCGCCTTGCGGCAAGTGCGGCGGCAAGTTTGTCGTCAATTGCCTCGACCTGAACGCCGATTATGTCTGCGGCCTGTGCCACATGCCTTCGCGTGCCGGCAAGACCAAGAAGGCGCGCGACGAGGCGGCCGCGGCAGCGCCGTCCGGCCTGGCTGCCTGACACCATCCTCCCCAACATATATATACAGTGAATGCCGGAGCCGGTCGCGAGACCGGACTCCGGCTTTTTCATGGCGCTTTCGCCGTACACTGGCGCTTTCCCTTTCGAGCTTGCCCACATGCTGCAACAAATCCTGCGCGCGCCCGCGCTCAAGGCGATCCTGATCCAGGTACTGGCCTTTCCCCTGATGCTGTTGCTGGTGTATGCCCTGGCGCGCCTCGGTGTCGCCATGTCGCTGCTGGCCGTGGCCGGCGTGCAGGGTGCGCTGGCGGCGATCATCACCTGGCGCGCGGGCCTGGCGCGCTGGTGGTGCGCCATCGGCCTGCTGTTCGCGCCGGCCCTGCTGGGCGCCAGCCAGCTGGACTTGCCGCCTGCCGTCTTCCTGGTCGCCTTTGTTTTCCTGTTGAGCCTGTATTGGTCCACGTTTCGCACGCAAGTGCCGTTCTATCCGTCGGGTCCGAAAGTATGGCAAGCCGTGGCGCAGCTGATCGCCGGGCGGCCCGGCGTGCGCCTGGTCGACATCGGCAGCGGACTCGGCGGCCTGGTGCTGGACTTGGCGCGGCGCCGTCCCGACGGGCATTTTGCCGGCATCGAACTGGCGCCGCTGCCGTGGTTGGTGAGCCGGCTGCGCGCGCGCGCCGGCGGCAGCCGCGCGCGCTTCCTGCGCGGCGATTACGCGGCGCTCGATTTCAGTGCCTACGACGTGGTGTTTGCCTACCTGTCGCCGGCCGTCATGTCGGCCCTGTGGATTAAGGCTGAAGCGGAAATGTTGCCCGGAAGCATGCTTCTTAGTTACGAATTCAAGATTGCGGCACGCGAACCCGATAAGACCATTGCCGCCACAGAGAGTGGCCCCTTGCTCTACATATGGTGCTTTTAAGCAATTGTCTGCGTTATTTGCTTGCCCGGAGGACAATCTCACGTTATTGTAGTTCCACACAGCATTTTGTTGGATTTGGGTTGAAAAGCGGGGCATTTCAATCTACCTTTGGTTACATTTTTTGCCGCTGTTCCCCGCCCGTGGCACAGCCTCCGGCTGCAGGGAACTGGTTTGAGCATGCCGGGCGCGTCAGCCCGGCCCTATTTGGGAGTCAGGGCACTTGTTAGTCATAATCGGATACATCGTCGTCTGCGCCTCGGTTTTTGGCGGTTTCGCGCTGGCGGGCGGCCATCTGGCGGCGTTGTTCCAGCCGGTGGAGCTGCTGATGATCGGCGGCGCCGCCCTGGGCGCCTTCCTTGTTGGTAACAATAACAAGGCCATCAAGGCCACCCTGGCGGCCCTGCCGACCCTGTTCAAGGGATCGCGCTATACCAAAGAGCTGTACATGGAGCTGATGTCGCTGCTGTTCGAAGTGCTCAGCAAGGTGCGCAAGGAGGGCTTGATGTCGATCGAAGGCGATATCGACAGCCCGCAGGAAAGCCCGCTGTTTTCCAAGTATCCGGCCGTGCTGGCCGACCACCATATCGTCGAGTTCATGACCGATTACCTGCGCCTGATGGTATCTGGCAACATGGACGCGTTCCAGATCGAAAACCTGATGGATAACGAGATCGAGACGCACCATCACGAAGGCGCGGTGCCGGCCCACGTGATCGCCAAGGTGGGCGACGGCTTGCCCGCTTTCGGTATCGTCGCCGCCGTCATGGGCGTGGTGCACACGATGGAATCGGTGGGCATCCCGCCGGCCGAGCTGGGCATGCTGATCGCGCACGCGCTGGTCGGCACCTTCCTCGGCATCTTGCTGGCCTACGGCTTCGTCGGTCCGCTGGCCAGCCTGCTCGAGCAGAAGCTGGAAGAGTCGAGCAAGATGTTCCAGTGCGTGAAAGTGACCCTGCTGGCCAGCCTGAACGGCTATGCGCCGGCGCTGGCCGTGGAATTCGGCCGCAAGGTGCTGTTCTCGACCGAGCGTCCGACGTTCAACGAGCTGGAAGAGCACATCAAGAAATCGAAAACGAAGTAAGCAGTGAAGACGCGTACAGATACCATGAGTCAATTGCAGTGCAGGGAAGGGGAACGCCATGGCCGATGAAGGCATGCGCCCGATTATCGTCAAGCGCATCAAGAAGACGGCTGGCGGACACCATGGCGGGGCGTGGAAAATCGCCTACGCCGACTTCGTCACGGCCATGATGGCCTTCTTCTTGCTGATGTGGCTGCTTGGCTCGACGTCGAAGGGCGACTTGAACGGCATCTCCGAATTCTTCAAGACGCCGCTGAAGGTGGCGATGGCAGGCGGTTCCGGCAGCGGCGAGAGCAACTCCGTGATCCAGGGCGGCGGTCAGGACCTGTCGCGCCAGGATGGCCAGGTGCGCAAGGCGCAGGAAGAGCAGCAGCGCAAGTCGTTCGACCTCAATTCGGCCAAGGCCGCGCTCGAACGCGAGGAAGGCCGGCGCCTGCAGGCGCTGAAGGCGCGCATCGAAGCGACCATCGACGCCAATCCCCTGCTGAAAAAATACAAGAACCAGTTGCTGCTCGATATCACGAGCGAAGGCTTGCGCATCCAGATCGTCGACGAGCAGAATCGTCCGATGTTCGCCCTGGCCAATGCCAACTTGCAACCGTACACCAAGGAAATCCTGCATGCGATCGGCTTCGTGCTCAATGAAGTGCCGAACCGCATCGGTCTGTCCGGCCATACGGATTCGACGCCCTACATGAGCGACGCCGGCTACAGCAACTGGGAACTGTCGGCCGACCGCGCGAATGCGTCGCGGCGCGAACTGGTGATCGGCGGCATGAATGAAGACAAGGTCCTGCGCGTCGTGGGACTCGGTTCGGCTGCCCACCTGGACAAGCTCGACCCGTTCAACCCGATCAACCGGCGCATCAGTATCATCGTCATGAACAAGCGCACGGAAGAGAACGTCCTGCGCGATGGCTCGGCGATGGAGCTGCCGGTGACCGATGCCGCCAGCGCCGCAGTCGCCTCGGGGCTGGTGGCCGGTTCGCCGCCCCCCGCGGCGCCCGCCCCCAGCCCGGCAGCGGCGAAAAAATAACACGCAAGGCCGTCAACGCGTGGTGTATTGAAACAATGAGACCTTTATGACAAGAAAGAAAATACTTGGCTCGCATGTAAAGCGCCTGTTGTCTGGCGTGTCGGACCATGGCCGCAAGCACTTGACGGAGGTGGAAACCGACCTGGTGCAGACCGGCATCTTGCTGGAAGAGGCGATCGAGAAGCTGTCCTTCAATTTCATGGCCATCCACGCGGCCGTCGCGGCGCAGCAGGACACCATCGCCATGCTGCTCGAAGGCGGCGTGCCGCCGGAGGAGCAGCGTACAAGGCTGCTGGCGCTGCAGGACGAGGTGGGCGGCTATGTCAACGCCGCCATCACCAGCCTGCAATTCCAGGACATGACCAGCCAGCTGATCGAGCGCACCCTGAAACGGGTGACGGGCTTGCGCGAGTTCCTCGGGACGTTGGGCTCGCATGGCGCCGAGATGTTGCCAGAGAGCGATAATGAAGAAATTGTCGCCCTGCTGGGGCGGGTCAGCATGGCGCTGGCGATTCAAAGCCTGGAGTTGCGCAGCGTGCTGCGCAAGGCTGTCAGTCAGCAGCATTTGGAAAGTGGCGACATCGAGCTGTTCTAGCATGCCAGTGCGGAACGCTTGCGGTTGCATGGATTGATTAATCAAATACTCGGGCAGGATGCCCGGAATAAGTGGGAGCAAAGATGGCCAAAACGATACTTGCAGTGGACGATTCCAGCTCATTGCGCCAGATGGTGGCGTTCAGCCTGAAAGCCGCCGGTTACCAGGTGGTGGAGGCCGTCGACGGCCAGGATGGACTGGAAAAAGCCAAGCTGCAAACCGTGGACCTGGTGCTGACGGACCAGAACATGCCGCGCATGGACGGCCTGGAGCTGATCAAGCTGCTGCGTGAACTACCGACCTACCAGAAGGTACCCATCCTGATGCTGACGACGGAGTCGTCGGACGAAATGAAGTCGAAGGGACGTGCCGCCGGCGCCAATGGCTGGCTGGTCAAGCCGTTCGATCCGCAACGCCTGATCGAGGTGGTCAAGAAGGTGATCGGCTGATGCCAGCCGCGCAGCGCAACGATGCAATTGACGGAGTCACCATATGACCATCGATATTAGCCAGTTTTTCCAGGTCTTTTTCGATGAGGCCGAGGAACTGCTGGCTGAAAAGGAACGGCTGCTGCTGGCCGTCGATATTGCGGCGCCCGACGCCGAAGACCTGAATGCGATTTTCCGCACCGCCCATTCGATCAAGGGCGGCGCATCGACGTTCGGCCTGAGCGACATGAGCGAGGTGACGCACATCCTCGAGTCGCTGCTCGACCGCATCCGCCAGGGCCAGATGGCCCTGACGGCGGAACACGTCGACGCCTTTTTGGCCGCCAAGGACATCCTCAAGATGCAGCTTGACGGCCATCGCCTGGGCAGCGCCGTCGACCAGGACGCCGTGGCCAATGTGCGCATGATGCTGCAGTCGTTCTCGCAGGACGTGCCGGTGGCCGCGCTCACGCCCGTGGCGCCAGCCTTCCATACGGCGGAAAAGGAAGCCGTCAGCCATGCCGGCGGCCAGCGCATTCGCCTGGAACTGCCGGCCATGGAGCAGCGCGAAGTCGATGCGCTGGCGGCCGAACTGGGCTTGCTGGGCGACGTGGCGGTGTCGGCGCTGCCCGACGCGCGCAGCGTGCTGGAAGTGACGACGCATGAAAGCCTGGACGATATCCTGGCCATCTGCTCGTTCGTGCTCAATCCGGACGACATGGTGATCACGCAGGCGCCGCCGCTGGCGCCAGGCGAAGCCGATGCGGCCCGCGCGGCGCAGGAAAAGGCGCAGGGCTATGGCTTCTTCGACCCCTTGCCCGGCCTTCCCGCCGCGCAGGCGGCAGCAGATCCGGGCTACGGCTTCTTCCAGCCGATCGAGGAAATCCGCGCCGCCGCGCAGGGCGAGTCCAGCGATGCCCAGCGTGGCTATGGCTTCTTCCAGCCGCTCGAACAGATCCGCGCCGATGCCGCCAAGGCCGGTGCCGCCACTGCCGGCGCGGCCATCGTGCAAGCCGTGGCCAGCCTCGTGGCCGAAGTGGAGCAGGACAAGAAGCCGTCGAAGAAAGAGGGCGACAAGGCGGGCGCCGAATCGTCGTCGATCCGCGTCTCGATTGAAAAGGTCGACCAGCTGATCAACCTGGTGGGCGAACTGGTGATCACGCAGGCGATGATCGAGCAGCGCGCCGGCGCGCTGGACCCGATGCTGCATGAAAAACTGCTCGACAGCGTCAGCCACCTGACGCGCAACACGCGCGACCTGCAGGAAGCGGTGATGTCGATCCGCATGATGCCGATGGATTTCGTCTTCTCGCGCTTCCCGCGCATGGTGCGCGACCTGGCGACGAAACTGGGCAAGAAGGTCGACTTCATCACGAATGGGGCGGCGACGGAACTGGACAAGGGCCTCATCGAGCGCATCGTCGATCCGCTCACGCACCTGGTGCGCAACAGCATCGACCATGGCGTGGAAATGCCGGCCGCCCGCGTGGCCGCCGGCAAGACCGAGGCGGGCCGCTTGTTCCTCTCGGCCAGCCACCAGGGCGGCAACATCATCATCGAAGTATCCGATGACGGCGCCGGCCTGAATCGCGAACGCATCCTGGCCAAGGCGCAGCAGCAGGGGCTGGACGTGTCCGAGAGCATGAGCGACGCCGAGGTGTGGCAGCTGATTTTCGCGCCCGGCTTTTCCACCGCCGAAGCGGTCACCGACGTGTCGGGCCGCGGCGTGGGCATGGACGTCGTCAAGCGCAATATCAGCGCCATGGGCGGCGTCGTCGACATCCGCTCGGCGAAGGGCTTCGGCACGACGATTTCCATCTCGCTGCCGCTGACCCTGGCCATCCTGGACGGCATGTCGATCCGCGTCGGCGACGAAGTGTATATTTTACCGCTGGGCTTTGTCATCGAATCGCTGCAGCCGGCCGTTGAAGACATCAAGGACATCGCTGGCCGCGGCCAGGTGGTGAAGGTGCGCGGCGAATACCTGCCACTGATCCCGCTGTACCAGATGTTCGACATCGCGCCGCGCTTCACCAGTCCATCGGAAGGCATCTGCGTGATCCTCGAGACGGAAGGGCGCAAGGCGGCGCTGTTTGTCGATGACCTGGTCGGACAGCAGCAGGTCGTGGTGAAGAACCTCGAATCGAATTACCGCAAGGTGGTGGGCATTTCCGGCGCCACCATCCTGGGCGATGGCGGCGTGTCGCTGATTCTCGACGTCGCCGCCCTGATCCGTTCCTCTCGTCAGCTGGCTGACGAGTCCATTTTTTCGTAACACCGATAGATAAAAGATAGGAAACCACCATGTCAGATACTCAACAAACATCCGGAAGCAAACCGGGCGACGGCAAGGACATCGCCGGCCGTGAATTCCTGGCCTTCACCCTGGGCTCCGAAGAGTACGGCATCGATATCCTGAAGGTCCAGGAGATCCGCGGCTACGAAGCGGTGACCCGCATCGCCAACGCGCCGGAGTTCATCAAGGGCGTGATCAACCTGCGCGGCATCATCATTCCCGTGGTGGACATGCGCATCAAGTTCAACCTGGGCACGCCCGTGTACGACCAGTTCACGGTGGTGATCATCCTGAACATCGGCGGCCGCATCGTCGGCATGGTGGTCGACAGCGTTTCCGACGTCACCACGCTGACGCCGGAGCAGGTGAAGCCGGCGCCGGAAATGGGCACGGCCTTCTCGACCGATTACATGATCGGCCTGGGCACCATCGACGAGCGCATGCTGATCCTGGTCGATATCGACAAGCTGATGTCGAGCAGCGAGATGGGCCTGATCGACAAGCTGGCGGCGTAAGCGGCAGCAAGGCGGCGCCCGGTGCGCCGCCGTTTGACCACGCAAAGAATCACTACAGATATGCATGTACCGGCGCGGGAAAGCAATCCTCGGGAAATTATTGTGAATTTATGACGAACAGAACCGGATGCCGTGCAAGGCGCCTGCAGCTAGCAGTGCGCGCACTGCTAGCTGCGGGCAACACCGCACGGCGCCGGTTACGGAAGTCAGAAGTCAGAATAATTTATTGGGGGTTGCTTACTTGAGGCGCGCCGGCAGGCTGCAAGGTCCGTCAGAGACCCGGCCATAACACGGTACCGCACGGTTGAGCGGGCGCCGTTCACATAAATATTGGAGACTGTAATGAGTTTGCGCGATTTCAAGATAGGTACGCGGCTGGGCATCGGTTTTGGCAGCATCCTCGCCATCCTCGTGGTGGTAGTGGTATCGGCCAATGCCCTGAACTACCGCAACAAGGCCGAGCTGTTGTCCGGCCTGGCGCTGGCCGGCGAGAAAAATACGCAGGCATCGCTGATGAAAAGCGCGATGCTGGAAACGGGTATTGCCATGCGCAATATCGGCTTGCAGGGCGATGTCGGCCTGATGCAGGCGGAAGAAGGCAAGGTGCGCGAGCACCGCAAGCTGTATGACGGCGCGCGCGACAAGCTGGCCAGCCTGGGACTGTCCGACAGCGAGAAGGCGCTGCTGGCCAATATCGCCAAGGCCGACGGCGAAGTCGATGCCGCCTTCAAGGAGGCGATGGGGCAAGTGCTGGCGTTTAACAGCGAGGGCGCGGCGAAGGTGATTGCCACGCGCATCGACCCGCTGAACAAGAAGACGCTGGCCGATATCAACAAGCTGCTCGACTTGCAGCATGTGGCGCAGCAAAGCTTCATGGATGGTTCGCTGGCGGCCGATGCGCGCCTGATGACGGTGCTGCTGATCCTCGGCGGCGCGGCCGTGGCGATCGGCGCCTGGTGCGCCGTGTTCATCACGCGTTCGATCACTGTGCCGCTGTCGGGCGCCCTGGCCGTGGCGCAGAAAGTGGCGGCGGGCGAGCTGACGTCGCACGTGGTGGTCGAGGGCAAGGATGAAACGAGCGCACTGCAGCAGGCGCTGAAGGACATGAACGAGAGCCTGGTGAAGACCGTCAGCGACGTGCGCAACGGCACGGACACGATCACCGTGGCCTCGCGCGAAATCGCCAGCGGCAATGCCGACCTGTCGGCGCGCACGGAAACGCAGGCCAGCTCGCTGGAAGAGACGGCGTCGTCGATGGAAGAACTGACGTCGACCGTGAAGCAGAACGCGGACAATGCGCGCCAGGCCAACCAGTTGGCCGTGTCGGCATCGTCGGTGGCGGAGCAGGGCGGCAGCGTGGTGGCGCAGGTGGTCGACACCATGGGTTCGATCAAGGACAGTTCGCGCAAGATCGTCGACATCATCGGCGTCATCGACGGCATCGCGTTCCAGACGAACATCCTGGCGTTGAATGCCGCGGTGGAGGCGGCGCGCGCGGGCGAGCAGGGCCGCGGCTTTGCGGTGGTGGCGTCCGAAGTGCGTAATCTGGCCCAACGATCCGCCGGCGCAGCGAAAGAGATCAAGGGCCTGATCGGCGACTCGGTCGACAAGGTCGATGCGGGCAGCCGCCTGGTGGACGAGGCGGGGCAGACCATGGGCCTGATCGTCACGTCGATCCGGCAGGTGGCCGACATCATGGGCGAAATCACGGCGGCAACGCAGGAACAGAGCCATGGCATCGAAGAGGTCAACCAGGCCATCGCGCAGATGGACCAGATGACGCAGCAAAATGCGGCGCTGGTCGAGGAAGCGGCGGCGGCCGCCGAAAGCATGCAGGATCAGGCGCAGAAACTGGCCGACGCCGTCAGCATCTTCAAGCTCGATGGCGACGGCATGGCGCCGCAGGCACCGCTTGCGGCGCCTGCATCCGTCAAGGCGGCCGTGGCGCGCCCGGCCCTGAAGGCGGCGGCGACGAGTACACGGCGGTTGGCAAAGGCGGCGCAAGCCGTTGCGCCGGCGCCGGCGAAAAAGCTGGCGGCAGCCGGCGGCGATGACTGGGAAGAGTTCTGACGCCAACCCGGTCCCGCTAGGTAGCATTGCAAAGGCATTGTTCAGAGTAGTCATAGAGAGGTAAAAACAAATGCCGCAAACTAAAACGGATTCGGTCAAGGAGTTTGACTTCACCGGCAAGGACTTCGAGCGGGTTCGGGCCATGATTTACAAGCGGGCCGGCATCGCGCTGGCCGACAGCAAGCAGGAAATGGTCTACAGCCGCCTGGCGCGGCGTCTGCGCGCGACGGGCATTTCCTCGTTCGTCCGCTACCTGGACGACCTGGAAGCGGGCCGCATGGGCGACGAGTGGGAAGCGTTCACGAATGCGCTGACGACGAACCTGACGTCATTTTTCCGCGAGGCGCATCACTTCCCGCTGCTGGCCGAGCATGTGAAGAAGCTGAGCGGGCCGATCACCATCTGGTGTTCGGCCAGTTCCACCGGCGAGGAGCCGTATTCGATCGCCATGACGGTGTGCGAGGCCTTCAATACGCTCACGCCGCCGGTCACCATCATCGCCACCGATATCGATACGAATGTGCTGGCCACGGCCGCCAACGGCGTCTACAACCTGGACCGGCTCGACAAGATGCCGGCCGACCGCGCGCGGCGCTTCTTCTTGCGCGGCAAGGGCGATCGCGAGGGGCAGGTCAGGGTGCGCCCCGAGTTGCGCCAGATGATCACGTTCAAGCCGCTCAACCTGCTGGCCGACAGCTGGCCCCTGACGGGGCAGTTCGACGTCATCTTCTGCCGTAATGTGATGATTTATTTTGACAAGGCGACGCAGCGCAAGATCCTGACGCGCTTTGTGCCGTTGATGAAGCCAGATGCCCTGCTGTTTGCCGGCCATTCGGAGAATTTTCTGTACGTGTCGGATTCATTGAAGCTGCGCGGTAAAACAGTTTATGAGCTCGACCAGCCACGGGGCAGCGTCCCCAAGGCATCGTTGCATCGTACATGAGAGTGAGATATGAGCCTGGAACCCAAAGAGCAATTTGCCACTAACGTCTATTACGACAGGACGTTCAATTGTGACGCCGCCAAGATCCTGCCTGGGGAGTATTATTTCACCAACAAGGACATGCTGATCGTCACCGTGCTCGGCTCCTGCGTCTCTGCCTGCATCCGCGACCGGGTCACGGGGCTGGGCGGCATGAACCATTTCATGCTGCCCGACGGCGGCAGCGATACCAACAGCCCGATCTCGGCCTCCATGCGGTATGGCACCTACGCCATGGAGATCCTGATCAATGACTTGCTGAAGGCGGGAGCACGGCGCGAGAACATGGAAGCGAAGGTGTTTGGCGGCGGCGCCGTGCTGCGCGGCTTCACGGCGATCAACGTCGGCGAGCGCAATGCGGCTTTCGTCATCAATTACCTGAAGGCGGAGAAGATGCGCGTGGTGGCGGAAGACCTCAACGACATCCACCCGCGCAAGGTGTACTTCTTCCCGCGCAGCGGCAAGGTGCTGGTGAAAAAGCTGATGCAGACGCATAACGACACCCTGGTGCGCCGCGAGCTCGATTACGCCAGCCGCCTCAAGGTGGCGCCGGTCGGCGGCGAGATCGAACTGTTCTAAACGCCGGACCAAACCTGCTGCGCGTCGCGCTTTGCGGCTTTCGATGCGCACCGTGCCCCGGCACGGTTGCGCTTCTCGGCCACAGTTCGCAGCCGCTCGCGGCGGTTTTGTCAGGCGTTCTTACCGATTAAGAATAAGGGCCGCAAGGCCTGGAAGGATAACTATGAAGATCAAAGTTTTGATCGTGGATGATTCGGCGCTGATCCGCAGCGTGATGACGGAAATCGTCAACAGCCAGCCCGACATGGAAGTGGTGGGCGCGGCGCCCGATCCGCTGGTGGCGCGCGAGATGATCAAGCAGACCAATCCCGACGTGCTGACGCTGGATGTCGAGATGCCGAAGATGGATGGCCTGGACTTCCTGGAAAAGCTGATGCGCCTGCGCCCGATGCCGGTGTTGATGGTGTCGTCGCTGACCGAGCGCGGTTCGGAAATCACCATGCGCGCGCTGGAACTGGGCGCCGTCGATTTCGTCACCAAGCCGAAGATCTCGATCCAGAGCGGCATGCGCGAATACACGGACATGATCGCCGACAAGATCCGCGCGGCTTCCAAGGCGCGCATCCGCGCACGCACCTTGCCGTCGGCCAGCGACAAGACGGCGGCGCCGCTGCCAGCCTTGCGCAGCCCTTTGACGTCGAGCGAAAAGCTGATCATCGTGGGCGCCTCCACGGGCGGCACGGAAGCGATCCGCGAATTCCTCATGCAGATGCCGTCCGATTGCCCCGGCATCCTGATCACGCAGCACATGCCGGAAGGGTTTACGCGCTCGTTCGCGCGCCGCCTCGATTCGCTGTGCAAGATCTCGGTGCAGGAAGCGGCTGGCGGCGAGCGTATCCTGCCTGGCCACGCGTATATCGCGCCCGGCCATTCGCACCTGACCCTGACGCGCAGCGGCGCCAACTACATGACCAAGATCGACCAGGGCGAGCCGGTCAACCGCCATCGCCCGTCCGTCGACGTGCTGTTCCGTTCGGCCGCGCAATCGGCTGGCAAGAATGCCGTCGGCGTGATCCTCACCGGCATGGGCAAGGATGGCGCGCAGGGCATGCTGGAGATGAAGACGGCGGGAGCGTATAATTTTGCCCAGGATGAAGCCAGTTGCGTCGTCTTCGGCATGCCGCGCGAGGCGATCGCCATCGGCGCCACGCATGAGGTTGGCGCTTTGACGGCGCTGCCTGGCATGGTGCTGGGACACCTGGCTGCGCATGGCATGCGCGCTTTGCGCGTGTAAGCCACGTTTTATATGATCTGCGGCAAGTTTGTTCGCCTAAAAGCAACGAAAATGCTATCCTATAACTTGCTGCCGTAGTGTCGACCATAATGTCGGCATTCATGTCGATATTATTAACAAACCGCTACAGAAACAACGGAGTTATTCATGGCTGATCCAAAGATGAAATTTTTAGTCGTTGACGATTTTTCGACGATGCGCCGCATTGTCCGGAATCTGTTGAAGGAACTGGGTTATGCCAACGTCGACGAGGCGGAAGACGGCGTGATGGGCCTGGCCAAGCTGCGCGCGGAATCCTACGATTTCGTCGTCTCGGACTGGAACATGCCCAACATGGACGGCCTGACGATGCTGCAGCATATCCGCGCCGATCCGGCACTGGCCAAACTGCCCGTGCTGATGGTCACCGCCGAAGCGAAAAAGGAAAACATCATCGCCGCCGCCCAGGCTGGCGCCAGCGGTTATGTCGTCAAGCCGTTCACGGCCGCGACCCTCGATGAAAAACTGAACAAGATTTTCGAGAAACTGGAAAAGGCTGGCGCCTGATTACGGCTTGCCACGCTTGAAAAAAACGCTGCCAGTGCGAACTGGCAGCGTTTTTTTTTCGTCGTCTGCCTCAGGCGGCAGCGGGGATGGACAGCAGGTCGTCGATGCCGATGCGGCGGGCAAAGCTGATGCGCACCTGTTCAGCCACTGCCGATACTTCCTGCGCGCCGTCGCCGATAAAGTCGATCACCGTGCGGAACGGCCGCTGGCCGGCGGGCAGGCCCACGACGCGCACGATTTTCTCGGCCACGGCCAGCGGGTCGGCATCGTCCGGCGTCAGGGCCGACAGGCGCGCACCCACCTCGTCCATCAAGCTGTCATAGCGCGCGTACGCGGCGCTGGTCGCCTGGTCGGCCGGCTTGCCCGCGTTCGGGAAGTGCGCCGTGCCGCGCGTAAAGGCGCCCGGCGTGACGATGGACGTCTCGATGCCAAAGCGCGTCAATTCATACGACATGGTGACGGCGATGGAATCCATGGCCGCCTTGGCGGCCGCATACGGCCCCATGAACGGCGGAAAGCCGCCGCGCGTGGTGGTGCTGCTGATCCACAGCAGCAAGCCGCTGCCTTGCGCCCGCATGGCGGGCAGGGCGGCCTTGTTGACGCGCTGGGCGCCGATCACGTTGGTGTCGAAGACGTGCTGGATCTCTGCCGGCGCAAACGCTTCCATGGGGCCGGTGACGAGGCCGCCCGCATTGTGGACGACGACGTCCAGCCGGCCCTGTTCGGCCAGGATGGCGGCGATGGCGGCATCTGCCGACGCTTGCGACAGCACGTCCAGTTCCAGCGCGCGCAAGTCGGCGCCACGGGCCGTGGCGTAGTCGCGCAATTCCTGCACGCGCGGCCCATTGCGTCCCAGCGTGTCGCGCATGCTGGCATAGACCGTGTGGCCGGCGGCGGCCAGCGCGCGGGCGGAGAGGGCGCCGATGCCGGTCGAGGCGCCCGTAATCAGAATGACTTGTTGCATGATGGATTCCTTTGATTGATCGATTGAGCGATTGATTGAGTCTTCATGACGCCTGACAAGACCGTGGCGAGCGTCAGGGATTTGTGGCCGGGAAGCGCAACCGCAGCAAAGTACGGCGAGCATCGCAGGCCGCAAGGCGCGACGCGCAGCCGGTTTTGGCTGGCGCTATACGAGGCCGCCGTTGGCGCGCAGGGTCTGGCCATTGACCCAGCGGCCATCCGCTCCGGCCAGGAAGGCGACGGCGGCGGCGATGTCGTCCGGCGTGCCCAGGCGCTCGAGCGGGGCCATCTTGCTCATGCGCTCTATCGTTTCCTCCGTCTTGCCGTTCAAGAACAGGGCCGTGGCCGTGGGGCCGGGGGCGACGGCGTTGACGGTGATGTCCTTGCCGCGCAATTCCTTGGCGAAGATATTCGTCATCGTCTCGATGGCCGCCTTGGTGGCGGCGTAGACGGAGTAGCCGGGCAGGGCCAGGCCGATCACGCTGGTGGAGAAATTGACGACGCTGCCGCCATGGCGCAAGCGGCTGGCCGCCTGGCGCATGGTGTTGAAGCTGCCCTTGACGTTGATGGCGAACAGGCTGTCGAAGGTGGCGTCGTCCGTGTCGGCCAGGGTGGGCAGCACGGGTGGCATGATGCCGGCGTTATTCACCAGCACGTCGACGCCGCCGAAGGCCGCTTCCGCCGCATCGAACAGCGCTTGCACCTCGCCCGCATCGGCCACGTTGGCCTTGACGGCGATGGCCGCGCCGCCGTCGGCCACGATGGTCGCCACCAGCTTGTCTGCTTCGACATTGCCGCTGGCGTAATTGACGACGACTTGCATGCCGTCGCGGGCCAGGCGGCGGGCGATGGCGGCGCCGATGCCGCGCGAGGCGCCGGTGACGATGGCGACCCTGGCTGGGGTGGATGCTGTATTCATGGTGGTTCTCCTGTCGTGGTGGAAAGGCCCGAAAGAGCGAGCCAGTGCAGCCATTGTGAGCTTTATTTATATGTGGATAAAGGTGGTAAAAATGCTTTCAGTGTGCAATTTAGATCAATAATGATTGTTGAGCCATTTGGCATGATGCAGGCAGGAATACCCCCTTTATGCGCCTGGCGGGCCTGCCTATAGTGAGGCTTTTTCCATGGAGCCCAGCATGTCCCGACGCATGACCGTTGCACGATTCTCCCTTGTTGTCCTTGCCGCCGGCGCGCTGTTCCTGCCGCTGGCCCGCTACGCCTGGTCAGTCAATGCCGCCCAGGTGCCCCCCGCCATGCAAGCTTCCGTCACCTATCCGCACCTGTTGCGCAAGACGCCATTCTTCACGCAGTTGACCGCGGCGCAGCTGCGCACCGTCATCGCGCAGTCGCACGAGTGGGAAGTCCGGGCCGGCACCGTCATCGCCAGCAGCGGCGACGCCGATGGCGCCATCTGGATATTGCTCGACGGTGGCTGGCAGGTGGAGGCGGGCGGGAAAATCCATCCGGCGCTGCACGACGGGGCAGGCAAATGGTATGGCGGCGACGCCGTGAGAGGGACCGCCTTGGCGTCGCGGCTGGTGGCGAACCGGCACAGTTATGTGCTGCGCATCGCGGCGGCGGATTTTGCCCGCATGCGCGAGCAAGGCTACGATTTCGACGCGCATGTGCGCCAGGGCGAGCAGTATTACGGGCAGCTGTTGCGGCAGATCGACTAATGGTGATTAATTTCCCAAATGAATGAAATATTTCCAAAGGTTAACTTTACACGTCAAATAATTTGGCCCATGATCGCTGCAGTATTTCCCCTTTGTCCCCGACCCCGACAAGAAGGAGCGCAGCATGCGCCGAGCACCCGTATTATTTTTTGCCTTGAGCACGGCCCTCTTGGCCGCCTGCGGCGTGAGCATTGAGCAAGCCGCCGTGGCGCCTGTCGCGCCAGCTGTTGCCGCGCTGCCATCCGATGCCCAGGAAGCGACCGTGCAGCCGGCCGCCGAGGGCGATGGCAGGCATGCCTACCTGCACCGCGTGGGTGGCCACGACTATGTCAGCCTGAATCAGAGTGGCCCGCAGGGCGGTTTGCCCATCCTGACGGGGGTGCGGCGCCATGTGCGCGCCATCCGCCTGCTGGCTGCCGATCCGGCGCAGGCGCGGGCCATGCTGCGCAGCCTGAAGCTGCCCGCGCATCAGCGCAAGCTATGGGGAGGGCAGGAAATCGTGCTCGATGCGGCCAGCTACGACATGCTGCAGGCGGCACGCGGCAGAGGCAAGTTGCTGTATGCCGAGTTGAGACTGGTGGGGCTGGAGAAGTAGGAAAGATTTGCAAACGGGGCCGATCGGCCCCGTTGTCGTGACAGTGGCGTTGAGACAGCCGGTTAAATTTCCAGGTTGTCGATCAATCGCGTCTGCCCCAGCTTGGCGGCGGCCAGCACCACCAGCGGTTCGCCTGCGGCCAGTTCGGCGGCGTTTGGCGCCTGCAGGTTGGCGCGCTTGCGCACGGCGATGTAATCGGATTTCCAGCCGCGGCCATTCAACAGCTGCATGGCGGCCTGTTCCAGTTCACCCACGGCCAGATTACCCTTGCGCACTTCCTCGGCGACGAAGTTGAGCCCCTTGTACAGTTCCGGCGCCTCGGCGCGTTCGCTTTCCGACAGGTACATATTGCGCGAGGACAAAGCCAGCCCATCGTCGGCCCGATACGTTTCGGCGGCGATGATTTCCGTCGGCAGCGCGAACTGGCGCGCCATGTTGCGGATGATCATCAGTTGCTGGTAATCCTTCTTGCCGAACACGGCCACTCGCGGGCCCACGCACGAGAACAGCTTGGTGACGACCGTGCACACGCCTTCGAAGAAGCCGGGGCGGAATTCGCCTTCCAGGGTGTTGCCGAGGTCATCGGGCGGGCGCACGCGGTATTCCTGCGGTTCCGGATACAGTTCCTTTTCCGTCGGCGCGAACAGCACGTACACGCCTTCCTTTTCCAGCTTGGCGATGTCGGCTTCCATGGTGCGCGGATATTTCTCGAAATCCTCGTTCGGGCCGAACTGCAGGCGGTTGACGAAGATCGAGGCGACGACGGGGTCGCCATGCTTGCGCGCCAGGCGCATCAGCGACAGATGGCCTTCATGCAGGTTGCCCATGGTGGGAACGAACGCCGTGCGCAGCTGTCCGCTGAGCTGGTCGCGCAATTCTTCGATGTCGGAAATAATTTTCATTGATTGCTTTCGCTAAAACCCCGTTGTACGGTGGTCAGTGACAAAGGGAGAGGGTATCAGGCGGGCGAATAAGCCAGCCGGACGTAGATGGGGGCAAACGGTTCGGCTTGCGTGATTTCGATCAGGGTTTCCTTGGCCAGTTCCAGCAGGGCCACGAAGTTGACCACCACCACGGGCACGCCGCCGGCAATGTCGAACAGCTCGCTGAATTCGACGAAGCGCGACGATTGCAAATGGCGCAGGATGCTCGACATATGCTCGCGCACGGACAGTTCCTGGCGGCTGATGCGGTGATGCTGGGTCAGCTTGGCGCGTTTCAGCACGTCGAGCCACGCCTGCTGCAAGTCCACCGGCTCGACGTCGGGCCAGGTGGGTGTCAGGCTTTGCTCGATGAAGATCTGCGTGCGCACGAAATCGCGTTCGAACTGGGGAATGGCATTCAGGTCGTAGGCGGCCAGCTTGATCTGCTCGTATTCGAGCAGGCGGCGCACCAGTTCGGCACGGGGATCGCCGCCATCTTCCTCGACGTCGCTTTTGCGCGAGGGCAAAAGCATGCGCGACTTGATCTCGATCAACATGGCCGCCATCAACAGATACTCGGCGGCCAGTTCCAGGTTGCGCACGCGGATCTGGTCGACGTACTTCAGGTATTGCAGGGTCACCTGCGCCATCGGAATGTCGAGAATGTTGAAGTTTTGCTTGCGGATCAGGTAGAGCAGCAAGTCGAGCGGGCCTTCGAAGGCTTCGAGGAAGATTTCCAGCGCATCCGGCGGAATGTACAGGTCCGTGGGCATGCGCAGCATGGGCTCGCCATACAGGCGGGCGATGCCCAGTGGATCGGCGGCGGGCGCCGCGTCCGTTGTTGCAGATGTTGCAGGGTCGCCGCCGCCGTCGCCGCTAGCGACGGGTTCGGGCGACTCGATGACTGCGCTCGCGTCCGGTGCATCCAGCCCGGGCGTGCTCGCCGACTCTTCAGGCAACATCGTGCCGGTTCCGGCTCTTAGTTCTTGTTCTGGTAAACGTAAGCCTGTTGCTTGATGGCCGACGCCATCTGGCGTTCCTGCTCATCGAGGCTGACGGATGGCTTGTCCCACAGCAAGGCGCGGCCCGCTTGCTGGCCCGCTTCCATGCCAGGGTTCTTGGCCTTCAGTTCGGCGATGAACAGGGTGTGGTCGGAAACATAGTTGTTGTGTTTTGCAGGCAGTTTCATATTCTCTTCTGAGTGTCTTGTAAGTAAGGTCAGCCGGCCGTATTTTACCGTGCCGCGTGCGGCGGCGGGTTGTCTTATCGGCAAGCCGGGGCGAAAATGCTAAAAATCAATAACGCAGCAAGCGCCGCATCACCATCGGCGCCGGTTCGGCGGGGTTGGCGTGCGAATATTCCAGTTCCTCGGCCAGGTCGAATTCGAAGGCCGCATAAAAATCGATCAGCTTGCGCTGGTCGCGGCGCACGGCCAGACGCAATTCCTCGGCCTGGCACGACAGTCCGTGATGAATGATGGCTTCGAGCAAGTGCTGCGAGACGTGGCTGCCCCGGTAGGCGGGCAGCACGCCCATGCGCGAAATCTTCCAGATGGCGGGATCGCTGTCGAGCGGCATCCAGCGCAGCGAACCGGCCGGGACGTCGTCGATCAGCAACAGGAAGCCGCCGCCGTGGCGCAGCTGCTCTTCCACCTGCTGCGCCGTCTCGTGGTGCCCGCTGGAAGACGCGGCCACCTTGCCGGCCCACGCAGCGCGGGTCAGCTCGGCGATCAGTTGTGCATCGGCATTTGTTGCTTCGCGCACCACGATATTCATCATCGTTCCTTGGGGCTTAGCGGATGCGCATGCCAGGTTCGGCGCCTGGCCACGGGTTCAGGATGTAGATGCCCGGATTCGCCTTCTCGTCGGCGGCTGAGGCCGCCATGACCATGCCTTCGGATATGCCGAACTTCATCTTGCGCGGCGCCAGGTTGGCCACCAGCACCGTCAGCTTGCCGACCAACTCTTCCGGCTGGTAGGCCGAGCGGATGCCCGAGAACACATTGCGCAGGCGGCCTTCGCCCGCGTCCAGGGTCAGGCGCAGCAGCTTGTCCGAGCCATCGACCAGTTCGCAGTTGACGATCTTCGCGATGCGCAGGTCGACCTTGAGGAAGTCGTCGATCTTGATTTCCGGCGCCAGTTCCTCGATCGCCGTGGCAGGAGCGGCTGCGGCGGCGTCGCCTGCTGCTTCGATGGCGGGCGCGGCGGCTACCGCTTGCGGCGCGTCAAACAGCGCTTCGATCATCTTCGCATCCATGCGCGTCATCAGGTGGTTATAGGTGCCGATGGTGCGGCCCAGCATGCTGGTCGAGACGGCGTCGACTTGCGTGTCGGCCCAGGTGAATTGCTCGTCGTTGAGGAAGCCGGCCACGTTCTTTGCCACGCCCGGCAGCACCGGCGACAGCAGGATCGTCAGCTGGCGGAACAGGATCAGGGCCGTGGTGCACACTTCGTGCAGCTCGGCCGTCTTCTCCGCATCCTTGGCCAGGATCCACGGCTTGTTTTCATCGACATACTGGTTGGTGATGTCGGCGATTTCCATGATTTCGCGCAAGGCCTTGCCGAATTCGCGGTTTTCAAAGTGCTGGGCGATGCTGGCCTGGCGTTCCTTGTTCAGCACTTCGTCGCCGGACTGCACCTTGTACGTGAGCGCGCGCCAGATGTAGCCCTGGGCCGTCGGCGACAGGGTGGTGGCCAGCTTGCCGTCGAACTTCTTGGCGATGAAGCCGGCGCAGCGGCTGGCGATGTTCACGTACTTGCCGATCAGGTCGCTGTTCACGCGGGCCACGAAGTCGTCGCCGTTGAAGTCCAGGTCTTCCACTTTCGAGTTCAGCTTGAAGGCGATGTAGTAGCGCAGCCATTCCGGGTTCATGCCCAGGTCCAGGTAGCGCAGCGGCGAGATGCCGGTGCCGCGCGACTTCGACATTTTTTCGTTATTGACCGTCAGGAAGCCGTGGACATTGACTTTCAGTTTGTCGATCACCGGGTGGCCGGCGAATTTCAGCATGGCGGGCCAGAACAGCAGGTGGAAGGAAACGATGTCCTTGCCGATGAAGTGGATCTGTTCCGTGGCCGGATCGTTCAGCAAGGCGTCGAAATCGAGGCCTTTCTTGTCGCAATAGTTTTTCAGGCTGGCCAGGTAGCCGACCGGCGCGTCCATCCACACATAGAAGAACTTGCCCGGCGCATCGGGAATCGGGATGCCGAAGTAGGGCGCATCGCGCGAGATATCCCAGTCGGCCAGCTTTTCGCCCGCCTCGCCCAGCCACTCGCTGACCTTGTTGACCATTTCAGGCTGCAAGCGGCCTGGCGTGTTGAGCCAATCCTTGAGGAATTCGAAGCAGCGCGGGTCGGACAGCTTGAAGAAGTACTGTTCCGACGGCTTCATCACGGGCGTCGCATTGGTAAATACGGAGAACGGATTGACCAGGTCGGTCGGCTGGTAGGCCGCGCCGCACACTTCGCAATTGTCGCCGTACTGGTTCTTGGCACCGCATTTCGGGCATTCGCCCTTGATGTTGCGGTCGGCCAGGAACATGCCTTTGACCGGATCGAAGAAGCGGTCGACGGTTTTCGTGACGATCAGGCCCGTATCGCGCAGTTTGCGGTAGATCGATTGCGACAGGTCGACGTTTTCCGGCGAGTCGGTCGAATACCAGTTATCGAAGGCGATATGGAAGCCGTCCAGATACTGGGCGCGGCCGGCGGCGATGTTGGCGACGAATTGCTGCGGCGTGATGCCTTCCTTTTCGGCGGCGATCATGATGGGCGTGCCATGCGTATCGTCGGCGCCCACAAAGTGCACTTCACGACCGGCCGCGCCATCGCGTTGCATTCGCTGGAACCGGACCCAGATATCAGCCTGGATGTATTCCATGATATGGCCAATGTGAAAAGCGGCGTTTGCGTAAGGCAGGGCAGTGGTGACGAACAGCTTGCGAGTCATGATTGATGCACTTTTGGGATGGATAATAGGGCATTTTAACAGCGGAAACGTAATATGAGCAGATGCAGCGCCGGCAAGTAGTGCTTTTGTCTCCATCGCGCCATGCAATTTTGCGCTAGACTGCGCGTATTGCATACGGAGATAGTCATGAGCATCACAGTAGAAGACGTTAAAGCCGCACTGGCGCAGGTTATTGATCCAAATACAAATAAAGACTTCGTTTCCAGTAAAACAGTCAAGAATCTGAAGGTCGATGGCGGCGATATCTCGCTCGACATCGAACTCGGCTATCCGGCGAAAAGCCAGATCGACCTGATCCGCAAGTCCGTGCTGGCCGCCCTGCGCGTGCTGCCGGGCGTGGGCAATGTCAGCGTCGGCGTGTCGTCGAAAATCATTTCGCACACGGTGCAGCGCGGCTTGAAGCCGATGAGCAACGTGAAAAACATCATCGCCGTCGCTTCCGGCAAGGGCGGCGTGGGCAAATCGACGACGGCCGTCAACCTGGCCCTGGCCCTGGCCGCCGAAGGCGCGACCGTCGGCATGCTGGACGCCGATATCTATGGCCCGTCGCAGCCGATGATGCTGGGCATCAGCGGCCAGCCGAAGACCCTGGACGGCAAGAGCATGGAGCCGATGGAAAACCACGGCCTGCAAGTGTCGTCGATCGGCTTCATGATCGATCCGGACGAGCCGATGGTGTGGCGCGGCCCCATGGTCACGCAGGCGCTGCAGCAGCTGCTGGACCAGACCAACTGGCGCGACCTCGACTACCTGATCGTCGACATGCCGCCAGGCACGGGCGATATCCAGCTGACCCTGTCGCAGAAAGTGCCCGTCACGGGCGCCGTCATCGTCACGACGCCGCAGGACATCGCGCTGCTGGACGCGCGCAAGGGTTTGAAAATGTTCGAGAAAGTCGGCATTCCCATCCTCGGCGTGGTGGAAAACATGAGCACGCACATCTGCTCGAACTGCGGCCATGCGGAAGAAATCTTCGGTGCCGGCGGCGGCGCGAAGATGTGCGCGGACTTCGGCGTGGAATTCCTCGGCGCCTTGCCGCTGACCATGGCCATCCGCCAGCAGACCGATTCCGGCACGCCGACCGTGGTGGCCGAGCCGGAAGGCCCCGTCGCCGTGATCTACAAGCAGATCGCCCGCACCATCGCCATCAAGGTGGCGGAAAAGGCGAAGGACATGACCAGCAAGTTCCCTAGCATCGTCATCAAGAACGACTAGCGGCTGGGTGGTCTTGCAAACCTACTGCGCAGCTCACTTTCGGGTCGGCGTTACTCACCGTACTAAAGTACGGTTGCGTTACTCAACCCGATATTGAGCTTGCTCGCTACGGTTTTCAAGACCACCGTGGCACCATTGGATTCACTCTTCCCCGGCGCCACGACCGGCAGGAATATGGTTTCATGCAGTCCGTGTTGTTACTAAACAAGAGGAGACATCATGCATTTGAACACGACATTCCTGCGCCAAGCCGCAGCCGTAATTGCTGGCAGCCTGCTGGCCGCCAGCGCCTTTGCACAATCCGTCTCGTTCGTCGAGCCCGCGGATGGCGCGACGGTGAGCAGCCCGTTCAAGGTCAAGTTTGCCGTCAGCGGCATGGCCGTCAAGCCGGCCGGCGACATGACGGCCAAGACGGGCCACCATCATCTGCTGATCAATATGGGGGCGATGAAGGCGGGCGAGATGATTCCCATGGACGACAAGCACTTGCATTTCGGCAAAGGACAGACGGAAACGGATGTCACCCTGCCGCCAGGCCAGTACACCCTCACCATGCAGTTCGCCAACGGCGCGCACCAGTCCTACGGCCCCGAGCTGAGCAAAAGCATCCAGGTGACGGTCAAGTAGTCGCCAAGCCATTCCACGCAAGACCTCGACAGGCCGGACTCCCGCAGGAATCCGGCCTTTTTCATAGTATTGCTTATTGTCATCATTGCGTCATATAGTCTGCGTATGCTGCCCGGTGGCCAGCGTATGGCATCCCTATAATGTGTTTTGATAAACGAGCGGATATGACGAAACATTTTTCCCTTTCCCGGCAACTGGCGCATGCGCTGCTGCTGATGTCGAGCGTGGCGGCGTGCCAGGCGCATGCGGCCAAGGCCGCTCCTGCCGCTTCCGCCGCCGTGGCGCAGCCGAAGCTGGTGGTGGTGCTGGTGGTCGATGGCTTGCCGCAAGAGCAGGTGACGCGCTACCGCGACCAGTTTGGCCAGGGCGGTTTCCGCCGCCTGCTGGAGCAGGGCGCCTGGTTCAGCGATGCGCACCAGGCGCACGGCATCACGGTGACGGCCATCGGCCACTCGGCCGTG
The DNA here is from genome assembly GCF_030397695.1 of Janthinobacterium sp. SUN118. NCBI lineage: Bacteria > Pseudomonadati > Pseudomonadota > Betaproteobacteria > Burkholderiales > Oxalobacteraceae > Janthinobacterium > Janthinobacterium sp. SUN118. The sequence goes on along the minus strand of NZ_JAPUBV010000004.1, from coordinate 423,160 downwards.
CTGTCGGGCGCCTATCCTTACCAGCATGGCGTGATCGGCAATAACTGGATCGATCCCGTCACGAAAAAATCCGTGTACTGCACCGAGGACGGCAATTTCCACTACATCGGCGAAGAAACGCAGCCCGACGACGGCACGGCGCCGACCAGGCTGCGCGTGAGCACCCTGGGCGACGAACTGCGCTATTCCACGGGCGACCAGGCCAAGGTCGTCACCGTATCCGGCAAGGACCGCGGCGCCATCCTGCTGGCCGGGAAAACGGGCACGGCCTATATGTACATGGAAAAGACGGGCAACTTCGCCAGCAGCACCTACTATATGCAGCAGCATCCGCAATGGGTGCAGCGCTACCAGGCGGCCAGGCCGCAGGACCGCTACTACGGCAAGAGCTGGACGCCGCTGCTGGCCGATTCGGCCTATGCGCGGGACGCCCGTGATGATCTTGTGCCGGCCAAGCCGGGCACGCGCAATACCTTCCCGTTTGCCTACTACAGCGACAGCGGCAAGCTCGACGGCGAATACTACAGCCGCTTGAAGTCCGGCCCCTTCCTCGACGAGCTGACCCTGGAATTCGCCCGCGCCGCCATCGATGGCGAGAACCTGGGCCGCAATCCGGCCGGCGTGCCCGATATCCTCGGCGTAAGCCTGTCGGCGCACGACTACGTGAACCATGCCTACGGGCCGGAAAGCAAGATGTCGCACGACCACCTGCAGCGCCTCGACCGCATGCTGGCCGGCTTCTTTGCCGACCTGGATAAAAAAGTCGGCATGGACAACGTGCTGGTGGTGCTGACGGCCGACCATGGCTTTGCCAACGTGCCGGAATTTGCCGAAACGCGCGGCTTCTCGGCCAGGCGCATCGATGGCGCCAAACTGGTCGATGCGCTGAACCAGCACCTGGCCGCGACCCTGGGCGTGGACAAGCTGGTCACCGTGTCGTCGCTGCCGAATATCTACCTCGATTACGCGCTGGCGGAAAAGAGCGGCATCCAGCGCGCCGCGCTGGAAGACGCGGCGGCCCGCTTCCTGCTGCAGCAGGACGGCCTGGCGCAGGTCTATACGCGCACGCAGATGGAAACGGGCGCCGTGGCCACGCGCATGGATACCCTGATGCGCCGCGCCTGGAACCGCCAGTTGTCGGGCGACCTGATGCTGGTGACGAAGCCGGCCTGGTACTTCGGCAAGGGCGTTGGCGGTACTTCGCACGGCACGCCGTACACGTATGACACCAACGTGCCACTGATGGTGTACGGCCCGCGCTGGATCAAGCCGGGCGCCTATGGCCAGTATGCGGAAGTGGTCGACATCGCCCCGACCCTGGCCCATCTGCTGCGCGTGCGCCAGCCGTCGGCGTCGGAAGGGCGGATTTTGACGGAAGCGGTGCGATAAAAGGAGGTGCTGCGCGCCTGTCGGCTTACGCGCTTTGCGCTAACCCGACCTACGATGATCTTGCGAAGAACGTAGGTCGGATCAGCGGGGCACAGCCACGCGTAATCCGGCAACTGCACAGGTAGGCTTACGCGCGGGGCGCTAACCCGACCTGCGTGGACCTTGCGAGGAGCGTAGGTCGGATTAGCGGGGCAAGGCCACGCGTAATCCGACACATTGTTGACCCAGCTACTTACAGCAGCCAGTCTATCGGCAGCACCGACAGAATCGCCACGCCCATGCGCTTCCAGACGCTGGTGCCGGGTTCCGTGTCGTAGCGCGTGGTGGTGCCGTTGGCGTTGCGGGCGACCCAGTACAGCGCGCCGTCGGCGCCAAGCATGACCTGATAGGCGCGCTGCGGTATCGTCGTGCGCATGGCCTGTCCCAGCTGGCGGGCCAGCGCGGGGCTGTCGATGACGAGGCCCATTTCCGTATTCAATTCGATGGAGCGCGGGTCGAAGTTGAAGGAGCCGACGAAGATGCGCCGGTCGTCGACGGCAAACGTCTTCGCGTGCAGGCTGGAGGCGGAACTGCCGAAGCGTCCGGGCTGTTCGCGCGCGTCGCCTGCTTCCCACGAGCGGCGCGACTCATACAGCAGCACGCCCGCCTCCAGCAGCGGCTTTCTCCACTTCGCATAACCGGCATGCACGGCCGCCACGTCCGTCGCTTCCAGCGCATTCGTCAGGATGCGCACGCCCACGCCTTTTTTCGCCAGGTCGGCAAAGGCCTGGGTGCCGGACTTGCCGGGCACGAAATACGGTGAAATCAGGTCTACCTCCTTTTCCGGCACGCCGAGCAGGTTTTGCAGGTTTTCCGCCACGCCGGTGCCTGGCCTGGCTTTGTCCAGCACCTTGGCCGGGTCGTCGCTGACCATGCGCGTCTGCGCCCATTCGAATGGCAGGGTGCGTTCCATCATCTGCCGGACAAAGGGCGAAGTGCGCAGCGCCTGCACGTATTCCTCGGCGGCCTGGGTATCGTCAATGCGGTCCGCTTCGGCCGCGATGGTGGCCGCGTCACCCTCGACAGGCCTGGTCAGCAGCAGTTGCGCAGGATAGGCCGAGGCGCTGTTCCAGTAGCGGTCGAATTCCCGCGAGACGTCGTCGACGACGGGGCCGACGGCCAGCACGTCGAGGTCGGCGAACAGCACGTCGCCGGCCGCGCCGAAGTATTCGTCGCCCACATTGCGCCCGCCGACGATGGTGGCCTGGTTATCGGCCGTGAACGATTTGTTGTGCATGCGCCGGTTGACGCGGGAAAAATCGGTGACAAAGGCCAGCGCGCGCGGCGAACGGGGCACGAAGGGATTGAACAGGCGGATTTCGATATTCTGCTGCTTGCCCAGCATCGTCAGGGTCTGGTCCAGCCCCGCAGTGTTGTTATCGTCGAGCAGCAGGCGCACGCGCACGCCCCGTTCGGCCGCCTGGCGCAGGGCGTCGAATAGCAGCGTGCCGGTGATGTCCTTGTGCCAGATGTAGTACTGCACGTCCAGGCTGCGCTGGGCCGCGGCGGCCAGCAGGGCGCGCGCGGCAAACGCATCGCGTCCGTCGGCCAGCGGGTAGATGCCCGATACGCCAGGGTGCTGCGCCGCCAGCGGCGCGATGGCCGTGCCCAGCCGGGTGTGTTGCGTATCCGTGATGACGGTGGAGGCGATGCGGCCGTCCAGCGAAGGCAGCGATGCGCAGCCGGCGAGGAGGGCGGACAACAGCAGGGGCAGCAGCGCCATGGCGGCGCGGCGGCGGAAGAGGGTGGTGGCGGGCATGGCGGGCTTTCATCGAGTTGCCCCGATGTTAGCAGATGCGCATGCCCGCACGGGGCGGGGTTTTACAACTGTTCCAGCGCGATCAGCTCGGCCACTGTCTGGCGGCGGCGGATCAGGCGCGATTGCTCGCCGTCGACCAGGTATTCCGCCGCGTGCGGGCGGCTGTTGTAGTTCGACGACATCGACGCGCCATACGCGCCCGCGCCTTCGAAGACGACATAGTCGCCCACCTGCGCTGCCGGCAGCAAACGGGTTTCCACCACGCCGCCGTCGCGCTGCGTAAACACGTCGCCCGATTCGCACAGGGGGCCGCCGACGACGGTGGCGCATGCCGGGCTGGCATCGAGCGCGCGGCCGTCATGCGCGATCAGCGACATTTCATGGTAGCTGCCGTACATGGCGGGGCGCATCAGCTCATTGAAGCCCGTATCCAACAAAGTGAAATGGTTGCCGCCCATTTGCTTGGTGGCGCGCACTTCGGCAACCAGCAGGCCGCTGTCGGCCACGAGGAAGCGGCCCGGTTCGATTTCCAGGTGCACGGCGTGGCCCAGGTGCGCCTCGATCTGCTTGCGCGCCGCATCCCACAGCTGGAAGTAGTGGTCCGTGTCGACCGGCTGCTCGCCTTCGCGGTAGGGCACGGACAGGCCGCCGCCCGTGGAAATGGCTTCGATGTCGTGGCCCATGTTTTTCACCAGGTCGACCATGGTGCCGCAGACGGTTTCCAGGTGGCTGTAGTCGACGCCGGAGCCGATATGCATGTGCAGGCCCACCAGGTGCAGGCCATGGGCGCGGATGACGGCCAGCGCTTCCTGCAGTTCCTCGTGCCAGATGCCGTGCTTGCTGTTTTCGCCGCCCGTATTGGTCTTGTTGCTGTGGCCATGGCCATAGCCGGGATTGATGCGCAGCCAGACGCGGTGACCGGGCGACACTGGGCCCAGCTGGCGCAGCATGTCGACGGAGCCGCAATTGACTTCGATCTTCGTCGCCGCCACGCGCGCCAGGGTGGCGCGGTCGAACAAGTCGCAGGTGAACACCAGGCCGGCGGCGCCGTTCGTTTGCGCCGGCGTAAAGCCCGCCTGCAGCGCGCGCTCGATCTCGCCCAGCGAGACGGCGTCCACGTGCACGCCCGCTTCGCGCATCAATGTCAGCAGGTGAATATTCGAATTGGCCTTTTGCGCGAAGCGCACCGTGTCGAACTGCGCCAGCTGGGCGATGCGCGCGCGGATGGTGGCCGCGTCGTAGACCCACAGGGGCGTGCCGTGTTCCTGGGCGAGTTGGGCGAGGGTCTGGTCGGGGACGGGCTTCATCGTGTGCTTTCGGGGGAATGAGAGATGACTGCATGATGGCCGATTGTGCTTCGACTATAAAATATCTATTTGAGGCTACCTTATTCATTTATGATATGACCATGACTATCTCCTTGCGCCATATCGAAGTCTTCCGCGCCATCATGACGACGGGCAGCGTGACGGCCGCCGCCGCCATGCTGCACACTTCGCAGCCTACCGTCAGCCGCGAGCTGGCGCGCCTCGAGCATTTGACGGGCCTGACCCTGTTCGAGCGCGAGCGGGGGCGGCTGCGCCCGACGGCCCAGGCGCTGCAGCTGTTCGAGGAAGTCCAGCGCGCGTATTTCGGCCTGGAGCGCATCGTCAGCACGGCGGCGGCCTTGCGCCAGTTCGATCAGGGGCAGCTGTCGATCGCCTGCCTGCCCGTGTTTTCGCAGTCCCTGCTGCCGCAGGCATGCAAGCGCTTCGTGGCCGATTTTCCCAAGGTGAGCATCAGCATCACGCCGCAGGAGTCGCCGCTGCTGGAAGAGTGGCTGTCGGCGCAGCGCCACGATATCGGCCTGACGGAAGTGGGCAGCGCGCCGCCCGGCACCGTGTTCGACGTGCTGATGTCCGTCGATGAAGTATGCGTGCTGCCCGATGGCCATGCGCTCGCAGCCAAGGCCGTACTGCAGCCGGCCGATTTTGCCGGCCAGCCTTTCATCAGCCTGGCCGCTGTCGACCCCTACCGCCAGCAGATCGACGCCATCTTCGCGCAGGCTGGCGTGGAGCGGCGCATGGCGCTCGACACGCACAGCGCCGCCTCCGTGTGCGCCATGGTGCGCGAAGGCGTGGGGCTGGCCATCGTCAATCCGCTGACGGCGCTTGACTATGCGGGGCAGGGTTTGCAGATCCGCCGCTTCGGCGTGTCGCTGCCGTTCACCGTGAACATCGTCAAGCCCCTGCACCGGCCCCTGTCGCAGCTGGTTGCCCTGTTCGAGCAGGCGCTGCATGCGCAGGCGGAGGAAGTCAAACGGCGCTTGCAGCAGCTGTAAGCGCGCTTGTGGAGCGGCGGCGGTCAACAGAGTAAAATGGCGTTTTACTTATTCAAGCCTGATTACTTCGATGACCACAACCGCTACTCCCGTTCGTACCCGTTTCGCTCCCAGCCCGACCGGCTATCTGCACCTGGGCGGCGCCCGCACCGCCTTGTACAGCTGGGCCTTTGCCCGTCACTTCGGCGGCACGTTCGTGCTGCGCATCGAAGACACGGACGTGGAGCGTTCGACGCCGGAAGCCGTGCAAGCCATCATCGAAGGCATGCAGTGGCTGGGTCTGGACCACGACGAAGGCCCGTTCTACCAGATGCAGCGCATGGACCGCTACCGCGAAGTGGTGGCGCAAATGCTGGCCGAAGGCACGGCCTACCATTGCTACTCGTCGCCGGATGAAGTCGAAGCGATGCGCGAGCGCATGCGCGCCGCTGGCGAAAAGCCGCGCTACGACGGCACCTGGCGTCCGGAGCCGGGCAAGACCCTGCCTGCCGTGCCGGCGGACCGCAAGCCCGTCGTGCGCTTCAAGAATCCGCTCGACGGCGACGTCAGCTGGGATGACGTGGTCAAGGGCACGATCACGATTTCGAACCGCGAGCTGGACGACCTGGTCATCGCGCGTCCGGACGGCACGCCAACGTACAACTTCTGCGTCGCCGTCGATGACTGGGACATGGGCATCACGCACGTTCTGCGCGGCGACGACCACGTCAACAACACGCCGCGCCAGATCAACATCCTGCGCGCCATCGGCGCACCGCTGCCGCTGTACGGCCACCTGCCGATGATTTTGGGTTCGGACGGCCAGAAGATGTCCAAGCGCCGCGACGCCGTCAGCGTGATGGATTACCCGGCGCAGGGTTTCCTGCCGGAGTCGATGCTGAACTACCTGGCGCGCCTGGGCTGGAGCCACGGCGACGATGAAGTGTTCTCGGTGGAGCAGTTCTGCGCATGGTTCAACCTCGATCACCTGACCAAGTCGGCCGCGCAGTTCGATCTCGAAAAGCTCAAGTGGCTCAATAACCACTACATCAAGCAAGCCGACAATGCGCGCCTGGCCGACCTGGCCCGCCCGCAGATGCTGGAAGCGGGCGCCGTCTTCGAAGGCGCGCCGGATCTGGCGCTGGTGCTGGGCATGATGAAGGAGCGCGCCAACACGGTCAACGAGCTGGCCGCCGCCTCGATGCTGTTCTTCCGCGAGCCGCAGCCCGATGCCGACCTGGTGGCGCAGCACATCACGGACGCCATCAAGCCCGTGCTGGGGCAATTTGCCGAGCGCATCGCCACGGTGGAGTGGAGCAAGGAAGCCGTGGCGGCCATGATCAAGGAAGTATTGGCCGCCAACACCATCAAGATGCCGCTGCTGGCCATGCCTTTGCGCCTGATCTTGACGGGGCAGCTGCAGACGCCGGCCATCGACCAGGTGGTGGTGGTATTTGGCCGCGACACCGTGCTGGCGCGCCTGGCAAAGTGGCTGTAATCGCCGCGCCGAATTGAGCGTGTAAACGCAGCGCAGAAACCGCCCCTATGAAAAGTTGCTGATGGACGAAAAAGGGTATTTGCAGAGTGAAACTTCTTTGCTATACTCTTGTTTCTGCACCAACGGGGGTATAGCTCAGCTGGGAGAGCGCTTGCATGGCATGCAAGAGGTCAGCGGTTCGATCCCGCTTACCTCCACCAGCAGCAAAATCGCAGTCAGGTTTTGTTAGTCGTTGAAGTGGTGCAGATGTTGTTTGGAAGTTCCGCGGTCCCCATCGTCTAGAGGCCTAGGACATCACCCTTTCACGGTGAGTACAGGGGTTCGAATCCCCTTGGGGACGCCAGGTAGTTGTGTTATAGTAGTGGCAGTTGTTTGTACTGATTGTTGTAAGTTCGGGGCCGTAAAAAGCGGAGCCTGGATGGAAAGCAAGTAGTGGAACAAAGTCGCCAAGTGCGGCTTTTATTATTTCTGCGCCCGGGGGGTATAGCTCAGCTGGGAGAGCGCTTGCATGGCATGCAAGAGGTCAGCGGTTCGATCCCGCTTACCTCCACCAACAGCGCAGGAGTAAAGCTACAAATTGTAGAAGTAAAAATGTAGTACCGAGGTCCCCATCGTCTAGAGGCCTAGGACATCACCCTTTCACGGTGAGTACAGGGGTTCGAATCCCCTTGGGGACGCCAGTTCAGTCTGGTGTTTGGCAGTAAAGAAGTAGCAGTGTTTCTGCGCCCGGGGGGTATAGCTCAGCTGGGAGAGCGCTTGCATGGCATGCAAGAGGTCAGCGGTTCGATCCCGCTTACCTCCACCAACAGCGCAGAAATCACATGATAATCAAAGTCGCCTCGAGCGGCTTTTTTTATTTGTGCTGGTCGTTTATTCGCTCGGGGGAATAGGACTAAGCTGTTAGCGCGCTGGCATGGCATGCAATGGGTCAGCGCTTAGCTCCCGCTTGCCTCCACCAGCAGCGCAGAAACAGGTAGTCAATTGTAGGAATAAATCAAAGTCGCCTCGAGCGGCTTTTTTTATTTGCTTCGGAGTTTTTGTCTTGCATGCGAGAGTACATGCATGGGGTATATTGAGTCGAAAGAATTTGTGTATTGGTTTATTTGAGGCCGCCTTGGGCGGCTTTTTTGTTTCTGTTGGTTGCTGGGGTATAACTGACAGTGACTTTCGGAGCGGTTAAAGTTGGCCGGCAGGTTGAATTCATCATGGCCTGCGATTAACAATGGACCATCACATTCAGGAGACAGGATGCACCGCTTATTTGCCAGTTTTTTTCTTGCCGCCGTTATTCACATTCCCGCGCAAGCGGATGCGTCGCCTGCGGCGCGATTCGATCCTGGTGCGCTGAAGTTGCAAAGGGGGCCGACCAATGACGTGCTGGTGCTTGGCTCGCCCCATTTGTCGCAACTGCCGAAATCGTTTGACTTGACTCAGTTGAGCTTGCTCAATGAGCGCCTGGCGGACTGGCGGCCGGACGCGATTGCGATCGAGGCGCTTTCCGGCCTGCAGTGCGCTTACATGCGCGTTTATCCGCAGCGTTATGAAGATACGGCAAAAGGCTATTGCTATGACACTGCGGCCGCGCGGGCCGCCACGGGACTCGATGTGGTCGCGGCAACGGCGCAGGCGCAGCGTTTGCTGGCTGCCTGGCCGGCGGCGCCGTCCGCCGCGCAGCGGCGTACATTGGCCTCGCTGTTCCTGGCTGGTGGCGAGCGTGCATCGGCGCTGGTGCAATGGCTGCGCCTGCCCGTGGAAGAGCGGCGCGCCGGTGACGGCTTGAGCGAGCCCTTGGTCGCGCAGCTCAATTCCCTGCGGGAGGAGCGCAACGAGGATTATCAGATTGCTGCCGTGCTGGCGGCGAAGGGTGGGCACGAGCGGGTGTATGGCATGGATGACCACACGGCCGATATGCCTGTTGCCGATGTGAAGGCTTATGCCAAGGCGATCAGGGCGGCTTGGGATAACCCCTTTTCCGCGGAGCGCAAGCGCATTCACGCCGGGTTTGAAGGGCAAATGACTACGCCGGCCGGTGTGCTGGCGGTATATCGCGCCTATAACGGGCGCGCAGAGGCGGATCTGGCAGTCCGTGGCGATTTTGGTGCGGCGCTGGAAGAGCCGTCGCCACAGCATTATGGTCGCAACTACGTCGCCTCCTGGGAGGTGCGTAACTTGCGCATGGCATCGAATATCCGCGAAATCATGACGGCGCGTCCGGGCATGCGCACCCTGGTCATCGTCGGCGCATCCCACAAGGGCTATCTGGAGGCGTATCTGGACCAGATGCATGATGTGCGCATCATCAGTACGGATGATATCTTGCGCTAAGGAATGCTTTTGCCGCGCCGGAAGGTTGGCGCGGTTTTTCCTGCGTGCCTGGCGTACCAGCGCTTTCCATATCTTCCTGCCATCATCCTGTCCTCATAGGGGAGGATGATGCAAATAAGGTGGAAAAAAGAAGGCCAGCAGTTGATTTCGTGAATCGCTTCGTGTTAAACTTCGCGCACGCTTTTTTGAGGGGCTAAGCGAAGCCTTCAACGAAGAGTCCGCTGAGAGTAAAGCCAGCACAGGTCCCCATCGTCTAGAGGCCTAGGACATCACCCTTTCACGGTGAGTACAGGGGTTCGAATCCCCTTGGGGACGCCAGGATTTAGTTGTAAAGTAATATTGCAGTGCTGAATGGGCCTGACAAGTCAGGCTTTTTTTGTTTCTGCAGCATTGCTGTCGTACCAGGTCAGGATGCTTTTTTGCATTCAGGACAGATTTCTGTCCCCATCGTCTAGAGGCCTAGGACATCACCCTTTCACGGTGAGTACAGGGGTTCGAATCCCCTTGGGGACGCCAGATTCGCAAGTAGTCAAGCAAGTAGCAGTGTAAATAACAGGTCGGGGTGCAAAGCAGCGCATTCAGGACAGATTTTCTGTCCCCATCGTCTAGAGGCCTAGGACATCACCCTTTCACGGTGAGTACAGGGGTTCGAATCCCCTTGGGGACGCCAGACCGGCTGAATCAGCCAACAACAAAGCCGCCTGGTAACAGCGCGGCTTTTTTGTTTTCCGCCGCCATGCCAACGTTTCTCATTTTTTCGCTTATTCATGCCACTGCCTACCGATCGCGCACCATCTCTGGCCATCTTCTGCAAAGTCGTCGACAACTACGGCGATATCGGCATTTGCTGGCGTCTGGCGCGGCAGTTGTGCGGCGAGCATGGCGTGGCCGTCACCTTGTGGGTCGATGATTTGTCCAGTTTCAAGCGCATTTGCCCCGATATCGATGTGCGCGCCGAAGTGCAGCAGGCATCCGGCGTGACGGTGCGCCACTGGCGCGGCCAGGATGGCGTGTTCGTGCCCGGCGACGTGGCCGACATCGTCATCGAGTTTTTTGCCTGCGACATTCCGCCCGGCTATATCGCCGCCATGGCGCAGTGTGCGCCGCACCCGGTGTGGCTGAACCTGGAAGGCTTGACGGCGGAAGAGTGGGTCGAGGGCTGCCACGCGCTGACGTCGCCGCGCCACGGCATGATCAAGCATTTCTTCTTTCCTGGCTTCACGCATAAAACGGGCGGCTTGCTGCGCGAGGCGGCGCTGGACGAGAAAAAACTGGCGTTCCAGGCCGATGCGGGCGCCATGGCGGCATTCCTCGGGCAGTTCGGCGTGACGCCGGCAGAGATGGCCGCCTTGAAGGTATCGCTGTTCTGCTACCCGTCCGCCCCCGTCGCCGAGCTGTTTTCGGCCTGGCAGGCGGGAAGCGAGCCCGTGGTGTGCCTGGTGCCGGAAGGCGTCGCGTTCGATGCCGTTCAAGCCTTTATCGGCGACGATGCGGCCATCGCTGGCGCGGCCCGCACGCGCGGCGCGCTGACCGCGCGCATCTTGCCCTTCGTGCCGCAGGACGATTACGACCGCCTGCTGTGGGCTTGCGACGTCAACCTGGTGCGCGGCGAGGATAGCTTCGTGCGCGCGCAATGGGCCGGCAAGCCTTTTCTCTGGCATATCTACCTGCAAGATGAAAACTTGCATCACGTCAAGTTGCGTGCATTCCTGCAGCGCTATGCGATCGACGCCGAGGGGCCGATCGCCAGCCTGGTGCAGGCGGCGCTGGCCTGGAATGGCGCCGGCGCGCAGGCGCTGGACTGGGCGGCGCTGTGGCCCGCATTGCAGGCCGACATGCCGCGCATCGGCGCGCGCGCGCAGGACTGGCAGCGGCAGATGCAAGCCCATGGCGATCTGGCAAGTAACTTGCTGGCGTTCGCCGGTGCGACGAGATAGGCGCTTGCCAAAAATTAAGGTAAAATGCCCGGTTATTTCTAACGTATTTTTAACCGATCAAACGCAAGCTTGCGGCGCTGATGGCTCCGAAGCGGCAGATGGTCTTCATGCAACCCACTTTTTACGTACATTCCTATGAAACCCGCAAAAGAAATTCGTGTTGGCAATATCATCATGGTCGACAGCAAGCCAATGATCGTGTTGCGTTCTGATGTCAACGGTTCGAGCCGCACGGGCTTCACCTACAAATGGAAGATGAAAAATCTTCTGACGAACACCCCGATGGAAAACGTGTTCCGCGGCGACGACAAGTTCGACGTGGTCGTTCTGGATAAAAAGCCAGTGACGTACTCCTACTTCGCCGATCCGCTGTTCGTCTTCATGGACGCCGAGTACAACCAGTACGAAATCGAAGAAGAAAACCTGGGCGAAGCGCTGAACTACCTGAAAGATGGCATGGAATGCGAAGCCATTTTCTACGACGGCAAAGCCATCTCCGTTGAACTGCCTACGACCATCGCCCGTCAAGTGGTGTACTCGGAGCCTGCAGTCAAGGGCAATACGTCGGGCAACGTCCTGAAAGAAGCCAAGATCGAAAACGCCATCGATGCGCACCGCCACACCGTGCAAGTGCCACTGTTCGTTGCGCAAGACGATGTCATCGAAATCGACACCCGTACCAACGAATACAAGCGTGTCGTACGCAACTAAGAGAGCGTCATACTGCGTTGCATGCGGGGCCTGGCGAATGCCGGCCTGGCTTGCCCCAGTTGTCGGTCATCAAGAAACGCTGCCTTCGGGCGGCGTTTTTTTTGCTTAAAAAATAATTCCTTATCGCAACTATTTGCTGGCCAGGACTGCTATGCTATGGCAAGCACACTGTTGCGTTAGCAACATTGAAGTTCTCTGGAGATAGCATGCAGCGCAGTCACCTGTTACGGAATGGCCCATCCCGGGGCGCGACGCCTGCCGTGACGGCTGTTCCGGCACGCGCCTCGCGTCCCGTGCTGGCCCGCGCCACGGCGCCAGCCAGCCCCATGGCCCATTTGCTCGATGCCGGGGTCTTGCCGCAGCAGCAGATGATGCAGGCGGGCAAGCTCAGTTCGCATGCGCTGACGTCGCAGTACCTGGCGCGCATCCGTTCGCTGTGCAGCATCGGCGCGCGCGCCTATCCCGGCATTGAAATCAATCCCGACGCCTTGAAAATTGCCCTGGAAATGGACCGCGAGCGGCAGGGGCACAAGGTGCGCGGCCCCTTGCACGGCATCCCCGTCGTCTTGCGCGACAATATCGCCACGGGCGACCGCATGACGACGCGCACGCAGGCGCCGGCGGCCACGCATGCGCGCTGCGATTCCTTCGTCGCCGCCCGTTTGCGCGCGGCCGGCGCCGTCATCATCGGCAAGAGCAATTTGCGCCAGTGGGCCGCCGTCAGCGTGCCGCATGCGAGTGCCAGCTGGGCGGGCCTGACCATCCTGGCCGTCGACAGCGAGGCGGACGGCTCCATCGTTGCGCCCGCCTCCACGTGCGGCCTGGTCGCCATCCAGCCGACGGGCAGGGCAGCCGCCGGGCAGGCGGGCGAACCGGCCGCGGCAGGTCCGATGGCGCCCAGCGTGCGCGAGGCGGCCTGGCTGCTGGCCGCCCTGTGCGGCGACACCGCAAGCAATGGCGCGGCGCTGGATGTTGCTGGCCTGCACGGGCGCCGCATCGGCGTGGCGCGCGGCCTGTTTGGCCGCTGCGCCGCGACCGATGCCGTGATCGAGCAGGCGCTGCAGGTATTGCGCGGGCAGGGCGCCGAACTGGTCGAACTGCCGCCAGCCTCCGTGCCGGGCGCCATCGAAGAATTGCTGCGCGCGCAGGCGCTCGATGCGCTGGTGGGCCCCACGTGCCACGCCGTGCCGCCGGCGCATGCCATCCAGCCGCAGATCACGGTACCGGCCGGCGCCGTGCACGGCTTGCCGGTCGGCCTGTCTTTCATCGGGGCCTTGCATGCCGAGGCGCAGCTGATCGCCATGGCCTATGCGTATGAACAGGCGACCTTGCACCGGCGTACGCCTGCGTTGCCGTCCAGCATCACCCTGGCGCTGCGCCTGCCATGATTTATCCTTTCTTTTCGTTCTTTATTGACCTCCTATGCTTGCAACTTTGCTGCTGAGCGCGGCCGTGACTGCCGCTCCCGTACCGTTTGATGTCACGCAATTGTCGGGCAGCTGGTCCGACAGCTTCAATACGAATAGCGTGTGCGACGAAGCACGGCACTTTACGCGCATGCAGTTGTCTGATGATCATCAGCGGCTGGCGATCTTCAATGACCGTACCTGGAAAAGCAAGCTGGGCGAGACCAACCGCTTTGCCGCGACGGTGATGGCGGAAACGGAACGCAGCCTGACTTTGCGCTACGACAATGAAACCCGCACGAATGCGAATGGCAAGCTGGTGGAGTGGCAACTGATCTTCGTCGCCCCCGGCGTGTACCGCTGGCGCGAGACGGACTGGCCGGAAGGCAAGGTCAACGGCGTGGTTGGCATCCGCTGCTCGCCGTGATGCCGTGCCAGGGGTAAACATGCCATTCTGCTATGCTATGCTGTGCGCATTATTTGTTGCTTTCAGGAGATTTCATGCACGCACGTTCGCTATTCCCCCTGTTCGTCAGCGCTGCCATGGCGCTGGCCGTCATGCCGGCGCAGGCGCGCACGCCCAAACTGTCGCTGATCGAGCAGGCGCAAAGCTGCGACGGCAGCTCGGCCTGCCCGTATTTCCCTGATGTCTACAAGGCGGACTACGCATTTCGCACCGCCTTCAATGTGGGCTTGAAGAGGGCTGGGCTGAAGAAGCAACGCTGGGTGCCGAACGGCGTGACGAGTCCGCTCAAGCCCATCGAAATCGATGGCAAGGCGCTCCTCCTGACGAGTGTCTGCGAGCCGCACAATTGCGGTCACCGCTACAGCATCCTGTATGACCCGGCACAGCGCAGCATGACGGGCGTGTATATCGGCAGCGACGACAAGGGCGGCGTGCGCACCGTGTACTTCGGTGAGCCCAGCATCGCGGAAGCCGACGTGCTGATCAAGAACTGATGAAGGCGAGCATGCGCATCTCCACCGACCGCGGCGAGCTCGATGTCGCCATGATCCATCGCTACCTGAGCGAGCAATCGTACTGGAAGCGCGGCGTGGCGCTGGAAATGGTACGCAAGGGCATCGACAACGCCCTGTGTTTCGGCGGCTATGTGGATGGCCAGCAAGTGGCCTTCGCCAGGGTCATCACCGATTGCACGGACTTTGCGTACTTGCGCGACGTTTTCGTGCTGCCCGCCTGCCAGGGCAGGGGATATGGCAAGCAATTGGTGGCTGCCGTGCTCAATGACGAACGTTTGCGCGATGTTGCCTGGATGCTGGGCACCGATGACGCCCATGGCTTGTATGCGGGCTTCGGCTTTGCGCCACTGGCGGCGCCACACAAATACATGCGCCGCGAGGCGCGAGGAAAATTATTAAAATAGCCTTTAGGTGTCAAGAGAACCATTAACATTATTATACATAATAATGTTGCCTTGATAATGACGTTGTGTCATTATGCGCGCTCTGCGGCTCGATGTGGAGCGTTGCCTGCTGTCGTTGTGGCCATCCGGGTCGAACGGAGGCGGAACTGAAGTGCGGTTGGTCATCCCTAGCGCGTTTTCTCGTCACTTTGAAGGAATACATCATGAAACAATATGGAGCCGAGTTTCTCGGTACGTTCTGGCTGGTGCTGGGCGGCTGCGGCAGTGCGGTGCTGGCCGCCGCCTTCCCCGGTCTCGGTATCGGTTTTGCCGGCGTGGCGCTGGCGTTCGGCTTGACGGTGCTGACGATGGCCTACGCCATCGGCCACATCTCGGGTTGCCACCTGAATCCCGCCGTGTCGATCGGCCTGTGGGCCGGTGGCCGCTTTCCCGCCAATCAATTGCTGCCCTACATCATCGCGCAAGTGCTGGGCGCCATCGTGGCCGGCGGCGTGCTGTACGTGATCGCCAGCGGCCAGGCCGGTTTCGACGTCAGCAAGGGCTTTGCCTCGAACGGCTACGGCGCCCATTCGCCGGGCGGCTATTCGATGCTGTCGGCCCTCGTCATCGAAATCGTCCTGACGATGTTCTTCCTGATCGTCATCCTTGGCGCCACCGACAAGCGCGCCCCGGCCGGCTTCGCGCCACTGCCGATCGGCCTGGCGCTGACCCTGATTCACCTGATCAGCATTCCCGTCACCAATACCTCCGTCAATCCGGCCCGCAGCACGGGCGTGGCGCTGTACGTGGGCGACTGGGCCACGAGCCAGCTGTGGCTGTTCTGGCTGGCGCCTATCATCGGCGCCTTGCTCGGTGCGCTGGCCTACCGCCTGATTTCCGGCGAGAAGAAGTAGGGCGGCTTAGCCCGCAGGGCGTAAGCCGACAGCCAGTGCAGCTTGTCGGCTTACGCGCGGCCTTGCCACGCTAAGCCGAGCTACGCGCCGCGCCATTCGCCCAGGTAATGCTGCGGCGTGCGTCCCAGAATGCGGCGGAACATGGCGCTGAAGGCGCTGGGGCTGGCGTAGCCGAGCGCATAGGCGATGGCGGCCACGCCTTCGCCCCGGTCCAGGCGGCAGAAGGCCTCGGCCAGGTGGACTTGCTGCAGCCATTGACGGTAATGCAAGCCCGTTTCCTTGGGGAACAGGCGGATCAGCGTGCGCGCGCTGGCGCCCGCGTCATGGGCCCAGTCCTCGATGCTGCGCCGGCTGCCGGGCGCCGCCATGATGGCGGAACAGACGGCCACCAGACGCCGGTCGCGCGGCCAGGGGATGGCAATCGGCACGGTGTCGGCCAGGGTCAGTTCGGACAGGATCAGGTGCGCCAGCCAGTCGCCGCGGCCCGCCAGCGCGTACTCGACGGGCTCGGCCAGCAGCGCCAGGATCAGCTCGCGCAGCAGCCGGCTGACCTCGAGCACCTTGCAATCGGGGCCGAACGGGGCGGCCACCTGCGCATCGATGTATACGGTGCGCATGCTCAGTTCGCTAAGTATGTGGACTTCATGCACGACGCCGACCGGTATCAGCAGGGCGCGGCGCGGCGGCAATATCCACACGCCGTGCTCGGCCGTTACGCGCATGACGCCTTCGGTGGCGTACAGCAGCTGGGCCCGCACATGATTGTGCGGCGCCGTATGGTCGCCCGCCGCGTATTGCTTGGACATGGCCGTCACGGGGCGCGGCACGTGCTGGTAGTCGTGCGCATTGGTGCTGCGGCTGAATGGGATGCCGTCCGGCTGGGCCAGGACAGGGTGGTCGGTATGCATGCGTGTTGTGTGTCGCCGGCCAGGTCGCCGCGCGTGTCTCAGGGTTGTCACTTAAGCGACGATTATTGGAAGTTATCAGTCCAGCGACCATACTATACTGCTTTCTTTGCCGGGCCGCCTGCCGGGCCCGATCACTGCGGATGAACCATGCACACAACCACACCTGCCCCGACATTGGCCACGCCGATGCCGGCGGCCCCTGCGCTCCATAATTCCCAACAACAATCAGGCCTGGCCATGCACATCCTGGGCGCCGTCGCCTTCGTGCATTTGCTCAATGACCTGATCCAGGCATTATTGCCGTCGATTTATCCGATGCTGAAAGCCGAGTTTTCACTCAGTTTTACCCAGGTCGGCCTCATCACCCTGACGTTCCAGTGCACGGCATCGCTGCTGCAGCCCTGGATCGGCTTGTACACGGACCGCCGTCCGCTGCCATTCCTGTTGCCTGTTGGCATGTGCTTTACCCTCGCCGGCGTGCTGATGCTGTCCGTCGTCACGACCTTCCCGACGCTGCTGATCGCCTCGGGCCTGATCGGCGTCGGCTCCTCGACTTTCCACCCGGAAGCATCGCGCGTGGCGCGCATGGCCTCCGGCGGGCGCTACGGCTTTGCCCAGTCGCTGTTCCAGGTGGGCGGCAACGTCGGCTCCGCGCTGGGCCCGCTGCTGGCGGCCGCCGTCATCGTGAACCGTGGCCACGGCAATATCGCCTGGTTCAGCCTGCTGGCCGTGCTGGCCATCGGCGTGCTGTACAAGGTCAGCCACTGGTATAGCGGCCACCTGGCCAGCTTCAAGCCGAAGGCGGGCGGCCAGGGGCCCAACCTGTCGCGCAACAAGGTGATGGGTGCGCTGGGCGTGCTGGCGCTGCTGGTGTTCTCGAAGTACATCTATATGGCCAGCCTGTCGAGCTACTACACGTTTTACCTGATCGACAAGTTCCACCTGTCGCTCGGCGATGCCCAGCTGTATTTGTTCCTCTTCCTCGCCGCCGTGGCGGCGGGCACCTTCATGGGCGGCCCCATCGGCGACCGCATCGGCCGCAAGCGCGTGATCTGGATTTCCATCCTGGGCGCGGCGCCATTTACCCTGTTGCTGCCGTATGTCGACCTGTTCTGGACGGCCGTATTGACGGTGATCATCGGTTTCGTGATTTCCTCCGCGTTTTCCGCCATCGTCGTTTTCGCGCAAGAACTGGTGCCGGGCAAGGTGGGCATGATCGCGGGGATCTTCTTCGGCCTGATGTTCGGCGTGTCCGGCATCGCGGCCGCCGCCATGGGCCACCTGGCCGACGTCTCGGGCATCGCCTATGTCTACAAGATTTGCTCCTACCTGCCGCTGCTGGGCATCCTGACGGTGCTGCTGCCACATATCGAGCAGGCGAAAAAATAAGACAGCGCCGCCGACGGGCTTGACGGCCCGCCGGCGCGCATGCGATATTCTCCCACATGACCTCTTTCATCCTCCATCCAGTCCCTGCATACCGCGCCGCTGCCGCGCTGTGTCCGTGTACCTGGCCCCGAGAGGATGCGGCCTTGCGCCGATAAGTTTTTACTCCTCATTCCGATGGCCACAGTGTTGAAAAACCTGTGGCCATTTTCTTTTTCCGCAACGCGCATGAAAGTCCCGCATGACACTTCATTTGTACGACACGTATAGCCGCAGCCTGCGGCCCTTCGAAACCATCGCCCCGGGCCAGGCGGGCCTGTATGCGTGCGGCCCCACCGTCTACGATTACGCACATATCGGCAACCTGCGCACCTATCTGTTCGTCGACGGCTTGCGCCGCGCGCTCGAGTTCAACGGCTTGCAGGTGCGTCACGTGATGAATATCACGGACGTGGGCCATTTGACGTCGGATGCGGACAGCGGCGACGACAAGGTCGAAGCGCGCAGCGCCCGCAGCGGCAAATCGGCCTGGGATATCGCCGCCGCATTCACGCGCGCGTTCGAAGACGATCTGCAGCGCTTGAATATCCTGCCGCCCACCGTCTGGTGCCGCGCCACCGATCACATTCCCGAGCAGATCGCTTTCATCCGCGACCTGGAAGCGAAGGGCTATACCTACCGCACTAGTGACGGTATCTATTTCGACACGACGCGCCAGGACAGCTATGGAACACTGGCGCGCTTGCAGCGCGATGGCCTGCAGGCGGGCAAGCGCGTGGAGCTGGGCGAGAAACGCGATATCTGCGACTTCGCGCTGTGGAAGTTCAGCGGTGCGCCGGGGCAGCGGCAGATGGAATGGGACAGCCCCTGGGGCCTGGGCTTTCCCGGCTGGCATATCGAATGCTCGGCGATGGCGGAAAAGCACCTGGGCGCGTATTTCGACATCCATTGCGGCGGCGAAGACCACGTGGCCGTCCACCACAGCAACGAGATCGCGCAGACGGAAGCGCGCCATGGCACGCGCCTGGCCAATTTCTGGCTGCACGGCGCCTTCCTGAAGACGCAGGATGCGAAGATGTCGAAATCTTCCGGTGACTTCTTGCGCTTGCACAGCCTGCTGGAGCAGGGCGTCGATCCGCTCGCCTACCGCTACCTGTGCCTGGGCGCCCATTACCGCAGCAGCCTCAATTTCACGCACGATGCCTTGCGCGCCGCCGCCAGCGGCCTGGCGCGCCTGCGCGCGACCGTACATGGCCTGGGCGAGGCGGCGGGCGATGCCGATGCCGCATGGCTGGTGCGCTTCGCGGCACAGCTCAACGATGACCTCAATTACCCGCGCGCGCTGGCCGTGGCCTGGGAACTGCTGAAAAGCGATATGCCGGATGCCGTGAAAAAGGCCAGCATGGCCCGCTTCGATGCGGCGCTGGGACTCGACCTGCTGCGCTGGCGGCCGGCGCCGGCGGCCGTGCCGGAGCAGGTACGGGCGTGGCTGGAAGAGCGCGCCGTGGCCCGCGCGCAGCGGCTGTGGTCCGAGGCGGACCGCCTGCGAGAACTGGCGCGGGCGGCCGGCTACGAGATCGAGGATACGCCGCAGGGCCAGCGGGCGCGCCCCTTGTGAGCGTGTGGCCGTATCTGCGCCGGCCATGCATAATGGCCGCCTGATGGAAACGGGAGATGCCGTGAAGCGTGCTGTGCTGTTGTTCAGTTGTTGTCTTGCCTTCTCGTCCGCGCAGGCGGCCAGCGAATGCCCGGGCTTCCCCGTGCTGGCCACGTCCGGCGAGGCGCTGCTGGCACAGGTGCGCGCGCTGCCGCCCGTCGGCATCGACCGCGAACGGCAGGCGTGCGCGCCGCAGACCGTCATCGACTTCGTCTACAGCGGCGGCACCTTGTGCCGCTTCGGTGGCGTGGCGGAAGCAGCGACGGCGGCCGTCACGCGCCTGGCCGACGGCAATGAACTGGTCGAATACCTGTACCTGTTCCCGTATGCGCCGGAGACGCACGCGCGCCTGCTGGCGCTGCTGGCCGCGCACTTTGCCCGGCTGGACGCGGCGGCGTATCCCGCCTTCCTGCGGGCCGCCATGCCGGGCAAGGAAACCACGGCCGTGTTTGCGCACGACGGCTACTATATTTCGCTGGGCAAGCCCAGCGACGGCGATCCGGCCGAATGGTATTCGAATGTGATCTTTGAAAAGAGGGATAAACCTGCGCTGGGCGTGCGCAAGCGTTGCCTGGAGGCTGGCGATGGTTGAAGCACAGGCCTTCCCGGCGGTGCTGGCCGATACGCTGGCGCACCTGTTGCCCGCCTTGTCCAGCGGGCAGCCGCACGCTCCCGCAGGCGTGTTCGAGGTGCGCCAGGATGGCCACCTCCTGCGCATACCGTTGCGCACGTATTATGGCCGCGAGCAGCTGCTCGCTTGCACGCGGCTGCCTGGCGACGCGGGCGTGATCGCCCTGTGCCTGGGCACGCGCCACCATGACGGCCACTTGCGCGAGCACTGCGTGGCGCAGCTGTTGCGGCAGGAGCGGCCGTGGACGGTGCCGTTCCTCGTGCACCTGTGCGGCGAATACGTGCTGGAGATCGTGGAAAGAATCGGGGCGGCGCTGCCGGCCTGGAATGCCGATGCGCTGGCGCGCCATCTGCGGGAGAACCCCGCGTATGTCGCGACCCTGGAGCGGCGCGTCGCCAGCTACTGGAACTGCTATTACCGCAGGCGGTACCCCGCCTGGGCAGACTATCCGGGGCGCAGGGTCATGGCGACCCTGCGTGCCTTGCAGGCGCTTACGCCTCGATAAAGCGCATCTTGAAGCTGCGGCCCTTGATGTTGCCGAAGTCGCGCCCCAAAGTATTACCCGCGTTCAGGCGCTTGAAGGCCGCTTCGGCCACGTTGCGGTCGAGCGCCACATAGGTCATGAACTCGAACACGTTGATCTTGCCCACCTGCTCCTTGGTGAGGCCGGCGTCGCCCGTCAGCGCGCCCAGCAGGTCACCCGGACGCAGCTTGTCCTTCTTGCCGCCCATGATGCACAGGGTGACCATCGGCGCCGGCAGCGCCTCGGCGCCGTCGTCCTCGTCCAGTTCCTTCAGCGCGTGCCATTCGGCGGCGCTGTTCTGGTATTGTTCGATCAGCTTGACCCATTTTTTCTCGTTCGGCGCGCACAGCGACAGGGCCAGGCCCTTCTTGCTGCCGCGGCCCGTGCGGCCGATGCGGTGGATGTGCACTTCCGTATCCTTCGAGACGTCGACGTTGATCACGGCGCCCAGGTCGGAGATGTCGAGGCCGCGCGCGGCGACGTCGGTGGCCACCAGCACGGAGCAGCTGCGGTTGGCGAACAGCACGAGGATTTCATCGCGCTCGCGCTGTTCCAGCTCGCCGTACAGGGCCAGCGCGGAAAAGCCTTGCTGGCGCAGTTCTTCTGCCAGTTCGCGGCAATGCACCTTGGTGTTGCAGAAGGCCAGTGTCGATTCCGGCTTGAAGTGCTTGAGCAGCTTGCCGACGGCCGCATTGCGCTCGTCGAAGCCGATTTCATAGAAGCGTTGTTCGATCTTGTCGTTGTCATGCTGCGCTTCGACCGTCACTTCCAGCGGGTTGACGAGGAACGACGCGGTGGCGCGGCGGATGTCTTCCGGGTACGTGGCCGAGAACAGCAAGGTCTGGCGGCGTGCCGGGCAGGCGCTGACGATGCCGGCGATTTCCTCGTAAAAGCCCATGTCCGTCATGCGGTCCGCTTCATCGAGCACCAGCGTTTGCACGTGGTTCAGGTTGATGGTGCCGCGGCCCAGATGGTCGCGCAGGCGGCCCGGCGTGCCGACGACGATGTGCGCGCCGTGTTCCAGCGAAGCGATTTGCGGGCGCATCGGCGCGCCGCCCGTCAGGGTCAGGATCTTGATGTTGCCGGCCGCGCGGGCCAGGCGGCGCAGTTCATTGGCCACCTGGTCGGCCAGTTCGCGCGTAGGGCAGAGCACCAGGCCCTGCACGGCGAACCAGGCCGGATTTAGCTTGTGCAGAATGCCGATGCCGAAGGCGGCGGTCTTGCCGCTGCCCGTCTTGGCCTGGGCGATCAGGTCGCGGCCGTCGAGCACCGCCGGCAGGCTTTGCGCCTGGATGGTGGTCATCTCGTGATAGCCGAGCGAGTCCAGGTTGGCCAGGAAGGCGGGCGTCAGCGGCAGGCTGGAAAAAGCGGTGGTGGTGTCGGAGGTGGTGTTCATAGGGGGCGTAACCGGTAAAAGGCGGGTGGATGGGCACAGTCTACAGGCTTACGCCCTTGTGCGGATGGTGGTGTGGAAGCTGGCGGCAAACGGCCGCCGGCATGGGGTCAATTGTCGGGCGCCCAGACCGGCAAGCCGGTCAGGTCGAGGCCGGGGTCGCGCGTCCAGACGGGCAAGCCCGTGGCATCGGTCGGCTCCAGCAATTCCAGCTGCACCTGTTTCAAGGCCACCTTGCGCGTGCGCACGCGGCGCTGCGGTTCCGGCGCCGGCTCTGGCGCGTCGGGCGCCGGCGGCGGGCCGAAGCCGGGCAAATCGATGGTGGCGTTGTCTTTTTTATCTCTCATTTGCTAACCTCTGTCCCTGGCTTGCGAAAGCCAGGGGGCGGGCAAGGTGTTGCCCGCCTATGTCAATACGCTTTAACTTCATCCACAAAACAAAAGCCCGGCTACTGGAGTCGGGCTCATTGTTGGGACAACCATCAGGAAAACTTGTCCTGCGGATTTAAGTGCGGCACGCAGTGTATCACAGGCGTGCCGCATTGTGGGATGCGCTGTTGTTCTATCAGCGGAAGCTCAGGGCGCCCGTCAGGTCGCCGGGCGGCAGCGCGCCACGGGCCGCGAACGCGTCGTTG
Source organism: Janthinobacterium sp. SUN118 (assembly GCF_030397695.1). Classification (NCBI taxonomy): domain Bacteria; kingdom Pseudomonadati; phylum Pseudomonadota; class Betaproteobacteria; order Burkholderiales; family Oxalobacteraceae; genus Janthinobacterium; species Janthinobacterium sp. SUN118. The sequence continues at coordinate 400,387 of NZ_JAPUBV010000004.1, read as the reverse complement.
CGCACTTTCAGGCCTTCGAGCAGCGGCAGGTCGTGCAGGCGCGTGATCAGGCGCAGGATCGACGTGGTGTCGTAGAAGCTGTGGTCGACGGCGCCTTTCTTCGCGTATGGCGAGACGACGATGGCGGGAATGCGCGTGCCCGGGCCCCAGCGGTCGCCCTTCGGCGGCGCCACGTGATCCCACCAGCCGCCGTTTTCGTCGAACGTGATCACCACGATCATGTCCTTCCACTGCGGCGACGCCTTCAAGTGGGCGATGATGTTGGCCACGTGCTGGTCGCCCGACTCGATGTCCGAATAGCCGGCGTGCAGGTTCAAATTGCCCTGCGGCTTGTAGAAGGTCACGGCCGGCAGCTTGCCCGCCACGGCGGCGGCGAGGAATTTGTTCGAAATCGGGCTGTCGCCCGTGCCGCCGTCGCGCAGGTGCTCGGCGCGCGCCGCCGTGCCGGGGGCGAACTGCTTGAAGTAATTCAGCGGCTGGTGGTGGAACTGGAAATTCGGCTTGCTGCCGCCGCCCTTGTGGTCGAGCGCCGCTTGCCAGCCGCCGCCATACCACGCCCAGCTGACGCCCTTGCGCGACAGCAGGTCGCCGATGGTGTCGTAGGTTTGCGGCGGCAGCGTATTCGCATCGGCCGGATCGGCATGCAGCGGGTCGCCGTCAAAGGCGGGGCGGATGTAGCTGGGCTGGTAGGGCGGCGCCATGGTGTTGACGGCATAGCCGTCCGGCGTGATGGCGCCGTCGTTCACGTATTTCGGCTTGCCCTCGAGGGCCGAGGCCGGGCACTCGGGCGAAATCGCCAGGCGCACGCCTTGCGGACCGTCCGACAGCACGGCGATCTTTTTCTTCGCCGCCGTCTCGGATGCGTTGAAGTATTCGTTGGCGCGGCCCGTGACCAGGAACTGGTGGTTCATGTAGGAGCCGCCGAAGGCCGCCATGAAGAAGTTGTCGCACAGGGTGTACTGTTCGGCGATCTGCCACAGATTCAGGTTTTTCGACGTTTCGCCGTAGTGGCCCATCACCAGCCCGCCGCTGTCGGCCCAGGCGGCAAAGCCGTCGTTCTTGCCGCCGTTGATCTGCATCTGGTTGTTATAGAAGCGGTGCACCAGGTCGCGCGTGATGATGCTCTCGGGCAGAGGCTTGCCGGCCGCGTCGCTCAATTTGTAGGGCGCGTTCGGCAGGCCGGAAATCTGGTCTTCCTTGATCAGGTAATCGATGCCGCCGATATTCTGCTGGTTCGGCACCAGGCCGCCCCAGATCTTCGGCAGGGTGGCCAGCGGCTTGCCGTCGCGGTCCAGCTGCTGCGCCTGTTCCGCCGTGACGGCGGACAGGGGCGCGCTGGTGCCGGGGAAGTTGGCGAACAGGTTGTTGAAGCTGCGGTTTTCCAGGTAAATCACGACCACGTTCTTGACGTGCGCCTTGAGTTTCGCGTCGAGCGAACCCTTGACGATGGTCTTCCTGGCTGGCGCGGCGTCGGCCAGCGCCGGCAGGCTGGCGGCCAGGCCGACTGCGGAAGCAGCCTGGAAAATGCGCCGGCGCGAGGGATTGGCGGGTTGGTCGGCCGGATCGGCTGGCAGGGCGGGGGCGAGGTCCTTCACACATTCTCCTTGGGTGTCTCTATGGGCACGGGCGTTGGCGGCAATGACCGGCAACGCCCGTGAAGCGGGAAAATTGTATCACCGGCCCTGCGCCAATGTGAAATATTCAGCCGACCCTAGAACTGGTAGCGCACGCTCAACGCCACCTTGCGCGCCGGGCCATACATGCCCGAGTACCACCAGTCCGACACGGAAGCCGTGTACTGCTTGTCGAACAGGTTGGCCACGTTCACGGTGGCAGAGAGCTTGTCGCTGACGTCGTAGCGCGCCATCAGGCTGGCCACCGAATACGCCTTCTGTTCCCAGTGCAGGGTGCTGTTGATTTGCCACGCATCGATGTCGGAATACACGCGGCTTTGCCAGTTCACGCCGCCGCCCACCGTCAGGCGATGCAAGTCGCCGGGCAGGCGCCAGGTGGTCCACAGTTTCACCAGGTGGCGCGGGAAGGTGGTCAGGATCGCCTTGCCGGTATTGTTTTCCGTCTGGCTGTAGGACCACGATGCCGAAATGTTCCAGTCCGGCGTCAGGGCGCCCGTCGCTTCCAGGTCCACGCCCTGGGTCTTGGCGCCCTTGATGGCGCGGTTCGCGGGATTGTTCGTGCCCGGCACGGTGTAGCCGGGATCCGATTCGGCCAGGTTGCTCTGGCGGATCTGGTACAGCGCGGCAGAGGTGTTCAGACGGCCATCGAGCCAGCCGCTCTTGACGCCCGCTTCCAGGGTCTTGCCCTCGCGCGGCGCCAGCAGCTTGCCGTAGCGGTCTTGCTGGGCCTGCGGCTGGTAGATGGTGGAATAGCTGGCGTAGGCGCTGTGCGTGCCGTCGATGTCGAACACCAGGCCGCCGTATGGCGTGAAGACGCGGCTTTCCGAGGCGGGGGAGGCGCTGTAAAAATTCACGGAAGGCGCATCCGAGATGTAGTTCTCGCTGTAGCGCAGCACCTTCGCGCCGGCGATCAGTTTCAGGCGCTCGGACAGGTTCAGGCGCGTGGCGGCATACGCGCTGGCCTGGCGGCGCGTGCTGTCGTAGGTGACATAGGTGTCGCCAAACACGGGCGTTGCCGTGCGATTCCAGCGGTACAGGTTGGCGGCCTTGCCCTGGATATTCCAGTCGAACCTGCCGTCTGTCGTGCTTTGAAATTCGTTGTAGTCCATGCCCAGCACCAATTCGTGCTGGCGGCCGAACGCGCTGAACGGGCCGCGCACATTGACGTCCACGCTGTTGACCTGGAGCTGGTAATCGCGGTAGTCGGCGCTCAAACGCAGGCCATCGCCCGTGGCCTGGTCGGGAAAACCCTCGCTCACGTTCAGGTAGACGGCGCGCTCTTCCTGCGACGATTGCACGCGGTTGGCCGAGATTTTCAGCTTCCAGTCGTTGCTCAGTGCGTGTTCCAGGGTGGCGAAGAGGTCGGTCGAACTGGTACCGAAGCGGTTCGACGTGGCCGCCGGGCTGAAGGAGCGGGGCAGGTCCGTCATTGCGCCATTGCTGTAGAACAGGGGGAAGCCCAGGTAGGACAGGGATCCGTTCGAGCGCTTGCGCTGGTGCGTGACGCCGGCCGTCAGTTTCGTGTCGCTCGAGAGATCCGCCTCGATCACGCCATACACCACTTTCTTGTCGCGGCTGTAGCCGTCGATGATGCTGTCGCCTTCCTCGTACACCGTCACCAGGCGGCCGCGCAGCGTGCGCGCTGCGTTGAGCGGGCCGGCAACGTCGGCCATGACGCGCCGTTCATCGTAGGAACCCAGCTCGCCCTCGACGGACGCCTGGAACTGCGCCGTCGGCTTCTTGCGCACCATGTTGATGGCGCCCGAGGCGTCGCCGGCGCCCGTCATCAGGCCCGAGGCGCCGCGCAGCACTTCGATGCGGTCGTACAGCGCCATGTCGGCCAGGCTTTGCGACGGTATAGCATTGAGGCCCAGGTTTTCCGAATGCGTGCTGACGCCATCGAGCTGGTAATTGGTGATCGAATAGCCGCGCGAAGTGAAGCCCGTGCGCTCGCTGCCCAGCGCGAACAGGGTGATGCCCGGCGTTTGCGCCATCACCTGCGCGATGGTGCTCAAGCCCTGGTCCTGCATGCGCTGCTGCGTGATGACGCTGACCGACTGCGGCGTTTCCCTGATCGACAGGCCCAGCGGCGTGGCCGTGGCGATCGGCAGGGGAGAGGCATACGCGCCCGAGCCTTCGGTGACATCCTGCTGCGCCTTGACCGACACTTCCGGCATCATGGACAGCGCCTCGCCCCTGGCTTCGGCATCGGCCGGGCGCAGGACAAAGCTGCCATTCGCACTGCGTTCCGCCTTCAGGCCCGTGCCGCGCAAGACGCCGTTCAGGGCGGCCAGCACGTCGTGGCGGCCGGTGAGGCTGGAAGAGGTCTTGCCGCGCGTCTGTTCCGGCGTGAAGCTGAGGATGACTCTGGACTGGCTGGCGACCTGGCGCAGCGCCGTTGCCAGGTCGCCGGCCGGCACCTGGAAGTCCTGGCTGGCCGCTGGCGCCGCCGTGCTGTCCTGCGCCAGGGCGGGCGCCTGGGCGTTCAGCAACAGGGCCGAACCGATGAAGACGAATTGGACGGCATGCGCCATGCGCTTGATGCGCGGCCGGGACTGGGAAGACATAACTGGAGACATGGTTACCTTGTGGTGTAGTCGTCAAAAAGAACGTTGCCTACACAGGTCACGCGAGAATCGAAAGCGGGTAAGTTTTTTTTGCGCTGGCATCAAAATACATCTTCAGCGCTGCTGGCGCGCTTCCACCTGCACCCAGTAGCGCGTGCGCAGGCGCACGTCCACCGGCAGGGATTCGGGCAGCGACAGCAGCACGGCATCGAGGTCGGCCAGCGGGAAGACGCCGGAGATGCGCAGATGGGCGACCGTGTCGTCGCAGCCCAGCAAGCCGTGGCGGTAGCGGCTCAGTTCATGCAGGAAGTCGCGCAGCGGCATGGCGTCGGCCAGCAGCAGGCCCTGGCGCCAGGCCCAGATGTCGGGCGAGACGGCGTGCGCGGGCAAGACCTGCTGCGCCGTCATGCTGGCGGCCTGACCCGCCTGGACGAGCTGCTTGCCGTCGCCATGGCGCGGCAGCAGCCGGACGGCGCCTTCCTCGACGGCGACCACGGTGCTGCCCTCGGCCTGGCGCACCGAGTAGCGCGTGCCCAGCGCCTGCGCATGGCCGTGCGCGGTCTCGACGAGGAAGGGGCGGTAGGGGCGGCCCGTTTCACGGGCGGTGGCGATGAAGACTTCGCCCTGCACCAGCTGCAGCAGGCGCTGCGTGCCCGTGTAGCGGATGTTGACGGCGCTGCCGCTGTTGAGGTGCAGATGGCTGCCGTCCGGCAGGGTCAGTTCGCGGCGCTCGCCCACGCTGGTGGACAGGTCGGCCAGCGCGGCGCGGGCGAAGTCGGGCGCGTAGGGCGAGCGCGCGCCGAACCAGCTCGTGATGCCGATGGTCGATACCCATGCCAGCAGTTGCAGGCTGGTGCGCCGCGAGATGGGCGAGGCAGGACGGGAGCGCGCATTGGGGCCTTGCAGCAGCGCCTTGCGGCTGGCCTGGGCATCGAGTTCGCGCAAGCCGCCGCTGACGCTTTCGATGTGTTTCCACGCGCGCTCATGGTCGGGGTGTGCCTGGCGCCACGCTTGCCAGGCCGTTTTTTCCGCCGGCGTGGCTGCGCCGCTCATCAGGGTGGTCAGCCATTCGGCCGCCTGCATGGCGATGGCCAGGTCGATGGGCTGGCCCTGGGCGTAGACGGTGGCGCCGCGCATGTCAGGGCGCGGCAAAATCGGGCACGGCGAAAAAGCACAGCAGATTGGCCTTGCTCAGGTATTTTTTGACGGAGTGCGTGGTGGTGCCCAGTTCGGCGGCGATCTCGGCGTAGCTCATGCCGTCCAGGTGGGCCAGCAGGAAGGCGGCCTTTGCCTTGGCGGAGAGGCGGTCCAGCGCGCGGTCGATCCGTTGCAGCGATTCGAGCAGGATGGACATCGCTTCCGGCGATGGCGTGCAGGCTTGCGGCTGGTGCAGCAGCGCGTCGAGGTAGGCGCGCTCGAGCTCTTCGCGGCGGCAGTGATTGGCCAGCAGGCGTTTCGCGATGGTGGCGAGGAAAGGGCGCGGCTGCGCGATCCCGGCGCTGCTGCGCGCAACGAAGATCTTGATGAAGGTATCCTGCGCCAGATCGCCGGCCAGCCCCGCATCGTGCAGGCGACGCTTCAGCCAGTGCAGCAGCCACGCGTGGTGCTCGGCATACAGGGCCTGGAAATCGGACGACGGGGAGGGGGCGGACAACATGCGTGCAGGACGCCTTAATCTAAATGAGAATTGTTCTCATAATAGCGCAGCGGCGCGCGCCAGGCAATCAGGGAAAACGCGGCGTTGTTGAAATGCGACTGCGCGCCCGGGCCGCGTGCGGCCAGGGATTTGCGCTGCCGCACGGCAGATGTAAAAGTTTCCTTGGCGCAAGCTTTCATGTGAGAAAATGCGGGCTGTTGATGTGGTGCGGAGCGAAAAATGATGTGGATGGTTGGCGGTGCCCTGGTTCTTCTGGTCGCCAGATTTTTATGGTTGGCCTACTTCCACCGGGTCAACGCGATGTCGCGCCAGGCGGAGTTGATGAACTGGCTGGATATCGGCCGGGTGTCGAATGCCGATGGCGGCAAGGATATCTTGTTGGCGAGAAATGAGCGCGGCGCCAGGATCGACTGGCGCACGGGCGAGGTCTGGCTGATGAATCCCAAGGTGGCCGAGCCGTTTGCCGATTTCCTCGCCGTCGAGCGCTGGCTCACGCTGCGCGACATGCCGACGGTGGACAAGCCAGCGCCCGCCGCGCCTGCGCCCGCGGAACCGGAGCCCGCAGCGGTGCCGGACGCCGGGCCGCTGCGCGATAGCTTGCCGGCCTTCCAGCAAAAGGTCGACGATTGCCTGGCCAAGGCCGAGGGCGGGCAGGAGTTGCTGGAAACCAAGCAGGCGTTCGAGGCGGGCAGCGAGCCTTACCTCGAGGCGTCGACGGTATTGAGCAAGACGGCGCTGGAGCTCGACGTCTCGCCGGCGATGGTGGCCACGTTTCATGTCAGCGCATTTGCCGCGCTGGCGGAAACGGCGGGCGCCGACAAGCTGGAGCGGGTGGCGGCCAGCCTGCATGCGGCGGCCAGGCAGATCAGGGCAAGCGCCGCCACCGCATAAAGGCGGCCAGCAATGAAAAAGCCGCTGATCTTTTGCAAGAATCAGCGGCTTTTTGGTATTGGTTGCGGGGACAGGATTTGAACCTGTGACCTTCGGGTTATGAGCCCGACGAGCTGCCAGACTGCTCCACCCCGCAGGCGAATTATATACGAGTTTGCTGCGTTGCGAAAGAGCCGATGACATCGGCTTGCATGCGGGGCACGGACATGTTGCGCCGGAATGGAAAAAGCCGCCGATTCCTTTGCAGGAATCAGCGGCTTTTTGGTATTGGTTGCGGGGACAGGATTTGAACCTGTGACCTTCGGGTTATGAGCCCGACGAGCTGCCAGACTGCTCCACCCCGCAGGCGAATTATAGCGGAGTTTGCTGCAATGCGCAATGACCGGGTGCCGATCCCTGTTCAAGTCCCGTTGTTAGTCCTGTTTGAGTCCCGCCTCAGGCCGCCGCCAGGCGCCACAGCGACGTGGTTTCCTGCGAGCGGGCCGCGTGCAGGCTGTCGCTGGCGTCCTGTACGCGCGGGTGCGTGGGTTTCACGTCCAGGCGGTCGATGACTTTCAAGCCCGCCAGTGCTATCCACTCGAGCAGTTGCGTGCGTGGGCGCAAGCCCAGGTGCTCGGCCAGGTCGGACAAAATCAGCCAGCCTTCGCCGCCAGGCTCCAGGTGGTCGGCCAGGCCGGCGAGGAAGCCGCGCAGCATGCGGCTGTCTGGATCGTAGACGGCGTATTCGATCGGCGAGCTGGGACGGGCCGGCAGCCAGGGCGGATTGCACACGACCAGCGGCGCGCGGCCGGCGGGGAACAGGTCGGCCTGCACGACGTCGACCTTGTCCTGCAAGTCGAGGCGCGCCAGGTTTTCGCGCGCGCAGGACAGGGCGCGCGGGTCCTGGTCGGTGGCGACGATGCGTTCGATGCCGCGCTGCGCCAGCACGGCGGCCAGCACGCCGGTGCCGGTGCCGATATCGAAGGCCAGCTTGGCGCGCGCGGGCAGCGGCGCCTCGGCCACCAGGCCCACGTATTCGCCGCGGATCGGCGCGAACACGCCGTAATGCGGGTGGATGCGCTGGCCCAGGGCCGGCAATTCCACGCCCGTGCGGCGCCATTCATGCGCGCCGATCAGGCCCAGCAGCTCGCGCAGCGAGGCGACGAACGGCTCTTCGCCGCGGCCATACGCTTCATTGCAAGCCAGTTTCACGTCCGGCGCGCGGCGCAGCGGAATCGTGTATTCGGCATCGAAGGGCAGCAGCAGCATGGCCAGCGTGCGGGCGCGCTGCGACTGGGCCTGGCGGTGCAGGTGGAACGCTTCCGTGGCGGACGGCTCGGGCTTGGCCAGCTTGGCGGCCTTGGCCTTCTTGCCGGGCTTGTCGTTCTTGTGGTCGGCGCGGCGCGCCAGCGCCTGCAGAAGCTGGCGCGCATTCTGGAAGTCGCCGCGCCACAGCATGGCCGTGCCTTCGCAGGCCAGGCGGTAAGCCTGGTCGGCCGTCGTGCGGTCGTCGGCGATGACGACGCGCTTGGGCGGCGGCATGCCGCTTTCCGAGCGCCAGCGGGCCGAATGCTCGGCGCCGTTTTCGCTCCAGTGGATCTGCGGATGGGCGGTATTTGAAGAAGTGTCGGACATGGGTTTCAATCGAAAGAAGGTGGGCGCGCGGCATGGTCGCCTGCGCAGGCCGTCTTCTATTATACGTCGCTGCCCGTGCTGCCTGAACCTTCCGTGCCATATGCCTGGGCCAGCGCGCGGGCGCGCGCCTGCGCTTCGGGCGTGGCCTCTGCCGTTTTCTTGCCGGCGTCGGCCGGCTTGTCCGGCTGTACCAGATTGAGCAAACGCAAGCTCAGGTTGCCTGCCGGGTCGCCAGCACTGCCGCTGACGCCGTCTGCGTCGCGCTTGCCATGGTAGACCTGGCTTTGCAGCTGCTGGCCCAGCAGCTTGAACAGGTCGTGCAGATTGCCGGCGAAGTCCGTGGCGGGCAGCTCTCTGGCGGGCAGGTCCGCCTCATCGGCGGCAGCGTCCGGCTGCGGCGCATCGGGACCGTGCGTTTGCTCAAGCAAGCCGGCACTGATCGTCGATTGGTATTGCACTTCCACTTCGAAATCGAAGGTCTGGCCGTCGGCCGTGGTGATCTTGCCCTTGCCGATGAAGTGGGCGCTTTCATCGAGGCTGAAGGCGGCCATGCGGCTGCCGGTGCCCGAGACGCTGCCACTGCCGAAGCTGGCTCCGGCCTGCAGGTCGACCTTGTCGAAGGCGATGCTGGCGCCGTCGCCGAACAGCTGGCGCGTCATGGTGGAGAGGAAGTCCTGCGCCACGTCGACGGTGGCGTGGCCCAGCGCGTCCGTGCGCTGTTCCAGCCCCCTGGCAGACAGGTCCAGGCCATTTTTCGACAGCGCCACCACGTCCTGCGCCGTGCGCTGCATCAGTGGCGAGGCCGCCAGGCCGGTTTGGCTGGCGCCGGATTTTTGGGAGGCGGGTCCCGCCAGGGCGTTGGCGGCAGGCTGGCGCGAGCCGGCAATGAGGGCGGGAAGCTGGAACATGGTGACATTCTTGAATGGGCAAGTACCCAATTAACGGCACCCATGGCCCATTCTTTAACCATTAGTGGTGGTGCGACCAGCTACCGTCCGCCGATTCCAGGTAGGACTTGACGGCATCGGCCTGGCCCGTGGCGTGGCGCTTGAGCTCGCCGCAGGCGCAAATGCCCTGGTAGGGCTGGATATGCGAGCAGGCGGAGACTTTTTGCAGGTAGACCTGCATGGATTTGTGACATTTGACGCACTTGAAGGTGAGGCTGCGGGCGGCTTTCATGGGATTCCTTGAACTGTTGCGGGGCGTAGGCGGTTGCTGCGCGAAGGCCGGGATTTTAACCCACTCCGCGCCTGCTTACATACTGTTGCAACTGCGCCACGCCCAAGTCAACTGAATCCGCGCCATGACGTTGAACGTATATAGGAGGTCGTCTGGCCGCCATTGAAGAGGTAGCATCATGGAAAAGCGTGACAAGGAACAGCCGAAGCAACCTGGCAAGGAATTGGTCAGGAAATGGTTGCAAGCGGAACTGGCGCAGCGCCGTCCGCCGCCTGACCCCGAGCAGATCCGCCGCGAACTGGGCTGGGAACTGCTGAGGCTGGGAAGGGAGGCCGTGCCGCGCTGACGTCCCGCCCTTGCCGCCTCGCTGGTGCGCCGCTAGCGCACCGTCACCACGCTCTTGCCGCCGGAACCGGGCTGCACGAGGATGCGGGTGGCGATGCGCTCCGTCATTTCCTGCACGTGCGAGATGACGCCCACCTTGCGTCCCATCGCCTGCAAGCCGTCGAGCGCATCCATGGCCACGCGCAGGGTTTCCGTGTCCAGGCTGCCGAAGCCTTCGTCGATGAACAGCGACTCCACGCGCACGCGGTTCGAGGACAGCGAGGCCAGCCCCAGCGCCAGGGCCAGCGAAACGAGGAACGATTCGCCGCCCGACAGCGAGTGCACGGAGCGCAGCTCGCCGCCCATGTCCTGGTCGCGCACCATCAGGCCCAGCGACGGATTGTTCGGATTGTCGATGCGTTCGAGCTGGTAGCGGCGCGCCAGGTGGTTCAAATGCGCATTCGCATAGCCGAGCAGCACTTCCAGCGTGAATTGCTGCGCGTAGTTGCGGAATTTCTTGCCGTCAGCCGAACCGATCAGCTCACTCAGGCTGGCCCAGCGTCGCTCGATGAGGGCTTGCGCCTCGATTTGCGCCAGCATCGCCTGCGCGCCGTGACGCCTGGCCTCGTCCTGCGCGATGGCCAGGCGCAGGCGGGTCGCTTCCTGGTTCGCCGCCTGACGCTCGGCGCCCAGCGCGTCGAGCGCTGCCTGCAGCACGGCCTCGTCCGTTTCCAGCGCTTCCGGTGGCCGCTCCAGGTGGTCCGCATGCCGCTGCCGGCGTTCGGCCAGCACGGAGAGCGCCGTCGTGTGGCGGTCGGCGATGACTTGCAGGGCGGCCCGTTCCAAGCGCATGGCTTCCGGCGCGACGTCCAGGCGCGCGCGCAGGCCGGCCAGATCGGCGGGCGCATGGGCCGGATGGGCAAGCTGGAACTGGCGCAGCCAGTGCTCCAGCGCTGCCGCCGCGTCGTGGCCTTGCTGGCGCAAGGCGTCCAGGCGCAGCGCCGTTTGCGCGCATGCCTCGTCGAGACGCGCGCGCGCCTGGCTGGCCGCTTGCGCCGCCGCCTGCCGTTGCGCCAGCTGATCTTTGGCCAGCGCGATGGCGCCGGCCAGCGCGCGCTCCACGTCAGCCACGGGCCGGCCATCCCACAGCGCCGCGCGTTGCGTGTGCAGCACCTTCAGCTGCGCGTCCAGGGCGGCAAATGCCGTGTGCGCCGCCAGTGCCAGCTGCGCCGTCGTATGCGCGGCCGCGCCGGCCGCCTCCAGCTGCGCGGCCAGGGTCGCCAGCGCGTGGCTGCGGCTATCCTGCTCCGCGTGCTGCTTCAGCCATTGCCGGCTTTCCGCTTCGCGCGCCGCGCGGAAGGCGGCAGGGCCGGCGCGCCAGCCATCTTTCCAGTCTTCGGCGCCATCCGTGTCGGCAAAGGCCCCATCGAGCTGCGCCAGCAAGCCATCGAGTGCGCTGCGCGACGTCTCTGCCTTGTCCTGGCTGGCCGCCTGCTGCGCCTGCAACTGCGCCAGCCGCGTCTGCGTTTCGGCGACGGCAGCCGTCAGGCGCGCGTGTTCGGCGCCGGCCAGTTCGTGCGCCGCCTGCGCCTGCTCGCGCCGCGCGCTGGCCTGGCGCAGCGCCGCCTCCTGCTGCGCCAGCGCCTGCAAGCCGGCCGCGGTGGCCGCCAGCTGCTGCGTGAACCAGTCCGCGCGCTGGGATTCCGGCGGCAGCTGCAGGGTGGCCGCATGCGGCTGCCACTGCGCGTCCAGGGCGGCGATGGCGGGCGGCAGCGATGCCAGTTCGGCATCCGTTTGCGCCTGCTCGCGCGCAGTCGTGGCCAGTGCCGCCCTGTGCGTGGCCAGCTGTTCCAGATTGCCGCGTGCCTGCGTGCGGCAGGCCAGCACTTCGTCCTGCAAGCTGGCCAGCATTGCCTGCAAGGCGTCGTCGGCGTGGCTGTACGGGTGTTCCAGCGCACCGCAGACGGGGCAGGGCTGGTCGTCCTGCAAGGTGGCGCGCAACTGCTCGACGCTGGCCGCGCACGCCGCTTCCGCGCCTTTCAAGGACTTTTCCGCCTGCGCCAGGCCCGCTTCCAGCAGCGCTGTTTGTGCTGCTGCCGCGGCCAGCGCCGCGTTTTCCGCCTGCGCGGCCTGCGCCAGCTGGGCGGCCCGCGCCTGTCCGTGCGCCAGCGCCTGCTGCTGGCGCGCCAGCTCCGTCCACGTCTTTTCCGCCGTATGCAACTGGCGCGCATGCTCTTCCAGCTGGCCGCGCTGTTCCTGCAGCAGCTGTGCGTCGATGGCTTGCACGGCGCCAGCCGCTTCGCGCCGCTCCGCATCGCGCGCAGCCAGCGCCAGGGCGGCAGCGACCAGCGCGGCCTGCTCTTCGCGCGCCGCGCCGCCGGCGTGCCGCAGCAGTTGCGCCGCCTGCGCCACCGCCGCATCGGCTGCATCGGCTTGCGCGGCGGCCTGGCCGGCCTGCGCGAACAACTGATCCGACAATTGCCACGACGCGGCCAGCGCCTGCCAGTGCTGGTGCGATGCCAGCCACAGGCGGCCCGTTTCCTGCTCCGCCTGCATGGTCTGCTGGCGCTGCTGCAGTGCCTGCAGTGCGCCGCGCGCCGTGTCGTTGGCCTGATCGGCCGCCTGCGCCCCGTCCCTGGCCTGGCGGTGCGCGGGCACGTGGGCGCCGATGCGGGCATCGAGCGCCTTCGCCTGGTCCAGCAGGGGCGCCGCATCGCGCTGCGCCGCTTCGTGCGCCAGCAAGGCTGCTGCCGCAAGCTGCGCGCTGGCGGCCAGTTGCGCTTCGGTCGCCGCCGCTTGCGCCGTCTGCACGCGCGCCGCTTCCAGCGCGGCGCCGGTGCCGGCGATGTCGTTCGCCAGCCGCGTCACGTCGTCGGCCAGGGGGCGCACCGGCTGCAGCAACTCCCATTGCGCCAGCGCCGCGTGGCGCCCGGCCGCTGCGGCGCCGTCGGCGGCCGCGCTGTCGAACGCTTCTTGCGCCGCCGTCGCCTGGCCTTGCAGCTTGTGCTTTTCCTGGTGCCAGCGCTGCTGCAGTTCCAGCACTGCCTTGCGCAGGTCGATGTGCTGCAGCGTGGTTTCGGCCGCGCCGCACAGCACCTCGGTGTCGGCCCGTTCTTCCGGCGACAGGGGGCGCTGGTCGGCCAGTTTGTCGCCCAGGCGTTCGAGGATCTGCTTTTCCTTCTTCGCCCGTTCGAAGGCGCGCATGGAAATGTCGGTATAGATGCTGCTGCCCGTCAGCGTTTCCAGCAGCTCGCCGCGTTCATTGTCTTCCGTCTTGAGGAAGGTGGAAAACTCGTTCTGCGCCAGCAGCACGGCGCGCGTAAACTGGTCGAACGAGAGGCCGATGCGCTGCTCGATTTCTTCCTTGACTTCCGTCTTGGTGCCGCCGATGGGCTGCAGCGCGGGCAGCTGGTGCAAGCTCATGGCGGTGGCTTGCAGCGCGCCTTCGGCGCGGGTGCGCGAGCGGCGCACGCTCCAGCGCGCGCGGTAGCTTGCGCCGTCGTTGCCGACGAAATCGACCTGTGCATAGCCTTCCGGCGTGCCGCGGCGCAGCAGGGTGCGCGTATCCTGGGCGTTGACGGTTTCCTTGCCGACGTCGGGCAGGGCGCTGCCCCGTCCCAGCACCTTCAGCAGGCGCGGCGTGGCATCGTACAGGGCCAGGCACAGGGCGTCGAGCAGGGTGCTCTTGCCCGCGCCCGTGGGGCCGCTGATGGCAAACAGGCCGGCGGACGCCAGCGGCTCCTGCTGGAAGTCGACTTCAAATTCACCGGCCAGCGAAGCCAGGTTCTTACCGCTGATTTTCAGGATTTTCATGGTTCTTCAGGTGCGCTCAAGCGCCGGGCAGCAGCAGTTCGGCCAGGGCCGAGAGGAGTTCGGGCGGTGCATCCTTGGCGTATTTTTGCTGGTACAGGCGGCGGAAGATGTCGTCGGGCTGCAGCTGGCCCAGCTGGTCGAGGGTCATGCTTTCCGGCGCGCTGCTGCGCGCGGCGCTCGACGTTTCGATCTTTGCCAGGCGCACGCTCTTGCCGTCGAGGGCCGTCTCGATGCGCGTGCGCAGGCCCGGCTCGGGCGCGTCCAGGCGCACGCGCACTTCGAGGAACGGTTGCGCTTCCGGTGGCGCGGCGGGCACGTCGAGGGCGGCCAGCTGCGCCAGCACCTCGTCTAGCGGCGCCGGCGTGGCAGGCACGCGCAGCAGGGGCACGGCGCGCGGCACGTCGATGGCGCGCACGGACCGCAGCTGTTCGCCGTCGACGTCGAGGCACAGTACTTGATGCCGGTAGTTGACCTCGGCGAAGGAGAGCGGGATCGGGCTGCCGCAATAGCGGATATGCGCCTGCCCGCCCACGGCTTGCGCCTTGTGCAGGTGGCCCAGCGCCGCATACGCGATGGAGGCGTCGAAGATCCCCGACGGCAGCATCTCGGTGCCGCCGATGACGATGCGGCGTTCGGAGTCGTTCGACATTTCGCCGCCCACCATGTGGCAATGGCCCATGGCGATGAGGGCTTGTCCGGGCTGGCGGCGCGCCAGCGCCAGGTCCGCCAGCTGGCGGTACAGCAGGGCGATGCCGCCCAGATAGGCGTCCTGGGAGTCGCCGGCCGGCAGTTTCGGCACGTCGCCGGGGCGCAGGAAGGGCACGGCCAGGCACCAGGCCTGCACCTTGCCATCGCTGTCGGTGAGCGGCAGCAGCAGGCGTTCCAGGTCGATCTCGCCATTTTCGTCGCGCAGCAGGTGGCCGATCACGTGCGTGCCATGCGCGGCCAGCAAGGGGGAGGGCGCTTCCAGCCGTCCCGCCGAATCGTGGTTGCCGGCGACGACGACCAGCTGCAGCGCGGGCAGCCGCGCGCGCGCCTGCTGCAGGAACACGTACAGCTGCTTTTGCGAGGCGGCCGACGGGTTGGCGTTGTCGAACACGTCGCCGGCCACCAGCAGCACGTCGACCCGCTCGGCCACGAGGGTGTCGAGCAGCCAGTCGAGGAAGCGCTGGTGTTCGTAGCCCCGCTCGTGGTTATGCAGGGTCTGGCCCAGATGCCAGTCGGAGGTGTGCAGCAGGCGCATGGTGGGGCGATGGTAGGGAAGACAGGCGCCAATATAGCAGGAATGGCGCGCTGCGCAGGGCTGTTTATCCGTCCACCGTCGTACCGGCCCGGTACGTATTCCTGCCATCCTGCTTGGCTTGATATAAAAGCACGTCGGCCCGCTGCAGCAGCACGGCGGGGCTGATGTCTTCGTCGCGGTAGTAGGCCAGGCCGATGCTGGCCGAAATGCGCACGGTGATGCCATCGAGTTCGAACGGCTGCTGCATGGCGGCGACGATTTTCTCGGCCAGCAAGGCGGCGTCGTCGGGCCTGGCGATCTGCTCCATGATGATGGTGAATTCGTCGCCGCCCAGGCGGGCGACGATGTCGGTGACGCGCATGGTCTGCGTCAGGCGCTGGGCGAAGGCGCGCAGCAGCGCGTCGCCGGTGCCGTGGCCATGCGTGTCGTTGACGGGCTTGAAGCGGTCGATATCCATGTACATGACGGCCATCAGGTGCCGCTGCTGGCGGCTGGCGTGCATGGCGTCGCTGAGTTTTTGCTGGAAGCCGGCGCGGTTCGACAGCCCGGTCAGGGCATCGACCTGGGCCAGCTTCAGCAGGCGCTGTTTTTCGCGCTTTTGCACGGTGATATCCTGGCGCATCACGTGAAAGCCCGCCACCTGCAGATTGTCTTCGCCGATCTGTGGAATGTAGATCACTTCCATGCAGCGCTCGATGCCTTCCTTCAAGTCTTCTTCCTCGAAGCTCAAGGTCTCGCCCGCCAGCACGCGCGCGATGTACGGCGCCACGGTGCCGTAGCGCGCCGCGCCCACCGTCTCGAGCACGCTCTTGCCCAGCACCTGCTGGCCCGTCAGGCCGAATTCGCGTTCGTAGGCGATGTTCAGGAAGCGGTAGACCTGGTCGGCGTCGATGTAGGCGATCATGGCCGGCAGGGTGTCGGCGATGGTGCGCAGGCGCGCCTCGCTTTCCAGCAGCGCCACTTCCGATTCGCGCAAGGTGGTGATGTCGTCCAGGCTGCCCACATAGCCTTCGATGCGGTCGTCGATGAGGATGGGGGCGATCTTCACGGAGACCCAGACCAGCTTGCCGTCGCGGTGCAGGCAGCGCAGGGTGGACTGGAACGGCGCATGGCTGCGCGTGAGCTGTTCGAGGGCCACGTGCATCAGCGGGTAGTCGTCCGGGTGCAGGGCGCTGGTCCAGCCGGCCCCCAGGGCGGCCGCGCGCGGCAGGCCGGTGATCGCTTCGAAGGTGCGGTTGGCGTAGGTGCAGCGGCGCTGGCGGTCCAGGCGCACCAGTCCCAGCGGAGACGCATCCGTGACGGCGGCCAGTTCGGCCTGCTTCTGGCGCAGTTCGAGTTCCTGCTGGCGGCGCTGCGAAATGTCTTCGGCGATGCACAGGATATGCTCGATCTGCTGGCGCTCGTCGAAGACGGGCACGGACACGGCATGCAGGTAGCGCAGGCTGCCGTCGGCCAGGCGCAGCGGCTTTTCGGTGTGGTCGATGACGCCGCGTTCGGCCAGGATGGCGCGGTCGTCCTCGGCGTCATGCAGGCCGAAGTCGGGCGGGAAGGCCGCGCAATCGGTCTTGCCGATGACGGCGCCCGCCAGGATGCCCGTGATGTCTTCGGCGGCCTTGTTCCACACTTCCATCTGGCCGAAATTCTCGGGCCGCGCGCTTTTCACGTACACCAGCACCGGCAAGTGGTCGATCAGCGATTGCAGGAAGCTGCGGTTGTCCTGCAGGGCCAGTTCGTCGTGCTTGCGCGCACTGATGTCGCGCGAGGTGACGGCCACGCCATCGCTGATCGGCACGACCTGGTGGCGCAGCCAGCGCGTGCCGCCCGAGGCCAGTTTCAGCTCGAATTCGTCCTCCAGCGGCTGCCCTGTCTCCATCACCAGCACGAAGCGCTTGAAGAAGCGCTCGCCGCGCAGCAGCGGCACCTGGGCCAGTACGCGCTGGCCCAGCAGCTCGGAGCGGCGCTTGCCCAGCATGTCGGCGGCGCGCTCGTTGATGTCGGCGAAAATGAAGTCTTCCACCGGCTTGCCCGGGCCGGGGCGCCAGGCTTTCAGCAGCAGCACGGCGTCCAGGCTGCCCTGGTGCGCCGCGCGCAGCAGCGCCTGCGCTTCCTTCTGCTGGCGGATGCTGCGGCGCAGGCGCGCGCTCTGGCGCGTCAGCAGGGCGGTAAAGCCGGCGATCAGCAGGCTGGCGGCGATCAGCGCGCCGAAATACACGTGGCGGCGGTGTTCGAAGCGGGCCAGGGCGACGGCGCGGCTCACGCCCACCACGGCCAGCAGCGGGTAGCGCGGCAGCTCGCGGTAGCTGTAGAGGCGCGCGGTGGCGTCGACGGGCGGTTCGATCACCAGTTCTTCGGCGGCGTGCTGCGGCGGGCCGGGCATGCGGAAGTCGATGCGGTCGCTGAGGATCAGCTGTTCGCCGATGCGTCCCACCGTCAGGCCGCTGTCGCGCGCCACCAGCATCAGCACGCCGTTTTCGTCGAGGTCCAGGCGGTCGTAGTCGTCGACGAAATACGTGGGGTCGACGAGGATGATGATGGCGCCGGCGAAGTTGCCCTTGCCATCGTTCAGGCGGCGTGCCAGGCGGATGGCCCAGTGCTTGCTCTCCGCGTCGAGCATGGGCGTGTCGACCAGGGCCGTGTCGGCCGGGTTGCTGGCCAGCGTACGGAAGAAGGGCTGGCGGGCCAGGTTCTCCGGCAGGTAGGCGTTGGCGCTGTCGATCACGTTGCCATGCGCGTCGACGAGGGCGATCGGCAGCTCGAGCTTCGATGGCAGCACGCTGTCGAGCAGTCCCTGGCGGCGCGTGAATTCATTCAGGCGCAGGGCGCCATCCGATTCCTCGTATTTGAGCTTGAACAATTGCGTCGCGTGGTCGGTCTGGCGCAGGATGAAGCCGGTATGGTCGGCCAGCGTGCGCGCCAGCGACTGGCTGCCGGCCACCGCATCGCGCACGGCGCTGGCGCGCTCCTGGCCCACCTGATAGATGACGGCGCCCCATATCACGAGCAGCAACAGCAGCGCGAACAGGGGCACCAGGCTGAAGCGGTACAGGCGGCGGGCAAGGCGTTGCAGGGGTCTCGTTATCGATATCACGGGCGCTTGCAGGCAAGTGTCATGGAAAGGGGCCGGGAGGCGTGGCGCGCATGATAGCCGAAATCGGCCGCCCTGCGCGGAACCCGTTGCCGTCACTCCCGTCGTCTGTTCGTGGTCTGTCGCTGGTCTTATTTTGCGTTAAATCAAGTAGCTGTGGCGCCGCACATGCTAAAAAAGGCCCGCCAGCGGCGACACGGGCCTGCGGCGTGGCAGAAAAAGTACAAATCCCGCCCTATCCTCATTAAAATGGGCGCTTCATCCTCCCATATCGAAAGTTGTCATGCAGAGTAAAAAGCCCGACGCGGCAAGACTGGACAAGATCGTGGCCGAAGCGCGCCGCGCCGCCGACCAGCGCGAGAGCGGCTACCGCGAACGCTCGTTGAAGATGTACCCGTGGGTATGCGGCCGCTGCATGCGCGAATTTACGCGCGCCAACGTGCAACAGCTGACGGTGCACCACCGCGACCATAACCATGACAACAACCCGCCCGACGGCAGCAACTGGGAGCTGTTGTGCCTGTATTGCCACGATAACGAGCACTCGCGCTACCTGGAAGCGGACCGCGGCGCCGGCCTGCTGTCGGCCGAGGTGGCGCCCGCCACGCACAATCCGTTTGCCGCGCTGGCCGGCCTGATCAAGAAAAAGGACTGAGCGGACCGCGCCGCTACCCCCCATGCGCATTTTGCTCATTGAAGACGACCCGCAGTTGGGCCGCGCCACGCAGATCGGCCTGGAACAGTGCGGCTATGCCGTCGACTGGGTCACGACGGCCGAGCACGCCCATACGGCCGTGCGTCTGCACGATTATGCCTGCATCCTGCTCGACCTCGGCTTGCCGGGACAGGATGGCATGCAGGCGCTGGGCGTGCTGCGCGACGGCGGCTACGGCGGCGCCGTGCTGGTCGTCACGGCGCGCGACAAGGTGGGCGAGCGCATCGCCGGCCTCGATGCGGGCGCCGACGACTTCATCGTCAAGCCGTTCGACCTCGATGAGCTGGCCGCGCGCATCCGCAGCGCCTGCCGCCGCGCCAGCGGGCGCCTGCGCGAAAACATCGTGCATGGCGACCTGGTGCTCGATATCGCGGACCGCCAGGTGAAGAAAGCAGGGCAGCCGGTGGCCCTGACCCTGAAGGAATTCCGCGTGCTGCTCCTGCTGCTCGAGCACAGCGGCCGCGTGCTGAGCCGCGAACAGCTGGAAAAAAGCCTGTACAGCTGGGGCGGCGAAGTGGAAAGCAACGCCGTGCAAGTGCATATCCACCACCTGCGCAAGAAGCTGGGGCGCGAGCTGATCCGCACGGTGCATGCGATCGGCTACTGCATCGACAAGGTGGCGGCGGCCTGACGAAAAAAAGGGCCGCCCTGAGGCGGCCCGTGGCGTTCGATGGCGGTTCAGCCATCAACGCATCAGAAATCCACGGTGGCCGACAGCCACAAACGGCGGCCGTCCAGGCTGTTGACGTAGCGATTGGCGTAGGTCAGCGTCGGTGCCGACGATGCGCGGTAAGGCTGGTAATCGATGAAGTCCTTGTTGAGCAGGTTGTACACGGCCGCATTCAGGGTGACGCGCTTGCTCAGCTGGTAGCTGGTGCCCAGGTGCAGCATGGTGTAGCCCTTGTAGTCACCCAGCGCGGCCTTGGCGGCGCGCGTGGAGGCCGAGGCGCCGGGATCGCGGAAGCGCTCGCTGCGGTATTCGGCGCGCAGCCAGCCGTTCCACTCGCGCGAGATATCCCAGCTCAGGCGCGCGTTGACGGCGTGCTTGGGCGTGTCGCTCAGCGGCTTGCCGGCGTTGCTGCCGCTCTTCTGCTCGCTGTCCGTGTACGTGTAGTTGGCGCTGGCCGAGAGCGTCTTGCTCAAGGGGAAGCGCGTATTCAGCTCGACGCCGCGCGTGACGGCCTCGTCCACGTTGATCGACTGGCCAAACGCATCGACGTTGGGCCAGTTGCCGAAGCTGACGCAGCCGGGACGGTTGGGCGAGGGACGGTAGTCGCAGTTGACGAGGCCCGTGCCCGTCGTGATCTTGTCCTTGAATTCATTGTTGAACACGGTGCCGCTGGCGGTCCAGCCGGCCAGGTTGTCGAAATACGCGCCGATTTCCGCCGTCGTGCTCGTTTCCGGCTTCAGGTTCGGGCTGCCGACGAGGGGAATCGTGCCCTGGCCGCCGAAACCGTTGATGCCTGGGGACAGTTGTTCCACGCGCGGCGTCTTGTAACCCTTGCTGATGCCGCCCTTGACGGTCCAGCCTGGCGTCGCATTCCACACGGCATACGCGCGCGGGCTGGTCTGGCCGCCAAAGATGCTGTGATCGTCATAACGGGCGCCGAAGGTCAGCGCGACGGTGTCCAGCACCTGCCATTCGTCTTCGACGAACAGGGCTTTTTGCGTGAATTCGAATGTCTTTGGCGCCACGCCGTCCGTCATTTCAGCTTTCCACCATTGCGCGCCGACGGTGGCCATGTGCTTACCTAAAGGCAACACCAATTTGGTGTCGAAGACCTGGCTTTCCACTTCCAGCGTGCGCGCGCTGCCGGCCACGGCGCCTGGCGTGCCCGGCGGGATCGTGCGGCCCAGGGTTTCCGTCTTGTTCACCATGTAGCTGCTGTCGAGGGTGCCGAAGCCGAAGCGGCCCGTGTGCGACAGGGTCCACTGGTCGCGCTTGTATTTCTGTTCCGGGCCGTAGCCGCCCTGCAGGCCCAGGGTGCCCAGCTGCTGCTTCGAATTGTCGTAGGTCTGGCGGCCCGCGTCGGCGTCGAGGATGACGGTATGGAAGCGGTTGGGCGTGAACGCCAGGCGCGCGCCGAAGTTGTCCACGTCCGAGCGCACGGGGTTGGCGCCCATGCTGGCGGGCACCTGCACGCCGGCCGCGTTGCTGTGGCGGATGTCGGCCGCGTCGCGGCGCTGCTTGCTGCCGCGCAGGGACAGGCCCAGCGTGTCGGTGACCAGCGGGCCGCTCAGGTAGAAGCGGCCGGCCTTGACGTCGCCGAATGCCGATTCTTCCTGCAAGGTGTAGTCGGCCGAGACGGAACCCATCCACTGTTTGCCCACCTTGCGCGTGATGATGTTGATCACGCCGCCCATGGCGTCCGAACCGTACAGGGTCGACATGGGGCCACGGATGATCTCGATACGTTCGATGGCGGCCAGCGGCGGCATGAAGCTCGTCTGCGTGCCGCCGAAGCCGTTCGGCGTGACATTGCCGGCCGCATTCTGGCGGCGCCCGTCGATCAGCACCAGGGTGTAGTCGCTGGGCATGCCGCGGATGCTGATGTTCATGCCGCCCGTCTTGTCGCCCGCCGCGCCCACGTCGATGCCTTCCACGCTTTCCAGCGCCTGCGTCAGGTTGCCGAAGCGTTCCTTCGACAGTTCCTGGCGCGTCAGCACGGTGATCGAGGCCGGCGCCTGCTTGATATCCTGCTCGAAACCGGCGGCCGATACCACCACTTCCGGCATGCTGGCCGGCGCGCCCGTCTGGGCGGCGGCTGGCAGGCAGGACAGGGCGGCGATGGCCAGGGCCACGGTGGTGGGGCGCGGCAGGCTGGCGCGGCGGGTGCTGTTGGACATGCAAACTCCTGATCGTTGATTAGTTATTGGTTTATGCAGCTGAAGTAATGGGAATCATGGGGAAAATAAGAATCATTTACAATTGCGGCCGTTATTTCCCAAAAAATATTTCGCACAGAATCTTGCGCAGGAGTTCTTAAGAGATTCTTAACCAGCCCGCGGCATCATGCGAATTTCATCCCAGGCCCTTCCCATGCATATTGTTCTCACCGAAACCGGCTGGAAAGCGGGCGCCTGCCCGGCGCCGGCATGAGCGGGCGCGCCCTGAGCGCCTGGTCGCTGCGGCGCACCCTGCTGACCGTCCTGCTGGGCCTGACCTTGAGCCTGTGGGTCGGCAGCGCCGCCATCGTGTATGTCGAGGCGCGCCGCGAAAGCCAGGAGCTGTTCGACCAGTCGCTGGTGGAAACGGGCCACCTGCTGATGTCGCTGGTGGAAAAGGAGGTGCGCGAGCACGGTTTGACGGGGCCCGTCGACCTGCCCATGCGGGGCCAGCCCAATCCGCACCACTATTTGCTGTTCAAGGTGCGCGATGCGCAGCAGCGCGTCCTGTACCGCAATGACGCGGCGTCCGACATCGCGCTGTCGCGCAGCGCGCCGGACGGCCTGTCGTGGACCGGCATCGGCGGCCAGCGCTGGCGCCTGTATGCGCTGTGGAACCAGGCGCGCACCCTGCAGCTGCTGGTGGCCGAGCCGACCAGCCACCGCGACGACATCAGCCGCGGCTTCTTTTGCCGCATCGCCGTGTTCGGGCTGCTGCTGGTGGGGCTGGCCACCATCGCCATCTGGTGGAGCATCCACCGCGTGTTCCGCGTGCTGCAAACGTCGGCGCAGGAGGTGTCGGCGCGCACGCCGAACGAGCTGGCCGACGTCAACCTGGTGGGCGCGCCGGCGGAGCTGCATCCGCTGCTGCTGGAAATTAACCGCCTGTTCGGGCGCGTGCGGCAAAGCCGCGACAACGAGCAGCGCTTCACGGCCGATGCGGCGCACGAATTGCGCACGCCGCTGGCCGCCATCAAGACCAACCTGCAAGTGCTGCAGCGGGCCCGCAGCGGGGCCGAGCGCGATGAATTCATCGCCGCGCTGGGCGCCAGCGTGGAGCGCGCCACGCGCCTCGTCAACCAGCTGCTGGCGCTGGCGCAGCTCGACCCGCAGGCGGGCGCGGCGGTCGACCTGCGCGCGGGAGACTTGGCCGACCTGTTGACCGAGCAGGCGGCGCAGTGGCGGCAATGGGGCCGGCAGCATCAGCTGTCGCTGGCGGTGAGCATGGCGCCGGCGCCATGCGCGCTGGATGCGGACAGCCTGCAGATCCTGCTGCGCAACCTGCTCGAGAATGCGCTGCGCTACACGCCGGCGCCCGGTGTCGTCGCGATCAGCTGTGGCGTGGAAGCGGGGCGCAGCTTCGTGCGCGTGGCCGACAGCGGGCCGGGCATCGCCGAGGAACTGCACGAACGCGTGTTCGAACGCTTCGTGCGCCTGGGCGGCACCCAGCAGCCCGGCAGCGGACTGGGACTGTCCATCGTGCGCCGCATCGCCGAACGCCACGGCGCGGACATCGTCCTCGGCACCGGCCTGCAGGGCAGGGGGCTGGCGGTGACCGTCATCTTTCCATGATGGTGCCGCCAGCGGTGCTGCAAACGTCTACAGCGACTTCAGGAAGCCCAGCAGCGCCTCGCGGTCGCGTGCCGACAGCTGCTCGAAGCGCTGGCGCGCCCGAGTCCCTTCGCCGCCGTGCCACAAAATCGCCTCCGTCAGGCTGCGCGCGCGGCCGTCGTGCAGGTAGCCGGCCTTGCCGCCATTGCCGATGACTTTTTCCGTGTAGCCGATGCCCCACAGCGGGGCCGTGCGCCACATGCTGCCTTGCGCCTGGCCTTCCGTGAAGGTGTCGGCCAGTCCGGGGCCCATGTCGTGCAGCAGCAGGTCGCTGTAGGGGCGGATGGTCTGGTTGCGCAATTCGGCAAACAAATGGCCGGAACCGGTCTTCATTTCCGCCGTATGGCAGGCAGCGCAGCGCATGCCCTGGAACAGTTTGGCACCAGCGGCAACCTGCTGCGGGTCGACCTTGAGTTCGTCGATCGGCGCCACGCCTTTCGGGAAACCGCTGGCCAGGCTGCGCTGCGCCGGCACGGCCACCAGGGCCAGGTACTGGGTGATCGACTGCAGGTCCGCTTCCGAGATGCCCGGCTGGCGGCCGCCCGCCGCGCAGGCCACCGGTCCCGCCATGCAGGCGCGGTTCGGATACACGGGCGAGGTGACGGCCATGTCCAGCAGCAGCGCATCGGCCGCCTGGTGGCGCAAGGTGGCCTTCGACGCCTTCCAACCGAAGCGGCCCAGGCGCACGGCGCCCGTTTCCGGCTCATACACATAGTTCGGCTGGCCCTTGACGCCGTCGGCGTCCGGCGTGGAACGGGCGCGCGCCAGGATGTCGGCTTCCGGCACGGCTTCCAGCAAGCCCGCGCCTATCATCGGCGGCGCCGCGCGCAGCGAGACGATGGCCGGCACGGGGCCTTCGAAGGCCAGGGTCGGTTTGCGCAGTTCGACCACCGTGCCGTCGGCCAGGATCGTCTTGCTGGTCGCAAAACCTGCCACGCTGACGCTGTTGCCCCAGTTTTGCGCCACGCCGGATGGCGATACGGCATTCATCTGGATCGCCGTGCCGTATTGCGGATGCGGCACCTGCTGCCCCGCGCCATCGAGGCTGGCGACGCGCACGGCCATCGTGTCGAGGCGCTGGTTCAGGGCCACGGGTGCCGGGCTGCGGCCATTGTTGACGTGGCAGGCGATGCAGGCCGACTGGCCGTAGCGCTGTCCCTGCAGCTTGACGGCCGGCGCGTAGCGGTCGTTGCCTCCCTCATTGTGCTCGCCCGTGGTGAAGTTGGTGTGCACCAGGCGGCGTCCTTCGACGAAGCGCTGCATGTTCTGCATGCCGATATTGTTGTGCGGCTGCTGGAACATGAACAGGGCGTTGTCCGAGTAATTGTAGGACACGGAACCGAGGCCGCCCGACAGCGTTTCTTCCGGCAGCGGCACGGAATTGAGGCGCGGCTGCACGCCATACCACGGCCGCAGGCCTGCGCCCACCACATACGTCCATTCGTACGAGTAGTAGCGGATGCCGCCATCGTCGCCTTTCGAGGCCATCGAGGCGGTGGTGGAAAACATCGACGGCGACACTTCGATGATGTCGCCGGCCGTCAGCGCGCGGGACTTGACGTCGGTGCCGTTCGGCATGCCGTTCGCATCGAGGCCGCCATGGCCAGGGTACTCCTTGATCAGCAGGGTGCAGGCGCCGTTGATGCCATTGGCGTTCGTCAGGCGGTCGTTGGCGGGGTAGGCCATGGGCTTGCAGACGGGGACGTTGCGGTCGACCAGTTCGCCCGGCGACATCCAGCCATAGCCCGTCACGCCGGGACGGTCGAAGCCGCGGAAGAAGGCCACGCCGCCGGAGAGGAAGTCGACGGTCGTGTACTGGTTGACGATCAGCGTGGGCTTGACGACGCCGGGCACCTTGCTGTTGTCGATGATTTCCACGCCCCAGGTGCGGTTCTTGAAGTACTGCGGCACGAAGGTCAGATAGTTGCCCGGCCCCTTGTCCCGTGGCAGGCCCGTGACGGGATCGACCGTTTCATTCGGGCCGTAGCCGATCTCGTTCCATTCCTCGCCCCGTTCGCGGCCGTGGCGCGCCAGGCCGCGCGCGCCAAAGCGCGTCACCAGGGTGCCGTCGGCCAGGCTGAATTGCAGGCTTTCCAGCGGCTGCGCGGCGGCGGGCAGCGGCGTCCAGCCATGGCCGTCGACGGGAAATTTCAGGGCCGAGGTGGCGCTTGTGGGCAGGCTGTTGTCGCTGCCCGGCGTCTTGAATGCCACTTCCAGCAGCGAGTAGCCATACTGCGTGGCGCGCGCCACGCCCTGCAGGCGGAGATAGCGCGCGTTCACGCCCAGGTTGAAAAATTCCTCCGTGCCGCCGCGGCCATTCGTCACGTAGCGGATTTGCGACCATTGCTGGCCGTCGTCGGACGCTTGCAGCGCGTACTGCTTGCCGTACGCGTTTTCCCACAGCAGCTTCATGTAGCCGATGGGCGTCTTCGCGCCGAAGTCGAACTGGATCCAGGCGCCGTCCTCGAACTTGCTGGCCCAGCGGGTATTCGTCTTGCCGTCGATCGCCATGGCGGCCGACATGCCGTTGTTTTCCACGGGCGACGAGGTGGCGGCCACGGGCGAGATGGCCACGCCGGGCTGGTTCGGGTCGATGGTGACGGGGGGCGGTTCGGTGACGGGCGGCGTCACGGGCGGCAGCACTGGCGTGCCCGAAAAGGCCTGGATTTCAAAGATCGAATAGCCGTACTGGCCAGCCCGTTTCACGCCCTGCATGCGCAGGTAGCGGCCCTGCGCGGTAAATCCCGTGATGTCCTCGATGCCGCCCTTGCTGTCGTCGATGCGCTGGACGGTGGTCCAGTGCGCGTTGTCGTCCGAGACCTGCAGCAGGTAGGCGCTGGCGTGCGCGTTTTCCCAGGCGATATGCACGCGCGTGATGCGCTGCGAGGTGCCGAAATCGAGGGTCAGGTACTCGTTGTCGGAGAAGCCGCTGCCCCAGCGCGTGCCGTCATTGCGGTCGATGGCGGCGCTGGCCGACAGGTCGCCCCGTTCCGCCGAGCTTGCCGTGGCGGCGACCGGCGTCAGCGCCGTTTCAGGCGACGTTTCCGCCAGCAGGCGCTGCGCCATGGGCGGCGCGCTGGCGCCATCTCCGCCACCGCCGCCGCATGCGGCCAGCAGCAGGGCCAGCACCAGCGGCAGGCGCCGCCTGGAAAAGTGGATAAAACCGGCCTGGTGCCGCCGGGGCCGAAGCAGGGATGTGTGCATGCTATCTTCCTTGTTTTTATTGATTATGCGAGATTGGTCAGACTGGCCGTCGCCGTATCCCCGTCCATGCTGTTGTGCATGCTGCACCGTCACGGCAGCGCCTTGCGGCCAGGGGGCGGCAAGGAAGGGCATGGCGGGCAAGGATCGGGGAGCGGTTTTTAATTGCCATGCGGCAATATTTTCTCAAGTTATAGAAGCCCATGAGGCATGTCAAGAGGTCTCGTGCAGTTGTCATCAACTGCTCATGTTGCCCGGGTTTTTTGCACTATGGCGGTGCGCAAGGTGAATGAAATTGCGCGATAGCATGAATAAAATTCAGGAAAAAATGCGTGGCGCGCGGCGGGAATGCGGTATCTTCCTGAAATGCCTGCCGACGACGCGTGCCCCCTTTTTTTGAGGAAGAACTGACCTTGCCGATTCCGCCCGCCGCACCGAACCTCCCGCCGCTTTCCCTGGCCGCCGCGCGCGCGCTGCACCTGGCCGCGCAGGGCCTGTTGCAGACGCGGCGCAAGAAGGCCGTGAAGGCCGACGTGCTGGCCGCCATCCGCCAGATGGGCGTGCTGCAGATCGATACCATCCACGTCGTGGCGCGCAGTCCCTATCTGGTGCTGTGGAGCCGGCTGGGCGACTATCCGCAGCCCTGGCTCGAACAGTTGCTGGCCGAGGGCGCGCTGTTCGAATACTGGGCGCACGAAGCGTGCTTCGTGCCGATCGAGGATTACGGCCTGTACCGCCATCGCATGCTCGATCCTGCCGCCATGGGCTGGAAGTACTCGGTGAAATGGATGGCGGAGCAGGGCGACGCCGTGGCCGCCGTGCTGGCGCACATCCGCGCCAACGGCGCCGCGCGCTCGGCCGACTTCGAGCGCACGGATGGCAAGGGCGGCGGCTGGTGGAGCTGGAAGCCGGAAAAGCGCTCGCTCGAAGTGCTGTTTACGTCGGGCGTGCTGATGATCGCCAGGCGCCACAACTTCCAGCGCTATTACGACCTGGCCGAAAGAGTGCTGCCGGGCTGGCACGACGGCTTGCTGCCAGCCGAAGACGCGGTGCGCCGGCGCCTGCTGCTGGCCAGCGTGAAGGCGCTGGGCCTGGCGCGTGCCAGCTGGATCAGCGACTACTTCCGCACGAAGCAATCGCGCGTCAGCCTGGCGCACGATCTGCGGGCGCTGGTGGAGGAGGGCGCGCTGTTGTGCTGCACGGTGGAGGGCTGGATTGACGCCGTGTACGTGCATGCCGAGCATGCGGAACTGGCGCGCAGCGCTGCTTGCGGCCGCCTGGCGCCCACCTTGACGACGATATTGTCGCCGTTCGATCCCGTCGTCTGGGACCGGCGGCGCGCGCTGGAACTGTTCGGCTTTGACTACCGGCTCGAGTGCTACACGCCGGCCGAGAAGCGCCGCCACGGCTACTTTACCTTGCCGATCCTGCGCCGCGGCGCGCTGGTGGGCCGGCTGGACGCCAAGGCGCACCGCGCGCAGGGGCGCTTTGAAATCAAGTCGCTGGCGCTGGAGGATGGCGTGCGCATCAGCCCGCGCCTGGTGCAGGACGTGGCCGGCGCCGTGCGGCGCCTGGCCGGCTGGCATGCCTGTCCCGATGTCGATATTGCGCAAGCACAGCCGGCCGCGTTCGGCGTGCAACTGGCGGCCGCCCTGCAAGATGCGGGCGACGCGGCAAGGCGGGCCGCATGATGCTGCCGCCTGCCCCTGCCCAGGTGCTGGACGCCGATGGCGTGCCCCGTTTTGGCCGCTATGCGGGCCTGGCCGGCGCGTTCGACTGGGCCGCGCTGGCGCCGCCGCATGCGCGCGGCGCCATCTGGCGTCTGTTCCATCACAAGCGCTGGCATTACGTGGCGCTGTCCACGCCCAGCGTGTTCTGCGGCGTGGCCATCGTCGACCTGGGCTGGACCAGCACCGCCTTCGCCTATGCCTTCGACCGCCACAAGGGCAAGGTCGTGGCCGCCTTTTCGCAGGACGGCTTGCCCGGCCTGAGCGCTTCGGTGGCGCCGCATGCGGGGGCCAGCAGCCGTTTCCGCTTCCTGTCGCAGAGCATCTCCATCGAAGCCCAGGCCCAGCACCGCTATCGCCTGCTGCTCGACTGCGGTCTTTTTGGCATCGATGCGGAATTCGGCCCGCCCGTGGCGCCCACCCTGCTCGCCGTCGGGCCCGTGGGCGAGGGCGGCAGCGTGCACGCGACGCAAAAGTCGGGCGGCCTGCCGCTGTGGGGCACGGTGCGGTGCGGCGCCATGGGCTACAGCCTCGATGACGGCGTGGCCAGCTTCGACTATTCGAACGGCTTGCTGGCGCGCGAGACGGAATGGCGCTGGGCCTCTGCGCACGGCCTGGACCTGGGCTTCAACCTGCAGGCCGGCTATTTCGGCGCGCATGAAAATGCGCTGTGGCTCGACGGCCAGCTGTACCCGCTGGGACGCGCCCACTTCGACTTCAACCCCGACAACCCGCTGGCGCCGTGGCATGTGTGGACGGACGACGATTTGCTCGACCTGCACTTCAGGCCAGAGGGTGCCCGGCGCGAGGACAAGAACCTGTGGATCGCGGCCAGCCGCTACATCCAGCCTGTCGGCACCTTCAGTGGCTGGGTGCGCGCCAGCGCGGATAGTCCCAAGCGCATCGTGGCGCAGCTGGCGGGCGTGACGGAAAGCCACCGTTCGCGCTGGTAGGCGCCGTGGCTCCCGCGCCGCCCCGGGACGCGGGCCGGCAGTCATTTTGTTATCAAGATGTATACTTATTTTATAATAATTGTATATAATACATCTTTTAAGATGGCAGGGGCGGGACATGTTAATGCGCGTAGCGATATCGGTTTTTGGCTCCGACTGGAAGCTGAAGGCACTGTGCAACGAAGTCCGGAACGCGCGGCTCAAGCACTTCCTGATTAAGGTTTATGGCTTGTACCAATACGAGAACAGCAGCTCGATCGCATGGAATTCGACCTTCCTGGGCAAGCCGTATTTTCCGCACGGCATCAAGACCATTTTCATTTCCGGCGGCGCGCGTATCGGCCGCAACTGCATCATTTTCCAGCAGGTGACGATAGGCTCGAATACGATGCCCGATTCCAAGGGCATGGGCGCGCCCGAGATCGGCGACAACTGCTATATCGGCGCAGGGGCCAAGATCATCGGCAGGGTTCGTATTGGCAATAATGTACGGATAGGCGCGAATACCGTCGTCTATAACGATGTGCCGGACAACAGCGTGGTGCTGTCCGGCCAGCAGCGCACGATCGTGCGCGAGGCGCGCCAGGATAACCGTTATTATTGTTTTCGCGGCAGGTGGGTATATTTCCAGGATGGCGACTGGTGCGAGGTGGACGATGCGGCCGTGCTTGCCGAACTGACGGGGGAGATTGCCGTGACCGCCTAATGTCGTGTTTCTGGCCAGACGTTGGTAGCCGGGTAGCGAAGTTTTTTGGAGAAACGCACCGCAAGGTCAAGTTTTTTTGCCGGCGCATCCTATACACTGGCGCCTAGCCGCTCCGGCAATCCATGAGGCCAGAACATGAGCATCCGTAATCTCGACAAGCTGTTCAAGCCGGCCTCGGTGGCCCTCATCGGCGCCACCGCGCGCGAACGCAAGCTGGGCGCCATCGCCCTGTACAACCTGCTGGGCGGCGGCTACCAGGGCGATCTCTGGCCCGTCAATCCCAAGTACGACGAGCTGATGGGCCTGAAATGCTACCGCAAGCTGGCGCAGCTGCCGAAGGCGCCGGACCTGGCCATCATCTGCACGCCGCCGGCCACCATCACGGCCCTGATCCGCGAACTGGGCGCGCTGGGCACGCGTGCCGCCATCGTCATGACGTCGGGCCTCGACCCCGTGCGCGAGCAGTCGCTGCGCCTGGCCATGCTGAAAGCGGCAAAACCGCACCTGCTGCGCATCCTGGGGCCGAACAGCATGGGCTTGCTGGTGCCGAAACTGGGCTTGAACGCCAGTTTCGCCCACCTGGGGGCGACGGCCGGCAAGATCGCCTTCGTGTCGCAGTCGGGGGCGCTGGTGTCGGGCGTGCTCGACTGGGCCAACGCGCATGGCGTGGGCTTTTCCAAGTTTATTTCGCTGGGCGCCAGCTACGACATCGATTTCGGCGACCTGCTCGACTACCTGGCCGGCGACATCGACACGGCCGCCATCCTGCTGTACATGGAAGATATCCAGGCGGCGCGCAAGTTCATGTCGGCGGCGCGGGCGGCCGCGCGCAGCAAGCCCGTCATCGTGCTGAAAGCGGGGCGCGAAGCGGAAGGCGCGGCCATGGCGGCCTGGCACACGGGCGCGCTGGCCGGTTCGGACGCCGTCTACGACGCCGCCATCCGCCGCGCCGGCATGCTGCGCGTGTACTCGGCCGAGGAACTGTTCGACGCCGTGGAAACGCTCACGCATATCCGCTCGCAGCGCGGCGAGCGCCTGGCGATCCTGTGCAACGGCGGCGGCCTGGGCGTGATGGCCACCGATGCGCTGGTGGGCAGCGGCGGCAAGCTGGCCGAGCTGTCGCCCGATACCGTGATCGCACTGGAAAAGGCGCTGCCGCGCGGCTGGTCGCACGACAACCCCGTCGGCTTGCCCGGCGACGCGCCCGTGCAGCGCTACGTGGACGCCATCGCACCGCTGCTCGACGAAGCGCAGGCGGACGCCTTGCTGCTGCTGCACGCACCGACGGCCATGGTGTCGTCGGTCGACATCGCCGAAGCCGTCACGCCGCTGATCAAGGCCACGTCGCGCACGGTGCTGTCCTGCCTGCTGGGCGGCACCACCGTGGCGCCCGCGCGCCAGATCTTCAACCGCGCCGGCATTCCCACCTACGACACGCCGGAAAAAGCCGTGCACGGCTTCATGCAGATCGTGCAGTACCGGCGCAACCAGGAAACCCTGATGCAGGTGCCGGCGCAGCTGCCCATGTCGGCCACGCCGCGCCGCGCGCGCGTGCGCGAAATCGTCGCCGCCGCGCTGGCCGCCGGCCAGACGGTGCTGGGCGAATGCCGCTCGAAGGAAATCCTGGCCGCCTATGGCATACCCGTGGCCACCACGCGCATGGCGGCCGACGTGGAAGAGGCGCTGGCCGTGGCGGCGGACATCGGCTACCCGGTGGCGCTGAAAATCCATTCGCCCGACATCGCGCACAAGTCCGACGTGGGCGGCGTGGCGCTCGACCTCGATACGCCCGATATCCTGCGCACGGCGGCGGCGGCCATGGAGAAGCGCGTGCGCCGCATGCGTCCCGACGCGCTGATCGACGGCTTCACGGTGCAGCAGATGGCGCGCCGTCCGCAATCGCATGAACTGATCGTCGGCGTCACGACGGACGCCGCCTTCGGCCCCGTCATCCTGGTGGGACAGGGCGGCATCGCCGTGGAAGTGACTGCCGACCACGCGATCGGCCTGCCGCCGCTGAACATGGTGCTGGCGCGCGACATGCTGGCGCGCACGCGCGTGTCGAAACTGCTGGCCGGCTACCGCAACCAGCCGCCGGCCGACATCGACGCCATCTGCTACACGCTGATCCAGGTGGCCGAACTGGTGGCCGACATCGGCGAGCTGGCCGAACTCGATATCAACCCGCTGCTGGCCGATGCCCACGGCGTGATTGCCCTCGATGCGCGCATCCGCCTGCAGCCGGGCCAGAAGAGCGACCGCCTGGCGATCCGCCCGTATCCGCAGGAACTGGAAGAGCAGGTGACGTGGATGGACCAGCCCATCCTGCTGCGTCCCATCCGTCCCGAGGATGCGCCGCAGCACATGGAACTGTTCCACGCGCTGGACCCGGACGACGTGCGCCTGCGCTTTTTCACTTCCATGCGCGAACTGCCCGTATCGCAGCTGGCGCGCCTGACGCAGATCGACTACGACCGCGCCATGGCCTTCATCGCCACGCACACGGGGCCGGACGGCAAGCCGGAAACCCTGGGCGTGGTGCGCGCCGTGGCCGACCCGGACAATATCCATGCCGATTTCGCCATCGCCGTGCGCTCGGCCCTGAAGGGCAAGGGACTCGGGCATATCCTGTTTGAAAAGCTCGTCGACTATTTCCGCAGCCGCGGCACGGAGGCGCTGGTGGGCGAGGCCATGGCGCGCAACAAGGGCATGCAGCGGCTGGTGAAAAGCTTTGGCGGCGACGTCACGCCGTCGGAAGAGCCGGGCGTCGTCAACCTGCATATCGGCTTGCGCGCGCCGTAAAGGAAAGCGCGAGAAAGCGCGGCTGGCCCGCTGCGGGTTTGTGCAGGATCAAACCCGCCCCTGTCGGTAGTCTTTACACTTTCATTTCCAGGATGATCTATCCGGCACGCTTTGGGAGTGAGTGCATGCTAACGGCAACATACATATTGGTTTCCCTGTCAGTGGAGCAGGCGAGTATTCGCATGAGTTTGCTTGCCTTTCAAAAATACATGCATGTGCAGCTGCGTCACCAGAGCCGCCTGAGCCTGGCCCAGATGCAGTACACGGGAGACTGGTTGAGCCGGCTGTACCAGGGGGGCTACTGGCGCAAGGTGGAGATGTATCTGATTCCCGCCATCCGCCAGGCCACGCCCCATGCCGATGGTTTGCTCAATGAGTTGAACGGCTTGAACCACGCCGCGCTGGAAAGCATCAATGCCGTGCAGCAGCGCGCGGGCGCCGCCATCGACAATTCCGAATTGCAGGCCGAACAGTTGTGCGCGGCCATCGACGCCTTTTGCGCCGCCTTGCTGCAGCGCCTGGAAAAGGAGGAGCGCGAACTGTTTGCGCTGGCGCGCAAGGTCATCGTGGGCGAGGCATGGTTCGCCATCGCCTACCAATTCCTCGCCCACGATGCGCGCGCCCAGGAGGCGCGCCGCGGCCGGGCGCAAGTGCTGCCTTTCGTGTTGCCGGCCGCTGGCACGCCGGACGCCGCCACGGCAATCCCGGACGCCGCTGCCGGCGCCGGGCCGCTTGCACCGGATCAGCCGCAGCGCGCGCGGGCTTGAACCGGTAGCGAGCGCACACGGCGCAGGGCGGCACGGGCCGCTGCCGCGGTTTTGCCGTGAAGGCGGCGCTGGCATGGGGAAAATGCTTGCTTTAATTTTTACTTGATTCATTTGATAACTTGTTCAGCCCTGTCCGATGCGATACCCCGGGCTTTGTTATGATGGTGGTTTTGATCCACGCGAAACCCGTCATGTTCGAATTTCTTTTCAAGCGTTCTGCCAGCAAGCCATCCGCACCAGACCCTGTCGTGGCAGAACAGGCCGCCGCCTCGGCGCAGAGCGCATCGCGCCGCGCCGAACAGGTGGCGCGTGCCCATGCCGTGGCGGGCGACGAAGCCGCCGCCGTTGAATTCATCGTGTCCAGCGAATTTGCCGATGCCCGTCTGATCGCTGCCGAACACGTCCATGCCTTGCCCCTGCTGGAAAAAGTCCACCAGGCCATGCGCAACACGGACCGCCGCGTTGCCAAGTTGATGCAGGGCCGTATCGACTTGATCCGCCATCAGGCGGCCGAGACGCAGCGCGCCCAGGCCAGCATCGACACGGCGCAGCGCCTGTTGAGCGATGAAAAGCTGAGCCCGAACCAGGTGGCCGAGCTGGACCGCCAATGGCAGGTCATCAAGGCCACGCCCGAGCTGGCCGCCGCCTTTGCCGCCGCGCGTGCCGCGCTGGCCGCCCGCCTGGAAGCGCAAGTGCTGCTGCAGCGCGCCGTGATCGACGCCGTGGCCGCCGCGCGCGCGCTGGCGAGCAATGGCCAGTCCGCCGAGCAGCTGGCGCAGGCGCTGGCAAGCCTGGACGCGCAGCATGCACGCCACGCGCAGTCGCCCGAACGCGCTTCCTTGCCTAAACATCTGGAAAGCGACTTTGCCCAGGCGCGCGAGCAGGCGCAGTCCGCCCTGCAGGCGCTGCAGCAGCACCAGGCCGTGTTCGATGCGCGCCAGGTCGCGCTGGCCGGGTGGCAGGCGCAGGACGCTGCCACGCTCGACGCCGACACCTTGAAACGCGCCTGGCAAGCCTTGCCGCGCCTGCCCGAGTCGCCGCTGTCCGACAGCCTGCAGCAGCAATTTGCCGCCCTGCTGGCCAGCGCGCCGGCACCCGCGCACAGCGCCGTGGCCGCCGCCACGCCTGCGCAGGCCGAGCCAGCGTCGCGCAAGCCGCGTCAGGAGCATGCGCCCGTGTCCAAGGAAGCGACGGAACAGTTTGTCAAGACCCTCGACGCCATGGAAGCGGCGCTGCAGGATGGCTTGCTGCACGTGGCTTCCGAGCACGACAAGACCTTGCGCGATAGCAAGCATGGCCGCCTGACGCCGGCCCAGTCCGACCGCCTGGCCCATGTGCGCGCCGAATTCAAGCGCCTGGCCGACTGGGCGCGCTGGGGCGGCAACGTTTCGCGCGAAGAACTGGTCAAGGCGGGCGAGGAATTGCCGGCGCAGCAGCTGGCCATGGCCGAGCTGGCCAAGAAAGTGGGCAGCCTGCGCGAACGCTGGAAGTCGCTCGATACCCTGTCCGGCCCGGCGCCCAAATCCCTGTGGGAGCGTTTCGACGCGGCCTGCAGCGTGGCGTACGCACCGGCGGCCCAGCATTTCAAGCAGCTGGCCGAAGAACGCCACGGCAATGCGGCCAAGGCACAGGAACTGATTACGGAAACGGCGACCCTGGCTGCCGAGGAAAGTACCGACTGGAAACACATCGCTTCCGCCTCGCAGCGCTTGCGCCAGGCCTGGACGCGCCTGGGCACCATCGACCGCAAGGAAAAGAAACGCCTGGACGCCGAGTTCGGCGCCGCGCTGGATGCGCTGTCGAAGCCGCTGGACACGCAGCGCCAGATCGAGACGGCGCGCCGCGAACAATTGATCGTCGAAGTGGGCTTGCTCAAGCCGTCCGAGCGCAACACGGTCGACATGCTGAAAGCCCTGCAGGATAAATGGCAGGAGCTGGCCAAGGCCCTGCCGCTGGAACGCCGCGCCGAACAGGCGCTGTGGCAGCGTTTCCGCGCCGCCTGCGACGATATCTTTGCCAGGCGCAAGGAAACGGCCCATGCTGCCGACCACGAGCGTCGCGAACACCTGCATGCGCGCGAAGCGCTGTGCGCGGCCCTGGAAACGGCGGTCGTGCCGGACGGCGACGACAAGGCCCGCACGGCTTTTATCAATCACTTGCTGCGCGACACGCGCGCCGCCTGGAACGCCACCGGTCCCGTGCCGCGTGCCAGCGAAGCGAAGATCGAGCAGCGCTACCAGGCGGCCGTTGCCGGCGTGCAGGCGCAGGCCGACGCCATCGCTGAGCGTGCCGGCGCGGCGCAGGCGAACGCCTTGCGCGACAAGCTGCGCCTGGCGCAGGCGCTGGAGACCGTCATCGCCGATGGCGGCGACAGCGCCGACGCGCAAGCGTGGGGCGAGCGCTGGAGCGCCTTGCCGCCGCTCGACGCCCAGTACGAACGCAGCCTGCAGCAGCGCTTTGCCGCCGCCCAGGCCGCGCTGGGCGAAGGCAGCGCCGCCTATGCGCAGCAATTGCAGGCCAACCAGGCCCGCTTGCTCGATGAAGTGCTGCGCCTGGAAATCGTCGCCGGCGTCGACAGCGGTGCCGAATTTGCCCGCGACCGCCTGAAGATGCAGGTGGAAGTGCTGCAATCGTCGCTGAAGTCGGGCCAGAAGCCGCTCACGCAAGTGTCGCAGCTGATGCAGCTGTGCGCGATACCCGCCAGTACCGATGCGCGCACGGCCAGCCGCATCGAAACCCTGCTGCGCCGCATCGGAGGCCATGCCAAATGAGCACTTCCGTCCGCGTCCAGCAGGCCGATTTTGACCTGACTCAAGAAATCGCACAATTGCGTGCAGGCAACCCCAAGGTGGGCGCCGTCGTCGGCTTTGTCGGCACGGTGCGCGACATGAACGAGGGGTTGGACGTGGCGGCCATGGAGCTCGAGCACTATCCGGGCATGACGGAAAAATCCATCGAGGCCATCGTCGAGCAGGCGTGCGCGCGCTGGCCGCTGTCCGGTGCGCTGGTGATCCACCGCGTCGGCCCCTTGCTGCCGCAGGAGCAGATCGTGCTGGTGGCCGTGTCGTCCGCGCACCGGGGCGAGGCGTTCGCCGCCTGCGAGTTCATCATCGACTACCTGAAGACGGAAGCGCCGTTCTGGAAGAAGGAAGACACGCCCGACGGGGCGCGCTGGGTCGATGCGCGCGACAGCGACGAGACGGCCCTGGACAAATGGGCGGCAAAAGCAAGCCCCATTTGAAGCGTGCGCGCGGCACACGGTAGCATTTGCCCAAGTGCATCGGTTTTCTGCTTTGTGTATGCTTGAAAAGTACTGCCTCACCCCAATTTGGTTAACAACTAATTAACCGGGAGCGCTTTTCATGCGACAAGATAAACTGACTACCAAATTACAGGAAGCCCTGGCCGATGCGCAAAGCTTGGCCGTGGGCAATGACAATCCCTATATCGAACCAGTCCACCTGCTGACGGCCCTGTTGAACCAGGACGACGGCGGCGCCCGCTCGCTGCTGCAGCGGGCCGGCGTCAACGTGGGCGGCCTGTCCAAGGCCCTGGGCGCCTCCATCGAACGCCTGCCGAAAGTGTCGGGCACGGGCGGCGACGTGCAGGTCAGCCGCGAATTCGTGGCCTTGCTGAACCTGGCCGACAAGGAATCGCAGAAGGCGGGCGACCAGTTCGTTTCCAGCGAGATGGTCTTGCTGGCGATGACGGAAGACAAGTCCGACTGCGGCAAGCTGGCGCGCGAAAATGGCTTGAGCCGCAAGGCGCTGGAAGCGGCCATCGAGGCTGTGCGCGGCGGCAACAAGGTCGATTCGCAAGAGGCCGAAGGCCAGCGCGAAGCCTTGAAAAAATACACCCTGGACCTGACGGAGCGGGCGCGCAAGGGCAAGCTCGACCCCGTGATCGGCCGCGACGATGAAATCCGCCGCACCATCCAGATCCTGCAGCGCCGCAGCAAGAACAACCCCGTGCTGATCGGCGAACCGGGCGTGGGCAAGACCGCCATCGTCGAAGGCCTGGCGCAGCGCATCGTCAACGGCGAAGTGCCCGAATCGCTGAAAGGCAAGCGCGTACTCTCGCTGGATATGGCGGCCTTGCTGGCCGGCGCGAAATTCCGCGGCGAATTCGAGGAGCGGCTGAAATCCGTGCTGAAGGAACTGGCCATGGATGAAGGGCAAACCATCGTCTTCATCGACGAGATGCACACCATGGTGGGCGCCGGCAAGGCCGAAGGCGCGATGGACGCCGGCAATATGCTGAAACCGGCGCTGGCGCGCGGCGAACTCCACTGCGTGGGCGCCACCACGCTCGACGAGTACCGCAAGTACATCGAGAAGGATGCCGCGCTGGAGCGCCGCTTCCAGAAAGTGCTGGTCGACGAGCCGACCGTGGAAGCGACCATCGCCATCCTGCGCGGCTTGCAGGACAAGTATGCGCTGCACCACAAGGTGGAAATCACGGACGCGGCCATCATTGCCGCGGCCGAACTGTCGCACCGCTACATCACGGACCGCTTCCTGCCCGACAAGGCGATCGACCTGATCGATGAAGCGGCGGCGAAGATCAAGATCGAGATCGATTCCAAGCCGGAAGTGATGGACAAGCTGGAACGCCGTTTGATCCAGCTGAAGATCGAGCGCGAAGCCGTGAAGAAGGAAAAAGACGATGCGTCGTTGCGTCGCCTGGGCCTGATCGAGGAAGAAATCGCCAAGCTGCAGCGCGAATACAATGACTTCGAGGAAATCCTGAAGGCGGAAAAGGCCGTGGTGCAAGGCAGCACGCACATCAAGGAAGAGATTGAGAACGTCAAGCTGCAGATGGAGCAGGCGACGCGCGAGAGCAACTGGCAGAAAGTGTCGGAATTGCAATATGGCAAGCTGCCGCAGCTGGAAGCCCAGCTCAAGCAGGCCGACAGCGGCATGCCGAAGGTCGATCCCGACCATCCGAAGCTGCTGCGCACGGAAGTGGGCGCCGAGGAAATCGCCGAAGTGGTGTCGCGCGCGACGGGCATTCCCGTGTCGCGCATGATGCAGGGCGAACGCGACAAGCTGCTGCACATCGAAGAGAAACTGCACGAGCGCGTGGTGGGCCAGGATGAAGCGATCACGGCCGTGGCCGACGCCATCCGCCGTTCGCGCGCCGGCTTGAGCGACCCGAACCGTCCATATGGCTCGTTCATGTTCCTGGGACCGACGGGCGTCGGCAAGACCGAGTTGAGCAAGGCGCTGGCGACCTTCCTGTTCGATACGGAAGAATCGATGATACGCATCGACATGAGCGAGTTCATGGAGAAGCATTCCGTGGCCCGCCTGATCGGTGCGCCGCCCGGCTATGTCGGCTACGACGAGGGCGGTTACCTGACGGAAGCCGTGCGCCGCAAGCCGTACAGCGTGATCCTGCTCGACGAAGTCGAGAAGGCGCACCCGGACGTCTTCAACGTGCTGCTGCAAGTGCTCGACGATGGACGCATGACGGACGGCCAGGGCCGCACGGTGGACTTCAAGAATACCGTCATCATCATGACCTCGAACCTCGGTTCGCATAAAATCCAGGCCATGGAAAGCGATGACCCCGGTGTCGTGAAGCTGGCCGTGATGGCCGAGGTGCGCTCGCACTTCCGTCCCGAGTTCGTCAACCGTATCGACGAAATCGTCGTGTTCCACGGCCTCGACGAGAAAAACATCGGCGCGATCGCGAAGATCCAGCTGAAGATTCTCGAAGAACGCCTGGCGCGCATGGACATGGCGCTGAGCTTGACGGACGCCGCCTTGCAGCAAATCGCCGAAGCGGGCTACGACCCGGTGTATGGTGCGCGTCCGCTGAAGCGGGCGATCCAGCAGCAGATCGAAAATCCGCTGTCGAAGCTGATCCTGGAAGGCAAGTTTGGCCCGAAAGACGAGATCCGCATCGACGCCCAGAATGGCAACCTGGTGTTTACGGGCGCCACGGTGGGGCTGGACAAGGTGTAACGTTGTCCGGGGCCTGGCCCCGGCAGTGAAAGCAGGGCGGTATCGGGCTGGACCTGATGCCGCCCTTCTTGCTATCATCGGCACTATTTTCTGACTAATTCCGGAGGCGGTACGATGGCAAACACATGGCAAGCAGGGCGGCGCATTCGAGTGGGATTGACCTTGGCGGCAGCCGTGCTGGCATTGCCTGCCTACGCCCAGGAAGAGAAAGTACTGAACATCTACAACTGGTCGGACTATATCGGCGACGATACGATCAAGAATTTTGAGAAGGAAACGGGCATCAAGGTGCGCTACGACGTTTTCGACAACAACGAAATCCTCAACGCAAAACTGGTGGCGGGCAAGTCCGGCTATGACATCGTCGTGCCGACGGCCCAGTGGGCGCGCCTGCAGATCGATGCGGGCCTGCTGCGTAAACTCGACAAGAGCAAGCTGACGAACCTGGGCAACCTCGATCCGGGCCTGCAGGCGAAGCTGTCGAAGATCGACCCGAACAACGATTACCTGGTCGACTGGCTGTGGGGCTACACGACCGTGGGCATCAACGTCAACAAGGTCAAGGCGGCGCTGGGCGGCATGCCCATGCCCGAGAACGCCTGGGACCTGGTCTTCGACCCGAAATACGCGTCGAAGCTGAAGTCGTGCGGCGTCTCCTTCCTCGACTCGCCGTCGGAAGTGCTGCCGGCCGCGCTGCAATACCTGGGCAAGCCCGCGTATTCGAAAGCCAGCGCCGACTACCAGGAAGCGGGCAAGGTGCTGCAGGCGATCCGCCCCTACGTTACCCTGTTCAGCTCGTCAGGCTACATCAATGACATGGCCAACGGCTCCGTCTGCGTTGCGCTGGGCTGGTCGGGCGACATCAATATCGCGCGCCAGCGCGCCATCGACGCGAAAAACGGCAACGTGATCCAGGTGCTGGTGCCGAAGACGGCCGCGCTGATGTTCGACACCATGGCCATCCCCGCCGACGCGCCGCACCCGGGCAACGCGCACCTGTTCATCAACTACATCCTGCGTCCGCAAGTGCATGCCAGCCTGAGCAACAAGGTCTTCTACGCGAATCCGAATCCTGCCAGCATCAAGTATGTGCGCAAGGACATCGGCGAGAACAAGGCCATCTTCCTGCCGGACGCCGACAAGCAGCGCATGGCCGCGCCGGAAGCGACCACGGCCGATATCCGCCGCCTGATGACGCGCATCTATACGAAGTTCAAGACGGGAGTGTGAGGTAGGGGCGCCCTGCAAAACGGTGGCGGGCGCAAGGGCGTTGTGATCGCGAAGCGGAACTGTGCCGTGCACGGGGCCGCTGCGGCAGCGAGCATCGCCGCTTGCAAATCGCCACGCGCAGTACGTTTTGTCGGGAGATACAAGGATGGCGCGAGAGACGGACCTGTAGGCCGTCGCTGGCGCCATGCGATAGTGCCGAGGTGAACACTACTCGTGGTAGCGATCCATCAGCTTGTGGTTGCTGCCGCGCATTTCTTCGATCAGTTCAAAGGCGACGAAGCCGATGATGGCGGCGAAGATGGCGATGAAGAGAAAAACGAGGAAGGTTAACATGGTCTTTCAGCCGCCGTTGGACGGCTGTCCGCTGGGTTGCTCAAGGTGACAGGGCAGTGCTCCGACACGTAGTTGATGCAATTAAACTCTAGCAGATCGGCCGCGCTTTACAAGGCTGCCGTGTTGTAAATTCCACCAGTATTTGTTCCAGCGCATTATTTTTCATTTTTCCCTGTCTGACCACCAGGCCATGCGCCAGCACGGCCTTCAGATACACGCTGACGGGTTCGTCCGTTTCGTGCCGGGAAAACCTGTCCATCCTGCGCTGGCCTCGCGCATTGCCCCTATTTCACGACGAGATCATGCGCCATCACGGCCTTTCAATACACGCTGACGGATTCGCCTGGTTCGTGCCGGGAAAACCTGTCCATCCAGCGCTGGCCTTGCGCATTTCCCCTATTTCACGACGAGATCATGCGCCATCACGGCCTTCAGATAAACGCTGACGGGATCGCCTGGTTCGCGCTGGGAGAACCACCAGGCGCTGGCCTTGCGCATTTCCCATTCCTGCTCTTCGCCCGTCAGCAGCAGGGCGGCCGCCTGGCCCAGGGTGGGCTGGTGGCCGACGATGAGTACGGTTTCCTTGCCGCCGGGCCAGTTGGCCGCCTTCAGGATGTCTTCCGCTTCCGCGCCGGGCGCCAGTTCCGGCATCAGCTTGAACTTGCGTCCCAGTGCCTCGGCCGTCTGCAGGGTGCGCAGGGCCGGGCTGACGAGGATGCGGCAATTCTCGGGCAATTGCGAAGCGAGCCATTCGCCCATGCGGCGTGCCTGTTTCTGTCCCTTGACTGTCAGTGCGCGCTCCAGGTCCGGCACGCCCGGTTCGGCTTCTGCGTGCCGCCACAAGATGAGGTCCATGCTGTACTCCTCTGTGTTGAACGTCGTTATCGCTTATTCGCCGACCTCCGCGCCCGGCGTGCCCAGTGTCTGCATCAGGTATTGCTGGGCGCTGAACGGGCTTTGCTTGCCGCGCGGCTTGCGGCGCGC
This sequence comes from Janthinobacterium sp. SUN118, assembly GCF_030397695.1. Taxonomy (NCBI): domain Bacteria; kingdom Pseudomonadati; phylum Pseudomonadota; class Betaproteobacteria; order Burkholderiales; family Oxalobacteraceae; genus Janthinobacterium; species Janthinobacterium sp. SUN118. The sequence goes on along the minus strand of NZ_JAPUBV010000004.1, from coordinate 358,496 downwards.
ATAGTGGCCCGTCGGCTCCAGTTCCCATGCATTCGTATTATCCTTCAAATACGGATTCAGGCCTTCGGCGATCACGCGCCGCTTCAGCGCCCGGTCGAGTATCGGGAAGGCCACTTCCACGCGGCGGAACAGGTTGCGGCTCATCCAGTCCGCGCTGGCCAGGTAGACATCGTGCGCCAGGTCATTGCGGAAGTAATAAATGCGGCTATGCTCGAGGAAACGCCCGATCACGGAGCGCACCTTGATGTTTTCCGACAGCCCAGGCACGCCCGGCTTCAGGGTACAGGCGCCGCGCACGATCAGGTCGATCTTCACGCCATCGGTCGAGGCCGCATACAGGGCGCGGATCACGGATTCGTCGACGAGCGCGTTGACCTTGACGATGATGCGTCCGCGCCGGCCCGAGCGGGCGATCTTCGCCTCGTTGCGGATAGCCTTGATGATCTCGCTTTGCAGGCCGAACGGCGCCAGCCACAGGTGGTTCAGGTTGTGCGGCTTGGTCAGGCTGGTCAGGTGGATGAAGACTTCATTCACTTCCACGGCCAGGTCCTGGTTCGCCGTCAGCAAGCCGAAGTCCGTGTACAGCTTGGTGGTGGTGGGGTGGTAGTTGCCGGTGCCCAAATGCGCATAGAAGCGCAGCGCGCCTTCTTCGCGACGGATGACGAGCGCCACCTTGGCGTGGGTTTTCAGGCCGACGACGCCGTACACGACTTGCGCGCCAGCCTGCTCGAGCTTGTCGGCCCAGTTGATATTGGCTTCCTCGTCGAAACGCGCCATCAGTTCCACGATGACGGTCACTTCCTTGCCCATCTTCGCCGCCGTGATCAAAGACTCCATCAAGTCCGAGTTCATGCCCGTGCGATAGATGGTTTGCTTGATGGCGACGACGGATGGATCGTAGGCGGCGCTGCGGATGAAGTCGATGACCGTCTGGAATGACTGGTAGGGGTGGTGCAGCAGGATGTCGTGCTTGTTCAGCGCGGCAAAGATGTCGTTGCCGATGGCTTTGTGCGCGAGGCCGGGGAAGAACGGCGGGAAACGCAGCGCGGGCTGCTTGACGTGGTCGATCATCTCCGACAGGCGCACCAGGTTGACGGGGCCGTTGACGCGGTACAGGCGGCTTTGATCCAGGTTGAACTGGTCGAGCAGGAACTGTGACAATTCCGGCGGACAATTGCGTGCCACTTCCAGGCGCACGGAGGTGCCGAACTGACGGCCCACGAGTTCGCCCTTCAGGGCCTGGCGCAGGTTCTTGACTTCATCTTCGTCGACCCACAGGTCGCTGTCGCGCGTGACGCGGAACTGCGAATAGGCAATCACTTCGCGCCCGGCGAACAGGTCGGAAATGTGCGCATGGATGACGGACGACAATAAACAGAAGGACACGCCGTCGCCGGAAATCTCGTCCGGCAGCTTGATGACGCGCGGCAAGACGCGGGGCGCCTTGACGATGGCGATGGCCGTGCCGCGGCCGAATGCATCCTTGCCGCTCAGCGACACGATGAAGTTGAGACTCTTGTTGACCACTTGCGGGAACGGGTGGGCCGGGTCGAGGCCGATCGGCGTCAGCAGGGGCCGCACTTCGCGGTCGAAGTATTGCTTTACCCACGCGCGCTGCGCCTCGTTGCGGTCGCTGTCGCGCAGCAAATGTACGCCCGCTTCGCGCAGGGCCGGCAAGACGTCGCTATTTAATATCTCGTACTGGCGTTCCACCAGCGCATGGCATTCCTTGCCGATGCGCTCCAGGTTGGCCGCCAGGACAGGGTGGCCGGCCAGCGAACCGCCGATGCTGCCGGCCGCCAGCAGGCTGGCCACGCGCACCTCGAAGAACTCATCCATGTTGCTGCTGACGATGCACAGGTAGCGCAGGCGCTCGAGCAGGGGAATGTTCGGGTCTTCCGCCTGGGCCATCACGCGCCGGTTGAAAGTCAGTTGCGACAGCTCGCGGTCAAGCAGGATGCCCGATTTGGTCACTTCCATGTGCAGTTCAGGTTTCATATTCTTTTGTCTTTGCAGATGATTAATTCTAGCGGTATTTTTGCTTGTATGACGCGCAATGAGTGTAATCATGAAATATGACGTAGCCGTGACATATTCTGTCATAAAGCATGGGAGCGGATGTCATTTTCGGCCGTCAAAACGGCGATTTCCCGGGCGTAGGCAAATATTTCAAGAAATCTGACGCATGTCATAAAGCTGTCATATTCGCTTGCTAGACTGCGCAGCATTCAACCGGGACTTTGAGCCCTAACAACCCTGAGGACTTGATATGCAAATGAAGCAAATGTTCAAATTTATCGTCGTGGGTGCTTCGGCAGCGATGGCATTTTCTTCCGCTTCCGTCATGGCGGCAGATATGACAGGTGCTGGTGCAACCTTCCCGTACCCGATCTACGCCAAATGGGCTGAGACCTACAAAGCCAACACCGGCAACGGCCTGAACTACCAGTCCGTCGGCTCCGGCGCCGGCATCAAGCAAATCAAGGCCAAGACTGTTGAATTCGGCGCATCCGACATGCCTTTGAAGGCGGAAGAGCTGGAAGAAGCCGGTCTGATGCAATTCCCGGCCATCATGGGCGGCGTGGTCACCATCGTCAACCTGGACGGCGTGACCCCAGGCCAGCTGAAAATGACGGGCAAAGTCGTTGGCGACATCTACCTGGGCAAGATCACCAAGTGGAGCGCTCCCGAGATCGCCGCACTGAACACGGGCGTCAAGCTGCCGGATACGGAAATCACCGTGGTGCACCGCGCCGACGGTTCGGGCACCTCGTTCCTGTTCACCGACTTCCTGTCGAAAACCAACCCGGAATTCAAATCGAAAATCGGTGCTGGCTCGGCTGTGAAGTGGGCCGTGGGCGTAGGCGGCAAGGGTAACGAAGGCGTCGCCGCCAACGTGCAGCGTATCAAGGGTTCGATCGGCTACGTCGAGTGGGCTTACGCCAAGAAAAACAAGATGTCGCACACCCAGCTGCAAAACAAGGACGGCAACTTCCTGCAACCGGACGACGAGAACTTCAAGGCCGCTGCCGCTTCCGCACCATGGACGCAAACCCCAGGCTTCGGCGTGGTCTTGACCGACCAGGCTGGCAAGAACAGCTGGCCGATCACGGGCGTGTCGTTCATCCTGATGCACAAAGTCCAGGCTGACGCAGCCAAGGCAAAAGAAGTGCTGAAATTCTTCGACTGGGCCTACAAAAATGGCGGTCCTGCTGCCGTTGAACTGGACTACGTGCCGATGCCGGCATCGGTCATCAAGCTGGTGCAGGAATCGTGGAAAGCCAACCTGAAAGACGCATCGGGCAAGTCGATCTACTGATCCGCTAGCTTGAGCATATAAGTACCGATCCTTGTCCCGCCAGCAGCACGGCGGGACAGGGGGTTAGCCAGGACCGCCCGCAAGCCCTTGCAGACGGTCCCGGCTAAAAGAATAAAGAGAATAAAAGCAACGACACCTGACAAAACCGTCGTGAGCGGAAGGGAGTTGCGGTCGAGAAGCGCCACTGTACGAAGGTACGGCGAGCATCGCAGGCCGAGACCGACGACGCGCAACAGGTTTTGACAGGCGTATTAAAACAGCAAGACCGGCAGTACCACCCACATCTGGCACAATATGAGCGCACAATCTACCTCCTCCACGATCCCCATGCCAGGCGGCACCATGACCGATTCCATCAGTCACGCGCAAATGCTTTCCACCATGCGCAAGCAGCGTATCCAGGATTTTTTGTTCCACAAGGTGACGATGCTGTTCGCCCTGTCGGTGCTGATCGTCCTGGTGGGCATCATCATTTCGCTGATCATGGAATCGATTCCCGCCTTCCGCACCTTCGGCCTGCATTTCATCGTCTCGGCCGAGTGGGACCCCGTCAATGACCAGTACGGCGCCCTGATCCCCATCATCGGCACCCTGGTGACGTCGGTCATCGCCTTGCTGATCGCGTTCCCCGTCAGCTTCGGCATCGCCCTGTTCCTCACGGAAATCTGCCCGGCCTGGCTGCGCCGCCCGCTGGGCACGGCCGTCGAGCTGCTGGCCGGCGTGCCGTCGATCATCTACGGCATCTGGGGCCTGTTCGTGTTTGCGCCCCTGTTTGCCGACCACGTCCAGCCCATCCTGAAAGCCACCCTGGGTAACGTGCCCATCATCGGCCCCCTGTTCAGCGGCCCCATGATGGGCATCGGCCTGTTGACGGCCGGCCTGGTGCTGGCCATCATGATCATCCCCTTCATCGCCTCGGTGATGCGCGACGTGTTTGAAATCGTCCCTGCCGTGCTGAAGGAATCGGCCTACGGCCTGGGCTGCACGCGCTGGGAAGTGGTGCGCAAGATCGTGCTGCCTTACACCAAGACGGGCGTCGTCGGCGGCGTCATGCTGGGCCTGGGCCGCGCGCTGGGCGAAACCATGGCCGTGACCTTCGTCATCGGCAACGCCAACAAGCTGTCGTGGTCGCTGTTTGCCGCCGGTAACAGCATCACCTCCTTGCTGGCCAATGAATTCGGCGAAGCGCAGTCCGAGCTGCACGTGGCGTCGCTGTTCTCGCTGGCCCTGATCCTGTTTGTCATCACCTTTATCGTCTTATCCGCCGCCAAGCTGATGCTGGCTGGCATGTCCCGCAAGGAAGGCACGAAATGAGCCAGCTCAGCCAAGTTAGCACCCTCGACGCTCCGGCCAAGCCGGCCATGAACCCCGTCTACCGCAAGCGATTGCTGATGCACCGCATCGGCATCGCCCTGTCGGTGGCCGCCATGGCCCTGGGCCTGGCCGTGCTCGTGTGGATCCTGTTCACCCTGGTGGTGAAGGGCTTTGGCGCCCTGTCGGTCGACCTGTTCACGCAAACGACGCCGGCGCCGGGCAGCGAAGGCGGTGGCCTGATCAACGCCATCGTCGGCAGCGCCCTGATGGTGGGCCTGGCCACCGTGGTCAGCACGCCGATCGGCATCCTGGCTGGCATCTACCTGGCCGAATACGGCGAAGAAAACAAGCTGGCGCAAGTGACGCGCTTCGTGACGGACATCATGCTGTCGGCGCCATCGATCGTCATCGGCCTGTTCGTGTATGCGCTGTACGTGGCCCACGTCAAACATTTCTCGGGTTACGCCGGCGCCATCGCCCTGTCGCTGATCGCCGTGCCGGTGGTGGTGCGCACGACGGACAATATGCTGCGCCTGGTGCCGAACAGCCTGCTGGAAGCCGCGTTTGCCCTGGGCGCGCCGCGCTGGAAGGTCGCCACCCTGGTGCGCTTGCGCGCCGTCAAGGCTGGCGTCATCACGGGCGTGCTGCTGGCCCTGGCCCGCATCGCCGGCGAAACGGCGCCGCTGCTGTTCACGGCCCTGAATAACCAGTTCCAAAGCTTCAACATGAATGCGCCGATGGCCAACTTGCCGTCCGTCATCGCTTCGTTTGCGATGAGCCCGTACGACAACTGGCGCTCGCTGGCCTGGGGCGGCGCACTGCTGATCACCTTCAGCGTGCTGGCCTTAAATATCCTGTCGCGCACCGTGTTCAGCCAAAAAGTCCCTAATTAAACAGATATCGAGCGAAGCGAACCCACATGAATACGCAAATGAATCCAGCCCAAGACCTGGCACCAAAGAAGAAAACCATCGAGATTTCGGGCCTGAACTTTTTTTACGGCAAAACGCAAAGCTTGCATAACGTCAATCTCGATATCCACGAGAAGAAGGTGACGGCCTTCATCGGCCCGTCCGGTTGCGGTAAATCAACCTTGCTGCGCACCTTGAACCGCATGTATGACCTGTATCCGGGCCAGCGCGCGGAAGGCTCGATCCTGTACCGCGGCCGCAACGTGCTTGACGCCGACCAGGACGTCAACATGCTGCGCGCCAAGGTCGGCATGGTGTTCCAGAAACCAACGCCGTTCCCCATGTCCGTCTACGACAATATCGCCTTTGGCGTGCGCCTGTATGAAGACCTGTCGAAAGGCGAGATGGACGAGCGCGTCGAGTGGGCCCTGAAGAAGGCCGCGCTGTGGGGCGAAGTCAAGGACAAGCTGTCGAAGAGCGGCCTGTCGCTGTCGGGCGGCCAGCAGCAGCGCCTGTGCATCGCGCGCGGCGTGGCGGTGAAGCCGGACGTGCTGTTGCTTGACGAGCCGACCTCGGCGCTGGACCCGATCTCGACCTCGAAGGTGGAAGAACTGATCAGCGAACTGAAACAGGATTACACGATCGCCATCGTGACGCACAATATGCAGCAGGCGGCGCGCTGCTCCGACTACACGGCCTATATGTACCTGGGCGAACTGGTGGAATTCGGCGAAACGGACCAGATCTTCATGAATCCGGCCCGCAAGGAAACGCAGGATTACATCACGGGCCGCTTCGGCTGATCCACCCGCATAGCCATATATACAAGACAACTGAATACGGAGAGACGGCATGATAGGCGAACATTCATCCAAACAATACGACAACGAACTCGAAGCGATCCGCTCGAAAGTGCTCCTGATGGGCGGCATCGTTGAAACCCAGTTCCTCGACGCGATGACGTGCTTTCGCATCGGCAATCCGGAACGCGCCGACCGCGTGATGCGCGAAGACGACGTCGTCAACCAGCTGGAAGTGTCGCTCGACGACGCCTGCAGCCACCTGATCGTGCGCCGCCAGCCGGCCGCCAACGACTTGCGCACCATCATGGCCACCATCAAGGTGATTACCGACCTCGAGCGCGTAGGCGACGAGGCGACAAAAATCGCCCGCGTGGCGAAGAATCTGCACAAGCGCGGCAACGCCGTCGTCAACCATTACGAGATGGTGCGCGGCATCGCCAACACGGCCACCGACATGCTGCACGACGCGCTGGACGCGTTCGCGCGCAACGATGGCAAGCAGGCATTACAATTAATTGCACAAGATGCCATCATCGACCATGAGTTTCGGTCTATCATGCGCAACTTGATCACCTTTATGATGGAAGACCCGCGCACGATTTCGGCGGCGCTCGACACCCTGTGGGTGGCCAAGGCCATCGAACGGATCGGCGACCATGCGAAAAACATCGCCGAATACGTGATTTACGTGGTTGAAGGCAAGGACATCCGCCACACCAAGGTGGCTGCTCCCGCCATTTCCGAGGAGCTCCCTGAGTAAGCTTTATGGCATCTGATAAAACCACGGTATTGATTGTTGAAGATGAGCCGGCCATCGTTGAACTGGTGACCTATTCGCTGCGCGAATCCGGCTGGAATTGCTGTTCTGTACAAAACGTCGCCGATGCCTGGGAATTCATCCAGCACCGCACGCCGCACCTGATCCTGCTGGACTGGATGCTGCCGGATCAAACGGGCTTGCGCCTGCTGTCGCGCATCCGCGCCGACCGCAATTTTGCCGCCATCCCCGTCATCATGCTCACCGCCAAGAGCATGGAAGAAGACAAGCTGGCCGGCCTGAACAGCGGGGCCGACGATTACGTCACCAAGCCGTTCTCGCCGCGCGAGCTGCTGGCGCGCGCCAAGGCGCTGTTGCGACGCAAGAGCCCGGAACACGCGCAGGCGCCCATGCGCGCCGGCAACGTGGCGCTGGATCCCGTCAGCTGCACCGTGATGATGGATGAACAGAAGATCGATATCGGCCATGCCGAATACAAGCTGCTGAAATTCCTGCTGGCCCATCCGGAGCGCGTGTTTTCGCGCAGCCAGCTGCTCGACAAGGTGTGGGGCGACCATGTGGTGATCGAGGAACGCACGGTCGATGTCCACGTATTGCGCTTGCGCAAAGCCTTGAAAGAGGCGGAAAGCCTGATCAAGACCGTGCGCAGCGTCGGCTACATGTTGTCTGAAAAATAAAGCTAGCCTCTATGAATCCGAAATTGCTGTTCTGGGTACCGGCCGCCTTGCGCATGGTGTTGGCGCTGCTGGGCGTGGCCGTCGTCTGGTATCTGTTCGGCGCCACGTATGCGCTGGGCATCGCCTTCGTGCTGATGGCCATGATGGTGTTCGTGCAGCTGTCCTATCTGTTCCAGCTGAGTAACTGGCTGGACAATCCGCAAAGCGCCAAGCTGCCCGACGGCTGGGGCGCCTGGACCAGCATTTTCGCGCGCCTGTACCGCATGCGCCGCGACGACGAGAAAAACCAGGCCGAGCTGACGGAATGGCTGGCGCGTTTCCGCCAGGCCATGCACCTGTTGCCGGACGGCGTCGTCATCATGGACGACGTGCTGTTCCTCGAATGGTGCAACCCTGCCGCCGAGAAGCACCTGGGCCTCACGCACGAGCGCGACAAGGGCATGCGCGTGACGAATCTGATCCGCAGCCCCGAGTTCATGGATTACATCATCCTGGGCCGCTACGACCAGCCGCTGACGATCACCTTCCGCAACCGCAAGCTGATCGTGCAGATCATTCCATTTGAAAACCGCCGCCAGATCCTCGTCACGCACGACGTGACGGAGACGGAACGCATCGAAATGATGCGCCGCGACTTCATCGCCAATGCCTCGCACGAATTGCGCACGCCGCTGACCGTCATCGTCGGCTTCCTGGAAATCGCCTCCGCCGAGCTGGACCTGGACGCCACCACGCGCGCCGCCCACCTCAAGCTGATGACGGAGCAGGGCCACCGCATGCAGCATCTGATCGAGGACATGCTGACGCTGTCGCGCCTGGAATCGGTCGACTATCCGCTGCGCCCCGAGCCCGTCGACGTCAAAAAGCTCATGCAGCAGGTCTTGCGCGATGCCAAGGGCTTGTCGGCCGGCAAGCACGAAATCACGATGGAATGCAAGGGCCCTGACGTGCTGGGCAGTTACGACGAGCTGTACAGCGCGTTCGGCAACCTGGCCTCGAACGCCGTGCGCTACACGCCGGCCGGCGGCACCATCACCCTGCGCTGGCAGGATGGCGCGGCGGGACCGCAATTCATCGCGCAGGATACGGGCATCGGCATCAGTCCCGAGCATATCTCGCGCCTGACCGAGCGTTTCTACCGCGTCGACAAGAGCCGGTCGCGCGAAACCCAGGGCACGGGCCTGGGCCTGGCCATCGTCAAGCACGTGCTGCTGCGCCACGGGGGCACCCTGGCCATCCAGTCCGTGGCCGACAAGGGCAGCAGTTTCATCGTCAGCATGCCGAAGTCCGTCGTCACGCCGCTGCAGGGCGAATTGCTGGTCAAGTAGCTGGCGGGAGCAGGGGGGCTTGCGCCCCTGCGTTTCCCCTGCGAGTCGTGCGATGTTGGCAAAAGTCGTTACAATCGGGCCATGACTTTAATCAACGCTTCTTTTCGCCACGCCGGCGCGCAGCAACTGGCCCAGTCGCTGCTCGCCGCGCGCCAAGCCACCCTGTTCCTGTTCGACTGTTATGTTTCCGCCGGACTGGACGTGGTGGACCGCATGCCCCGCCATCCACAGCTCAATCCGCCATTGTGGCAACTCGCGCATATCGCCTGGTTCGCCGAGTGGTTCATCCTGCGCGAAGCGGCTTCCAGCCATCCTGCGGACGCCGTCTACAATTCCCTGCTGACGCGCGGCGACGATCTGTTCGACGCCAATATGGTCGAGCAGCGCACGCGCTGGAAGCTGGACTTGCCCAGCCCCGGCGCCGTGAAAACGTATTGCCACGAAGTGCTCGACCGGGTACTCGATAAACTGTCGCGCGAAGCCAATGTCGACGGCGCCCTGTACCCGTACCGCCTGGCCCTGGCCCATGAAGACTTGTGCGGCGAGCAGTTGCTGGCCGGCTTGCAATGGCTGGGCCTGGCAGCGCCCGGGACCCTGGCGGCCAGTCCCGCCTTGCCGGCGGGCCTGGGCGAGATCGCCTTTCCAGGCGGTAGCATCGAGCTGGGCTCGCGCCGCGACGCCGGCTTCGCCTTCGACAATGAATGCCCGCCATACCCTTGCTATGTGGCGCCATTCGCCATCGACGCCGTGCCCGTGTCGAACGCCCAGTTCGCCGATTTCGTCTCCGATGGCGGCTACCAGAACCGCCAGTTCTGGAGCGCGGCCGGCAGCGCCTGGCTGATGCAGCAGGAGCGCTCGTCGCCGCTGTACTGGCTGCGCGACGCCACGCAGTGGCGCACGCTGCGCTTTGGCCAGCCGGTGACCCTGGCGCCGAACGAAGCCGTGCGCCACATCAATCTGTACGAGGCGCAAGCGTATTGCGCCTGGGCCGGGCGGCGCCTGGCGACCGAGGCGGAATGGGAGTATGCTGCGCTGTCCGGCCATCCGCGCTTCCAGTGGGGACAGGTGTGGGAGTGGACGGCGACGCCGTTCGAGCCGTATCCGGGCTTTGCGCCCGACGCCTGGCGCGAATATTCGGCGCCGTATTTCATGCGCCACCAGGTGCTGCGCGGCGCCTCGTTCGCCACGCCGCCGCGCCTGCAGTCGGCGCGCATGCGCGCCTTCCATGCGCCCGAGCGCGGCGACATCTTTGCCGGCTTGCGCACCTGCGCCTGGTAGCGCGCCGAGAACAGACATTATTTCAGGATACCCTTGAGTACAGATAACGCCCCGCAGTTCCTTCCCAAACGCATCACGCCTACGCCGGAACAGGTCGCCATCCAGACGGCGCAAAAGAAAGTGGTCTTGATCGACGCCAATGCCGGCGCCGCCAAGACGACGACCCTGGCCCTGCGCCTGGCCGAAGCGCTGCACCGTGGCCGCGCGCCCGAGCGCATGCTGGCCCTGGTCTTCACGGAAGCGGCGCGCGTGGCCCTGCGCCAGCGCCTGCTGGAAGTGGGCGTGCCGCTCGGCGTCGTCAAGCGCCTCGTCATCGACACCTTCGATGCATTTGCCGCCAAGGTGCTGCTGCAGCTGGAACACATGCAGGTGGCGTTCCTGCGCAGCGATGAAGAGCTGCGCCCGGTGGCGTGGGAAGCGCTGGAGGTGGTGTCGGAGAAATACGCTCACCGCTACCCGCTGGAAATCAATACGACGAATGGGGCGATTGCCGAATTTCTCAAATTGCAGCTGCGCACCAAGGCGCGCCTGGATTTCCAGAATCCCGATTTCGAGAGCAATTCCCTGGACGACAACCTGGAGCTGCTGGGCATGTCGCGCACGCATTATCTGTGGCTGCGCGAATATGAAGGTTTGCGCGGCGCCGACACGGGCGATATCCAGTTCCGCGCGCCGTTCGACGCCACCTACGACCTGGTGCGCATGCTCGATGGCGACGAGCCGCTGCGCCAGCAGTTGCCGGCCTTCCAGATCATCGTCGCCGATGAATTGCACGACTTGAACGAGGCATCGTTCCGCCTGCTGACCATGCTGATACGCCGCGGCAACGCATTTTTCTGCGGCGCCGGCGACAAGGACCAGGTCATCTACACGTGGTCGGGCGCCGATCACCGCTTCCTGCGCCAGCGCTTCGAGCAGGAATTTCCCGCCTTGCAGCGCTTGCCGCTGACGGCGTCCTACCGCTACGGCACGCAACTGGCGCACGCCGTCGGCGTGCTGAAAAACAAGGCCAGCGTGTCGGCGCTGTCGCGCGCTACCCACATCGAGGTGCTGCAGTACGACCATGCGCTGCCGCAGGCGTGCAGCGCGCAGCTGATCGCGGCCCTCGAGCACGCCCATGCGGGCACGACGGCCATCCTGCTGCGCGACCGCGACCAGGCCATCCGCGTGGAAACGGCGCTGTTCCAGAGCGGCATCGCCTATGGACTGGTGGACATGAACAGCTATTTGCTGAGCCAGGAAGTGCTGATGCTGCGCGGCATGGTAGCCATCGCCCGCAAGGACTTGCACGCGATCAAGAGCGGCCCGCGCCGCGGCGAGATCCTCGAAGCCCTGGTGGCGTTCGCGGAAATTCCGTTTACGCGCGGCGAGCTGCAGCAAGCGAAGGCCGACGTGGCCAATTATCCGGACTTGCTGGAAGGATTCCTGACCAACCAGCTGGGCAAGTCGCAGAACCAGGACAAGGCAGCGCTGACCCTGGCTGCCGTCGATTACCTGCGCGCCTTGCCTCCCGATGCGCTGGCCGGCGACGCGCTACAGCACATCTTTGGCCTGATGCAGCTGGAACAGACGGCGCGTCGCATCTATGTCGACCCGGCCCAGGCGCGCGTCGTGGCCCGTTCGCTGCACGGTTTCATCGCCGTCTGCAGCGAAGCGGGTGTGGCGCTGGGCGGCTTTGCCGGCTGGCTGGGCGAGATGGAGGACGCCGTCGCCGTGACCAGCGGCAAGGCCAAACTGGTGATCGCCTGCATCGACCAGATCAAGGGCCTCGAATACAACCATGTGATCCTGCCTTATTTGGCCGTCGATGAATTCCCGCGCAGCAAAACCGATCCGCTGGAAGAAGAAAACCGCTTCTACGTGGCCGCCACGCGCGCGCGCGACAGGCTCACCTTGCTGACGCCGGAAGACCCCGCCTACCGGAGCCGCTACATCGCCGCCCTGCAGCTCAAACAGAATATTGTTGCGCCCAAGTCATAAATCCTTTGCCGCGCGAACGCTTTTTGCGAAAGACGAAAGCGGGCATACTGGGCTGGTGTGATTGACAGCAATCTAACCAGACAGGGAGTAAATATGCAGGTATTTTTGACAGGCGCGGCAGGTTTCATCGGCAGTTCCATCGCGGCGGGCCTCGTGCGCGCCGGCCACCAGGTCACGGGCCTCGTGCGCAAGCCGGAGCAGGTGGCCGAGCTGGCCACCATCGGCGTGCAGGGCGTCGTCGGCACCCTGAATGATCGCGAACTGATCATCGAGCAGGCGCGCGCGGCCGACGCCGTCATCAACGCGGCCAGCAGCGACCACCGGGGCGCCGTGGAAGCCATCATCGAAGCGCTGGCGGGCACCAACAAGCCCTTCCTGCACACCAGCGGCTCGTCCATCGTGGGCGACGCCTCGGGCGGCGAGGGCACGCAGCAGATTTATTACGAAGACAAGCTGCCGGCGCCCACGGCCGACAAGGCGGCCAGGGTCGCCATCGACGAGCTGGTGCTGGCCAGCGCGCAGCAGGGCGTGCGCGCCAGCGTGCTGTGCAATACCCTGATCTACGGCCACGGCGCCTTGCCGCGCGACAGCGTGCAGCTGCCGCGTCTGCTGAAGCAGGCGCGCAAGAGCGGCATCGTGCGCCACGTGGGGCCGGGCCGCAACATCTGGTCCAACGTGCATATCGACGATGTCGTCAGCCTGTACCTGCTGGCGCTGGAAAAGTCGCCGGCCGGCACCTTTTACTTTGTCGAGTCGGGCGAAGCGGCGTTCCGCGACATGACGGCCGCCATCGCCGGCGCCCTGCAACTGGGCCCCGCACAAGACTGGCCCTTGCCGGACGCCATCGCCGAGTGGGGCTATGAAATGGCCTCGTACGGCCTCGGCTCGAACAGCCGCGTGCGTGGCGAGCGGGCGCGCAAGCTGCTGGGCTGGCAGCCGCGGGGACCATCGGTGATCGACTGGATCGAGCGCGATATGCTCCATCCGCCGCATTGAATGGGGGCAGGGTTTGATACAGCGCAGTAAAGCCACTTCTGTGTGCGCTAGCGAACGGTGTTTTTTCGCGATCGGGAGTATGATGACTTTGCTTGGTTGAGACGCACTGCCGTGAAGTTGGCGGCATGTTCGATCTTCCAGCAGGTCAGCCGGTCGCCTCAAGGATCGGCACCAGATTTTGCCTGCGCATGCGCGTCCCGCCACGGGATCGCGCAAGGGCTCCCCAAGTCGTGTACTGCTGCATTAACCCCTTATGGGCCGGCGTTTGCCGGCCCTTTTTTTCGCCATTCGCCGTTCCCGCCGCCATTCACCGTGCCGTTTCCGCCATTCGCCGACGCGGGCTATCGTTGCGCATCGATCGCGCGTATCTTTACGATCAACCAACATCAAGGGGGTATCGTGAAATCCGAACAAGCGTATTGCCGCCGCACCCAGCTCCTGTGGGGGGTGTTGCTCATTGCCATAGGCGCCGTCATCCTGCTGGACCGGCTCGATATGATCATCCTCCACGATTATTATCCTCTATGGCATTATTGGCCGCTGATACTGGTCGTCTTCGGCATCAACAAGCTGCTGGCGCCCGTCTCGGCCAGGCAGATACTGAGCGGCCTGTGGCTGATCTTCTTCGCCGCCTGGTGGTATGTGTCGTACGAGGAACTGTGGAACTTGAACTTCTACAATAGCTGGCCGGCCCTGCTGATCGCCTGGGGCGTGGGGCTGGTGCTCGAACCGCTGTTGAACCAACATTTTATTGCCTACCGGGAGTCCGAGCATGAAAAATAAACCGCAGCTGCACTCGCCGTCGCAGATCGTGCTGGGCGTGATCGTCATCGGGCTGGGGTTGCTGTTCCTGCTCGATAACCTCGGCTTCATCAACGTGCGCTACACCTTCCGTTTCTGGCCCACCATCCTCGTCATTTTCGGCTTGCTGAAGATTTCGCAAAGCCATAGCCGCTCCGGCTACATCGTCGGTGGCGTGATGGTCTTGCTGGGCGTGAGCTGGACCCTGAAAGCCATGGGCCTGTTCTACATCAACTGGAGCATGCTGTGGCCGCTGGTGATCATCGCCGTCGGCATGGCCGTCGTGTCGAAGTCCTTGCCCGGCGCACAGCAGCGCCAGCGCCGCCGCCATCTGCCCGCCGACGATGCCGATCACTTCGGCCAGCCGCGCAAGGGCGCCGTCTCGCTCGACAAGGAACCGGCCGCGCCCGGCGCCAGCGGCCAGGTGGATGAAGACAGCATCATCGAAGTGACGGCCATCCTGGGCGGCTATGTGCGGCGCGTGTCGTCGCAGCGCTTCAAGGGCGGCGATATCAACGTCATCATGGCCGGCTGCGAAATCGACCTGCGCCAGGCGTCGATCGAAGGCGAGGCCGTGCTCAATGTGTTTGCCATGTGCGGCGGCATCACCATCAAGATCCCGCCCGACTGGAGCGTCGTGCTGCAGGGCACGCCCATCCTCGGCGGTTTTGAAGAGAAGACCATCGTGCCGCCGAACCAGGACAAGCGCCTGTACGTGACGGGCTACGCCATCATGGGCGGCCTGGAAATCCGCAACTAGGCGCGCATGTCGGGGCCCTTGTCGAAGCGGCGCGGCGCCGTGGTGGTGTTCCTGGTCTGCATCGCGCTGGGCCTGGCCCTGGCCTCCATCCTGGCCAGGGTGGCCCATGCGCCCTGGCTCAACGCCGTCCTGCTGGTGGCGCCCGCCACGCTCGTGTATGGGATCGGCACGGGCTTTTCCGCGTTTTACCTGTGCCGCGCCTATCCGCTGAACAAGCGCCAACCGGCCGCGATTGCCGGCGTGATGGCCGTGGCGGCCCTGTTCGCCGGCCTGCTGTGGGCGACCCTGCTGCAATTTCTCAACAGCGTCAGCCTGCTGCTCGAGGTGAGCTGGCTGGGCGTGCACCTGGCGCAATCGCTGCTGGCCCTGTTCTTCGGCCTGGGCGTGCTGCTGTACTGCCTGGCCGCCGCCGTGCATTACCTGCTGCTGGAATTCGTGCGCGCCAAGACGGCCGAACAGCGGGGCCTGGAAGCGCAGCTGGTGGCGCAGGAGGCGCAATTGCGCATGCTGCGCACGCAGATCGATCCGCATTTCCTGTTCAACAGCTTGAATTCCATCAGCGCCTTGACTTCGATCGATGCGGCGGGTGCGCGCCAGATGACCTTGCAGCTGGCCAGTTTCTTTCGCCAGAGCCTGAGCATGGAAGCGCACAAGAAAATTACCGTGGAACAGGAACTGGTGCTGATCCGCCATTTTCTCGACATCGAGCAAGTGCGCTTCGGCGAACGCCTGCAAGTGGCGCTTGCCGTGGACGATGCCGCGCTGGCGTGCCTGCTGCCGCCCATGCTGATCCAGCCGCTGGTGGAAAACGCCGTCAAGCACGGCATCTGCGGCTTGACGGACGGCGGCCGCATCACGCTGGCCGTGCGCCGTGCCGGCAGTCTGCTGCAGATCGAGGTGCGCAACCCAGTTGACGTGGATCAAGGGCCAGCCGGCGGCAATGGCGTGGGCCTGGAAAATGTGCGCCAGCGCCTGGCCGGCGCGTATGGCCACGAAGCCGGCGTGCACTGGACGCGGCGCGGCGACGCTTTCGAAGTGACGATTTCCATGCCGGCGCAGACCGGCGACACGGAGGAGCAATGATGCAGGCAAGAATGCGGGTCGCCATCGTCGACGATGAAGCGCTGGCGCGCGGCGTGCTGCGCGAATACCTGGCGCGCCATGACGATATCGAGATCGTGGCCGAATGCGCGAACGGCTTCGACGCCGTCAAGGCCATCGCCGAACTGGCGCCGGAACTGGTGTTCCTCGACATCCAGATGCCGCGCCTGGACGGCTTCGAAGTGGCCGAGCTGATCGGCGCGAAGACGCGGCTGATCTTTGTCACGGCCTACGACCAGTACGCCTTGAAGGCCTTCGAATGCCATGCGCTCGATTATTTATTGAAGCCGTACAGCGAGCAGCGCTTCGAGCAGGCGCTGGCGCATGCGCGCGCGCAGCGCAGCGCGCCGGCCCAGGTGCAAGCCGCCGTGCACGCGGCGGCGCGCGAGGCGGCCACGCGCGCCGCGCCGCTGGCCCGCGTGCTGATACGCGACGGCGCCAAGGTCCACGTGATCGCCAGCGCCCGCATCGACTACATCGAGGCGCAGGACGACTACATCCGCATTCGCGCGGAAGGCAAGTCCTACCTGAAAAGCCAGACCCTGGCCGAACTCGAGGCGCAGCTGGACCCGGCCAAGTTCGTGCGCGTGCACCGGTCGTACTTGCTCAATATCGACGGCATCTGCCGCATCGAGGCGGCGACGAAAGACAGCCACGTGGCCATCCTGCGCGACGACACGCGCATTCCCGTCAGCAAGGCAGGCTACCAGAAGCTCAAGGTACTGGTTGGCTAAGCAGGTCGTGGGAAATTATTGTGACGTTATGAAGAACAGAAGCGGATGCGCTGCAAGGCGCCCGTTGCGACGCAGTGCGGGCACTGCCAGCGGCGGGCCACACCGCAGAGCGCCGCGAATGGACGTCAGAAATCGCAATATTTATAGCGGCCTGCTTGGCTGCACATCCCACCACGTCGGCAGCAGCTGGCGGATTTCCGGGCGCGAGAAACGGTCGTCGATCAGGTAGACGACGCCCTTGTCCGACTGCGTGCGGATGACCCTGCCAGCCGCCTGCACCACCTTTTGCATGCCCGGGTACAGATACGTGTAGTCGTAGCCGGCGCCGAAGATGTCGCCCATGCGCTGGCGGATCTGCTCGTTGACGGGATTGATCTGCGGCAAGCCCAGGGTGGCGATGAAGGCGCCGATCAGGCGCGCGCCGGGCAAGTCGATGCCTTCGCCGAAGGCGCCACCGAGCACGGCAAAGCCGATGCCGCGCGTGTCCAGGCCAAAACGGCCGAGGAATTGCGCGCGCGCCGCGTCATCCATGCGGCGCGGCTGCTGCCAGATGGGCACGTCCGGGTAATGCTGGGCGAACAGGGTGGCCGTCTTTTCCATGTAGTCGAAACTGCTGAAAAAGGCCAGGTAGTTGCCTGGCGTTTCCGCGTACTGGCGCGCCATCAGTTGCGCGATGGGCAGCAGCGATGCGGCGCGGTGCTGGTAGCGCGTGGAAATGCTGTCGGCCACGCGCACGGACAATTGTTCCGCATGGAACGGTGACTCCACGTCGACCCAGGCCGTGTTCTCCGGCATGCCCAAGGTATCGCTGTAGTAATTCCACGGGCTCAGGGTGGCGGAAAACAGGGCCGTGCTGTGGCTGGCGGCGAAGCGTTCCTTGAGGAAGGGCGCCGGCACGATGTTGCGGATGCAGACGGTGGAGCCCGTCTCCGTCTTGCTGACGTCGAACAGCGAATGCGTGCCGAAACTCTCGGCCAGCCGGTTGATCAGCAGCACGTCGAAGTAAAAGCGCTGCAAGTCCTCGTCCAGGGACGCTGCGTGCTCGGCCATGTAGTCGCCGATGGCCGTCGCCACGCCTTGCAGGGCGCCAAAGAATTTGTCCGGCAAGGCCGCATGCACGTGGTAATCGCCCTCCTGCTGCTTGAGCAGGGCCGTCCACTGGCGGGACACGCGGTCCAGCGGTTTTTTCAGCGCCTCGGGCGCGAACTTGCGCAGCATCTTCAGGTCGATCTGTGCCAGTTCCGCCGAATACATGCTGCGCGCGCGCGACACCATATTGTGCGCCTCGTCGACCAGCACGTTGACCTTCCATGCGTGGGCCAGGGTCATGCCGTACAGCATGGCGCTGAGGTCGAAATAATAATTGTAGTCGCCGATGACGACATCGCTCCAGCGCGCCAATTCCATGCCCAGGTAATACGGGCAGATACCTTGCTGCAAGGCGATGGCGCGCACGGCTTCCTTGTCCAGTAGCAAACCGCTGGCCAGCGCCACCTCGCGCGCCAGCGGCAAGCGGTCGTAAAAGCCCTTGGCCAGCGGACACGCCTCGCCGTGGCACGCCTTGTCCGGATGCTCGCAGGCGCTGCTCTTGGCGCTCAGTTCCAGCACGCGCAGCGGCAGCAGCGGCGCGCTGTCCTTCAGGATGGCGCAGGCGTCGAGCGCCATTTGCCGCCCGGGCACCTTGGCGGCGAGGAAGAACAGTTTATCCAGGCCATGCGCGGCCGTCGCTTTGAGCATGGGAAACAGGCTGCCCACCGTCTTGCCGATGCCCGTCGGCGCCTGCGCCAGCAAGCCGCAGCCACGGCTGCTGGCCTTGTACATGGCTTCGGCCAGCTGGCGCTGGCCCGGGCGAAAGTCGGCGTGGGGGAAGGCCATGGCCGCGAGTTGCGCGTCGCGGCTGGCCCGGTGCGCCATTTCCTGCTCGGCCCAGTCGAGGAACAGCGCGCAATGCTGCTCGAAGAAAATGCGCAGCGCCTCGGCCGTGCATTCCTCGTGCATCACGGTCTCCTTCTGGCTGGCGATGTCGAAATACACGAGCGCCACGCGCAGCATGGGCAGCTTCAGCTGCTGGCACAGCAAGTGGCCATAGATGCGTGCCTGCGCCCAGTGCAGCTGGCGGTGGTTGGCGGGCATGGCGTCGAGCTCGCCCCGGTAAGTCTTGATCTCTTCCAGCTGGCGCCGCGCGGGGTCGTAGCCATCGGCGCGGCCCCGCACGTGCAGGGGGCCGAAGTCGCCGCACAGGCTGATTTCGCGCTGGTAGCCGTCGTCGCGCCGGCCCGTCACGGTGGCGTGGCCAGCCATGCCTTCCTGGGCCGTGGGCGAGGGAGTGAAGCGCAAGTCCAGGTCGCCCGCCTTGGCGGTGAATTCGCACAGGGCGCGCACGGCGATCGTGTACGTCACGCGGCCGCCTCCCATTGCAGGTAGCACACGCTGACGGGCATGGCGTGCTGCGCGCAATATGCGATCCAGCGCTGCTGGTTGTCTTGCAGGCGGTCGCCCGGACCCTTGACTTCGATCATGCGGTAGCGCTGTTCGGCCGGCCAGAACTGGATCAGGTCGGGCAAGCCGCTGCGGTTGCTTTTGATATCGAGCAAGATGCGTTCGAATGCCTTCTTCAGGTGCGCGGCCGGCATGCAGGCCAGCGCCAGTTCCAGCAAGCCATCGTCGAGCACCTCCCAGCTGACGAAGGGCGAGACGATGCCGTGCTTGGCGGCATGCGTGGCGCGGATGGCCGTCCGGTAGCTGCCGTCGTCGAGCTGCGCCAGGCAGGCGGCGAAGTCGGCGCTGCGGCGCAGGGAAAAGTCGGCGCTGTGCAAGTCGGCCGGCCCCCGGTGGAACGGGTGGAAGAAGGCGCCGGGGATGGCCTTGAAGATGGCGGGCCAGCACAGCAGGCCGAACAGCGAGTTGATCAGGGTATTTTCCACGTAGTACACGGGCGCGTCGCTTTGGCTCAGATGGGCTTGCACCACGCCTTCCACATAGCATGCTTCGCGGGGAAACGGCAGTTGCAAGTCGATGCGCTCGACGCTGGCGGGGGCGCTGGCAGCCTGTCTGGCGTGGCCCAGCTTGCGCCGCAAACGGGGGGCCATGCGCAGCAGTAATTGCTGTTCCGCCTCGCTTTCCGGCGCCGCCAGGGCGATGAGCAGCCTGTCGTAGGCCGCCTGCGGCTGTTCATCCTTTTCCAGCACGCGGATGGCGCGGGCGCGCGCGCCCGGATAGCGGCAATCGGCGTACGCGCGGTAGGCGGTGGGCCAGTCCTGGCATTTTTCCAGGTGCTGGGCGATCTGGAAGCGCAGCTTGTCGCGGCGGCCAAGCAGCCAGGTATTCTCCGGAGGCAAGGGCAGTGCCGCCAGTTCCTGCAGCACTTCGTCGGCCAGCGCGCTGTCGTTGTAGCGTTCGCGGCACTGGTGCAGCACTTCATAGTGTTCGATATCCTGGCGCGTGCGGAAACCGCGCGACTGCGGCGAGAATTCCACTTTTTCGTATTGGTACACGCCCAGGTCGGACAGCACGAATTCCGACCAGTCCTGGTGATAGTTGCCAAAGTAAATCAGGCGCAGGCGGTCGCACAGGGCCTGCTTGTCGATGCGGTACAGCACGTCGTCCGAGGACGGATACCAGGCGGAAAACGGCTTGTCTTCCGCATGGGCCTCGCGCAAGGCTTCGAGCTGCTCGGCCTTGCGCGCCGCCTTCAGGGGCGCGGCGAGGCCGAAAGCCTGGCCGATTTCCCCTTTCAGCAGCAGTTCGAACAGTTCGTCGAGCGAGATGGCGGGATCGGCCGCCACCCAGTGCAAGGCCAGCAGGGGCAGGGCGGCGGCGCGCGTGCCGCCGATCTCGTCGTAGTTGAGCTTGCTTGCGCGGAACAGACAGCCCTTGCGCATGACGAGGCGCACGAACAGGGCGCGCGACGCCAGCGGCAGCGTGCCGAACTGGGTGATGAATTGCGTTTCTTCCGCGCTCAGCAGATCGGCATAGCGCGCGCCGATCCAGTTCAGCACATCCTGGAAATTATCCAGATAGTACAGGGGATTTTCCAGGACTCTCAACATGGGAATAATAGTAGGGCTAGCGGCAATGTGACGGGTTTTACTGTGTTTATATACAGTTTAAACCTTCATCCGCCGCTTGCCCAGCGATTTTATGTTCAGCCAGCCGTGCTGTAGGCAAAATAGCTGTCGAACTTGTCGTAAGGAATGAATTGCTCGCGCAGCCTGGCGAGTTCTATGTCGGTCAGCAAGCCCCGGTGCACCTCCTTGCGTCCCTTCGGCAACGGCACCTCGTAATCGATGAGATCCCTGGCCAGCAGCGCCTGCAATACCTCGCCTTGCTGCGGCGTCAGGTAGCGCGCGTGCGTGGTCAGGGTTTTTTCCAGCTGATCCCTGAATTCCTCGTCGCTCACCTCGTTGTAGGTATCCTGGTCGGCCATGGCATTGAGCAGCATGTGAAACATGAAATCGTGGAGGTTCTTCGCCAGGTACTGGGCTTCATTCTGGTCGTGCCACAGCAGCACGATGGGCATCTCGCCGTCCTGCTGGCGGGAAGCAAAGAAGCAGTAATGGTCGCCGGCGCCCGTTTGCGCGAACGGGATGAACTGGAAGGCCGGGTCGATCTGCCGGTAGTCGCCGGCGTCTGCCAGCTCTTCCATCGCTTCAGCGACGCCCTTTACATTGAGCAATTCGAAGTCGTCCGCATGCAGCAGCAGGGTAGGATGCTCCTTGAGTGTCGGAAATACCAGGCGGTACCAGTCCGGCCCGTATTCGCCCACCTCCAGCATGCCGTCCTGGGCGAGCCGCTTATAGAGTGGCGGGTAAGAAAAGCCGTGGCTATCTTCAATCTGCGACAGTGTCATATGTGCCCTGTTCAACGTGGTAAGCAGGAATGATAGCCGACGCAATGCCATGCACGGCAGCAAGGCGTTGCAGGATTCCAGGGGACACGCAGTGGCGTCACTCAATTAATAAACTTTTTTGTTTACTTATCTGCGCTGTCCACGTAGCCTTGCCATATACACATAATCAAGAAACGGATAGAGGCTGCATGAAAAACATCATATTGATCTCCGCCGCCTGTCTGCTGGCGCTGCTGTCGACCATCGGCGCATCCCTGCCGTATCCGATTTTGCCGCCGCTGTTCGCGGCCGAGGCGCCGAATGCCTTCAATAATTTCCTCGGCCTGCCATCGAAACTGCTGTTCGGCCTGGCGCTGACCATCAATCCGCTGGGCTTGCTGATCGGTTCGGCCTTGCTGGGACCGCTGTCGGACCGCTATGGCCGCCGTCCCCTGCTGATGCGCACGGCCGTGGGCGCCGCCATCGGCCACGCCATCACGGCGTGGGCGCTGGTGATCCAGTCCTATCCGCTGTTCATCGTCGCCCGTTTCATCACCGGCTTGCTGGAAGGGAATGGCGCCGTGGCGCGCGCCATGCTGGCCGACCAGCTGCAGGGGCCGCTGCGCCTGCGCGCCATGTCGTGGCTGAACGGCGCGTTTTACCTGGGCTGGCTGGTGGGGCCGATCCTGGCCGGCGCGACCCTCGTGTGGGGCGTGACGGTGCCGTTCTGGATCGCCGCCGCCGCCCTGATGCTGGTCGCCGTGCTGGTGGCCGTCGGCTTGCCGCGCGAAACGCCATCGTTGCTGACGACGTCCTGGTGGCAGGTGGCGCGCGACCAGCATTCGCTGAACCTGCTGCGCCACGACGAGCTGCGCACCCTGTTCATCGTGCAGCTGGCGTTGACGTGCGGCGTGGCCAGTTTCTATGAGTTCTATCCCTTGTGGCTGGTCGAGACGGCCAACTACAATGCGCAGGCGATTGCCTGGGTGAATGTCGGCCTGTGCGGCACGATGACCATCACCTCCTTGCTGGCAGGCGGCCCCAGCCGCCACGCGCCGCTGCTGCGCGCCTGCTGGTATGCCTGCGGCGTGGCGCTGGCCGTGGGAGTCCTGGCGTTGGGGAATATCTGGGTCGGCATCGCCGCCATCGTGCTGTTCGGCATCCCGAATGCGCTGTACAACACGGTGATACAGGGCTGGTGCGCCGAGCGTTTCAGCGCGCACGGGCAGGGCGCCGTGATGGGCTTGCTGGCCACCACCTTTTGCATCGCCAACATCGTCGTCGCCCTCAGCGGCTCCGTGCTGACCCTGATCGATACGCGATTGATCCTCGTCGCCGGCGCCTGCTCGGCAGCCTGGGCCGCCTGGCGCATGGCGGCCTGGCGTCGCCAGCTGGCCGGTGTCGGCGAGGCGAAGGCGGTGGCATGAACGCCAGCACGTCGGAGCAGAGCCTGTTCCTGCTGAAGATGCGCGGGCCGCAGACGGCGCAGCAGCTGGCCGCCTTGCTCGATATCACGTCCATGGGCGCGCGGCGCCAGCTGGAAGCGGCGCGCGACAAGGGGCTGGTGG
The DNA here is from genome assembly GCF_030397695.1 of Janthinobacterium sp. SUN118. Taxonomy (NCBI): domain Bacteria; kingdom Pseudomonadati; phylum Pseudomonadota; class Betaproteobacteria; order Burkholderiales; family Oxalobacteraceae; genus Janthinobacterium; species Janthinobacterium sp. SUN118. The sequence continues at coordinate 335,320 of NZ_JAPUBV010000004.1, read as the reverse complement.
CGTTCGAGGATGTGGCCGACAAGGTAGGGCGGCCGTCGCGGCGCTGGCAATTGACGCCGGCGGGCCATGCGCGCTTTCCCGACCGCCATGCCGACCTGACCGTGGAATTGATCGCGCAAGTGCAAGCCCTGTTTGGCGACGAGGGACTGGATAAGCTGATCAGCGCGCGCGAACGCAGCAGCGAAGCCGCGTATGGCAAGCTGGTCGACGTGCGGCTTGATCTGGCGCAAAGGGTGGAGTCCCTGGCCCAGGCGCGCGATGGCGAGGGCTACATGGCCCATGCCGAGGCGCAGGACGATGGCAGCGTGTTACTGGTGGAAAACCATTGTCCCATCTGCGCGGCCGCCACGGCATGCCAGAATTTCTGCCGCTCGGAACTGGCCATCTTTCAACGGGTACTGGGGGACGACTGCACGGTGGAACGCAGCGAATACCTGCTGGAGGGAGGCAGGCGCTGCGTGTACAGGATCATGCCGGTGGACGTGTCGTCCGCCGGGTTGTAGGTCGGGTTAGCGCTGCGCGCGTAACCCGACATCACCATTGGCGCCAACAATGCGTCGGATTACGCGCGGCGTTGCCGCGCTAATCCTGCCTACATCGCTTACTTTTTAGTCGCCTTGGGCTTGGCGGCAGGCGCTGCTTTTTCAGCCGCGGCGGTGGCGCCGCTCGTCGCCTTTTCCGTTGCCTGCGCCACTTGCGCGCTGGCCTTGGCGATCTGCTCTTCCACCGTTTTCACGGCCTGTTTCGTGGCCTTGGTGACTTGCTCGTAGCCGAGGAAGGCGTTGTCGATGGCGGCCTTGACGATGGCGACGGCGTTTTCCGAGCCCGGCGGCACGTTTTTCGTCACGTCGTAGATCAGCGCGCTCAAATTGCTTTTCGCTTCGGCCACGTGGGCTTCGGCGGCCGTGGTGAATTCCGTGTGGATTTCCTTGATGATGTCGTCGAGTTGCTGTTTATACGCTTTCGCGCCGGCCACGCCCGGTTGCAGCTGGGCGGCGGCGGCGGCCATGGCGGCCTTCGGATCCTTGGCCTGGCTGATTTCCTTGCCAGCGGCGATGCCATCCGCGATACCGGACTTGGCGGTGGCCATGTTCAGCGCCAGCACCTGTTCCACGCCTTGCACGGCCTTGGTGGTGAGGGTATTGAAGGTCATCAGCTGGAATTCAAACAGGGCCTTGGTGGCCGATGCGAATTGTTCGGGATTCGTAAACATGTGGTCTCCTCGGTTTGAATAGATACGTTCTTATCGTTCCATACTCTTTCGACGCCGCATTGCCATCGCTAATTCTTTAAGCAATCAAGCCGGTTCCCCGTGTTGTTATGACCCCATTATTTAACAAGCGCCGGTTTTTCGCAACGGCTATCTTTGTACGGTCCCGAGGCCAGCTCCCAGCCAAATCCCAGCGTCGACTGGGCGCAGGACAGGGTGCCGTCGACCTTGCTGCGCCACTGGTACCAGGGGGCAGGTCCGGCCGACGCGCAGGTGCAGGCCAGCAGCAGGCTGGCCGCGATCAGGTATTTCATGGCAGTGCTCCAAAAGAAAAGCGTGCCCGCATTGTAGCGTGCCTGGGCGTCAGGGGGCGGGCGACTGCGGCGCCACGGCGGGCAGCTGCAGGGTGAAGGTGGTGCCGGCGGGGCTGCTGCTGGCGTCGATATGGCCGCCCAGCACGCCCGTGACGATGTTGTGCGCCACGTGCAGGCCCAGGCCCGAACCGCCCGAGCCGAGCTTGGTCGTGAAGAAGGGGTCGTAGATGTGCGTGAGGTCGTCGGCCGTGATGCCCACGCCCGTGTCGGCGATGGACACGGTGATGCCCTGGCCATCGTCGCTGCCGCGCGCCGTGAGCGTGATGCTGCCGCCGCTGCGGCCCTCGAATGCGTGGCGCAGGCAATTTTCCAGCAGGTTGCTCAGTACCTGGCCCAGCGGGCCGGGATAGCTGTCCATGGCCAGGCCGTCGGGCACGTCCTGCTTCAGGCTCAGGCCGGCGGCCTTCAGCGGCGTCGACATCGGCAGCATCAGTTCGGCGATGAACTGGCGCAACAGGAAGTGGCGGCGCTGCGAGCTGGCGCGGTCGACGGCGATCTGCTTGAAGCTCGAGACGAGGTCGGCGGCCCGCTGCAGGTTGCGCAGCATGATGGCGTCCGCCTCGCCGGCCTGGGTCAGGTAGGCGTCGAGTTCCGAGCGGCGCAAGCCGTCGTGGAAGCTGGCCTGGATTTCGCGCGTGCGCTCGGCCATCGTGGTGGCCACCACGAGGCCGTTGCCGATCGGCGTATTGAGTTCATGCGCGATGCCGGCCACCAGGGCGCCCAGCGCCGCCAGCTTGTCGCGCCGCACCAGTTCCTCTTGCGTGATGGACAGGTTGTCCAGCGCGGCCGCCAATTCGCGGTTCACCTGTTCGGACTGTTCCTTGGCCTGCGTCAATGCCGCCGTGCGTTCCGCCACCAGTTCCTCCAGGTGGGCGCGGTGGCGCTGCAACTCGCGTTCATGGCGCATGCGGCCGATGGCGATGCCGGCCAGGTCGGTGGCCGCGTCGATCAAGCTCTGGTCGTGGGCGTCGGGGCTGCGCACTTCGCGGTAATACATGGCGAACGAGCCGAGCACGATGCCATCCTGGCCGAAGATGGGGCGCGACCAGCAGGCGCGCAAGCCGAATGGCGCGGCCAGCTCGCGGTAGGGCGCCCACAGCGGGTCGTGCATGATGTCGCTGACCACCACCGGCTCGCGCCGGAACATGGCGGTGCCGCAGGAGCCCACGCCGGGGCCGATTTCCACGCCTTCGAGCAGGGCCATGTAGTCGGGCGGCAGGCTGGGGCCGGCTGCGCTGTGCATGTGGCGCCCGTCGTCGTCGAGCAGCATGATGGAGCAGTAGACGCCGCGCGACTGGCCTTCGATCAGCAGCAGCAGCTGGTTCAGCGTGGGAATCAGCGGCGCGCCCTTGGCGACCATTTCCAGCAAGGCGCTCTGGCCCGAGCGCATCGCTTCGGCCAGGTTGCGTTCGGTTAAGTCGATGATGCGCGCATGCACGAGCTGGCGGCCCGGCACGGACAGGCGCATCAGGCGCAGTTCGCAGGCGATGGGGTGGCCGTCGCGATGGCAGCAGGTGGCGCGGAAGACGACGATCTTGCCCTGCAGGGTCTCGCGGATCTTTTCATCGAGCAATTGCGGCGATGACAGGCCATCGTCCTGCGTCTGCGGAAACAGTTGCTCCATGCCGCCTTGCAGCAATTCCGCCAGCGGCAAGCCGAACAGCTCTTCGGCCAGGTGATTGGCGTCGATCAGCAGCTTGTTGTCGATGTCGAACAGCAGCACGGCATCGGGCGAGCCGGCCAGGATCGAATGGTAATTGACTTCCAGCGTCTGCGGATGCAGGGGCCGCGGCGGCGTGGCGGTGTCGGCCAGGGGCCGCGCGGCGGGCGCCTCGGCCTTGTGCAGCGCCAGTTCCATGAGGATTTTTTCCGCCACGTCGCGCGCATTGAAGGGCATGCGGATGTAGTCGCTGGCGCCGGCGCCCACGCTGCGGCCCTGTTCCTCGGCGCTGGGGGTGGCCGACATCAGCAGCAGGGGCACGCTGTGGCGCCCGCCCGCATTGCGCAGCCGCATGCAGGTGGCGCCGATATTCGTGCCCGCCAGCGCCGCGTCGAGCAGGATCAGGTCCGTGCCCCCGGACGCCAGTTCCACGCCCTCATCGATATCGCCGGCAAGCCCGGTGCCCAGGTTGTGCCGGTCCAGCACATACAGCAGTTCGCGCACATCGTTCGGCGAACTGCTGACCAGCAGCACCTTGGCGCGGTCGGCGATGGAGGAAATCAACTGATTCATGGTGTCGCGCCCTTACGCGGTTCATGGGACTAATATTACATCAAGGCAAGGAGGAGTAAACGATAATTGATAATTATGCAAAGCAACGCGTTTGCGCGACCGTCACGCCCGCTTCAAGCGGCGTTTTTCGCCTCCGGCGTCGCTGCCAGCTCGGCGCGCGCCTGTTCGATACGCGGGTAATTATCCTCTATCCAGTCGACCAGCACGGCCAGGCGTTCGGCCGCCTCGCGTCCCAGCGGCGTCAGGCTGTACTCCACTTTCGGTGGAATCACCAGGTAGGCCTGGCGCAGCACGAAACCGTCGCCGGCCAGCGCTTCCAGGGTTTGCGCCAGCATTTTCTCGCTGACGCCGCCCACTTCACGGCGCAGCTCGCTAAAACGCCGCGTACCGCTCAGCAGCAGCACCAGCACGAGCACGGCCCAGCGGCTGGTCAGGTGGCTGAGCACGGCACGCGACGGACAGGCGGCCGCCAGCAGGTGCGCCCCCTGGTTTTGCCGGGCGAGGGCGGCGCGCATGCTGGCGCCGGGAGTGTCTATGTCCATGATAGGGTGTCCGTAAAAGTGGCGTCATCAAGCGCGCCGGGTGATGCATGGAAAAGAAAATCTCATACTTACCAAAAGGTACGTACTTACAATAAGTAAGCAATAGTCCTATTATAGGATTTTAGCCATCACCTTCCAAGGAGAAAATCATGATCGTCATTACCGGCGCCACAGGCAAGCTGGGCCAGCACGTCATCGCCAGCCTGCTCAAATCCATCCCTGCTGGCAATATCATTGCCGCCGTGCGCAACCCGGCCAAGGCCGCCAGCCTGGCCGCCCAGGGCGTGCAAGTGCGCCAGGCCGATTACAACGATGGCGCCAGCCTCGATGCGGCATTCCAGGGGGCAACGAAAATCCTGCTGATCTCGTCGAGCGAAGTGGGGCAGCGCGCGCAGCAGCACCAGAACGTCATCGATGCAGCCAGGCGCGCCGGCGTGGCGCTGCTCGCCTACACCAGCGTCCTGCGCGCCGATACGTCGCCGCTGGGCCTGGCCGCCGAGCATGTGGTGACGGAGGCGGCCATCCGCGCCTCCGGCTTGCCCTACAGTTTCCTGCGCAACGGCTGGTACCTGGAAAACCATACGGAACACCTGGCGCCCGTGCTCGAGCACGGCGTCGTGCTGGGCGCGGCGCAACAGGGCCGCTTCTCGTCGGCCGCGCGCGCCGACTACGCCGCCGCCGCCGCTGCCGTCCTGACGGCGCAGCAGCCGCAAGCCATATATGAGCTGGCAGGCGACCACGGCTTTACTTTGACGGACTATGCGGCCGAAGTGGCGCGCCAGTCGGGCAAGAGCATCGTCTACAAGGATATGCCGCAGGCGGACTTCAAGGCGGCCCTGGTCGGCGTGGGCGTGCCGGAAGGCTTTGCCGATTTGCTGGCCGATTCCGATGCGGGCGCGGCGCAAGGCGGACTGGAAGAGAACGGCAAGCAGCTGAGTACGCTGATCGGCCGTCCGACGACGACCCTGGCCGAGGCCGTGAAGGCGGCGCTGGTCAAATAAGGGGAGAGTGCCGCAGGTCGGGAAGACTGCGCGGCATTCTGGAATGAAAAAAGCCGCAAACTCGTGAAAGTTTGCGGCTTTTTTGCGAATTAGGTAATGGTGCCCACGAAGGGACTCGAACCCCTACACCCGAAGGCACATGGACCTGAACCATGCGCGTCTACCAATTCCGCCACGTGGGCACTGATGCTGCTTGTTGCTACTGCTACTGCGATGTCTCACTACTTTACTGCGGATTACAACGATGAACGACTCGTTGCTGGTGGTGCCCACGAAGGGACTCGAACCCCTACACCCGAAGGCACATGGACCTGAACCATGCGCGTCTACCAATTCCGCCACGTGGGCATTGTGCTGCTAACTGCTGTGCTACCTTGCTACTTTTTACTGCGGATCACAACGTCATGCAAACCGTTGCTGGTGGTGCCCACGAAGGGACTCGAACCCCTACACCCGAAGGCACATGGACCTGAACCATGCGCGTCTACCAATTCCGCCACGTGGGCATTGTTACTGCTTGCTGCTTGTCGCTGCGTGTTCTGCAGCGAGGACAAAATCATAAGGGCTGGCGCGCATTCGGTCAATCAACATTTTGCACTTTTCTTCAAGAAATACCTTTTTCACTTGAAAAAAGGCATTTCCCTATGAAAGAGGGGATAATTCTGCCTGTTTTTTAAGCAAAAACAGGCCTTTGCCGCTTATTGCGGCAGGGTGATGGTTTGCGTGCCTATCTGCAGCAAGCGTCCGCCAGGCACCAGCTGCAAGGAGGTGGGCACCGATTTGCAGCCGACATCGAGCACGATCAGGAACTCCGCCGTCATGGCCGGGGTCGTCTTGATATAGGCGGCATGTTGCTGGCTGGCTTCCAGGGGCGGATTGGGGGCGCTAAAGCCGGACAATTGCTCCTCGTCCGGCCGTAGTGATTGCAGGCACAGCGAAGCCGTGCCATTTTCTATGCTGGCCCGGCCATTCGGGTACAGGTATAAGGTATTGAGCGCATGGATATTCCACTCGAAAGTGCGGGCTGTGGCGGAGTTCAGCTTGTCGCGCACCACCACCACGTCGTTCAGGCGCGAATACCATACCTGACGCCTGGCCAGGCTCAAGTCGTTGCTGTAGGCGGCGCTGGCATCGCCTTCCACGTAGTCGAGGTCTGTCGCGTGCGTGAATGTCGTGATCTTGCCGTTTTTGTAGCGCATCTCGTAATGGCCTTCGATGAACTGGCCTTTGCCGCCATCAAATGTGATGGCGTTGTGCGCACGCGACTGGCGGTACCAGCTTTTCGAGAGCGGCGATGCATAGTAGTCCTGGTAGCCGGCTTCGATCAGCAGTGGCTTGCCACCGCTGTTGATGACCAGGCTGTTTTGATCGCCGTGGCTGTGATTGAAGGCGCCAAACGGGCTCGACTTGAAGTAGACGGAAGTGCGGGCCGGGTTGCTCATGTCGCTGTGCATGGCAGCCCAGCCGATGCTGGGAAAGAGCATGGCGTTGGGTGGTGCCTCGGGCGCGACCGTGTCGGCGGGGAGCGGGTAGGGTGCTTGCAGCAGGGTAATGGGATTTTCCTGCGCGCCTGGCTGGCTGCTGTACCAGGCCGCCGCCGGCGTGGCTTGCCGTGCCACATACGCCTTCAGGAGCGCCGGGTCCGGCTTGCTTTCATGGACATCGCCGAAGACGTGGCGCGGTGCGTTCGGTGGAATGAACTGCATGAAATAATCGGAAAATCCCGCGGCCCAGGGTTTGTTGAACAGGCTGACGCCAGTGGCTTCGGCCAGCGGTTGCCATAATTGCAGTTGCATGTCGGTGGTGTACTGGCCGTACGCCGAGCCATTGGCAAAGCCGCCTTCCGGACCGCTCCAGACGTGGACGATATGCATGTACGAGCGCACGGCGAAGTCGAACCAGGCTTGCGCTTCCGGCCTGGCGTCGAGCAGCAAGGTTGAGGTGGCGGCAAGGTAGCCGAGTGCCTCGACGCCGTGCGAGTCCATGGGGGATTGATCCAGGCGCCCGCCGGCGGCGGACAGATCGGCATAAATGGGTGTCAGTCGTTGCGCGGCGACCGACAGCCAGCGGCTGCGGCGTGGCAGGTCCAGGTCCAGCCACAGGAAGTCGGCGCCCTTGGCGAGTACCAGGGCAATCATGCGCGCCACCTGATCCTGGGCTTTATAGCTGGTGGGTCCATCCGGACTCAGCGCGGCCAGCTGGTCGCCGCGCACTATGGCTTCGTCCAGATACCTGCGTTCCTGTGTCAGGCGAAATAGCAGGGCGGCCGCCTCCATTTGCCGGATCACGGCGCCGGCGGCATTGGCGATGCGGCCGTACTGGCCGCCATCGTTGGGCGTGGTCCACAGGCCATCGTTGACGCTGGCCACGGCGGTGGTATTCAGATTGACTTCGCTGACGAGCCGGTTCAGGAAGGGGCGCCGTTTGCCATCCATGGCAGCATCCCAGGCGCTGGCTTGCGCAAAGGAGGCTGGCAACTGGCGGGGGCGCGGATGGGCCCGCACGGTGCTCGCCAGCTCGGACGATTCGGGAACGACAAAATTGCGTGAATTGCTGTCGATGGTAAACGGGCGCTTGTCGGACCAGTCGGGGGATGTGGCGCGTGGGCTCACGCGCCATTCATACTGGCCGGGAGGCAGTGCGCTCGATGGCAGCAGGAAGTTGCGCGAGACGGTGTAGCTGCTCGCGGCACCGCCAACCGGCGCAATCTCCACGACATACTGTGCGGGATAACTGCCATGGCGCGGCCAGGCGAAGGACGGCGGATTTTGCACCTGCAATTGCACTTGTTCCGGCGCCGGCTTGACGATTTCCGGGCTGCTGGAGCGGGTGGTCACCCAGTCCGCCGCCGGGCTGGCGCCAGCGCCGAGGCTCAATGCCATAAAGCTGCCGAGAAGAATTCGTTGGTGTTTGCGGGGCCTGCATGTCATGACTTATCTCCAAAATGCCGTTGCCGGCCACGCGTGATGCGTGGCATGGGGAGATGTCAATATACTATCAAATGGATGGGAGAAGTTTCTTTTTGATAATTAACTGCCTGGCCGCCGATGTCGTGGCTGCGACCATGAAAAAAGCCGCAAACTCGTGAAAGTTTGCGGCTTTTTTGCGAATTAGGTAATGGTGCCCACGAAGGGACTCGAACCCCTACACCCGAAGGCACATGGACCTGAACCATGCGCGTCTACCAATTCCGCCACGTGGGCACTGATGCTGCTACTTACTACTTTTTACTGCTCGAGTATTTGTTGCAAAACAACTTACAACAACAATTCTGCTATTATAGCGACTTGAAGAGTTTTGCGCCAGATGAGCTTTCGCTCCATACTGCACATCAACCCTGTACCGCTTTCCTGCAACTGCATTCCCGTGAAGGTTTGTCGCTGCAAGAGACCGAGATTATAGAGCAATATTTGCCGAAGTCAAATGCATTGCGCAGCTTTTCTCCTTTTTTTCATCGGCGGGGTACTTGTACGGTTTCCGCTACGCTGTCCGTTAGGCAAACCAAGGCGTCGTCCGGTACACTACCGGACATCACCGCGTCAATATTGACGGTGATGTCATCGGTCTTTGTTCTCCGTTTGATCACTGTCAATACCAACTATAGAAATACTTTTGAGCCAAAATACCCACACCATCCCCAGCCGGGAGGACATTCTCGGCATATTCCGCAGCGTCAACGCGCCTCTCGATCCGCAGTCTCTCGGGAAAACGCTGCAAGTGCATGCCGATTCCATGGATGTCCTGGTCCGTCGCCTGAAGGCGATGGAGCGCGACGGCCAGCTCAAGTCTGATGCCGGCGGCGTGTTCGCGCTGGCCGACCAGAGCGCGCTCGTCGCCGGTCGCGTCACCAGCCACCGCGATGGATTCGGTTTCGTCATTCCCGACGACGCCAGCGCCGACCTGTTCCTGCCTGAGAAAGAAATGCAGAAAGTACTGCATGGCGACAAGGTCATGGCCCGCATCGTCGGCACCGACCGCCGCGGCCGTCCGGAAGGCACGATCGTGGAAGTCACGCAGCGCGCCAATACCCACGTCATCGGCCGCCTGATCCAGGAAAACGGCACCTGGGTCGTGGCGCCGGAAGACCAGCGCATCGGCCAGGACATTTTAGTGACCGGTTCGCTGGGCAAGGCGAAGGCCGGCCAGATCGTCAGCGTCGAGCTGACCGAGCAGCCGATGCGCTTCAAGCAGCCCGTCGGCAAGATCGTCGAAGTGCTCGGTGCCCTGGACGACCCCGGCATGGAAATCGAGATTGCCGTGCGTAAATTCAACGTGCCGCACATCTTTTCCGCCGCCGCCCTCAAGCAAGCTGAAAAACTGCCGTTCGAAGTGCGTGCCGCCGACCTGAAAGACCGTGTCGATTTGCGCGATGTGCCCTTGGTCACCATCGACGGCGAAGACGCGCGCGATTTCGACGATGCCGTGTATTGCGAGCCCGTCAAGATCGGCCGCGCCAACTGCTTCCGCCTGATCGTCGCCATCGCCGACGTCAGCCATTACGTGAAACCGAACGACGCGCTCGATGCCGACGCGCTCGAACGCAGCACGTCCGTCTACTTCCCGCGCCGCGTGATCCCGATGCTGCCGGAAAAGCTGTCGAATGGCCTGTGCTCGCTGAACCCGGCCGTCGACCGCCTGACCCTCGTCTGCGACGCCGTCGTCAGCGACAAGGGCGAGCTGAAGGCGTACCAGTTCTACCCGGCCGTCATCCATTCGGCCGCGCGCCTCACGTATGACGAAGTGGCCGCCGTACTGGGCAACACCAAGGGTCCCGAGGCGGCACGCCGCGCCGACATCCTGCCGCATTTGCAGAACCTGGAAGCCGTCTACCGCGCCTTGCTGAAGGCGCGCACGGAGCGGGGCGCCATCGATTTCGAGACGACGGAAACGTATATCGTCTGCAATAGCGCCGGCAAGATCGAAAAGATCGTCCCCCGTACGCGCAACGAAGCGCACAAGATCATCGAAGAGTGCATGCTGGCGGCCAACGTCTGCGCGGCCGATTTATTGCTGCGCAACAAGCATCCAGGTACTTACCGCATCCACGCCAGTCCGACCAAGGAAAAGCTCACGCAAGTGCGCACCTTCCTCAAGCAGGTCGGCCTGAACCTGACGGGCGGCGACACGCCATCGGCATCGGATTACCAGACCTTGATGCAGCAGATCAAGATGCGTCCCGACGCGGCCCTGCTGCAAACGATGCTGCTGCGCTCGATGCAGCAAGCCGTCTACAGCCCGGACAATATCGGCCACTTCGGCCTGGCGTACGAGGCGTATGCCCACTTCACCAGCCCGATCCGCCGCTACCCCGACCTGTTGACGCACCGCGCCATCAAGGCCATCTTGCAAGGCAAGAAATACGAGCCGAAGCTGTCGGACAAGACCGTGCTGAACACGAACGTGTCGAATGCCACGCGCAAGCAGCAGGCGAAGGACAAGGCCGAAGGCAAGCCGAAGAAGACGGATCTGACCATCTGGGATGCGCTGGGCGTGCATTGCTCGGCCAACGAGCGCCGCGCCGATGAAGCGTCGCGCGACGTCGAAGCATGGCTCAAGTGCTACTTCATGCAGGACAAGCTGGGCGAGGAATTCACCGGCACGATCACCGGCGTGACCACGTTTGGCGTGTTCGTGCAACTCGACACCCTGTTCGTCGAAGGCCTGGTGCACGTTACCGAACTGGGCACCGACTACTTCCAGTACGACGATGCGCGCCACGAACTGCGCGGCGAACGCACGGGCAAGCGTTATCAATTGACGGACCGCCTGACGGTGCAAGTGGCAAGAGTCGACCTGGAAACGCGCAAGATCGACCTGCGTTTGGTTACCGATGCGGAACTGGCGGGCGAGGAAGCGCCAGCCAAGCCGAACGGCAGCGGCAAGCGCAAGGGCGAAAAGAAATCCATGGTCAAGCCCGGTCCTGCGACCGAGCAGCGCCATGAGATCAAGACCAGCGTCAAGGCTGGCCATGGCAGCAATGGCGCCAAGCCTGCAGGCAAGGCGCAAGCCAAGGCCGCACCGAAGGCAGCAGCTCCCAAGGCCGCGCCCAAGGGCGAGCCGAAGCGCAGCAAGAAACCGGCCGCGGCACCCGCCGCGGCGGCACCACGTGCAGCAAAAACTGTATCAAAATCAAGCAAGAACAAGCGATAAGCGATAGATAGATAATGAAGAATAAAATGATTTTCGGCTTCCACGCCGTCACCTCGCGCCTGCGTCATGAAGCGTCGTCCGTGGAAGAAATTTTTGTCGATGCCAGCCGTGTTGACGGCCGCATGAAGGATATGATCGCCGCCGCCAAGTCGGCCGGCGTGCGCGTCATGCCCGTCGACTCGTCGCGCCTCGACAAGATCGTCGGCACGCGCCGCCACCAGGGCGTGATCGCGTTTGCCTCGCAACTGTCGCTGGCGCGTAACCTCGATGAATTGCTGGACGCCATCGACGGCCCGCCGCTGCTGTTGATTCTCGACGGCATCACCGACCCGCACAACCTGGGCGCCTGCCTGCGCGTGGCCGACGGTGTCGGCGCGCATGCCGTCATCGTGCCGAAGGACCGCGCCGTGGGCCTCAACGCCACGGCCGCCAAGGTCGCCAGCGGCGCAGCCGAAACCGTCCCGTACATCACCGTGACCAACCTGGCGCGCACCATGCGCGAATTGAAGGACCGCGGCATCTGGCTGATCGGCACGTCGGACGACGGCGAAAAAGGCTTGTACGAAGCCGATTTCACGGGCCCGACGGCTCTCGTCATGGGTTCCGAAGGCGAAGGCATGCGCCGCTTGACGCGCGACACCTGCGACATGCTCGTCAGCATCCCGATGTTTGGCTCCGTCGAGAGTTTGAACGTGTCGGTCGCCTCGGGCGTCTGTCTGTACGAAGCCCGCCGCCAGCGCATCGCGAAAGAAGGCTAAAAAACGTCCAGGGCGGTGTTGCATTGCCGCGCCGTACTTGCGTACTGTCTTCGGCAATGCGCCTTGCCCTGAACGTTTTGTAGCGCTACCCTGACAAGCCGCCGCCCTCGAGGCGGCGCTTGTTTATCTGCCTCTCCGGCAGCACGCCGCCGAATACGCTACCATTTAGCGTCTTGTCTCTTACCCATTCAGAAATCCGTCTTATGTTCCACCACCTGCGCGAAGATATCAACAGCATCATTGAACGTGACCCCGCGGCCCGCAATGGCTGGGAGGTGCTGACCTGTTATCCGGGCTTGCACGCCATCGTCATGCATGGCTGGGCGCACTGGTGCTGGACGCGGCGCATGAAGTGGGTGGGGCGCTTCATCTCGTACCTCGGCCGCATCATCACGGGCATCGAAATCCACCCGGGCGCCACCATCGGCCGCCGCGTCTTCATCGACCACGGCTTCGGCGTGGTGATCGGCGAGACGGCCATCGTCGGCGACGACTGCACCATCTACCAGGGGGTCACTTTGGGCGGCACCTCGCTGCACAGCGGCAGCAAGCGCCATCCGACCCTCGAGCGCGGCGTCATCGTCGGCGCCGGCGCCCAAGTGCTGGGCAGCTTCACGGTGGGCGAGTACGCCAAGGTGGGCTCGAACGCCGTGCTGCTGAAACCCGTGCCGGCCGGCGGCACGGCCGTCGGCAACCCCGCGCACATCGTGCAAAAGGATGTCAACGCCTTGCGCGAAGGCAGCACGGCGCACCTGTTCGCCGCGTACGGCGTCACGCCGAACGGCGACGATCCGCTGTCGAAGGCGCTGCAAGGCCTGATCACGCACGCCGTGGCGCAGGAACAGCGCATCGAAACCATCCTCGCCACCCTGAAGGCGGCGGGCATTTGCTGCCAGGGCGTGCCGGAATGTGATAAATTTGATTCGGAACAAATGAACAAACTGGTCGATTAAGGATTTATGCATGAATACTGATGTGACGGCAGCTGACAAGAGCAGCGACAATCCCAATCTGCTCGACCCGTTCGAGATCCGCGTGCTGGCCGTGCTGGCCGAGAAGGAAGCGCTGACGCCGGACAGCTATCCGCTGTCGCTCAATGCCCTGACCAACGGCTGCAACCAGTTGTCCAGCCGCGACCCCGTCATGGCCCTGACCGAGGAAACCGTGTACGACGTGCTGCAGCGCCTGATGCAGCGCAAGTTCGTCAACGGCATCACGCAGGCGGGCGCCAGGGTCGCCAAGTATGAACACCGCATGCGCATCAAATGGTCGCTGGAGCAGGACAAGCTGGCCATCCTGACGATCCTGATGTTGCGCGGCTTGCAGACGGCCGGCGAAATCCGCAGCCGCAGCGGCCGCGTGCATGATTTTAAATCCGTCGCCGAGGTGGAGTCCGGCCTGCAATTTTTGATCGACAAATACCCGCCGCTGGTGGCGAAACTGGCCGTCGCGCCCGGCGCCAAGGAACCGCGCTACGGTCACTTGCTGGGCGGCGAGGAAGCGCTGGCCCGCGACGAGACGGCCGCCGGCTACGCGGGCGCCGTCAGCGCCCCGCAGCAGGGCAGCCGTGTGGCCCAGCTGGAACAGGAAGTGCTGCAGTTGCGCAGCGATTTCGATGGCCTGGCGGCGCAGTTCGAGGCATTCCGCAAGCAGTTCGAATAAGGGCCCTGCACGCGTGACTTTTTCCTTTTTGTGCCGTTCCTGCGGCGAGACCCACACGGGCATGCCCAGCTTCGGCGCGGACGCGCCATGGCTGTACGAGCAGATGGCGCCGGCCGAACGGGCGGCGCGCTGCCAGCTCGACAGCGACGCCTGCATCGTCGACGAGGAGCACTGCTTCGTGCGCGCCACCATCGACATCCCCGTGCATGGCCACGATGAACCGTTCAGCTGGGGCGTGTGGGTATCGCTGAGCGGCGACAGTTTCGATGCCTGGGACGCCTGCTTCAACGACGCGAAACGCGCCCACATCGGCCCCTTCTTCGGCTGGCTCAGCACGCCGCTCTGCGTATACCCCGATACCCTGAACCTGAAAACCCGCGTCCACCTGCGCGACGATGGCGTGCGTCCCTCCATCGAGCTGGAACCGACGGAGCACCCGCTGGCCGTCGAGCAGCGCGACGGCATCACGGTCGAGCGCGTGGCCGAGTTGTATGCGCGGCTGATGCACGGCGGCTGAGCGCATCGGCTCGTCGGAGCGCGCCTCTGTCGTTGCGGCCGACAAGCTGGAAACGCCGCCTGGCATCAGGCGGCCCGCACCACCCGCACGCTGTTGCGCCCGTCACGCTTTGATGCGTACAAGGCGGCGTCGCCCAGTTCCAGCAGCGCCTCCAGGCCCGCTGGCGGCCGCTCGAACAGCGTGCCGCCCACGCTCAGGGTGACCGCCTTGGGCGTGAAAAATGCCTGCTGCGCCATCTGTCCGAACAAGCCGCGCAAGGCGTTGCCCAGCGTGATCACGCTGTCGCTGCTGGCGCCGCGCAGCAGGATCACGAACTCATCCCCGCCCAGCCTGGCGGCAAGCGCGCCCTGCGGCAGCGTATTGCAGATCATTTCACTGAGGGCCACCAGCAATTTGTCGCCGGCGCTGTGGCCGTGCAGGTCGTTGACCTGCTTGAAGTTGTCGATATCGATCAGCAGCAGGGCACCGGGGCTGTGCGGCGTAGCCTGTGCCAGCAGGCCGGGCGCGCGCTGCTCCAGGGCGCGGCGGTTGTACAGGGCGGTGAGGGGATCGCGCGCGGCCAGCTGCTCGATGCGTTCTTCGCGGCGGTGGCGTTCCGTGCCGGTCATGGACAAGGCGATCAGCATGATCGCCATGGCACCTTCCACCAGAGAAACCTGGATGACCTCGCCACGGAAGGCAGCCAGGTCGACAAAGGTATCGAGCGCAACGATGGATGCGGCCTTGGCAAAATAAAAGAGGCCATGCAGCAGCAGGACGTAGCGCAGCTGCACGGCGCCCACGCTCAGGGAAACGCCATGGGGGCGCAGCAGGAAGCTGGCGCGCAGGCTGATGCCGGCAATGAGCAGCGATTGGATGACGAACATCACCTTGGACCACCATGCCGCGCCGGGCACCAGCAGCATGGCCAGCCAGGCAAGGCCCAGCAGATACCACGCGCGCGACAGGCGCATGTTCGTGAACCTGGCGACGCCTGCCAGGAACAGCCAGTGGGCGGCGATCAGCAAGCCGTTGGCAAACCAGATCCCGATCAGCAGGTAGCCGCTGGTGCGCAGCAGGGCCAGGACGCAGCCGACGGTGATGACGGCGAACCCCGCGCTCCAGAACAGCAGCGATTTTTCGCGCACGTCGCGCCACTCCACGGCCAGGTAAAGCGCGGCGGCGGCGGCCAGCGCGGTCGAGAGGATGAGGATGGTGGAGGGATCGAGTGCCATGAATCAGGAGGGACGTGAGATTGCCCGGATAAACCGATGAAGGGAGGGACGCTATTTTAGCGCCCTCCCAGGCAAGTTTGGCTCATCTTTGTTAACCAAAAGTACCGAATATGTGTTGCTATCCAGAATCAGTGACCGCGACTTGCCACTCGGTACTGGCCACGACATGGCCGTTGCAGCAGGTAGCCGGACGGGCGAGGCTGGCGAGGCCGGCCGTTGCCTGGAGCCAGCCTTGCTCAGCTTACGCGCTGCTTCACCTTTCCCCCATGGACTCCGAAAACGTCTTGGTGATCGGTTTGGTCAGGTAGCGCAGTACCGTCTTGCGGCCCGTGTTGATTTCCACGGTGGCCGTCATGCCGGGCTGGATCAAAATCGGTTCGCCGTTCTTGCCGATCAGCTTGCGCCCGCTCGTCTTGATCTGCACGCGGTAATAGGGCTGCTCGTTGCCCTTGTTGTCCTCGCTCAAGGTATCGGCGCTGATGTAGCTGACGGTGCCGCGCAGGCGGCCGTAGATGCCGTAGTCGTAGGCGTCCAGCTTCACGGCCGTGGGCAGGCCGGGCTTGATGAAGGCGATGTCGGCCGGTTTCACTTTCGCTTCGATGATCAGGTCGTCGTCGGTGGGCACGATCTGCAGGATTTCCTCGCCCGGCTTGGCCACGCCGCCCAGCGTGGTGAGGCGCACATTGCGCACGATGCCGTCGGTGGGCGCGTAAATGTCGGTCGAACCCAGCTGCTCCTTGCGCTGGGTCACGGTCTGCAGCACGCCGGCCAGGTCTTCCTGGGCTTTCACCATGTCCGTCTGGCTATCCTGCAGATACTTGTTGCGCCGGTTGGTGATCTGCGCCTGGATGTCGACCACCTGGCGCCGGAGCTTGAGCACCTCGGCGCGGCTGACGTCGCCCGTTTCCAGCAGCGGCAAGTTCATTTCCAGCTCTTCCTTGATCAGCTTCATGGCGCTTTCCAGCGCGCTCACTTCCGCCTGCACGGCGCCCTGGCGCTTGCTGAACAGGGCCAGCTGGTTGGCGCGAAATTCCGGGAACGCCTGCAATTCGGGCGGAAATTTCGGTGCGCCGCCAAATACTTCCGCCTGCAGCCGCGCCACGGCCGCCTTCAGGCCGGCCGCCTTGGCCGTGCTTTCCAGGTAGCTCGTCTCGGCCCGCGTGCGGTCGAAGCGCGCCAGCAGTTCGCCCTTTTTCACGATGCTGCCTTCGTGCACGCGCAGCTCGGCCAGCACGCCGCCGTCGGCCACCTGGATGATCTGGTTGCGCGAGCTGGCGATCACCTGGCCGTTGGCGCGCGTGACCTGGTCCAGCTCCGCCCACGAGGCCCAGGCGATGACGCCCGCCAGCGCCGCCGCGCAGCTCCAGATCAGCAGCCGGCCCCGTTTGGCTTCTTCCCGCGTTTCGACTTTGGCCAGTTTCATGCGACGGCTCCTTGCGCTGCCGCCGGCTGGATCACCGGCGCGGGCGCGGAAGCGGGAACCGCTTGCGGCTTGCCCGACAGCTTGGCCAGGACAACGTCGCGCGGGCCATCGAGCAGCACGCGTCCCGCCTGCAGCACCACCAGCCGGTCGAGCAGGGGCAGCAGGGCGTTCTTGTGCGTGGTGGCGACCATGGTCACGCCTTCGGCCGCCAGTTCGCCCAGCAGGCCGACGATGCGCGCCTCCGTCTTCGCATCCATGGCGCCCGTCGGCTCGTCCAGCAGCCAGACGCGCGGCCTGGCCAGCAGCAGGCGCGTGACGGCGATCAGCTGGCGCTGGCCGCCGGACACGCCGCGCCCGCCTTCCGTGATGGCCAGCGCCAGTCCGCGCGGCTGGCCCAGTATCAGCTCGATCAAGCCCGTGCGCCTGGCCGCCGCCAGGATGGCTTCCTCGCCCGGGTCGGCCAGCCCCAGCAGCAGGTTGTCGCGCAGGGTGCCGCTGAACAGCCGCGTTTCCTGCGGCAGGTAGCCGACCATTTCGCGCACCACGGGCGGCGCCAGCAGCGCCATGTCGACGTCGCCCAGGTAGGCCTTGCCTTCGGCCGGCTGGTACAGGCCCGAAGCCAGTTTCAGCAGGGTGCTCTTGCCCGAGCCGATGGCGCCCACCAGGCCCACGCGTTCGCCGGGACGGATGGCGAGGTTGTCCACTTCCAGCGCCACCTTTTGCGCGCCGCCGTAGGTAAAGCGGATGCGCTCGAAGCGCAGGCCCGTATCGAGGCTGCGCGGCGTCAGCGCGAACTGCGCGTTATCCGCTTCATTGGGCAGGCTGATGACCTGTTCCAGGCCGTCGATCGAAGCGCGCGCATGCGCCCATTGCACCATCACGGCGGGCAGCTGCACGATGGGCATCAGCGCGCGGTTGCTGATGATGGTGCAGGCCATCAGGGCGCCCATGGTCATCTGGTTTTCGGCGACGAACCAGGCGCCCATGGAAATGAGGGCGACGTTGGTCAGCTGCTGGAAGGCGGCCGTGATGTTTTGCGACAGGGCCGCATAGTCGCGGATATTCTGCTCCGCGTGGCTGGTCTCGGCCACCAGCTCGGCCCAGCGCGCCTGCATCATCCATTCGGCGCTGCTGCCTTTCAGCGTCTCGACGCCGTCGACGGCTTCCACCAGCAAGCCGGCCTTGCGGTTGCTGGCGTTGAGGTTCTTGCGCGTGTGGTTCTGGATGGCGCGCTGGAACATCAGGCCGCACACGAGAGCCAGCGGCAGCGCCACCAGCGGCACCACCACCAGCCAGCCGCCGATGATGGTGATCATGGCGAGGAAAATCAGGGCGAAGGGCACGTCCGTCAGCACGAACAGCGACGTCGACGTCAGCACGCCGCGCACCATCTCGAACCCCTTCACCTGCGCCGCCAGGGTGCCGACGGAAGCGGGGCGCGCCTCCATGCGGATGCCCAGCATGCGCTGGAAGAACCACTCGGACAATTCGTGGTCGACGTCATTGCACGAGTGGTCGACGATGCGGCTGCGCACCTGCTTGAGGATGAATTCGAGGCCGATCGACAGCGCCACGCCGACCACCAGCACCCACAGGGTGCTGAAGCTCTGGTTGGGGATCACGCGGTCGTACACCTGCATGGAAAACAGCGAGGTGGCCATGGTCAGCAGGGTCACCAGCGCCGTGGCCAGCACGGCGTCGACAAACACGCTCTTTTTCAGCCACAGCGCATTGCGCACGAGGCCCAGGGCACCGGGGCGGGCCGCGCTTTTTTCCGCGCGCCGCGGCAGTCCCACGCAGGCCAGGCCGGCCAGCGAGGCCAGTTGCAAGGGGCGCCCGTCGATGCCTTCGCCACTCCAGGCGCCATCGGCGCCGCGCGCTTGCAGCAAGCCCCAGCCCGTGCTGGCGCTGTAGACGGCGAACGGCAGTTCGCCCGGCGTCGGCTCGTGCAGCAGGCGCGCCGCGCCTTCCAGCCCGGCCGCCTGCCAGACGGTGGTGAGGGCCACGCCGGGGCCGGCGTCGTCGTTTATGTCATCGAGCTGGCGCTGCAAGTCGGCCAGGCGGGCGGCGGCAAGGTGCTGTCCCGTCAGGCGCGCGGCGCGCTCGGTGAGCGTCAGCAAGCCATGTTTGATGGAGGTATCCACGCTGTCTCCTGTTTGCATGATGTCGGTGTCAATTTGCGCGCGCCGTGCCGGCCGGCGCCGTGCGTCCGGCCAAGGTGCCCGTCTGCGCGGCCAGGCGCAGGCTGGCGGCGATCGCCTGCGCGCGCGTGTCTTCCAGGGAAAATTGCGCCTGCGTTGCTTCGCGCACGGCGTTGAGCACGTCGTTCCAGCTCTTGCGGCCGATCACGTACTGGCGCGCATACGATTCGAATACCTGCGTCGAGGTGGTGCTGGCCTCGCCCGCGTTGCCCAGGCGCTGGCGGCTCGCTTCGGCCTCGTTCCAGTCGAGGGTGAAGCGTTCGCGCACCTCGCGCTCGGCCACGTCGTGCGCCGCGCGCGCGCCTTCGCGCCGGGCCACGGCGGCATCCACGCCGGCCTTCGCCGACAGGCCGGCGCCCGGCTGCGCCTGCAGCACCAGCATGGCGCGCGTGCGGTTGTCGGCGTTGATGCCGCCCGTGGGTTTTTCCATGCGCAGCACGACTTTCGGCATGTAGGCCGAGCGCTGCATGGTGATTTCCGAGTCGGCCGCCTGCGCTTCGAAATCGAGGCGCTGCAGGGTGGGCGAGTAGGCGATGGCCTGGCGCATGACGCGCTCCAGGCTGGCGTCGGGCAGCGGTTCGCCCACGCCGACCCCGGTGGCGCTGACGAGGCGCACGGGCTTGCCGGCCAGCTGCGACAGCTGCGCCAGCGCGTTCTCCAGCGCCTGGCGCGCGCTCGACACGTCGTTGGCCGCCTGGTAGGCGCGCGACTCGGCCAGGCGCTGGTCCGTTTGCGAACTGACCGACTGCGCCACGCGGCGCTTGATCATGTCCAGCAGGCGCTGGTGCTCGGCCAGCCCCGTTTCGGCCGAGCGCACGCGCGCCGTCTGGCGCAGCGCTTCCGTGTAGGCGCCGATCACGCGCAGCGACAGGCTCAGGCGTTCTTCCTCGATGGCCGCGCCGGCCGCATCGACCCGGCTGCCGGCCGCGTCGATGCCGGCGTCGATGCGCCCGCCGCTCCACAACGGCTGCTCGATGCGCACCACGCCGCCCGTTTCCTGCGAACCGGTGGGGACTTCGGCCGACAGGCTGGGAAAGCGCTGCCATTGGGCGCCATCGAGGTCGGCCCGCGCGGCCGCCTGCGCCGAGCGTTTGCCCTGTACGGCCGGATGGCTTTGCAGCGCCTGCTGCAAGACCTGGTCGAAATTCCATGCCGTACTGCTCTGGGCGCTGGCATCTGGTGCGGCCGTTGCCATGGCCACGGCCGCCAGTACGGCCGCGATGCAGGGCAGGATGCCGGACCAGAGGGCCCGGCGGAGGGGTATTGCTGGGAAACTGCGTGATCTCATCCCGTGTTTTTCCGGCCGTGCGGCCTGCAGATCTGCATTCGGTATCACTGGATAGCGGGAGCGCGGCGGCAGAACCGCCGCGCTCCCGTACCCGTTTCAGCTAGCCTTGCATGGCGATGGCGTCAGACATGGAAATTGGCCGCCGTCAATTGCGTGATATTCACGCCGCTCAGCAGCACCAGCGCCGTGTCGATGGCATTGGCGCTACTCAGGTCGCTCGAGTGGTACACCGTCACGGCACCGCTGTTCTGCGCATCGGCGATGACGATGTAGCCCTGGCCCGACAGCACGCTGCTGTCGGCCGCGATGGCGCTGGCCGCCGCGCCGATCGACACGGATGTGCCGTCGAAGATGAACAGGTTGTCGTTGCCAAAGTCCGTGCTCAGGTTGACGCCCACCGCCACCGAGGCCGTCAGGTGGGCGATGGCCGACATGTCGATGACGTCGCCGCCGGCAGCCGGCAGGCCGGTGCTGAAGTCGGCTACCGTCAGCGGATTGTGCAGGGCATTCTGGCTCAGAACGAACAGCTGGCTGGCGTCGGTCAGGTCGGCCTGGGCCTGGGCGGCGGCCGCGGCTGCGGCATCGGCATTCGCCGCCACCGTCAGCGACGCGGCATCCGTCAGGTCGGCCTGTGCCTGCGCTTGCAGGGCCGCTGCCGCTGCCGCATCGGCTGCCAGGTGCAGGGCGTTGGCGTCGGTCAGGCTGGCCGCCAGCGTTGCCGCCGCTGCTGCCGCCGCCGCCGCGTCGGCAGCCTGCGTGAGTGCCACGGCATCGGTCTGGTCGGCGATGGCTTGCACGGCGGCGGCGTGGGCGGCGTCCGCATCCGAGATGAGGGCCAGCGCCGCGGCATCCGTTTGCGCCGCCACGGCATTGGCTTGCACCAGCGCCGCGTCGGCCGCCTGCGCATCGGCGTGGGCCTGGGCCGCGGCCGCATCGTCGGCAAACGCGGCGTTGGCGTTGGCGTGTGCCGTGGCGGCATTGGCGGCCGCCGCTGCAGCCGCCGCGTCGTCAGCCTGGGCCGCCTGGAAGGCCAGCAGGGAGGCTGCGGCCTGCGCTTGCGCCAGCGGCGCGGCGGCATCGGCAGCATGGGCGGCAAGCGCCGCCGCCGCCGCGTTGTTCGCATTCAGCGTGGCGGCCGCCGCTGCCGCATCGTCCGCCTGCGCCGCCTGCGTGATGGCCAGCGAGATGGCGGCCTGGGCGGCTGCTGCTGCCGCCGCGTCGTCGTCATTCTGGGCCGCCGTGGCCGCCGCCAGGGCCGTGGCCGCCGTTGCTGCCGTGCTGGCGGCCAGGGCGTCGGCGGCGATGGCTGCCGTGTGTGCGGCGGCGGAGGCGGCGGCATTGGCCGCTGCCAGGTTGGCGGCAGCGTCGTCGGCCTGCGCTGCCTGGGCGGCGATCAGAGCCGCCGCTGCGGCCGCTGCGCTGGCCGTGGCTGCCGCGTCGGCTGCTGCCGCGGCCGTGGCGGCCGCTTGCGCCACCGATGCGGCTGCTGCGGCGTCGGCCGCTGCCTGGTCGTCGGCGACGGCCTGGTCATGCGCCGCCTGGGCGTTGGCGGCATTGGCGGCCGCCACGGCGGCGGCCGCATCGCTGGCCTGGGCCGCTTGCGTGGCGGCCAGGGAAATGGCTGCCGCCGCTGCCGCCGCTGCTGCCGCGGCATCGTCGGCGTGCGCATTTTGCGCCGCCAGCTGGGCAGCGGCCGCTGCCGCCGCGGTGGCGGCGACATTGGCGTCGGCGGCGATGGCCGCGTTCAATGCCAGCTGCGCATTCGCGGCGGCCGTGGCGGCCGCTGCCGCCGTGGCGTCGTCGGCCTGGGCATTGAGCGTGTTGGCCAGCGAGATTGCCGCCTGGGCCGCCGCCGTTGCAGCGGCGGCATCGGCATTCTGCGCCGCCACCGCTGCCGCATGCGCCGACGCCGCGTTTGCGGCAGCGGTGGCCGCCGCCGCATCGTCGGCCTGGGCCGCCGCCAGCGCCGCATGGGCCGCTGCCGCATTCGCATTGGCCTGCGCTGCCGCATCGGACGCATTCTGCGCGGAGATGAGGAGGTTCAGCTTGAGCGTCTTGTCATTGTCGGCGTCCAGGGCGTTGGTATCGGCCGTTACCGCCGCGTTCAGGTTGGCGATGGCTGCGTTGAGTGCGGCATGGGCGTTGATGGCCGCCGTGTCGGCCAGTTGCGCCGCCAGCGTGGCCGCTGCCGACAGGGCCGCCGTGTGCGCGGCGCTGGCGGCGGCATCGTCGGCGGCCAGTGCGGCGCTGGCCGCGGCCAGTGCATTGTTGGCCGCCGTGGCGAGGGCGGCCAGGCCGGCGTCGGCCAGCAGCGCGGCGTCGGCAATGACCTGCGCGGCCGCGGCGGCGGCTGCCGTGCTTGCCGCCGTGGCGTCGGCGCCCAGGGCGGCATTGGTGGCGGCGAGCGAGGCGCTGGCCGTCAGGATTGCCGCGTTGAGCGCCGTCGTGGCCGCATTCAGGGCCGCTTGCGCATTGTTGGCCGCCGTGGCCGCTGCTGCGGCGACGCTGTCGTCGTTCAGGGCCTGGTTCAGCGCGGCCAGCGCGCTGGCCGCCGTCGCCGCCGTCGTGCCGACGGCCAGGTCGGCCGCCTGCGCGGCCTGCGTGGCGGCCAGCGAGATGGCGGCCGTGAGGGCGGCTGCCGCTGCTGCGGCATCGTCCGCCTGCGCGTGCTGCGTGGCGGCGGCCGAGATGGCGGCGATGGCGGCGGCAGCGGCGGCAGCTGTATCGGCGGCGGTGGCGGCCGCAGCGGCGGCCGTGGCGTTGGTGGAGTTGAGGATGGCCGCGGCGGCGGCGGCATCGTCGGCCAGGGCCTGGTTCAGCGCGGCCAGTGCGTTGGCGGCGATGGTGGCGGCGCTGGCTGCGGCGTTGTCGGCTGCCTGTGCCGCTTGCGCGGCGGCCAGCGAGGTGCTGGCGATGGTCGCGGCCGTGGCGGCGGCGAGGTCGTCGGCGACGGCGGCTGCAGCGGCGGCGCTGGCCGTCACGGCGGCGGCGGCCGTGGCGGCGGCATTCGCGTCGGCCTGCAGGGCGGCGTTCAGGGCGGCCAGGGCATTGGCGGCCGTGGCGGCTGTCGCGGCGGCGGCGGCGTCGGCCGCTTGCGCCGCCTGGGCCGCTGCCAGCGAGGTGGCGGCCACGCCGGCGGCGGTCGCCGCGAGGGTGTCGTCCAGCTGCGCCGCCGTGGCGGCGGCCTGCGAGGTCAGGGCCAGCGTGGCGGCGGCGGTGGCGGCATTGTCGGCGGCGATCGCATTGTTCAGCGTGACCAGCGAGGCGGCCGCCGTGGCGGCGGTCGAAGCGGCAGCGGCGTCGTCGGCTTGCGCCGCCAGCGCCGCCGTGTGCGACAGGCCGGCCGTCGTGGCGGCCACGGTGGCGGCCAGCGCGGCCACCAGGTCGAGCGGATGGGCTGCCGAATAGGCGGCCAGGGCGGCGGCATTCGCCGCGTCGTTATTGGCGATGGTGGTCAGCGCGGCGGCATCCGTCAGGGCGGCCTTGGTGGCGGCCACGGTGGCGGCCGTGACGTCGAGCGTGTGCGCGGTGCCCAGCAGGACGGCATCGGTCAGGCCGGCCGTGGTGGCGGCCAGGGTCGAGGCCGTGGCATTCACCGTCGCCACCAGGCCCAGGGCGACGGCGTCCGTCAGGTTGGCCGTCGTTTGCGCGGCGGTGGCGGCCGCCGCATCGACGGTTGCCGTCAGGCCCAGGGCGACGGCATCGGTCAGCGCGGCGGTGGCGGCAGCCGCATTGGCGGCGGCGGTGGCGGCCGTCGAGACGGTGCCCAGCGCAACGGCATCCGTCAGGTTGGCGGTGGCGGCAGCCAGGCCGGCGGCCGTGTTGGCGGCCGTCGAGACGAGGCCCAGTGCCACGGCATCGGTCAGGTTGGCCGTCGTCTGGGCCGTAGCGGCGAGTGCCGCATCGGCGGTGGCGACCAGGCCCAGGGCCACGGCGTCCGTCAGCGCGGCGGTGCCGGCAGTGGTGCTGGCTACCGTGGCGGCGGCGGCCGAGAGCGTGCCCAGGGCAACCGCATCGGTCAGGTTGGCAACATTCGTCGCCGTATTGGCGGCGCCCGCCGCGACGGTGGCGGCCAGGCCCAGGGCGACCGCGTCCGTCAGGTTGGCCGTCGCCTGCAAGGCGGCGGCGGTGGCGGCGTCGGCGGTGGAGGTGAGTCCCAGCGCGGCGGCGTCCGTCAGGGCGGCCAGGCTGGCGGCCGAGGCGGCAGCCAGCCCATCGGCCGTGGAAATGAGGCTCAGCGCGATGGCGTCCGTCTGGCCAGCCGTCGTGACGGCGGCAGCGGCGGCCGCATCGGCGACCGACGAGGCGAGGCCCAGGGCCACGGCATCGGTTTGATTGGCAAGCAATTGCGCCGTGGTCAGGGCGTTTTGCGCCAGCGTATTGGCGGCCGTCAGGGTGGTGACGGCGGCCTGGGCGGCAAGTTCGGCGGCGGCATCGGCGGTGGAGACAAGACCCAGCGCGCCGGCATCGGTCAGTGCGGCCGTGGCCGCTGCGGCCGTGGCGGCGGCCTGGGCCGCAGCGGCGGCGCTGACGGCCGAGATATCGATGCCGCCCAGCAGGGCGGCCGTTTCCGCCGCCGAGACGGCAGCGGCGGCGGCGCTGATGAGCGCTCCAGCGTCGGTCAGGTTGGCGGTGACTTGCAAGCCGGCCGCCGTCAGCGCATCGGCGGTCGAGATGCCGGCGAGGATGAGGGCGTCCGTCAGGTTGGCATCGGCATCGGCGCCATCGGCATCGAGCTGCAAGGCGTTGACGGTGGCCGTCAGGTCGATCACGCTGGTCTGGCCGGCCGTGACATTGGCGGCCAGGGCGGCGAGGTTGGCGAGATTGAAGGCATTCAGGGCGACGTTGACGTCCAGCAGGCTGGCTTGCGCATTGGCGGCCGCTGCATCGGCGTCGGCCTGGTCGGCTGCTTGCTGCAGAGCAACCACATCAGTCTGGTCGGCCACGGCCTGGGCATTGGCGGCATCGTTCGCGGCGGCGGCATCGGCAGCGGCCAGGGCGGCCGCGTCCGTCTGGTTGGCCGTGGTTTGCGCCGCCAGCGCGGCGGCGGCGTCGTTATCGGAAATCACTTGCAGCGCGGCCGCGTCGGTCAGGGCCGCCTGCGCGGCGGCGCTGGCGGACGTGCTGGCGGCGGCATCGGCCGTGATCTGCAGGGCGGCGGCATCGCTCAGGTTGGCGGTCACCACGGCATTGGCAGCCGCGGTGGCGGCAGCGGCGGCGGCGAGGTCGAGCGCGGCGGCATCCGTGTTGTTGGCCAGGGCGGCCGCCGCTGCCGCCGTGGCGGCGTCGGCGCTGGAAATCAGGGCCAGCGCGGCCGCGTCGGTCAGGTCGGCCTGCACCTGCGCCGCGTCCGACGCCAGGGTGGCGGCGTCGGCGATCAGCCCCAGCGTGGGGGCGTCCGTCATGTTGGCCTGTGTCTGGGCATTCGCCGCGTTCGTGGCGGCCGCGTTGGCGGCTGCCTGCAGGGCCACGGCATCGGTGGCATTGGCGATCGACGCATCCCAGGCGGCGACGCCGGCAGCGGCGTCCGAGGCCATCGTCAGGGCCACGGCATCGGTCAGGCCCGCCTGGTTGGCGGCGGCCGTGGCGGCCGTGGCGGCGTTGCTTGCGGCCACGCCCAGCGCCGCCGCATCGCTGGCATTGGCGGCCGTGGCCGCATTCGCTGCCGCCGTGGCGGCGGCGTTCGAGGCGGCCGTCAGCGCGGCGGCGTCGGTGGCGTTGGCCACGCTGGCTGCGGCCGCTGCGGCGGCTGCATCCGCATCTGAAGTGAGGGACAGGGTGGCGGCGTCGGTCAGGCTCGCTTGTATGCCGGCCGCGACGGCGGCGTTGGCGGCGGCGGTTGCCGCCACGTCCAGCGCGGCGGCATCCGTGGCATTGGCCAGGGCCGTGGCGGCAGCGGCAGCGGCGGCGTCGTTGGCCGAGATCGCTCCCAGCGCCGCGGCGTCCGTCAGCGCCGCTTGCGTGTTGGCGGCGGCGGCGACGACATCGGCCGCATCGGCGATCAATTGCAGCGCTGGCGCGTTGGTCTGGTCGGCCTGCGTTTGTGCCGCGTCTGCAGCGGCCTGTGCGGCGGCGGCATTGGCGGCGGCCGTGATGGCGGCCGCATCGGCGTTCTGAGCGGCCGTCGTGGCGGCCAGCGAGGCGGCGGCCGTGGCGTTGGCGGCCGCGGCAGCGCTGTCGTCATTCGTGGCGGCGCTGGCGGCCGCCTGGATGCCGGGAAGGACGGCGGCCGTGCTGATGGCGAGCGCGTCGTCGCTGGTGGCGGTATTGGCGGCCGCCAGTGCCGCCGCCGCCGCTGCCGCTGCCTGCGCCGCCAGCTGGTCGGCGAGGAGGGCGGCGTTGGCCGCGGCTTGCGAGGCGGCAGCCGTGGCTGCAGCCGTGGCCGCATTGGCGTCGTCGGCCAGCGCGGCGTTGGCGGCGGCGAGAGCGGCGGCGGCGGCCAGGATGGCGGCATCGGTGACGGTGGTGGTGGTGGATTGATTGCCCGTGCCGCCCTGGCCGCCGGTCGAGCCGCCCGTGCCGCCCGTACCTCCCGTGCCTCCAGTACCTCCAGTACCGCCCGTACCCGTGCCACCCGTGCCGGTACCACCCGTGCCGCCCGTTCCCGTGCCGCCCGTGCCGGAACCGCCAGCGGCGGCGCCGCCGCCACCGCCACCGCCGGCTGCGGCGGCAACCAGGCCCAGGCCGCCAATCGCGCCCAGGGCGCCGAGTCCGCCCAGGCCGCCAGCAGCGCCCGCACCGGCGCCTGCACCTGCGCCAGCCGATGCGCCGGCGACGTCGACGACGCTGCCGCTAGGAATGGCGCCCGCTCCGGCTCCGGCTCCCGCGCCGGCACCCGCAGCGCCGCCATTGCTGTCGCTTTGTGGCGTGCCCGTATTGGCCGTTCCCGTGCCGCCTGCCTGGCCCGCTGCGGCGCCACCACCACCGGCTGCCGCCGCCGCGGCTGCCACGGCCGCTGCGGCGCCGAGGGCGCCGGCCGTGCCATTGCTGTCGGCGCTGCCGGTGACTTCGACGACGTTCTCTGGCGGCATGGTCTGGTCGGCCACGGCGCCTCGCGCCAGCTCTTCCTCGTCGTATTGTTTGCGTTCGCCATTCTTGGCATTCGCGGCTTTTTTGACGGGCGTGGCGAGCTTGGCGCCGGCGGCTTCGGCATTGACGGGAACTTGTGCTGGATTTTGTGCGGTGGCCATTTGAAAATCTCCGGAATAGGTTATGTGTTCGTTAAATTTTTTAAGAGATTAAAAAATTAATAAATATAATTTGTTTCCATGGTTTCTCCGGCGTGGCTTGGGCCGTGATCGATCTTGGGTACTGCTGATGCGTATGGTGGCAAGTAAAACATATTTGAATAAAAACCGCTGGTAGAAAAGTGCGGCTATTTCAAAATAATAAAAATGTTATTTTTGCATTTGTTTTTCGGCTCCTTCATTTTCCCGTTTTGCGCAGCGCCGGGGACTGGCTTGCCTGGCGATATCCACTGTCGGGATGCGGATGTTTTTCTATCTCCGCTCTTGCTGTCACTCTGATGTTAGTTTCAATTTTGAAACATTCAATTTCATTTTGATCATTCGCCATGGCTCTATTCTTTCAAGCTTTGCTGAAGGAAACAATCACGGATTGTCACGAAACGGAGCTTTTCAGCTGAATCCGCTGCCAGGTTCCATTATTTTCGCGACTTTCCTTGAAAAACCGTCTCGCTATCAGATTGGTAGTTGTTGTTTTTTGGTTGGTGATTATTAAATTTGATCGCCAATAAAATGCGATAGAAATAATTATTTGTAATTTCAATATCGAATAATTGCTATCGAATCAATAGTCTTTATTTGCGAAGGGAAATTCTTGATAATCACTATCGGAAGCGTAGTGAGATACGCCGGCGGGCAGGAGGGAGGGATGAAATAGAAAACGCCCCGGCGGGCGGGGCGTTTTTGCGGCGCAGGGGAGGGGGCGGTCAGCCCTCCTCGCGCCAGCGGCGCAGGCGGATGGCGGCGTACAGCAGTGCCGCGCCGGCCGCGGCACCCAGCCAGACGGCTGGCAGGGCCAGGCTGGACCAGGAATTGCTGAACACGTCGAGGCGTGTCATGTGCGAGCCGCCTTCTGCCAGGGCGCGCATTTGCGGCAGCAGTTCCGGTTCGAACAGATACCAGCTGCCGGGCAGGGTGCCCAGCAGGGCGCGTCCGATGACATTCATCTGTATCCAGCTGACGTCGCTTTCCGTCAGCGTCATCTTGCCCGCCCAGACCGTCAAGATCAGCAGCAGCAGCGGCACGCCGACAGCCCACAGGAAGACCTTGGACTTGGCCCAGCTCGATACCATCAGCAACCAGCCCACGGTGGGCAAGGCCCACAGGCAATACACGGGCAGCAAGCCGAACACGCGCAGCGGTCCCAGATACAGGCCGGGCGAGCTGGCCAGGTCGGCAAACACGTGGATGCCGTTGGCGGCCAGCACGCCGCTCAGTATCAGCACCAGCGCCAGCGAGGTGATGCTGGCGGCGGCGGCGACGATTACCGGCGCCACCAGCAGGGCGATGATGGCTTTCGACAGCACCGTCTGCGCATCCGAGATGGGCAGCGACTTCCAGAACAGCACGCTGCGGTCGCGGCGGTCGTCATGCAGGGCGCTCAGGCAATAGAAAAACACGAGGAAACCCAGCGCCAGGAACAGGGGCGCGGCCGCGTACGTGTAGTTGTTGGCGACGGCGTCGATGATTTCCGTGCGGCGCGGCCCGAAGGTGCGGGTATTGAAGATGGCGCTCCAGGACACTTCCTCGCCATTGATGGTCAGCGCCGTGCGCGTCTTGGTCTTGGCGATGGTGCCGATCGTCATCAAGGCGCCCAGCAAGGTCATGACGATGCCGATCACGGCTGGCGTCCACAGCAGCATGCCCTTGTGCTCCCACAGCTCGCGCCGCAGCAGCCATTGCATTTTTTTCATGGGGGAAATGCTCATTGGTACGATCCTTTCATGGTCGCGACAAACAGGTCAGCCAGGCTGGGAGTGCGCAATTCGCCGAGGGCGGCCAGCTGGGTGCGGGCGACGCCATCGAACAGCATCACGGACTTGCCGAACACGCTGCGCTCGCTGATCGGCTGCAGGGCGCGCGCCGGGTTGACATGCTGCGGGCCCACCATCACCTCGACATAGCGTTCGCCCACTTCTTCCATCGTCGAGGCCAGCACGATCTTGCCGTCGCGAATGAACATCAGGTCGCTGAGGATATGTTCCACTTCCTCGATCTGGTGGGTGGTGATGACGATGGTCTTGTTTTCATCGAAATAGTCTTCCAGCAGGTTCTGGTAGAACTGCTTGCGGTACAGGATGTCCAGGCCCAGGGTCGGCTCGTCGAGCACCAGCAGCCTGGCGTCGATGGCCATCACCAGCGCCAGGTGCAGCTGCACGATCATGCCCTTCGACATGGCCTTGACCTTCATCTTCGGCGCCAGCTTGGTATGCGCCAGGTAGCGCTCGGCCTTGCTGCGGTCGAAGCGCGGATGCACGCCGGCGACAAAGTCGATGGCGTCGCGCACGCGCAGCCAGCCCGGCAGGATGGCGACGTCGGCGATGAAGCAGACATCGTCCATCAGCGCGTCGCGCTGCAGGCGCGGATCGCGCCCCAGCACCGACAGCTCGCCATCGAAGCCCGTCAGGCCCAGGATGGCTTTCAGGGTGGTGGTCTTGCCCGAGCCGTTAGGCCCGATCAGGCCGACGATGCGTCCCGGCGCGATATCGAAACTGATGCCGTCGACGGCCACCTGCTTGCCGTACTGCTTGCGCAAGCCGCGCGCGCTGATGACGCTGTCGTTGTTCAATGCATTCATGCGCCTTCTCCCTTGACGCCGTCCTGGCGGCTGGCCAGCAGCAGTTGTTCCAGATTCAGGCCCAGTTGCGTAATGCGTTCCAGCATCGCCGGCCATTCTTCGCGCATGAAGCGCTCGCGTTCACTGGCCAGCAATTTGTCGCGGGCGCCTTCCAAGACATACATACCGAGTCCTCTGCGTTTTTCCACCAGGGCATCGTCGACCAGTTCCTGATAGGCGCGCGAGACCGTAATGGGATTCAATTGATAGTCGGCCGCCACCTGGCGCACCGAAGGCAAGGCGTCGCCGGACTGCAGCACGCCATCGAGCATCATGCCCACTACCCTGGCCTTGAGCTGGCGGTAGATGGGACTATTGTCATTCCATTCCGCGCTCATGGGATGCGCTCCGACAAGGGCGGGGCGGGACGGCGCGTAAAAAGTGCTGTAGGCATCGAAGCTCCGTGATTTATTGAGTTGGTGTTGTAGTTAACTATAACAGTGAAAATTAAAATGTCAACAAAATCATGTTTTTCTATCCATGAGGAAACTATAATGTTGCGTCTTTGAGAATCTTACTTGATAACTTCTGGCGAATATCTTCGCCAGTCACCATGAAAGCAGCAATGATCAATCGATATGACGAGTTGCAGAAACTGTTCAGGCGCGCCGGCTGCGGCATCGCCCTGTTGGCCGTACTGAGCGCCTGTGGCGGCGGTTCCGGCGGTGGCACGGCCACGCCACCGCCTGTACCGCCGGTCGACACGCCGCGCTACCTGCTGGGCGGCACGGTCAGCGGCCTGCTGCCCGGCGCCAGCGTCGTGCTGGCGAACGGCACGGATAAAGTGACCGTCACGGCCAACGGCGCGTTCAGCTTTGCCGGCAAGCTGGCGGCGGGCGCCAGTTACGATGGCAAGGTCGACAGCGCCTCCGCTGGCCTGGGCTGCAGCATCGCGCAAGGCGCGGCGACGATGGTCAGTGCGGATGTCAGCACGCTTGCCGTGCGTTGCCTGCCCATCGTGCTGGCCGGCGTGCAGGAGCGTATCCAGCGTATCGATGGCATGGTGCAGGATGCTGCGGGCAATTCTTACTTCACCGATTCGTCCACGCAGGTGATCCACAAGCTTGCCCCCGACGGCAGCCTCAGTATTTACGCTGGCATGCCGGGCAAGACGGGTGCCGTCGACGGGCCTGCCGCCAGCGCGACCTTCTACATGAGCGGCGGTCGCGCACCGCTGGCGATCGACGGCAAGGCGAATCTGTACGTGGCCGACAGCTGCAATGGACTGGTGCGAAAAATTACGCCTGCCGGGGTGGTCAGTACATTGGCCGGGAAGCGCCGCGCCAATTGCAGCGGGCCGCAGGAGGGGCAGGATGGCGATACTGCATACGCCGATGGCGCGGGGACGCAGGCGCGGTTCGGATGGATCACCAGCATGGCCATGGACCGCAACGATGATGTGCTGCTCGTCGATGACGGATCGGCGCCGGTTCGCCGGGTGACGCCGGCTGGCGTGGTCAGTTCCATCAATGTCCTGTTTGCCGAGCCGAATGGCCTGCCAAGGGCAGGACTAGCGGGGCAGATAGCGGTCGATGCCAACGGCGTCATTTACTTGAGCAACAGTGGCGGCAGCAAGGTCTACCGCTTTGATCGTGGTGTGGCGACCCTGGTTGCTGGAAATGCGAGAACGACTGGCTATGATGGCAAGGGGGCGAATGCCAGCTTCCGGGGCGTGCGCAGCATGATGTTCGAGCGCAGCGGCAATTTGTTGCTGGCCGACCGCGACGCCATCCGCCGCATGACACCCGATGGCGAGGTGACGACGGTGGCGGGGCGCGTGGTGCCCGACGCGACAGGGAAATATCTCGACTGGAAAAATCTGGCGCTGATATCGAGCGAGGATTCAGGCGCCATGCTGGTCTTCGATTCCAGCCTGCAACGGCTGAACCGGGTGGATGCCGGCAACAGGATTGCGACCGTGCCTGTCATGCTGAGCGATGCCGGATCGGCGGACGGCGTGGGCGCTGCGGCTCGCGTGGGCAATGTCAGGGCATCGACCATGTGCAGCGACCCCGCGGGGAATGTCTATCTGCTCGATGCGGCCGGCAAGGTGCTGCGCCGGCTGGCGCCAAATGGCAAGCTCGAGCTGTATGCGGGGATTGCCGGCCGCGCCGGCAGCGACGACGGCGCGCGGCTCAGCGCGACCATGGCCAGCCCCGTGGCGATCGCTTGCGGTGCGGACGGGGCCGTGTATGTTGCCGACAGGGCGCCGGATGCGCCTGCGTTTAATTTACGTAAGATCAATAGCGACGGGGTCATGTCGACCATCGAGCAATTGCCGGCTGACACCAATGGCCTTCAGCAGTATATCCTGGCGATTGACAAGGATGGCTATATTACATGGATGGAGATCTTCGGCGAGGGCATTTACCGGCGCCCGCCCGGCGGTGTATTTTCCTTGTTCGTGTCCTTTGACGCGCTCACGCGCGCCCTCGGCGATCGCGATCCCGGCCCCCAATCTGTCCTTCCCTACAGCATTGTGTTTGACAGCAAAGGGGAGATGTATTTTGATGACTACTATCATCAGGTGATATTCAAGGCGAATCGTTCCGGCAGCGTGACCGTGTTTGCCGGCACTTTGTACTCGAGTAAAAATATCGACGGTGCGCCTGGCGTGGGCAGCCTGTCATTTGCGGGCATGCCCAGCCTGGCCATCGACAAGGCCGACAACCTGTACGTCAGCGGCCAGGATGGCGTGCGCAAAATCAACCCGGCTGGGGTTATTTCCACACCGCAGCTGGCATGGGGCAATCCCATCGTGGACATCGTAGCTTTTGGCAATGGCACGCTGTACGGCTATACCGCACGTGCCATCGTCCAGACGCCTTTGCCTTAGGCCCGGCTATGGGCAGGCGCGGCTGGCAAGTCCGTCAGCCGCGCCTGCAAGTCCAGCGCATTGAACAGGGCGGCCCCGGCCGCTGTATTATCGAAGATGCACCAGCTGCCTGCCTGCGCCGGTTCGCGCAGGCAGGCAGCCAGGCTTGCCAGATACGCTGGCGGGTAGTCGGAGTAGTAGATAGTCGGGCTGCCGTGCAGGCGCAAATAGGCCACTTCCGTCGTCGGCACGTGCGGGCCAGGCTGGCCGGCGGGCGGATCGGCGCGCACGCGCGTGATGCGCTGCAGCGTTAACAGCCCGGTCGCGCCTTCCTCGAACCAGCTGGGGTGGCGCGCTTCGCACGCCAGCATGCCGCCGAAGCGCTGGCGCAGCGCACTGAAAAATGCGGCGGCCACGGCCGTATCGAATTGCAGGCTGGGCGGCAGCTGCACCAGCACGCAGCCCAGTTTTGTTCCCAGTTGCAACACTTCCCCCGCAAAGCGATCCAGTTCCGCCTCGCCATCGCGCAAGCGCCGTTCGTGCGTGATGCTACGCGGCAATTTCACGCTGAAGCGGAAATGGTCGGGCACGCCGTCGGCCCAGCGCGCGTAGGTGGCGGGCTGGTGCGGGCGATAGAACGAGCTGTTGATTTCCACGCAGGACAGGACGCGGGCGTAGCGCAGCAGGTGGCTGCCTGCGGAGGGGAAGTGGCTGGCGGCGGCGCTGGAGATGCTCCAGCCGGCCGTGCCGATGTAATGTGTGTGCATGGCGCCATTACAGCAGGGCCGGGCGGGCGCGGCTATCGGACAAACGCCCGTGGCGCGGTCGGCGGTCGCCTAGTCGATGATGTCGCCGTTGAGATCGTGGCGCGTGATGTTGCCGCGTGCATCGATGGCGATCCAGCCGCCGCGCGGCCCTTCCGGCGGCGTCACGTCGCATTCCCAGTCGGGCAGCACATAGCGCAAGGTGTCGTCGACTTTATGCAGGGCAGGGCGGTGCGTATGGCCGTGGATCATCACGGTGCTCGCGTGTTCGGCAAATACTTGCGCCACGGCATCGGGCGTGACATCCATGATGTCCATGGATTTTTCGCCATTGTGCTCGCGGCTGCTCTGGCGCAAGCCGTCGATGATGGCCTTGCGCTGCGCCAGCGGCATGGATAAAAACTGTTTTTGCCAGGCCGGCTGTCGCACCATGGCGCGAAACTCCATGTACTTGACGTCTTTCGTGCATTCGGCGTCGCCATGCAGCAGGACGATGCGCCGGCCGGCAATGGTGGCCACGTGCGGTTCGCTGAGCAGGGTGGCGCCGGCCGCGGCGGCAAAGCCGGAGCCGACGAGGAAATCGCGGTTGCCGGCGATCCAGTACACGTGTACGCCAGCATCGCTGACGGCGCGGATGGCAGCCGTCATACGCGCATTGAACGGGTCTTCCAGGTCATCGTCGCCGGCCCAGTATTCGAACAGGTCGCCTAATAGATACAGCGCTTGCGCATATTGCGCATGGTGTTCCAGAAAGGAAAGAAAGGCGGCGCTGGTACGCGGGTGCGAGCTCTGCAGGTGCAGGTCGGAAATAAAGAGTGCGGCAGGCATTGTCATCGTTCAACGCTCCCAAAAAGTGATGTACATGGAGAGGCGCAAACGCTGCAATGCCTGTTATTCATGGTGCCAGAGCCGAATTAAGCGGCTTCTACCTTCTCGATGATCACGTCGGTCACCGGCACGTCGGCGAACATGCCGGCGCGCGAGGTTTTCACGGCGCGGATGGCGTCGACGACTTCCTTGCCATCGGTGACTTTACCGAACACGGCGTAGCCCCAGCCGTCCTGGCCTGGGTAGTCGAGGAAGCTGTTGTTCTTGATGTTGATGAAGAACTGGGCCGATGCCGAGTGCGGATCCGACGTGCGGGCCATGGCCAGCGTGTAGGTATCGTTTTTCAGGCCGTTCTTGGCTTCGTTCTCGACGGTGGTGTCGGCAGGTTTCTGTTTCATGCCTGGTTCGAAACCGCCGCCCTGGATCATGAAGCCGTCGATGACGCGGTGGAAAATCGTGTTGTCGTAGTGACCGGCTTTCATGTAGGCCAGGAAGTTGGCAACCGTTTTCGGCGCTTTTTCGGCGTCCAGTTCAGCGGTGATCTTGCCCAGATTGGTGGTGATGATGACGGAGGTCATGATGATCCTTAATAAATTGGATGAAAAGTTGATTTGGGCCGTGGCATGCCACGGCGGCATGCGGAGACCGCAAAAACGCTATTTTACAGTTTTGCGGGCGCTGTCTTGAGTAAAGTCGCCGATTCGATCAGCACGGGGGTGACGGGCACGTTCTGGTGCGGTCCCTTGTCCGCCACGGGCACGGCCTTGATCTTGTCGACCACGTCCATGCCGCTGACGACTTTGCCGAACACCGTATAGCCGAAGCCGTCGCGGCCAGGATAGTCGAGCGCGCCGTTGTCGTTGACGTTGATGAAAAATTGCGCCGTGGCCGAATGCGGGTCGCCCGTACGCGCCATGGCGATGCTGTAGGTGACGTTTTGCAAGCCGTTTTGCGCCTCGTTCTTGATCGGCGCCTTGGTGGCTTTCTGTTTCATGTTCTTGTCGAAGCCGCCGCCCTGTATCATGAAGCCATCGATGACGCGGTGAAACACGGTTCCCTTGTAGTATCCGCTTTTGACATACTGCAAGAAGTTGGCCACGCTTTTCGGCGCTTTTTCCTGGTCCAGTTCCAGCACGATCTCGCCCATGCTGGTTTTCAGGGCCACGTGCGGCGTGGGATCGAGGGCTGCCGAAGGCGTTGCAGGCGTGGCCGCGACGACGGCGCCGCCCAGGGTCAGGCTGGCGAACAGGGTGCAGAAGCGGGCCAGGAATGGCAGGCGTTTCGATTTGGTTTCTTGCATGGAGGCGTCCTTAATCGTTATTTTTCTCTAAACTTGCTTTAATTGTAAAGAAGTGAAAATTCGGTTGAACATCGTAAAAACCTGATTCATATCGGGCCAGTATGGTTTTTATCAATGTTATACTTGACCGCTAACGCCCTAATTCTAACAAACAAGAACAACAATATAGCGGGTCGTACAGTCTCGGCGCACACGGCAGTTCAGTGGCGCGGCACCCCTGGTGTCCGCGCCTGTCTGTCGTTTTGCCTGGCTGGCGGCCGCTCCACTTGCAAAGTACGATGAGCAATCTAAAGATTTACAACACCCTGGCTCGCGAGAAGCAGGTATTCGTCCCGATGGAAGCGGGCAAGGTACGCATGTACGTCTGCGGCATGACCATCTACGATTATTGCCATATCGGCCATGCGCGCATGATGATGGCCTTCGACGTCATCTACCGCTGGCTGAAGGCGTCCGATTTCGACGTCACCTATGTGCGCAACATTACGGACATCGACGACAAGATCATCCGCCGCGCCGTGGAAAACGGCGAGACGATCTCGCAGCTGACGACGCGGTTCACCCGCTACATGGATGAAGACACGGCCGCGCTGGGCATCTTGACGCCCGACCATACGCCGCGCGCCACCGAATACGTGCCGCAGATGCTGAGCCTGATCGAGCAGCTGGAAGCGAAAAACCTCGCCTACCAGGGCGTTGACGGCGATGTCAATTACGCCGTGCGCAATTTCCCCCACTACGGCAAGCTGTCGGGCAAGTCGCTCGACGACCTGCGCGCGGGCGAGCGTGTCGACGTCAACACGGGCAAGCGCGATCCGCTCGATTTCGTGCTGTGGAAGTCGTCGAAGGAATCCGAGCCGGAAGAAGTCAAATGGGATTCGAAGTGGGGCAAGGGCCGCCCGGGCTGGCATATCGAGTGCTCGGCCATGTCGTGCGCCTTGCTCGGCGAACAATTCGACATCCACGGCGGCGGCGCGGACTTGCAATTCCCGCACCACGAAAACGAGATCGCCCAATCCGAAGGCGCGTTCGGCCATACCAGCGTCAATTACTGGATACATAACGGATTCGTGCGCCTGGACAATGAAAAAATGTCCAAGTCGCTCGGCAACTTCTTCACCATCCGCGAAGTGCTGCAAAAGTACGACGCCGAAGTGATCCGCTTCTTCATCCTGCGCGCGCATTACCGCAGCCCCCTCAATTATTCGGACGTGCACCTGGACGATGCACGCCTGTCGCTGACGCGCCTGTACACGGCGCTGGCCGACGTGGCGGTGGAAGAGGGCGCGATCGACTGGAGCGAAGCGCACGCCGTGCGCGTGCGCGAAGCGATGGACGACGATTTCAACACGCCGCTGGCCGTGGCGGCCTTGTTCGACCTGGCAACGGAAGTGAACAAGAGCAAGTCGCCGGCCCTGGCGCGCCAGCTGAAAGGCTTGGCGGGCGTGCTGGGCTTGCTGGAGCGCACGCCGCAGCAATTCCTGCAAGCCACCGTCGGCGCCGCAAGCGGCCAGGACGAGGCGGCAGGCATCGAAGCGGCCATCGCGGCGCGCAGCGCGGCGAAAAAGGCGCGCGACTTTGCCGCATCGGACAAGATCCGCGCCGAACTGTTGGCTGCGGGCATCATTCTCGAAGACAAGCCTGACGGCTCGACCAACTGGCGCCGCGCATGATGCCAACGTCCAGGGACAACGGGGAAGCCCCGGTAGCGGCGCAGGTGATCCAGGTGCCGCACTACTGGGAAGAGGCGAAGATCGAGCTGATGAAGCGCGACCGCATCATGAAAAAGCTCATCCCGCAATTTGGCGACCTGCACCTGGTCGGCCATAGCGACCCGTTTACCACCCTGGCCCGTTCCTTGGTCGGGCAGCAGATCACGCCCAAGGCGGCGGATGCCGCCTGGAAAAAACTGCTGCTGGCCTGCCCGAAATGCACGCCCTCGCAAGTGCTGAAGGCAGGCGCCGAGCAACTGGCCGCCTGTGGCTTGTCCAAACGCAAGACCGAATACATCCTCGACCTGGCCGACCATTTCAAGGCCAAGCGCGTGCACGCCAGCCAGTGGGACCAGATGGATGACGAAGCCGTCATCGCCGAGCTGGTGCAGATCCGCGGCATCGGCCGCTGGACCGCCGAGATGTTTTTGATATTTAATTTGCTGCGACCGAATGTCTTGCCGCTCGACGATCCTGGCCTGATCCAGGGTATCAGCGTCAATTATTTCTCCGGCGAACCTGTTTCCCGCAGCGATGCGCGCGAAGTTTCCGCCAATTGGGAGCCGTGGCGCACCGTGGCGACGTGGTATCTGTGGCGCAGTCTCGACCCTGCAGCCGCCCCTGCCGCATCCGATACAGCCCCCGGCGCACCAGCCGGTACGGTAAAATAAACATAGATGACGCCGCGCGCCCTGGCGCCGTGGCCGGTAAAACCTGGAGGTACAATGACTAAAACGACTTTCCTCAATTTTGAACAGCCGATCGCGGAACTCGATTCCAAGATCGAAGAGTTGCGCTTCGTGCAAGACGATTCGGCCGTCGACATCTCGGAAGAGATCGACCGCCTGGCCAAGAAGAGCCAGCAGCTGACCAAGGATATCTACGCCAAGCTGACGCCTTGGCAAGTGGCGCAGATCGCGCGCCACCCGCAGCGCCCCTACACCATGGATTACGTGAATGAAATCTTTACCGATTTCCACGAATTGCATGGCGACCGCAGCTACGCTGACGACCTGTCCGTCGTCGGCGGCCTGGCACGCTTCAACGGCCAGCCATGCATGGTCATCGGTCATCAAAAGGGCCGCGACACGAAAGAGCGCGCCATGCGCAATTTCGGCATGCCGAAACCGGAAGGCTACCGCAAGGCCATGCGCCTGATGAAAGTGGCTGAAAAGTTCAACTTGCCGATTTTCACGTTTGTCGACACGCCAGGCGCCTTCCCCGGCATCGACGCGGAAGAGCGCGGCCAGTCGGAAGCGATCGGCCACAACCTGTACGTGATGGCGGAACTGAAAGTGCCGCTGATCGCCACCATCATCGGTGAAGGCGGTTCCGGCGGCGCACTGGCCATTGCCGTGGGCGACGCCGTGCTGATGCTGCAATACTCGACCTATGCCGTGATTTCGCCGGAAGGCTGCGCCTCGATCCTGTGGAAGAGCGCCGAACGCGCGTCCGACGCGGCCGAAGCGCTGGGCCTGACGGCGCACCGCCTGAAAGCCATGGGCCTGATCGACAAGATCATCAACGAACCGCTGGGCGGCGCCCACCGCGATCCGAAGCAGATGGCCACCTTGCTGAAACGCGCGCTGGCCGATACCCTGCGCCAGTTCCACGGCATGAAAACCAAGGACTTGCTGGCCGCGCGCCACGAGAAGTTGCTGAGCTACGGCAAGTTCAAGGAAACCACGCCGAGCGAGTAAGCCGTCGCAGGTCGGCGTAGGTCGGCGTAGGTTGGCGTAGGTCGGCTTAGCGCAGCGTAAGCCGACAAGACGTAAGCCGACAAGACAGTAAAACACCAGGGACAGGCAGGTAGCCGAACACACTCGGCTATCCACCTGTCCCTCTTTGCATTCCCGGAGTCCACATTGAAAAAGCAACAAACCGCCACCGTGCCCGATATCTTTGCCAGCGCGCTGGACGCCTGCGCGCCGCCAGCGGGCAGCACCGTCGGCATCGCCTTGAGCGGCGGCCTCGATTCTTCGGCCCTGCTGCACCTGGCGCATGCCTGGGCGCAGGAGCATGGCGCGGCCTTGCACGCCTTCCACGTGCACCATGGCCTGAGCCCGAACGCGGATGCGTGGCTGGCGCATTGCGAGCAATTGTGCGCCGGCATGGGCATCGCCTTCGAGGCGCGCCGCGTCACCTTGGAAAAAAATGCGAAGACGGGCACGGAAGAGGCGGCCCGCAAGCGCCGTTACGCCGCCCTGGGCGACCTGTGCGCCGCGCACGGCGTGCGCCTGCT
The DNA here is from genome assembly GCF_030397695.1 of Janthinobacterium sp. SUN118. Taxonomy (NCBI): domain Bacteria; kingdom Pseudomonadati; phylum Pseudomonadota; class Betaproteobacteria; order Burkholderiales; family Oxalobacteraceae; genus Janthinobacterium; species Janthinobacterium sp. SUN118. The sequence continues at coordinate 295,225 of NZ_JAPUBV010000004.1, read as the reverse complement.
GCTGACGGCCCACCATCAGGACGACCAGGCCGAGACGGTGCTGCTGCAATTGCTGCGCGGCTCGGGCACGGCGGGCCTGTCCGGCATGGATGGCGCCAACAGCGCGCCCGAGCTGCTGGGTAACCCGGACCTGGTAATGGCGCGTCCCTTGCTGCCCGTGTCGCGCCAGCAACTCGAAGCGTATGTGGCGAAACATGCGATTGCGCACATCCACGACGAATCGAACGACGACCCGCGTTTCGCCCGCAATGCCCTGCGGCACCAGGTGATGCCCGTGCTGGCGCAGGCGTTTCCCGGTTTCCAGGAACGCTTCGCCCGCAGCGCCCAGCATGCGCAATCGGCGCAGCGCCTGTTGACGGAGCTGGCGACGCAAGACTTGTCAGATTGCCTCGATGGCGATTGCATCGAACTGGCGAAATTGCGCGCGCTGAGCATGGACCGCTGCTACAACCTGCTGCGCCACTGGTTCGGCACGCGCGGCTTGCGCATGCCGTCGACGGCGTGGCTGGCGGAAATGCTGGCGCAACTGCTCGAAGCGCGGCCCGATGCGCAATTGCTCGTCACGCATCCCGAATGCCACGTGCGGCGCCACCGCGACCGCCTGTATTTGACGCCGAAGCTCGACGACCTCGCGGGCATGCGCGACAGGAGCGACGCGAATATCCCGGGCCTGGAAAAAGCCAGCCAGGAATTTCGCTGGCAGGGTGAGGCCAGCCTGGCGTTTCCTGCCTACGGCGGCGTGCTGCATTTCGATGCCGTGGCGGAGGGGGGCCAAGGCATCGATATTGCCTGGCTGCAAACTCAAGCCTTGACCATCGATTTCCGTCAAGGCGGCGAGCGCCTGAAGCTGGCGCTGAACCGTCCCACCAAGAGCTTGAAATACCATTACCAGGCCTTCGACGTGCCGGCCTGGGAGCGCGAACGCCTGCCCCTTGTCTGTGCGGCGCAACAATTGCTGTATGCAGCTGGTATTGGCCTCGATTGTCATTGTCTGAGCCTGCTGGATCGTCCACGGGTGACCTTGCGCTGGCAGTCCTGCTGAGCGCAGGGACGGCTGCCACGGCCACTCCCGGGGTGGCCGGCGAGTGGCTGTTCAAGCCAGCTGGACTGTATGGATTGGTTATTTCCATATGTGTAATTGGTATGAGCTAATGCGCTTTTTAGCTTGTTATTTTGCATTGCGGCATGTAGAGTAAAGCCCTCCTTTTTTATTCTTCTTGAGCGGAAACTTCACTCTTATGGCTTTAATCGTCCACAAATATGGCGGTACGTCGATGGGCTCGACTGACCGTATCAAGAATGTCGCCAAGCGCGTTGCCAAGTGGCACGACGCTGGGCATCAAATCGTGGTGGTGCCATCCGCCATGTCGGGCGAAACGAACCGCCTGATTGGACTGGCCAAGGAAATCATGGATCAACCCGATCCCCGTGAACTTGACATGATCGCCTCGACAGGCGAACAAGTGTCCGTCGGCCTATTGTCGATGGCATTGCTGGCGATCGGCAAACAAGCCGTATCCTATGCTGGCTGGCAAGTCGCGATCAAGACCGATTCCGCCTTTACCAAGGCACGCATCCAGTCGATCGATGACGAAAAAGTCAAACGCGACCTCGATGCGGGCAAGATCGTCATCATTACCGGTTTCCAGGGCGTCGACGAGAACGACAATATCGCGACCCTGGGCCGCGGCGGTTCCGACACCTCGGCCGTGGCGATCGCCGCCGCCATGAAGGCGTCCGAATGCCTGATCTTCACGGACGTCGACGGCGTCTACACGACCGACCCGCGCGTGGTTTCCGAGGCGCGCCGCCTGAAGACCATCACCTTTGAAGAAATGCTGGAACTGGCTTCGCTGGGTTCCAAAGTGCTGCAAACGCGTTCGGTGGAATTTGCCGGCAACTACCGCGTGCCCACGCGCGTGCTGTCGTCGCTGACCGACCCGATGTTGCCGCTGGAAATAGAAGCCAATTCAGGCACCCTGATTTCGTTTGAGGAAGATACAAACATGGAACAAGCAGTCATCTCCGGCATCGCCTTCAACCGCGATGAAGCCAAAATCACCGTGCTCGGCGTGCCCGACCGTCCAGGCGTGGCGTACCACATCCTGGGACCGGTGGCGGACGCGAATATCGAAGTCGACATGATCATACAGAATCAGTCGGTCGACGGTAAAACGGACTTCACCTTCACCGTCTCGCGCGGCGAGTATGCACGCGCGCTGGCCGTGCTGGAAGCGAACCGCGAATCGCTGGGCGCGGCCAGCATCACGGGCGACGCCAAAGTGTCGAAACTGTCCGTCGTCGGCGTCGGCATGCGCAGCCACGTGGGCGTCGCATCGCAGATGTTCCGCACCCTGTCGGAAGAGGGCATCAACATCATGATGATCTCGACTTCGGAGATCAAGATTTCCGTCCTGATCGATGAAAAGTACATGGAGCTGGCCGTGCGTGCGCTGCATAAAGCGTTCGAGCTGGAAAAAGCTTAAAAATGTAAAAATATTGCCCCACGCCCTTGACCAAAGGGGGGGCAGTCGATATTATGACGTTCGTCGCTGCAGCGCAGTTAGCTACAGAGACATAGTTGAGTAATCAGCTAGGAGACGTGGCCGAGTGGCCGAAGGCACATCCCTGCTAAGGATGCATACGGCTTATACCTGTATCGTGGGTTCGAATCCCACCGTCTCCGCCAGTACAATAAAACCCGCTGCTTCGAAAGAAGCAGCGGGTTTTTTCATTTCCGCCTTGCGGAGACGAGCAAAGCGCCTGCGCGCTTTGCGCGTGGGATGCGAAGCCTTGCGCGTACTCGTGCAAGGCTCCCCGTATCCTCATGCTGCCGCGCTGCGCGCGCACGTTGGCCGCGTGGCGGCCAACGCCGTCCCCTCATCTCCGGCACTGGCGGCCAGCGCCCCATCAGCCTCAGCCTCCAGTCCGCAGCGCCGTCCCCTCGCACCCGGCGCTGGCAACCAGCTCCGCCGCCCCAGCCCGTAATCCCCCCACCCATAAATACAACATGTGATTTAGTGTGAGTATTGACTCTTTGTCATTATGCATAATGGCAATGTTACTAATAAAAACTATGCATGCCCAGCCATGCTTCCATTGCCGAGTCCAATCGAGGAGTTGCCATGTCCCATCGTCTTCCCAGCAAGTACGTGTTGCTGTGTCTTGCCGCCATGCCGTTCGCTTGCAGTGCCGCGTTCGCCGCGGAAACCAAGGTCAACCTCACACTCGATCGCAGCCTGAAGTCCGTGCCGGACCTCGGGCTGCGCCTGCTGCAGGAACCGCCAAAGCTGAAGGCGCGGGCCAGGCCTGTCAGCCGCGCGGCGAGCAAGCGCGACGAGTACGAGAAGTCCTACGACCTGTACATCCGCTATGCCAACGGCACCATCTACAACCCGACCACGGCCAAGCATGACAAGGTGCGCCTGCGCTCGTACCAGCAGACGAGCGGCCTGGCGCTCGATGGCCGCGACGAGAATGCGGCCACCTTCATGGCGCCCACCGTGGTGATGGCGCCGGGACAGACCGTGCGCTTCAAGCTGCACAACCAGTTGCCGGTGCTGCCAGCCGAACAGTGCGCGACGGGCGATATCAATGCGCCGCGTCCGCGCGGCTGCTTCAACGACACCAACCTGCATTCGCATGGCTTGTGGGTCTCGCCCTCGGGCAATAGCGACAATGTGCTGATCTCGATCAAGCCTGACGTGGATTTCGAGTATGAATACAATATTCCCATCGACCATCCGGCCGGCACGTTCTGGTATCACCCGCATCAGCATGGCGCGACGGCCATGCAGGTTGCCAGCGGCATGGCCGGCGCGCTGGTGGTCGAAGGCGACCGTTATCCGACCGCCACCGCACAGGGCGATCTCGACGTCATGCTGAAACAATTCCAGCCCGACGATGGCAGCGGCAGCGCCGGCGAAGTGATGCTGTTGCAGCAAATTCCGTATGACTGCCCCAGCAACAGCCTGGCGCCAACGAAGCCGTGCGACAAGGATGCGGTGGGCGTGCTCGAGGATTTCGGCCAGGTCGAAGACCCGGATGCCTGGTTGATGTCGGGCCGCTATACCTCCGTCAATGGCAAGGTGCAGCCGGTGCTGAAGATGGATACGCAGCGGCTGTACCGCTGGCGCATGATCGACACGGGTTTCCAGGCTTCCGTCGTGTTGCGCATCCGGCGCGCCAATGATCCGCAAAAGCTGTTCCAGGCGCTCAGCGTGGCCAACCAGGACAAGGACGTGATGGAGTTGTGCGATGGCGAGGACATCACGCAATTCGAGGTGGCCAGCGATGGCTTGACGCACGACAGGATCATTGCCAAGACCCTCAACTACCTGCAGCCGGGCTACCGCAGCGATATCCTGTTCTCCCTGCCGAAGGCGGGCGCGTATTGCGTGTATGCGGAAACCAATCTCAACAACTTGACGCAGATGCATGACGTGAACAACACGCGCCTGATCAGCGTGATCGCCGCCGAGACCAGCACCAGGGCCGCCGCCCGCGCCAAGGCGGGCGAGTCGCCGCGCGACTTCCTGCTGGCCGAGTTGCGCAGCGCCGTCAAGCGCCTGCCCAGCGCGCAGTTGCCGAGCAACCTCAAGACCGACATCCTCAATGACCTGAACAATGGCCTCAAGCTCACGAAATTTGTCCCGCACAAGGCTTTCAGCGACAAGGAGCAGGAAGCCATGCGCAGCGACAAGAAGGAGTATGTGACCTTCAATATTGCGAAGGTGAAGGACGAGTACCGCTTCATGGTGGAGGGCAAGCCGGAAGATTCGCCGACGCCCGACCTGAAGTATGTCTATCATCCGCACCGCATCGACCACACGCTGGTGCTGGGCACGCAGCAGATATGGGAACTCGCTTCCAAGAATGGCAGCCACCCCTTCCATATCCACGTCAATCCCTTCCAGATCATCAGCATCGTCAGGACCGACAAGGTCGAGGGCAGCGAGGCTCCGCCGCCGGTCGATCCGCAATACAAGGACCTGATCGGCACGTGGAAGGACACCTTGCTGGTGATTCCCAAGCACAAGATCGAGATCGCCACGCGCTATCAGCGCTACATCGGCGAGTACGTACTGCATTGCCACATCCTCGAGCATGAAGACCAGGGCATGATGCAAAACGTCAAAGTCGTGCTGCCCGATGGCAAAGGTGGCGGCGACGCCGGCGGACACGGACACTGACCGTTCCTGGCGGGAGCGCCGGCCGCGTTCCCGCCTTTCCCAACCTGTCCCTGGAGCCTGGCGCATGTCACGCATGAAAACCTCTATCCTTCCCATACTGGCCAGCCTGCTGTGCTCTGGCGCCGTTGCCGGCGCCGAATCGGGCGCCCTGGCTGTCGCCCGCTGCGCCCCTGAAGCGCGGGCCCAGCTGGAGCAGGGCGGTGCGCGCGTCGTGCGCTACCGCAAGAATATCGATGAACTGACCCCGGCCGAGCTCGACGCCTTCAAGCATGCGGTGAGCGAGATGAAACGCAAGAGCCAGGAAAACGTGTATGACCGGCGCGGCTTCCTGTGGCAAGCCTGGGTGCACAACTGCACTTCCGTCGACGTCTTCAATGACCGCCAGGCGGCTTTGCCAGGGGACAGGCTGAAGCAGCTGCTGGGCGATCCGACGCGCAACAGCTGCGACATTGCCTACTTCCTCGACAAGGTGGCGACCGAGGACAATGCCCATGAGGAATTCCCGGGCGAGTGCGAGCACCAGAAGAACACCTTCCTGCAATGGCACCGGGCGCAGCTGTACTTTTATGAGCAAGCCCTGCAGGCCGCCGACCCGAGCGGCGAACGGGGGCCGAGCACGCGCGATGTCGCGCTGCCGTACTGGAATTTCACCCGCAAGCCCACCGGCGTGCGCTATCCGCAAGCCTTCGAGGATGTCGACTCGCCCTTGTACGATGCGACCCGCAAGAAAGAGGGGCTCGATAGCTCGCTGGCCACGGCCTCGCCCAACTTGCTGGCCTACCAGATCTACTACATGGATTGGGCCGATTTCGGCGGCGACGAATACGGCAGCTTGGGCGGCGGCAACCTGGAGACGAAGATCCACAATCACATGCACGCCACCTACATGGGCGGCAATATGGGCGACAACGTCACGGCCGGCCTGGATCCGCTGTTCTATGCCTTCCATAATTTCCTCGATTACAGTTTCGAGAAGTGGCTCGACGAGCATGGCGACGCCGGCATACGCGGCAGCGGGCGCACCAGCTACATGCGCAGCGAGCAGGATGCCAGCCTGCCCAGGCCCGTCGGCTGGAGCGCCGGCAGCGGCGATGAGCAGCGCAGCGATTCGGGCGACTACGCGGCCAACATGGGCCGGGCGGATCTGTACTTCGACACCATCCGGCAGGGCTATGGCTTCCAGCCGCGCTATGGCGGCGAGTTTGCCCGCAAGAAGGACATCCAGGCCCTGATCGATCGGCACCAGCAGGCGGGTTTTGTCTTCGGCAACAACCAGAAAAGCCTGTTCGCCGCCTTGCTCAGCGACGATGCGGCCGATGGCACGGTCGCCAGGCCCGACCTCACCGTGAGCAGCGCCTACAGGATACCGGCGCGGCGGGTCGCAGGCGACAAGCGGGCCAACATGGTGCTGGACCGCGCGCATGCCGACGAAGATTACAGTTTTCAGGCCGATATCTATTTGCATCCCGCCAGCGTGGTCGCGCGTATCGGCGAAAAATCGTTCCGCGATCGCTACCTGGTCACCAGCAGCAGCCATTGGGCCCTGTCCGGCGCGCACCAGCATGACAAGTATGCGATCGAAACGGATGTCACCGGCATCGTCGACAGCCTGGTCCCGAAAAAGCGCAAGCAGGCCTGGCGCATCACGGCGGCCATCACCACCAATGACAAGGGCCGTGGCCTGATACGGCAAGGCGATTTTTCCGCGCCGGTGGTCAGGATCGTCGACCGCCGCAAGCCGGCCGAACCCACGTATGAGGAGAGCAAGCCATGAGCGAACGGACCAGTTTCAAACGCGATGTGCAGGGCCTGTTTTCGCGCTATGTGGCCGACATGAGCAAGGTCAAGTTGTCGAACTCCGAATCGACGGGCGTGCAGCGGCTGTACCTGAACGACTATGCGAGCGTGAAGGCGTTTGCCTGGCAGATCCAGGTGGCGATTCACGGTTACGACTACGACAGCCGCAATGAGAAATGGCTGGTGGAGGCCGGGCATCGCCTGCGCAAGCCGGGGGGCAGGGAAGGCCAGTATGTCATGTCCGCGCCGCACCCGATGCCGCCGGACGGCAGGATGCCGCAGGAGGGCATCGATATCTTCGACCAGTGGGTCAGGGACGGCATGCCGCCGTGATGCGTTGACCAACCGGCACAGACACCCTTGATGATCAGGAGTTCAGCATGGCATACACAGGTTTGAGAATTCACCCGGCCATCGGCATCGCCCGCGTCGGCAACAGCGAAGAATACTATCTGGGACCGGAAAGCCTGGCCGGCATGCCGCTCGATGGCCAAGATGGTACGGGCGGCTTGCCGATCCGGCCCGGCACGGAAGACACGACCATCGTCAGCACCGAATTGCGCGACGCCGGCGGAAAACTCAAGCGGCAGGCCGCCCGCTTCCGGATTTACCAGTATGCGTTCGACGCAGCCGATGGCGTGGAAACCTATCCGCTCGGCCGGCGGGGGGCGGCGGCCGAAGTGGCCATCGGCAGCATGGTCGATGGCAAGATCGTCAAGGACATCGTCTGGACCGTGCACCTGGCCAACAAGAAAGCCAATAGCTGGAAGGGCGGGGACGGCGTGGCGCCGTTCGAAAACAGGCGCGCGCCGCCCCTGCGCAATCCGCGCTTCGGCGAGAGCGACTCGCCGCATTTCGGCACGCCGGCCGACCCGCTGCGCCTGAAGCTGCTGGTCATCGACGCCGGACCGCGCACCGTGCAGGCATCGCGCCAGTCCGTGCAGCAGTTCGACGCCGCCACGCCGCCGTCGTGCGCGGATGCGGCCAGCGGCGCCGTGCGCAGCCTGCCCGACTATCCCGTCTCGTTCCCGCGCGGCGGGCAGCCCGGCGCGCCGGCGCACGCGCCTGGCGCCATCATCGCCTCGCTGGGCGCCATCAGCACGGAAAAGAATGGCCGCCTGCTGGTGCTGGGCGGCTATGGCAAGGCCTGCGGCTTTGATGCGCAAGGCAATTATGCGCCCGCAGCCATCCTCGATGACAATGTCAACAACGACAACTGGTTCGACGACGTGGCCGATGGCCCCGTCACGGCCATGCTGCTCTTTGCCGACGGCACGGCGCGCGCCGTCGAGGGCAGCGCCTGGGTGGTGTCCAGCGACCCGTCATATGCGCCGCAAACGGCGAACGTCGTCTCCTTGTGGGACGACCTGTATTGCACCTGGCTGGAACAGATGGCGCTGCGGCCCGCCGTCTATGCGGACGGCGCCTATCAAATCGGCTACCGCAGCGATTTCAGCACCGATGTCCAGCCCATCCTGCGTGCGGCCTCGCTGCAGCGCTGGACGACCAGCCTGCCGCCCAGGGCGATCAAGCAGCACGACTTGCTGGGCAAGATGAAGGCGGATGGCCTGACTTATCCGATCATGAATTTCATCCGCCATCCGGACCAGACTGGCGCGCCGTCGCTGCGGCCGCAAATGCCGCTGTCGCTGGGCGACGCGGGCAGCAGCCTGCTGACCCTGACCCGCGCCCAGTATTTTTTCATGGACCAATGGGCGCATGGCCGTTACCTGCCCGATAGCGGCAGTTTCCTGCTGGGCGCCGGCGAAGCGCTGGACCGCACCGTCCTGTTCAACTGCCTGGGCGGCCGCTACAGCCCCGGCATCGAGATGGGCTTCATCGTGCGCGACCCCGGCCTGTACCGGCAGGGATGGCGGCGCCATGACGGCGGCGGCCCGTTCCGCATCAATGGACAGCGGCTCGATTACCAGGCCGCCGTCAAGGACCAGCCCTTTCTTGGCACCGGCTATGTGCCGCTGCGCGGCGGCGAGGTGCAGCCCGGCGACCTGTCGAAGTTCATGGCCTTGCCCTGGCATACCGATTACAACTCCTGCGCCACGCATTTGCCGGATCCGAATCCCGGCGGCACGGTGCGCAATAACCAGCAGGCGATCGATGCGGCCACGGTGATCAAGGGCAATGGCTACAATACCTTGCTGTATTCGTCCTGGCCGGCGCAGCGGCCCGTGGCCGTCTACACCTATGACGATGTCGTCGCCAACGGCGGCGAACTGGCGACGCCGCGCTATTCCGTGCGCGGCCAGGGCACGCGGGCCGACGGCGTGCCATCGACGACCCCGGACAATGCGGAGATCGACCGGCCCGCCATGCATGTGGGGCGCTACCAGGACCGCGCGCAGTTCCTGCTGAACTGGCACCGCATCGGCGTGGTCGTGCAAGGCACGGCGATTGCGCGCAAGGACGGCGAAAAGGCCATCTGCAAGGACTACTACCTGGAAGTGGCGAGCCTGTTCGACAGCGACGAAAGCAATCTGGTCGAGTATTGGCGCAACACGGCCATCGACAAGGTGTACCGGCCCAATCCGCGGCCGAAGCCGAAATCCTGATGCTGGTGACAGCGCCGCACTCCGCTTCGGCTGCGCCGGCCAGGCAGCGCTACCGGGTCGCCATCATCGGCGGCGGCCCGGCCGGCTGCGCCTGCGCGCTGGCGCTGGCGCAGCTTGGCGTGCATGACGTGATCGTCATCGAGGCCGGCGACTACACGCAGTTTCGCATCGGCGAAAGCATCCCGCCCGAGGCGAACCGCCTGTTCCAGGCGCTGGGTATCGCTCGGGATTTTTTTGCGGAAGCGCACGCGCCTTGCCATGGCAGCTGTTCCTGGTGGGGCAGCGAGAAGCGCGGCTACAACGATGCACTGATGAATCCACTGGGCCATGGCTGGCACCTGGAGCGGGCCCGCTTCAACCAGTTCCTGGCGCGGCAGGCCCGCTTGCGCGGCGCGGAAGTGCTGATGCACGCCAGCCTGGCCGCTTCGGCACCGGTGCCTGGCGGCGGCCATGGACTGGAACTGGCGCTCGGTGCGCCCGGGTCCTTGCGCCAGGCCAGCATCCATGCCGAGCTGGTGGTCGACGCCAGCGGCACGCGCGCCGTCTTCGCGCGCCAGCGCGGCAGCCGCAAGGTCGACAGCCTGCCGCTGGTGTGCCTGGCCATGCGCTTCGCGCCGCCCGCCGGCGGCGGCGGGCACGCCGATACCGGCCTGACGCACCTGGAAGCGGTCGAACATGGCTGGTGGTATGGCGCCCATCTGCCCGATGCCACCTTGCTGCTGGCGTTTTACGGCGATGCGGCCACCGTCAAGGCGCAGCGCCTGCAGCAAGTCGGCCATTGGCTGGCATGGCTGGCGGCCGCGCCCAACACGGCCGCCCTGGCCCGCGGCATGGCGCCGCTGGCGGGCGGCGTGCAAAGCTTTCCCGCGCCATCGTACTGTCTCGACCAGCTGCATGGCGACGGCTGGCTGGCCATCGGCGACGCCGCCTCGGCTTACGATCCCGTCACGTCGCACGGCATCGTCAAGGCGCTCGCCAACGGCATGGCGGCGGCCGGCGCCATCGCCGGCCAGTCCACGCTGGGCGATGTTGCGCACACGGTGATGCAGCGCTACGGGCAGTACCTGGCGCAGCGCCGGCAATACTACGGCTGGGAGCAGCGCTGGCCCGACGCGCCGTTCTGGCGCCAGTTGCACGCCGGCGCGGAGGCGCCGGTCGCCCAGGTCCGCGCCAGCGGCCCTGTCCCGGTGCGATAGCGGCCTTATCGCCGCTGCGCCTCGCGCTCCAGCGTGTCCTTGCCGATGATTTTCAGGCTGGCGCTGCCCTTGAATGGCAGCAATTCCTCGCTGTCGCCGGCCTGGATGTTGGTCGAGACGCCGATTTCGGCCGTCACGTCGACGAATTCCTTGCGGAACATGAGCAGTTCCGAGTTCTTGATGATGCTTTGCAGCGCAACCGACTGGCCCGGCGCGATTCTGGTGAAGGCGCGCTTCAGGGCATGGTTTGCCAGGCCCGTCTTCAAGACCTGGCTTTGTTCGCTGGCGTTGTCGATGAGGCGCATGTTGGGTCCCCGCAGTTGCATGTATTCGAGCGGATAGCCGACTTCCCCGTTGCCGGTATTCTGGATGAGCACCTCGACGCGCATGTCGCCGCCCGTGAAAATGCAGGCCGGATTGTCGATGCAGCGGGCGCTGATGGAGAGGACGTCGTTCGGCATGGCGTTTCCTGGGAGTTGTAGGGACACTGCGAGCAGTGCGATTAGGAGCCGTTCAGGATGATATCGCATTTGATCTTCCGTCCTATTTTCGTCCGCAGCAGCTCCTGCACTTCGATGGCGAGTTGCCAGGCGTGCCGGGGGCGCAGGATGATGGAGCCGGCCGAGTTCATGATGTTGGCAGCGGCCGGTTCCGGTTCCTCATCGTCCGACAGCGAGGGCACGGGCGCGTCCCAGGTGCCGTCCGGTTTCTTGTACTTGACGGTTTCGTCGTCGCCCGCCACGTACGAGTATTCGTCCGGCAAGCCATAGCAGTGGCCGAATTCATGCGCGTGCACCTGGCCATTGGTCGACGCCGATACGTCGATCACGGTGCCCGTCACGCCTTCGCGGTCGTAGCGCTTGTGGATCTGCATGATGTAATGCTCGTTGCTCTCCACATAGACGACGCGGTAGACGATGGGCAGGATGCGCGTGCCGCATTCGGGGTCGCTGATTTCCATCTGGAATTTATTGTTCCAGTGGGCTTCCAGGCCTGCGGTGGCGATGCCCTTGACGTACTTGATGACGGCGGCGCGCTGTTTGGCCCGCGTTGCGGCCTGCTCGGTGCCCCGCTCGCGGTCTTCCAGCGCCTGGTCGGCCGGCTCGAGCACCGTGATCACCTTGACGCGCAATTCGGCGATGATGCTGGTGTTCGATTTCACGGGCACGTAGATCTTGTAGCGCACGGTGTCGAAATAGTTATGCGGCGCGCCGCTGGTGCCGAAGGTGTTGTTGTAGCGCGGGACGCTGGAGACGTCGATCTCCTTTTCATAGTCCGCGATCCAGCAGGCGGGCCGCTTGATCAGCACTTCCTTGCGCTGCTTGTTGTCGACCGGGCTGGTGCTCGATGTGGCGCTATCCTTGAATTTCGGTTCGGGTCTGGCCGGCGGGACGCGCTGCGGCGCCTTACCCGTCGTGCCTGGCGCGGGAGCGCGGCCGGCCGGCGTTTTTGCCGGGGCGGGTGGCGCCGGCGCGGGATCTTCCGCCGCCTCGGGCGCCTGGCCCGGCGATTTCAGCAATTCGATCACCAGCGCCTCGACGGCGGCCGCGGCGACCACGTGCGTCAAGCCCCTGGCGTCCGTCATGCCCGTTTCGTACGTGCCGTCGGCGCGCTTCACGCGGTAGGGCTGGCGCGGCATCAGTTCGCCCGTGTCGCGGTCCTTCAGCACGAAGCCTTCGTCGAACAGTTTCAGGCGGCTGTCCGGCAGCGGCGGCAGGCCGGCGGCCGCGCTGGCGCCGCCGTTGAAGAGATGCTGGCCACCCTTGACGGTGAAGTTGCCCGGGCACTTGAAGGTGATGTCGCCGCCTTCGAGCGTGATCGACGATTGTCCCGCCTGCACGGTGATTTTCTGGTTGGCCTTGATCTCGATGACGTCGCTCACGGAGATCACCGTGATGGCCTTGTCGGCCAAAATCTCCAGCTGGTCGGTATGGGCTTGCAGCGAGACGGGACCGTTGCCCGCAATGGCCGAGATGCCGCCGTCCTGGCTGAACAGGGTGGCGGCATTGGCCGCCACCGAAGCCACCGTATGGCCGGCCGCCAGGTGCAGGTCCGTCTGCGCCGTCGCATGCAGGTGCTGGCCCGCGAACAGCACGGTCGAGGCGGGCGTGGCCCAGTTGATGTTGTTCGGCCCTTCCATCAGTACCAGCGGCTTGGCGTAGCGTTCCACGGGCTGGGCGGTGTCGGGCGCGCGGGCGCCGTTGCCGGCCTTGAAGGCTTCGTGGCCGCCCACGCTGCCCTGGTATTTGCCATCCTGTTTCGGGTCGATCTGGCTGGCCAGGTCCAGCTGCGCCTGGTTGGCATCCTTGCTCACCAGCGCATGCTGCTGGCCCGCCGCCGCGGCCGTTGCCTTGTTCAGCTCATAGGCGCCGCGCAGCAGGTCCAGCGCTTCCCGGGTGTCGAGCTGGGTCGATGCGACGCCGCTGCCCTGCCGCGCGCGCGCCGTGGCCGAGAGCAGCAAGCCTTCGCCGGCGCGCAGCATGGCCCACGCGTCCGTGCGCAATTCGAAGCCGTGGCCGCGATAGGCGCCGCGTTGCGCGGACGCGGCGCCTTGCTGGACCAGGTAGCCCAGATTGAGTTCGGTGGCGGCGCTGCTCGACGCCAGCCGGGTGCGCAGCTGGCCCGGCGTATCGTCGAGCACCCACTGGTTGTAGCCGGCGCCGTCGAAGTTGCTGCTGTGGATACCCGACAGCACGCCGGCATGGTTGACATCGGCGTCGACGCCGGCCGCGTAGGGCGGCGTGTCGCTGCCCGTGTACAGCTGGGCCACCACCAGCGGGCGGTCCATGTCGCCTTCGATGAAGTCGACCAGCACTTCCGTGCCGATGCGCGGCGTGAATTGCGAACCCCAGTTCGGGCCGGCCAGCGCCTCGGCCACGCGCACCCAGGTGCCGGACGCTTCATTGCCCGGCGCGTTGCCTTGCCGGTCCGTGTTGTGCGCCAGGCCGCCCGGATTGGCGGCGGCGCCGCGCTGCCAGGCAAACTGGATGCGCACCTGGTGGTCGCGGCCCGTGGTGGCCACGCTGTCGGCCAGGCCGACCACCAGCGCCGTCTGCGGCCCCAGCGCCACGGCTTGCGCTCTTTCCGCCGTGGCACGCGGCACGATGGCCACGCTGCTGCGCACGCAGCCGAAGCGGTTGCGGTAGGTGCCGGCCTCGACCTGGCCGGCGATCCAGTCGGCCACGCCATCGAGGCTGGCGACCCTGGCCAGGCGCGACAGCGCGCCCGTCAAGCCGCCGCCGGCCGGGCCGGCAGTGTTGCGCGCCTGGTGCTCCACCCACAGCACGCTGAACTGGTTGGCGCCATCGGCGTACTGTGCGTGCTGCAGCAGGCGGAAGGCGTGGCCGGCGGCCAGCCGGCGCACGGCACCGGCGCCGTCAAACTGCTTGTTTTCCAGCTCCAGCGCCTGCAGCATGCGTGCGCCGTGCGGACTGGCCGCGGCCCGGTCGGCATGGCGCCGCTCGCCGGCGCCGTCATACACGGCCAGCTGCGGCAGCGTGCCCGCATCGAGGCTGGAGGCGTGTTCGGCGGCCGGCGCCGTCACTTGCTGCGGGTCCCAGCTGCTGATGCCGACGGCGTTCGATTGCACCTGGCGGCGCGCGCCGAAGCTGTCGATGGCGTCATCGCTGTCGCTGGCGCGCACGCCGTGAAAGCGCAGCTCGGCCCCGCCAGGCGTGTCGGGCGCGCCGGCCTTGCTGTCGAAGATCACCAGCGTGTGCCTGGACTGTCCCTGGCCTGCACCGCCGTCCTGCGCGCCGCCCGGCTGCTCATGCTCGAAGCGCCAGTTCAAGCCCTCGAAGGCCAGTACCCGCGCCAGGAAAGCGAAGTCGCTTTCGCGGTACTGGGTCCAGACTGCGCGCGTGGCCAGCGGCTGGCTGATGTCGAAGCGGTAGCGCACTTGCGGATAGTCGGCCAGCAGCTCGCTGACGATGTCGCGCGCGTTCTTGTCCTGGAAAATATAGCAGTCGCGGCGCAGGTGCAGCAGGGCCAGCGCCGGTTCCAGGCGCAGCCGGTAGCGCGCCACGCCGCCATCGGCACCGAGCCAGGCGCAATCCGTGCACAGGCCGTGCCAGGCGCGCTGGCTGCCGTCGGGCTGCAGCAAGGTGAGCGTCATTTCCTCGCCGATGAACGAGGCCAGGTCGAGCGACGCGGCGGTGCTGAGGGCGTCGACGTCGAAGCGGAACAGTTCGTTGACGGCTTCGCTGCCGTCGAACTGCTCCGCCATCAGCGATTGCGCCTGCTCCGATGGCTGGGCCGTCGCCAGCGCGATCAGCCGCGCATGCTGGCTCAAGCCGGTGCCGAACTGTCCCTGCGGCGCGCCGCCGTCGCCCTGTGGCGTGTCGCCCATCACGGCAAGGTGATGCTCAGGTTGGCCACGCGCGGCGCCAGTTTGACGATATCCTGGTAGGCATGCATCTGCTCCTCGGTATTTTTCGCCAGCGTGGTGCGCAAGCCCAGGTAGCCGAGCGCGCAGATCAGCGCGAACACGGAGCACAGCACCCACAGCGGCACATTGTTGCGCAGCTTGTGGATGATCTGGTCCGGCCGTTCCGCATGCGGCGCGAAGCCCGTCTTCTTGCCCTTCATCTGGGCGATTTCATCGCCCAGGCGCGCCGTCAGGTAATTGAGCTTTTCCGGGCCTTCGAGGATGTAGCGGCCCTGGAAACCCAATAGCAGGCACATGTGGAACACTTCGAGCGCCTGCAGGTGGGCGCTGCCGCGCGCGCGCAGCGCTTCGAGGCGGATGAAGAAATTCTCGCCGGCCAGCTGGTCGCCGAACAGCACCAGCTGCAAGGGGCGCCGCGCCCATTCGTCGCGGATGCTGTAGGGCGAACGCAGGATGATTTCGTCGACGGCCGCGCAGAACGCGTACTTGGCCGCGTCGATATCGTCGGCCGAGGCACCCTGTTTCTTTGCGCCGCGGCCGAATTCGTCCAGGAACTGCGTCATCTTGGCGATGAAATCGGCATTGTCCTGCGGGCCGCTGCCGTTCTTCAGCATGAACAGCGCGTAAAAGCCGTCGTACATCAGGTCCATCAGCGTGTGTTCGGTGCCGGGACCGGCAAGCACGCTGGCCGAATAGGCAGCCTGGCTGCCGGACATCAGGGAAGGGGGAGCGGAGAGGTTCATCGTGTCATTTCTATGTCAGGAGGTGACGGCGACCAGCTCGAGCTTCAGGTCGCGCATGCCGGAGGGGACATAAATCAGGACCGATTGCGCCTGCAGCATGCGCTCGTACATCTGGCCCTTGGCCTCGATGGTGAAGTAGTACGCATCCGGGCGGACCGGCACGGCGGCCGGCACCTGCGGCGCATGCTGCAGGCGCACGCCGGGCAAGGCCGACAGCACGAACTTTTCCACGTCGTCGGGCGCGCCCACCTTGAAGCGCAGCGGCACCACGTCGACCAGCTCCATGCCCGGCATGTCGGCCGAGACGCCCAGGTAAAACGCGGTCTTGCCGTCGATTTTTTCCGAATCGAGCTTGCCGTGATGGTAGGACGGCTTGGTTTCGCTGAGCGCGATCGCAAAATACTTCGACGAGATCACCGTGTCGAGCAATTCGCGGATGATCGCGTGCAGCTGCGCAAACGGCGGCCCGGGATCGGCGTGCCGGTACGCCGGCAGGTCGGCCAGCGCATGGGTTTTCGAAAACGTCATCAGCGCGCCGGCCAGGCCCAGCAACTGCTCGTACAGGCGCTCGGGATGCAGGGCCGGATGGTGGAAGTAATGACTGAGCGAGGCAAAGGCCGAACTGGCCGTATGCAGCAGCCAGAACGAGGACATGTCGCCGGAGCGGAACTCGATCACGCTCTTGCTCGGCTCGCGATGGTGGCCATACAGGGCATTGACCTTGGCTTGCAGCGCGTCGATCAGGCGGCGCAGCTGCAGGAACAGCAGCGGTGCGCTGCGGATCGACAGGCTGGGCGGCACGAAGGCCGGGTCCTGCTCGAAGCCGCCCGTCGACAGGCGTCGCAGGCGCAGCAGCGGGAAGCTCACGTAGGAGTCGCGCGGATCCGATTCCGCCACCAGGCGCAGCGATTTCTTCAGGTAGGTGAGTTCGGCCTGCGCGGCCTGCGTGTACAGGTCCGGCGTGCTGAGATTGGCCTGGCCGTAGCGTGCCGCGCTGTTGGGCTGGCCGGCCGAGGCAAAGTTGCCGCCGAATTGCTTGAACGCGGGCAGGGCGGCGTAAAACGTCACGGACTGCTGCGACGGCGGCAGGTTGCCAAGGTCGATCGCCTCGGGCAGCTCGTCGGCGCCGGCCGCGTTGTAGATTTCGCCGTCCTGGAAGATCAGCGACAGCTCCAGCAGCCGCAAGGTATGGTTGCCGAGCGCATCACGGTCTATCTGCAGCTGGCTCACGCCCCATGCGTATGGATGCAGCGCCTTGACGCTCTCATGCAGGCGGTGTTCGTGATACTGGTCTTGCTGCTGAAAATGCTGGGGCCGCAAGAACAGGCCTTCGCCCCACAACAGTTTGTTTGCAACGCTCATGGATTGCCCTTTTGCCTGACCAAGTGAGGCGCGGAGACCGGTTGACCCGTCCGCGCCGGCATGCCGCTACCGTGTTCTTGCCGCTGAAATCATCCACCCTTTGCATCGCACAAGGTGGTGCTTTTTTCGCAACTGAAAGCACCATAACATTATCTTGAGGAAGGGCGCGTACGGTACGTTTCCATAGCGCACGCTGCCCGGAAAGCCGCATGAATAGTGAGTTTTCGCGTATTTTCTATTGAGCGCGATAAATATTCAAATCATGTTAGGCTCCGAAAAATAAATAATTAGCAACTATAAATTACAACTTTATTTTGATCGTCAACGCGTCTTTTTTGTGAGGGAAAGCACCATATGACACGATCGGTTTCGCTGCTCGCAGCAATTGCATGTGCCTTGACACTGAGTGCCTGCGACACCACGCCCGCGGCCAAGCCGGCCGTCATGGCGCCGCCCACGATGGACGAGATGATGTCCAGGGCGGCGCAGGCGGCCAGTAGCGGCAGTAACGAGGCGGCCTTGGGGCTGTGGCAACAGGCCGCCGTCGCTTTCCCGGCCGACAAGCAGCCGTGGGTACGCATGGCGCAGACGCGCTACGAGGCGGGCCAGTATGGCGAGGCCATCCTGAATGCGCAGGAAGTGCTGGTGCGCGATCCGGCCGACAAGCTGGCCAACAGCGTGATCGCCATCAGCGGGCTGCGCCTGTCGACGCGGGCGCTGGCCGACTTGAGCCGCCAGAACAACCTGTCCGGCCCGTTGCGTGCCGAATCGCAGGACCTGGCCAAGCTGCTGCGCGAGAGCCTGGGCGAAAGCGTCCTCGTGCCGCCGCCGGAAAAGGCGCCGGCGCGTCCGGCGCGCAAGCAGCAAGGCAAGCGCAGCGCCGACGAGGGCAGCGCCAATCCATTCAATGCGCTCAAGTGAGCAGTGACTAGCCAAACGCCGCAGTTCAACAGGCGCATCGCCGATGTTGCCGATTCTTTTCGAAGGGGATGTCATGTCGAAGAAAGATAGTGTCCAGAAGCGCCTGCAAAAGGTACGCCCGCCGCGCGTGCAGATGACGTATGACGTCGAGATCGGCGACGCGATCGAGAACAAGGAGCTGCCCTTCGTGGTCGGCGTGGTGGGCGACTTCGGCGGCAATTCCGAACTGGAACAGAAGCGCCTGAAGGACCGCAAGTTCGTCGACATCGACCGCGACAACTTCGATGCCGTGCTGAAGGGCATCGAACCGCGCGCGACCTTCCGCGTGCCCAACGAGCTGAGCGACGCTGGCGGCCAGTTCGGCATCGAACTCAAGTTTCATTCGATGAGCGACTTCCGTCCCGAGGCGGTGGTGGAGCAGGTGGAGCCGTTGCGCAAGCTGCTCGAGGCGCGCACCAAGCTGGCCGACCTGCGCAACAAGCTGGCCGGCAACGACAAGCTGGAAGACATCCTCAACGATGTGCTCAACAGTACCGAGAAGCTGGCCCAGCTGGAACAACACTCCCACGTCAGGAAAGACTGATATGTCCGCACAGATGACTCCCTCATTGACCGCCTCCGCCAGCACCGAGATCGACTTGCTCGACCAGATCGTGGAACAGAGCAAGGTGGCCAAGTCCAGCGTCGAGCATGCCCGCGCCAAGGACCTCATTTCCGAACTGGTCAGCCAGGTCATGGACGGCACGGTGGTGGTGTCGAACAACCTGGCGGCGACCATCGATGCCCGCGTGGCCGAGCTGGACCGGCTGATTTCCCAGCAGCTGAGCGCGATCATGCATGCGCCCGAATTCCAGAAGCTGGAAAGCAGCTGGACCGGCCTGCATTACCTGGTCAAGAACACGTCGACCGGCACGAACCTGAAGATCAAGATGATGAACGCGACCAAGCGCGAGCTGGTCAAGGATTTCCAGAGCGCGCTGGAATTCGACCAGTCGACCATGTTCAAGAAGGTGTACGAAGAGGAATTCGGCACGTTTGGCGGCGCCCCGTTCGGCACCTTGCTGGGCGACTTCGAATTCAGCCGGCAGCCGGAAGACATGTATTTCATCGAGCAGATGTCGCACGTGGCCGCCGCTGCCCACGCGCCGTTCATCTCGGCCGCCTCGCCGGAACTGTTTGGCCTGGAAAGCTACAGCGACCTGGGCAAGCCGCGCGACCTGGCCAAGGTCTTCGACACGGTCGAATACGCGAAGTGGAAATCGCTGCGCGAATCGGAAGATGCCCGCTATGTGGGCCTGACCTTGCCCCGTTTCCTGGGGCGCCTGCCATTCAACCCGGCCGATGGCGCCACCGTGGAAGGCTTCAATTTCGTCGAGGACGTGGACGGCACCGACCACCAGAAGTACCTGTGGTGCAACGCCGCCTATGCCTTCGGCACCAAGCTCACGGCCGCCTTCGAGGACTACGGCTGGTGCGCGGCCATCCGGGGCGTGGAGGGCGGCGGGCTGGTGGAAGACTTGCCGACGCATACCTTCAAGACGGACGAAGGGGAAGTGGCCTTGAAATGCCCGGCCGAGATCGCCATCACGGACCGCCGCGAAAAGGAATTGAGCGACCTGGGCTTCATCTCGCTCGTGCATTGCAAGAACACGGACTACGCCGCGTTCTTCGGCGCCCAATCGGCGCAGAAGGCGAAAAAATACAACACCGATTCGGCCAATGCGAACGCGGTGCTGTCGGCCCAGCTGCAATACATCTTTGCCGTGTCGCGCATCGCCCACTACATGAAGGCCATGATGCGCGACAAGATCGGCAGCTTCGCCGCCGCCTCCAACGTCGAGGATTTCCTGAACCGCTGGCTGATGCAGTATGTGTTGCTCGACGATAACGCCAGCCAGGAACAGAAAGCCCAGTTCCCGCTGCGCGAAGCGTCCGTGCAGGTGGCCGAAGTGCCGGGCCGTCCCGGCGTGTACCGCGCCGTGTCCTTCCTGCGCCCGCATTTCCAGCTCGACGAATTATCCGTTTCACTCCGTTTGGTCGCGGAGCTTCCGCAGTCGACCAAATCGTAAGGCATTTTTCTTCCTACCCTTGAAAGGAATAACATGGCAATCGACGTTTACTTGCAAATTGACGGCATCAAAGGCGAATCCACGGACAACAGCCATAAAGATTGGATCGAATGCAAGTCGGTCCAGTGGCAGGTATTGCAACCGAAGTCGGCGACGGCATCGACGGGCGGCGGCCATACGGCCGAACGCACGGAGCACAAGGACATCGTCATCGCCAAGATGGCCGACCTGGCCAGTCCCTTGCTGCTGCAGACCTGCTCCTCAGGCAAAACCATACCGAAAGCCAAGCTCGAGTTTCTGCGCGCCGATGGCCAGGGCGAGCGCATCAAGTACTTTGAAATCGAACTCGAGAACGTGATGATCAGCAGCGTGGCTCCCTCGGTGGCCGCCGGCGACATTCTCGGCGAAGACTTGTCGCTCAAGTATTCCAAGGTCAAGTGGAAATACACGCAGCAAAAAGTCGGCGGCGGTTCGGGCGGCAATACCTCCGGCGGCTGGGACCTGTCGGCCAACAAGACAGTCTGACAGCGCCGTACCGCGCGCTCGCGCGCATGCCTGCCGTACCCGCCGCTGGCTGTCCAGGCCGCGGGTTGCGGGCCCTTCCCACCTCTTGATGCGGGATGCCTATGAAAGGTTTTACGCCGGGCCTGTTCGACCGCCTGATGGACACGCCCGTCCATGGCGCTTCCAGCGGCACCATCTCGCGCCTTTCGCTCGAGGACCTGAAGGATACCGTGGCGCGCGACCTGGAGGCGCTGCTCAACACGCGCACGGTGCTGCCCGAGGCGCTGCTGAAAAAGTTCCCCGAATGCGGCAAGTCCATCATCACCTATGGCTTGAACGATTTCGCCGGCCTGAGCCTGTCGAGCACCGATGACCGCGCGCATATCTGCCAGTGCCTGGAAAAGGCCATCGCCCGCCACGAGCCGCGCCTGCGCAATGTGCGCGCTTCGCTGGAAATCCAGGAAGGTTCGATCAACCGCCTCAATTTCGCCATCAGCGCGCTGCTGGTGGTGCACGCGGCGCACGAACCCGTCAATTTCGACGCCATCCTGCAGCCTTCCAGCCTGCACTACACCATCAGCAAGGGGCGCCGCGCGGCGCAGACGGGAGCCTGACCTTGGAAGAACTGTTACCGTACTACGAGCGGGAGCTGGGATTCCTGCGCCGCTATTCGCGCGAGTTTTCCGAACGCTATCCGAAGATCGCCGGGCGTTTGCTGATGGGCGGCGAAGTGTGCGAAGACCCGCATATCGAGCGCATGATCCAGTCCTTCGCGCTGCTCAATTCGCGTATCTCGAAGCGCCTCGACGACGACTATCCCGAATTCACCGAAGCCCTGTTCGAGGTGCTGTATCCGCATTATCTGCGGCCTTTCCCCAGCTGTTCGATCGCCCGCATGGATT
Organism: Janthinobacterium sp. SUN118; assembly: GCF_030397695.1. NCBI lineage: Bacteria > Pseudomonadati > Pseudomonadota > Betaproteobacteria > Burkholderiales > Oxalobacteraceae > Janthinobacterium > Janthinobacterium sp. SUN118. The sequence continues at coordinate 273,585 of NZ_JAPUBV010000004.1, read as the reverse complement.
ATGCGGCCGCAGCGGCGCAGCTGACGGCGGCCACCGAAATCGCCCGCGGCACGGAACTGACGACGCGTCCCGTGAAGGGCGTGGCCTGCACCTTCCGCACCGCGTATGCCGTCACCGTGGCGCCGCTGGCGCTCACGCATGCGGCGTTTTCCCCCATCATCGCCGCGCCGGAGCAGGCGCAGCTGCCATCCGGCGCCACCTCGGGCGTGAGCATGCGCCTCGAATCGACTGCCGGGCAGATCTCGCTGGCCCAGCTGGGTCTGCCATCGCTGCGCGTCTTCATCGACGGCCAGCCCTCGTTTTGCGCCGCGCTGCGCGATGCGCTGTTCATGCGCACCGTGCAGGCATACGCCGAGGCGGACGACAGCGGCCGCTGGATCGCGCTGGCCGTCAATCCCGTCAGCAGCGCCGGTTTCGCCGAAGACGATGCGCTGATCCCGTTCGCGGCCCGCTCGCATCCGGCGTACCGGCTGCTGACCGAGTATTTCTGTTTTCCCGAAAAATTCAATTTCTTCGACATCGACCTGGGCGCGCTGTGCGCCGTGCTGCCGGCCGGATGCCGCCGCGTTACCCTGCACCTGGCCCTGAGCGGCTTGCGCACCGACTCGAATACGGCGCGCCTGCTGGGCACCATGGCGACGCATAACCTGCTGCTCGGTTGCACGCCGGTGGTCAACCTGTTCCGCCAGCGCGGCGAGCCGATACGCATCACGCATACTGCCGCCAGCTACCCGGTGCTGGCCGACGCGCGCCGCGCGTATGCGTTCGAGGTGCACGCCATCGAGGCGGTCAAGCTGGTGCGGCAGACGCCGCAAGGCGAGTCGGTGGTCGAATTCCGGCCGTTCTATTCGCTGCGCCACGGCGAAACGCCGGCCAGGGACGGACATTACTGGGTGATGCGGCGCGACGAAGTCATCGCCCACAAGAGTCCCGGCCATGAAACGGAGATCTCGATCGTCGATATCGACTTCGATCCGGCCGCCGTGGAAACGGATACGCTCAGCCTGGAACTGAGCTGCACCAACCGCGACCTGCCGGCGCAGCTGACCTATGGCTTGCACGGCGGCGACCTGTTCCTCGAGGGCGGCTCCAGCGTGCGCAGCATCAGCCTGCTGCGCAAGCCCACCGAGTCGCACCGATTCGAACGGGGGCGGGGCGCCCACTGGCGCCTGATCTCGCACCTGTCGCTGAACCACCTGTCGCTGGCCGGCAGCGGCCTGGAAGCCTTCCAGGAGATGCTGGCCCTGTATGACTTGCCGCGCTCGCCGACCTCGCAGCGGCAGATCCGCGGCCTGACGGCGATTGCCCACAAGGCCGTCAATGCCTGGCTGCCCGGTAATCCCTTCGCCTGCCTGGTGCGCGGCATCGAAGTGCGGCTGACGCTGGACGAGGAGGCGTTCGTCGGCAGCGGCATCCATGCCTTCGCCCAGGTCATCGACTGTTTCCTGGGGCTGTATGTGCATGCGAACAGCTTCACGCAACTGGTGCTGGTGGCGAAGAAATCGGGAGAGGAGCTGTTGCGATGCAAACCACGAAGCGGCGATTCGAGCCTAGTGTAATCGAGCGCCTGTTTGCGCAACCGTACCGTTTCCAGTACTTCCAGGCGGTGCGGCTGCTGGAACTCTGGCTGCGGCGCAACGGCATGCCGCACGAAGGGGCGGTGGCCAACTTCCTGCGCTTCCAGAATTCCGTCTCGCTCGACTTCGCCCCCAGCCAGATCGAAGCGCTGCGGCCGGAGCCGCGCGGGTTGGCGACCGATGCCGGCGCGCTGGGTGCGGCGCTGCGCAGTGCGCAGCTCAAGTATGTGCGCATCACGCCCGCCTTCATGGGTTTTCTCGGCGTCGCCGGCGCGCTGCCGGCGCACTACACGGAACGCATCGCCAGCCACCAGTTCGAGTCCAGGGACGAGGGGCCGCGCGCCTTCCTCGACACGTTTTCGAACCGCGCCCTGGCCCTGTTTTACGAAGCCTGGCGCAAGTACCGGCTCGAGCTGAAGTACCAGCTGGACGGCAAGGACCAGTTCCTGCCGCTGCTGCTGTCGCTGGCGGGGCTGGGCCACGCTTCGCTGCGCGAGCGCCTGTCCGGCGATGGCGTGCTGGACGAATCGGTGGGCTTTTTTGCCGCCGCCATGCGCCACCGGCCGCCTTCGGCCGTGATGATGGGCCAGGTGCTGTCCGAATATTTCGGCCAGCGCGTCACGGTCAGCCAGTTCATCGGCTGCTGGTACGACGTGCCGCGCGAGCAGCAAAGCACCCTGGGCGCGAATAACGCCGTGCTGGGCGCCACCGCGCTGGTGGGCGGGCGCGTGTGGCAGCGCGACCTGCGCATGCGGCTGACCATCGGCCCGCTGGCGCGCGCGCATTTCGACGCCTTCCTGCCCGGCGGCGCGGCCGCGCGGGCGCTGGAGAAAATGCTCGCCATGTTCACCAGCCTGTGCCTCGAGTACGAGGTGCAGCTGGTGCTGCGCGCCAGCGACGTGCAGGGCGTGCGCCTGGACGAGCCGCGCGGCGGCGGCAGGCTGGGCTGGGACAGTTTCCTCATCACGGGCGGCGAAGCGCAGGACCGCGCCGACGTCCGCTACGAATTGCACGCGCTTGCCTGAACCGTAACACCGATTCCGCCTCCCTTCCAACCCGACACAAGGACCGCTTCCCCATGAGCATCAACCTGAAGACGCTGATCAGCAAGCTGAATGACACCTGCCGCATTGCCGCCACGCGCGCCGCCAGTATCTGCGTCGGCCTGGGACAGTACGAGGTCGACCTGGAGCACGTATTCCTGGCCTTGCTGGAACAGCCGCGCAGCGATTTCGTGCTGATCGCGCGCCGCAGCGGCATCAGCGTCGGCATGCTGGAAGCGGACCTGCGGGCCGAGGTAGGCCGGCTGCAGACGGGGAACGCGCGCACGCCCGTGTTTTCGCCGCGGCTGCCGAAACTGTTCGAGCACGCCTGGCTGATCGCCTCGCTCGACCTGCGGGCCGGACACCAGGCAAGCATCCGCAGCGCGCACCTGCTGCAGGCGCTGCTGACCGAGCCGGAACTGGCGCAGCTCGCGTACCGCGGCTCGGCCCTGTTCCAGCAGTTCAAGCTCGACGAGCTCAAACACAAGCTGGAGTCGCTGACCGAGGGTTCGCAGGAGCTTGCGGGAGCCGCCGCTGGCGAAACGGCGGCCGACGGCGCGGGCGGCGACCCTGTGAGCGAACTGCAAGGCCGCGCGGCGGCATCGAAGACGCCGGCGCTGGACCAGTTCACGGTGAACCTGACGGCGCGCGCGCGCGACGGCAAGATCGATCCGGTGATCGGGCGCGACCTGGAAATCCGCCAGGCCATCGACATCCTGATGCGGCGGCGCCAGAACAACCCGATCCTGACGGGCGAGGCGGGCGTCGGCAAGACGGCGGTGGTCGAAGGACTGGCGCTGCGCATCGTGCAGGGCGACGTGCCGGACATCCTGCAGGGCGTGGAAATCCACACGCTGGACATGGGACTGCTGCAGGCCGGCGCCAGCGTCAAGGGCGAGTTCGAGAACCGCCTGAAAAACGTCATCGGCGAAGTGAGTAAAAGCCCGCATGCGATCATCCTCTTCATCGACGAGGCGCACACGATGATAGGCGCGGGCGGCAGCGCCGGGCAGAACGACGCCGCCAACCTGCTGAAACCGGCGCTGGCGCGGGGCGAGCTGCGCACCATCGCCGCCACCACCTGGGGCGAGTACAAGAAATATTTTGAGAAGGATGCCGCGCTGGCGCGCCGTTTCCAGGTGGTCAAGATCGAGGAACCGAGCGAGGAACTGGCGTGCGCGATGTTGCGCGGCATGGCGCCGCTGATGGAAAAGCATTTCAACGTGCGCATCTTCGACGAGGCGATCACCGAGGCCGTGCGCCTGTCGCACCGCTACATCATGGGACGCCAGCTGCCGGACAAGGCGATCAGCGTGCTCGATACGGCCTGCGCCAGGGTGGCGCTGGGACAGCGCGCCACGCCGGCGCTGCTCGACAGCCTGGCGCGCCAGCTCGAACGCATCGATGCGGAGGCGTCGGCCCTGGCGCGCGAGGAAAGCGGCGGCGCCAGCCATGCGGCGCGCCTGAAGGCGTTGCGCGCGGCGCGCGGCGCCGCCGCCGGCGAACACGGGGCGCTGGCGGCACGCTGGGAAACGGAAAAGGCACTCAGCGAAAAAGTGCGGGCGGCGCGCCAGGAACTCGAGGACGCCGGTGCGGCCAGGCCGGACGCCAGCCAGGCCGGCGACCTGCAGGCGCTGCTGCAGCAATTGCGCGCATTGCAGGGCGAGACGCCGATGGTGCCGGTGCAGGTCGATGGCCACGTGGTGGCGGAAATCGTCGCCGGCTGGACCGGCATCCCGCTGGGGAAAATGGTCAAGGATGACATCCGCACCGTGTTGAAGCTGAAGGACCTGCTGGAAGAGCGCGTGCTGGGCCAGCCCCATGCGATCGAGGCGGTGGCGCAGCGCGTGCGCACCTCGCGCGCCAACCTCGACGATCCCGACAAGCCCAAGGGCGTGTTCCTGTTCGTCGGTCCGTCCGGCATCGGCAAGACGGAAACGGCGCTGGCGCTGGCCGACGCCCTGTATGGCGGCGAGCGCAAGCTCATCACCATCAACATGAGCGAATACCAGGAGGCGCACAGCGTGTCCGGCCTGAAAGGCTCGCCGCCCGGCTATGTCGGCTATGGCGAAGGCGGGGTGCTGACCGAGGCCGTGCGGCGCAATCCGTACAGCGTGCTGCTGCTCGACGAAGTGGAAAAGGCGCATCCCGACGTCATGGAGCTGTTCTTCCAGGTGTTCGACAAGGGCGTGATGGACGATGCCGAGGGGCGCGAGATCGATTTCAAGAATACCATCATCATCCTCACCTCGAACGTGGCGTCGGCCACCATGATGCAGGCATGCCTGAACCTGGCGCCCGAGGATGTGCCCACGCCGGAGCAGCTGGAACTGGCCATCCGCCCGCAGCTGCTGAAGGTGTTCAAGCCGGCTTTCCTGGGGCGCCTGAAGGTGATTCCCTACTATCCGATCGGCGACGACGTGCTGGCCAGGATCATCGATCTCAAGCTGCGCAGGATCGCCGCGCGCGTCGGCGCCAACCACCAGGCCGAATTCAGCTACGACGAGACGCTGGTGGAGGCCGTGCTGGCGCGCTGCACCGAAGTCGATTCGGGGGCGCGCAACGTCGACCATATCCTCAACGGCAGCCTGCTGCCGGAAATTGCCGAATCCGTGCTGGCGAGAATGGCGGAGGGGCTGGCGATCAGCAAGATCAAGGTCAGCGCGGGCAAGCAGGGTCAGTTCAAGTACACGATCAGGTAGGCCCCAGCGGGCCGCCTGCTGGCCCTGGGTGCTTACTGGCCGGCGGGCGGCGCAACGCCCAGCAGTTCCTCGATATGCGCGAGCGAGGCGCTGTCCTTGACCACGCCGCGCAGCCATTCGTGCAGCGTCTGCTCGCCGGCGTCGGCCGCCTTGTCGGCGAAATACGAGACGGGGCTGTGGGGTTCCGTCTGGCGGAAGTACAGCGCCACCTGGCGCAGCTGCGCCAGGGCCTGGGCGCGGCTGTGGATCTCGCCCGGCGCCGCCGCAGGCAGCGGCGGCATGCCGGCGCCAGGCGCCTGGACGCTGGCAGGAGGCACGGCCGCTGCCGCGCCCGGGGCAGCGACGGCGGCCGGGGGCAGCGCGCGCTGCATGGCTTGCAGCGCTTCGCGCGCCAGCGAAAAGCCGGGACTGTCCCGGCCCAGGCGCGCATCGGCGGCCTGCTCGAGTTCCGCCAGCGCGTCCAGGCAGAACTGGGCGTCGGCGGCGAAGGCGGCGCGGAACTGCGCCGAATTGTTGCGCCGCGCAGCCTCCATGTCCGCCAGTTTCACGCCGTTGACGCCATCCTGGTTGCTGGCGGCCCGCTTGCGCGCCGCGTCGAAGTCGATGCTCGACCAGCCGCCGGACTGCCTGTCCGTCAAGGCCATGGCGCGCACCAGGGCCGGCGTGCGCGCGAGAATCCAGCTCAGGTTGCCGATGCGCTGCTCGTGGTCGCCGTCATCGGCTTGCGGATACAGGCCCAGGTCCCAGTATTGCCGGCACAGGCCGGCCAGCAGGCGGTAGCCCTGGCCCAGCCCCTGCAAATGGTCTTGCCTGGCGCTCGCTTCGGCCAGCCAGGCGGCCAGCCGCAAGTCCTTGCTTTTTTCGGCCAGCAGCGCGGCGCAGCGGCGCTGCACGAAATCCCAGTCGGCTTCCTTCAGGTCGGTGACCCATTCGCCCTGGTCGAGCGAGGGATCGTCGAACTTGCGCGCCTGGCTGATCGCATCGAGGTCGGCGGAAAAGGAGAGGTCGATGCCGCACGGTTGTACGGCGCTGATGGGAAGGAGAAGCTGGTCGGCTGAAATCATGGTATTCCCGAAAATGGTGGCGGATGGCTTGGCGGGTGTGGCGGCCAGGTCTTACTGGACCATGCGAAATTCGATGCGGCGGTTGCGCGCGCGGCCGTCGATGCTGTCGTTGCTGGCGATGGGCCGGTCCGGCCCCTGGCCCGAGGCACTCAGCAAGTCGCCATCGATGCCCTTGGCCGCCAGATAGGCCTTGACCGCCTCGGCGCGCGCCTGGCTCAGGTGCTGATTGCTGGCGCGCAGCCCCTGGTTGTCCGTGTGGCCGATGATGTCGACCTTGCGTCCCGCCAGTTTTTGCAGCGCCGCGCCCATTTCGTCGAGGATGGCGCGGCCGGACGGCGTCAGCGTGGTCTTGCCGCTTTCGAACTCGATGGTGCGGTTGGCCAGCGTGCTGTCGAGGATATTCTGGTCCGCCGCGGAGACGCGCAAGCCATTGTTGACGGTGTAGGTGGGATTGAGGCTGGTGGCGATATCGCTGGCGATCTTTTGCCGCTGCGCCTCGTTGGCCACTTCGCCGCGCACGCTGACGACGCTGCCGTCGATCGTCAGCTGGCCACGGCGGATCTGCTTCAGGTCGGGCGTCAGCAGTTTTTGCACGTAGGCGTTCCAGTTGGCCGGCAGCGCGACCTGGCCGACGGCGATCTGGTCGACCACCTTGTCGGCGCCATACAGGTCGCGCAGGCGGGCCAGCACGGCGGCCTTGGACGCCTCGTCGGGCACCGTGCCGCTGGCCAGCACCTGGCCAGGCTGCGGCGTGGCGGCCGCCGGTATCGCGGGCATGGCGGCAGGGGCGGCGGCCGCCTGGGCGCGGGCGCCGGACGCGGCAAGCGCCAGGCAGGCGAGGAGGGCAATCCGGAGTTGGCGCATGATCAGGTCCCGATGAAGGCGGCGCGAAACGAGTCGTGCGCCGATTTGAGTGACAGGTTTGCCTGCGCGAGGTAGGTTGAAACCTTCTTGATGGCGTAGTCGGCGCCCACGTGTTCCTCGACCCAGGCCAGGTCGTCGAAGGCGATATGGTGCTCCAGCGCCGCCTGCGGCTCCATGATGGCGTGCAGCGTCTGTGCCGAGGCGCCGCAAAAGCCCAGCACCAGCGCGTGGCGGCCGCGGATGCGGGTGAGGAACAGCGCCAGTTCGAAGTCGGCGCGCGCCAGGAAGGGCGCGATCAGGTGCATCCAGAACGCCGCCACCAGGTTGCGGTACAGCGGGTCGTCCGGCAGCGGCAGTTCCAGGCTTTTTTCCAGCCGGCTGGAACTGCTGGCCATGACGGGCTGCAGCAGCATGCCCAATGCCAGCAGCACTTGCCGCACCGAGCCGCCAAAGCCCGTCGGCGCCAGCAGCGCGTCGAGGGCGCCGACCGTCTGCAGGTCGAGGAAGTCGTCGAAGGCGGCGTCATAGGCGCTGCTGCGCAAGTCCAGCTCGATGCTGGCGCCGGCTGCCGCCTGCAGCGCGGCAGCCGCTTCGGCGCCGCGCAGGCCGCCGCTGAGCGCATCGAGCCGGTTCCACAGGCGCGACAGCACCAGCGGGCTGGTGGGCACGAAGCCGGCCGGGTTGCCCACTTCCATTGCGCTCATCATCAGGAACGGGAAACGGCGCGACGAGGCGTCGCTGCTGGCGGCGATGTGGCCGGCGATGGCGCGTCCGCGGCGCGGGCCGATGAAGGCGAAATGCAGCGGCGCCAGCGCGTCATACGTGAGCTTCCAGCGCGCGTCGGCGCTCATCAGGTCCATGGCGTTGGCGAGCCAGTCGTCGAGCATCTTCAGCAGCGCGGGATTGTCGCCGCTCTTGACGAAGTCGCCACGGCTGGGGATCTTGCCGAAATAGCCGATCGCGGTGGGTGTCGGGCGGCTCATGGCGTATTCCCGGCCAGTGCGGCGCCCGTGTCGGGGACGCTGTTGACCACCGTTTCCGGCAGCTTCAGGCCGCGGAAACCCTGGCCGCCGGCGGGGGCCGCCGCCGCTGCCGGCGTGGTGACGATCTTCAGGTTGGCCGTCACGGTGACGCCGCTGTTTTCCCAGCTCAGTTCGAATACGCCGCCTTCCTTGCGCGTGCGCTTGGCCGAATCGATCATTTTCTTCAGGCCGAAATGGCCGGGCTCATTCAGCAGCACCACGTTGCGCCCTTCCGGCGTGATGGCGCTGATGCGCGAACCGGGCACGCCTTGCGGGTTGGGCCAGACCATGTGTATCCACGGCTGCGGCTGGCCGCGCCAGCGCAGCGCCTGGCCATCGATCTCGATCGTGTATTCGCTGGCGCCCGGCGCACTCAGCGCCTGCAAGTCGAAGCGCGTCTGCGCTTCGGCGGCGCCGGCCGCCGTCGCCACGCCATTCGCGCTGAGCGGCGCGATCCAGCCCGGCAGGCTGGCCACCACGGGCGGCGCCAGGCTGATGCCCATCGACGCCCACGTCCTGGCGCTGATGCTGTCGCCGCGGCGCACCACCAGCGGTCCGATGGCGGTATTGAAGAACTTGGCGATGGCGCCTTCCGGGCCGAAGACCTGGCCGATGTCGGCGTTGCTCGCCTCGGTGCGCGAATCGGGCGCGAACGGGTATTTCGCCGCCAGCGTTTTCTGGAACGGTTCGAGCACCTGCGCCAGCCAGACCTTGTTGATTTCCGTTTCGGTGGGCTTGACGATGACGGCGAAGGTTTGCATCAGCGGGCGCACCAGCAGCGGCCGGATGGCCTGCTTTTGCGGATCGCTCATGCCCGTCAGCATCTGTTCGTCGACATATTTCAGGGCATCGGCCAGTTCCGAACCGCTGCCGTCCAGCGTTTGCTGCATCAGCTGCTTGGCGCCCGGCCCCGTGTCGCCCTGGTTCTTGATCTGGTTGAGGCGCACGCGCAGCTTGGACAGCGTGGCCAGGTAGCCGCGCATCGGCGAGGCATCCTTGTCCCGGGCGACGACCAGGCGGGCCACGCCGGAAAATTCGCGGCCGACGGGCCCCATCGGCAGGGCGCTGCCGGCCTGGCCGCCGGCCACGGCCGGTTTCTGGCGCAGCACCGTTTCCTTGAACCAGTCCATCATCCCGCGCTGCGCCCGCTGCAAGCCCTGGCCCAGCAGCGAGGGATTGTCCCACGAGGTTTCCTGGTACACCGTCTCGATCAGCTTGTTGATGGGCGACGATTGCGGGTCGCCGAGGCGGTTCATGGCTTGCGCCGCGTTGTCGAAGCCGTTCAATTCGCGGATGCTGACGCCCTGGAGGAATTTCTGCCATTCCTTCGCATAGTCGTTCTTGTACAGTTCGACCAGGGCTTTCTGGATCTGCTCGGGGCTGCCTTCCAGGGTCAGGTCGTCCTTCGACGCCGTTTTCAGCACCCAGTCGGCGCTTTGCAATTCGCGGTTGGCCGCTTCCTGGAACGCTTGCTGGATGTATTTCTCCCAGGCGTCGCGGGTAAACGTGCCGGGGATGGCGTAGCTGCCCAGCACCAGTTCCTTGTCCTGCTCGCCAACGATGCGGGCCACCGTCATCGACGGGAAGCGCGTGGCGGCGCGCGCCTTGACGTCGGCATACACGCGGTCGCGCGCCGGCATGCCGCGCACGACGCGGCGCAGGCTGTCGCGCGACTGGTCGACGAGGGCCAGCTTGCTGTCGATCTGCGGCCACGACGGATCATTGATCTGCGCCAGGTAGAACGAGATCATGCGCTCGGCGCTGCGTATCATCTGTTCGCGCGGCATGCTGCCCCGGTTGGCGTCGAGCCAGCCGCGCCAGTAGCGCGTCAGCTGGTCGTTCAGGTGGCTGGCCTCGGCACGCGACTTGTCGCTCAGCATCAGATACGTCTTCAAGCCGTTGTAGGCGTCTTCCACGTTCGCCGGCGCGGCATCCTTGAATTGCTGGACGGCCGGTGTGGCGGGAGGCGCCGCGGTGGCAGCCGCAGCCGCAGCCGGGGCGGCGGCGACAGCGGGCGTTGCTGCCGGCACGGCGGCCGCTGGCGGCGTGCCGGCCATCGGCTGCAGGCGGCCGGCGCCCGCATTGACTTCCGATAAGAACGCTTCCAGCGATTGCGTCACCGGCTTGAGCATGACTTCGCGCACGCCGGAAAAATATTCTTCGCGCAGCTTGCGCTCGAGGAAGTCGCCCTGGTACAGGCCCAGGCTGAGGGCCAGCGGGCGCTTGCTGCGGTACGCTTCCAGCTGTTCGATGCGGTCCTGCAGGATTTCCAGCGCCTCGAAGCGCGAATGCAGGTCCAGGCGCTTGTCCTGCACCTTGATGGCCTGGTCCAGGTCGGCCTGCACATTGGCCGCCAGCTGGCGGTTGGCCAGGTAGGACCAGCTCCAGCCGCCCAGCGCGAGGCCGGCCAGCGCGATGGCGGCAAAGAAGGTGGCGTAGCGCAGCCGGGTCTTGCGCGGGCTGGCGTACTGGGCCACCAGGTCCTTGTCGGCGAAGATGACCTTGCGGAACAGGTTGAGCAGGAAGTAGCCGTGCTGGTCCTGTACCGCCGCCTGTTCCTGCGGCTGCAGCTTGAGGTCGAAGCGCTGCGCCACCCGTTCCGACGAGGCCGAGACCGACACGCCTTCCTGCAAGGCGCTGGTGAAATAGAAGCCACGGAACACGGGCTTGAACTGGAACGGGTTTTCCTCGAACAGGGTGGCAATGAAGGTGCGCAGCGGCCCCTTGATCGAGCTGAATTCCAGCGGAAACGTAAACACGCCGGGCGGCATGCGCTCGCGGCCCAGCAGGGCCATGCTGGCCAGGCTGAGGTCCTTCAAACCATCGTACAGTTCGTCGAAGCGCTGGTCGAACTGTTCCAGCACGTCCTGTTTCGAACTGCTCACGCTGTAGGGCAGGGTGGCGCCCCAGACCTTGTCGCGCTCGCTGCGTTCGGCATCCTGGAAGAATTCGGTGAAGCCCGTGATCAGGTCGGCCTTGGTGAATACCACGTACACGGGGGCGTGGACTTCCAGCTTTTCCGTCAGTTCCTGCACGCGCTGGCGCAGGTTCTTCGCCAGTTCGATGGCGAATTCGGGCCGGCTGCCCGTCAGTTCGGCGATGCTGACGGCGATGATGATGCCGTTGATGGGCGCCCGCTTGCGGTGCTTTTTCAGCAGGCCGAGAAAGCCGAACCATTCGGCGCGGTCTTCGTCGTTGACGGAGTAGCGGCCTGCCGTGTCGAGCAGGATGCCGTCGGTGGTGAAGAACCAGTCGCAATTGCGGGTGCCGCCCAGGCCTTGCACGATCTTGCTGTCGACAAAGGGGAATTGCAGGCCGGAATTGGCGATGGCCGTGCTCTTGCCGGCGGCGGGGTTGCCGATGATCATATACCAGGGCAATTCATACAGGGCTGCGTCGCCCGACAGCTGGCCCAGCCTGGAAGTCTTGATGGTGCCGATCGCTTCGAGCATGCGTTTGCGGATGGCTTCGGTTTCCTCGCGCTGCACCGCTCCCGCCTTCGGCGCGGCGCCAGCCGCCTGCTGTTCCAGCATGTTGCTGAAGCTGGCGCCGTCGCGCCGCCGCCGCCGCTGGCGCCACCACCACGCGATGGCGACCAGCAGCGCCGCCGCGGCCAGGACCGCCAGCACGGGCAGGTAAGGCCATTCGAAGATGACGGTGCACACCAGGAGCAGCAGGACGAAAGCCACGCCGCCCAGGATGAGCAGGCTGAAGCGGGTAGTGAGGAGGTGCCAAAATCGTTGCATCATAGTGTAGTGAGCAAGCCGTTAATGTGCGTGGGTGGAAGGTGTCAGCGTCAGCCGGCGGCGTCGCCGTTGCCGGCGGGCGGGCCGACGACGATGGCGCCGTAGTGCAGTGGATCGAGGTTGCTGAGGCATAAGACCTGGCCGCCGCTGGCCGCCGCGTGCTGCGCCAGTGCCAGCGCCGCCAGGGTGGCGACGGGACCGGCATGGCCGCACGCCGCGGCGACGCTCAACACCTGGGTGCCGAGATCGAGTTCAGGCAGCAGGGCGCTGGTGCAATTCATCAGTTCGAGCATGCGGCCGGCGCGCTGGTCCGTATCGGCGCTCACCAGCGTGATGTCGGCGCTGGCCACGGCGGCGCTGGCCAGCGCCTGCGTGGTGAGGCTTGCCAGCAAACCCGGCTCGCCCTGCTTGCGCGGCCCGGCGGCGCTGTCGCGCGCCTGCGCGGCTCCGCGGTGCAGCAGTACGGACGCCGGTGCTTCCAGCTGCGCCGCTTCGGCCGAGTTCGCCAGCAGCAGGCCGGCCGCGCCTTCCCCTGGTATCTGTCCGTCGGCGTGTCCGGCGCTGAACAGCTGCTCCCTGCTGGCCCAGTCGTGCACGCTCATCTCGCCGATGTAGGAGTTGCAGGCCAGTACGATGGCCAGGACAGGTTGCCCGTCCTGCGCCGCGCGCGCGGCAATCTGCGCGAGCAGCGCGAACGGGGCCGGTTGCGGTGTGGCGGACAGCGTCGGCAAGGCCAGCTTTTCGGGCGGCCAGCCCTGCTCCAGCAGCAGCCGGTGCAGCCAGGCGCTGCCCGCCTGCGACTGGGCGGGGCTCCACGCCGCCGGCAGCAGCAGGTGCAGTTGCAGCGTGGGCAGCGCCATGGCCGCGCGGGCCGAGGCGGGCACCATCAACCATGCGGGCAGCAGCGGATGCCGCATGGCTGCGTACATCAGGTCGGCCAGCACTTCGGCGCCCAGGGCCAGCGCGCGCACATCCTCAGGATTGAAGGGGAAGCGTTCTGCATCCAATCCTGGCTGCGGATGCTGGCGCAGCCAGGCGGCCAGGGTTTGCTGCTGCGTGTCTTCCTGTACCCCGGCCACTTTTCCGCACAGCAAAGGGTAGCCGTTTTCATCGAGCAATTCCGGGTCAAGCGCGGGACGGGCCTGCCTCGCCTGCATGGCCGTAGTCAGTTCCTCGGGCGTGGCGCCGCCCGGCATGCGCAGGGCGGCCGCGACGATATGCAGCGGCGCCGGCGGCGCTGCCGTGGGCGCGGCGTCGGCCTGTGGCGTCGCCGCGACGGCCGCCGCCATGGCGGGCCTGGCCGCCAGCCTGGCCAGCAGCTTTTTGCCCAGCCAGAAGGCCAGCAACAGCGACAGCGGCAGCAACAGCATGGCGCCGGCCAGGTCGCCCGCCGTCGGCACGCGCGTGCCGGCGCGCCAGTACCAGATGGCGCCGCCCCAGCACAGCGCGAACACGGCCAGCACCAGCAGGCAGCGCCGCAGCCACGCGCGCATCAGCGCTGTTCCTCGTGCCGGCGCGCGCTCATGCCTGGTCCGTGGTTGCTTGCTGGCTGGCGATCAGCACCGCGCCGCAGCTGGTCTTGTCGCCATGGCGGGCCACGGGCCGGCCATCGACGACCAGGCTCGGGTCGCCGCTGACGATGGGACAGACGCCGTGGCCCGGCAGGGGACAGGCAACCTTGTCGCCCACGCGTGCGATGCCGATGCCGCCGCTGTCGCTCACGGTCGACGCTTCGAGCACGGTGCCGCCGTGCGAGGTTTTATCGCCCAATCTGATTACCGGACCCGCCATATGCGCTCCTGTCAGCTTTTTTCATCACACCGGGCAAACGCAGCTCGGTATGTCCGAAATCCATCATTTTCCAGCGACCGCCCCACGTCATGCCGACCGATTCGGCCACTTCGCCATACAACTGATAGCCGCGCATGGCCCACGCATCCTTTTCCGAGATGACCAGCTTGCCGTCGCGCAAAAACGCGCAATCGGCGGCCAGACCATACTGGTGCCAGCTCTGGAAGGCGGCCGCGTTGCTTACGCTGGGCCCCATGGCCGCCAGGGTGTTTTGCCGCTCCGGACTGCGATAGCCCTCCAGCAGCGCCATGTCGTAGCCATGCTTTTCCTTCATTATTTTAAAGACAAGCAATAAACGCTGCGCGTATTCCGTATTCAACAGTGTCCAGTTGCGGCTGGCAGATATCAGCAAGGGCCGCTCCAGCCGCACTTCTTCGGTGGCAAACACGAGCGGCGGGAGGTCGACGGGCGGCACCAGTTGCTCGCCCTGCAGCAGGCTGGCGACCTGGGCATTCATTTCACGCGTGGAGACGTCGTAGGCGCCCAGCATGCGCTTGCTGTCCGTCATGAGGACTAGTGCCGTCGGCAGGCTGATCACCGCCATGCCCGCCAGGCACAGCAGGTAGTGGCGCCGCAGGAAGGCGGCCGTGTGGCCGAGCGCCGCCGTCCCGCCCTGGCGCACGCTGGCCAGGCCCGCCTGCCGCTGTCTGGTGAAGCGGCTGACGTACGCGGCAAGGCGTTGCTCCGCGCCATACATTGCTTGCATGACGAAATCGCGCCCGGCCGGAAACAGCGCCAGCCAGCTGACCAGGCATGCCAGTATGAAATACAGTGCTACCGCGAGTAGAAACACGCGCACCTCAATCAAAAGAATGTTTGGCTGCAGAGTTTGTGCTATCCGCGGCGCGATGCCGGTGCATGGACACGGATATTGCTCGGGAGTATATCTTACAAAACTGCTAATTAACGGGCTGTGCATTTCAATTGTGCGGGGGTGCGCACTGTTGATTTTATGGCACGCGTCATCATTTTGTTGAATAGCGTAAAGTCTTGCAAATATTACAGGAGCTCACATTTTGCGACCTCACGACGACAGCCCCAGGGCCTCGGCCCGGCCCAGCCTATTGACGCCAGCGCAGCAGGCCGAGGCCGACCGTAACCGTATCCTGACCACGCTGCAAGGCGGCAAGGGCGGGGCTGTCGCAGGCGGCGCGACGGGTGGCCGGCTGGCGGTACGCTATGGGGCCGGGGCGGCTGCCGCCCTGTTGCTGCTGGCGGCCGGTGTCTGGCTGGGGCAGCGCGGAGCGGACGCACAGGCGCCGGTGGTCGCGGCCTTGCCGGCCGCCGCCGCGACTGTCCCGGAAGTGCCGCCCGCCGTCGCCCGCATTCATGACGAGGCACCGGCCGCCATCGACCCGGCGCCGCGGCAAAGCCTGAATGACATGCTGACGGCCGCTCCCGCCCGTAGCGCCGCCACGCCTGCCGGCGATGTGCTGAGCAAGGCCCTGGAAACGCCCTCGGCGCCTGCGGCGCGGCCGGCCCAAACGCCAGCCAGGAGTGTCCCTAAAGCATCTCATCCGCCGGCGAAAAAGCCGGCCGCCAAGGCCGAGACGGCGCCAGCTGCCAGCCGCGAGGAAGAAAGCGACATCGCCTTGCTGGCGGCCCTCGTGGCCCACGCGCAAGTTGCTCCTGTTCCCGCACCGCCCGTCGCCAGCCTGCAATCCCAGCTTCAGCAATGCGCCAGGTTGAAACGGACGGCCGCCGACGCCTGCCGCGAACGCGTGTGCAGGGGCCGTGGCGCCGGCAATGCGCAATGCAAGGCGGCCAGGTCCGCCGCGAGGGCCGGCGCATGAGCGGCGCGCGCGCCGACCAGGCCGCGCAGGTCGGCGCGTCGCTGGCCGGTTTCAGCAGCGTGACGCGGCTGTACGAGCTGGTCCTGGGCGGCGAGGGCGGCGATGCGGGGGACGCATTGCTGGTGGAAGCGTTTGCGTCCGACGAGCGCTTGCACGGGGTGGGCGCGCGCGACGTCATCGTACTGTCCACCAACGCCAATCTGGCGCTGGCGCCGCTGCTGGGCCAGCCTGCCACCTTGCAGGTCAGCCTGGCCGATGGCAGCCGTGCCGCATTCAGCGGCCATGTCAGCGAGGCGGCCATGCTGGGCAGCGAAGGGGGACTGGCCCGTTTCCGGCTGCGCCTGACTCCATGGCTGTGGCTGCTGAGCCAGGCGCGCAATAGCCGCGTGTGGCAAGACAAGAGCGTGATCGAGATCGTCGACAGTGTCTTCGACGCCTATGCGCCGCAGGCCGTCTGGCGCTGGAGCGATGACACGGGGCCGTTCATGCAGGAGGCGTCGCCGCGCAGCTATTGCTGCCAGTACCGCGAATCGGACCTGGCCTTCGTCAGCCGTCTGCTGGCCGAAGAAGGACTGGCATGGCGTTTCGAAGAACAGGATGGCGGCCACTGCCTGGTGCTGTTCGCCGACAGCAGCGCGCTGAGCGCCGTGCCGGAAGACGCCAGCAGCGCTGCCGGCGGCGGCTTGCGTTTCCATGGCGCGCGGGCCATGGAACAGGCCGATGCGGTCCAGGCGATCAGCCGTGGGCGGGCGCTGAGCACCTCGGTTGCGACCGTCCTCAGCTACGATTACAAGGCCAAGAAAGCCGTCAGCGCCAGCGTGCCGACGCGGCTGGCGCCCGGTGGCAAGAACGCCATGGTGCTGGAAAGCTATGATGCGCCGGGCCAGTATTTCTATGCCGATGCCGCCCAGGCCGCGCGCTATGCCTTGCTGCAGATGCAGGCCATCGAAGCGCGCAGCGAACGCTGGGATGCGCGCTCCACCGTGCGCACCTTGCGTGCCGGCACCCGTTTTACGCTGACGCAAGGTCCATTGCAGCAGGAGGGCGGCGCGGCGCCCGCGCTGGTCGTGTTGCGCGTGTGCAGCGTGGGCGTCAATAATTTGCCGGCGCCGGCCCGCGAGGGGCTGGCTGAGCTGTTCGGCCCCATTCCCGCCTTGCTGCAGGAAGGCCTGGCCGACCAGGCGCTGGCGCCGCGCGACATCGCACATTTCGGACAGGTGATCGCGCAGGCGGCCGAGAGCGGCTATGCCAACCATATTGAAGCGATCCCGGCCGATACGCCATGGCGCCCGGCACAGGACGGCGGCGACGTGCGCCACCATCCGAAACCCACGGCCTTGGGCAGCCAGAGCGCGATCGTGGTGGGCGCCGATGGCGGCAATGCGGCCGGCGGCGCCAGCGAGATTTACTGCGACAGGCTGGGCCGGGTGCGCATCCGCTTTCACTGGCAGCAGGACGGCAGTGCGACTTGCTGGGTGCGCGTGGCGCAGCGCTCGGCCGGTGGCGGCATGGGCAGCCAGTTCCTGCCGCGCATCGGCCAGGAAGTGCTGGTGCAATTCCTGGAAAACGATATCGACCGTCCCATCATCGTCGGCGCGCTGTACAACGGCCAGGGCGAGGGCGGCCTGGCGCCGACGCCGGGCGGTGCCGCCAGCGCGAACGCGAGCGCCGCCGGCGTGTTCGAGGCGGCGCACGACCACGCCCCATCGGCGCAGGGCAACGTGGCCGGTGGCAACAGTCCGCTGTGGCATGGCGCGGCGGGCGGCACTGCGGGCCACCGCAACGGCACGGCCCAATGGGGCATCCGCAGCAAGGAATTTGGCGCCAGCGGCTATAACCAGCTGCTGTTCGACGATACGGACCAGCAGGGCCGCATCCAGCTCAAAAGCAGCCATGGCGCAAGCGAGCTCAATCTTGGCCACCTGATCCACGCGGCAGACAATTACCGGGGCAGCCTGCGCGGCACGGGCGCCGAGTTGCGCACGGATCACTATGGCGCCGTGCGTGCGGGCGCGGGCTTGCTGGTCTCCAGCTACCTCGTCAACCATGACGTGCAGGCGCGCGACCCGGCCGGCGACAATGCGCCTGGCATGGTATTGCTCAAGCAGGCGGCCAAGCTGGGCGAAACGTTCAGCGCCGCCGCCGTCACGCACCAGACCGTGGCCTATGCCAGCCATCTGGGCGCGGCCAAGCCGGATGCCAGCGTACTGGACGACAAGGCGGCGCCGCTGAAGGCATTCCTGACGACGGCGTCGGGCATGCTCAGCCAGGACAATACGACAGCCGCCAGGCGCGACGCGGCCGCCAAGCCCACGACTCCCGGCGACGACAAGCTGCCGCACAGCAGCGACGCCATCATTGCCATCGCTGCCCGGGCCGGGCTTGGCGTGCTGGCCGGCAAGGATATCCAGTTGGCGAACGGCGAAACCGTGTCGCTGATGAGCGGACTCGATACGCAGTTCGTCGGCGGCGGCCAGCTGCGCGTGCATGCCGGCCAGGCCATCGGCACCCTGGGCGGCGTCGTCAAGGCGGGCGAGAACAATATCGGCCTGCAGATGATCGCCGCCAAGCAGGCCATCGACCTGCAGGCGCAGGCCGACGTGCTCAAGGTGCAGGCGCGCGACGAAGTCAATGTGATCAGCGCCACGGCGCACATCGACTGGGCGGCGGCGAAAAGCATCCGTTTGTCGACGGCGGGCGGGGCGAATATCACTATCGAGGGCGGCAACATCACCATCCAGTGTCCGGGCAAGATCACGATCCATGCCGGCAAGAAAAGTTTTATCGGCCCGGAAAGCATGGCGTATGCGATGCCCGGTTTGCCCAGCAGCATATGCGTGGAATGCCTGAAAAAGTCCCTGATGGCCGGCTCCGCTTTCACCATGGCAGGATAGACGATGCTGATTGCCCCTTACACGGATGGCTGGCTGGCGCAGTGCGACACCTTGGCGCGCGAGGCGGCGCCGGCAAACGCGCGGCTGTATCTCTTGCTCGACGGCGTCTTCCTGCCGGGGCTGCAGCGCAAGCTGGCCACGCTGTCGCCGGCCCTGCTGTTTGAAAGCTTGCCAGGTTGCAATGACGCCACGCGCGACGTATCGCCGCTGCTGCTGGCGTATCCCGGCCTGGGCATGGGCATGGCCGAGGCGTCCTGGCTGCAGCGCTGCAGCGGCTGGCCCATGCTGAGTGCCATCGCCACGCGGGAAAGCCAGGCGGCACTGGCCGAAAGGCTGGCCGCCTGGTGCGTCATCGAAGGCGAAGGCCAGCGCTTCAATTTTCGTTTCCCCGACACGCGCCGGCTGCCGGCCATCTATGCCGCGCTGACACCGGTGCAGCAGGCGCAGCTGGCTGGGCCCGCCGTCAGCTGGTCCTACATCGCCCGCGACGGCAACTGGCGGCAGTTGCCGGTGCCCGGGCTGGACAGCGCGCTGGCGGAACGGCCCGTGGCGCTGAGCGAGCAGCAGTTTGCCAGCCTGATCGGCGACAGCGAAGCCGATGAAATCCTCGCCATGCTGCATGAACGCGGGCACGACCACAGCCATGACCGCCATGGCGCCTACCGTGGCGTGGCGCAAGCCCTGGCCGCCATCCAGGGCGAACCGCTCGATTACTATGAAAAGGCCGACTGGTGCGAGCGTTGGCTGCAGAGTGGCGCAGTGCCCGATGCCGCGCGGCCGCCTGAAACCAGCATGCAAGCGCAGGGGGACGCATGATGATCGTTCGAACAGCCGCTGGCGCGGGCTGGCGCGCGTTGGCAATGGGCGTGCTGTTGCTGCCCATGCTGAGCGCTTGCGCCGACAAGAACGTGCCGGTCAGCATACACGGCGTCAATTACAGCGGAGACGTCTTTCGTTACGCCATCGTCGATCCCGCCAACAAGGACAATGCGGGCGGTGGCGAAACGATCGACCCGTATGCCGCCGGCGGCACGATGTGCTGCTACGACTTGCCCCGGCGCTGGCGAGCCGGCATTCAGGTGCAGGTGGACGCCACCTACTGGCTGCCCCGGAAGGCTGATGGCAGCGTGCCGGAAGTGAAGCAGACGCAGGTGCTCGAAGTTCCCGCGTATGCCGACGGCAAGCCGGGCGAGCTGTGGGTGCTGCGCGGCGCCGATGGAAAGCTGGCGATCATTTCCAGCGACTACCAGCCCGATCACGCCAGCTGGCCAGGGAAGGTCAAGGGCTGGCCGCTGCCGTCGCTGGAATATCGGCGAGAGAAATGGGATGCCTACATTCAGCATGAAGAGGGCGGCGTCGAATTGTGGGAAAAGCTGCTTGAACAGATGCGCCTGGCGCCGCTCAAGCATGCCAGGGAAGTGTGGGAGTCTGAGCGGAAATCAGACCCGAAAGCGTTCAGCGACTATACGGGACCTGACGATACGCGCTTTCACGCGTATTTGCGCGCGGACTATGCCCGTTTGCTGGCTGGCAGCCGAAGCAAATTGGAACAGTTAAAAAAGGAGCGTCCATGAGTTTCAGATTGATCGAGCCTGTCCCCGCGGAGTTTTCCAAGGCTGCCGATTTCGATACCTTGTTTTCTGCTATTGAATCGAGAAAAATACGCAAGACAGCGGAGGAGATCGAGAAGTCTGTCGTCAAGCCTCCCTGCGCAACCTGCAAAACCAATCTCTTTTTTGGTTTTTTCTTTGACGGCACGAAAAATAATTATATTCAGGCCGACGCCGGGAAGAATCACTCGAACGTCGCCCGCCTGTATGACTGTTTTCCCGGCCTGAGCACGCCGACGGTGCTGCCCGATGCCACCGATTGGGTACACGAAAAGGCAGCGTATTCGCATTTTTTCAAGGTGTATATTCCCGGCGTGGCGTCGCCGTTCGAGCAGATCGGCGACAGCGGCAAGGGTTTGCAACTGACGCGGGGCGCGGCCGCCGGTTATGGCGGCGAAGCGCGCATTCTGTGGGCGCTGCTGCAGGCGATTAATAATATACACCGCTATTTTTTGAAGAAACCCCTGTTATCGCCCGATGAAACAAAGTCGATCCTGAATAGAATCGTGCTCGACAGGGCACGGCGGCGCCTGATGAAACCGCGCCAGCGGTTTGAACGCGAGATGCCGAATGACGAGCAGAATGAAAAGACGCGTCTCGAATTTGAAAAAATCCTGAAGCGCCTGCATGCGGCAATCGCCGTGCACATGCCGGATAAATATGGCAATGTCAGGCAAAAAGACCCGGCGACGGTGAAGAAAATCTTCATTTCCATTTTTGGTTTTTCGCGCGGTGCCACCCAGGCGCGCGCCTTTGTCAACTGGCTCATGTCGATGTGCACGCTCGATGCCCATCTGTGTAAAAAAGCGGGCGTGATGACGCTCGGTGGTTTCGAGGTGGCATTCAATTTCCTCGGCCTGTTCGATACGGTGGCATCCGTCGGCCTGGGCAATACCCTGGGGAACAGCCTGCTGGGCAAGATGTTCGATGGCCATGGCGGCTGGGCCGATACCGATGACAGCTTGCGCATCCCCCCGGGTATCCCATGCCTGCATCTGGTCGCCGCGCATGAATTGCGGCGCAGCTTTCCGCTCGATTCGATCTCCGTCAAGCAGGCGTTGCCGCCGAATTGCGATGAGGTGGTCGTCCCTGGCGTGCACTCCGACCTCGGTTGCGGCTACATGCCGGGCGAGCAGGGCCGTGGTCTGGACAAGATGGGGGCCGACATGCTGTCGCGCATTCCGCTGATCTATATGTACCGGGCGGCCAGGCTGGCAGGCGTGCCCCTGAAGCTGGAATTCGCCAGCGCCGTGGCCAAGGAGCGTTTCAAGGTCGCGCCGGAGACGATCACGGCACTGAACGCTTACCTGGCCACGTGCAAGGTGAAGACGGGCACCTTGACTGCCATCATGCGCGAACAGGGCAAGAATCATATCTTGTGGCACAGGTCGCGACGACCGACCAGCAAAACCCCGCTGGAATCGACGGCCAGCTTTGGCCGCGCCTCGAACTTCGACAAGAACGATCTGCAAAGCGCCAACCAGGAATTTGAACAGGAAATTCGGGCGTTCGAGACCTGGCTGGCAGAGAAAGGCAAAGGCTACAGGCCCAAGGCGCAGGAACCGGGTTTTGACAATGACCACGACAATGAATGGGAAGAGATCGCGACCTGGTGGGGCAGCGCGCCGCAGCCTGGCGCCGAGACGCTCCATTTTTTTGACAATTACGTGCACGACTCGCGTGCCTGGTTTAAGTTAATTCCCGGAAATCCTGACAATGAAGGGGATTTGATCGAGAAGTTGCAATCCTGGAGCGCGAAGCGAAAAAGGGTGCAGCAACTGAATGTCAGCGGAGCACTGGCCCACGAGGAACGGCAAAAGATGATGGCGCGCGCCTACGGCATGAAATCGACAACGGGCCTGCAGCCCTATACGCCGATGAAGGATGGCCTGGACGATGCGCAGCGCAAGGCTGTCGAGGAGTTTGATCGCACGGGCAAGATTCCGCGCATGCAGACGGAGGGACGCGAACCATTCGATTCAAGCTGGGCCAGCTATGGCCTGTCCGGCCGGGCCGGCTATTTGCGTTACCGCAAGGTGTACAGCGGCTATGACAGCGTGCTGATCTCGAGAAATGGCAAGGCGACGGAAGAAGCCATCGCCTGAGCTGCCAGGCAAGCGGGCTTGTCTTGCCGCTATCGGGCGCGGGCCGCCGCGGCGGCTTGCTGGTCGCACTCGCGCACGGCCGCTTTGCATGCGGAAAACGCTTCCAGGTAGGTCACGGTGGCTTGCCGCTCTTCGACCAGTTCTGCCACCCGCTGCGTGCGCTGCAGCGGTGTCGACGAGGGCAGTTTCTCCAGTTTCTTGCTAATGTCTTTGAGGAAACGTTGCTGACGCGCCAGCTCCGCCGCCAGCACGGCCTTGCGCTCGGCAGCGGGCAGGGCCGGATACGGCCTGCCATTGCTGGCGTTCACGCCGCCATCCGGGGTCATCGACAGCGATTCGTGCGGGGCGCGAAATTCCAGCGCCAGCTTGCCATCGGCTTGCACGATGACCAGCAGCTCGTCGGTGGCATTGCCGGCCGGCAGCGCCAGCGTGCGCGTTTCCCGCTTGCCGTCCGGCAGCCAGCGGTATTCGATGTTGACCTGCAGAGGCTGCTGCGATGCGGCCGGCAGGTAGAAACAGCAATTGGCGGCACTGCTCATGTAGGGATTCAGCGGATCCGTATCGACGGCATTCGCGGGATTGCCGGCGTCGCTGACGCCGACCTGGATGGGACGGGCGCTGTAGTTCAGGGTGCTGACCGATATCTTCGCTTCATCGGCCCCGGGCCGGTAGTCGTGCTGGCCGCGCTCGCCGCGTTCGGCATGGCCGGCCAGCAGCGGCCGGCGCTGCATGGACTGGATGCCGATGGCAAAGATATGGCTCAGGTAGCCTGTCTCCGAGCGGCCGTCGCGCGAATAGCTGTCGCCGGGCGTGTGGTAGAGGTAGCCGATGTCGGCGATCGCCAGGGCGTGCACCTTGCTGTCTTGGGGAAATAATGCTTGCTCCAGATAGCGATCCCTGGCGCCCATGACCTTGGTGGAAAGGACGCCGGCCCACGCCCGTTCCCCCGCGAAGCGGGGAAAGACGTTGAATTCGCCGTGGATGAACGGTTCGATTTTCAGCACATCCCGGGTCATGCCCGTGATGGGATCGATGACGGAATAAATCCCTGGGAAGGGCGTGTCGGCGGCATGCGAAGGCGGCGCCACGGCGAAGAACAGGCAGCCAGCCCCGGCGATGGCCGCCATGACGGCGGTTTTGCTTTGCCTGCTGCTTCCAGTCGCGGTAACGGCGGGCATGCTCAGTTCTCCAGATAGCGCCAGACGGTCAATCCATATCCTGAACCGAGGTCGAGCATGGGCTGTTCCCGCTCGTACGACATGGCGCGCGCGGGAATATCGAGCGATTCCCACGTTCCCGCCTTGGGACAGGGATCGCCGGCCTTGGCGCGCAATTCGTTTGCCGGCACAGGGCCGCTGCCGGCCGGCGCATAGTCCATGCGTGCCTGCCGGAAGAAGGCCGTCAGGTCTGCCGGATAGAATTTGGCATCGCGATAGCTGCTGTCGTCGATATCGAGCAGGCAAGTAATGGCCGCCGCTTCCCATGACCAGTAGCCTGAAAAGGAGGTGTCGCGCTCGTGGCTGCCATAGTAGGGCTCGCGACGGCTGGCGTAATACCATTCGTCCAGGTAGTCCTGCATCAACGCCGGGCGATCATTTTTTTCTGCGGCGAATATCTTGAGCGTCTTGAAGTAGGGCAGGTGGCGCGTGCATTCCGGCCAGGCGGTATCCCGGCCGGCGATGGAAAATGCCAGCAGGCGTTCGACCAGCCCATCTTTTTCATGGTTGTTGAAATCGATGACTGGCGCCAGGCGGGGTAGCAAATTGCCCCAACCCAGGAGTATGCCCAGGCAGATCATGCGGTTGACCTGTTCGTACGCGACGTCGGGCAGGGCGAAGTGGGGAAATCCCTGTTCCGCGGCGCTTGCCTGCACGTCGAAAGCCTTGTCATATTTGGCATACTCTTCCCAGTATTCCAGTATCGTGGGATACAGCGCGCGCAGATCGGCCGTGGTATGGCCGGCGCTGTATGCGAGGGAAAGCTGGTCGATGCCGTCCCAGGCCCGCTCGCGCGTCGCCGTCATGAAATTTTCGGGGGGGATATTCTGCAGTACTTCCGCCGGCTGTTGCAAACCTGCCTGCACCATGTCGAAACCCTCGTCCTGGCTGGTTTTGCTTTCAACATAAATGGCGTATGACAACAGCAATTCCCTGCGGGATGCGAGAAAAGTCTTTTCATCCAGTGTCTGCATGCTTATTTCCTTAATATGTTGTCTGGAATATCCAGCATCAACTGGATTTCATGATTGCTTCCCTTTGACTGCCGATGCTTGTTCAACTGACGACCGGTGACCAGCGAGATCCAGCGCAGATACGGGGGCTTGGCGTCGGGGTTGAGGAGCTGGCCGGTGGCGTATTTTTTCATCAAGGGCTTGATGGTGAGTCCGGTAGCCGTCAGTTTTTCCTGCTTGAGCGAGCGGGCTATCCATGCGTGGCTCATTTGCGTGGGCAGCTTCGTTTCCTTATTTTCCCTGTTCAAGCCTTTTCTCAGTTCTTTTTCATCCGCTTCCTTGTTTCCCATTCTGGCGCTTTGATTCGCATGGGCATCGCGGTCCGCGTTATCGAAAATATTCGGTTTGTTATTGTTTGGCGTGGGATTCGCCGCTTCGTCCGCCCTCAGGGAACTGAATTTTTCCTGCAGATCGGCGGGCAGCGCCGCCATCAGGCGAAAGGAGTCGAAGATGCTCGACTTGGTTTCGCCGACAATGAAAGGCTGGCTAAGGCCGGCGCCCTTGAACCACAGGTGATCGAGTCCGGTGTGCGGCACGCTATGCTCTTCCGTCAGCTTGCCGGCATTGTTTGCCTTCTTGAACAGCGCATGTCTTTTCTTCACGAAGTAATCGGTGATGTGCTCGGCCGGCACGCCGGTGC
The DNA here is from genome assembly GCF_030397695.1 of Janthinobacterium sp. SUN118. Lineage (NCBI taxonomy): Bacteria > Pseudomonadati > Pseudomonadota > Betaproteobacteria > Burkholderiales > Oxalobacteraceae > Janthinobacterium > Janthinobacterium sp. SUN118. Next base: position 248,444 of record NZ_JAPUBV010000004.1, on the reverse strand, counting down.
GCCATTTCTGTTTTTTCTTTTCGCCTTTTTTCTTGGTATTGACCTTGCTGGAATTCGGCTTGGCCTGATTTCCTGTGACATCCTTGTTCTTTTTCGCGGCGAGCCTCTTTTCGGCCTTGCTGGCGGCCTTTGCTTCCTTGCCGGCGATATCCTTCCCCACCTCCCGTGCTTCATGCTGCACGGTCTTTCCCGTGGCGTTGCCGACGGCGGCCGTGTTATGCGGCAAGTCATGGCCCATCATCTTGCCGTGCAGTTTTTTCAGTTCGGCGAAGGCGTCCTCGATCATTTTCGGGCCGCGTTTCTGGATTGCCTGCATTTCCTGGATCAACAGCTTGACTTCCGACTTTCCCGCCACGGCTTTGACGACCCAGCTGTCAATGCCGTCGATGAAGGTGTCGATCACGCCCTTGAAGAGCCCCTTGCTTTCATGGGCCAGCACGTTCCAGTCGATCTTGCGCATGAATTTTTCGACGTTGCCGCGCAGCTTGGGCGAGACGGCTTCCAGCACGCGGCCGAAATTGTGCCCCTTGTTCATCAGCTTGAAACCGACCTTGAGCGTATCGCCCACGGCCGGTACGCAACCGACCAGGGTGATGGCCAGTTCCACCCAGGCGCCGATGGCGGATGGTGATTTGCTGATGACGATGATGCCAAGGATCAGATCGCGCGCATCCATGGCCTGTCCCACGCCAGGGACGACACCGAGTATGCCGGTGATGATGATGTGCGCGGGAGAGGAACCGGAGCCGGTGACGAGGTCGCTCAGCCAGGTACCGATGCCGTCATCGGCCTGCCTGAGCGCGCGGCTGGCTGGCGAGGCGCCACGGATGGTGCTGGCCGGGACGGCTGGCGTGAGGCCGCTCATGACTCGCCGTCTTGCTGATCGTGCAAGTCGCGGTAGCTTTTGCTTGCGGCCTTGTCCGCACTGCTGTCTTCGTCCTTGTAGCGATAATCGTCGTAGTGAAAATCGTATTCCAGGGTGCTGGCGGTGGCGCCTGCAGGAAAGTCATCCGCCATGTCGTCTAGCTCATCCGGAAAGAAATTGTCTTTGTAATAGGCCGCCTCTTGTGCCAGGTAACGTTCGAGGACCGATTGCGCCTCGTCGTCACTTTTCGGCTTGCTGCCAGCCAGCTGGTTCGGTTTCTGCTTGTGGCGTGGAACCGCTTCCCTTTCGTCTTCGCCATAGATCACGACGGCATTGCGATCAGGCAGGTTTTCCAGGCGGGCAAAGCCGTTGGCATCGAGCTTGCCTTCAAGGCGGGTGCCGTTGTCGAACAGCAAAACGTACGGCGCCCCCACCATGGGCTGTAAATCATCCCAGCGATAATTCAATTCCATGAAATTGCTTGCATCCCCAGCCTGCGGTAACAACGGTAATTTGGGGGTGCTGCTGGCCGGCCCCGTCAATTCCTTCATGCTGGCCTTGAAATCGATTTTTCCGGGGCCGTGCAGCATGATGTTGCCGCCTTCGAGGCGGATGTAGGCGCCCTGGGCCGTCATCAGCACGTGCTGCTGGGCCGCCACGGCGACGCTCTTGGCCGTGCTGGTGACGGTGACGGCCTTGTCCGCCGTGAGCCGCGTTTCGTCGGCCTGGCTCTGGCTGCTGACCTTGCCGCTGGCCGCATGCAGGCGGATGCCCGTTTCCTGGTTCGGCTTGTCCTTGTTGCTGGCCTTGCCGTAGGTAAACAGGCTGATGCCTTTCCCCAGCGCGTACATGCTGTTGCCCTGCGCGGCAAAGTTGATGTCGGCGCCGGCCGTCACGCTGGCGCTGCCGCCCGCGGCGAGCACGGCAGTGGCGGGCGTGGTGGCGGCGATGCCCGATGGGCTGGACAATTGCAGATGCGCTTCGCTGTAGGCGCTGGCCTGGCCCTGGCCGCCCGCTGCCTGCTGGCCCTGTCCTGGGTCCGCCGCCTGGCCGGCGGCCGTTGCGCCCAGGACGGTCATGCTGTGTTCCATTTGCACGATGGCGGGCAAGGTGGCCGCCTCCGGCGCCGTGTCCGGCTGCGTCTGCGCCGCCGTTGCGGGCGGGCCGGCGCCCTCCGGGATGGCGAGCTGGAGTGCCTGATGCTTGTGCGCCTGCTCGGCCAGCGAGGTTTGTAATTGCAGGCTTTGCCGGACTTGCTCCAGCGCTTCCTTCGCATCCATCTGGCTGCCGGCGCCGCCATCGCGTCCATGCGCCGACAGCAGCAGGCCCGCTCCCGCGCGCAGGGCGGCGCTGTGTTCCGTTTTCAGCTCGGCGCCGAAACCGGCCGGCGCCAGCCGCTGGTTATCGCTCTGGTGGCGCAAATGGCCCAGGTTCAGCTCGGCAGTGCCCGCGTGCACGCCCGCATGGCGCTGCAGGGCGACGCGGGCCTGGCCCGGGCTGTCGTCGAACACCAGCTGGCTGTAGGCACCGGCGCCGCCCTGGCTCGCCTGCATCGCCTGGGTCTTGATGCCAGACAGCGCGGCAGGATGGGCGTGGGCGCCGGTCTGGCCGGGAAACCAGGCCGGTGCATTGCCCGTCGCCGCGCCCGTGCCTTGGCTGACCTGGTTGCTTTGCGCATCGGCCTGGCCACGGCCGTTGTACAGCGTGCCGATCACGACGGGGCGGTCGATATTGCCCTCCAGGAAGTCGACCAGCACTTCCTGGCCCACGCGGGGCAGGGCATTGCTGCCCCAGTTGGCCCCGGCGACGGGCGCCAGCGGCGTTGCCACCCGCACCCAGGTGCCGGCGCTGTCGTCGCCGGGCGCGCCCGCATGGCCATCGGCGGCAGGATGGGCCAGCCGGCTGTGGCTTTGCGCGCCGCGCTGCCAGTGGAACTGCACCTTGATGCGGTGGTCGCGGTCCGTATGCAGCTGCGCGCCGGCCGGCCCCACGACGATGGCCGTCTGCTGGCCGAAGACGGTGGGGCGCGGATGCAGCAAGTGGCCGTGGCTGTCGGCGCGGCTGCTGCGGTACGGTATCTTGCTGCGGATGGCGTCGATACGGTTGCGATAGGGCGCGCGCTCGGCGATCGACTTGCCGGCCGCCTGCAGGCTGCCCGTTTCCGCATCGCCGGTCAGCATGTCCAGCAAGCCCTGGCCAAAGCGCTGCAGCAGGCCGCCGCCCAGTTCCGCGTCCAGGTTGTTGTGCATCAGGTGCACGGTGCGCACGACGAGGAAGCTGCGTTCGTCGTCATTGGCCGCCGCATCGGTCTGCGCCTGGCCGGTGAGCGTGAAGGTGGTGCCCGGCGCCAGGGTGCGCACGGTGCCGGCGCCGACAAAGACTTCCTTGCCCGCCGTCAGCGCCTGCAGCTGCTGCTCGGCGATGCGCTGGCCCTGCTCGCGCGAGGCATAGGCATAGGCGCCAGGCGCGTCGCGGCTGACCAGCGGCATGCCGTCGGCGGCGGCGCCAGCGCTGACGGGACGCTCGCCGCGCGTGCGGTAATCCCAGCTCGACAGCTCGATGCCGTTGGTTTGCTGGCGCACATGCATGCGCCAGCGGTCGATGCTGTCCTGCGGCATGACGGCGCCGGGCTGGGTGTAGGCGATGCTGGCCTGGGCATTCGGCTTGAAGCTGCCGTTATGGTCGGCGATCACGATGGTGTGGCTGCCCAGGCTGGCGCTGCCCGCGTCGCCCAGGTGCTCGACATGGTAAAACAGGCCTTCCTCGCTCATCAGCCGCTCCGCGAAGGCCCAGTCGCTTTCCTGATACTGCGTGCAGATGCTGCGCTTCGGATAGCGCGTGCGGTCGAGTAGCTCGAAGCGCCAGGCCGGCGCCAGCATGCCCTGGCCCTGGTAGCGCTGGAACAGGACCTCGAGGATGTCGGGCACCGCCATGTCCTGGAAGATGCGGCTGTCGCGGCCGTGCGCGAGAAAGGCGCTCCACGGCTCCATCGTCAGCTTGTAGCGGGCAAAGCCGCCGTTCGCGCCGGCCAGTTCGACGGCGGTGACGTGGCCGTGGAACGGGCGCCAGCCGCCATCGGCGATGAGCAATTCCAGCAGGACGGGCTGGCCGATCAGCGACTTGAGCGGAATGGCCGCGTCGAGCGAGAGGGCGGTGATATGGAACACGCATCCCTGGCTCAAGCCTTCTTCGCCACGCACGGATTCGGCCAGCAGCTTGTCCGGGCCCAGCGGCGTGCTCAGCTTCAGCAGGCGCGTGGCCTGGCTGACGCCGTTGGCGACGGGTGACGGCGACGCGCTTGCTTGGACCAATTCGGACATTGATGGGAACTCCGTGTGGCGAAATGAGCGTACTTGCAATTAATTCAATGACTTGCTTATAAGATTACACCTTAGAAATAGCGATTTCACAAGCGCGATTCAATTGAATCGCGCGCCAGGGGCTGTCATGCGCAGGCCGTGCGGGCGATTTTGTCTCCGTCAGGTAGAGTGCCGTTCTTGCCAATTCCACCACCAATAAAAAATTGTGCAAAATATTATGTAGAAGCAACATGATGGCGGGCCGGGCCTGTTTCCGGCCGTCATTGCCGTGCCACGTGAACCGGAGAAAGTATGAATACGATGAAATGCGCCGCCGCCGCGCTGTGTGCCAGCCTGTCGCCTGCCATGGCGGCGTCCGCCCCCGTCGCACCGCCGTTCCTCGATGTGCTCGTCTATCAATATGCCAATTGCGTCCGGCCCGCCTATCACCAGGCCGACCTGCGGGTGCAGGATGGGGCGGGGCGCTACCGGATCGAGGTCAAGGGCGAGGCGTACACGGTCGAACTGCAGGAACGCATGGGCTTTTCGCTGCAGGCGGGCATCGGCGGGCCCGTGGCGGCCGTGGTCAAGCTCGACCGGCCGCCGGCGGGGCAATTCGAGGAACAGGCGCGCTGGCGTGAGCGCTGGCTGCGCGATGTGGCCGAACGCAGCGGCGTGGTCCTCGAAGAGCGGGCGCTGGCCGGCGGCGCGCGCCTGCTGGCCGTGAACAAGGGCGAGATCAAGGGGAATTATGTGGGCCAGTCCCTGCTGATTGATCCGCAACGGCTGTTGTTCATCGATATCGCGTGGCCGAACGCCCTGGACACGTATCGCGGCGCGGACGGCTTGCGGCACGTGCGGCAGGTGCAGGATGACGTCTGGCAGCACATGCTGTCCTGTTCGCCCGCTGCCTGACGCCGGCGGCGCTCGCATATCCCTACTGCGCACACGTGCATGTGCAAATAATAATGATTCTCATTTATAATGCAGCTCAATGGGGTGGCGATGGGCCGGCGCAATGGCGCCACGCGTGTGAAGGAGGGCATGATGGGCAGTTTGTACGGTAACGAGGATTTGATCGCGCACGAACATCGCGTGCTGATGGGCGAATATGGCCGGGCGCAGGCCCGCTGCAGTGCGCAATTGGCCGGGCAGGCGGCGCGCATCGCGCAGCTGGAAGCGGAATTGATGCGCGCGCGGGCACAGGTCGTCATCCGCGACACGAAGCTGGCGCTGGCGCGCGAGGAACTGGCCGAGCTGGCTGCCGCCGCGCCGGGTTTGCCGACGCGCGCGCGGCTGGCGCGCAAGGTCGAATGGCTCAGCGAGCGGGTGCAGGACCTGATGCGCGAATTGCTGCGCCTGCAGTGGGTGCCTGCGCCCTCGGCCGTGCCCCGTGCCGCGCTGCAAGCGGACCTGCTGGCGGGCGTGCGCGAAAAGGCCGTGCTGTATGTGGGTAACTATTTGCACCCGGAAGCGGGCCAGGATGCGGATGGCGCCAACGTGGCGCAGCAAGCCATCGAGCAGGCCGGCGGACGCTTCCTGCATCACGCGGGCGGCGACGATGGCGCAGACGATGCGGCGGCGCTGGAAGCGGGCCTGGTGGCGGCCGACCTGGTGATTTGCCAGACGGGCTGCGTCAGCCATGACGCCTATTGGCGCGTGCACGACCACTGCAAGCGCACGGGCAAGCAGTGCGTGCTGGTGGACCAGCCGCAAGCCATGCACTTCGTGCGCAAGGAAGCGCTGGCCACCTGATTTCGCGCCGCTTAACGCCTGCTTAATCCGCATGGGGCAGAATGGTCGTCCATTCGACGAGATAGAGAGCGCCCATGCTGTCCCTGCAAATCGGCCCCCTGGCCCTGCCCACAGGCCTGGTCCTGCTGATCGTTTCGCTGTGCGTGGCCTACGGCGTGGCGCATTGGCTGCAACGCCGGCGCCAGATGCCCGATGCCGGCCCCCTCGTGTCCGACATGCTGATCGCCGGGCTGCTGGCGGCGCGGCTGGCCTTCGTGCTGCGCTGGCATGAACAGTACCTGGCGGCACCCTGGTCCATCATCAATATCCGCGACGGCGGTTTCCTGGCACCGGCCGGCATCGCCTGCGCGCTGCTGGTGGCCGCGTGGCGCTGCCGGCGTCCCGCCATGGCGGCCGCGCGCCGTCCGCTGGCGCTCAGCGTGGCGTCGGGCGCGCTGGCCTGGGGCGTGCTGAGTGCGGGCCTGGGGCTGGCATATGACAAGCCGACGGCCCTGCCGGCCGTGGCGCTGCAGACTGTCGACGGCGCGCCAACGACCCTGGCGGCGCTGGCCGGCGGCAAGCCCATGGTGGTCAACCTGTGGGCCAGCTGGTGCCCGCCGTGCCGGCGCGAGATGCCCGTGCTGGCCGCCGCGCAGAAGGCGCATGCCGGTATCGCCTTCGTGTATGCGAACCAGCGCGAGGACGCCGTCGCCATCCACGCCTTCCTTGCGCCGGCTGGCCTGGCGCTGCGCAATGTGGTGCTCGACAGCGAGGCGGCGCTGGGCAAGGCGGCCGGCTCCTCGGCCCTGCCCACCACCCTGTTCTACGACGCGCAAGGGCGATTGGTCGATACGCACCTGGGCGAATTGTCCGATGCGTCGCTAGCCAGCAAGCTGCAAAAGATCGCCGATCCTGCCTCATAAAACGTCGTCGCCATGCAGCCGCCCATCCGCCAGGATGCGCGGCTTTTTTTGCGCCTTGCCGCGGCCGTAGCGGTTTCTGATAGTATACCCCCCTATAGTATTTCTCGAGGCGAAATCATGGGACACACATCGCACAACAAGACCAGGCTGCTCAATCGCGTGAAGCGTATCCGCGGCCAGGTGGAAGGCCTGGAGCGGGGCCTGGAAGAGGGGCGCGACTGCGGCGAGGTGCTGCAGCTGATCGCCGCCGTGCGCGGCGCCGTGAACGGCCTGATGGCGGAAGTCATCGAGGAGCACCTGCGCGAGCACGTGGCCAGCCCGGACATCAGCAGCGACGAGCGGGCCAGGGGCGCCGACGATATCGCGGGCATTTTGCGCACCTATCTCAAATGACACGGGAAGGAAGAACGGCATGAAACAGCAAAACATGGCGGAAGACCTCTCCGCCTGGCAGCACGAGCATGTGTTTGACGGCGCCAATGGCAAGGCGGAAAGCCGCGCGCGCCTCGTCATGTGGATCACCCTGGCCACCATGGCGCTGGAAATCGCCGCCGGCTGGTGGTACAACTCCATGGCCTTGCTGGCCGATGGCTGGCATATGAGTTCGCACGCGCTGGCCATCGGCCTGGCCGCGTTTGCGTATGCGGCGGCGCGCCGCTATGCGCGCGATCCCCGCTTCGCCTTCGGCACGTGGAAGATCGAGGTGCTGGCCGGCTACACGAGCGCCATCCTGCTGCTGGGCGTGGCCGTGCTGATGCTGGCCGCTTCCGTCGAGCGCCTGTTCTCGCCGCAGGCCATCCACTATCCCGAGGCGATGGCGGTGGCCGCCTTTGGCTTGCTGGTGAACCTGGCGTGCGCGCTGATACTCGGCGGCCACCATGACCACGGCCACCACCATGGGCATGAGCATCACGAGTACCACGGCCACCACCATGGCGAAGACCTGAACATGAAGGCCGCGTATGTCCACGTGCTGGCCGATGCCGCCACGTCCGTGCTGGCCATCGTCGCGCTGGCGGGCGCCTGGCTGTATGGCTGGCGCTGGCTCGATCCCGTGATGGGCATCATCGGCGCCGTGCTGGTGGCGCTGTGGGCGAAAAAGCTGATGCAGGAGACGGGCAAGGTCTTGCTGGACCGCGAAATGGACCACCCCGTGGTGCAGGAAATCCGCGAAGCGGTGGAGGTGGACAGCGCCGGCGACACGCCGCGCATCGTCGACCTGCACGTCTGGCGCGTGGGCAAGCAACTGTATTCGTGCGCCTTGTCCGTCGTCAGCCGCGATCCGGCCTTGACGGCCGCCGAGCTGCGCGCGCGTATCGGCGTCCACGAGGAAATCGTCCACAGCACCATCGAAATTGTGCGCCGCACTTGATAATGATGGCTAAAAAAGCACGCTGATGCGGGGCGTAGGCAGTATACTGTCGGCTTTTACAGCACAGTGCTGTTCACCAGACAGAGAGAAGTATGAGCACATTACCACCATGCCCGCAATGCAAATCCGAATTCACGTACGAAGATGGCAGCCAGTTGATCTGCCCTGAATGCGCGCATGAATGGTCGGCCACGGCTGGCGATGCGGTGGAAGAGGGCGCCAAGGTGTACCGCGACGCGGCCGGCAATATCCTGCAGGACGGCGACACAGTCAGCGTCATCAAGGACTTGAAGCTGAAGGGCGGCGGCGGTGTCGTCAAGATGGGCACCAAGGTCAAGAACATCCGCCTGGTCGATGCCGACCATGACATCGACTGCAAGATCGACGGCTTCGGCTCGATGAGCCTGAAGACGGAATTCGTCAAAAAAGTCTAACGCTTTTACCCGTAATACGGCGCGCCGGGCTTCATTCCTGCGCGCCGTTTTCTTATTCAGACGCCATGCAAATCGACCACCTCCGCCAGCGCCTGCGCGCGCTCGGCGCCAAGCCCCTGCACGAACAGCGCGTGCTGCGCGACTGGATACAGGCGCAGCCGCATGACCAAGGCCGGCGCCGCGCCGAGGATTTCCTGCCGCTGCCCGTGCGGCTAGCCTTGCCTACGCTGGACCTCGAATTGCAGGGCATGCTCAAGCTGCTCAGCACCCATCCGGGCGCGGACGGCTCGGCGCGCCTGCTGGTGGGACTGCATGACGGCCAGACGGTGGAAAGCGTGCTGCTGCCGCGCGACGGCCTGTGCGTCTCCAGCCAGGTCGGCTGCGCCGTCGGCTGCCAGTTCTGCATGACGGGCCGCGATGGCCTGATCCGCCAGGTGACGAGCGGCGAGATCGTCGCGCAGGTGGTGCTGGCGCGCACGCTGCGCCCCGTGAAGAAGGTCGTCTTCATGGGCATGGGCGAACCGGCGCATAACCTGAATAATGTGATGGAAGCGATCGAGTTGCTGGGCACCGAGGGTAATATCGGCCACAAGAACCTCGTGTTTTCCACCGTGGGCGACCCGCGCGCCTTCGAGCGCCTGCCGCAGGGACGGGTGAAGCCCGCGCTGGCGCTGTCGCTGCACACCACGAAGCGGGAACTGCGCAAACAGCTGCTGCCGCGCGCCCCCAGGCTCACGCCGCGCGAACTGGTGGACTTCGGCGAGTCGTATGCGCGCCTGACCGGCTATCCGGTGCAATATCAATGGACCCTGATGGAAGGCGTCAACGATGGCGACGACGAGATGGACGGCATCGTCGCACTCTTGAAGGGCAAGTACGCGGTGCTCAACATGATCCCGTATAACACCATCGACGACCTGCCGTTCCGGCGCCCCAGCTGGGACAAGGCGCGGGCCATCGCCGCCGCCCTGCACGAGCGCGGCGTGCTGACCAAATTGCGCGATTCGGCCGGGCAGGACGTGGAGGGCGGATGCGGGCAGCTACGCGCGCGCGAGGCGAAAGGCAAGGTCATTCCCATCCGCGCCGGCGTGACGGCGTAGGCCGGATTAGCGGAGCGTAATCCGACATTCGCACATACGCCAACAATGGTGTCGGATTACGCGGTGCCCGCTAATCCGACCTGCCCGGTTCACACCCCACCCAGCAAATCGTTTTCGTTCAGTATTGCAAACGCGATCTCGGGATGCGCGGCCAGGCAGCGCCGCACGGCGGCGGGGATGGCGGCGCGCGTCTTGCGGCACAGGCCCGGACGCTCGAGCAGGCGGATCTGGAAGCCGCGCACGGTGCGCACTTCGCCGCCGCCCGGCGCAATCTGCAGTTCCACTCCCAGGTTGGCTTGCAGGCGCTGCTGCAGCTGTTTCAGCTGCGCATACGTGGCAATGCCGTCGATATGCGCGAGCAGGCGCTTTTCTTCCGTCAGGTTCAGGCGCAGGATGGTGACGTCCGCCTGCGGATCGTCGAGCAGCCGCTCGCGCTCGCAGTCGCACAGCTGCGGCGGGCACTCCTTGCGGACTTCAAAATCGACGATGCGCATGCGGGCGTTCCAGTGGCGTTCTATTGGCGATCCGGGATGAATCAAGTATCGGCCGGCGCCCGGCACCTGTCAATCTGCGCCGCACAATCCACGCACAATCGCGCGCCGCCGTCAGCGGGGGCTGACGATCAGGCGCCAGCGGATCGCGCCCTGCTCGCTGCTGTGCTGATGGTGGTTTTGCGGCGGCATGACGTGGCCTTCCGTCGAGACGATTTCATGCGCGCAGCCATCGCAGCGGTAGATGCCCGAATACGGCACGGCTTCGCCGGGCGACGTCAGTTCGTCGAAGCGCGGATGCATGGAGCGGGCCACGTAGCTGGGATTCTTGTAGTCGGCCATGGGTTCCTCTGGAAGTGTGCGATGGCCCCATTCTGGCACACAATTGCATGCGCGCTTGACCGCGTGCCTTGGCGTGCGCACTCTCCCTGTGTTGTAATGTTGATCATTCATACTGACGACCCAAGACCATGAGAACCCGCATCAAGATCTGCTGCATCGCTTCCATCGACGAGGCGCAACTGGCGATTGCGGCCGGCGCCGACGCGCTGGGGCTGGTGGGCGCCATGCCATCGGGCCCAGGCCCTATCCCGGATGCGCGCATCGCGCAGATCGCCGCGTGGACGCCGCCGCCCGTGTCCACCTTCCTGCTGACATCCGAAACGACGGCGCAGCGCATCGCCGGGCACGTGCGCGCCACGCAGCCGTCCACCGTGCAGATCGTCGGCCATGTCGAGCCTGGCGAAGTCGCCGAACTGGCGCGCCTGCTGCCCCACGTGCGGCGCGTGCAGGTGATCCATGTGGAGGGAGACGAGGCGCTGGAGCTGATTCCCGCCTACGCGCCCCATGTGCATGCCTTTTTGCTCGACTCGGGCCGCCCCGGCGCGCCTGTCCCGGAACTGGGCGGCACGGGCCGCACGCACGACTGGGGCATCAGCGCGCGTTTCGTGCGCGCCAGCCCGCGTCCCGTCTTCCTGGCTGGCGGCCTCGATGCGGCCAATGTGACGGACGCGCTGCGCCAGGTGCGCCCGTACGGCATCGACCTGTGCTCGCGCGTGCGCACCGACGGCAAGCTCGATGTCATGAAACTGGCCTTGCTGATGGCGGCCGTGCGCGAGGCCGATGCGGCGCTGTACGCGGAAGGTTAATCCGCCGCCTGCAGCCCGTTCATCTCGCGCACGAACGCTTCCGTGAACGCGGCCACCATGCCGCTGGCCGCGCGCGGCGAGATCAGGCCGACGACGGAATGCGACTCGTCGTCGGGCAGGGCGATAAAACGCACGCCGGGCGGCGCCACCAGGCGCATGCTGTCGGGGACGATGGCGATGCCCATGTTGGCTTCGATCAGGTTCAGCTGCGACGTCTTGCGCGACAGGGCGCGCGCCGCCTTCGGAAAGAAGCCCTGCGCCAGGCACAGGCCCGCCACCAGGTAGCTGAGGCCGCCGCGGTCCTTGTGCGGGATCGAGACGAATGCTTCGTCGCGCAGGGCGGCAATGGTTGTGCTCTGCAGCACCGCCAGCGGCGACGCCGCCGACACGGCCACCACCAGCTTTTCCGCGTACAGTTCGCGCACGACGATGTTGGCGTGCTTGCGCAGGGTGGGCAGGCGCACTAGGCCCAGGTCGGCACGGCCTTCCTCGATGTCGGCCGCCTGGTTTTCCGACGAGCCTTTCGAGATATCGAGCGAGACGCCGGGAAACTGCGCCAGCAGCCGGTTCAGCACGGCGCCGATGGCGGGCGTGAGCGTGACCGAGCTTGAATGCAGCAGGCGGATGATGCCTTGCGCCCCTTGTCCCACGTGGCGCGTCTGGCGCACGGTCTCCTCGATATCTTCGAGGATGCGCCTGGCGCGTTCATAAAATACCTGGCCGGCCGGCGTGAGCTCGATATGGCGCGCGTCGCGCGTGAGCAGCAGCGCCTGCACCTCGTTTTCCAGCTCCTTGATTTGCCGGCTCAGGGCCGACTGGGCGATATACAGCTTTTCCGCCGCGCGCGAGTAGCTGCCCGCATCGACAATCTCGACAAAGTACTTGAACTGTTTGAGGGAAATCAATCGTATGCCTTTTCGAGATCGTTGACTGCCTGATTTGATATTAGCCTGGGTCCCGCAAGCACGCTACAGTGGACTGGTCTGCTGTCACTGCAAAGGAAAGACCATGCTGGAATTGATCGGGCTACTGGGGCTGTTCGTCAGTATTATCGTAAAACTGATTTTCGTCCAGGTCGGCGGGGCGGCCGGGGGCAAGGAAGATTAGTATGCCAGGGTCGCCACATGCGGTGCCGGCAACGTCAGCGCCTGCAGGCGGCAAGCTGGCGCGGCCGCGTTCCACTCCGCCAGCGGCAAGCCCGCGCACTTGAGCGCCGCCTCGCGCGCCGTCCAGGCCTGCGCCAGCCGCAGCGGGCGCTGCGCGGCGGGGCAGGCGGCCAGTTCCCGCGTCACCAGCGGCCCCAGGTAGTCGCGTGCCAGATTCGCCCAGTCGGGAATGTCCTGCACGCGCATGACGTCGATGCCGACGGCGCCATGCAGGCCGATGGCGGCCAGCGAGATGCCCTCGTCATGGCTGAACGACAGGCCCGCAGTTCGGCCGGCCAGCAGCAAACGGGGAGGGTTGCCTGGCGTCGATTCCAGCGCGATGGCGGCGATGTCCAGCTTCAGCCACCGCGCCACGGCCTCGCGCACGGCTAGCCGCAACCGCCGTCGTGCCTCGGGGCGCGAGGTCGGGGCAGGGATGCCGATCACCAGCAATCCATCCCCGGACCAGTACTGCGTCGCTTCCATCACGTCCGCAGCGGCGCGGCCGGGCAGCCGGCCCAGTTGCTGCCGGCGGGGATGTGTTCGCCCTTCATCACCAGGGTCAGCGGGCCCAGGCGCGCATTGTCGCCCACCCTGGCGCTGTACAGCACGGAGCTGCGCGGGCCCATGTAGACGCGCTTGCCGATCTCCACGTGGTCGATCTTCATCACGCGGTCTTCGAACAGATGCGTCTGGGGACAGGTGAGGGCGTTCAATTCGCTGTAGTCGCCGATGTGCACGCAGTCGAATTCCGTGATGTCGGTGGTGTCCATGTAGACGCCGCGGCCGATCTTGCAGCCGAACAGGCGGAAGGCCAGCGGCAGCCACGGCGTGCCGCGCAGGTAGCGCATGAAGTTGGGCACGGCGATGCCTTCGTACAGATTCGTCACGCCTTCCGATACCCACACGAACGGCGTCCACATGGGCGCCGCGTGCTTGCGGTAGCGTCCCAGCAGCAGCCACTTGAACAGCAGGACGACGACGAAATTGCCGATGCCGTAAGCGATGCCGGCAATCGCCAGGTCGCCCACCACTTCGCCCCAGCGTCCGGCGCCGGCGATCGGCATCACGTCGAGCACCAGCGTGTAGCCGACGGCGATCACCACCGCGTGTGGCGCGACGATGCGGAACGCTTCGATCAGGCTGCGGCCCAGGCGGCGCAGGATGGATGGCTTGAAGGTCAGGTGCTCGGCAAAGCCGCTGACCTGCTCGCGCGCCGGCAGGTGCATGGGCGGAGAACCGAGCCAGGTGTCGCCGCTGTGCATCTGTTCGTTGCGCGGCGCGTGCGTGTGCACGCCGATCAGCACATGCTCGGGCAGGACGGTGCCGTCCGGGATGTAGCTGCCGTTGCCGACGAAGCTGCGGTGCGAGATGACGGTGGGGCGCATGGTCATCCAGCCGCCGTCGATCTGTTCGTCGCCGAGCATGACGGCGTCGGCGATGAAGGTGTCGTCGCCCAGGGTCAGCATGTCGGGCACCACGCCCAGCGCCGTGGAAATCTCGGCGCCCTTGCCCACCTTGGCGCCCAGCAGCCGGTACCAGTACGGCGCGTACACGGTGGCGTAAATGCCGTGCAGCACGTTCAGGCTCGATTCCTGGATGTGGCTGACGAGCCACTTGGCGCAATAGATATTGCTGTGCACTGGCGAGCTGCCCGGCTTCAGGCGCGGCAGCGCACCCCAGCGGATGGCCGCCGACAGCAGTGCCGTCAGCACGATCAGCACGGCGCTGGCGGGGAAGGCCAGCACAAAGTAGCGGGCCAGCTGCGTCGTCACGTCGCGGCCCTGCAGCCACGGCATCATTTCGCGTTCGTCGAACCAGTCGATCAGCACGAAGCTGGGGAAGACGGGCATGAAGAACAGCACGGCGATGAGCACCATGCCGTAGCAGAAGAACACGGTTTCGCCCATCAGGCGCAGGCGCGAGACGGCAGGACGCGGCGGCTGGCTGGCCGGGTCGTAGGGGCCGATGTCGCGCGCGGGCGAACCGGTCCAGATGCGGCCCGCCGGCACGGCCACGCCGTCGGCCAGCGCCGACTGCCCTTCCAGGTGGGCGAAGGCAGCCATGCTGGTATTGCCCTCCATGATCGCGTAGGAGCTGATGCAGCAATCGTCGGCGATGCGGATCTGGCCCAGCAGCAGCCGACCCCGTTCGACCCGGGCGTTTTCGAAGTTGACGGCATTACCCACGCTGACGTTGTCGCCGATGTCCAGCAAATCGGGCGCGCGCAGGGTCATCGAGCCGATGACGACTTCCTTGCCCACTTTCGCGCCCAGCGCGCGCAGCCACCAGCTGTTCAGCGACGAGCCGCTGAGCAGGTAGGTGGGCGCCGATTCGACCAGGCGGTCGGCCAGCCACCAGCGGTAATACGTGACGCCCCACAGCGGATAGCTGCCCGCTTTCAGGCGTCCGGCGATCAGCCACTTGCCGCCGATGGCGATGGCAAATTCGGCCAGTGTCGCCAGCAGGAAGACGCCGATCGAGGCGGCGACGGCGCGCGGCACCGTGTCGCCCGCGTCGCCCGTGAAGAAGTGGTAGGTGAAGAAGGGCGCCAGCCATTGCGCCATGCGCAGGGTCACCAGGCCCGGCACGGCCGCCGCCTGCGCCGCGCCGCAGATCCAGCGTTTCCACGTCGAGGGCGGCGTCCACTCGGCTTCCGGCGTGGCCAGTGCGGGCGCTTCATTGAGCACGGCGGCGATCTTGCCGATCTGGCGGTTCTGGTAAATGTCGCGCACCGTCATGTGCGCGTAGGCCGGATTGGCGCGCAGGCTGGACGCCAGGCGCGCGGCCAGGAACGAGTGGCCACCGAGGTCGCTGAAGAAATCGAGCTGGCGCAGTATCGCCTGGCCGGGGAAGAGCTGCGCCAGTGCCGCGAACAGGGCTGCCTCGGCCGGCGTTTCCGGCACGTCCGATGCACCGGCTTCGCCCGGCGGCGGGGCGGACAAAGGCATGGCTTTCAACGCTTTGCGGTCGATCTTGCCGGAAGTGAGGCGCGGCATCAGCGGCAGCAGTTCGAAGCGGCCCGGCACCATGTACGGCGGCAGGTGCAGGTTCAAGGCTGCGCGCAGGGTTTTCGCCGCCAGCGCGTCTTCCTGCGCATCGTCGCTGCCGACGATGTAGGCCACCAGCTGGTCGATGCCGTCGTCCTTGCGCAGCAACACGGCCACCGTGCCCACGCCGGGCTGCTGTGCCAGCACGGCTTCGATCTCGCCCAGCTCGACGCGAAAACCGCGGATCTTCACCTGGTCGTCGGCGCGGCCCAGGCACAGCACCTGGCCGTCAGGATCGATGCGCGCCAGGTCGCCCGTGCGGTACAGGCGCGCATCGTCGGGACAGGTGCTCCACGGATTGGGCAGGAATTTTTCCAGCGTCAGGTCGGGCCGGCCCAGGTAACCCTCGGCCAGGCCGGGGCCGATGATGCACAGCTCTCCCGTCTCGCCGCGTGGCAGCAGGGCCAATGGACGGTTTTCTCCCGCCTCGGCCACCTGCAGCACCAGCAAGCCGTAATTGGGCAGCGGCGTGCCGATGGTGACGGGCTCTCCCGGCCGCAGGCGGGCCAGGCTGCACGACACGGTGGCCTCGGTGGGGCCATAGGTGTTGAACATGGCGCGGCCCGGGCGCGACCAGCGCTCGACCAGCGATTCCGGGCACATTTCGCCGCCCAGGTTGATCAGGCGCAGGCTCGGCACGTCCTCCGCGAACAGGGCCAGCAGGGTCGGCACGGCATGCAGCACGGTGACGTGGTTGGCCGCCAGCGCGCGCGGCAGCACTTCCGGGTCGCCCGAGATGTCCTTGGGGCCCAGCCACAGGGTGGCGCCCACCAGGTAGGCGATCCAGACTTCCTCGAACGACATGTCGAAGGCCACGGAAAAGCCCTGGTAGACGGTGTCGTCCTGCCGCACTTCGAGCACGGCGTTTTCGCTGCGCAGGAAGTGGCAGATGCTGCGCTGGCTGATCAGGATGCCCTTCGGCTTGCCCGTGGAACCGGACGTGTAGATCACATACGCGGGGTGGTCGGGCTGCACGGCGCCGCGCGCGGGCAAGCGTTCGCCCGGCGTGGCGGGCGCCAGCAGGCTTTCCGCCGTCCATACGGGGCGTCGGACTCCGGCAGCTTCCAGGCGCGGCGCAAATTGCGCGCAGCTGACGACGCCGGCCCCATTGGCGTCGTCGAGGCACACTTGCAGACGCTCGACGGGCGTGTCTTCGTCGACGGGCAGCCAGGCGGCGCCCGCCTTGGCGATGGCCGCCTGCATCAGCAGCAGGTGGGCGCCGCGCGGCAGCCACAGCCCCACGATATCGCCGGGCTGGACGCCGGCCGCCACCAGGCGCGCCGCCGCCAGGCCGGCCTGGGCATCGAGTTCCGCATAGGTGATGCGGCGCGCGCCGTCGATCAGGGCGACTTGCTGCGGGCAGCGGCGCGCCGTCGCTTCCAGCAGGTCGGCCAGCACTTCCTCGCGCAGCAAATCCGGTCGCGGCGGACCGTACAGGATGTCGGCGTGGGTGGAGGGGGTGCCTGGGCTGGCTGCGGTGAAATCGTTCATGGATGACGCTTATCTGTAGTGCTGTGTGATGGATCAGACGGGCCGCGCGTGGTGCGCGGCGCAGTTGATACATTACAGCAAGCAGGGCATTTCAGCGTTGCAGAACGGGGAATTTTGTGGGGCTTTCAGCAATTATGTGGCTGCAGGCTCAATTGCCATGGTTACGGAATGTAAAACGGGGAAACATGGCGCCCAGTTGCGCCAGGGTCTGCGCCGCCGGATAGCCGTGCAGGGGGCGGCCGGCCAGCGCCGCATCGAGGCAGCCGTCGGCGCGGAACTGCTGCAGCACGTAGTTGCTGACGCCTTTGCCGGCCAGGGTGGCGGCCAGGGCCAGCAGCTGTTCATCGGGCAGCAGGTCCGGGTGGGCCGTGGTGCGGCATTCGTAGGCGACGCCGCTGGCCAGGATGGCGTCCAGGCAGGCGCGCGCCGGATCGCCGCTGCCGGCGACGCGGGTCACATGACGATAGTCGGCAAACGGCGCCTTGATGTCGAAGCCCACCCAGTCGAGCAGGGGCAGCACCTCGGTCAGGCGCTGCGGATAGATGCAGGCCGTATGCAGGCCGATGCCGAAGCCCAGCGCCTTGACCTCGCCGATGGCGCGTCCCAGCGCCGGGTCCATGCAGGCCTCGCCGCCGCTGAAGACGACGGCGTCGACCAGGCCCACGCGGCGGCGCAGCCAGGTCAGGACGTCGCGCCAGGGCATCGCGCCGTCCGGCGTGCGCGCCTGCAGGTGCGGATTGTGGCAATAGCCGCAGCGCCACGGGCAGCCCTGCACGAAGACCACGGCCGCCAGCTTGCCCGGATAGTCGCTGGCGGAAAAGGGCGTCAGGCCGCCCACTTTCAGTTCAGCCGCCATGGCAGGCGGGCTGGCCAAGCCGGGCGCCCGTTTCCGTAAAGTACTGGCGCTCGTGGAATTCGCCCTGCTTGCCGATGTTGAACGAGGCGACGGGACGGTGATAGCCCATCACGCGGGTCCAGATTTCGCAGCGCTGGCGTTCGCTGTCGACGAGGGTGATGGCGGGAGTGAAGTCGGGACGTGCGTTCATGGCGTTTCCTCAAGAGATGCAACAGGGTGGGCCTGCTTGCGGGCGATGAGCTCCGCGTCGCAGGTGGGACAGAATTCGTGCTTGCCGGCCAGGTAGCCGTGGCGCGGGCAGATGGAAAACGTGGGCGTGACCGTGATGTAGGGCAGCGAGAAGCGGCTCAGGGCGCGCTTCACGAGTTCGCGGCAGGCGTTGGCGTCCGACAGCGCTTCCGTCATGTACAGGTGCAGCACCGTGCCGCCCGTGTACTTGCGCTGCAGCGCGTCCTGCAGTTCCAGCGCCTCGAACGGGTCGTCCGTATGGCCGACGGGCAGCTGCGAGGAATTCGTGTAATAGGGGTTGTCCGGCGTGCCCGCCTGCAGGATGGCGGGGAAGCGCTTGCGGTCTTCGCGGGCGAAGCGGTAGGTCGTGCCCTCGGCCGGCGTCGCTTCCAGGTTGTACATATGCCCCGTCTCTTCCTGGAATGCCAGCATGCGGGCGCGCACGTGGTCGAGCAGGCGCACGGCCAGCGCATGGCCTTCGGGCGCCGTGATGTCATAGGCGTCGCCGCTGAAATTGCGGATCATCTCGTTGATGCCGTTCACGCCCAGCGTGGAAAAGTGGTTGCGCAGGGTGCCCAGGTAGCGTTTCGTGTAGGGGAACAGGCCTTGCTGCATCAGTTCCTCGATGGTGGTGCGCTTGATTTCCAGGCTGGTCTTGCCCAGTTCCAGCAGGCGGTCCAGGTCCGCCAGCAGCGCTTTCTCGTCGCCGCGCCACAAATGGCCCAGGCGCGCGCAGTTGACCGTCACCACGCCGAGGGAACCGGTCTGCTCGGCCGAGCCGAACAGGCCGTTGCCGCGTTTCAGCAGTTCGCGCAAGTCCAGCTGCAATCGGCAGCACATGGAGCGGATCATGTTCGGCTTGAGTTCCGAATTGATGAAATTCTGGAAGTAGGGCAGGCCGTAGCGGGCCGTCATCTCGAACAGGCGTTCGGCGTTCTCGCTATGCCAGTCGAAGTCCTCGGTGATGTTGTAGGTCGGGATGGGAAACGTGAAGACGCGGCCCTTGGCGTCGCCCGCCATCATGATCTCGATGTAGGCGCGGTTGATCATGTCCATCTCGGCCTGCAGCTCGCCATAGCTGAAATCCATCTCCTGGCCGGCGATGACGGGGATCTGCTCGCGCAGGTCGTCCGGGCAGACCCAGTCGAAGGTGAGGTTGGTGAACGGCGTCTGCGTGCCCCAGCGCGATGGCACGTTGAGGTTGAAGATCAGCTCCTGCATGTACTGGCGCATGTCCTCGTAGCGCAGGCTGTCCTTGCGGATGAAGGGCGCCATGTAGGTGTCGAAGGAGCTGAACGCCTGCGCGCCGGCCCATTCGTTTTGCAGCGTGCCGAGGAAGTTGACGATCTGGCCGATGGCGCTCGACATATGCTTCGGCGGGCTCGATTCGATCTTGCCCGGCACGCCATTCAAGCCTTCGTGCAACAGGGTGCGCAGCGACCAGCCGGCGCAATAGCCGGCCAGCATGTCGAGGTCGTGGATGTGCAGGGCCGCTTCGCGGTGCGCCGCGCCCACAGCCGGCGGGTACACCTGGTCGAGCCAGTAGTTGGCGATGACCTTGCCCGAGACGTTGAGGATCAGGCCGCCCAGGGAATAACCCTGGTTGGCGTTGGCGTTGACGCGCCAGTCGCGCCGGTCCAGATATTCATTGACGGACGCGGCGACATCGACCTGGCCGGGGGCTGTTCTTGCTGGTGCTGTAGTTGACATGGAATCTCCAATAAACACAACATGCGGTGTTTTCATGGAGATTAATCACTAAATGTAGTGACGTCAAAGGGGGCGTGCAGTTGCCTGTCAAATCCTTGACGCAGGTGAAAAAAGCGCCCCCGTTTACTTTTTCGCGCGTCCCTGGCGCAGGATGAAGCAGCTCAGACCGAACCAGGCGGCGCCGCAGACGGCGATGCTGAGGAGGGAGGCAGGCAGCACGTGCGCCCAGATTTCCAGCGGCGAGAACGTGCTCCAGCTGGCGACGCGCAAGTCGAAGGTGACGTAGTTCGCCAGCAGCCAGTAGACGGCCAGCAGGCCCGTGCAGATGGCCGCCTGGCGCGGCACGGACATGGCGCGGCGCGCCAAGACGGCCAGCAGGAACAGCAGCAGCACGCCCGGATACGCGCCCAGCACCTCGGGCGACAGGATGGACAGCGTCTCGGCGTCAAGGCCGTCGGCCGGCGCCGCCCACTGCACCTGCAGCACGGTGAGGAACAGGGTCAGCAGGAAGATCAGCAGCGGTTTGCGGGGCATGGCGGTCGGTGGAATCGGGTAACGGGACGGGCATTTTACAGCCAGGTCAAGCAATTCGCGCGCGTGCCGGCCATGCATGCATTCCTTCACCTGGGTCAAGGACTGGGCGCCATGGGCGGGGCTATAGTCTGCACCCTGAGCCGACACAGGAATGTGAATATCATGATGCTTGAAGCAACCACCGCCACCCGCGTGGCCGGACCGCTGGAACTGGTCTGTCCCGCCGGCAGCCTGCCCGCCCTGAAGGCGGCCGTCGACAATGGCGCCGACACCGTGTACCTGGGTTTTCGCGACGCCACCAACGCGCGCAATTTCGCCGGCCTCAATTTCGACGAGAAGGCCATCGCCGAGGGCGTGCGCTACGCCCACCAGTATGGACGCAAGGTCTTGCTGGCCTTGAATACCTATCCGCAGCCGCACAACTGGGCCGTATGGCGCAGCGCCATCGACCGCGCCGCGCAGGCCGGCATCGACGCCATGATCGTCGCCGATCCGGGCCTGATGGCGTATGCGGCCCAGCACCAGCCGCAGCTGCGCCTGCACCTGTCCGTGCAGGGGTCGGCCACCAATTACGAGGCCATCAATTTTTACCATGAACACTTCGGCATCGCCCGCGCCGTGCTGCCGCGCGTGCTGTCGATGGCGCAGGTCGAGCAATTGATCGCCAAGACGGATGTCGAGATCGAGGTCTTCGGCTTCGGCAGCCTGTGCGTGATGGTCGAGGGCCGCTGCGCGCTGTCCTCGTATGCGACGGGCGAGGCGCCGAATACCCACGGCGTGTGCTCGCCGGCCAAGGCCGTGCGCTGGCTGGAGACGCCGAACGGCCTGGAATCGCGCCTGAACGGCGTGCTGATCGACCGTTACGCGCCGGGCGAGAACGCCAGCTACCCGACCCTGTGCAAGGGACGTTTCGAAGTCAACGACGAAGAGTATTACGCGATCGAGGAGCCGGCCAGCCTGAATACCCTGGCGCTGCTGCCGCAATTGATCGCCATGGGCGTGCGCGCCGTGAAGATCGAAGGGCGCCAGCGCAGCCCCGCCTACGTGGCGCAGGTGACGCGCGTGTGGCGCGAAGCGATCGACGCCTGCCGCGAAGGCAATGCGCGCTACGCCGTCAAGCCGGGCTGGATGGCGGCCATGGACAAGCTGGCCGAGGGCCAGCAGCACACGTTGGGCGCTTACCACCGCTCCTGGAAATAAAGGATGAACATGCTGAAACTCTCTTTGGGCCCCTTGCTGTACTACTGGCCGCGCGCCACCGTGTTCGAGTTTTACCAGCAGATCGCCGGCACCGCCGTCGATATCGTCTACCTGGGCGAAACCGTGTGCTCGCGCCGGCATGAACTGCGCCTGGCCGACTGGCTCGATATCGCCGACATGCTGGCTGCAGCCGGCAAGGAAGTGGTGCTGTCGACGCAGGCGCTGATCGAGGCGGGCGCCGAACTGGCGACCCTGCGCCGCATCACGGGCAATGGCCGCTATGCGGTCGAGGCGAACGACATGGGCGCCGTGCATTGCATGGCGAAGGGCGCGCCTTTCATCGCCGGCCCGCACCTGAACCTGTTCAATGGTCCCAGCCTGCAATTGCTGGCGCGCCTGGGCGCCCGGCGCTGGGTGATGCCGCTGGAAATGGGCCAGGAAGCACTGGCCGAGATGCAGCGCCAGAAACCGGAAGGGCTGGAAACGGAAGTCTTTGCCTATGGCCGCATGCCGCTGGCGTTTTCCGCGCGCTGCTTCACGGCGCGTAACCGCAACCTGCCGAAGGACGATTGCGGCTACAGCTGCCTGGAAGAACCGGATGGCCTGCTGCTGCGCACGCGCGACGAAGTGCCGTTCCTCGTGCTCAACGGCACGCAGACACAGTCGGCGCTGGTCTACAACCTGGTGCGCGAACTCGACGCCATGCACGCCATGGGCGTGTCCGTCGCGCGCCTCAGCCCGCAAGCCATGCATACGGACCAGGTCATCGCCATTTTCGACCGCGCGCGGCGCGGCCTGGTCAGCGGCGTCGGTGCGCAGGCCCAGCTGGCGGCCTGCCAGCCGGCCGGCGCCTGCGACGGCTACTGGCATGGCCAGCCCGGCATGGAACAGCACGCCGCTCATTGAACGCATCGAAAGGACACACCATGCAAGATCAACTGGAACGATTGCCCGTCCCCGTGCCGGCCCCCGCCCAGGCCAGGGCGGGCCTGCCGAAGGGACCGCTGGCTTACCGGCTGCCGGAACCGCTGGCCGAATTGCTGTCGAAGCTGCCGCCGTATCCGGCGTCCTGGCTGTTCGTGCAGGGGCTGAACCGCCTGCTGGCGCCCCAATTGCCCGACGATGTGCGACAGAGCCTGGAAGGCCGCAGTCTGCGCTTGCGCCTGCTGGATGCGGGCATCGCCTTCGATTTCGAGTGGCAGGGCACGGTCTTCGTGGCCGAGCGCTATGCCGACGTGCCCGAGCTGTGCATCGCCGCCAGCGTGCACGACCTGATGCTGCTGGCGCGGCGCCAGGAAGATCCCGACACCCTGTTTTTCAGCCGCCGCCTGAGCCTGGAAGGCGATACGGAGCTGGGGCTGCTGTTCAAGAACACGCTCGACGCCATCGAGCTGCCGCCGTTCGACCTGCAGGCGCTGGGGCCGCGCCGCGTGCTGGCCCATCTGCGCGACCGCGGCGCGCGCGGCGGCTGACCGGCCGGGAAGAGGGTCAGTGGCGGCAGTGGCCGCAGGCGCCGCTGCACGACGGCAGTTGTTCCCCATCGGATGCCTCGCCCATGAAACCGGCATCGTTGACGGCGGCCAGCAGGCGCTCCTGGCTGGCCAGCCGCTCGTCGAATTGCACCGTGGCGCCGTGGCGGGCCAGCGAGACGCACACCGTGGCCACGCCGCTGACGGCTTCGAGCGCGCCCGTCAGCCTGTCGGCGCAGCCTTCGTGATCCATTCCGATAATATTCAAACGCGCTGTCTGCATGGATTCCTCTTGTTTTTCAGATAAAAAAAGAGCGTAGGCGAGGGGCGTGCATGCCGTCCAGAGCAGCACGCACAAATTTTTTTATATTTGTGCTTTTATTGATCTGGATTAATTCCAGCTCATCCAGGACTGCCTGAAACTACTGTTGTTTTATACACAGTTTCCATATTCCAGTCGACAAGCGTGCTCTGCTGCGCGAGAATGTTATTCTGATAAGAATATGCTGGAAAGGAGGGGCCATGCAGCGCCGCCCCCTGCTCATGCTCACCTGCCTGTGGCCGCTGGATGCGGCCATCGGCGCGCCGTCGCTGCCGCAAGCACTGCTATACCCGCGCCACCAGGCGCAAGACGATCCGCAGCAAGCCTATGTGACGGCCTTGCTGCGGCTGGCGCTCGCCCGTTCGGGCCATGCCTACGTGCTGCGCCGTTCCGCGCTGCGCATGGTGCAGACGCGCGCCATGCAGGAAATCGCCACGGCGACGGGCAGCGTGGATGTCGTCTGGGCCATGACCAGCCGCGCCAGCGAAGCGCAGTTGTTGCCGGTGCGCATACCCATCGACCGTGGCCTGATCGGCTGGCGCGTGGCCCTGGTGCAGGCGCGCCAGGCTCAGCTGCTGCGCCAGGTGCGCAGCCTGGCCGACCTGGCGCGCCTGTCCGCCGGGCAGATGCGCGACTGGCCCGACGCGGCCATCCTGCAGGCGAACGGCTTGCGCATCGATACGTCGAGCACTTATGAGGGCTTGTTCCAGCAACTGGCGGCGGGCCGCATCGATTACTTTCCCCGTTCCGTGATCGAGGCGCAAAGCGAGCTGGCCAGCCATGCGCGGCTGCCGCTGGCGCTCGATACGCACCTGGTGATCCGCTATCCGGCGGCCCTGTATTTTTTTGTCGGCAAGCACCGGCCCGAACTGGCCCGCCACATCGAGGCGGGACTGGAAAAAATGCTCGCCGATGGCAGTTTCGCCCAGCTGTTCCAGCGCCATTTCGGCCGCCTGGCGGACCAGCTGAAGCTGGCCCAGCGTCATGTACTGGACCTGGCCAATCCGGACCTGCCCGAAGAGACGCCATTGGCGCGCAAGGCGCTCTGGTACCGTCCAAAATATTACTAGTGGTATTGTTGATCGGTGTCAAATAGGCACTTCAATCGTGCGCAGCCTGTTTGAGAAATATCAAGACGAGTTCAACAGAACACCTGTTGACACTTAGAAAATTTTCGCCGAACATGATTCCACGTTACAACATTTTCCCAGTGCTTCCCCCTCTATGGCAGGTGTTGCGCGGGACCCCATACGCCCGTTCGACAGCCAGCGCCTGCCAGCCCAAGAACGCGCAGCCATCCGTATCTTTTCGAAGGTTTGCTCATGCTCGATTCGATCGCGTCGGTATTGCACCAGGTTCCCGAATTGGCCTTGTTCCTGGCCCTGGCCCTGGGCTACGCGGTGGGACAGATACGCTTCGGTCCGATCCAGCTGGGCGGCGTGTGCGGCACCCTGATCGCCGCGCTGCTGATCGGCCAGGTGGGCATCACCCTGGACGCCAGCGTGAAGAATGTCTTCTTCATGCTGTTCATCTTTGCCCTCGGGTATGCGGGCGGCCCGCAGTTCTTTGCCAACCTGAATGCCAAGGGCTTGCGCCTCGGCATACTGTGCCTGATCGAAGTGGTGGCGGTGCTGGCCCTGGTGCTGCTGGCCACGCGCATCATGGGCCTGGACCAGGGCACGGCGGCCGGCATGATGGCGGGCGCGGCGACGGAATCGGCCGTCGTCGGCACGGCCACGGACGCCATTTCCAAGCTGGCCTTGCCGGCGGCCCGCATCGCCGAGCTGCAGGCGAACGTCGTCACCGCCTATTCGATTACCTATATCTTCGGCCTGATCACCATCGTCATCGCCACCAGCCAGATTTTCCCCATCTTGTTGCGCGTCAACCTGCGCGAGGAAGCGGACAAATTGTGGGCGCAGATGGGCGGCGCGCAGGCGGATGCCGATGCCTTGCAGGCGACGCCGGAAATGGTGGGCCGCGCCTACCGCATCAGCCGTGGCGCGGGGCGCCGTCTCGATGCCTTGCAACATATTTTTGCGGGCCGCGCCAGCATCACGCGCGTGCGCCGGCATGGCAAGGTGCTGGCTTTGGTGCCGGAACTGCGCCTGCGCACCAACGATGAAGTGCTGGTGATCGGCCACCGGCCCGCGCTGGTGGCGGCCGAAGCCATCCTGGGCGAGGAATTCGCCGATACGACGGGCTTGAACATGGCCGTCTCCGCCGTCGAAGTGGTGCTGCAGCAGGCGTCGCTGGTGGGCCAGTCGCTGCGCCAGGTGGCGCTGCCGGCCGGCGTGCATGTGGCGGCCGTCGTGCGCGGCGAACACAGCATGCCCCCGCTGCCGGACCTGACCCTGCAGCGCGACGACGTGCTGCGCCTGTATGGCACGACGGAAGGGCGCGACTTGAACACGGCCCTGGCCGCCATCGGCAAGCGTGTGCCCACGGGCGACCGCAGCAATATCGTGTATGCCAGCATCGGCATCGTGCTGGGCGTGTATATCGGCGGTTTTTCCGCCAGGCTGGGCGGCATTCCCTTTTCGCTGGGCACGGGGGGCGGCGCCTTGCTGACGGGCCTCGTGTTTGGCTGGTACCAGGCGCGCAAGCCCGGCATGCCGGGCATCCACCCCAGCGCGCTCGACATGATGAAGGATATCGGCCTGGCCACCTTCATCGCCTGCGTGGGCCTGGCGTCGGGGCCGCAGGCGATCGACCTGATCCGCCAGTACGGCCTGTCGCTGCCCCTGATGGGCGTCCTGATCGCCGTCATCCCCGCCTCGATCTCCTTGTGCGTAGGGCACTTTTTCCTGAAGCTGGAAGCGCCCGTGCTGCTGGGCGCCATTGCCGGCCAGCAGTGCAGCACGCCGGCCCTGTCCGCCGTGCAGAACGCGGCAGGCAATTCGACGCCCTTGCTGGGCTATACGATTACCTATGCCATCTCGAATGTGGTGTTGCCCCTGATGGGGCCCCTGATCGTGGCCCTGGCCGGCTCGGTGCACGCGTGAGCGCGGCCGCGGGCCGGTTTCAATGAATTCCTTCAAAACGAAAGGCGGTTAGCATGGAATGGTTGCATGAGTTATTCAAGAAGTCGCCTGAAATTGCCTTGTTCCTCTCCCTGGCAGTGGGCTACTACATCGGCAAGATCAAGTTCGGCTCGTTTCAGCTGGGCGGGGTCGCCGGTTCACTCCTGGTGGCGGTGCTCGTCAGCCAGGTGGGCGTCGCCATCGACCCGGGCGTCAAGTCGGTGCTGTTTGCCCTGTTCATTTATGCGGTCGGCTATGAAAGCGGCCCGCAATTCTTCAATTCCCTGGGCCGCCAGTCGGTGCGCGAAATCATCCTGGCCGTGGTGCTGGCCGTGACGGCGCTGTTGACGGTGGTCATCATGGCCAAGATCTTCGGCCTCGACAAGGGCCTGGCGGCCGGCGTGGCGGCGGGCGGCTTGACGCAGTCGGCCATCATCGGCACGGCCGGCGACGCCATCACCAAGCTGGGCCTGGCGGCCGACGAAGTGGCGCGCCTGCAAGGCAATGTGGCTGTCGGCTATGCCGTGACCTATGTGTTCGGTTCGTTCGGCGCCATCATCGTCTGCGTCAATATCCTGCCGAAGCTCATGGGCCGCACCATCCGCGAAGACGCGATCAAGGCGGAAACGGCGCTGCAGGCGGGCGTGCAGGTGTTGGGACCCGGCCAGACGCCGGCCGCGCCCGATCTCATCGGCCGCATCTATGAAGTGGGCCCGGGCGCCGGCCGTTCGGTGGCGGAGATCGAAAGCGCCAATCCGAACACGGCCATCACCATCGAGCGCGTCAAGCGCAATGGCCAGATCGTCGATGTCAGCCCCGACCTCGTGCTGGCGGCCGACGATATCGTGCTGCTGGTGGGGCGCCGCGAAGCCATGCTCAGCGTGTCTTCCCAGCTGGGCAAGGAATTGCATGCCGTCGAAGGCATGGAACTGGTCATGCAGCGCCGCGACATGGTGCTGACCAACAAGGTGTACCACAACAAGACGGTGGGCGAGATCCGCAACGCGACGGCGCCGGGCGTGCGCCACGGCATCTTTGTCGTGCAGCTGAGCCGCATGGGCAAGATCCTGCCCATGCAGTCGGAAACCGTCGTGCAGACGGGCGACGTGGTGACCATCTATGGCGCCGAGCAGGACGTCAAGCGCGTGGCGGCCGAAGTGGGCTACATGATCGTGCCGAGCGCCAAGACGGACTTTGTCTACATGGGCGCCGGCCTCGTCGTCGGCCTGCTGGTGGGCTTGCTGGTGGCGCGCATCGGTTCGATTCCGCTGACCCTGGGCAGCGGCGGCGGCGTGCTGCTGTCGGGCCTGGTATTCGGCTGGTTCCGCGCCAAGCGCCAGACCTTTGGCTACATGCCGAGCGGCGCCGTGCAAATCCTGAAAGACCTGGGCCTGGCCGGCTTCGTCGCCGTCGTCGGCCTCACGTCGGGCCTGCAAGCGGTGGAAACCGTGCGCCAGCACGGCCTGACCCTGTTCGGCGTGGGCGTCGTCGTGACCATCCTGCCGATGATACTGACCATGTTGATCGGCCGCTATATCTTGCGCTACGACAACGTTGCCGTGTTTGCCGGCGCCTTGTCCGGCTCGCGCAGCGCCAACCCCGCCTTCGGCGAAGTGCTGAACGCGGCGCAGAACTCGATTCCCACCGTGCCATTTGCCATCACGTATGCCTTGGCCAATGTCTTCCTGACCTTGCTGGGCCCGCTTGTCGTGGCCTTTGTTTAGTCAGCGAGTGTTTGTACTACCCCAGCCGCCGGTACGGGGCTTCCTCACTGTAAGTTGATAAGGAGTAGCAGAAATGGATTTCAGTAACCCAAGCAAACTCGCCCTGTTGAGCCCATTCGAATTGAAGGATGCGCTGATCCAGACGGCCAAGCAAAGCAACCGTTTGATGCTGAACGCGGGCCGCGGCAACCCGAACTTCCTGGCCACCACGCCGCGCCACGGTTTCTTCCAGTTCGGCCAGTTCGCCATGACGGAAGCGGAGCGTTCCTATGTTTACATGGAAGACGTGGGCGGCTTCCCCACGCGCGACGGCATCGAGGCGCGCTTTGAAATCTTCGTGCGCAAGCATGCCGATACGCCGGGCGTGCATTTCATCGAGGCGGCCGTGTCGTACGTGCGCGACCAGCTGGGCCTGAGCGCTGGCGACTTCATCTACGAGATGTGCGAAGCGATTCTCGGTTGCAACTATCCGGTGCCGGACCGCATGCTGCGCCTGTCGGAAAAGATCGTCGGCCAATATATCCACCGCGAAATGGTGGGCGACCATCCTTTTGTGGGCAACTTCGACATGTACGCCGTCGAAGGCGGCACGGCGGCCATGACCTATCTGTTCGCCAGCCTGAAATCGAACCACATCATCCAGGAAGGCGACACCATCGCCCTGGGCATGCCGATCTTCACGCCGTATATCGAGATTCCCCAGCTGAACGACTACAAGCTGAACACCGTGCATATTGACGCGCCGCAATCGAATAACTGGCAATTCACCAAGAAGGAGCTGGACAAGCTGCTGGACCCGAAAGTCAAGGCCTTCTTCCTCGTCAATCCGAGCAATCCGCCATCCGTCAAGATCGACGACGAGACGCTCGAATACATCGCCAAGATCATCAAGAAGCGCCCGGACCTGATCATCCTTACCGATGACGTGTATGGCACGTTTGCCGACAATTTCGTCTCGCTGTTTGCCATGTGCCCGTACAACACCATCCTCGTCTACTCGTTCTCGAAGTACTTCGGCGCAACGGGCTGGCGCATGGGCGTGGTGGCCACGCACGAGAACAATATCCTCGACGAAAAAATTTCCAAACTGCCGGAAACCGTCAAGAAGCAGCTCGACGCGCGCTACCACTCGATTACCACGGAGCCGCGCAAGCTGAAATTCATCGACCGGCTGGTGGCCGACAGCCGCACGGTGGCGCTGAACCACACGGCCGGCCTGTCGACGCCCGTACAGGCGCAGATGACCCTGTTCTCCCTGTTCTCGCTGATGGATGAGGAGCAAAAGTACAAGCAGTCGATGAAGCGCATCGTGCTGCGCCGCAAGGAAGCGCTGTACCGCGAACTGGGCTTGCCGATGGTGCACGACGCCAACTCCGTGCGCTACTATCACTTGCTGGACATGGAATCGCTGGCCGCGCAGATGCATGGCGAGGAATTCTCGCAGTGGCTGCTGAAAAAGCTGAAACCGAACGAAGCGCTGTTCCGCCTGGCCGAGGAAACGGGCGTGATCCTGCTGCCGGGCCGCGGCTTCGGCACCACGCATCCGTCGGGCCGCGTCTCGCTGGCCAACCTGAACGAGTACGACTACGCCAATATCGGCCGCGCCATCCGTGGCATGGCGTCCGAGTTCTTCGCCGTATTTGAGAAGGAAAAGGCGGGCAAGGGCGCCAAGAAAGCTAAAAAGTAAGGGCTTGCTGGCCAGCTGACCGCAACGGGCGCTTCGCAGGAGGCGCCCGTTTTTGCGTGGAAGCGACAGTTTCCTCCAGTGCAGGCTGGAATGGACTTCCTTGCATATAATTGCTATTGTGAAAGTATAAACATGGCAATCCCGTGCTTTCCCCTCATTCATTGACTGGACGCTACATGGGCAGATTGCAAGCACACATCTCATTATTACTGGCCAGCGCCATGGGCGCGGCCTTGCCGGTCCAGGCGCAAACGCCGGCGGGCGCGCCGCTGACCTTTGGCGAAGCGCTGCAGCAAGCCGCCTCGGCCTCGGGGGCGGTGCAGGGCGCGGCGCTCGACGTGCGCGCGAAAACGTTGAAGGCCGAGGCCTTGTCGAATATCGACGGCCCGTCGGTGGACTTGACGGCGTTTCGCGGCCGCCTGTCGACGGACTTGAATATCGATACCAGCGGCCTGTCCGGCGTGGTGGGCGGCATCGAGTCGGTGCTGCCGCCGATACCGGGCTTGCCTACGCCCCATATTCCCAATTCCCTGAACCGTGAAGTGGTCACTGACCTGACCTCGTTCGGCTTGCTGGGCATGTGGCCCATCTACACGGGCGGGCGCCTGGACGCCGTCAAGGGCCTGGCCTCCAGCCTGACCCTGGCCGCGCAAGCGGAGCGCGCGGAGGCGGAAGAACAGCTGGCCACGCTGGTGGCGCAGCGCTATTTCCAGTTATTGCTGGCGAAACGGGTGGTGGCCGTGCGCGCCGAAGTGACGGCCGGCGTCATCGAGCACCAGCGCGACGCGGCCAAGCTGGAAAAGGGCGGCCTGATTTCGCGCGCCGAGCGGCTGCGCGCCGACGTGGCCCTGGACAGCGCCCGCAGCGACGAGGCGCAGGCGCGCAGCGACGAGGAAATCGCCCAGGTGGCGCTCGACCGTTTGCTCGCCGTCCATACGCAGGTGCGCCCCAGCACGCCGCTGTTCGTCAACAGTTTGCCGGTCGGCACCTTGCAATCGTTCATCAGCACGGGCATGCGCGAAAATGCGAACTGGAAAAAGATCGACAGCAAGCGCGTGCAGGCCGAGCAAGCCTTGAAGTTGCACGGCAAGGAATACGCGCCCACCGTGTTTGCCATCGGAAACTACAATTTGAATCGCGGCAATGAAAAGCTCGTGCGCTCGAACTGGGCCATCGGCCTGGTGGTGGCCGTGCCGCTGGTGCACCGCATCAATACGGGCAAGATGATCGCCGCCGCCAAGCTGGACCAGGAACGGGTGGAAGTGGTGGCGCGCCAGGCCGAGCGCGACATTCCCACCCTGATCGAGAAAAACTGGCGCGCGCTGGAAAACGCCCGCATCCAGTACCTGTCCACGGCTTCGTCGGTCGAGCTGGCGCGCGAAAATATCCGCCTGCAGACGGTAGCTTTTCAGCAAGGGCAGGTGACGTCGCTGGAAGTGGTCGACGCGCGCCTGAACCTGGCCAAGGTCGAGACCCAGCGCGCGCAGACGGCCTATAACTATGTGATGGGCCTGGCGCAATTGCTGGAAGCGACGGGCGAGACGCAGCGTCTGGGCAGCCTGGCCGCCGCGGCCGACATCCAATTACCTCTGGACACCAAATAATGAGCAATTCCAAAAAACCAGTGGCCATCGGCGCCGCCATCATCGTGCTGGCCTTCGTGGGCTGGGGCCTGTACCAGGCGTTCCAGCCGCAGCGCCTGCCCTTGCAGGGGCAGATGGATGCGCAGGAAGTCAACGTTTCGTCGAAAGTGCCGGGCCGGGTGGGCGAGCTGTACGTCAAGCTGGGCCAGAATGTGCAGAAAAACCAGTTGCTGTTCCAGCTGACGAGCCCGGAAGTGGACGCGAAGATTGCGCAGGCCACGGCGGCCACGCAGGCGGCCGATGCCGTGGCGAAAAAAGCGGAAGCGGGCGCGCGCCCCGAGGAAATCGCGGCCGCGAAAGCCAACTGGGAACGGGCGCAAACGGGCGCCGCCATCGCCAAAACGACATTTACCCGCGTCAACAATATGTTCGAGCAAGGCGTGATCGCGCGCCAGAAACGCGACGAGGCGGAAGCGCAGTGGCGCGCCGCCGACCAGCTGGCGCAGGCTGCGCGCGCGCAATATGACATGGCGCAAAAGGGCGCCCGTCCGGAAGACAAGACGGCCGCCGCCGCCCAGGCGCGCCAGGTGGGCGCCGTGCTGACGGAAGCGCAGATCGCCCTGGCCGAAACGAAGATCGGCGCGCCGGTGGCGGGCCAGGTCAGCAAGATCCAGATACAGCCCGGCGAACTGGCGCCGCAAGGCTTCCCCGTGATTACCCTCGTGAACCTCGACGACGCCTGGGCCGTGCTGCAGGTGCGCGAAGATGAGATGGGGGCGTTTTCCATGGGCAGCACGCACACGGCCAATGTGCCGGCCCTGAAACAGCAGCTGAGCTTCAAGGTCAGTTCCGTGGCCGTGCTGCCGGACTTCGCCACGTGGCGCGCGGCCCGTCCGGGCGGCACGGACTTGCGCACGTTCGAGATACGCCTGCGCCCGGCCATCAAGGTCGATGGCTTGCGTCCCGGCATGTCGGTCGTGTTTCCGCCGCTCTGATCGCCGATGAGCGAGATGGACAAAGAACAGCCGGCGGCGCTGGCGCGCGAGTGGGCGCGGCTGCTCGGCGATTTCTGGGATCTTGGCATGCTCAGCTGGATTCCCGTCGTGCTGTGCGGCATGCTGTGGCTGATTTTTTCCGCCGGCATCGCGCGCGACTTGCCCATCGTCGTCATCGACAATGACAATTCCGCCCTGTCGCGGCAACTGACGCGCTGGCTCGACGCCTCGCCGGGGATGAGCGTGGCGGCGAAAGTGGCGTCCAGCGACGATGCCTTGCATCACATCCGCGAACGCACGGCCTTCGGCTACCTCGTGATCCCCGGTGATTTTGAAAAACAGTTGCTGGGCGGCCGGCAAGCCACCGTGCAATGGCTGTACAACGCGCAATTTTCCTCGCACGCGGGCGCCTTGCTGCGCGACGTGCGCACGGTCAGCACCACCTTGTCGGCCGGCATCGAGATGACGGCCCGGGGCAAGAAGGGCATGTCGCCCGTGCAGGCGGCGGCCCAGTTCGAGCCTGTCCGCACCACCCTGAACAGCCTGTACAACGACAACATCAGCTATGAAGCATTCCTTACCCTGGCGCTGATGCCGGCCATGCTGCAGATTTTCATCGTCGTCGCCGTCGTCACCTCCATCGGACGCGAGTTGCGCGACGGCACCGTGCCGCAGTGGCTAGCCTCGGCCAACGGCAGCTGGCTGCGCGCCGTCGGCGCCAAGCTGCTGTTTCCCTTGCTTGCCTATGTTGCGCTGGCGCTGCTGTATCTGCTGTTCTTCAGCCTGGCGCGGGGCTGGGCCGTGGCGGGCAGCTTGCCGGCCTTGCTGCTGAGCATGTTGCTGCTCGTGCTTGCCTACTGCGGCCTGGCCACCTTGCTGATCGGCGCCACCTTGTCCCTGCGCCTG
The DNA here is from genome assembly GCF_030397695.1 of Janthinobacterium sp. SUN118. Classification (NCBI taxonomy): domain Bacteria; kingdom Pseudomonadati; phylum Pseudomonadota; class Betaproteobacteria; order Burkholderiales; family Oxalobacteraceae; genus Janthinobacterium; species Janthinobacterium sp. SUN118. Next base: position 215,155 of record NZ_JAPUBV010000004.1, on the reverse strand, counting down.
GCGCTGTCGGGCGCGGCCTTCATCACGGCGCCGGCCTTCGCATTCGCGGGACAGGCGTTCCCACTGCTGTCGATGCCGCCGCTGGCGCGCGCCTGGGCCGAAGCCTTGCCGCTCACGCATTATCTGCAGCTGCAAACGAAATACTGGCTGGCCGGCGCGCCATGGCGCTATGGCGTCCAGGAAATGCTGATACTGGCCGGTATCGCCATCGGCTGCGGCGCCGTGGGCCTGTTGCTGCTGGCGCGCCGCGCGAATGGGCCCGATGCATGGGGGCGCACATGATCTGGTCCGCCTTTCTCGCCACCTGGCGCGCCATGCTGACGGACAAGGGTGCGCTGACCTTGCTGTTTGTCGGCGGCATCATTTACTCGTTTTTTTATCCCTTGCCGTATTCGACGGAAATCGTCCAGCGCGTGCCTGTGGCGGTCGTCGACCAGGACCGCAGCGCCATGTCGCGCCAGATGACGCGCTTTGCCATGGCCCATCCATCGCTGGAAGTGATTGCCGTGACGCCAGACTTGCCCGTGGCGCAAGATTTGCTGTGGCGCGAGCAGGTCATGGGCGTGCTGATCATTCCCGACGGCTTGCAGACGGACGTGCTGGCCGGCCGCGCCGCCCATGCGCAAGTGGCGGGCAATGGCTTGTATCTGATGTTGAACAAGGTGGCCCTGAATGGCCTGGCCGAAGTGGTGGGTACGGTGTCGGCCGGCATCGAATTGAAACGCCTGGGCGCGGGCACGCCATCGGCCATCCAGGCCAACCAGCAGCGCTCGCCCATCGCCTTCGATGCCGTGCCCCTGTTTAACATCAAGGAAGGCTATGGCGCCTATGTCGTGCCCGGCGTGGCGACCTTGATCGTGCAGCAGACTTTGCTGATCGGCATGACCATGCTGTTCGGCACCTGGTACCAGCGCAAGGCGTTCCCGCTGGCGCAACGGCGCACGGCGGGCGGCTACTTCGGCATGCTGCTGGCGTTTGCCTCGGTGGCTTTCCTCAACTGCTGCTATTTCTTTGGCTTCGTCTTCTGGTTCCAGGATTATCCGCGCGGCGGCAACTTTGGCGGCATGCTCTTGCTGCTGCTCCTGTTTTCGCTGACGGAAGCGGCCTTCGGCATGCTGCTGGGCATGCTGTTCCGCACGCGCGAGCGGGGCACGCAGCTGATGATCGCCACCTCGATGCCGGTGCTGTTCCTGGCCGGCCTGACCTGGCCCGTGTCGTCCATGCCCGTCGTGCTGCAATGGCTGCGCTGGCTGTTGCCGTCCACGGCCGGCATCCAGGGCTTTGTTGCGCTCAATCAAATGGGCGCCTCGCTGCATGAAATCCGCCATGAAGTGGCAGGGTTGCTGTGCTTGCTGCTGGCCTGCGTGGCGCTGGGCTGGTGGCGCTGGCGCAGGATGGAAGAGACGGTTGTCGATTTGAACAAGGCGTAACGGGAACGATATGCAATAATTTCGTTTTCACATTAAATAACAACGCCAGACAAAACCGACGCGCAGCAGGTTTTGATCGGCGTCAACCAGCCATGTCCGCCTTCAACCTGTTCCAGCGCCTGTCCCAAGCCCCCACCAAGCCGAAGGCGGCGCCTGCCGCGCGGCAGTTCGACGTGGCGGACCTGTACCAGGGACCCATCGCGCTGGGCGGCGATGGCGAGGCGCAAGCGCGGCCTTTCGATGAAAAACTGCGCCAGGCCTATTTCTGGATCGTCAACCACGCCATCATCAGCCCCCATTACGATATCGAGTACAACGATGGCCCGTCGCAGACGTATGCCGTGGGCGACAGCCGGCGCACGCTCAACTTGCCGTCGGCGCAAAGCTATTCCAGTTTTATTCTGCTGCCGCTGCTGACGTTCGCCACGCGCCGCAAATGCCTGTTCGTCGGCGGTCCGGGGCGGGGCAAGACGGCCAGCGCCCTGCTGATGGGCGTGCTGGCCGGCTCCACCGTCAAGGAAGTCAAGCGCGCCATGCAGCACGGCCATCCGCAGATGACGGTGGCCGACTTGCTCGGCAATCCGCTGCCGGCCGACCTGGTCAACGCGCAAAGCATGGACGATATCCGCATCGCCTGGCGCGCCTGGCTGGGCATGCGCGTGAAAATCGTCGATGAATACAACCGCATCCCCACGCGCACGCAAAGCGCGCTGCTCACCGTCATGGGCGACAATTACGCGGAAGTGCTGAACCATATCTATGAGTGTCCGGAAGCGGCCTGGTATCTGACGGCCAACGACGACCAGGGCGGCGGCACCTATCAGGTGATCGAAGCGCTGCGCGACCGGGTCGACGTGACGGTGCAGGCGCTGGCCTTCAATCCGCGCTTTTTAAGTGAATTGCTGCTGCGCGTGGAAGAAAACGTGCGCCCCGAGGAACTGGTGCCGCCCGAGATCATCTTCACGGAAGCGGAGGTCGACCAGATCGGCGCATCGATCCGCCAGGTGGCCGTGCCCGACGCCGTGCGCCGCCGCCTGGAGTTTTTCGCCAGCCAGTTCGAGCTGTTCGAGACGGCTGGCGGCCAGTTCGAATACATGACCAAGGATACGGCGCGCCTGTCCGGCGCCGACCGGGGCGCCGCGCAGGCGGCCGACAATGGGCGCGACCGCCTGAAGGACCTCGGCTGCCAGACCTTGAACGGCATCTCCGTGCGCACACTGATGGCGCTGCTGATCTACGCCAAGGCCATGGCGTATTTTCGCGGCACCAGCGAGGTGGCGCTGGAAGACTTGCGCCAGGTGCTGCCGTTTGTGCTGCATAACAAGCTGCAGCCGGACCCGGACGCGCCCTTTTTCGCGCTGCCGGAAAATGCCGCCTACCGCAGCGACAGGCTGGGCTGGCTGCGCCGCCTGTTCGATTTGTCGAACGATGAATTCAACCGCCTGGACCTGGACCGCGACGATCCCGTCGGCGTGCTGTCGGCCGAATTCGACCTGGGCCTCGACGGCGTCAGCGAGCGCGAGACCCTGGCGCGCCTGAACCGCATCGAAAAGCTGATCGGCGAACGTACAAAAGGGCGCAAGCTGTATGGTCCCCTGTACGACGACCTGCTGAAATTGAAGTATCTGCATCAGCGCTATACGAATTACCGCAGCTGGCTGCGTTCGCAATGAATGACGCGCTGAACGTCGACCATTGCCGCGGCTTTCTCGATGCGCTGGCCGTGTTGAACGGCGAGGCCAGCGACCTGTGCGCAAGCTACGAGCTGCAGCGCCTGCCCGACGCGCCGGACCTGGTCACGGCGCTGGGCTTGCGCGTCGAGGATTACGCCTTGAATGTGATCGCCCCGGCGCGCGACCTGCCGGCGCCCCTGTGGCACATCACGGTGGCGCCGTGCGGGCGCGCGCAGCTGGAGCAGGTATGCCAGCGCTGGTTCTTCTCGTCGGACCACATGCAGACGGCGCCGCCCGGCCGTTTTCGCGCCTGCCTCGTCAACGCCTTCCTCGAAGTGCTGGACATGTCGCTGAGCGGATTTACGGTGCACAGCGTGAAGATGACGCAGCCGCCTGGTGTCTGGTATGCGATCCACTGGGACGAGATCGCGTTCGAATCCGGGAACGAGCGCTATCTGCTGCACTTTTCGCACAGCGATTGAGGGACGGCGATGATTTCTCCTGCCTTTGCGGCCATCCTTGCCAGCGGCCGCGCCCAGTTCAACGGCCGCGCAGCGGAAGCGCGCCGGCGTTTTCCCGCGCTCGACATGGCCGCCTTCGGCGCCTTTTTGCACGATGGCGTCGACCCGCTGGTGGCGGCGGTGGCCGCTGCCGCGCCCGAGCGGGCCGGCAGCGTCACCCTGGCCGCCTACGACATGGCACTGGAACTGGTGGGCCATGGCCTGGCCGGCCCGGCCGCGAAAAATCCTTTCCTGAATGGCGTGTGGCGCGCGCTGGCGCCGCAGTTTGCGCCGCTGCTGGCGACGGCTGCCGTGGACGTGCTGGGCTTGCTCAGCAACGCTGCCATCCACCTTGCGGGCGTGGCGGGCGCGCGCCCCGCGCAATGGCAGCGCGAACTGGCGGCGCTGGCGCCGCAGATCAGTGCTGTGGCTGACTTGCGCGCCGTGGGCCAGGTGCTGGCCTGGCGCGCCGGCGTCGCGCATTTCCGCCTGGGCGCGCTGGCCGCCGCCGATACCTTGCCGCCCGCGCTGGCGCTGGCCGCCTTTGGCGAACCGGGTGCGCACTGGCCGCAGGTGCACGCGCAATTGCTGGCCAATCCGTGGCGCGGCAATGCCGAAGGCAGGGAGTTCGGCAGCTTCAGTGGCTACGGTGGCGCCTTCGGCACGCCGCCGCAGGTGCGCGCCACGGCCGAGGGCTTTGTCGTGTGCAGCGGCGAGCGCCATTATCTGCTGGTGGCCGATGCCTGCGGCGCCGTGCTGCATGGCGCCACGGCGGAAGAATACGCGCTGGCGTCAACCGACGTGCCGGCGTCCGTGCGCCTTGAGGGCGCGGCCGTGCAGATCGGCGCGCGCCGCATTGAACTTGACCTGCCGGCGGGCGAGATCGCCATCGCCGCCAATGCGCATACCGTGGCCATCACGTCGCCTTACACGCATGCGATCCGCCTGCTGCCGCTCGCATGAAACCGGGCGCCGACACTGCGTTGATCGACACCTGGCGCGCCGCCTGGCCCGAGGCGCTGGCCGTGTGGAGCAAATTCACGCGCCTGCGCGACCCGAGCCTGTGCGCCAGCCGTGTCCAGGCCAGCAAGGAAGGCTTGTCCGGCAGTTTCGCCATGATCCGTTTGCTGGACCAGAGCGTGGTGGTCGATCTGCCGCTGGTGACGGAGCTGGGCCTGGACGACTATGCGCTGGAAATCCTCGCGCATGAAGTGGGCCACCACATCCTTGCGCCGGGCAGCGCCGGCGACCAGTTTCGCCTGCTGGCCCGCATGCGCCGCGCCTTGCCCACGCTGGAGCAGCACGCGCCCATGGTGGCCAACCTGTACACGGACCTGTTCATCAACGACCGCCTGCAGCGCCAGGCGAACCTGCGCATGGCCGACATTTACCGCAAGCTGCAGCAGGGCAGGGAGCCGGCAGCGGATGGCAATGCCAGGGCCAGCGGCGGCGTATGGACCTTGTACATGCGCATCTATGAAAACCTGTGGCAGCTGAAAAAGGGCGAGCTGGGAGGCGCAGCGACCGGTAGTGATGCGGACGAGCGCCTGGATACGGATGCCTGGCTGGGCGCGCGCCTGATCCGCGTCTACGCGAACGACTGGATGCTGGCGGCGGGCCGCTTCGCCACCTTGCTGCTGCCTTACCTGGTGGAAGACACGGATGCCTTGAGTCCCAGCCGCTATCTGCACGACACGCGCGACGCGGCGCGCGGCTGCCAGACGTATGGCGCGCAGCAGATCGAGGATGACGAGGAGGACGGCGCCATCCATCCCGTGCACGACCAGCGCATCTCGGGCCTCGATGGCGAAGAAGCCGCCGCCGATGCGCCGGCCAGGGCGGCTGGCGGCCAGCTGCGCGAGCCGTTCGAACTGGGCGACATCTTGAAGGCGTCTGGCGTGGACCTGAGCGACCATGAAATCGCCATCCGCTACTATCGCGAGCGGGCCTTGCCGCACCTGGTGACATTTCCATCGCGTCCAGCGCCCGAATCGCAGGAGCCGCAGATGGAGGGGCTGGAAGCGTGGGAAACCGGCGATCCGCTGGAAGACATCGACTGGCTGCAGTCGGTGCTGCAGTCGCCCCGGCCCGTGCCGGGCGTGACCACGGTGCGCCGCGTGTACGGCCGCGAGCCGGCGCGCGCCGTGGACGCCATGCCCGTCGACCTGGACATGTATGTCGACAGCTCCGGTTCCATGCCGAATCCGCAGGCGCACACCTCTTTTCTGACCCTGGCCGGCGCCGTCATCGCGCTGTCGGCCTTGCGTGCCGGCTCGAAAGTACAGGTGACCCTGTGGAGCGGCAAGAACGAAGTGATGCAGACGCCCGGTTTCGTGCGCGACGAAGACATGATCCTCGGCGTGCTGACGGGATTTTTTGGCGGCGGCACCTGCTTCCCCATTCACTGTCTGCGCAAGACCTATGCGGCCAGGCGCGAACGGCCCGCGCACATCCTGATGATTTCCGACGACGGCATCACCACCATGTTCGACGGCGATGAGCAGGGCAACAGCGGCTGGGACATTGCCGCCAAGGCGCTGGCCCAGGGCGGCGCCGGCGGCACCATGGCCCTGAACCTGGAACGCGGCTGGGATGGCGCGGCAACCCACACGTGGCTGCAGCAAACCTATGAGGACCTGAAACGCGCGCGCCGCGAACAGGGCTGGGATATCCACGCCGTCGAGCGCTACGAGGATTTGCTGGACTTTGCGCGGGCGTTCAGCCGGCGCCACTATATAAAATCATGACATGCATACTCCCGGTCCCCACCTTGAAATCCTGACCCACCGCCTGGCCGACACCCCCGTCGAATTCCTGGGTGAACCGCGCATCGCCGGCGTCGCCAACGCGCAGGCCGTGGCGGTGCCTGCGCTGGTCAATGATATTTTGCTGCTGCATGGCGCCCGCGCGCCGGCCGCGTCCTTGCAGGGTTTCCAGGGCGCGCAAGTGAAGGCGGACCGCAACCGGCTCGCGCTGGCCATGATCCTGTGCTGGCTGCTGGCCGACGACTGGTTCATCGCGCAGCGGCTGGCGCAGCAGGACTTGCTGCAGGTGCTGGGCGAGGCGGCGCGCGAGCTGGCCGCGGCCACGCCGGCCCACCAGTTTACGCACGATCCCGAGCGGCGCGAGGAACTGGCGCGCATCGTGCTGGCGCGCCTGGGTTTCCGTCCCGCCGATGAAAGCGTGGCACAGGCCACGGACAGGCTGTCGGCCATCAGCGGCACGGAGCGCCGCAGGCTGCTCGAAGCGAGCCGCCTGGCCGAGCAGCGCGCGCGCGAGATACGCGAAGCGCTGGCCAAGAAGGCGGCCGAGGAATCGGCCGACAAGTGGTCGCGCGAATGAGCGTGGATGCGAATCTGCCTGGCGGCGCCTGGGCATCCGACCGCGAATATTGTCCCACGCTGACGCAGGCGGGCAGGGACATGCTGGAGCGTTTGCGCAGTCACCCTTCTGCGCCCCGCTACCGCAACCGCAGCGGCAACAAGCTGCTGGCAGAAGAAGTCGACGCGCTGCGCGCCTATGAGCGCGAGGTGATGGAGGCCGGCATCGGCTGGAGCGCCGATGCGCCGCCGCCCTGGCTGGCGGATTTCCTCAGAAAGACCTATGCCGCCGTCCCCTATTACCGCGCCTGCGGTTCGCCGCCCGCGCGCCTTGTCGACGTGGCGCCCATCAGCCGCGCCGAGCTGGCGCACGACATCGCCGCCTTCGTGCCCGACGATGCGGACCTGGCGCGCATGATCAATTTCCAGACCACGGGCACCACGGGCCACCCGCTGCTGATCGCCTCGCACCCGTTGGTGGCCGGGCGCTACCTGGCTTTCCACAAGCGCGCGCTGCAGCGGTTCGGCGTGACCTTGCGGCATGGCGCGGGACAGGTGGGCGTCATGCTGCTGGGGCACCAGCGCCGCTGCTTCACCTATGTCTCCGTCACGCCCACGATGGGGGAGTCGGGGCTGGCGAAGATCAACCTGCACGTGGACGACTGGCGCGACCCTGACGACCGCGCGCGCTACCTGGACGCCATGGCGCCCGAGCTGATCGCGGGCGACCCCATCTCGTTTGCCGAGCTGTTGACCCTGCCCATGGCGCACCGGCCGGCCGCGCTGCTGTCCGTGTCGATGATGCTGTTGCCGGGCATGCGCGCGCGGCTCGAAGCGGCTTTCGGCTGTCCCGTGCTCGATATCTATTCGCTCAACGAGGTGGGACCCGTGGCCGTCTACGACGAGCAGGCGGGCGGCCACGTGCTGCTGCAGCACGGGCTGTACGTGGAAATCCTCGATGCGGCTGGCCGGCCCGTGCCCGAGGGCACGCGCGGGGAGATCACGCTGACGGGCGGCTTCAATTTCTGCCTGCCCCTCGTGCGCTACCGCACGGGCGACTACGCTTCGCTGGCGCATGGTCCGCACGGCCCCGTGCTGGTGGGACTGGCGGGCCGCAGTCCCCTGCGCTACAAAACGATCCACGGCGGGTGGATCAATAATATCGACATCACGCACGCCCTGAAGCCGCTGGCCATCGCCGTGTTTGGCGTGCACCAGCAGGGCGACGCCTCCGTCGTGCTGCGCCTGGCGCCGAACGCCATGCCGCATGAGGATCAGGCGCGCGCCTTGCTGGCGCCTTTCTTTGGCGCCATCGGCGTGGAAGTCTTGCTGGCGGAAGACAAGATCATTCAATACACGTCGGATTTGCGGGAAGCGGTGGCATGATAGGATTTGCAGTGAACAAATACAAGCGCGGTCTCGTCGTGGGTAAATTCTGCCCGCTGCACCTGGGTCATGAACTGCTGATACGGCGCGCGCTGGATGCCAGCGAAGAGCTGCTGGTGGTCAGCTACACCAGGCCCGAATTTCCAGGACTGGAACCGGCGCGCAGGGAAGGCTGGCTGCGCGCGCAATTTCCTCAGGCGGCGGTCGTGGTGCTGGACGATGCGCGCCTGGCCGCCCTGTGCGCGGCGCGCGGCGTGCCGGCACGGACCTTGCCGCATAACGATGATGATGGCGATCTCCATCGCCACTTCATGGGCTGGCTATGCTGGACGGTGCTGGAGCTGCCCGTCGATGCCGTCTTCAGCAGCGAAGAGTATGGCCCCGGCTTTGCGCAGGTGCTGCAGCGGCGTTACGCGATGGGCGCGGTGGCGCATGTGAGCGTGGACCAGGCACGCAGTCTGATGCCCGTGTCCGGCACGCAGGTGCGGCAAGACCCGCATGCGCACGGCGCCTTCCTGTCGCCGGTCGTCCGCGCCAGTTTTGTGCGGCGCGTGTGCGTGCTCGGTGGCGAGTCGAGCGGCAAGACGACCCTGGCCGCAGCGCTGGCGGCGCATTGCGACACGGGCTGGGTGGCCGAATATGGCCGCGAGCTGTGGGAAAGCCAGGACGGCATCCTGGCCTACGACGATCTGCTGACGATAGGCAGGGAGCAGCTCAAGCGCGAAGCTGCGGCCGCCGGGCAGGCGCGGCGCTGGCTGTTTTGCGATACCTCGCCCCTGACCACGTATTTTTACTGCGTCGAGATGTTTGGCAAGGCCGAGGCGGAACTGGCGCAGCTGGCCGAACATCGTTACGACCTGGTCGTGCTGTGCGCGCCCGATTTCCCGTTCATCCAGGATGGCACGCGCCGCGACGGGGATTTTCGCGCGCGCCAGCATGCGTGGTACCAGGCCGAGCTGGCGCGGCGCGGCATCGCCTTTGTCACTGTGTCCGGCACGGTGGCCGACAGGGTCAGGCAGGTGGCGCAATTGCTGGTGGCGCCGTAGGGCGGATTTGCGGCGTACGCCGCGTAATCCGGCGACATTGTGAGCGTATGTGGTGATGTCGGATTACGCTCCGCTAATCCGCCCTACGCCTCTGCGCACGCAGCGCTTACCGCAGCCAGGATCTCATCTGAAAACGCTTCATCATCGACGGCGCGCGCCAGCGCCACGGCGCCCACCATGGCCGACAGCATGACGATGGCGTCCTGGCGCGGATTGCGCCTTTTCTGCCACGGGAAATGCGTGGCCAGCTTGCCGATGATGGTTTTCAGGTGGAAGGTGAAGGCGGGGCGCACGGCCGGCTGCTTGCGCACGTCGCCGGCCAGCGCGGCCAGCAGGCAGCCATTGCCGGGCGCATCGCGGTGGGCCGCGCTCACATAATCGCGCACATACTGGCGCATCGCATCCGGGCTGGCCGTGGCCGCATCGAGCGCGGCGCGCGAATGGGCCGAGCCGTGCAGGGTGCTTTCCGCCATCAGCGCTTCCTTCGAGGCGAAATGGTTGTAGAAGGGACCATGCGTGAGTCCCGTCGCCTTCATGATCTGTCCCACGCTGACGCCGTCAAAGCCCTGTTCGCGGAACAGGCGTGCCGCTTCCGTCAGGATGCGCTGGTGTTTTTCCGCCGTCTCGGCCGCTGGATATCGCATGGTGTGCTCCGGTAAAGATAATTTCTGTTGACATCATACATGATGCTCGTCATGATTGCGACATTGAGCATGATGATCGTCATGTTTGATGCCGCAACAAAGCATGATAGCTGTCATGTTTGACGCATCATGTCGAAAAACCATCCACCGAAACTTACAATGCAAAGGAATCATCATGAGTACAGTCAATACACAAGGCACGGCCCTCGTCACCGGCGCCTCGTCGGGCCTGGGCGCCGTGTATGCGGACCGCCTGGCCAGCCGCGGCTTTGATTTGATCCTCGTGGCGCGCCGGGTCGAGCGCCTGGGCGTGCTGGCCAAATCGCTGGCGGAAAAATACGGCGTGGCCGTGCGCGCCATGGCGGCCGATTTGTCCGCGCCGGCCGACCTGCAGCGCGTGGCCGATGAACTGGCCACCAATCCAGCCATCACCATGCTGGTGAATAATGCGGGCGCCTCGACCCTGGCGCCGGTACTCGATACCCCGAAAGCGGGGATCGCCGCCATGGACAAGGTCAACGTGACGGCCGTGGCGGAGCTGAGCTATGCCGTGCTACCGCAATTCAAGCTGCGCAACAGCGGCACCATCATCAATATCGGCTCCGTGCTGTCTTTCCATATTTTGCCTGTCAGCACGATCTACAGCGCCACCAAGGGCTATGTGATGAATTTCACGCGCGGCCTGCAGCAGGAACTGGCCGGCACGGGCATCGTGGTGCAGCTGGTGCTGCCTGCCTCGACGGCGACGGAAATCTGGGAATTGAGCGGCGTGCCGCTGGCGCAGCTGGACCAGGCCACCATCATGCGCGCGGAAGACTGCGTCGACGCGGCGCTGGCGGGCCTCGACCAGGGCGAGCTGGTGACCTTGCCCTCCGTGGAAGACAAGGAACTGTGGGAGCAGTTTGACGCGGCCCGCCTGGCCCTGTTCGCGGGCGCGATGCGCGGCAAGCCGGCATCGCGCTATGCCATCGCGGGCTGATACCTGCGGCAGCGGAAGCTACAGCGGCCGCACGGGGATGCAGATCTCGCAAGAGAATTCGCCGGTGGCCGGGTCCAGCGCCGTGGCGGCGGAAAAGCGCTCGAAGCAGGGGCGCTCATCCCATTGCAGGCCGCTGGCCGGCATCCATTCGCGGGCCATGCGCGTCCACGCTTCGGCGATGGCGCTGGACGGTCCCTTGAATTGCGCCACCGCATAGCGTCCGCCCGGCAGGGTGGTGATGCTGGCCCTGCCGCCTGACTGGAAAGAGTCGGGCACGGCGACGCAGGCGTCGTAGCGGCATTTGTCCGGCGGCGTGAGGCTGGGATCGTCATGGCCGATGCCGTAGCAGGTCGCGTCGCCCAGGCCGTGCGATTGCATCCATGGCGCGACGGTGTCGCGCCAGAAGGCGCCGATGGCGGGACCGTAAGGGCCGATATGGCGCTGGCATGCCACGGTGGCGGGCGGCAGGTCGAGGATGGTGACTTGCATGGGACTCTCTCTGTAAAGTGAATTGGAGTGCCCATGGTGCTGGAAGTCCGGCCCGTTTTCCTGACCGGCATTGCGCAAGGCCTGATCAGGATTGCTATCTTGCCGGCGCTGGCGCATGGCCGCGAGCATGGCAGCGTTTTTCGCGGCGACGCCGGCGCGCCAGGCCGTCGGCGTGCAGCCGAACTTCAGCTTGAAGGCGCGCGCGAACGCTTCGCCGGAGCCGAAGCCCGTCGCCAGCGCGATGTCCAGTATCGCTTCGCCGGGGCGGCAGGCGAGCCGCAAGGCGGCAGTTTCCAGGCGCCGGCGGCGCGCATAGTCGCCCAGCGTTTCGCCCATCCAGGCGGCAAACACGCGGTGGAAATGGAAGCGGGAAAAATGCGCGACGTCGGCCAGCTGCGCCAGGTCCAGCGGCGTGTCCAGGTGGCGGTCGATATGGTCGAGCACGGCGTTCATGCGCCGCGCGTACTCGGCGCGGAACTGGCCGGACGCCGGCTGCACAGGGGGAGTAGGAGGGGAGGACATGCGGCCGATTATGGCATGAACTCCCCTCGCTGCGGCTTGAAAAAGGCCTCAGGCCGCGTTCAAGGCCTGCTCCAGGTCTTCGCGCAAATCGTCGATATGCTCGATGCCGACGGACAGGCGCAGCATGTCTTCCGACACGCCCGCCTTGGCCAGTTCTTCGGGATTGAGCTGGCGGTGCGTGGTGGAGGCCGGGTGCGTGGCCAGCGACTTGGCGTCGCCGATGTTGACCAGGCGCGTGAACAGCTGCAGGGCGTCGAGCACGCGGGCGCCGGCCGCGCGTGGGTCTTCACCAGCCGCCAGCTTCAGGCCGAAGGACAGGATGCCCGAGGCGCGGCCGTTCATGTATTTGCGCACCAGGGCGTGGTCAGGGTGGTCTTCCAGGCCCGCGTAATTGACCCACGCGACTTTCGGATGGTTTTTCAGGTGCCTGGCCAGAGCCAGGGTGTTGTCGCAGATGCGATCCATGCGCAGGGCCAGCGTCTCGATGCCCTGGATCAGCTGGAAGGCGCTCAGCGGCGAGATGGCGGCGCCCATATTGCGCAGCGGGACGACGCGCGCGCGGCCGATGAAGGCGGCGGGGCCGAACGCTTCCGTGTAGACCACGCCGTGGTAGGACACGTCCGGCTCGTTCAGGCGCTTGTAGCGCTCCTTGTGCTCGGCCCACGGGAACTTGCCGCTGTCGACGATGGCGCCGCCCACGGTGGTGCCGTGGCCGCCCAGGTATTTGGTCAGCGAGTGGACGACGATGTCGGCGCCATGCTCGATGGGACGGAACAGGTAGGGGCTGGGCACCGTGTTATCGACGATCAGCGGGATGCCGTGCGCGTGCGCGATCTCGGCCAGCTTGGCCACATCGGTGACGTTGCCCAGCGGGTTGCCGATCGATTCGCAGAAGATGGCCTTGGTGCGCGCGTCGATCAGCGCGGCGAAGGTCTCGGGCTGGCGCGCATCGGCGAAGCGCACCTCGATGCCGATCTGCGGCAGGGTGTGGGCAAACAGGTTGTAGGTGCCGCCATACAGCTGGCTGGCGGAGATGAAATTGTCGCCCGCTTCGGCGATGGTCTGGATCGCGTAGGTAATGGCCGCCATGCCCGAAGCGACGGCCAGCGCGGCGACGCCGCCTTCGAGCGCCGCGACCCGCTTTTCCAGCACGTCCTGCGTCGGGTTCATGATGCGCGTGTAGATATTGCCGGCCACCTTCAGGTCGAACAGGTCGGCGCCATGCTGGGCGTTGTCGAAGGCGTAGGCCACCGTCTGGTAGATGGGAACGGCGGCCGCCTTGGTGGTGGGGTCTGGGGTGTAGCCGGCATGCACGGCCAGGGTTTCGATTCTCATGGTGTCTCCGGTTGCTATGGTATGCGGTGGTGAAATCCGCAGCCATTGTGCCATGAGCCACTTGCCAAGCTATCACGCTTGATAGAATATTAAGTCATAAGCTAGTGCGGTCTTGATATAAGTCATGCAGCTCCGCCAGTCCGATGAAACGTTCATGCGTGCCATGCTGGGCGCAGGCAAACGCGCCGGCGATGGCGCCACGGCGCATGGCGGCGTCCATGCCCGCACCATCGAGCCACGCCTGCAGGAAGGCGGCGACGAACGAGTCGCCGGCGCCATTCGTGTCGACCACGGGCAAGTCCAGTTGCGCGCACGGGAAGTGGCGGACCTCGTCGCTGCCGCGCTCCAGCAGGTAGGCGCCGTCGGCGCCCGCCATGGCGATCACGGCCTGCGCGCGGCCGGCCAAGACTATTGCGCGCATGACGGACTCCGTGCGCGCGCCCAGCGCGGCCGTGCTGAGGAAGACCAGGTCGGCGCGCAGCGCGAAAGTCCTGTGGTGCGGATTGACGCCATCCCAGTCGTGCAAATCGGTCGACACGGTGGTGCCGCACACGCGCGCGTCGTCAAACAGATCGGCCACCCACTCCATGATGGAAAAGTGCGCGTGGCGCGCGGGACCCAGGTAGGGCAGGTAAAACGCGGCGGGCATGCGCAGGTCTGCCGGATGGCGGCCGTCGTACAGCGACATCCGGCGCCCTTGCGGGTCGACCAGGTTGACGCTGCGCCGCGTGCCGGACGGCTCGACGATGTGCGAGAAATCGAGCTTGGCTTCCTTGTAACGCTGCACAATCGCCGCGCCCTGCGCATCGGTGCCGATGAAATCGATGAACTTGCAGCGCAAGCCCAGGGCATGGCAGCCGAGCGCCACGCCATTGCCCGTGTGCGCCACGTAGTCGAGAATGGGCGGCACGTGCACGGAATCGGCCACCGGCAGTTGCAGGTCGGGGACGCGCACGATGGTGTCGATGCCGGCACCGCCGACCACTAAGATATCGTAGGTACTCATGGTGCAGTTTTCTCCAGCAGGACGGTGCCGCCCGCGTTCACCGCGACGGCGCCATCTTTGACGATGTAGGTTTGATTGGTGTAAGCGTCGCGCAGCAGGGCGCCGTCGGCGAACACGCCGTGCACCTTCAGGTCGATGGCGCCTTGCGCCTCCGGCACGGCGATGACGGCATCGTCCTGCGTCACGCGGGCGAACGCGTATGGCTTGTCGTTGATGAAGCGGTGTTCGCCGCGCGCCAGCGCCGGATGGCGCAAACGGAACTGGCCCAGCTTGCGCGCATGCGCCAGGGTGGCCGCATCGGGCGAAGTCCAGTTCATGCTTGACCGCGTCGCCTGCTGTTCGTCGCCGATGGGCGCCGCGCCAGGCTGGCGGCCGCTTTCATCGCCGTAGAACAGCTGCACGCCGCCGGGCGCCAGCAGCAGGGCGGACAAGCCGTGTTTCAACTGCTCGCGCGGGAACAGGCTGGTGTCGTGCGACGAGATGTACGACAGGATGTCGTGGCGGGGTTCATTGCCTATGCGCTTGCCCAGCAAGCCCGCGTACTGGCGGTAGACGCCATCGAGCGTTTTCCAGTCGCCGCCGGCGCGGTGTTGAAAGTCGAAATTGATCATCGAGTCGAAACCCGCGTCGTGCCAGCCGCTGCGCTCGGGACCATGGCCCCACGCTTCGCCCGTCATCCAGAACGGCGCGTCGTCGATCTTCTGTTCAGGGTGGCGCGCCTTCCAGTCGGCCAGCGCATCGGTGGCGGCCGCGCGCAGGGCCAGCCAGCTGGCCGGCTCCACGTGCTTGACGGTGTCGGCGCGAAAGCCATCGACGCCGAATTCGCGCACCCAGTCGGCCAGCCAGTGGACGAGGTAGTCGCGCACGCTGGCGCCGGGCAGGGCCACGGCGCGCGTATCCGCCTTGCGTTGCAAAATCGGCGGCAGGCCCACGGCCTTGCCGCTCTCCGTGCGGAAGTCGGGCAGGTAGGCCAGCTGCATGGTGAAATCGTCCTGGCCGCCGTCGGGGTAGCCGGGCAGGCCGGCGCGCACCCAGTCCGGGCCCCACCATTGTGTGAATTCGAAGTTGTTATAGTCGATGTAGCTGTGATAATCGCGCAAGGTGGCTGTTTCGTGGCCGGGCCACAGCACGGGCACCTTGTACTGCGCCAGGGTGCGCAGGTCCGCGTAGCCTGGATGATTGAGCACGACGTCGAACAGCACGCGGATGCCTTGCGCGTGCGCCGTGGCTATCATCTCGCGCAATTCCTCGCGCGTGCCCATGTTGGCGTCCATGGTGGTGTAGTCGAGGGCCCAGTAGCCATGGTAGGCATAGTGCCGGAATTGCTGCTTGCCGCCCACCACCCAGCCGTGGATCTGTTCGTAGGGCGCCGTGATCCACAGGGCGTTGACGCCCAGCTCCTTGAAGTAGCCGGCCTTCAGCTGCTGCGTCAGGCCGGCGATGTCGCCGCCGTGAAAGCTGCCGATATTGCCGCCCTCGGGATCGGCGGCGCGGCCATAGCTGTGGTCGTTGCCGGGATTGCCGTTGGCGAAACGGTCCGTCACGGCAAAATAGACGATGGGGTTGTCGGAGAGTGTTGCTGAAACCTGCTTCCCTGCCTGCGCCGAAGCGCACACAAGCAGAGCGGCCAGCGTAGTCAGGGTGCGCCGCATGGTCAGCCTTTCACGCCGCCAGCCGTCAGGCCGGAGATCATCCATTTTTGCGCCAGCAGGAAGACGGCCGTGATCGGCAAGCCGGACAGGATGGCCGCCGCCGCGAAGTCGCCCCACAGGTATTTTTGCTCGTACAGGAACAGTTTCGAGCCGACGGCCAGGGTCAGGTTGTTCTGCTCGTGCAGCAGCACGGAAGCGATCGGGTATTCGATGATGGCGCCGATGAACGACAGCAGGAACACCACCATCAGAATGGGCACCGTCATCGGCAGCAGCACGTAGACGAAGGCTTGCCACTGCGTGGCGCCGTCGACCTTGGCCGCTTCCTCGATTTCGATGGGGATGGTCTGGTAATAGCCCTTGATGGTCCAGATATGCATGGCGATGCCGCCCGTGTAGGCCAGCACCAGGCTGCCGTGGTGGTCGATGCCCAGCCACGGCACATAGCTGCCCAGCAAGTCGAAGATGGCGTAGATGGCCACCAGGGCCAGCACGGCGGGGAACATCTGCAGCAGCATCAGCGCGGACAGGGTCTGCGACTTGAAGCGGAACTGCATGCGCGCGAACGCATACGCGCAGGTGGTCGACAGCAGCACGGTGACGGTGGCGCTCATGGTGGCCACCTTGATGGAATTCCATAGCCACAGCAGGACGGGGAAGTCCGGCTCGACCAGGGCGCCGTTGGCGGCCTGGTAAGACATGCCCAGCGCCAGGCGCCAGTGTTCGAAGCTGATTTCGGGCGGGATCAGGCTGCCAGAGGCGAAATTGCCGGGCCGCAGCGAGATCGACAGTATCATCAGGAAGGGGAACATCACCAGCGCGATCAGCGCGATCACGGCGGCATGGGCCGCCAGGATGCGCCAGCGGTTGGAACGGTCGACAACGATAGCCATGGTCTGTCCTTTATGCTTTGTTCATGCGCGTCAGGCGCATGTTGACCAGCGAAATCGCGGCCACGAGGAAGAAGATCAGGGTCGAGATGGCGGCGGCCAGGCCGAAGTTCTGGCCCGAATCCTCGAACGCGATGCGGTAGGTATACGACACCAGCAAGTCCGTCGTGCCGGCCGGCAGGGTCGTGTCGAGGAAATCGGGACGTCCGCCCGTCAGCAAGCTGATCAGTACAAAATTGTTGAAATTGAAGCCCAGGCTGGCCACCATCAGCGGCGTCAGCGGCTTGATGATCAGCGGCAGGGTGATCTTGAAGAAATTCGTCAGCGGTCCCGCGCCGGCCAGGGCCGAGGCTTCGTACAGGTCCGACGGGATCGCCTTGATCAGGCCCATGCACACCACCATCATGTAGGGGTAGCCGAGCCAGGTGTTGACGATCAGGATCATCGCCTTGGCCAGCGTGGTGTCCGAAAACCAGGCGGGCTTGATGCCGAACAGGGCGTCGAGCACGAGGTTGATCTCGCCAAAGTTGTTGTTGAACAAGCCCTTGAAGACGAGGATGGAAATGAAGCCGGGCACGGCGTACGGCAGGAACAGCAGGGTGCGGTACAGGCCGCGGAAGCGCAGCGCATCCCAGTTCAGCAGGACGGCCAAGACCATGCCCAGGCCCGTCGTGGTGGCCACGCTGATCAGGGCGAAGACGATGGTCCAGACGAAAATGCGCAGGAAGGGGCCGCGGAAGGCTTCATCGGAGAAGATTTTCACGAAATTGGCGAAACCGACGTTGACCTTGAAGCCCGGCTCCAGTTTCGTGCCGTCCGGCATTTCATAGAACCCCGTCTTGAAGTTCGGCTTGACCAGTTCGCCCGTGGCGATCTTCTTCAGGGTCTTGTCCGGCAATTGCTTGTAGACGTGCGCGACGGGGCCGAATTCGCGCAAGCCCACCATGCGCAGCTCTATCCTGTTCGGCATGACCAGGGTCAGCAGCTTCAAGTCCTTTTGCAGGGCGATGATGTCCTTGATGGGCAGCGGCGCAGCCAGCACGGGCGCCTGCACGGGATCGAGCGGCGCCACTTCCACTTTCAGGGGCACGGCGCTCTTCAGGGCCAGCGGCGGCGTCAGCAGCACTTCGCCCGTGTCCGGGCTTTCCAGGCGCAGCCGGTATTCCTTGTCTTCGCGATGCACGGTCAGCGCATAGCCGGTGCTTTCCACGCGCTGCGTCTCGTCGAGCAGGTATTGCGTGGCCCGTTCATAGGTGAGCAGGTTGCGCGAGCTGAAATTGGTAAAGCCGATCGACACCGTGTACACGAGCGGCAGCAGCACGAAGACGATCACCGCCGTGATGCCGGGAAACAGGTAGCGGTAGGCGTAGGCGCGCGGCGACGTGAAGACGAATGTCGTCAGGGTCAGCAAGCCGAGGAAGACGGCGGCCAGCATGGTCTGGCCGGAGATGTACAACATGAAGAGCAGATACAGACCCAGCGCCATGCTGATGGTCAATACCGTAGGGCCGATAAACTTGCGCACGATGGGATACCTGTGAAGATGGAGTGATACGAGATGGCGTAGGTCGGATTGGCGGCTATGCTGCGTAATCCGACAACATTGTTGGCTGCTGGTGTCGGATTACGGCCCTTCGGGCCTAATCCGACCTACGCCTTGACCTGCTTAATTGGCGGTCGTGATCCGCTTCGCCGCCGCGTCCAGGCCTTCCTTGGTGCTCTGGCGGCCCTGCGTGATGTTTTCCAGCGCCGATTGCATCGATGACCAGAAGCGGCCCATTTCCGGGTTGTTCGGCATCGGGCGGCCCGCCTGCGCGCTTTCCATCGTGGCCTGGATGTTCGGGTTCGATTTCAACTCCGCGAACAGCACCTTGTTCGCTGGCGTGCCCAGCGGGACGTCGGCATTGATGGTTTTCAGGCCATTGATCTGCAGCATCTGGTTTTCCAGGAATTCCGTCGCCAGGTCCTTGTTCGGGCTGGCTTTCGAAATCATCGCGCCCAGCACGCCCACGAACGGCGTGGCCGTCTTGCCTGCCACGGTAGGAATCGTTGCCACGCCGAAGTTGATCTTCGACTTGCGCGCATTGTCCCACGACCATGGACCGTTGATCATCATGGCGATCTTGCCCTGGTTGAAGCCGGCTTCCATCTCGGCGTAGCCGGCGCCCTTCGGCATGGCGCCGCTGTTGATCAGGGCCATCAGCGCATTCACGCCCGCCTGCGAACCGGCGTTGTTGACGCCCGTCTTGGCCGCATCGTAGCGGCCGTCGCCCTTGACTTCAAACGGGAAGCCGCCGCCCGCGCCCAGCAGCGGCCACGTGAAATAGGTGTTGGTGTAGTCCCACAGGATGGCTTTCTTGCCCTGGCCCGTCAGTTTCTTGTCCAGCGCGGCGATTTCCTCGAAGGTTTTCGGCGGATTCGGCACCAGGTCCTTGTTGTAGACGAGGGCGACGGCCTCGATCGACATCGGGTAGCCCCAGGTCTTGCCGCCGACCGTAAACGCGTTCCACGCCAGCGGCAGGATGGCGGCGCGCGCTTCCTTGCTTGGCGTCAATGGCTGCAGCAGGCCGGCGTCGATCCAGGTGCCGATGCGGTCATGCGGCCAGATCCAGATGTCCGGACCCTTGCCGGCGGCGGCCGCCTGCTGGAATTTGTTCGGCGCATCTTCCGGGTGCTCGACGACGACCTTGACGCCCGTCTTCTTGGTGAATTCCTCGCCAACCTTGGCCAGGCCCTTGTAGCCCTTGTCGCCATTGATCCAGATCAGGAGGGTGCCCGCTTCGGCTGCATTGGCCATGCCGACGGCGGCCAGGTTGCCGATGCCGGCCAGGGCGGCGGCGATCAGGGTGGTTTTGATAAAGCTGCGTTTCGGGTGGGTGATGGACATGTCGATCTCCAGTTGTATTTTTATGAGGTGTGTATCAAGGCTGAACCCATGTAACCAGGCCAGGCGGCGCCTGTAGCGCCTGGCCCGCAAAATTCAAGGCGTCAGGTACGGGTCTGGCCGTGCTCGTCGAACACGTGGACGCGGGCCGGGGCCACTTGCAGCGCCACCTGCTGGCCGATGGCCCAGTCCGTTTCCGCGTCGGCGCGCACCACCAGAGGCTCGTCGCCGCCAGGCACCTGCACATACAGGTAGCTGATGTCGCCCAGTTTTTCCACCGCCTGCACGCTGGCCGTGATGGCGGACGCGGCGCCGGGCGCGCATGCCTGCACGTGCTCGGGCCGCGCGCCGATGGTGACGGGGGTGCCGCTGGCCAGCGGCTGCCTGAGCGCCGCCTGCAGCATGCCGCCGGCCGTCGTGGCGATCATGGCCACGCCGTCCGCATAGCTGTGGATCTTGCCTTTGAGGAAATTCATGCGCGGCGAACCGAGGAAGCCGGCGACGAACAGGTTGGCGGGGTGGTGGTACAGCTCGAGCGGTGCGCCCACCTGTTCGATGCGGCCCGCGTTGAGCACGACGATGCGGTCGGCCAGGGTCATCGCCTCGACCTGGTCATGCGTGACGTAGATCATGGTCGAGCGCAATTCGCGGTGCAGGTTCGCCAGTTCGATGCGCATCTGCACGCGCAGCGAGGCGTCGAGGTTGGACAGCGGTTCGTCGAACAGGAAGACGTCGGGCTTGCGCACGATGGCGCGGCCGATGGCCACGCGCTGGCGCTGGCCGCCCGACAGATCCTTGGGCTTGCGTTCCAGCAAAGGCTCGATGCGCAGGATCTGCGCGGCGCGCTGCACGGCGTCGGCGATCTGCACCTTGTTCATGCCGGCCAGTTTCAGGCCGAAGGCCATGTTTTGCGCCACGCTCATGTGCGGGTACAGCGCATAGCTCTGGAATACCATGGCGATGCCGCGCTTGGCAGGGGGGACGTCGTTCATGCGGGTCTTGCCGATGAATAAATCGCCGCCGCTGATTTCCTCGAGGCCACAGATACTGCGCAGTAAGGTGGACTTGCCGCAACCCGATGGCCCCACGAAGACCATGAATTCGCCGTCGGCGATCTCCAGGTCGATGCCGTGCAGGGTTTGCACGTCGCCATACGCTTTCTTCAGTCCTGCCAATTTCAGTCCAGCCATGTCGTCCTCATTCTCACTGAATGTGCCTGGCCCAATCTATTGCGCGTCGACATCTGCGGCTGGCGATGCTCGCTGTGCATTCGCACAGCTGCGCTTCTCAGCCACAACTTTCATCCGCCCGCGACGATCTTGCCAAGCACTGATACTCTGTTGTTCGTCCCCGCTGATGCGCGGGGCTCGTTATTGTAATTGGCGGCATGGCCGCCAAAGCCTGCGATTTACGCCAGCGTGCCGAACCAGCCGCCATGCGCGGGCAGGGCGATCTGGCTGCCTTGCTTGTTGCCGGGCAAGCCGTGGCCCGCCAGGCCGGCCGCTTGCGCGGCATCTGGCCAGGTGAACGTGACGGCGTCCGTACCCAGGTTGAAGGCGGCCAGCACGGATGGGTGACCTGCCAGGTCGCGGCGGAAAGCCAGCACGGGTTCCGGCGCGTCGAAGAAGGCGATCTCGCCGCGCAGCAATTGCGGCTGCGTGCGGCGCCAGGCGAGGATGGCTTGCGCGAAACGCAGCGGCGAGGCGGCGTCGCGTTCTTCCACGTCGACGGCGCGCTGCAGGTGCTCGGGCGGCACGGGCAGCCAGGGTTTCGCTTCGCTGAAGCCGCCGTGCGGCGCATCGGCCACCCATGGCATCGGCGTGCGGCAGCCATCGCGGCCCTTGAACTGGGGCCAGAACGGGATGCCGTACGGGTCTTGCAGGGCTTCGAAGGGCAGGTCCGCTTCCGTCAGGGCCAGCTCGTCGCCCTGGTACAGGCACGGCGTGCCTTTCAGCGCGGCCTGCACGGCCAGCACCATCTTGGCCAAGGATGGCGACGGCTGCTCGCCGCCCCAGCGCGTCATGACGCGCACGCTGTCGTGGTTGCCCACGGACCAGGATGCCCAGCCGTCGGCCACTTTCGCCTCGAACTCTTCGACCTGCGTGCGGATATGCGCGGCCGAAAACTCCGCCGTCAGCAAGTTGAAGCTGTAGGCCATGTGCAGCTTGTCGCCGCCCGTGGTGTAGGCGGCCATGGTCGCCAGCGCATTGTCGTCGCCGACTTCGCCGATGGAAATGGCTTGATATTCGTCCAGTATGGCGCGCACGCGCTGCAGGTAGGCGATGTTTTCCGGCTGCGTCTTGTCGTACACATGCGACTGCATGCCGTACGGGTTGATGGCCGATACGCTGCTGGCGTCGCGCTGCGCGGCGGGCGGATTATTGCGCAGCTGCTGGTCGTGATACGGGAAGTTGCAGGAGTCGAAGCGGAAACCGTCGACGCCGCGCTCCAGCCAGAAACGCAGGTTGTCCAGCTGCGCCTGCTGCACGGCCTGGTTGTGGAAGTTCAGGTCGGGCTGGCTGGCGAGGAAGTCGTGCAGATAGTACTGGCCGCGGCGCGGCTCCCATTGCCAGGCCGAGCCGCCAAACACGGACAGCCAGTTGTTGGGCACCGTGCCATCGGGTTTCTGGTCGGCCCACACATACCAGTCGGCTTTCGGGTTGTCGCGGCTGGAGCGGCTTTCCACGAACCACGGGTGGTTGTCGGACGAGTGCGACAGCACCTGGTCGATCATCACTTTCAGGCCCAGTTCATGGGCGCGCGCCACCAGGCGGTCGAAATCGGCCAGGGTGCCAAACATGGGGTCGACGTCGCAGAAATCGGCCACGTCGTAGCCGAAGTCCTTCATCGGCGACGTGAAGAAGGGCGAGATCCAGACGATGTCGGCGCCCAGGGCGGCGATGTAGTCGAGTTTCGAGGTGATGCCAGGCAAGTCGCCGATGCCGTCGCCATTGCTGTCGAGGAAGCTGCGTGGATAGACCTGGTAGATGACGGCGCTGCGCCACCAGTCGGCTGGCAGGTGGGCGAGATTGTTCTGGATGGTAGGCATGAATGATTTCTTAAAAGTGCCTGTAGCGTCAGCTATCAGGGCGCGCGCTGCTGGTTGGTCGGTGATCGTCTTATTTTAGAATTCAAAGCGCTTTGGGTGTGAAATGAGTATAGTCCAAAGCGCTTTGAAAAGTAAAGCGATACACGATACAGACATACGATTTTTTTATGGGGGTAATTCAGGAAGCGATGGCGGCGCCGCCGGCCAGGCGGCCGGCGGTGTGGGAGGGCGGAAAACGCCTAGTTCGGCACGGGCCCGGCCGACTCGCCCGGCAGCAGTTCGCACGGCCACAGTTCCTGCAGCTCGGTGGCGGGCGTGCCGTCCATCAGGGCCAGCAGCATGTGGATCATCTTCGCGCCGGCGCCGCGCGGGTCGGGCTGGACGACGGTGGTGACGTTGTGGCCGGCCAGCGAATCCTCCATCACGCCCCAGACGATCAGCGACATGTCGCGGCCGATGGCGATGCCCGCGTCGAGCAGCGCGCGCACGGCGCCCACGCCCGACATGTGGTTGTCGACGATGACGGCGGTAGGGCGGGGCGAGCGGGCCAGCAGGCGCTGCATGGCCTGGTAGCCGGCGCGGCGGTCGTGCGCGTTGTCGACCAGGTTGTCGGGATCGACGGCCAGGCCGCCCGCCTGCATCGCTGCCTGGAAACTGTCGACGCGCTGGCGCACGAAGTTCAGGTCCGGCGTGGCGCTGATCAGGCCGATGCGCTGGTGGCCCAGCGACGCCAGGCGCTCGACGGCCAGGCGCATGCCGGCTTCATTGTCGTAGTCGAACCAGGCGTGCGGCTGGTTCAGCTGCGTGCGGCCATGGGCGACGAAGGGCATGCCCTGCTGCGCCAGGTAGGCGATGCGCTCGTCGAACGGCTTTGTCCGTCCGACCACCAGGCCGTCGATGCGGCGCCCCTTGACCATGCGTTCATAGGTGTGGAATTCGTTGTTGGCCGACGCCGGCGCGATCATCATGTCCATCTGCTGCGCTTCCAGCGCTTCCGACATGCCGCCCACGATCTCGATGAACATGGGGTCGGCCAGGTCGTTCGGCATCAGCGGGTAGATGATGCCGACGATGTTGGTGCGTCCCACGGCCAGGCTGCGGGCCATGGGATTGGGGCGGTAGCCGGCCGCCTGCGCGGCGGCCAGCACCCGTTCGCGCGTGCGTTCGCTCACTTCCGGATAGCCATTCAAGGCGCGGCTGACGGTGGTTTCGGAAATTCCTAGCGTTTTGGCGAGATTTTTGAGGTTCATGGATGCTGCAGTCGGGGTCTATCCTGGGTGAGTCTTGCCGCTGCCGGCATCCTGCCGGTGGGCGGAGGCGGTGCGGTGCGATGACGGGTAGTTTATCTGATAAATGCCGGAATGATCAGGGTCGTGACGGCCGGCGGCAGCGCCCAAAAAAATACGCGGGCAAACCCAGGGGCGCCCGCGCTAAAAGAGGATACTGCTGAATCACTACATTGAAGCTGCCGGCCATCGCGTGCAGCGGCGCGCTGGTGCATCCGGTTCCTGCCTGCCCCTTTGAAAGCGGGCGGTGTTGCTGCCACTGGCAGGCGCCCGCAGGCGCCAGCCTGTGTTTGAGGCCTCTGAACAAAGAGCGTCTGACAAAACGTTCAGGGCCAGGCGCAAGGGTGCAGACAGTACGCTAGTACGGCAAACCCTTGCTACGCCGCCATGGACGTTTTTCAGATGCTCTTACCACCAGCTTTCGACCTGGACGCCGACCGTGCTGCCATTGGTCTTGCCGCCAAACACGCCCGTCGACGACAGCGCCGTTTCCGCCGCGGCCGCGGACTGGGCCGCCTTGTTCCATTTGGCGTAGGTGTAGAAGGCGCGCAGCACGGGGCGCGACCAGAAGCTGTTGCCGGCCGACAGTTGCGGCGCGATGGTCAGCTTGGTCAGGTTGCGCGTCTTGTCACCTTCCGGCTTGACGATGTCGTGGCCCAGTTCCACGGCCAGGCTGTAGTTGTCCGTGAAGTGGTAGACGGGACGCGCGCCGATCGACGTCCATTTGCTGCTGACGCCCGCCGTTTCCTTGTCTTCATAGACAAACGTCGCCATGCCCGACCAGGCGCCTTTCGGCTGGATCATCAGCTGTTCCGTCAGGCGCACGACCTTGTCATCCTTGCCGGCGCCCAGGCTGAGGCCGCCCGTGTTGGCGCCGCTGCCCTTGCCGAACTGCAAAGCCACCTTGTTGTAGCCGCCCAGCAGATTGCCTTGCGTATGCATGATGGTCAGCAAATGGCCGCTGGCAATCGGCGCGGCACCGTCCGCGTTGCGTTTCTGGTTGTATTGCACGCCCAGCGTCAGTTCGCCATCGGGGTTGACCTTGATGCCGGAGAAGCGCAGGTCGTGGGACAGGCCCATGCGCTTGCTGTCGCCGTCATCGGCCGTGCGCACGACGGCGTAGGCCAGCTTGGCCATGCCCAGGTCGATGTTTTCCAGGCCGGCGCCCGGACCGCTGTTGTTCCAGAAGTAGTAATCGGTGATGTGCACGTCCTGGCGGTCGTAATAGCGCTTGCCGACCCAGGCGCGCGCCTCGGCGAAGGCGCCCGTGCCGATCTTGTCGGCTACCACGTTCATTTCGCGCCAGGCCGGGTCCGCTTGTTCCCAGTCCTGGTTCTGGTTGACGGAAAACGCCACCAGGGTATTGATGCGGAAGGTGGTGCCGTTGGCCGCCTTGAAAGCTTCGCCGCCGAATTTCAGCTCGCCGTAGGTTTCGCACTCATTGCCCAGGCGATACTTGGACGAGGCGCCGGCCAGGCCGAAACAGGCTTCCTTGCCGCCTTCGCTGCTGGTGCCGAAGCCCGAGCGGATGTAGCCGCCGAAGTCGATCGGCAGGGCGGCCTGCGCGGCCGACGCGCTCAAGGTCATGACGACTGCGGCGGGCAAAGCCTTCAAGAAAAATTTGTTCATCGTGTCTCCAGTGTTTTTATAGGTTTATGACTGCAGGATCGGTGCGCAGTAATTTGCACAACCAAAGCGCTTTAATTTTGTTTCAAAGCGCTTTGAGTATAGTTCAAAGCGCTTTGATAAGTAAACTCGTTTTATCCTTGAAATCCTCGGCATGCCTTTGAAACCTGCTTGGTGTTGCGGGGAAGCATCAGGGAGGGGGGGCGGCGCATTGGCGCCGCCGGGTCTTGCGGGAGGGGAGTCGTGCCGGGCGACGGCGCCTAGTTGGGCACTTTGCAGGCGGGCGCGGCGGCCGTGCTGGCCGCCGCATCGGCCGGATGGCGCAGGAAAGCCAGGATCAGCAGGGCCGAGGCTGTCGTAATGCTTGCCAGCACATACAGCAGGTGGCGGAAGGCCGTGCCGTACGCCTGCGCCAGGTCGGCGGCGCCCGCTTGCGGCAACAACCGGCCCGCATGGCGCAGCTCGCCCAGCGCCAGGAACGGCGCCGCCAGTGCCGCCTGGTCAGGGACGATGCCGGGCACAGTGGCCAGCGCGGCCGCCGTCAGCGTGCCCAGCAGGGCGCTGACGATGGCCAGCGCCAGGCCTTCGCCGGCCACGCGCGTCGTATTGAAGATGCCGGCCGCCATGCCGGCCCGTTCCACGGGCACGACGCTGATGGCCAGGCCGTCCATCAAGCCCCAGGGCAGGCTGATGCCGCAGCCGATCAGCAGCAGCGGGTACAGCAAGGTGGCGGCGGGCACGCCCGGCGCGCACGCGGATAGCCACAGCAGGCCGCCTGCCGCCAGCAGCAGGCCGCTGGCGCAGATGCGCGCGGGGGCAATGCGCTGCGCCGCCATGCCGGCCAGGACAGGCAGCACCAGCATGGGCGCCGACAGGGCGATCATCATGCGGCCCGCGTCAAAGGCGCTGTAGCCTTCGATGCCGATGAAGCGGGCCGGCAGCAGCACCAGCAGCACGACGAAGGAAAAAGCGGGCGCGGCGGCCAGCAATTGCACGCCGGCAAAGGCGGGCAGGCGGAACAGCGACAGGTCGAGCATGGGGCGCGCGGCGCGCCGCTCGACGCGGATGAAGGCGGCCAGCAGCACGGCCGCGCCGCCGAGCAAGCACAGGCTGGCGGCGCTGCCCCAGCCGCTATCGGGCGCCTGCAGCAAGCCATAGGTAAACAGCGACAGCGCGCCCGTAAACGTCAGCGCGCCGGGCCAGTCCACGCCCTGTGCCTGCGGGTCGCGCGACTCGCGCATGGCGTGCGCGGCGGCCAGCAGGGCGATCAGGCCCGCTCCCGCCGCCACGAGGAAGATGGCGCGCCAGCCCGTGCGGGCGATGAGCACGCCCGCGAGGAAGGGGCCGAAGGCGAGGCCCGCGCCGAAGGCCGTGCCGATCAGGCTGAAGGCGCGCGCGCGGGCCGGGCCGTCGAATTCCTGCGCCAGCGCCGCCAGGCCGCTGGACAAGGCCATGGCGCAGCCCAGCCCCTGCGCGGCACGCAGCAGGTCCAGCAGCAGGATGCCGGGCGCAGCCGCCAGCGCCAGCGCGGCGGCGGAAAACACGCTCATGCCCAGCACAAATACGCGCTTGCGGCCGTAGCGGTCGGCCAGCGCGCCGGCCACCATCAGGCAGCCGCCAAAGCTGAGCATGAAGGCATTCGTGATCCACGCCAGCGCCAGGGGGCTGGCGTGCAGCTCGGCGGCGATGGCGGGAATGGCGATGGCCGGTCCCGTAAAACTGAGCGGCATGCATAGCGCGGCCAGGCAGACGGCGGCCAGCACGAGGGCGCGCCGGCGCGGGGCAGCCGCTTCGGCAAGGTGATTCGTATCCATGGGAGTGATTCCAGAAAGAGGGAATCTGATGATAATATGGACGCAATCAATGAAAAAGTGGCTGAAAATCCACTCATAACGGACAAAAAATCCTGAATAGGGGCGGAATGGATAATCTGAACGGCATTGCCGCCTTCGTGCGCGCGGCCGAAACCAGCAGTTACGTGGCTGCGGGCAGGCTGCTCGGCGTGTCGGCCTCGGCCGTGGGCAAGAGCGTGGCGCGGCTCGAGGAAAAGCTGGGCGTGCGACTGCTCAACCGCAGCACGCGGCGCATCAGCCTGAGCAACGAAGGCGCGCTGTTCTATGAGCGCTGCCAGCGCATCCTGGCCGATCTCGGTGATGCCGAAGCGGAACTGTCGCACCTGGCCGAGGCCCCGCGCGGCAAGCTCAAGGTCAGCCTGCCCGTGATCGGCTACCGCATCATCCTGCCCCTGCTGGCCGAGTTTACGCGGCTGTATCCGGAAATCGAACTCGACCTCGACTTCAATGACCGCCTGGTCGACGTGGTGGCCGAAGGCGTCGACGTGGCCGTGCGCAGCGGCACGCTCACCGATTCGCGGCTGATGGCGCGCGAACTGGGGCCCTTCGCCTTCGCCATCGTCGGCGCGCCCGCGTATTTCGCCCGCCACGGCGTGCCGGCCACGCCGCGCGCGCTGGAAGACCATGCCTGCGTGCGCTATAAATTTCCCACCACGGGCAAATTGCAGGAGTGGGCCGTGCAGCGCGCCGACGGCGACAGCGGCGGGGAACTGCGCCTGCCGACCGCCTTGACCTGCAACAATATCGAAGCGCTGATCGGCGCCGCCACGCAGGGCGTGGGCCTGGCCTATCTGCCGGATTTCATCGTGCGCGACGCCGTCGCGCGGGGCGAGCTGCAAGCCGTGCTATCGGAGTACCTGCTGCACTCCAGCAAGTTCTGGGTGCTGTGGCCATCGAGCCGCCACCTGTCGCCGAAAATCCGCGTGTTTGTTGACCATCTGTGTACCCACCTGCATTTTTCCGCACCCCCTCCCGTACGCTGACGGGCTCGGCAGCCGCCGTGGCGGCCGGTTGAGGAATATTCCTACTCAAAAGAGATTTTTCCTAACGTTGCAGAATTTTTATTTGCTGCGACGCACCACGCTATGCCGCGCAGCATCAGCTTATGCCCTTCCTGAATACCGGTTATGCGTTATCTAAATTGCCATGTGGAATTTATTTATGTTAATTTCATATCTGTTTCTGCAACATTGCATGTGTTCGATGGTTGCGGGAACATGGACATGAATAGGCGTAATAAGCGTGTAGTAACCAACAATTAGGGGCGCGAGCCCTGTTCCGCTCAGGGAGTGTGCATGAAGACAGTAACGACGACGCCGCCAAATCCGGCGCCAGACGCCACGCAAAAACCGGCCCGCAAGACGGGCTTGCTGCTCGGTGGCGGCGCACCAAATTCAACCCTGATCGCGGGCGCGCTGGCCGCGTTTCTCGACGAAGGCATCGAATTCGACGTCATCTCCGCCTCCGGCGCCGGTGTGTTGATGGGCTTGCTCTACACGACGCCGCACGACGCGACGCCGCGCCAGGCGCTGCAGAGCTGGGCCGACACGGGCGTGGCCGACAGCATCTACAAGATGATCCCGATCAACTACAAGGTGTTCCAGAAGCCGGGCATGCACGCAAGCACTTTCCGCGACGCCTTCCAGGCGCCGGCCAACAATCCTTTTTTTCAGGCGTTCAAGCAAACGTTTGCGGGCGTGCCGACCGCGTGGTCGGACTGGGGCAAGCTGATGGTGTCGTCGCTGTCGCCGTCCGACCTGTCGGCGAAGAGCCTGGGCCTGTGCGCGCACCTGCCGTTCCTGGAAAAGGCCGTGGATTTCTCGGGCGTGGCCCAGATGCGCCCCGATTTCTACATCAATGCCTACAACCTCAGCGCGCACCGCATGCAAATCTGGGGCAAGCACGAGATCGAGCCTATCCACGTGCGTGCGGCGCTGTCGTTTCCCTTCCTGTATGCGCCCACGACCATCGCGGGCGACGACTACATCGAAGGCGCGGCTCTCGATACGCTCAATTTCGACCCGTTTATCGAAGGCAAGGGCGAACATGCTGACGCCGACACCCTGGTGATCCTCGACATCCTCGGCGACGAGCGCCTGCTGCGCAAGCCGCGCAACCTGTACGACGCCTGGGTGCGCTCCATCATCACGCCGCTGGTGAAGATTTCCAAGAGCGAACTGCGCTTGTTCGAACTCGAGCACAACACGGATGCGCGCACGGGCCAGCCCAAGCGGCGCCTGCTGAAACTCGATTTGATGGACGGCATACCCGAGCAGCACTGGCCCGACACGCTGGACTGGTCCAGTTCGAACATGCAATTGCTGTTCGACGTGGGCCACAAGGCGGGCCTGGCGTTTTGCCGCCAGCATGGCGACTTGCTGCGCCGTACGCCAGACGCCGCGCCGCTGGCGGCGTAAGACTGGTTCCACCCGATTTTTCCCGGCCACCTGATCGGCAGCTTTCCTGTCCCGCCTGGCGCCGCCAGGTTGCCTTTTTACTGTGAAGCCATTATGAATATTACCAAGCAATTAATCCTGACCCTCGCCATCGCCTTGCTGGCCCTGCTGGTGCTGGGCGCCGGCGGCGCCATGCAGCTGCAGCGCGCCCAGGAACGTTTCGACACCGTGCAAAACCGCATCATTCCCAGCATCCAGGGCTTGAATGCCGCCAAGGGTTTCCTGGCCGACTCGCGCCTGGCCGGCTACCGCCTGTCCGTATTTTCGAACCTGGCCGACAAGACGGCGCTGGACAAGGCCGTGGCCGACGCCAACAGCAATTTCGACAAGGTCATCGCCACTTACCGCGCCGAGCGCCTGTACGACGCGACGGACAGCAAGATGCTCGACGCCGACCAGGCCGCCATGGAAGCGTACCGCCGCGCGCTGGCGCCATTCTTTGCCGCCGCCTACGCGGGCGACATGGATGGCGTGCGCGCCACCTTGCTCGCCGGCACGCCACTGGCCATCACGGCTGCCGCCGCCAAGAAAAGCATGGATGACCATATCGCCTACAACAACAAGCTGGTCGACGACGTGAAGGCCGAAAGCCTGGCCGCCTACGACACGGCTTTCAACACCATGCTGGCCGTGCTGGGCGTGGCCGTGCTGCTGACGGGCGCGCTGGCCTGGCATATCTACCGCACCATCAGCGGCGGCCTGGGCAATATCGAACATACCCTGGAGCGCGTCAGCGCCTCGCTGGACCTGTCCGCCGCCATGCCCGTCGAGCGCATGGATGAGGTGGGCCGCACGGCCACCGCGTTCAACAAATTCCTCGAACGCATCGTCGGCGTGATCGCCACCGTGCGCACCTCGGCCGATACGGTCAGCGTGGCGGCCGCGCAGATTTCCGCCGGCAACGCGGACTTGTCCGTGCGCACCGAGCAGCAGGCATCGTCCCTGGAAGAAACGGCATCGAGCCTGGAAGAGCTGACGTCGGCCGTGCGCCAGAATACGGACAATGCGCGCCAGGCCAACTCGCTGGCCGTGTCCGCCTCGGACGTGGCGCGCAAGGGTGGCGCCGTGGTGGCGCAAGTGGTGGGCACGATGGGCTCGATCAACGAATCGGCGAAGAAGATCGCCGACATTATCGGCGTGATCGACGGCATTGCCTTCCAAACCAATATTTTGGCGTTGAATGCGGCAGTGGAAGCGGCCCGTGCGGGCGAGCAGGGCCGTGGCTTCGCCGTGGTGGCTACCGAGGTGCGCAATCTGGCCCAGCGTTCGGCGGCGGCGGCCAAGGAAATCAAGGGCTTGATCGAGGATTCGGTCGAGAAAGTCAATACGGGCAGCGTGCTGGTCGACCAGGCAGGTGCCACGATGGAAGAAATCGTCGCCAGCATCCGCCGCGTGACGGACATCATGGGCGACATCGCCAATGCCAGCCATGAGCAGAGCGCCGGCATCGAGCAGGTGAACCAGGCCATTTCCCAGATGGATCAAGTTACCCAGCAAAACGCGGCCCTGGTGGAGGAGGCGGCCGCGGCCGCATCTTCGCTGCAAGACCGCGCCGTCGAACTGGTCGACGTGGTGGCCGTGTTCCGCCTGCGCGGCGATGCCCAAGGGAAATCATTGAAAGTGGCGGGCGGCTTGCCGGCTCCGGCGGCGGCCGCCAGCCGGCGGCTGGCGTTGCCCGGCCGCAGCGCCCGCGCTTAAACATGGCAAAAAACCCGGCATGCCGGGGTTTTTCTTTTGCCGTGGTGCTGTCAAATGTGGGCGCGCTGCCCGTGTTGCCTTCAGTGAGTCTTCAGGCAAATGCCCAAGTCCGGCGCCGGATAGCGGGCAGCCGGGCATGCGGCAGGCATCTGTTGAATGAGGTCAGGAGCGCTTCAACTGGCCGATAACGCTGGCCACCTTGGCGGTAATCATGTCGACCGCGGGGCCATTGGCGCCATGCGGCAAGATGACATCGGCATTGCGCTTGGTCGGCTCGATGAATTGCTTGTGCATCGGGCGTACTGTTTCCAGATATTGCTCGATGACGCTTTCCACCGAGCGGCCGCGTTCGGTAATGTCCCTTTGCATGCGGCGGATGAAGCGGACGTCGGAGGCGGTGTCGACAAAGATCTTCAGCGACATCATGTCGCGCAAGTCCTCGTCATACAAGGCAAACAGGCCTTCGATCACGATCACGGGGGCGGGCTTGACGGGAATGGTCCTGCTGGAGCGGTTGTGCAGCGTGAAGTCGTACTCCGGCATCTCGATCGCTTCGCCGTTGCGCAAGGCCTGGATGTGCTGCACCAGCAATGGCCACTCGAAGGCCTGCGGATGATCGTAATTCTGCTGGCGGCGAACTTCCGGGCTGAGATGGGTCTGGTCGCAATAGTAGTCGTCCTGCATCACGACCGAGACCATGTCGGCGCCAAACGACGCGAGTACCTGCTGGGAGACTGTAGATTTGCCACTGCCGCTTCCGCCAGCGACACCAATGATAAATGGTTGGAAAGGAATATTATTCATGCCGAATGATACCGGAAACGCGGGCGGACCGACAGGGGCCGGCTGCAGTCTTGTCCGCGATAAGGGCCAGCGTGGCAGCACAATGCAATTGTATTGATCTGGCAAGAAAATAACAGTGTATCCTGTAATCGCGGCACGTATTTTCTGCCGGAGCAAGGAAAAGCAGCGGCATTGCCAGGTACGCCATCGTTGGACTGACAATTGTCAAGGATCGCCTGCAGGCATGCATGCCCTGCAGCCGGAGCCAGGCAGCCAGGTCTTGCGCGGCGCCGGCCCGGCGGCCCGTAACGTTGATTAAAATGATAGGGAGATTCCCCAATTGACGCATATTGAAGAAAGCATTCACGTTGCCGTGCCATCCACGGTCATCGATCAGGTTTGGAGCGAGGTCGACCGATGGCACCTGTGGGATCCGGATACAAGGCAAGCGCGGCTCAATGGGCCATTCGCCGTCGGTACGCGTGGCCGCATCGTTCCCAGCAAGGGGATGGGCATTCCGATGGTGGTCACGGAGCGCTCCGCAGGCCGTTCGTTCACTGTCGAAGGCTACATCCCCCTGTTCCGCATACACTTCGAGCACACGGTGGCCACGGTGGATGGCGGATCGCTCGTCGCTCACCGCGTTTGGTTCACTGGAGCCCTTGCCTTTCTGTTCGGGCCAGGGGTTGCCAGGCAGGTTAGGGAAGGACTTCCCAAGACCATGCGCTCGCTGAAAGCCTACGCCGAGAAACGCGACGCCCAGTCATGACGCCTGATCTTGCATGGCCGTGCACTGCTGCACCGCCACATTTTCAGGCGCGGCTTTTTCCCTGTGGATGGGGGACGGCACGTCATAGTTAGCTGCTCTTCGTCAATTCCTTGCAAAGCAGCGCGTCAAATTAACGTGCCGTTCCCGTCATGATGGAATACAATTCTTGCGTGGCAGCCAGCTTGCCTGGCAAGGCCGGGCACGGCGTCACGCTTTGATCCTGGAAAGATGTTGGCTTATGACTCTGCAGTTCCCTTTGCCGAATGTGTCCCTTGCGCCCCGCGCGCCATCCACGCTCCGCATTTCACGCAAGCCCCTCGTTTCCCTGTTCGCCCTGACGTTTTCGTGCTTGCTGGCCGCGGCGCCGGCCATGGCGGCCGCGCCTGCCGGCGACAAGGTCATGCTGGAAGAGCTGACCAGCACGGAATTGCGCAGCCGCATCGACCATGGCGCCACCACCGTGCTGATACCGATAGGCGGCGTCGAGCAGAGCGGCCCCTACATCGCCCTGGGCAAGCACAATGTGCGTGCCGGCCTGCTGGCGCGCCAGATCGCGCAAAAGCTGGGCAATACCATCGTCGCGCCCGTCGTTTCCTACGTGCCGGAAGGAGCGATTTCCCCGCCTGCCGGCCACATGCGCCATGCCGGCACGCTGTCGATTCCGCCCGCCGCCTTCGAGGCCGTGCTGGAAGGCGCGGCGGCCAGCCTGCGCCAGCATGGTTTCCGCGACATCATTTTCCTCGGCGACCACGGCGGTTACCAGAAGAACGAGCAGAACGTGGCGAATAAGCTCAACCGTGCCTGGGGCAAGACGGCCGGCGCCAACGCGGCGCGCGCCTACGCCTTGCTCGATTACTATGACATCACGCAAACGGCCTACATTGCCGAGCTGCAAAAGCGCGGCCATAGCAGTGCCGAGATCGGCTTG
The DNA here is from genome assembly GCF_030397695.1 of Janthinobacterium sp. SUN118. NCBI lineage: Bacteria > Pseudomonadati > Pseudomonadota > Betaproteobacteria > Burkholderiales > Oxalobacteraceae > Janthinobacterium > Janthinobacterium sp. SUN118. Next base: position 180,951 of record NZ_JAPUBV010000004.1, on the reverse strand, counting down.
CATGCGGGCCTGGCGGATGCGGCGCTGATGCTGGCGACGGATCCGTCGCTCGTGCGCAGCGAGGCCATGGCCCATGGGCCGAAGCCGGGCGTGGCCGATGGCGTGCGCGGCGATGCCACGCGTGCTACGGCAGAGCTGGGCCAGATTGGCGTCAAGCTGCAGGTGGACACCTCGGTGGCGGCCATCAGGCAACTGCTGCAACGTAATAAATAATCTTCCGCTGGAAGTGTTGAACTTCCGGCTTTTGCAACGAAAAGACGCGAACTTACATGAAAAAATCTCAACGACGCACCATTGTCACCCTGTCCGCCCTGGCTGCCGCACTGGCAGGCCTGGGCGTGGCCAGCCAGGTTACCGGCGCCAGTACGCAGGCCCCGGCGGCAGTCGCCCCCGCCGCCGCGTATTCGCCGCTGCCGGGCATGCCGCCGCTGGTCGACCCGAAAAACGTGTATGGCAGCATTGCCAGCAGCAATATGAATCCCGTCGTCAAGGATCATTTGCGCCGTGTCTACGTGCCCAACCTGCGCTCGAACGATGTCTACGTGATCGACCAGGAGACCCTGAAAGTGGTCGACAAGTTCAAGGTCGGCAGCGGCCCGCAGCACGTCGTGCCGTCGTGGGACTTGCGCACGCTGTGGGTGGCGAATAACGCCGAGCGCACGGACAAGGGCAGCCTGACGCCGATCGACCCGCTGACGGGCAAGCCGGGCAAGGAAGTGCCCGTGGACGATCCGTATAATATGTACTACACGCCGGACGGCAAGTCGGCCATCGTCGTGGCCGAGGCGCGCCACCGCCTCGATTTCCGCGATCCGAAGACCATGGCCGTGCAGTATTCGATCGACACGCCCCAGTGCGGCGGCATCAACCATGCCGATTTCTCGAACGATGGCCGCTACGCCATGTTTACCTGCGAGTTCGACGGCACCATCGCCAAGATCGACCTGGTGGGGCGCAAGGTCGACGGCTACCTGAAATTGCAGATGCCGGCCAAGCGCTTTGCCGAATCCGGCCCCGTGGGCGGCCCGGCGAACGAGATCTGCAGCGTCAAGAAGGGCATGCCGCAAGACATACGCATCTCGCCGGACGGCAAGAAATTCTATATCGCCGACATGGACGCCGACGGCGTGCACATCGTCGATGGCGCCACCCTGAAGGAAATCGGCTTCATCCAGACGGGCGTGGGCGCGCATGGCCTGTACCCCAGCCGTGACGGTAAAAAATTATACGTGGCCAACCGCGGCACGCACCGCATCCATGGCAAGCCGAAGGGCAAGGGCAGCGTCAGCGTGATCGATTTCGCCACGGAAAAAGTCGTGTCGAACTGGCCGATTCCCGGCGGCGGCAGCCCCGACATGGGAAATGTGAGCGCCGATGGCAAGTATCTGTGGCTGTCGGGCCGTTTCGACGACGTGGTTTACCGCATCGATACGGGCAATGGCGACGTGGCGAAAGTGAAAGTGGGGCAGGAGCCGCACGGCCTGACCGTGTGGCCGCAGCCGGGCCGCTATTCGCTCGGTCATACGGGCAACCTGCGCTAGTCGCTGCCGCATGCGCATCGATTCCGTGGAGCAACTGCGCGCGCATTATCCGCCCGCGCAGGGGCGGGCGCTGAGCAAGCAGCTCGACCATCTCGACCCGCATTGCATGGCGTTCATCGGCCTGTCGCCGTTCGTCGTGCTGGCGACGGGCGCGGCCACGGGGCAGCTGGACGCTTCGCCGCGCGGCGGCGCGCCCGGTTTCGTGCAGGTGCTCGATCGCCATACCCTGCTGCTGCCCGATGCCAAAGGCAATAACCGGCTCGACAGCTTCAGCAACATCGCCGAGTCGGGCAGGGCGGGGCTGCTGTTCCTGATTCCCGGCGTCGATGAAACCCTGCGCGTGAATGGCGAGGCCAGCCTCAGCGACGATGCCGCGCTGCTGGCGCACTTTGCCGGCGAGCGCAACCCGCCGCGCCTGGTCATGCGCCTGCGCGTGGCGGAAGCCTACTTGCATTGCGCCAAGGCCCTCATGCGTTCGCGCCTGTGGGATGGCGCGGCCCAGGTCGAACGCAGCGTCCTGCCGACGATGGGCCAGATGATCCAGGAGCAGACGGGCGGCACTGGCCCGGTGGAAACGCAGGAACAGATGGCCGCCCGCTATGCGCCGGATTTGTAGCGGGGCTTGGCAAGGACGCGGCGCTGGCGCATACTACGATCCTGTTTTTTTAACATCCATGACAGGTCATCATGATTATTGATCACATCGGTTTAAACGTCAGCGATACGGCGGCCAGCAAGGCCTTCTTTTCAGCGGCCCTGGCGCCCCTGGGTGTTTCGGTGGTGCTGGAAGTGCAGGGCTGGGTTGGCCTGGGCAAGGACGGCAAGCCGGATTTCTGGTTCGGTGCGGGCGGCGCGCCGCATGCCGGCATGCATATCGCCTTTACTGCGGAGAACCGGGCCCAGGTGCGCGCCTTTTACGCGGCCGCGCTGGCCGCTGGCGGCAAGGATAACGGCGCGCCCGGCATCCGCGCCATCTATCACCCGAATTACTACGGCGCCTTCGTGCTTGGCCCTGACGGCCACAATATCGAAGCCGTCTGCCATGCCCCCGAGGATTGATATCGCCCCTCATCTGAAGAGTACCGCATGAAACCGGGCGCCACCCTGTATGCCGACGCTGGCGGTCGCTACGCGTACGTGAGCGACGGCTTTTCCTGGCCCGCGTTTTTCTTCGGTCCCCTGTGGGCCGTGGCCAAGCGCCGCTGGTGGCTGTTGCTGCCCATGCTGGCCATGGAGCTGTGCCTGTGGTTCGGCAGCCAGTACGCCACGCAGTTGCGCATCGGGCCGCTGATGCTGCTGATGATGAGCGCGGAACTCAGTTATCTGCTGGCGCGCGGCTGGTATGGCAACCGCTGGCTCGAGGCCTCGCTGCGCAACCATGGCTATGCGCCCGTCGTGCCGGGCGCCGGCCTGCGGTATGGATACTGACTGGCATATATTTTCCATCCTGACACTGACGCTCGGCAAGAGTGAGCCGTCCAGCCAAAACTTTCTGCGCAGCCTAGCGCACCTTTGATCCAGATCATCCCTCGCCGGCGGTGCTCACGTAGCCTTGGGACTCGCGTTGTAAAGCATCTTCCCGCCAACCGGATATGTTTTTCGCGTCTCGTGGCACAGCTTGGTCATTCTCCTTGCAGCTTGCATGGCCGGGCCGTCACACAAGCAGTTCATCCCAACCGTCATTTAATGAGGAAACTCCATGTATCCATATTCCCGTAGTGTTACTCCTGCCGCCAAAAACCACCTGGAAGCCCAACTGGCGTTCTTTAATGGCCTGTCGAAGTCGCTGTTCCAGTCGGCACAGCAATTTAATGATTTGAACATGCAACTGGCACAAGGCTTGCTGGAAGAGAGCACGATCACCAGCCAGAACTTGCTGACGGTCGAGCGCGTGGAAGATGTGTTTCAGGTGGCCGCCGCATCGGGCCAGCCTGCCGCCGAGCAACTGCGCAAATACCAGCAGCAAGTGTCGCGCCTGGCCGCCGATACGCAGGTCGAACTGGCCAACGTGGCCGAGCAGCATGTGACTGAAACGAGCCGCACGGCCAAGGCGCTGGCCGAGGAAGTGGCCCGCACGGCATCGGAAGAAACGGAGAAAAACGTGCGCAAGCAGCAGGAAGCCATGCAGCGCATCGCCGAGCCGTTCCAGGCTTACCACCAGAACGGCGCCAACCGTGACCAGCAGCGCGGTGCGCAAAGCCGCGACGGCCAGAGCCTGCAAAGCGCCAGCCACCAGGGCAGCCAGCAGTCGGCCGGCAGCGAAAGCGGCGCGGCGCAAGCCAGCAGCGCGCAAAGCAAAAGCACCAGCAGCGCCAGCCGTAAAGAGTAAGCGGGCCGCTGGCGGCGGCCTGGCCGTGCCGCCAAGGGCCGAGCCTTGGCGGCGCCGGCAAGAGCCGTTCAGCAGTGTCGGGCTTGCTTGACTGGTGCAGCGCCCGTCCCTCAGGGGGCGGGCGTTTTGTCGTCGGGGGCCAGTTGCGTTGCGGCGGCCCGCGTGACGACGTTTGCCGGCACCGGAGTGGAAGCGCGCGTGGCCGGGATTGGCGGTGTATCCGTCGAATCCGCCGTGTCCGCCTTGCCGTGGGCATCGATGAAGGCGCTGATGTCGTCGAGCGTGGGCGCCAGGCCGCGCAAGGGGCCGGCCAGGGTCGCCACCAGCGAGGCGTGGCTGACCCTGTCGAAATAGCGTTCCGTGACGGGCCGGTGCAGGGCGCGCAAGGCGCCGGCCAGGCCGCCCGTGTTGCGCTGCGGATTGACCAGTTTGTCGTGGCCCGGTGCCGGCGCGATCAGCAGGGCCGGTGGTGCCGCCCTTGTTACATGGTGGATCGGTTGCGAAGACACGGGCGTGTCCGGGTAAAAGAACACGGGGCGGGCGGTGGGGTTTTCGATCGGCAGGAAGTCGTAGGGACCGGCCAGGCCTATCCAGCCGCGCAAGTCTTGCGGGCGCATGCCGTGACGGGCCAGCAGGCTGGCGTCGAGCGCCACCATGGCCGCATTGTAGGCGCCAGCGCTATGCCCCATGACGAACAGCCGCGTCGGGTCGCCGCCATGGCGGCTCGATTCCATCGCGGCCCAGGCCACGGCGCGGGCCGCGTCCTGCAGGATGTCAGGGTAGTGTACGTCTGGATACAGGCGGTAGTCGGCGATCACGGCCAGGTAGCCGCGCGAGGCCAGCGCATGGCCGACAAAGGCATAGTCGGCGCGCTCGCCCGAAGTCCAGTTGCCGCCATAAAAAAAGACCACCACGGGCACGGGGCCGGCAGCGTTTTTGGGCGCATACACGTCGAGTTTTTGCCGCGGCAGGGGGCCGTATGCCAGGCCGCGCGTGACTTGCGAGGCGCTGCCGGACGACAGGGCATTGATGGCTGTCAAGGGTGAGCAGGCAATCAGGCCGGCAGCCAGCGGAATTGCAGCCAGCAAGCCGAGCAGGGTAGTGCGCAGGATCGTCATGCTTGCCCCTTGTTTTTATGCATTATGCTTGCAGTGTAGGCCAAGCAGGGCGTGGCATGCACGCAATTGTTGCAAAGTGGCATAGATAATTAATCAGGAGGCAACATTTAATCCTGCAACAGCCACTTGCGGGCCGTGGCGATGACGGCGTCCGACAGCGTGCGCGTGAGCGGCGTCTGGATATCCCACGCATGCCAGATCAGCGGCACGTCGAGCGCCTGGCCTGCCGCCACGTCGATCAGCCTGCCGGCGGCCAGCGCCGTTTCCGCCTGCAGCAGGGGCACCATGCCATAGGCATAACCCGCTTCGATGAAGCGCACGAAGTCGCGGGCCGAGCCGAGCACATGGTGCGGATAGCGGCCCGTGTAGCCAAGCCGGTGCTGCAGGTAACGTTCGTGCAGCGCATCCTTGCTGCCGAACGTGATGGCGGGCGCCTGGCTGACGGCGTCGACCGTAAATCCATGGGGAAACCATTGCTGCGCAAACGCGGGCGAAGCCACGCACAGGTAGCGCATGCCGCCCAGCGGCGTGGCCGTGGTGCCGGCCACGAGGTCGGTGGCGCTGGTGACGCAGGCAAAGACGCGGCCTTCGCGCAACTGGCTCAACGTGTGGTCCTGGTCGTCGAGGCGGATGTCGAGCAGGCACGATGGCGGCGTCAGCAGCGGCCCCAGCGCTTCCGGTATCCAGGTGGCGGCGCTGTCGGCATTGACGGCGATGGCCAGCGCCGGCAGCTGCGTGGTGGGGCCGGGCTGGGCGTCGAGCGCCGCTTCCAGCAGCTTGACTTGGCGGTAATGGGCGATCAGGCGCTGGCCCGCTTCCGTCGGCGCGGGCGGGTGGCTGCGGATGATCAGCAAGGTGCCTTCCAGGTTTTCCAGCGTGCGGATGCGCTGCGACACGGCCGGCTGGCTGATCGCCAGTGCATGCGCGGCCTTTTCAAAGCTGCCCAGGCCGATCACGGCGTCGAGGGCGGCCAATCCACGGTAGTCGACGACGCGCATAAGTTTCTCTTATATATGTTTAGAATCATTCATTATACTTATATTTACTTTTTCTTTACACTGTTGAAATAGGGTAACAACTCCACTCCGCAGCGCGGCCTGACAGGTACCGCTACACCCTCCACCTACCTCTGATGACTTTGCCATTACCGGCAGAGCGTGGGCGGCCGTGCGCGTGATGGAAAGCAATGGAAAGGAATCGATATGGATAGCGCAATTTTCTTGAAAGGCATGGGGCTCGGAGCGAGCCTGATCGTGGCCATCGGCACGCAAAACGCATTCTTGCTCAAGCAGGGCTTGAAGCGCCATTACGTGCTCACCTGCATCCTGGTGTGCCTCGTGTGCGACGCCATCCTGATCACGGCCGGCGTGGCCGGCATGGGCACGTTTATTGCCGACAACCCCAATTTCCTGCTGTGGGCCAAGGCCGGCGGCGCCACCTTCCTGATCGCCTATGGCTTGCGCGCCGCCAAATCCGCGTGGCGCCCCACGGCCATGACGGTATCGGCCGCCAAGTCGCCGGAAGGCTACTGGGCCGTGATTGGCGCGGCGCTGGCGTTCAGCCTGCTGAATCCGCACGCCTTCCTCGACACGGTCATCCTGCTGGGCTCGATCGGCGGCCAGCATGAAGGCATGGGACGCTTCTATTTTGCCGGCGGCGCCATCATGGCCTCGGCCCTGTGGTTCTTCCTGCTGGGCTTTGGCGCCCGCTACCTGGCGCCCGTGTTTGCCAAGCCCATGGCCTGGCGCGTGCTCGACGGCATCATCGCCCTCGTCATGTGGGCCATCGCCGCCTCGCTGTTCCTGTAAGCAGGACGCTTCCGGATGCGCCTCAGCGCGTCAGGAAGCCCAGCACGCGGCTGGCCAGCTTGCCATACGGCGGCCGCAGCAGTGTCAAAGGGCTGTAGCGTACCTGGTAGAACACGGGCCGCAGCTTGCTGAACGTCTGGAAGCCTTCGACGCCGTGGTAGTGGCCCATGCCGGACTCGCCCACGCCGCCGAACGGCAAGTCGTGCTGGCCCACATGGAACAGGGCGTCGTTGACGGAAACGCCGCCCGACATCACGCGTTCGATCAGCATGTGCACGGTCTTGCCCTGGTTGCTGAAAGGATAGATGGCCAGCGGGCGCGGTCCCCCATTGATGCTGTCGATCACGCTTTCCAGCGTCGTGTAGCCGCGCAGGGGCAGGATGGGACCGAAGATTTCACGCGTCAGCAGCAGGCTGTCGGCGGGCGCATCGAGCACGATGTGGGGCGCGATCTTGCGCGTGGCGCGGTCGTAGGCCGGTCCCGGCAGCAATGAAATGACTTGCGCCCCCCGCGCGCGCGCCTCGTCGAGCGCCTGCAGCAGGCGCTCGAACGATGGCGCATCGATGATGGAGGTGTAATCGGGCGTATCGAGCCGCGCATAGCGCGCGGGCACGATGTCGCGCGCATGTTGCACGAAGGCGGCGATGCTGTCCTGCGGCAGCCAGGCGTGGTCGACGCTGGTGCAGATCTGCCCCGCGTTCAGGTACTTGACGAACAGGATGCGCTCGGCCGCCGTGCGCAGATTAAAGTCGGGGCAGACGATGGCCGGCGCCTTGCCGCCCAGCTCCAGTGTCACGGGACACAGATTCTGTGCCGCGGCCGCCATGACGGCGCGGCCCGTCTGGCCGGAGCCCGTAAACAGCAGGTGGTCGAATGGCAATCGAGAAAAAGCAATGCCCACGCCGCCCGTCTCTTCAAAAAACTGCAGTTTTTCCGCTGGAAAGTAGGCGGGCATGGTCTCGATCAGCAGCCGGGCCAGGTGGCGCGAATTCTCGCTCATCTTGACCATGGCGCGGTTGCCGGCGGCGAAGATGTAGGTCAAGGGCACCAGGCTCAGGTTCACGGGGAAGTTCCACGGCACGATGACGCCGACCACGCCCAGCGGCTGCGGGATCACGCGGTTGCGGGCACCGGGAAAATTGCGCCAGTCCACGGCGCGCCGCTGCGGCCGCATCCATTTCTTCAGCTGCTTGAGCACGTGGTCGATGCCGTCGATGGCAGGAAAGATCTCCGCCAGCAAGGTTTCGTGTTCGGAACGGTTGCCATAGTCGGCGCTGATGGCCGCGCACAGTGCCGCCTTGTGCTCGCGGATAAACCGTTGCAATGTCAGTAAATCGCGCCTGCGCTCGGCCAGCGACGGCACCGGGTGCGCCAGATAGGCGGCACGCTGGCGCGCCAGGGTAGCGTCGAGCACGGCGTGCGCCGGGGGATCGGTCATGTGCATGGGTTTCCTCGCGTAGGCTGGCGTCGTTGACATGGCAGGGTACTGCAATCCGGCAACGATACGCATTTTGCAGTATTGCGGATCCAGCAATTATTGTCTATCGTCAATCGTGCGCATGCACGAGGCTTGCGCGCAATTGGCCGTAAAATGCAGGTTTGCCGATTCCACGGCATGTATTCAGGAAAGCCATGAGCTCGACCACGCCAGACTCCCTGCACATCGTTTGCCCCCATTGCGACGCCGTCAACCGCCTGCCGCCAGCCCGCCTCAGCGAGCAGCCCACGTGCGGCAAGTGTCAGAAGGATTTATTCACGGGCCAGCCCGTGGACCTGGCCAGCGCCCGTTTCCTCAAGCATATCGGACGCAGCGACATTCCCGTGCTGGTGGACTTCTGGGCGCCCTGGTGCGGTCCCTGCCGCAGCATGGCGCCGTTCTATGTCCAGGCCGCCAAAGTGCTGGAGCCGGCGTTCCGCGTGGTCAAAGTCAATACGGAAGCGTCGCAAGACCTGGGCGCCCGTTTCAATATCCGCAGCATTCCCACCCTGGCCCTGTTCCGCAATGGCGTGGAAGTGGCGCGCCAGCCTGGCGCCATCGACGCCAATGCCATCATCGCCTGGGCGCGCGACAAGGCGCGCGGCTAAGCACGCAGCACGCAGGCAGGCACGCCGGGCAACCGTCGTGCTTTTTTATTTGACAATAAGTATGGCGCCATATTATATTGCGCCATATGATAAAACTCGAACAGAAATACACGGCCCTGCTGGACGACGTGCAACGTCGCGCGCTCGGCGCGGCCATGCCGGAAGCCATCGGACACCTGCGCCTGTGCTTTGAAGTGCTGGGCCTGGCGTCCGCCATCGATGGCGATTGTGCCATGCGCCTGGGCCGGCACGGCCTGTCGGAAGGCAAGTTTGTCTTGCTGTTCCTGCTGCGTGACGTGCCACAGGGGCTCTCGCCGCATGAGCTGGCCGAGCGGGCCGGCGTGACGCGCGGCACCATCACGGGTTTGCTCGACGGCCTCGAGCGCGATGGCTTCCTGGCGCGCCACGCGGACCAGGCCGACCGGCGCAAGCTGCTGGTGCGTCTGAGCGCCAAGGGGACAACGGCGGCCGCGACGCTCGTCGATGAACACGCGCAGTGGATCGCCAGCCTGTTTGCCGATTTCACGCCTGAAGAAATGCACGTGTTGAGTTCCCTGCTGGAAAAAGCCTGGCGCAAAACAGACCGGGGCGCGGCATGAGCAAAGGCATCGCCGACATCGCGCCCGCGCGCCTGGTCCTGTTGAACGGGGGCGCGGTGGCCTGCGCCACCTTGACGGAAGGGCTGGCCGTCGATTTCAGCATGCTGCTGGCGGCGGCCGTGCCCACCATCGGCGAGGACAGGCTGGCTCTGATGCGGGTGCAGGCGGGGGCAGGCATCACCAGGCGCATGGCGCTGGCGGCGCAATTGCTGCTCGATACCCGGGTGGACTTGGCGCCGTTGCTGGCGCATGCGTCCGACACGGTGCGGGGCTGGGTTTGTTTCGCCATCGCCGCCCGGCCTGACCTGGATTTGCCGCAACAGCTGGCCGCCATGCGTCCGCTGGCCGACGATGGGCACTTCGGCGTGCGCGAATGGGCCTGGCTGGCGCTGCGGCCCCGGCTGGCAGCGAGCCTGGACGAGGCCATCGCGCTGCTGGCGCCGTGGACGGCGGAGCCATCGGAACGCCTGCGCCGCTTTGCCTGCGAAGCGCTGCGTCCGCGCGGCGTGTGGTGCGCGCATATCGCCCGGTTAAAACAGCAGCCGCAGCTGGCCTTGCCGCTGCTGCAGCCGTTGCGGGCCGACCCGGCCGTCTATGTGCAGGATTCCGTGGCGAACTGGCTCAACGATGCGGCCAAGAGCCAGCCGGAATGGGTACGCGACCTGTGCGGGCAATGGCTGGCGGACGGCAGCAACGCCGCCACGCAGCGCATCTGCAAGCGGGCCCGGCGTTCGCTGGCCTGACGATGGATCACTCAAGGAGAAAACATGCACTATCTGCTGGAATTGTATAGCCCGAAACCGGCCTGGCTGGCCCTCGATGGCGCCGCGCGCCAGGCGTATTTCGCCGTGGTGGGCGCCGGCATGGCGGCCCTGTCGGGCAGCGGCGCCGAGGCGCTGGCCATGGGCGCCGTCGATGGCGGCAAGTTGCATGGGGCTACCCAGCAATTTTATGCCGTCTGGCGCTTCCCGGACGAGGCGGCGCTCGACGCCTTGCTGGCGGGGATCGCCGCCACGGGTTGGCATGACTATTTCGGCACCATCAATGCCGCCGGCCCGGCCGTGGATTTCCCCGCCCACCTGGCGCAGCTGGCAGCGCTCTAGGTAAACAGCGCTTTGCGCCCGCATCGGGTAAAGTTTGCCGTATTGCCATAATTACCTGACTGTCATGCCGTCCAGACTGCTCCCCATCCTGCTGTTTACATTCTTGCCGCTGGCGCCGCACGCCGCCCCGGTTGCCACGCCGCAAGCCCTCGTCGCCGCGGCCCGCAGCCAGGTGGGCGTGACCGTGCGGTACGACCCGCGCTACGAGCGCCTCGCCTATCCGGGCGGCGACGTGCCCCTCGAGCGGGGCGTGTGCACGGATGTGGTGGTGCGCGCCTACCGCCAGCTGGGGCAGGACTTGCAGGTGCTCGTGCACGAGGACATGCGCAAGGCGTGGCAGGTGTACCAGCAGCAGGGGCGCTGGCAGATGAAGGGGCCGGACCGCAATATCGACCATCGCCGCGTGCCGAACCTGGGCACCTTCTTTGCGCGCCACGGCACCAGCCTGCGGCCCAGCGAGAAGGCGGGCGCTTACCGCGCCGGCGACATCGTCACGTGGCGTCTGCCGCGCAATCTCACGCATATCGGCATCGTCAGCGACAGGCAGTCGTGGAATGGCGTGCCGCTCATCATCCACAACATCGGCGAAGGGGTGCGCGAGGAAAATATCCTGTTCAGCTATCCGGTCACGGGGCATTACCGCTGGCAGGCGCGCTGAGGGGAGCGATTTCCTGCAGGATGGCCAGCACGATGGCCAGCGCCGTGTCGATATCGAGCCGGTCGATGGCGCCATAGCCGAGGAACAAGCCTTCATGGCGCGCCGGACCATGGTAAAAGCTCGACAGCGCATACAGGCTGACGTCGGCCAGGCGCGCCCGGCGCAGCAGTTCGGCGATGTCGAGCGGCGCCTGCGCCACAGCCGCCACGTGGAAGCCGGCGCTGGCCGGCACCAGGCGGAACCAGGGCGCCAGCGGGCCGTTGAACCAGTGCTGCAGCCGTTCGCGCCGTCCCGCATAGATGTCGTGGCAGCGGCGTATGTGGCGCAGCAAATGGCCATCCTGGATGAACTTGGCCAGCGCGTGCTGGCCCAGGCTGGCCGTATGGCAATCGTCCAGGTATTTCACCGTTTGCACGGCGGCCACGATGGCTTGCGGCAGCACAACATAGCCGAGCCGCAATTCCGGCAGCATGATCTTGGAAAAGCTGCCCACATGGGCCACGATGCCGTAGCGGTCCATGCTTTGCAGAGAATCCTCGGGCCGGCCCTCGTAGCGGAAGGCGCTGTCGTAATCGTCCTCGATGATGATGGCGCCCAGTTGCCTGGCACGCTCCAGCAGGGCATGGCGGCGCGCCATGCTCATCGGCATGCCGAGTGGAAACTGGTGTGCCGGCGTGACATAGATCAAGCGCGTGCCATCGGGTATCTGCTCGACGACGAGGCCGTCCTCGTCCACGGCCACGCCCGTCACGCGCGCGCCATGGCTGGCGAACACGGCGCGCGCCACGGGATAGCCGGGTTCTTCCACGGCAACCGTATCGCCCGCTTCCAGCAGGGCATGCGCCAGCAGGCCCAACGCCTGTTGCGCGCCGCTCGTCACCAGCACCTGTTCTGGCGTGCAATGGATGCCGCGGCTGAAGGCGGCGTGGCCGGCGATCGCCGTGCGCAGGGCGGGCAAGCCTTCCACGGAGCTGTAGCGGCCGCGCGCCTGGCCATCCTGGCGCAGCGCGTGCAGCACGCAGGCGCGCCATTCATCCTGCGGGAAGTGCGATGGCGTGGCGCGTCCGCCGATGAAGGCATAGCGCGCCGGGGTTTCCTGTCCCGCCCGGCGCAGGGGCAGCGGCATGGATTCCCACTGCGCGATGCGTTGCGCGCTGGCCAGCGGCGTGCTGGCGTGACGGCGCTGCGGCGAGGCATGCGGCGTCTGCACGAAACTGCCCACACCGACCTTGCCTACCAGCAGTTTTTCATAGGCGAGCTTGTCGTACACGTCCGACACCGTCTTGCGCGACAGGCCCAGCTGGCTGGCCAGCAGGCGCGAGGGGGGCAGTTGCTGGCCGTCGCTCAGGCGGCCGGAGCGGATCGCTTCGCTGAGCTGGCGATACAGCTGGCCGCCCAGGTCGCGCGTGCCGTCGATCAGGATATGTAATTCCATGGGATGTCTGCTGGTGGTCTGCCATTTTTCGGCGGGATTGGCCTGCCGCGCGCGCTGCTCGCGCTTCTACAATAGTGCATCTTTACTCTATCAAGGAATGCATCATGACACAGCCAAGACTCGACTTCACACAAGCTTCGCCGGACGCCGTCAAGGCCATGTACGCGCTGGAAGCGGCGATTGCCAGGCTGGGCGTGGAACACTCGCTGCTCGAGCTGATCCGCCTGCGCGCGTCGCAAATCAACGGCTGCGCCTTTTGCGTGGACTTGCACACGAGCGACGCGCGCAAGGCCGGCGAAACGGAGCGCCGCCTGTACGCCGTCTCCGTCTGGCGCGAAACGCCGTTCTTCACGCCGCGCGAGCGGGCCGTGCTGGCCTGGACGGAAGCGCTGACCCTGCTGCCGCAAAGCCAGGCGCCGGACGACGTGTACGCGGCGCTGGCCGAGCAATTGACGCCGGCGGAGATGGTCAACGTGACCCTGGCCATCGGCACCATCAATACCTGGAACCGGCTGGCCGTGGGTTTCCGCAAGATGCCCGAGTAAATCCTGTGTTCGTTCTCGAACAGACAGCTGGCTGGTCCCCATGTAATCTGGCACGATGACTTTGACTTATCAGCCAGGGAGCCGCCATGGACATACATACCGGTGACGCCGTCGACAAGACGCCGCAGCAACTTGAAGGATCGCAGGAAGAGGCGCGCCGCGCCTTTATCGCCGAACTGTGGCGGCGCTTTGAAGCCTTGCAGGAATGGGCCGTCAGCCATTGGCCGGACCAGCAAAATCCCCTCAGTTCGGCCGACTTCGTCGAGGCGCGCAAGGAAATTCTGAGTTTGCGCTCGCCGGCCGGCTCATTGAACCAGCCGGCCACGCGCGATGCGGCCGAACCGGAGCCGGAGCAGGGCGGGGCGCAGTATGTCGACGTCACCCCCGCGCCCTGGCCTTGACGCAATCCTCAACGAAGTCGCAGGTCGGATTGGCGCGCAATTGCGTCATCGGACCTCACCCGCGAACCATGTTTCGGATTACGGCCCGTCAGGCCTAATCCGAGCTACGCGTCTGCCTTACCCTGGGCAAACACCCAGCACAGCAAGCTCACCACCAATCCCGCCATCACGCCATACGCCAGGTTCAAGGCGCTGTCGAACAGCAGCGGCGCCACCAGTCCCGAAACGAGCGCGAACAGCAGCATCTGGATGAACGACTGCATCGACGAGGCCAGGCCGCTGTTGTTGGGGAAGTGGTTCAGGGCCATCAGGGTCATCGGCGGCATGGCGATGGACAGGGCGAACGAATAGAAGAACAGGGGCAGCACGGCCCATGGCACTTCGGCGGCAAAGAAATAGTTGTAGCCGATGTTGGCCAGCGCGGCCACCAGCATCAAAATAAATCCGGCCCAGATCATCTGGCGCTGGCTGTAGCGGTGGGCGATTTTCGCCGACAGGGCCGAACCGATCACCATGCCGCTGATCAGGGGAATGAACAGCCAGGCGAACGCCGTTTCCGGCAGGTGCAGGATGTTGATGATGAAATAGGCGGCCGAACCGATGTACAGGGCGAAGCCGCCAAAGGCCGCGCCGATGGCCGTCGACAGCAGCAGGAACTGGCGGTGGCACAGCACTTTCCAGTAATTGACGGCGATGTCGCCCAGGTGGAAGGCGTGGCGCTGCTCCTTCGGCAAGCTTTCCGGCAAGGCGCGCCAGACGATGACGAACATCAGCACGCCGAAGGCCGTGAGGAACCAGAAGATCCAGCGCCAGCCCAGGCCCACCTGCAGCCAGCCGCCCAGCACGGGCGCGATGGCCGGCGCCAGCGCGAAGACCATCATGATGTGCGAGAGGATTTTTTGCGCGGCGGCGCCCGAATAGCGGTCCTGCACGATGGCGCGGCCGATCACGGAGCCGGCGCCCGCCGACAGTCCCTGCAGCACGCGCCAGGCCAGCAGCCAGCCCAGCGACGGCGCCAGCGCCGCGCCCACGGAGGCGATCACGTACAGCACCAGCGAGACGAGAATCACGGGACGGCGGCCGAACGAGTCGGACAAGGTGCCGTAGAACAGCATCATGAACGCAAACGTGAACAGGAAAAAGCTCAGGGTTTGCTGTACCAGCAGGGGGCTGGCATTGAAATCTTGCGCGATGGCGGGGAAAGACGGCAGATAGGTGTCGATTGCAAGCGGTCCGACCATCGCCAGGCCCGCCAGGATCCATGTTAATAATTTAGTCATGTTGAAGAGTGTTTTTGTTAGTCCGTCATTTTACGCTAGTGGAGGCAATCGGGTTTGCCGACGCCCTTGCTGGCCTGACATATGCGTTTTTCGCATATGCAAGCGTGAAATTCTTCGTTGGTGTCGCCGGCGCCGGCCGCTAAGCTGGGGCAACCCGGCCTGTGCGCCGTTTTTCCGGAAGTGAGTCCCCATGCACAGCATCTATCCCGCAGCACCCGCCGACGACACGGTCCAGTGGAACCTGGGTCCCGTGATCCAGGCGCTGCGCACCTCGCGCGAGGAAAAGCACAAGATCCGCCATAACGGCAGGGTGCGCGAACTGCCGTCGCGCGAAGCCCTGACCACCATCGTCAACGGCTTGTCGGCGGCCCTGTTTCCCACCCATTACGGGCGACCCAACCTGACCGATGAAAGCATCGACTACTTTGTCGGCGATACCCTGAACACCACCCTGAACCGCCTCAGCGAGCAGGTGCGGCGCGGCCTGCTGTTTTCTGCCCCGGCTCACGCCGTGCCCGCCGGCGACGAGGACGATGCCGCCAGCGACGACGCGGCGCTGGCGCAGCAGGCGCGCGACATCACGCGCGCGTTCGCCGCCAGCCTGCCCGACATCCGCGCGCTGCTGGTGTCGGACGTGCAGGCCGCCTACGCGGGCGATCCGGCCGCCACCTCGGTGGCCGAGATCATGCTGTGCTATCCGGGCACCATCGCCATCCTGTACCACCGCCTGGCGCACCGCCTGCATGCGCTGGGTGCACCGTTCCTCGCACGCCTGATCGCCGACATCGCGCATACCCTGACCGGCATCGACATCCACCCGGGCGCGCATATCGGCGCGTCGTTCTTCATCGACCATGGCACGGGCGTGGTGATCGGCGAGACGGCCATCATCGGCCAGCGGGTGCGCCTGTACCAGGCCGTCACCCTGGGCGCCAAGCGCTTCCCGGCAGATGCCAGCGGTGCGCTGATCAAGGGCACGCCGCGCCATCCCATCGTCGAGGACGACGTGGTGATATACGCGGGCGCGACGGTGCTGGGGCGCATCACCATCGGCGCGGGGTCGACCATCGGGGGGAATGTGTGGCTGACGCAGAGCGTGCCGCCGGAGAGCAATGTATCGCAGGCGCAGATGCGCAATGACTGAAGAGTGGCCGAGAAAACGTCCATGACAGCGTTGCAGCGCCTTGGCGTACTAGCGTACTGCCTGCGGCGCTGCGCCTTGCCCTGAACGTTTTTCGGGCACTCTTCACATGCGGGAGTGCGGGTTTTACTTCACCGTCAGCGCTTCATAGCGCGCCACGGGAACGCCATCCTTCAGCAGCAGCAATTCCTGGTCGGCATAGCGGTAGCCATTGACTTCGCCCAGGGTGGTCAGCAGTTCGCGCTCGAGCTCCATGTCCTGCGGCTGGCACATCATCATGGTGCCGGCCATCTGGCCAAAGCTCAGGGTGCTGACGCCATCGCTGGTGTAGCCGCCCATCATCTGGTTGCAGCCGCTGTGGCCACCGGCGCGGCCTTCGGCCAGCAGCAGGGTCACGTCGCGCTGTTCGGGCGCCTTGCGCACGATTTTCTTGCCCTTCAATTCCTTCAGCTTCCACTGCGTGTCCGTCAGTTTCGGCGCCGGCTTGGCGGGCGAGGTGGCGCCGGGCGCCGCGGCGGCGGCATCGCTGCGTACCGGGGTTTGCGCGCAGCCGGCCGTGAAGGCGACGATGGCGGCCAGGGGAATCAGGGTGGCGATCTTGAACATGGCAATTCCTTATGAAATCAGGGGGAGCAGAATGGCGCCAGATTAGCAGATAGGCGCCGCGCCAGCGTGCACGGTTGACAAGCTCATTGCTGTTTTTCCTGCTCCAGGCGCGCCTCGAGCAGGGTGCGCGCGGCCGCCACGTAGGCGCGGCAGGCCTGCAGGTCGACGAAGGCTTCGCTGCCTGCCGTCGCACTGGCCTCCAGCCGCTGCCACAATTGCGACGCTTCCGGGTGGGCCGAGATCAGCACGTCGCACGGCAGCTTTTCCAGCGTCTCGAAGCTGTGGCGCAGGTCGGCCAGCGCCTGCGGATACTCGCTGCTGGCGCTGAACTTGAAGCCGGGGCGCGAGACGGCGTTGAGGCTGTCCGCGTACACCATGTTCAGGCAGCGCGGACCGTCGCACGATTGCCACGTCCAGCTCAGGCCTCCGGGCGTGTGGCCCGGCGTGGCGTGCGCCGTCAGGTTGACGGGGCCGACGTCGAAATGGCTGCCGTCGCGCGCCAGGCGCATGTCCTTCACGGGCGGGTACTTGGGCAGCGCATGGTATTGCGGGTCGTCCGGTCCCACTTCTCCCGATGCCAGGTCCAGCGCCGCCGACGGGCTGGCGGCCACCAGCGCATTGCTGCGCCGCTGCAGCTCGGCCAGGCCCCCCGCATGGTCGATATGGCCGTGCGAATTGAGTATCAGCTTGACGTCCTCGATGCGAAAGCCCAGCGCGGCGATGTTGGCGATGATCTTTTGCGCCGATTCCGGCAAGCCGCCGTCGATCAGCACATGGCCTTGCGGCGACGTGACGAGCACGGAGCTGAGGCCCTTGACGCCCACATAATAGGTATTGCCGAAGATGCGGAACGGCGCCTGGTCGGCGTTCCAGGCGGCGCAGACTTCGCAGCCGGGCGTGGCCGCCGTGGCGGGAACCTGCGCCAGCGCCACGGAGGCCTGGCTGGCAAGCAGCAGGGCCAGGGCGAGAGCGCCGTGGCCGGCCAGCGCGCGTGGAGATGTGAGGGGCATTGCAGTCCTTATCCGTGTTGCCAAGGTGGCGTATGCTGACACGGAACAGGGCGCGACGCAAATGGTCACAAGGATGCGGGCGGCGCACCGGCGGCATCGAGGTACACCAGTTCGATCAGGGTATCGTCCGCATAGCGGCTGTCGCCCAGGGGGGCCTGGAAGGACGTGCCCGTATCGTTCACCGGCAGCGCGATGCGGCGCACGCCATCGAGCAGGGTGGCGCTGGCGATGGCCGGATCGCTGTACGTGCCCATCTTGAGCTTGCCGGCGGCGCACCAGTCGGTGCCGCGCAGCTTGGCGGCGACAAGGGTGCGTAGCCAGAACGGCATTTCTTTCCTGGCAATCGCGCTGCTTACCTGGCATTGCAGGCGCAGGTCGCCCAGACGGCGCATGCCGGGCGGTACGCCGTCGCTGCGCACGCTGGCCTGCCAGCGGAACCGGTCTTTTTTCTGGTTGGTGACCAGGTCCGCGTCGTCGCTGTCGGCTTGCGCGCTGCGGGGCAGCGCAAAGCTGCCATCGGCAGACAGGGGCACGCTGATCGCCGTCTCGTTGCCGACGATGCGCAAGGTTGCGTCCCGCAGGGCATCGGTCGCGATACCGGGACCGGGAATCAGCCGGAAGCGCACTTCGCGTGCCCTGGACGCCATTGCATGGTGGTCGTCAAAGGCATCGAGGCCGGCCGCCATCGCGCGGTAGGATTTGATTTCCGGGTCGCGTATGCTGCTGACGTGGA
Source organism: Janthinobacterium sp. SUN118 (assembly GCF_030397695.1). Taxonomy (NCBI): domain Bacteria; kingdom Pseudomonadati; phylum Pseudomonadota; class Betaproteobacteria; order Burkholderiales; family Oxalobacteraceae; genus Janthinobacterium; species Janthinobacterium sp. SUN118. Next base: position 162,559 of record NZ_JAPUBV010000004.1, on the reverse strand, counting down.
CGGACTGGCTGGTGTCGGCCGGCGCGGCCCGCTCGTCGTTTTGCGCGGCGGCCTGGCCACCGCACAGCAGGCTGGCGGCCATGACGCCGCAGGCGAGGAGGGGCGCTGGTTTGCCTGGAGAAGAAAAGGAATGCACGCACTTGCCCATGTATTATTAACACGGCAAGCTAACATGAATGGCAGGGCTTGTCACTGCCCCGCCACCTGGCGTTCAGGCGGCGGCCAGGGTGGCGTTGTCCGGCGCGATGCTGACCTGGCGCCCCGCGTGGCCGGCCGGCAGGCGCGGGCCGTGGCCAAACACCTTGTGGCGCAAGGTGCCGTCGTCGTAGCTGGTGCGGTAGCGCCCGCGCCGCTGCAGTTCGGGCACGATGTGGGCGACCACGTCGGCCATGCTGTCGTGCGCCACGGCGAAGGCGAGATTGAAGCCGTCGATGCCCGTTTCATCTGTCCAGGCCTCCAGCTGGTCGGCCACCTGGCGCGCATCGCCGACGATGACGGGGCCGCGCCCTCCCAGGCCGATGTATTCGGCTGCTTCGCGCACCGTCCAGCGGCGATCGGGGTCGGCCTGGCTGAACGAGGCCAGCGCCGAGCGGCCCGCCTCGGAGTCGATGTATTCGATGGTGGCGTCGAGCGGATAGCGGCTGAAATCGACGCCCGTCCAGCCGGACAGCAGCACCAGCGCCGCTTCGATGTTCACGTGGCGCAGGTAGTCGGCGTGCTTGGCGCGCGCCTCGGCTTCGGTGGCGCCCGTGATGACCAGCGCCTGCGCGTAGATCAGCAGCGCATCGCCGTCGCGGCCGGCCAGGCGCACGGCGGCGCGCAGCTCGTCGGCGTAGCGTTTCACCACCGTCTTGCTGGGGCCACTGACGAAGGTCGCTTCCGCATGGCGCGCCGCAAAGCGCGTGCCGCGCGGCGAGGTGCCCGCCTGGTACAGCAGCGGCGTGCGCTGCGGCGACGGTTCGCACAAATGGATGCCGGGCACCTGGTAGTGGCGCCCGGCATGGTTGATCGGATGGACGCGGGCCGGATCGGCATAGATGCCGCGCGCCTTGTCGTTGACGACGGCGTCGTCGTCCCAGCTTTTTTCCCACAGCTTGTAGACGACGTCGAGGTATTCGTCGGCCAGGTCGTAGCGCTCGTCGTGGCCCAGCTGCTGCTGCAAGCCCAGGTTGCGCGCCGCGCTGTCGAGGTAGCCGGTGACGATATTCCAGCCGATGCGCCCGCCCGTCAGGTGATCGAGCGTGGAGATGCGGCGCGCGAACGTGTACGGGTGTTCGTAGGTGAGGGCGCAGGTGACGCCGAAGCCCAGGTGCGTGGTGGCTTGCGCCATGATGGGCACGAGCGCCAGCGGGTCGTTCAGCGGCACCTGCACGCCGTGTTCCAGGGCCGCATCGAGGCTGCCCCGGTACACGTTATACACGCCCAGCACGTCGGCCAGGAACACCGCGTCGAACAGGCCCGCTTCCAGCAGCCGCGCCAGTTCCGTCCAGTGCCCGGGATCGGTGTAGCGGTGGCTGCGGTCGCGCGCATGCGTCCACAGTCCCGGCGACTGGTGGCCGACGGTATTCATCTGGAAGGCGTTGAAGCGTATCGTCTTGCTCATGGCTTATTTCGCCGCCGTCTGCAAGGCTTGCTGGTAGTCGGGTTTCGAATAGCCGGCGAAGTGCTTGTTGGTGATGTCGAGGAATTCGCGCGAGCGGTAGGCGGCTGCCAGGTCTTTCGCGAACTGCTTGTCCTTGTCGGCCGTGCGCACGGCCACGAGGTTGATGTAGTTGGGCGAGATTTTCTCGGCCACCAGCGCGTCCGTCAGTTTCAGCCCGGACGCCAGCGCGTAATTGCCGTTGATGAAAGAGTAATCGGTGTCGCCCAGCGAACGTGGCAGCTGCGCCGCTTCCAGCGGCAGCAGCTTGATTTTCTTCGTGTTGACGGCGATATCCTTTTCCGACGCGCGCACGGGGTCGAAATTGTCGCGCAGCTTGATCCATTTCAATTGGTCGAGCAGCACCAGCGCGCGCGCCTGGTTGGTCGGGTCGTTCGGCAAGCCTACCGTCGTGCCTTCCTTCACGTCGTCGAGCGTCTTGTGCTTCTTGCTGTAGATGGCGATCGGCGCCGTGGGTATCGTGATCAGGTCCGTCAGGGCCAGCTTGTGCTCTTGCGCGAATTTCTTCAGGTAGACGATGTGCTGGAAGACGTTGGCGTCCAGCGAGCCCTCGGCCAGCGCGAAATTGGGCTGGATGTAGTCGTTGAATTCGACCAGCTTGACCTTGTAGCCCTGTTTTTCCAGGATAGGCTTGATGCCCAGCTTGATCTGGTCCGCATACGGCCCGGCGCTGGTGCCGATGGTGATGTCCTTGGGATCCTTGGCGTGGACGAAACCGCTGGACAGGGCGAGTGCCAGGGCGGTGAGAACGATGCTGCGGCGGGCGATGGTCATGGTGGCTCCTTGGTGGGTGAATCAGGAATAAGCCGTCGGCTCGGGCACGGTGCCGTTCAGGGCAAAGCGTCCCAGGTCGCGCAGCTTGTAGTCGATGGGGTCGTGCAGGGTATGCACGCGCACGTTGCGCCAGTAGCGGTCGTAGCCATACCGGGCCGAGGTGGAGCGGGCGCCCGTCAGTTCGAACATCTGGCTGCTGATCTCCAGTCCCGCCTTGTGCGCCAGGCACTTGGCTTCGGCCACGGCCACGGCCAGCAAGCCCCGTTCGCGCGCCGTCACCAGCGGTCCCTTGCGAAATACGCTTTCCAGCTCCTGCGCCGCCGCGTCGGCCAGCACCTGCGCGGGACGCAGCAGCAGCCATAGCTGGCCGTAGCGGTGCTGCACCAGGGGATCGTCCGCGGCTTGCGCCACGCCGGAGGCGAACCAGGCCTTCGCCTGCTCGCCCGTATAGCGGCGCGCCGCCTCGAACGCGCCTTCGGCGATGCCCAGGTACAGATTGGCCATGATCAGCTGCGCGATCTGCGAGCGCACGGTGGCTTGCGGCGTGGCCGCCTGCGCGGGCGCCTGCAGCACCAGCTCCCGTGGCAGGGCGACGCCCTGGAAATGCACGTTGCCGCTGTCCGTCTGGCGCTGGCCGAAGGCGTCCCAGTCCGCCTGCACGGTCACGCCGTCCTGGCGCGTGGGCAGGGCGGCGATCAGCGCCGTCTGCGTGGGCGCGTGCCAGGCGGAGACGGTCAGCCAGTCGGAACCGACCGAGCCGGAGGAAAAGCTCTTGACGCCATCGAGGAGGTAGCCGTCTTCGCTGTCCTGCGCGGTGACGCGCTTGTCGAGGGGATTCAAGGCATTGCCCCAGAACAGGCGTTCGTCGACGGTGAGCGTGAGCAGGCGGCGCTGCTGCTGCGCGCTGCCGTACAGCTGCAGGCCGGCCAGCTGCAAATGGTGGAAGCCGAAGACGTGCGCCAGCGCGCTGTCGGCGCGCGCCAGGATGCGGATCACCTGGTACACGAGGGGCCAGGACGCGCCCTGGCCGCCGAATTCCACGGGGACCGATAACGTCAGCAAGCCCGAATCGCGCAGCCATTCGCGCTCCTGCGCCGCATGGCCGCCGGCCTGGTCGCGGGCATTCGCCGTTTCGGCCAGGCGCGCAGCGAGCGAGGTGGCGATGCCGATGGCGTCCTGCAGTGGTTCCGGCGTGGGGAAGGCGGGGCGGGTGGCGTGGAGGAAGGCGCTAGACATGGGGACAATTCCAGAAAGACGATGCAGCCGATATTGCACCGCCAGGCGCGCGCCGTACACGAAGAAAACCGCGCATGCATATGCGGAAAAAGCCGTGCGGACGCCTGCGGCATGTCTTGCGGGGCGTCAGGCGCGGATAGTCGGAAAACGCATATCGAAGCGCGAAAGCATTCGTTTTGCCGGAGTCCTGATGGCGATAGGCTGCAAGCATCCGGGCAGATCCACTTTCGCACTTTCGACAACGCACAGGGACGGGCATTACATGAGCATCTTGTTATTGGGCGGTAGCCCCCAGCTACCATCGAGTTCCAGCCGCTTGCTGCTGCATATCGGCGACCAGCTGGCGCTGCAGGGCCACAGCTACGCCAAGCTGCATGTACGCGACTTGCCGGCGCGCGCCTTGCTGCTGGCCGACTATGACGACGTGACGATCGCCCGCGCCGTGCGCGCCGTGGCCGACGCCGATGCCATCGTCATCGCCACGCCCATCTACAAGGCCTCCTATACAGGCTTGCTGAAAGCCTTCCTCGACCTGCTGCCGCAAGATGGCCTGGCCGGCAAGCTGGTGCTGCCGCTGGCCACGGGCGGCGGCCACGCCCACACCCTGGCGCTCGACTATGCGTTGCGTCCCGTGCTCCATGCGCTGGGCGCCAAGCAGGTCTTCACCAGCATTTACGCCAATTCGCAACAGCTGGACTGGCATGAAGAACGGGGCCTGAGCCTGGATGCGCCGATCGCCGCGCGCGTGCAGGCCGGCATCGAGGAACTGTCGGCCGGCCTGTTCGTGCTGCAGGGCCGGCGTCCTTCCGCGCCAGCCGATATTGCGGCGCCCGTCCGTTCGCTGCAGGACCAGCCTTACGCTCCCCGGTTTCAAGCCGCCTGACTATTCACCGACCAAGGAAACGCCATGACACACCGCCACGCACAACGCCTCTCGCGCCGTACCACCCTGGGCCTGCTGTTCGCCGCCGCTGCCGGCGTGATGGCGGCCGGCATGCCGGTGACGGCGCAGGCCCAAGCCAGGGGGGAGGTGCAGGTGCGTATTGGCTACCAGAAATACGGCACCCTGACGTTGTTGAAGGGGCGCGGCACCCTGGAAAAACGCCTGGCCGAGCAGGGCGTGAACGTGAAATGGACGGAATTCCCGGCCGGCCCCGTGCTGCTGGAAGGCTTGAACGTGGGCAGCATCGACTTCGGCACGGTCGGCGAAGCACCGCCGATCTTTGCGCAGGCGGCCGGCGCCAACCTGGTGTACGTCGGCAATGAGCCGGCGTCGCCGGCCAGCGAAGCCATCGTCGTGCCCAAGGGTTCTGGCCTGCGCACGCTGGCCGACTTGAAGGGCAAGAAGATCGCCCTGAACAAGGGGTCGAACGTGCATTACCTGCTGTTGAAAGCGCTGGAAAAGGCCGGTGTCGCGTATGCCGACATCCAGCCCGTGTTCCTGCCGCCGGCCGATGCGCGCGCCGCCTTCGAGCGCGGCAGCGTGGATGCCTGGGCCATCTGGGACCCGTTCCTGGCGGCCGCCGAAAAGCAGCTGGGCGCCCGCGTGCTGGCCGATGGCAAGGGGCTGGTGGCGAACTACCAGTTCTACCTGGCGTCGCGCACCTATGCGGAAAAAAATCCCGAGATCCTGCGCATCGTGCTCGACGAAGTGGCCAAGGTCGATGACTGGGGCCGCAACAACCCTGACGAAGTGGCGACGATTCTGTCGGCGCAGACGGGCTTGAGCAAGGATGTCGTGGCGCTGGCCGCCTCGCGCTATGCCTACGGCGTGAAACCCGTGTCGGTCGACGTCATCGCTTCGCAGCAACGGGTGGCCGACTCTTTTGCCAGCCTGAAGCTGATCCCGAAACCCATCGTCGTCAAGGACGCGCTGCTGCCGGCGCGCCAGCTGGCCACCAGCACCAAATAAACAAGCAAAGAAACAAGCAAAGGAAAGCGCACCATGTCATTGAATGTCTTCTGGTTTATCCCCACCCACGGCGACAGCCGCTACCTGGGCACGTCGCAGGGCGCGCGCCCCGTCGATGCCGATTACTTGCGCCAGGTGGCCGTCGCCGCCGATACCCTGGGCTACGACGGCGTGCTGCTGCCGACGGGCCGCTCCTGCGAAGACGCGTGGGTGGTGGCTTCGTCGCTGATCAGCGTGACGCAAAAGCTCAAATTCCTGGTGGCCATCCGCCCCGGCCTGTCCACGCCCGGCCTGGCCGTGCGCATGGCGTCCACCTTCGACCGCCTGTCGAACGGGCGCCTCTTGATCAATGTCGTCACGGGCGGGGACCAGGGCGAACTGGAAGCGGACGGCCTGTTTGCCGACCACGCCAAGCGCTATGAAATTTCCGATGAATTCATCAAGGTGTGGCGCGCCACGCTGGCAGGCGAGGGCGGCGCGGCCGGCTACGACTTCGAGGGCAAGCATATCCAGGTGAAGGGAGCGAAAACCCTGTATCCGCCCGTGCAGAAACCGTATCCGCCCCTGTACTTCGGCGGCTCGTCGGAGCCGGCACACGAACTGGCGGCCGAGCAGATGGACGTCTACCTGACGTGGGGCGAGCCGCCGGCCGCCGTGGCGGAAAAGATCGCCGACATCCGCGCGCGCGCCGCGAAAAAAGGCCGCACGGTGCGCTTCGGCATCCGCCTGCACGTGATCGTGCGCGACACCAACGAGGCGGCCTGGCGCGCGGCCGATGAACTGATCAGCCATCTCGACGACGACATCATCGCCAAGGCGCAGGCGGCCTTCGGCAAGATGGATTCCGTGGGCCAGCAGCGCATGGCGGCCCTGCATGGCGGGCGGCGCGACAAGCTCGAAGTGTCGCCCAACCTGTGGGCCGGCGTGGGGCTGGTGCGCGGCGGCGCCGGCACGGCCCTCGTCGGCGACGGCCCGACCGTGGTGGCGCGCATGCAGGAGTACGCGGACCTGGGCATCGACACCTTCATCTTCTCGGGCTATCCGCACCTGGAAGAGTCGTACCGCTTCGCCGAGCTGGTATTCCCGCTGCTGGGCAAGGGCAAGGCCGTGGGCGAGCAATCCTTGAGCGGCCCCTTCGGCGAAGTCATGGCCAGCAACATCGTGCCGGCCGCGCCGCAGAAAAAGGCGGCTTGAGATGGCGGCCGGCATCGCCAAACGCGCGCCCGGCACGCCGTGGCGCGATGGCTTGGCGCCGTGGGCCCTGCCCGTGGCGCTGCTGCTGGCCTGGCAGCTGGCGTCGCAATGGGGCTGGCTGTCGAGCCGCATCCTGCCCGAGCCGTGGGCCGTGGCGAAAGCCTTCTGGAGCCTGGCCGCGTCGGGCGAGCTGTGGCTGCACCTGAAAACGAGCTTGTGGCGGGCGACGCTGGGTTTCGTCATCGGCGCGGGGCTGGGCTTGCTGCTCGGGCTCTTGACGGGCAGCTTCCGCCATGCGGAAACCCTGCTCGACACCACCCTGCAAATGGTGCGCAACATCCCGGCCCTGGCCCTGATCCCGCTGGTGATCCTGTGGTTCGGCATCGACGAGACGGCCAAATTGTTCCTGCTGGCCGTCGGCGTGTTCTTTCCCGTCTACCTGAACACCTTCCACGGCATCCGCTCGGCCGACCAGGGCCTGATCGAAATGGCGAAAAGCTACGGCCTGTCCGGCTGGCCCCTGTACCGCGACGTGATCCTGCCGGCCGCCATGCCGTCCATCCTGGTCGGCGTGCGCTTTTCTCTGGGTCTCGTGTGGGTGCTGCTGATCGTCGCCGAAACCATCTCGGCGCAGGCCGGCATCGGCTACATGACCATGAATGCGCGCGAATTCCTGCAGACGGACGTGGTGCTGGTGGGGATTTTGCTGTATGCCTTGCTGGGCAAACTGGCCGACCTGTTTTCGCGCCGGCTGGAACGCCACTGCCTGCGCTGGAACCCCGCCTACCGATAATGATTGAAGAGGACACCATGCTGCTCGCCCCCATCCAGATCGAAACGGATTTCCTGTCCCATTTCGTGCAGTACGACCCCGCCGGCGCGCCGCCGCAGGCGAAAACCGCGCCGTCCGCGCCCCTGCAGCGCCGCGGCGTGCCGTTGGCGTTGACAAAGCTGAGCAAGTCCTATATCAGCCGTCCCGTGCTGAAAAACGTCGACCTGCAGCTGGAAGCGGGCGAGTTTGTCGCCATCGTGGGGCGCAGCGGCTGCGGCAAGAGCACCTTGCTGCGTTCGATCGCGGGCCTGGAAAGCATCGATGAAGGGACGGTCGACATCGGCAGCGGCGTCGGCGCCCCCGATATCCGCATCATGTTCCAGGAATCGCGGCTGCTGCCGTGGAAGACGGTGCTCGACAACGTGGCCCTGGGCTTGCCCCGTTCCATCGGCGCGGCGGCCGCCTCGCTATGGACGGTGGGCCTGGCCGAGCGCGCGGACGACTGGCCGGCGGCCCTGTCGGGCGGGCAGAAGCAGCGGGTGGCGCTGGCGCGCGCCCTCGTGCACGAGCCGCAATTGCTGCTGCTCGACGAGCCGCTTGGCGCGCTCGACGCCCTCACGCGCATCGAGATGCAGCAGCTGATCGAGTCGCTGTGGCTGGCGCGCGGCTTTACGGCCGTGCTGGTGACGCACGACGTGGCCGAAGCGGTGGCCCTGGCCGACCGCGTGCTGCTGATCGAGGAGGGGCAGATCACGCTGGATGTGCAGGTGGACTTGCCGCGCCCGCGCCAGCGCGGCCATGCGGCCTTCGCCGCGCTGGAGCAGGCTATCTTGTCGCAGGTGCTGCAACCGACTCCGCCAGCACGATGAAACCGTCGGCATCGACCGTCGCCACGATGCCCTCGTAGCTGGCGATGGCCGGGTGGCGCGTGGCCAGCGGGTGCGCATGCGTGGCGGTGACGACGACGACTTTCGCGCCAGCCGCTTCGCCCGCCTCGATGCCGACCGAGGCATCTTCGAACACCAGGCAGTCAGAGGGCGCCACGCCCAGCTTTTCAGCCGCCAGCAGGTAGCAATCGGGTTTCGGCTTGCCCGCCTTGACGTCTTCGGCCGTCACCATGATGGCCGGTATCGGCATGCCGGCCGCCTTCAGCCGCGCCGTGGCCAGCGCCCTGGGCGCCGAGGTGACGATGGCCCATTGCGCCGGCGGCAGCGACTGCAAAAAACGCCCGGCGCCCGCCACTTCAATAATCCCGTCCACATCGATGATTTCCGCATCCGTGATGCCCTGCGACTCGCGCTGCGCGTCGATGCCGGGCAGGCGCAGCCTGGAAATGGTGTCGACCGAGCGCGCGCCATGGATGGTGGGCAGGAAGGCCGCCACGTCGAGTCCCTGGCGCTGCGCCCACGTGCCCCAGATGCGTTCGGCGGCGGCGATGGAATTGATGACGGTGCCGTCCATGTCGAACAGAAAAGCCCGGTAGCGGCCGGCGGCCGATGGCAGTGATGGAGACGACGGCGAGGGCAGGGCGGACATGGCTTCCTTCCAAAAGATGGGCTGGAAGCCATTGTAACGGCAGTCGATTTTTATTTCACAGGTAGACCGATTCAAACCTGGCCACGGGCGCGCCATCCTTGAGCAGGACCAGGAATTCACCATCGAAGCGGTAGCCGGTCACGCTGTTCAGTTTGGCCAGCACGGCGTTTTCCAGCTGCATCAAAGACGGCGGGCACGCCATGCGGGTGCCGGCCAGTTGCGTGAAGCGCAGGGCCGTGCCGGCCAACGTGTAGCCGCCCATGACCTGGTTGCAGCCCGTGAATCCGTGGACCCTGCCCTCGTCGGTGAGGGTGATGCGCACTTCGCGTTCCTGCTCCGGCGCCATGACCACCGGGGCGCCATCGAGCTCCGTCAGCTTCCAGTAGGTGTTCGTCAGGCTGTAGCTGGGCGTCAGGTCGGTGCCCGGCGCGGCGCCGTCGTTCGTCACGGCGCAGCCGCCGGCCATGGCGATGGCGGCCGCGAGGGGCAGGTATTTGAGGCGATGCGTGAGGCGATGCAGCATGGAAGTCTCCTGTGTAAAAGGGTATTTAAAAGGCTATTCAAGGGAAATGTTCGCAAGACTAGCAGTTTTCCCGCGCCGGCCTGCGTACCGCTGCGGCAAATGTTTCCATTTTGCCAGTCCTGGCATTAAACTCATGCTTTCTGCTGTTTTCACTTTTATCGGGGAGCGGGGCCGATGCTGCAAGCGCAAGCGCTGGATAACCGACTGGTCGCCACCACTGGCGACGATGTGCTGGTGGACCGCATCGTGCCCGGCGCGCCGCTGGTCATCGCCTTCGGCTTCGTTTCGTGGACGACGCGTCCGGCCTTCGACTTTTACGGCAGGCTGAAAAAGCTGGAGCAGGCCAGCGGGCAGCATCTGAACAAGATACTCGTGCGCGATTCGGGCAACGCCTGGTATCACCGCCGCATCGCCGGCCTGGGCAGCCATGTGGACGAGACGGCGCAAGCCTTGCGCGACCTCGTGCGCAGCATCGCGCCGAGTCAGGTCACCACCCTCGGCCAGTCCATGGGCGCGTACGCGGCCGTCATGTATGGCTTGCTGCTCGAGGCGCAGCAGATCGTCGCCTTCGGCCCGTTGTCTTTCCTTGACGTGGAGCAGGCGCGCCTGTATCACGAGCTGCGCTGGCTGTCCGTGATGGAGTCGCTGGCGCAGGACCCGCCACGCTCGGGCTACTACGACCTGGCCGCCCTGTGCCGCGCCAGGGCGACGGCCGATACGCAGCTGCACCTGGTGTTCGGCACGCGGCCCGACGTCGCCAATGCGGGCGCCAGTGCCAGCGAATCGGTGAACCTTGACGCCATGCACGCGCAGCGCCTGGCCGCCTTTGGCAACTGCACCCTGCATCCGTTTCCCCATTCGGGCCACGCGGTGGTGCAGCATCTGATCGACACGAAGCGCATCAACGGCTTGCTGGCCCAATGCATACTCGGCCTCGCTCTGGCGCCCGAGCCCATGCCGGACGTCAGCCGCGAGTGGCAGGACTGGGTGGCGGAAAACCTGCGCCTGGGCTGCGCCAGCGAGCAGCTGGTGGCCGTGCTGCAGCAGCATGGCTTTTCGCACGCCAGCAGCGTGGCCGCCGTGACGGCCGCCGGCGCCGGGCCGAAGGCGACATGACGGCGCGGTTCGAGCTCGACACCCTGAAAATCCGTCTCGCCGCTCCCGAACTGGCGGCGCTCGACTTGCGCGTGCGCGTGCAGCGCGCCTTGCGCCAGCTGATACTCGATGGCGTGCTGGCGCCCGGCCTGCGCCTGCCTGCCACGCGGGTGCTGGCGCAATCGCTGGGCGTGTCGCGCGACACGCTGGAAATGGCGTATGCGCAGCTGCGCCTGGACGGCTATGTGCGGCGCCAGGCGGGAGCGGGCAGTTTTGTCTCGGAATCGATAGGCGCCAGCTTGCTGGGCGCGGGCAGGCACGCACCGTCGGCGGCGCGGCCAGCCCTGCCTGCGCCGCCGGTGGCGCTCAGCGCCAGGGGCGCGCAAATCCTCGCCAGCGGCGGCGTGGCCGACCAGCAAAGCGTGAAGGCGTTTGCCACGGGCTTGCCGGAAACGCGCGCCTTTCCCGTCGATGTGTGGGAGCGGCTGCGGCGCCAGGCCGCGGGCGAACACCGTGCCAGCGTGCTGCTGCACGGCGACCCGCAAGGCGCGCAGCCGCTGCGCCAGGCCATCGCCGACTATGTCAACCTGGAGCGGGGCGCGCGGGCCACGGCCGGCCAGGTGCTGGTGCTGAGCAGCACGCGCCAGGCCCTGTACCTGTGCGCGCAGGTGCTGGCCGACGCGCATGCTCCGATCCTGATGGAAGATCCCGGCTATTTCGGCGCGCGCAAGGCCTTCGAGATGGCGCAATTGACGGTCGTTCCCGTGCCTGTCGATGCGCACGGCCTGTGCATGGACAGCCTGCGCGCCGACCGCAGCGGCGCCAACACGGTGTATGTGACGCCGTCGCACCAGTATCCGACGGGCGTCACCCTGGCGCTCGAGCGCCGCCTCGCGCTGACCGCCTGGGCCGCCGAGCGGCAGGGCTGGATCATCGAAGACGATTACGACAGCCAGTTTCACTACGCGGGCTTGCCGACGGCTTGCGTGCAGGGACTGGACCGGCAGCAGCGCACGATTTATCTGGGCACCTTCGCCAAGTCGCTGTATCCGGGGCTGCGCATCGGCTACATGGTGCTGCCGCCGGTCCTCGTCGCGCCGATGACGGCCGCGCGCAGCATCCTCGACGGCCATACGCCGCAGCTGGACCAGCTGACGCTGGCCCGTTTCATCGCCGATGGCCATTTCGCGGCCCATCTGCGCGCCATGCGCAAGCTCTATGCCGTGCGCCGCGATGCGATGGCGCGGGCCGTGCAGCGGCATCTGCCGCACGTCGTCGCGGCACAGCTGCCACCGGGCGGCTTGCAGATGCCTTGCCTGCTGCACGAGGGCAGGGCGGAGCTGGAAACGATACGCCTGGCGGCGCGGGCCGGCATCGTGCTGCCGGGCCTGAGCCGCCTGTATGCGCGGCCGCCGACGCGCGGTGGCTGGCTGCTGGGTTTTGCGGCGTTGACCCCGCACGAGATCGACAGCGGCATCGCCCGCCTGGCGCGCGCACTGGGCTGAAACGCGAAAGTGGTCTGCTTTATGTCGGGAAATTGGCCTGTCTGGGCAGTCCATGCCGGCATTAAGATGCCCTCTTTCACAGGCAAGGGAGCATTCCGCATGACGACAAGCGCAACAATCGAAAAAACGGCAGCGACGGCAGGACGGCTGCGCTGGCAGGATCTGGTGTCGCCGACCATGGCGGCCTGCATTTCCGTCCTCGTCAACTATGGCGGCACTTTCGTGCTGGTGTTCCAGGCGGCCCAGCTGGCGCAGCTCAGCGCGGCGCAGACGGCGTCCTGGGTCTGGTCGCTGAGCATCGGCGTGGGCGTGACGGGCATCTGGCTCAGCTACCGCTACCGCGCGCCCGTCATCACGGCCTGGTCCACGCCGGGCGTGGCCTTCCTGGCCACCGTCATGCCGCACACGCCGTATGCCGAGGTGATCGGCGCCTACCTGCTTTCCGCCATCGGTTTCATCGCGCTGGGCATGTCGGGCGCGTTCGAGCGCCTGGTGCGGCTGATCCCGGGCGGCATCGCGGCCGGCTTGCTTGCTGGCATCCTGCTGCAGTTCGGCGTGAACGCGTTTGGCGGCGCCAGCGCCGATCCGCTGCTGGTGGCGGTCTTGCTGCTGTCGTATGCCGTGCTGCGCCGCTTCACGGCGCGCTACGCCGTGGTCGGCATCATGCTGATCGGCGTGGCCTTGCTGCTGGCGCAGGGGCGCATCGACGCGCAGGGCATAACCCTGACCCTGGCCGCGCCCGTGTTCGAGATGCCGCGCTTTTCCGTGGCGTCGCTGCTGGGCGTGGCGCTGCCGCTGTTCCTGATCACCTTGACGGGCCAGTACATGCCCGGCATGCTGGTGCTGCGCAACGATGGTTACCGCGTCAGCGCCAATCCCATTTTGACGGTGACGGGACTCGGTTCGCTGCTGATGGCGCCGTTCGGCGCGCATGCGTTCAACGTGGCCGCCATCACGGCCGCCATCTGCACGGGCAGGGATGCGCATCCGGAGCCGTCGAAGCGCTATATCGCCGGCCTGGCGTGCGGCGTGCTGTACATCGCGGTGGGCATTTTCGGCGTCACCCTGGCCAGCCTGTTCATGGTCTTGCCGCGCACCTTCATCACGACCCTGGCGGGCCTGGCCCTGCTGGGCGCCATCGGCAACAGCCTGGCGCAGGCCATGGCGGACGCGCGCACGCGCGAGACGGCGCTGATCACTTTCCTGGCCACGGCCGCGAACGTCACCGTGCTGGGCGTGGGGGGCGCCCTGTGGGGGCTGGCGGCCGGGCTGGCGGCGCATGGCCTGATGCATGGCTGGCGCAAGGCGGTGGCGCATTGAGCGGGGCCCTGGGCGATTTTTCGCCCAAGGCCCCGGCCGCCGCATACAATTGCAGTCGTCCGTGCCCATTGGCACCTTGCTGTCGACTTGAATTGAACGATGCCCGAGATCACTTCCCTGGCGCAGTACCTGCTGGCGATCACGCCCGCCTTCCTCGTCTGCGCCGCCTTGCTGCTGGCAACGCAAGGTACTGTGCTGCTGCTGCGCGTGCTCGTGCATATCCTGTTCTTCGTGCTGGCGCGCGACGCGATGACGGCGCACGGCTACTGGCAGGTGGCGGCAGGCGGCTTGCGCTTCACGGCGCCGCCGCTGGTCTTGCTGGTGCTGGCGGCCATGTCGCTGGGGCTGGTGGCCAGTACGTGCTGGCTGGAAAGCGAGGCGCGCCGCCAGATCAGCTGGATGGGCAGGCGGCCGCTGCTGTCCGTGCTGCTGGGCGCGGCCGGCGCCATGCTCATCGTCGGGCTGGCCATGGTCCTGAAGACGCTGGCTGGCTTGCCGTCGCTGGCGCCCGTGGCGCCTTCCATGCTGCCTTTGCTGCTGGGCTTTGCGCTGGCGGCCAACTGGTATGAAGAATTGCTGTTTCGCGGCTTGCTGCAGCAGCAATTGCGCGCCTGGCTGCCGGCCTGGCGCGCGGCTCTGGTGTCGGGCCTGCTGTTTGGCCTGTGCCATGCTTTCCTCGCCACCACCGTCACGCAGGTGGGCGCGCCCATCCTCGTGTTTACCGTGATCGAAGGCGTGGTGGCGGGGCTGGTATATTGCCGTGCCGGTTTGTTGGGGGCTTCCCTGGCCCATGGCCTGGCGATTTTTGCGCTGGCGGCCGGCTGGGTATGATGTTTGTTGTTGACCATTAATCAAGAGTGAATGAAAGTGAAAATGCGATGCCTGTCAGTTCCTACCTGAATACCCGTCCCGTGCTGGGCGAACGCGTGTACCTGCATGACACGGCGCAAGTGATCGGCGATGTGCAGATCGGCGACGACTGTTCCATCTGGTGCAACAGCGTGCTGCGCGGCGACGTCAACCGCATCGTCATCGGCGAGGGCAGCAATATCCAGGACTTTTCCATGGGGCATGTGTCACACAAGAATGCGGCCAAGCCCGATGGTTCGCCCTTGACCATCGGCAAGTACGTGACCATCGGCCATTCCGTGATCTTGCACGGTTGCACGATTGGCGACGAGTGCCTGATCGGCATGGGCAGCATCGTCATGGATGACGTGGTGGTGGAAAAGCATGTGATGCTGGGCGCGGGCAGCCTGGTGTCGCCGGGCAAGGTGCTGGAAAGCGGGCATTTGTATGTGGGCCGGCCCGCCGCCAAGGTGCGCGCGCTGACCGAGGCCGAGATCGCCTACCTGCGCTATTCGGCCGAACATTATGTGCGCGTGAAGAACAACTACCTGGCAGGCCGGGACGACGCCTGATTCAATTCGCGCTGGCGTCGTCGAGGCGGCGCAGTTCCGCCCGCGGCGCCAGGTCTTGCGGCAGGCGCAGGCCGGATACGAGGCCCATGCGTCGCAGCAACAGCAGCGCCCACCAGCCCGGGTCCCATTCGCCCGGCAGCAGGCCCAGCCTGGCTGAGCCCGGATAGGCGTGATGGTTGTTGTGCCAGCATTCGCCCATGGTCAGCAGCGACGTCAGGCGGATATTCCTGCCCTGCACGGCGGCGCCATCGACATGAAAATGCATCTGGCCATGGTTGTGGGCGAAGTAGCCGATCAGCCAGTGGCCCAGCACGCCCGCGCTGACCCGCGCACACACGCCCCAGCAGACCAGGCCCCAGCCGCCCCACAGGAAGAACAGGATGGCCCATGGCAGCTGCTGCCACATCCACGTCGCTTCCAGGAAGCGATAGAAACGGTCGTGCGCGATGCGCGGCTCGATGGCGATCTGCGGCGGATGGTCGAGGTCCAGGCGGCAATGCAGTTGCCACCAGGCATCGCGCCAGAAGCCGCCGCCATGGCGCAGATACGGGTGGCAATCGGGCAGGCGCTGCGCATAGTCGCGCAGTTCATGCTGGCGCAGCAGGCCCAGCGGTCCGCTGAGCCCTACCAGCACGCCCAGATACACGAACAGGTATGCCAGCCATCGGGGGCAGCGGTAGCTGTCGTGTATCAGTTTTCTATGGCTGCCGAGGGAATGGCCGAAGAGCAGAACGATGGCCGTGCTGATGAGAAAAAGCGCCAGACCGGTCCAGCTGAAGGCGAGGAGGGCGCCGCACAGCGTGCCGGCCAGCATGGCGATCAGCCACAGCGATTGCAGCGGCGCATAGCGTACTGAACCATTGAGCACGCTGTCGGCGTGCGTGGCGCGGGCGCGGTGGCCGGCCAGGCTGGCTGCGGACATCAGCCCTTGGGGGCCGACGACGGTTGCGTGTACTTGTCGAAATTGGTGATGTAGTCGTTGAAGTTGTCGGTCAGCATGCGCTTGTACTGTTCCGTGAAGAAGGCGACGGCGCCTTCCTTTTCCTGCTGCATCTTGGCCACGTCATTGCTCTTGCTGGCGACGAGGAAGGCGTTGAAACGGGCGGCCGCGTACAGCAGCGAAGTGGCCACTTCATTGCCGCCGCTGTGCATGCATTGTTCATTGGCCAGGGCGATGACCTGGTCGGCGCGCTCCCAGAATTCCGGGCCCGGCGCTGGTTTGGTGCTTGGTGTGCTCATAAAATCCCTCATGAAAGTGCGCGTCAGTCTACACAGCGGGCTGCGCGCTGTCCAGCCGCGCGCAATGCTTCAGGGCGCTTGCAGGATCTGTTCCACGAGCACGGCCAGGGGCTGGCGGATGTCGAGCACGATGCCGGACTCGTCTGGCTGCAGCGGCTGCAGGGTGCGCAGCTGGCTGTCGAGCAGGCTGGGCGGCATGAAATGGCCGGGCCGCTGCACGCGGCGTTCCAGCACGTCGCGCGGACCGTCGAGGTGGGCAAAGCGCAGGGCGGGATCGCCTTCGCGCAGCAGGTCGCGGTAGGCGCGCTTCAGGGCCGAGCACGAGACCACCAGGCCGCTGCCCTGGGCCCTGGCCGTGGCGATGTGTTCGCGCAAGGCGGCCAGCCAGCCGGCCCGGTCGCCATCGTCGAGCGGCACGCCGGCGCTCATCTTGGCCACGTTCCCGGGCGGGTGCAGCTCGTCGCCTTCCACATACGGCACGCCCAGCGCGCCGGCCAGCAGGCTGCCGACGGCGCTCTTGCCGCAGCCGGACACGCCCATCACGACCCAGCGCACGGCGGGCATGCCGGCACTCACGGCGCCGAGACGATGATGGTCACGCGGCGGTTTTCCGCCTTGCCCGTCTTGCTGGCGTTCGAGGCCACGGGCTTGCTCATGCCCAGGCCTTTCACGGTGATGTTGTCGCGCGGCACGCCCGTCGCGCTCATGGCGTCGGCCACCACGTTGGCGCGCGCCAGCGACAGCTTGTTGTTGTACGCTTCCGTGCCTTCATTGTCCGTATGGCCTTCCACGCGCATGTGCGTGATGCCCACTTTCAGCAGGGCGGCGCTGATCTTCTGGATGGCGCTGCGGCTGGGCGGCGTCAGCTTGGCGGCGTCGAATTCGAACAGCAGCTTGTCTGTGAAGCTCAGTTCCCAGCCCTCGTCCGTCTGGTTGAAACCCTGCTCCTTCAGGACGGCGACTTGCTCGGCGTTGAACAGCGGCTTTTTCTCGGGCGCGCTCTGGCAGGCCGTCAGCAGGCCCAGCATCAGGAGGAAGGGGGCGAGTAAGCCCAGGCGTAACTGCTTGTAGATGCATTGCATGGTGATGCTCCTTGTGGTCAGGGGTGGGTGTGGGTGTGCGGCAGGCGTGCCACCTGGCGCGTACCGCGCTGGGCCTGCTTGGCGCGGTACATGGCCTCGTCCGCCGCGCCCACCAGCGACACGGCGTCGATGGCGTGATCGGGGAAGACGGCCACGCCGATGGTCAGCGAGGTGACGATGCTGTTTCCTGTTGGTAATTCAATGGCGTGCGACATGGCGGCGATGATGTTGTCGGCGATATGCATGGCGTCGGCGCTGCTGCGCAGCGGCTTGAGCACGATGGCGAATTCGTCGCCGCCCAGGCGCGCCACCAGGTCGCCTTCGCGCAACTGCTGCTTGATGCGCGCGGCGATCGTCACCAGCACGCGGTCGCCCGAGGCATGGCCGAAGGTATCGTTGATGTACTTGAAGCGGTCGCTGTCGAGGAACAGCACGGCCACCTTGCCGTTGCCGACCCGCGCGTCGATGATGGCGCGCTCCAGTTCCGCTTCCATGAAGGCGCGGTTCGACAAACCCGTCAGGCTGTCGTGGTTGGCGCGGTGCGACAGCGAGGCATTTTCCTTTTGCAAATGGCTTTGCCACGCCTCGAGCTCGTCGAGCAGGGCGTTGAAGTCGTCATTGATCTGGTTCAGTTCGGCAATATTGGCGGCCGGCACGCGCAGCTCGAACGAGCGGTCGCGCCGCACGCGGTGCGCCGTCTCGGCCAGGTGGCGCAGCGGCGCCGTGATTTCCGTTTCCATGCGGCGCGACAGGCGCACGGCGACGATCAGGCTCAGGGCCAGGCACGCCAGCAAACAGCTGAGACCACTCAACAGGAAGGGCAGCAGGCTGCGGCTGTGCGGCACCAGCTTGATGCTGCCGATCACATTGTCGTCGTGCGTGATGGGGAAGGTCAGCGAATCGGGCAGCATCCAGCCCGTCAGCGCCCGTTCGATGTAGTAGCGGGTGCCGTGCTCGCCCCGTTCCCAGCGGGCCAGTACCTTGCCATCCTTGCCGCTCACTTGCGCCCGGTCAATGTCTTCATTGACGCCGATCAAGGCCAGCGCTTCCTTGGCGGCCATGGGGTCGCCAAAGACGACGGCCGCTTCCACCGTGTAGCTCATCGAGCGCGCCACCAGGCGCAGGTTCTGGTCCGAATACACGCGCAGGGCCAGCAGCGCCACGGCCGTCAGGGTCAGGCCGGCCGCCAGCACGGCGATCAGCGACACGCTCAGGTGGGCGCGCCGCAGCACGCTGTCGAGCGTGGGACGCGGTTTTCCGGCCAGCTTGCCGCGTAGTCGGAGGTTCATGGCTGGGGTCCCTTGCGACGTGCAATTTGCAAGGCGTTCGGATGCACGCGCAGGCCGCTGCGGGCGATGGCGTCGAGGTTGACGTCAAAGCCGAGCTGCGCATCGAGCAGGCGCAGGCAGAACATGGTGCCCACGGGGCAGGCCGTGCCCGGTTCGCTGACCGACAGGATAGGCTTGCCGATGATCTGCGTCAGCAGTAGTTCGCGTTCGTTTTCCGGCAGGCTGCCCATGTAGACGACGTCGCATTCATGCACGGCGCCCGCTACCGGCTGCACTTTCACGCGGATGCGTTGTCCCATGCTCGAGGCGGGCGTGTCGACGATGGCCGCGCCATGGCGGGTCGTGCCGACCATGCAGACGCGCACTTCGGGGCGCGCCACGGGCCAGCGCACATAGCTGATGATGCCGAACAACACTTGCGCCACGTCGGCCTGGCGCCTGGCGTCCGCTGCGGCGCCACCCTGCGCCCACGCCGTGGCGGGCGCCAGCATGCCGCAGGCGAACAGCGAGGCCAGCAGCAGGGCGGCGAGCAGTGCGGGCGGCGCGGTGCGCTGCCGGTGGCAGTGAGAGGAAGGCACGGCTTTGAGTGTCTTTATTCAGGTCGGGATGGCTACTCAAACTGCTACTCATCAACACAGACTGTACGGAACTGCGTGCTGAAAGTAAATCAATTGTGCGATATAACCTTGCATTATAAACACTAATGTGAAAACTTGCATTCTTTACCATGAGAATTGCACGTCAACATGGCTGTAGCCGGGCCGGACTGTGGCTATTCCTCCAATGTCGCTTCCAGCAAGTCGATCTCGCGCAGCAGGCGCAGGTGGATGGTGTCGTCCAGCTCGCCCGAGATGCGTCGGCGGAACAGCTCGTCGCGTTCCGCGTTCAGCGCTTCCAGGCGCAGCGCCCGCTCGGCCCTGGCCAGCTCCTGCATGCGTGTCGCTTCGTCGTTGCTGCTTTCGCCATACGCGAGGCGCCGGCGGTAGGCTTCGATCAGACGGTTGGAGGCCTCGGTGACGACTTGCTGCTTGTCATCCTTGTCGATGCCGGCGCAGATTTTTTCCAGCCGCGCGATGGCGGCCTCGGCGGCGGCGGCGCGCGCGTTGCGCTCTTCCGTCGAGCGGCGCGCGGGCGGGGCGAAGACGAGGCCCTTGGTCAGCAGGGGCAGGGTCACGCTGGCCAGCAGCAGCGACAGCAGGATCACGCCCATGGCCAGGAAGATGACGAGGTCGCGCGCAGGGAAACGATTGCCGTCAGGCAAAAACAACGGCAGGGTCAGGATGCCGGCCAAGGTCAGCGCGCCGCGCACGCCCGCAAACGAGGCCACCAGCAGCAGGCGCAGGCTGGGGCGCGCCAGCAGCGCTGCGTCCTTCGGTTCGCCCGCCATTTTCTTGTGGTGCTTGAACAGGGTCAGCTTCATCGAGATGAAGACCCAGATGAAGCGCATGAAGGTCAGCCCCACCGTGATGGCGACGACGAACAGGGGCAGCTTCCAGGCGCTGCCGGCGCCCACTTCGGCGGACGCGGCCGGCAAGCCGGCGACGGTGGTGGGCAGTTGCGCGCCCAGCATGACGAAGATCACGCCGTTCAAGACCAGTTGCACGGTATCCCACACGGCCTTGCGCTGCGTGCGCGTGGCGGCCAGGGGGCGGCCGATCAGGTCGGCGTAATGCATGGAGACGCCGGCCGTGGCGGCGGCCAGGATGCCCGAGCCGTGGATCTGCTCGGCGCCCAGGTAGGCGGCGAACGGGATCAGGATGCTGATCAGGATCTGCAGACCCGGTTCCTCGCCGACCTTGCTCACCAGCCATTTATTCGCCAGGCCCACGCCCCATGAGATGGCCAGGCCGATGACGATGCCTCCGCCCGCTTCCTGCAGAAAGCTCAGCGAGGCGGCGCCGATGGAAAAGCCGCCCGTCATCATGGCGCCCACGGCAAACGTGAAACAGACGAGGCCGGAAGCGTCGTTCAGCAGCGATTCGCCTTCGAGGATGTGCATCAGGCGCGGCGGGATCGGGTTGCCGGCCGCAATCGCCGACACGGCCACGGGGTCGGTCGGCGACAGGATGGCGCCCAGCGCGAAGGCGACGGCCAGCGGCACGCTGGGGATCAGCCAGTCGATGAAAAAGCCCATGCCCAGCACGGTAAACAGCACGAGGCCGATGGCCAGCATCAGGATCGAGCGCGCATCGGAAAAGAAGGCGCCCTTCGGGATGCGCCAGCCATCGAGAAACAGCAGCGGCGGGATGAAGAGCAGGAAGAAAATGTCGGGATCGAGCGGCACTTGCACGCCAAACACGGCCAATCCCGTGCCGCCGGCGATCTGGATCAGGGGCAGCGGCAGCCTGACCCAGCGCGAACGGGCGATGAAGCCGCACAGGACGACGGTCAGGACGAGGATGAGGATGATGGTGACGGTATGCATGGTTGGAACAGGTGCTGAAACGGTGATTATAAGGTGTGGCGGCGGCTGGCCGCGCAAGCGGGCTGTGCGCGCTGCGGCGGGAAGGCGGGGCGGACCAGGTGTCATTGCGTACATACAACAAGTCACAATCGCGGTAAGATTGTAACAATCGGCCCTGCCGCCGCTGCCATGCGCGTGCGGCCGGCGCGCGTGCCTGGACACTTACCGGATTCCTGTTTTGCTCAAAAAGATCTTCACCGGCCTGCTGCTATTGCTGGCACTGCTCACCGTGGCGGCGCTGGCCGCCTATCTGTATTACTGGCGCCCCGCGCTGGCGCCCGGCAATCCGCCCGCCGCCACGGCGTTTTCCCCGCAGGTGGTCGAGCAAGGCCGCATCCTGGCCGGCATGGGCAATTGCGCCGCCTGCCATACGGCCAAGGGGGGCGCCGACTACGCGGGCGGGCGCGGCCTGGCCACGCCGTTCGGCACGATACACGCCACGAACATCACGCCCGACACGCAGACGGGCATCGGCCGCTGGTCGCTGGCGGCCTTCCAGCGGGCCATGCGCGAAGGCGTGGGCCGCGACGGCGCGCACCTGTTCCCCGTCTTTCCCTACACGCACTTCACGCTCGTCTCGGACGCGGACTTGACGGCCCTGTATGCGTATTTCATGACGCGCCCGCCCGTGTATGCGGCCGCGCCCGCCAATACGGTGCCGTTCCCGCTCAATCTGCGCGCCTTGCAGGCCGGCTGGAAATTGCTGTACTTCAAGCCGGCCAGCTATCAGCTTGATCCTGCGCAAGGCCTGGACTGGAACCGGGGCCGCTACCTGGCCGAGGGCCTGGCCCACTGCGCCGCCTGCCACACGCCGCGCAATGCGCTGGGCGCCGAGATCGCCGGCTCGCCCTACCTGGGCGCGGCCATCGACCACTGGTATGCGCCGGCCTTGAACAGCGCCAACACGGCGCCATTGCCGTGGACGCAGGATGAGCTGTACACCTATCTGCGCACGGGCGCCACGGCCCTGCATGGCGTGGCGGCCGGTCCCATGTCGGCAGTCGTGCACGAAGGCATGGGCGCCTCGCCGGACAGCGATATCCGCGCGCTGTCCGTGTATTTTGCCGGCGTGGCCGGCGCCGAGCAGCGCCAGGTGGACGTGGACGCCGTGGTGCAGGCCGGCATCGCCCGCTCGCAGCGCGTCAGCCTGGTCGACAACGACCGCGGCGCCAGCCTGTACGTGGCGACCTGCGCCGCGTGCCACTCGAACAGCGATGGCCGGCCCGTGGTCCTGCGCCCGGAACTGAGCCTGAACAGCGCCGTCAGCGCGCCCGATCCCGCCAACCTGATCCAGGTGATCCTGCGCGGCATCAGCAAGGATGAAGCCATGCCTGGCGTGCTGATGCCGGGCTTTGCCCAGTCGCTGACGGACAACGACGTGGCCCAGCTGGCCGCCTACCTGCGCCGCAGCCGCAGCCACCAGCCGGCCTGGACGAATCTGGAAGCGGCCGTGGCGCGCACGCGCGCCGCCAAGTGATGCACGCGCGCCGCCAAGTGATTGAAATTGAAAGACTTTATGCATAATATTACCGTCAATGGCCAGCCCTTCAGCACCGACGTCGATGCCGACACCCCCTTGCTGTGGGTGCTGCGCGACGAGGCCCATCTGAAGGGCACCAAGTTTGGCTGCGGCATCGGCATGTGCGGCGCCTGCACCGTGCACGTCGATGGGCGCGCCATGCGTTCGTGCATCACGCCGATTGCGGCCGTGACCGGCTGCGCCATCACCACCATCGAAGGCCTGTCGCCCGATGGCACGCACCCGCTGCAGCAGGCGTGGATCGCCACGCAGGCGCCGCAGTGCGGCTATTGCCAGTCGGGCCAGATCATGCAGGCGGCCACCTTGCTGAAAGACTATCCGCAGCCGACGGACGCGAATATCGATGCCGTCATGAGCGGCAACCTGTGCCGCTGCATGGCGTATGTGCGCATCCGCAAGGCCATCAAGCTGGCCGCGGGCATGCCGCAGGAGGCGCCGCATGCTTGAATTTCCAGGCAAGTTGCCAAAAGAAGGCACCGGCCGTCCTCCTTCGCCGGGCCGGCGCGGTTTCCTCATCGCCGCCGCCGGCACGGGCTTTACCCTGGCTTTCCTGCGCGCCGATACGTCGTTGGCCGCGGCAAAGACGCGCGCGGCGCCGGCGCCGGCCGCAATGCCGGCCGCGCCCGTGTTCGATCCCAGCATCTGGTTTGGCATCGATGTCGACGGCGTGATCACGGTCAATATCGCCAAGGCGGAAATGGGCCAGCATATCGGCACGGCCCTGGCGCGCATCGTCGCCGACGAGCTGGAAGCGGACTGGAGCAAGGTACGCCTGCATTACGTCGACACGGACCCGAAATGGGGCTTGATGGTGACGGGCGGCAGCTGGTCCGTCTGGCAGAATTTCGACCCGCTCAGCCGTGCCGGCGCGGCCGGCCGCCTCGCGCTGGTCGAGGAGGGCGCGCGCCTGCTGCGCGTGCCCGTCTCCGCCTGCCATGCGAAACTGGGCATGGTGCATGGACGGGGGCGGTCGATTGCCTATGGCGACATCGTGCGCCGTGGCAAGCTGGCGCGCCACTATACGCCCGAGCAGCTGCAAGCCATCGTGCTGAAGACGCCGCAGCAGCGCAGCCTGGTCGGCCAGCCCGTGCAGGCACTGGACATCCCCTCGAAAACGGATGGCACGGCCGTGTACGGCATCGATGCGCACATCGAGGGCATGCTGTATGCACGCCCGAAGATACCGCCCACGCGCTATGGCGCGAAGGTGGTGTCCATCGACGATGCGGCGGCCAAAAAAGTGAGGGGCTACCTGCGCAGCGTGGCCCTGCAAGACCCCAGCGGCACGGTGCCCGGCTGGGTCATGGTGATTGCCGAAACGTATGCGGCCGCCGTGCGCGCGGCCGAGCTGGTGCAGGTGAAATGGCGGGCCGGCGCGGCTGCCCACGTGTCGGAGCAGGATATCGTCAACTACGCCACCAAGCAGCTGGCCGATGCCACCTTGGGCGCGCGCGTGGTCGATGATGACGGCGTGGAGCAGGCGTTCAAGGATGCCAGCCTGAAACTGGAACGCCACTACACGACGGGCACGGTGCTGCATTTCCAGCTGGAACCGGTGAATGCCGTGGCGCAGGAAATCGACGGCGTCTGGCATATTCATGCGGGCAACCAGTGGCAATCGCTGATATTGCCTGTCCTCGCGCAGGCCCTGAAGGTGCCGGAAAGCCAGGTGATGCTGCATACCTATCTGCTCGGTGGCGGCTTCGGGCGGCGCCTGAACGGCGATTATTGCGTGCCGGCCGCGCTGGCGGCGCAAGCCGTCGGGCGCCCCGTCAAGATGATCTGCACGCGCGCCGACGATGCGCGCTTCGATTCGCCCCGTTCGCCTTCCGTGCAGCACCTGCGCATGGCATTCGATGGCGACGGCAAGGTGGCGGCCATGGTGCACGAGGCGAGCGCGGGCTGGCCCACGCAAGCCATGATACCGGCCTTGCTGGCCAAGGATAAGCAGGGCCATCCGTATGACCCGTTCGCCATCGCCGGCGCCGACCACTGGTACACGGTGGGCGCGCAGCGCGTGCGGGCCGTGTCGAACGACCTGGCCAACAGCAGTTTCCGGCCCGGCTGGCTGCGCTCCGTGGGGCCGGGCTGGACGAACTGGGCCGTGGAAAGCTTCATGGACGAGGCGGCGCAGGCGGCCAAGGTCGACCCGCTGGCGTTCCGCCTGTCGCTGCTGCAGGCGACGGGGCGCAACGGCGGCAGCGCGCCGAACGCCGTCGGCGGCGCCGCGCGCCTGGCCCACGTGCTGCGCCGGGCGGCGGAAAAGGCGGGCTGGGGCACGGCCATGCCGCCCGACACGGGCCTGGGCATCGCCGCCACGTTCGGCCAGGAGCGCGACATGCCGACCTGGACGGCGTGCGTGGCCCGCGTCAGGGTGGACCGCGGCACGTGCATGGTGAAAGTCGAGAAACTGACCATGGTGATCGACGCCGGCACCATCGTCGATCCCGATGGCGCGCTGGCGCAGGCGGAAGGCGGGGCGCTGTGGGGCGTGAGCATGGCCTTGCATGAAGGCACGGCGTTCCTGAATGGCGAAGTGAAGGATACCAACCTGAATACCTACACGCCGCTGCGCATGGCCGACGTGCCGGAGCTCGACATCGAATTCGTCAGCAGCACGCAGGCGGCGACGGGCATGGGCGAGCCGCCCACCACGGCCGTGGCGCCCGCCATCGGCAACGCCATCTTTGCGGCAGTGGCTGCGCGCGTGCGGCATTTGCCGATCCGTCCGGAAGCCGTGCTGAAGGGGTTGGACCGGCATGGAGCCGTTTAAAATTGCTGTTTTGCAATTGTTGCCTGCCGCGCAGTCCAGGCGAGAACGGGCGCGCAGAAACGGGCGCAGACTGGTACACTGAAGGTTGCCGCTCAAGGCGTGCAGGCTGCGCCCGGCCCGGCAAAATCAGCTTCATAGCAGCTTGATTCCAGCTCGATAGCGGAGGCAACCATGCAAGAACAATTTGTCAGCATCACGGCCGATGAACTTCAAATGGATGGCGTGCTCGACATGCCCGAGCGCCCGGTCGGCATCGTCCTGTTTGCCCACGGCGCCGGCGCCGACAGCGACTATCTGGGCGCCTCCAGCCATGCCACGTCACAAGACTTCCTGCGAGCGGGCATCGCCACCCTGCGCTTCGACCAGGGCGGCATCGCGCCGGCCGGCGGCAGCAATGGCCATGCGTATTTCGTGCGCAGCGATATCGTGCTGCTGGCGCGCCAGCTGGAAAAAGCGCTGGGCTGGCTGCAAGTCGATCCATCCACGCGGCGCCTGCCGTGCGGCCTGTATGGCTATGGCACGAGCGCGGCCGTGGTGATGCAGCTGGCGGCCTGGCGCAGCAGCGAGATCGCCGCGCTGGCCGTCTGCGATGGCCAGGTGGAAATGGCGGGCAAGGCGGCGCTGGAAAACGTGCGCGTGCCGTCGCTGCTCATCGTGGGCGGCCGCGATCCCGACGTGGCCGGCCTGAACCGCATGGCCTTCGCCACCTTGCGCTGCGACAAACAACTGGAACAGATCGCTTCACCGGGCGGCCCCGACACGCGCCACCAGGCCGCCTTGCTGGCCACGGACTGGTACACGCGCCATTTCAACGGGCACACCAGCACGGCCCAGTAGCGGGGACTCAGGCGATGGCGCGCAGCTGGCGCGCATGGAAGCGCAGGTGCTCTTCCATGAAGGTGGCGATGAAGTAATAGCCGTGGTCGTAGCCGGCATGGCGGCGTAGCTGCAGGGGCTGGACCGCGTCCTGGCACGCCGCTTCGAAGACGTCGGGGAACAGTTGCTCGGGCAGGAATTTGTCGGCCAAGCCCTGGTCGATCAGTATGCCGTCAGGAAACGGCGCCGTCTTGCCCTGCAGACCACGCATCAGTGCGCTGGCGTCATACTGCTGCCAGCTGGCCGCGTCGCTGCCCAGGTAGCCCGAAAACGCCTTCTTGCCCCATGGACACTGGCTGGGCGCGGCGATGGGGGCGAAGGCGGAGACGGAACGGAACAGTTCAGGATTGCGCAAGGCCAGCACCAGCGCGCCGTGGCCGCCCATGGAATGGCCGAAAATGCCCGTGCGCTGCGCATCGATGGCCAGTTCCTGCTCCAGCAGTGCGCGCAATTCGAGAATGTAGCTATACATGCGATAGTGGCCGCTCCATGGCGCCTCGGTGGCGTCGACATAAAAACCGGCGCCCACGCCGAAATCCCAGCTCTCGCTCTCGCCCGCGATGCCGGCGCCACGGGGGCTGGTGTCGGGCGCGATCAGGATCAGGCCTTCCTCGGCGGCCACGCGCTGCGCGCCGCCCTTGGTCATGAACGTTTCTTCCGTGCAGGTCAGGCCCGCCAGGTAGAACAGGGCGGGTCGCCTGGCGTGACTCGTGGCGCCGGGCGCCGTGTCCGGAATGAAGGCCGAAAAACGCATGGGCAAGCCGATGGCTTGCGCGTCGTGGCGATAAAAACGTTGTACGCCGCCAAAACAGGCGTGTTCACTCAGCAGTTCCAGCATGAATTCTCCTCGTCAATCCCACAGTATAACGAGAGTGGCATGCGGCTGAGCCGGGATCAGCCCAGCATGGCCGCTAACGCAGGCAAGATGTCCTGTGCCGGCGCTTCGGTCTTGAACGCCAGCAAATGGTCGGCGCGCGTCTTGCCCAGGTTGATGGCGGCCACGGGCTTGCCCGTTTCGGCCGCCATGCGGCACAGGCGAAAGCTCGAATACACCATGACGGACGAACCCACCACCAGCAGCGCGCTGGCGTCGCCCATCTTGCGTCCGGCCTCGGCCGCGCAGGCGGGCGGCACGCCATCGCCGAAAAACACCACGTCCGGCTGCAGGGTGCCGCCGCAATGCGGACAGCAGGGGAGGTGAAAAGTGGCCAGTTGCGACGGTTCCAGCAGGGCGTCGCCGTCGGGCGCCGGCGTGGCCGTGGCACCGAGCATCTGCGGATTGTCGCGCTCCAGCACTTCCTGGATCAGGCGGCGCGTGTGGCGGGCGCGGCAATCGAGGCACACCACGCCATGTATGCTGCCGTGCAATTCCGTGACGGCGGCGCTGCCTGCCTGCTGGTGCAGGCCATCCACGTTTTGCGTCACCAGGCCGCCTATCCGCTGGCGCTGCGCCAGTTGCGCGATGGCCAGGTGGCCCGCATTTGGCGCGGCGCGCGCCAGGGTGGGCCAGCCCACCATGCTGCGCGCCCAGTAGCGGCGGCGCACGGCTTCCTGGCGGCGAAAGTCGGGGCCTTGCACGGGCGCGTTGCCGCGCCGCACGCCGTCCGTGTCGCGGTAATCGGGAATGCCGGACGCCGTGCTGATGCCGGCGCCCGTCAGCAGCAGCGCGTCCGGATGGCGCTGCAGGAACTGCGCCAGCTGGTCGAGGGCGGGATCGTCGCTGGCGGGCCGCTGGCTGGCGAGGGGGAAAATGTGCATGATGCGCCATGCTACCCGAAAAGCGCGGCGCCGTAGCGGGGCCGCGCCGCTCGCGCATGCCGGCCATCGCGTGCGCCGCCGTTTATTTCACGCAGTTTATTCCAGCTTCATGCCGAAACGCTGCAGGCGCGGTTGCCAGTGATCCTCGATATCGGCCGAGACGAGGATGCGCTCGGCCTTGCCGATCAGTAATTTCCGCGGCACGAAGCCGAAATAGCGCGAATCGGCGCTATTGTCGCGGTTATCGCCCAGCATCATGAAATGCTCGGCCGGCACCGTGACGGCCGCGAAACTGCGCGCCGCCCCCGCGATTTGCGGCAAGACCTGGATGCGGTGCTGTTCGGTATCGCTGCGTTCGCTGATGCGCTGCGCCGTCAGCTGGCCCACGTGGGCGATGGTTTCAGGCGCCGTGTCGAGCGCCGTGTAGCGGGCCGCGCGGCCATTGATGATCAGCTGTTCATCGCGCATTTCCACGGTGTCGCCGGGCAGGGCGATGATGCGCTTGATCAGCCGCGTGCCGTCCCGTGGCGAGGAAAAGGTGACGATATCGCCGCGCCGCGGTTCGCCCAGGCGCTGCAGCACGATATCGGTCAGCGGTACTTTCAAATTGAAGGCCAGGCGGTTGACGAAGACCACGTCGCCTTCGAGCAGGTTGGGGCGCATGGACGCCGACGGTATCGGGTTCCAGTCGGCCACGGCCGTGCGGAAGACGCCGAACAGCAGGATAAACATCAAAAAACCTTTGTTGGCGCGCATCCATGTTTTCATCGTGTCTCGCTTTCGGCCTGTGCCGGTGATCGTTGGGGAGGGCGCCATTGCTGCTGGCGTCATCTGTACGATGCACGGCGTAGCTGAAGCCAGTCTTAAATGACGCGCACGGCAGGGTGCGCAATGCCGGCCACGCAGTGCCATGCCGGACTTTGCAAGCGATGGCAGATTGACGAACCTTGACGCTATCCGTCCAGTATCGCCGTGCTTTGCGCTGTGACAAAGTCGTGGCCGATACGGGGACGTGCACATTTCCACCAGGAACTGTCAGCCGGCGGCGTGCTCCTTGCGCCGTTCGAAATACAGCAAGTCCGACCAGGCATTCTGGAAGAACATGGCCTGTTCCGACTTGCCGTACTGGTGAAAGCCATTGCGCCGCATGACGGCGATCGAGCCGAGGTTTTGCGGCCGCGCCGTCGCTTCCAGGCGCCACAGTTCCAGCTCGCCGAATGCTTCTTCCAGCAACAGGGCCACGATGCGCGTGGCGTAGCCGCGTCCGCCGAGCCGTTCGCCGATGCGGTAGCCGAGCTGCGCCTTGTTGAAATAGGGGCGCGTGACGCCAGTCAGGTTGACCCGGCCGACGATCTGTCCGTCCAGCTTGGCCAGGTACTGGTGCGCGCGGTCTTGCTGGCGTTCGTGCTGCGCCTGCTCGATGGCGGCGGCGACGGCTTCCTGGCTGTAATAGCCCGGCGCGCGGGCCGTGACCCAGCTTTCAAAATAGGCGCGGTTTTCCAGTTCGAAATCCAGCAAGCCGGCAAGGTCGGCACTGGTGGGCGGGAGCAGCTGCAGGCGGTCGGGGACTGGCATGGGATCGGGTCGAAAGGCGATGCGCCATTATAATCAATAGGCGCAATTCGCCGCATACGTGCAGGATTTTGTGAAGGAGCAGCATGCTGTCCCATATTTGCCTTGGCACCAATGATTTTCCCCGCGCCCATGCCTTCTATGCAGTGCTGCTGGGGGAGCTGGGCTTGCTCGAGAAATTCCATGATGCGGCCAAGCCGTGGGCGGGCTGGATGGCGCGCGATGCGCCGCGCCCCCTGTTCGTGCTGGGCGCGCCGCATGACGGCTTGCCGGCCGCGCCCGGCAATGGGCAGATGACGGCCCTGCTGGCGGCCAGCCGCGCGCAGGTGGACCGCTGCCACCAGGCCGTGCTGGCGCTGGGCGCCGTGTGCGAAGGGCCTCCCGGCTTGCGGCCCCATTACTACGCCCATTACTATGGCGCCTACTTCCGCGACCTCGATGGCAACAAGCTGTGCGTCTGCTGCCACGCCGAAGAATAATTCAGCGCGCTCCCCAGACCTCGTCTTCCGTCCAGCCCAGTTCCAGAAAATCCTGCGCCCGCTCGTCCGCCTCGCCGGCACAGAAGAACTCGTCGAGCTGCGGCGGCGCGATGCGCGTGCCGGCCAGCATGGCATGCACCTGCCCCCGGTGGTGGATCTGGTGCTGGAACAGGTGTGCCAGCAGGCGCAGGCGCGTATCGACTTGCGGCGTGTCGCGCAGGATGGTCACGGGCCGCGCCAGGTCCGCATCGCACAGGCTGCGGCAATGGGCGACCAGGCGCGCATCGGACGCCCGCTGCGCCGCCTGCAGCGCGGCGCAGTGCGTAAATGGTTCGTCCTTTTCAAAGAAGACATGGCAATCCGGATGCGGTGATTCGGCGCGCAGCTCGCGTTCGAGCGCATCAAGATAAAACCAGTCGCACGTGAGGATGTGATTCAGGGTGAGCTGGATGGTGGGGAAGAAACTGACGCGCGTGGCCTGGAACTCGGCGCCGGTCAGTTGTCCGCACACCCTCAGCAGGCGGTGGTTGGCCCAGGCGTTGTTGTACGCCTGGCTGGTGACGTAGCGGGCCAGTATGTTGCTCATGATGTGCCTTGCAAAGCAGGGGAGTGGCGAGAGCGCTACTGTAGCAGCTTGCCGCAGGTGACAACGCCTGCCGCACCGGCACGTCTGTCATCAAGTAAAATCGCGGCGCGGATGTCGCGATAGTGATGCATATAGGGTGTGGACAGCAAAATGGGTTGGATAGGAAAATTACTGAACGGCGGCGACGAAAAAAACAAGCCTGCGCCAGTCGCGGCAGCGGCGGCGCCCGAGATGGCACGGCAGCCAGCCAGCATCAGCGAAATCGATGCCATCTACTACCGCTGGCTGGCGGCCGCGGGTTCGGCGCAGGCGCCAAAGCAGGCTGAACAACAGATTCTGGACGAATTGACGCGCCTGGCCCGTGAACCGATCGCGGGCGCTGCGCTGGTGCCGCGCATTCCTGCCATCATTCCGCAGTTGATGCGTACCTTGCAAGAGGAGAACATGAGCGCGGCCCAGCTGTCGCGCCAGCTGGCCCAGGACGTGGTGCTCGTTGCCGAGGTCTACCGCGAAGCGAACCGGCCCTGCTACCACTCGCGCTACAACGCCAGCCCGTCGATCAACAATATGGAGGGCGCCATCATGCTGCTGGGGCAAAACGGCATGCGCATGCTGCTCGCCCGCGTCGCCTTCCGTCCCATCGTCAGCATGCAAAGCGGCGGGCTGACCATACGCACGGCGCCGCTGATCTGGCGCCAGTCCGAGAAATGCGCGCTGGCGGCCAACCTGGTCGCGCCGGCACTGCAGGCAAACGCCTTCGATGCCTATCTCGCGGGACTGATGTCGAATGTCGGCTTGGTGGTGGCGTTCCGGCTGATCGACCAGATGCATGCGCCCGATGCCTTCCCGCAATCGGATGCCTTCATTGCCCAGGTATTTGCGCAAGCGCGTATCTTGTCGGTGCGGATCGCCGAATTATGGGAGTTTCCGGAGTCCGTGACCCGCGCGATCGGGCAGGCCGATGCCGATCCGCAGGCGCAGGCGCTGGCGCGGGGCGACCGCTTGAGCAAGCTGCGCATGCTGGTCGATACCGGCCGCTTTCCTGCCGACGATCCTTTCGTGACGGCCGGACTCGGCAAGAGTGACCTGCAGGTGTTCGACAAACTGGCCGACGACGAGGATTGATGGCCGCAGGGCGGGATTGTGTAGTAATGTAGCAACTAATTGAATGGCTTCAAGCGTCCGCAAGCCGCTATTGACGCCGACCGTATGCTCATGCTACCGAGGAGGTTCCTTGCTCCAATCTCGCCATGCCATGCTGGCTGCCGCGTGTTTTTTGACTGCGACACAGCTCTGCGCCGCCGCGCCGGATACACTGCCCGTCAAACCGGCCTTTACGCCCTCCGCCTGCGCGGTGCCGGTGCTGCCGGGCGAGAAGATAGAGTGCGGCATGCTGAGCGTGCCCGAGCACCGGGGCAAGGCCGATAGCCGCGCCATCGCCTTGCCCGTCATGATTTTCCGTAGCAGTGCGGCCGCGCCCGCAGCCGATCCCGTCGTGTATCTGCCCGGCGGGCCAGGCCTGAGCAGCATCGACGGGCGCACCAGCGGCAAGGGCAATCCGTTTTTGCTGGAACGCGACCAGATACTGCTCGAAGGACGCGGCAACAAGTTCGCCCAGCCTTCATTGGCCTGTCCCGAATTGAACGTGCTACGGGCGGCGGATGCGGCGCCTGCCGCGCAGACGCAGGCGGTCGAGCGCTGCCGCGCCGTCCTGGCGGCCTCCGGCATCGACCTCGATGGCTACACGTCGGCGGAATCGGCGGACGACCTCGACGACCTGCGCCGCCTGCTCGGCATCGCACAGTGGAATGTGATCGGCTTTTCGTACGGCACCCGCCTGGCCCAGGCGGTGCTGGCGCGCCATCCCGAGGGCGTGCGCAGCGTGGTGCTCGACTCCGTGCTGCCGGCCGACATCAACTACGATGAAATGGCCGCGGCGCCGCTGCAGCGCGCCATCGACCTGGTCCTCGACGGCTGCGCGACGGAGCCCGCGTGCGACGCGCGCTACCCGGACCTGCGCGGACGCCTGGTGGCGCTGCTTGCGCGCGCCGACCGCGACGGCATCGCGGCGCCGGGGCGCGTGCTGCGCCGGCGCGACATCGTCCATGCCCTGGCCGAGGGATTGCAGCAGCCGGCGCTGATTCCCACCTTGCCCCGCCTGATCGGCGAAGCGGCGCAAGGCCGCCCGCAAGGCCTGCTGCCATTGCTGCGCAGCGCGCCTTCCAGCTTCAACTGGGGGCTGCGCCTGTCGATCTGGTGTGGCGAGGAAATGCCGTTTGAACAGCCCGGGCGCATGGCCGCGCAGGTATCGCCGGCCTTGGGGCTGGGCGGTGTGGATAGCCGCACGGCGACGCCCGACATGTGCGGCGCCTGGCGCGTCGCAGCGGCCGCGGCGCAGGCAAACGATGCCGTGAAAAGCGAGGTGCCGGTGCTGATCCTGGCCGGCGAATTCGATCCAGTGACGCCGCCCGCGTGGGGACGGCGCCTGCTGCGCACGATGCCCAATGCGCGCTTCGTGCAGATTCCGGGACAGGCGCATGGCGCCATGTTCAACCGCTGCGGCGGGCAGCTGACGCTGGCCTTCCTGCGCGACCCGCGCGCGCCCCTGAACCTAGACTGCGTGGCCAGGATGCAGGGGCTGGTGTTTTCCGGCGACTAGCGCGCAAAGTAGAGCGCATGCAGGTGCTCGAGATCGACCTCGGACGCCGCCTGCGACAGCGCCACTTTCCCGCTTTGCATCAGGTAGACGTGGTCGGCCACGCCCACGGCGCGCGCCGTATTCTGCTCGACGAGGATGATGGTGCGACGGCCGTCGTTCAGGCGCGCGAGGATCTCGAACAGTTCGTTGACCACCAGCGGCGCCAGGCCCAGCGACGGCTCGTCGATGATCAGCAGCGACGGGTCCGACATCAGCCCGCGCGCCATCGCCAGCATCTGCGCCTCGCCGCCCGACAGCGAGCCTGCCAGCTGCCGGCGCCGCTCGTGCAGGCGCGGAAACATGGCGTAGGCTTCGGCCAGGCGTGCCGGCATGTGGCTGCGGTGCTCCTTCGGGAAGGCGCCCATGATCAGGTTTTCTTCCACGCTCATGTCGCGAAACGTCATGCGCCCCTCGGGGATCATGGTGACCCTGGCATCGCTCATCTTCCACGTCGGCGTGCCGTTGATGGCCACGCCGTCGAGCGCGATGCGGCCGGCGCCCAGCGGCAGCAGGCCCATGATGGCGCGCAGCAGGGTGGTCTTGCCGGCCCCGTTCGGGCCGATGATGGTGGTCAGCTTGCCCTTCTGAATGTTCAGGGAGACATCCCACAGCACATTGATGGCGCCATAGCCGGCGCGCAGGTTCTCTATCTTCAGCGTCGTTTCAAGCATGAACTGCTCCCGTGTAGCTTTCGATGACGGCGGGGTCGCGGAAGACGGCGTCCGGCGTGCCGTCGGCGATCAGCTGGCCGAAATTGAGCACGGCCACGCGCTGGCACAGATTGCTGATGGTTTCGATATCGTGCTCGATCATGACGATGCCGACGCCAAACTGCGCGTGCAAGTCCTTCAGCATGCCCATGAAGCGGCGCTTGCCGTTCGTTTCCAGCCCGGCCAGCACTTCGTCGAGCAGCAGCAGCTTCGGATTCGTCGCCAGCGCCTTGGCCACTTCCAGCGCCTTGAGCTCCGTCAGCGCCAGTTCGCTGGCCGCGTCGCGACCGGCCTTGCCCGCCAGGCTAGTAAAGTCGAGGATTTCGTCGATCTGGCGCATGTCCACCTTGCCCGTGCCGAAGCGCTGCGCCACGATGAGGTTTTCGCGCACCGTCAGTTCATGCATCGGTTGCGGGATCTGGAAGGTACGGCCCAGCCCCAGGCGCGCGCGCTGGTACATGGGCGTGGCCATGATGTCGCGCCCCTCGAAGCGGATATGGCCGCTGGTGGGGCGCACGAGGCCGGAAATGGCATTGAACAGGGTGGTCTTGCCGGCGCCGTTGGCGCCGACCAGGCCGATCACGTCGTGGCTGCCCACCTTGAGCGTGACGCTGTCGACGGCCGTCAGGCCGCCGAAGCGCACGGACACATTATCGAGTTCAAGCATGCGTTTTCTCCTTCGTTTTGAACGCGTTTTTCAGCCATTTTTGCAGCAGCGGCAGCAGGCCGTTCGGGCTGAAGACGATCATCGCCACCAGCAGCACGCCGAGCACCAGCTGGTGCCCGGTGGGGATCAGCGATTTGAAAATGAGCTGGTCCACCAGGTACACGACGACGGCGCCCAGCACGGGACCGAGGATGGTGCGGTAGCCGCCGAAGATGGCCGCCACGATGGGCAGGGTGACCCACAGGCTGTTGAAGGCGTAGTCGGGCTCGAGGAAGTTGATGTAGTGGGCGTTGAAGGCGCCGAACAGGCCCGCCATGAAGGCCGATACCAGCAGCATCATGCCTTTCAACAGGGTGCTGTTGACGCCGACGACGCGCGTGGCGTCTTCGCTGTCGTGCATGGCGCGCAGGGCGATGCCGTAGTGGCTGGCGCGGATGCGGCTGTAGGCGATGGCGCAGCACACGACCAGGGTCAGCACCACCAGGTAGGCGCCCGTCTTGCTGGCCAGGTCGAAGCCGAAGACGGTGGGCAGGGTAGGAATGTTGTTGATGCCGCCGGCGCCGCCCGTGACGGAACTCCATTCCGTGGCCAGGATGCGGAAGATGTGGGCGTAGGCGAGGATGGCCAGCGCAAAATACGGCCCGCGCAGGCGCAGCACGGGCAGCATGATGATGGCGGCGATGGCCGCGCCCGCGCCGCCCAGCAGCATGGCGGCAAACACGGGCAAGCCCAGTTTCACGGTGACCAGCGCGGAGACATACGCGCCCACGCCGAAGAATGCCGCGTGGCCGAAGCTGACCATGCCACCCAGGTTGCCCAGCAGGGCCCAGGACATCGCCACGCCGCCGATGATCAGGGCCGCCACCACCATGCTCATCACATACTGGTTGGCGCCCAGGAGCAGCGGCACGGCGACGTAGGCGGCCAGCAGCAGGGCCGCCGTGGCCATCAGTGTTGAACGCTTCATCCGCGCCTCCGTTGTGCGCCGAACAGGCCGTTCGGCATGATGAACAGCACCAGCAGGAACAGCACCATGCCCGACAATTCCTGCAGCGCGGAGCTGGCCAGGGTGACGGTCAGCGCCTCGGCCACGCCCAGCAGCACGGCGGCGATCAGCACGCCCGGTATCGAGCCGATGCCGGCCAGTACCGTGATGATGAAGGCTTTCACCGTCAGCGCGCCGCCGTATGCCGGCTGGATCACGCCATAGCTGAACAGGGCCACGCCCGCGAAGGCGGCCAGGATGCCTGCGACCAGAAAAGAGACCAGCTCCGTGCGGCCCGGGTCGATGCCCATCAGCTTGGCCGCGTCGCGGTTGCTGGAGACGGCGCGCACGGCGCGGCCATACCAGCTGGTGGCCAGCCAGCGCCACAGGGCCGCCATCAGCACCAGGCTGACGCCGAAGAAAATCACTTCGCTGCGCATGCTGAAGAAGGGGCCGATCTCGATGCCTTCCTGCAGCCAGCTCGACGAGGTGGAGCGGATGTCGGCCTTCCATACCAGCAGGATGAAATTGGTGAGGATGACGCCGATGCCGTAGGTCAGGATCAGCGAATTGATTTCGCGGTCCTTCTTGATGCGGCTGACGATCAGGTAGACGCCGACGGACGTCAGGCTGACGATCACCAGCGCGATGGGAATGGCGAACATGGGACCCAGGCCCAGGCCCGATTCCACGCTGTAGGCGATGTAGGCGGCCAGCAGCACCAGTTCGCCGTGTGCCAGGTTGATCACTTTCATGGTGCCGAAGACCAGCGCCAGTCCCAGTGCGATCAGGGCGTAGGAGCCGCCCTGCAGCAAGCCCGAATACAGGGCTTGCAAGATTAATTCAGTCATGTCGTCATCCCGTCAGGCGGCCTGGCGCGGCATGTACGCAGCGTGCATGCAGTGCAGGACCGCCGTTCATCGGTGCGCGCCCGGAAGGGCACGCGCGTGTGCAGCGGGAGGCTGCCGCTTACCAGGGCACGGCCGGGTAGGCCAGCTTGCCCGTGGCGTGCTCCTTCGGCCAGACGATCACCACTTTCTTGTCCTGGTGCTGCGCCATGCGGTGCACGAAGTTCTGGTTGTCGCCGTTGGCGGCGAACTGCACCCGGCCGATCAGGGTTTCGCGGTCCGTCTTGCGCATTTCCTCGGCCACGCCGCCTTTCTTGATGGTGCCCTTGTCGGCCGCGCGCGCGATCGCTTCGAACAGCAGCATCGACTGCACGTAGCCGAACTGGCCCAGGTAGTCCGGTTCCTTCTTGTACAGCTGCTTGTAGGCGTCGCTGAACGCCTTGCCGTCGGCCGTCTTGAATTCCGTGGGGAAGGGCAGCAGGGCCGTGCCGAAGACGTTCGGCATCAGGTCGGGGAAGTCGGCCGCCATCTTCGGCGTGGCCAGCGACCACACGCCCACCATGGCCTTGATCTTCGGTTTCAGCACGCGCGCGGCGCGGATGATGCCCACATAGTCGTTTTCATAGCCGACCATGGCCACCACTTCCGATTTGTCCTGCAGCTTGATCTTGTTGATGATGGGCTTGAAGTCCGTGATGGCCGGATCGAACGAGTGCGTCGTCACTTTCACGCCCCTGGCGGCCAGCGCCTTTTCCACGTCCTTCGCCAGGCCCGTGGTGGCGTCCTTGGTCGAATACACGATGGAGACGGATTTCGCGCCCACGTCGGCAAGCATGCCCAGCATGGCTTTTTCGTAGCCGGCCGTGTTATTGATGCGGAAAAAATTCTTGCGTCCGCTGGCCACCAGGCTGTCGTCGACGCCGCCCGAGGTGATGTAGACGAGCCCCAGCTTGTTGGCCGTATCCGAGGCGGGCGAGATATTGTTCGAGCCGTAGCCGCCCGTGATGGCCACGACGCCCTGGCTGGCCAGCTTTTCCACGGCGGCGATGGCCTTGGCCGGCGCCGATTCGTCGTCGACGGTGACGATCTTGACCTTGTGCTTGCCGTTGGTCTTGTTGAATACTTCGGCCGCGACCATGATGCCTTCCTGCATGCCGGCGCCGACGCGCGCCAGGTTGCCCGTCAGGGGAATTTCCGCGCCGACCAGGAATTCGTCGGCGCTGGCCTGCGACAGCCAGGCGCTGGCAACCAGCGCTGCCATGGCGATGCGTGTGTACGTGCGTTTCATCGTGTCTCCTCCGGTGATGTGACTTGGCTTGCCGGCGCCAGGATCGGCGCCGGCAACACTACCCGCCTGGGTTTTATTGTCGGGTTTCTTGCTAACAACTCGAACTCACTGCCTATCTTGCGCCATCTGCCGCAACTGGCCCTTCAAAATCTTGCCCGTGGCGGCGGCCGGCAAGGCTTCCATGACGATGATGGCGGACGGGCACTTGTACGGCGACAGCGTCTGCGCCAGCCAGGCCTGCAGCTCGGCCGCCGTGGTGCTCTGGCGCGGGTCCAGCTCGACATAGGCGACGACGTCCTCGTTGCCGTCGTCCAGGGTGCGTCCCACCACGGCCGACTGGATCACGGACGGATGGGCGTTCAGGGCCGTTTCCACTTCCAGCGGATAGACATTGAAGCCGGAGCGGATGATCAGCTCCTTGGTGCGCCCGACGATGAACAGCGCGCCGTCCGCTTCCTGGCGCGCCATGTCGCCCGTATTAAGCCAGCCGCCGTCGCGCATGGCGGCCGCCGTCATGGCCGGCTCGCGGTAGTAGCCGGCCATGACGTTCGGTCCGCGCATCCACAGTTCGCCTGCCTCGCCCGGCGCCACGTCGACGCCCTCGAAGCTGACCACGCGCACTTCCACGCCCGGTATCGGCGTGCCGACGGAATCGTCGGGGCGCGGCGACTCCAGGCGCGTCTGGCTGATGGTGGGCGAGCTTTCCGTCATGCCGTAGCCATTGTGCAGCGCGGTGCCCAGCAGTTTTTCCACGTCGCGCTTGAGCGACGGCGCCAGCGGCGAGCCGCCCGCATAGGCAAAGCGCAGCCGCGTGGGCAGCGGGGTGTCGGGGCCACCCAGGGTTTGCAGCAGTTTCGCGTACATGGCCGGCACGCCCTGCACGATGGTCAGTGCGTCGTCCTTCAGGGCCGAGAGCAGGCCGTCGACGGAAAAGCGCGGCACCAGGTATAGCGCGGCGCCCGCATACAGGGTGCCCAGGGCCACCGAGGCCAGGCCATACACGTGCGAGATGGGCAGCACGCCATACGCGCGGTCGGAGCTGGTCAGGCCGCGCAGGGTGCTGGAGACGGCGGCGATGAACAGCAGGTTGCGGTGCGTCAGCATCACGCCCTTGGCCTGGCCCGTCGTGCCCGTGGTGTAGATCAGCGCCGCCACTTGCCCGTTGCCGGGCACGCAGGCTTCGGCGATGCTGGCTTCATTCAGTCCGCCCGCCAGCAGCTCGCCCATGGCGTCGACCGTGACAGTGCTGGCGCCGTGGCGCGCCGCATGCGCGGCCGCCTCCGGCGAGGCGCCGGCCAGGAACAGCATCCTGCGCGCCGTGCAGTGGCCGGCGATGCTGTCGATCTCGCGCGCCGACAGCCGGGCATTGACGTTGACGATCCACGCGTCGATGCTGGCGCAAGCGAAGATCAGCGCCACCTGCAGCACGCAGTTCTCGCCCACCACCATCAGGCGGTCGCCGGGGCGCACGCCGAGCTCGCGCAGCAGCTGCGCGGCGTTGTCCACGCCGTGCCGCAGCTGGGCGTAGCTCCATTGCCGGCCGCCTTCGTGCAGCGCCGGCGCGTCGGGCGTGCGGTCGGCCCAATATGCGGGGATGGCCGACAGGCGCGCCGGCAAGCCGGCCAGCAGTGCGGGAATGTCCATCGCGGTCTCCATTACTTTTGCGCTGCCTTGATCATGTTGCGGGCGATGACGATCTGCTGGATCTGCGTCGTGCCTTCGTAGATGCGGAACAGGCGCACGTCGCGGTAGAAGCGCTCGGCCGCGTATTCGCTGATGTAGCCCGCGCCGCCGTGGATCTGCACGGAGCGGTCGGCCACGCGGCCGCACATTTCGGAGGCGAACAGCTTGCAGCATGACGCTTCCGTCGAGATGTCTTCCCTGTTGTCGCGCCGGCGCGCGGCGTCGAGCACCATGCTGCGGGCTGCGTAAATCTCGGCCTTGCTGTCGGCCAGCATGGCCTGGATCAGCTGGAATTCGGCGATGGGCTGGCCGAACTGCTGGCGTTCCATCGCATACGCCAGGGCGTCGGCCAGCATGCGTTCGGCCGCGCCCACGCAGACGGCGGCGATGTGCAAACGGCCCTTGTCGAGCACTTTCATGGCCGTCTTGAAACCCACGCCTTCCTTGCCGCCGATGAGATTCGCGGCCGGCACGCGGCAGTTTTCAAAGATGACGTCGCAGGTATGCGCGCCTTGCTGGCCCATTTTCCTGTCGATCTTGCCCAGCGAGAGGCCCGGCGTATCCTTTTCCACGATGAAGGCGGAAATGGCCGAGGCGCCGCGCTTGACGGGGTCCGTGCGCGCCATCACGGTAAAGATGCTCGCCTCGGGGGCGTTGGTGATGTAGCGCTTGCTGCCGTTGAGGATGTAATGGTCGCCATCGCGCACGGCCGTCGTGCGCAGCGAGGCCGCATCGGAACCGGACCCCGCTTCCGTCAGCGCGAACGAACCGATGATCTCGCCGGCCGCCAGCTTGGGCAGGTAATGCTGTTTCTGCGCTTCCGTACCGTCGATCACGATGCCTTGCGAACCGATGCCGTTGTTCGTGCCGATCAGCGAACGGAAGGCCGGCGAGGTGCGGGCGATCTCGAAGGCCACGCGCACTTCCTCTTCCATGCTCAGTTCCAGGCCGCCATAGGCTTCCGGGATCGACAGGCCGAACAGGCCCAGTTCGCGCATCTGCGCCACGATGGCGGGCGGTATCGTATCCGTTTCGGCCACCAGCGCCTCGTTGGGCACCAGCACTTCGCGCACGAAGCGGGCGATGCTGTCGAGCAGGATGTTCAGGGTTTCTTCGTCGCGTATCATCGGGGTCCTCGGCGCGGTTGTTGGAGCTGTCATTGAGAGGGGCGCGCAGTCTAACCGCGGCCCAGGTTTTTTTCCACTGTTTTGACGAGGGCCACCAGGCGCGGTCCCAGGTCGGATTCGAGTTTTTCGCGCGACAGCAGGAAGGCGGGGCCGCCGCAATTGAAGGCCATCACCTGTTCGCCGTCGGCGCCCAGCATGGGCACGCCCACGGCGTGCACGTCGTTCTGCCATTCGCCGGCCGAGATGCAAAAGCCCCGGTCCTGGTAATCCTTGAAGCCCTGTTCGATGCCTGCCTTGATGCGCGGCCAGCGTTCCGTCTCGTGCGCCCTGGCGTGGTCCATCAGGTAGTCGCGTTCGGCCTGCGGCAGGATGCACAGCAGCGCCTTGCCCATGGCGGTCGTCATCAGCGGAATGCGCGAACCGACATCGAGGCGCAGGGTGACGTTGGCGCTGCTGCGGCAGGTTTCCACATACACCATGCTCAGGCGGTCGCGCGTGCCCAGCGAAACGGAGGCTTGCGCATGTTCGGCCAGTTCTTCCATCAGCGGACGCGCCATCTTGCGCACGTCGAGGTTCGACAGCATGCGGTAGCCGAGGGCCAGCACGCCGGCGCCCAGCTGGTATTTGCCCAGGCTGTCCGAGTAATTGAGGTAGCCCAGCTTGGTGAGCGTGTAGGTCAGGCGCGAGATCGTCGGTTTCGGGATGGCCGTGCGCTTGGCCATGTCCGCGTTCGACAGGAACACTTCGCCGGGGCGGAAGCAGCGCAGCACTTCCAGGCCCCGCGCCAGCGCGTTGACGAACTGGCGGTCCTTGCCTTCCTCGTCGTCGCTGAAGACGATGAGTTCCGGATCCGTTGCGGCTGGCGTATTGCTCATGTTTGCGGTCATTTTTCAGGCTCCCTGGAAACCAGTTTGCCTAGCCGAATCGGACGTGTCAATCGTTTTGTGAAACATTCGTTCGCACAGCGAAATGCTGCGCTGCATGAAAATTGCGGGAAAAATTGACCTGCGCAGGGGTTTTCCGCCTTGTCGCTTGAGCATCGCTATATACGTCTGTATATTGCGCTGTGGGATGACGGCTGCCTGTGGGCGGCTGCTTTTTTGCATATCGCTATATAA
Organism: Janthinobacterium sp. SUN118; assembly: GCF_030397695.1. NCBI lineage: Bacteria > Pseudomonadati > Pseudomonadota > Betaproteobacteria > Burkholderiales > Oxalobacteraceae > Janthinobacterium > Janthinobacterium sp. SUN118. Next base: position 120,829 of record NZ_JAPUBV010000004.1, on the reverse strand, counting down.
GACGATATATAACGAAAAGATGGAAGAATGAACGATGTTGAAACAGCTAATGACGGGTGCCGTAGCGCTGGCGCTGGCACAGATCGCGCAGGCGCAGCAAGCGGCGGGCAAGGACGAGGCGGCGGCGCCATTCGTGCTGGGCACGGTGACGGTGGTGGGCCAGCGCGATGAACTCAGCGCACAGCAGGTGGGATCGCAGGTGAGCCGCGCCGAGATGCGGCGCTTTAACCGCGACAACGTGGGCGACGCCTTGAACCTGCTGTCGGGCGTGTCGCTGTCGACCAATTCGCGCAATGAGAAAACCGTCGCCATCCGCGGTTTCGACGCGCGCCAGGTGCCGCTGTACATCGACGGCATTCCCGTCTACGTGCCGTACGACGGCTATGTCGATTTCAACCGCTTCACGACCAGCGACCTGGCCGCCATCCAGGTGGCCAAGGGTTACAGCTCCGTGGCGTATGGCGCCAACACCCTGGGCGGCGCCATCAACCTGGTGTCGCGCAAGCCCACGGCCCGGATGGAGGGCGATGCCTCCATCGGTTTTGGCTCGGGCAGCGAGCGCCAGATGTCGGCCAACGTCGGCACCAACCAGGGGCTGTGGTATCTGCAGGCCGGCGTGTCGTATATCGACAGCGACGGCTTTCCCATGTCGTCCGATTTCCGTCCCACGGCCACGGAAGACGGCGGCACGCGCAACAATTCCTACCGCAAGGATCATAAACTGTCGTTCAAGGTGGGGCTGACGCCGGGCGGCGCGCAGGCGGGCGACGAATATGCGCTCAGCTACTACAAGCAGCATGGCGAAAAGGGCCAGCCGCCATCGACCAACCCCGTCGGCGCGCGCTACTGGCAATGGCCGTACTGGAACAAGGAAAGCGTGTATTTCGTGTCGCAGACGCGCCTGGGCGACGCCGAACGCCTCAAATTGCGCCTCTACCACGACAGCTACGACAATGAGATCACCTCGTACACGAACGGCAGCTACACGACGCTGAAGACCAGCGGCCAGGGCAGCGTCAGCGGCGGGCGCAGCATCTACAACGACCGCACGAATGGCGGCGCGGTGGAACTCGAATCGTTCCGCCTGGCCGCGCACAGCCTGCGCTTTGTCGCCAGCTACAAGGCGGACGAGCACCAGGAACGCGATGGCAAGGGCGTGCGCACCACCTGGTACAAGGATGCCCTGTGGACCCTGGGTGCGGAAGACAGCATCGCCCTGAATGCGGCGACGTCACTGTCGCTGGGCGTGTCGCGCAACGAGCTGCGCCCCGATACGGTCTACAGCGCCGGCAATGCCTACACCTTGCCGGGCAATCAGGCGGCGACCGACCTGCAGGCGGGCCTGTTCCACAACATGAGTCCCGAGGCGAAGGTGTACGCCACGGTGGCGCGCAAGTCGCGCCTGCCGACCCTGAAGGACCGCTACTCGCAACGCCTGGGCACGTATATCGAAAACCCGGCCTTGCGCGCGGAAGAAGCGCTGAACTATGAGCTGGGCTACCAGGCAAGCGTGCGCGGGTTGGCGTTTGACGCCGCCCTGTTCTACAGCGACGTGAAGGACAAGATCCAGAGCGTGGCGAATGTGGCGGGCGTGCGCGCGCAGATGCAGAACGCGGGCAGGGCGCATATCAGCGGCGTGGAACTGGGCTTGCGCGGCCGCGCCGGCGCCTGGCTGGACTTTGGCGGCAACTACACGTACACGGACATGAAGAACGTCAGCGATCGCACCATCCGCCTGACGGACGTGCCGCGCCACAAGCTGACGGCGCACGCCGTGCTGCACGCGGCGCGCCAGGTCGACGTGGTGGCGATCGCCGAGACGAACAGCGGCCGCTGGGTCTCGAACACCCTCGAACTCGGCGGTTTTACCACCGTCAACCTGAAGGCCGTGTACCGCCCCATGCCGGCCTTGAGCCTGGAAGCGGGCGTGGCGAACCTGGGCGACCGCAATTACGCGCTGTCCGACGGTTTTCCCAGCGCGGGACGCACGTGGCTGGCCAATGCGCAGGTCCAGTTCTGATGTTTTGAATGTTCCATGAAAGGATACGGCATGTTGAAGAAAATACTCGCTGCCTGCACTTCGGCGGCGCTGCTGGCGGCGGCGCCCGCGTGGGCGGACCCGGCGCCAGCGCGCGACAATATGAGCCACGCGCTGGCCGTGACGGGCATGGTGGAAACGCCATTGAACCTGAAGGTGGGGGACCTGCGCCAGCTGCCGCCGGCCAATGGCGGTGAAATCGCCGTCACGCGCCACAATGGCGAGAAGGCCGAAACCATCACCGGCTATCGTGGCGTGCGCCTGCGCGATATCCTCGACAAGGCCGTGCTCGATGCGCCCGGCCACAACGACGTCAAGAAGCTTGCCATCATCGCCACGGCCACCGATGGCTACGCGGTGGTGTTCTCGTGGGGCGAGCTGTATAACGCGCCGGCCGGCGAGGGCGTCATCGTCTATTACGAGAAAAACGGCAAGGCCCTCGACGACAACGATGGCGAGATCGCCCTGATTTCGGCGCAAGACATCCGCACGGGGCCCCGCCACGTGAAATGGCTGAACGGCATCGAGGTGCGCAAGCTGGTGGAGTGATGTCCACCTGGTGGAGAAAAAACGCGCCGTGGAGCTGTCCACGGCGCGTTTTTTATGCCGCCAGCGCCGTTCGCATGGCCGGGCCCGCTACATCGAACAATCCCCGCGCCGCCGGCGTCAAGCCCAGCATGTGGATGGACGCATGGATCATGCCGTCGAGCTGCACGCATGCGGCTGCCACGCCGTCATCGCGCAAGCGCCGCGCATACGCCACGCCCTCGTCATGCAGCGGATCGTATTCGCATACCAGCACGGTCGCCGGCGGCAAGTCCTTCAGCGAGCCAGCCCGCAGCGGCGCCGCATACGGGTTGGCACCATCGGCCGGGTCGTTCAGGTAGGCCGACCAGCAGAAGCGCATGGCGTCCCGCGTCAGCGAATGGCCTTCCGCATAGCGCTGGTACGAGGCCGTGTCGAAGGCGAAGTCGAGCGCCGGGTACAGCAGCAGCTGGTGCGCCAGGGCAGGTCCGGCCTGGTCGCGCGCCATCAGGGCGGCGGCCGCCGCCAGATTGCCGCCCGCGCTGTCGCCGCCCACGGCCAGCCGCTTCGCGTCGATGCCCAGCGCCTGCGCCTTGTCCGCCACCCAGCACAGGGCACGGTAAAAGTCATCGAGCGGCACGGGGAACTTGTGCTCGGGCGCCAGCCGGTAATCGACGGAAAAGATCACGCAGCCGGTGGCATTGGCCAGCGCGCGGCACGGATTGTCGTACAGCTCCAGCGAGCACAGACACCAGCCGCCGCCATGCGCGAAGACGATGGCCGGCAGGGGCTTGCCTGTGTCCGCGCCGGCAGGCACGTAGGCGCGCACGGCCAGTGCGTGTTCGCCGGGCACGATGTAGTCCTTGACGGACGCCACCTCTTCCAGCGGTCCGTGCAGCTGGCGCAAGCCCGTTTCCGTGGCCGCCCGCAGGTCCGCCAGCGAGGCGGGCTGCGGCGCACCGTTCGCCTGCGCCAGGAACGCCGCTATGCGTGGATCGAGGCTCATGCAGGCTCTCCGGCCAGGAAGGGCAGCAGGTGGGCGATGAACGCTTCCGGCTGTTCTTCCATGATGAAGTGGCCGCACTCGGCGACGATGGCGCCTTGCAGAATTTTTGCCTTGCCCTGCATGGTCAGCAGCGGCGCGTCGTTGGTGGCGTGGTCGGCGCCGATGGCCAGCACGGGCATGGACAGGCTCGTTTTCGCCCGGACCAGGTTTTGCCGGATGGTTTCCGGGATCGCCCGGTAGTAGGCGAAGCCGGAGCGCAGCGCGCCTGGCGTGGCGTAGGCGTCCGCATACACGTCGACGGCCACCTTGTCGCGGCGGTATGACCAGCGGTCCAGGATGAAGCGGATGTATTCGCGCTCCTTGCCGGCCGTGAGCATCTCCGGCAAGTCCAGCACCTGGTTGAACATGAAGTGCCACAGGAAGATGTTGTCGGACGGCGCCACGAAGATGGGCGGCGCCGGCGCCAGGCCGGGAATCACGGCTTCCGTCAGCGCCAGTTTCGTCACGGCCTGCGGGAAGTCGCTGGCCAGCGCATAGCCGACCCACATGCCGATGTCGTGGCCGACCACGTCGTACTGGGCATGGCCCAGGGCCAGCATGGCGCGGTGCAGGGTGGCCGCCACGGCGCCCGTGTCGTAGCCGCCGGCCGGGCGGTCGGAGTGGCCGCTGCCTGGCGGGTCGATGGCGATCGCCTGGTAGCCCTGGGCCGCCAGGGCCGCCATCACGTGGCGCCAGGCGTACCAGGTCTGCGGCCAGCCGGGGATCAGCAGCACGGGTTTTCCTTCGCCGGCGATGACGCAATGCAGGCGCTGGCCGTCGATGCGCACGTAGTCGTGGGTGTAGCTGTTGTCATTCTGATGCATGGCAAGTCCTTGTATTTATTCAGTTGATTAGTTGTGCTGGATGCCCAGCAGGGTATTGATCTGTTGCGCGCTGACGGGGGCGCCGGCGAAGTCGTCGAAGATCTTGTCGGTCACGGGAATGATGTGGGCATTGATGAAGGCCACGCCTTCACGCGCGCCCACTTCCTGGTCCTTCAGGCAGCATTCCCATTCCAGCGTGGCCCAGCCCGCGTAGTCGTTCTGCGCCATCTTCGAGAAAATGGCCTTGAAGTCGACCTGGCCGTCGCCCAGCGAACGGAAGCGCCCGGCGCGGTTTTCCCACGACTGGTAGCCGCCGTAGATGCCTTGCCGTCCTGTCGGATTGAATTCCGCATCCTTCACATGGAACATGCGGATGTGGTCCTTGTAGATGTCGATGAATTCCAGGTAGTTCAGCTGCTGCAGCACGAAGTGGCTCGGGTCGAACAGCATCTTGCAGCGCGGGTGGCGGCCCACGCGTTCGTAAAACATCTCGAAGCTGATGCCGTCATGCAGGTCTTCGCTCGGGTGGATTTCGTAGCACAGGTTGATGCCCTGTTCCTCGCACACGTCGAGGATGGGCAGCCAGCGGCGCGCCAGCTCGTCGAAGGCCGCCTCGATCAGGCCGGGCGGGCGCTGCGGGAACGGGAACAGGTAGGGCCAGGCGAACGAGCCGGAAAACGTGCCCATGTCCGTCAGGCCCAGGCGCTTCGAGGCCATGGCCGCCAGCTTGACCTGTTCGATGGCCCACTCGGTGCGCGCTGCCGGCTTGCCGTGCAGGTGTGCCGGCGCAAAGCTGTCGCACAGCGCGTCGTAGGCCGGGTGCACGGCCACCAGCTGGCCGAGGATGTGCGTGGTCAGTTCGCTGATGACGAGGCCATGGCTGGCCAGCATGGCAACGAGGTCGTCGCAGTATTGCTGGCTGTGGGCGGCTTGCGCCACGTCGAACAGGCGCGCATCCCAGGCGGGAATCTGCAGGGCCTTGAAGCCCATGCCGGCCGCCCACTCGGCGATGGCGGGCAGGGTGTTGAAAGGCGCCGTATCGGCGGCGAATTGTGCCAGGTGCAGGCTTGGTCCTTGGATGGTTTTCATATCGGCTCCTATTGTTTGTCGATCGACAAAGAATAGGCGAAATTTTCCGCGCGGTCAAGGCCGTGATGCAAAATAAATCGGGAACGCGGTACGCGCCCCAGGCGTTATACTGGCCGCCACTTCGCAAGCAGAGGATCAAGATGGCAGGAAGACCGAGGGAATTTGACCGCGCGCTGGCGCTGGAAAAAGCGCGCGACGCGTTCTGGACGCGCGGTTACGAGGGCGTGTCGATGGCCGACCTGGTGGCGGCGCTGGGCATCGCCTCGGCGCGCATCTATGCGGCGTTCGGCTCGAAGGAGCAGCTGTTCCGCGAAGCCGTGGAGCTGTATGAAACAGGCGAGGGCGCGTTTGCCGTGCATGCGCTGGCCGCCAGCCTGAACGTGCGCGACGCGGTGGCGCGCATGCTGGAAGAAGCGGTGCTGCTATATACGCGCAGCGGCCAGCCGCAAGGCTGCATGGTGGTGACGGCCGCCACCAACACCAGCGCGGACAACGCCGGCATCGCCGACTGGCTGGCGCAGCACCGCCGCGCGCGCACGCAAGCCGTCATCGAGCGCTTGCGCGCGGCGCAGCTGGCGGGGGAATTGAAAGAGGAGGCGGACGTGCAGGCGCTGGGCGATTATTACGCGGCGCTGCTGCATGGCTTGTCGGTGCAGGCGCGCGACGGCATTCCCGCCGAGCGCCTGCTGGCGCTGATTGCGCCGGCCATGGCGCCGCTGGCGCTGGAAATGAAAAACCAGACTATCTTGCCGATAGTCGCAGTATCTACGTCTTGACGTCGATCAGGCTGCCCAGCGCCTGGTCGGCCGCCTTGACGACATTCGCCGATAGATTGAAACCGGCCTTGTAGACGAGGTTATCCGTCAGTTCGGACGCCAGGCCGACGCCGTTCGGCCGGCTTTCCGCAGCCTTGGCCGCGTTGGCATTGGCGCCGCTGACGCTTTCGCCGGCGGCCAGCTTGCGCCCCTCGACGGAGAGGGTGACGCCCGTGCCGGCCGGGCTGGCTTCCTGGAAGCGGGCTTCCTGCGGCTGGAAGCCTGGCGTATTCGCATTCGCGACATTATGGGCGGCCACGTCCAGCGCGCGCTGGTTGGCGGTCAGCCCCGAGGTGCCGGTGGTGAGGGCGGATATGGACATGGCGACTCCTTCAGAATACCGCCAGTTTACTCCCGTATCGGGTAAAAATGGTTGGCGCAAGGCAACAATTCGCCGGCGGTTTGATTCCGGCGAAAAATAGTTATCTGACGTAACTTTTTGATCTTGTTCTGTGGCATGGCGCTGCCTAGACTGGCCGGGTAGTCATCCATGGAGTGCGTCATTTTCCGCCCTGTCCGCCACTTGCTCCCGAGTTTGCTGCTCGGCTTGTCTTGCCTGTCCCTGCACGCCCAGGCTTCCACGCTGCCATTGCCGCTCGACGCCCGCTTGAACGAGCAGGTCATCCTGGTGCCGGCCGGCGACGGCAGGCGCGAGGCGCTGCAAACGACGCTGTTCCGCCCGTCCGGTCCCGGCCCGTTTCCCCTGTTGCTGATGAACCATGGCAAGTCGGCGGGGCCGGCGCGGCTGCAGCAGCGCGAGCGCTTCATTTACATGGCCACGGAATTCGTGCGCCGCGGCTATGCCGTCATGCTGCCCATGCGCGCCGGGTACGCGCAGTCCACGGGGGCGTACCGCGATGCCGGCTGCGACATGCTGGCCAATGCCCAGGGCCAGGCGCGCGACGCGCTCGACGCGCTGGCCTATGCGCGCCGCCAGAGCTGGGTCGACCCCGCGCGCATCGTCGTGGCCGGCCAGTCGTATGGCGGCATGGCGGCGCTGGCGCTGGCGACACGGGCGCTGCCCGGCGTGCGCGGCGTGCTCAATTTTGCCGGCGGCCTGCGCGTCGATGCGCCCGGCTGCGACTGGCCTTCGGCGCTGGCCAGGGCCTTTGCCACGCTGGGCGCCTACAGCCGCATTCCCAGCCTGTGGCTGTACGGCGCGAACGACTCCTATTTCGGGCCGGCGCTGGCGCGGCGCCTGTTCAACTCGTATCGCGGTTCGGGCGGCAAGGGGGAACTGGTCGCGTATGGGCCGTTCAAGCGCGATGCCCACCTGACCCTGGGCAGCCGCGATGGCGTGGCCGTGTGGCTGCCGGCCACCGAGCGCTTCCTGCAAAAGATCGGCATGCCGGTGCGGCAAGTGTACGCCGTGGCCGATCCGCCGCCGCCTTGCGAGACGCATTTCGCGCCGTTCGATGATATCGCCGCCGTGCCCTACCTGGCCGAGCCGGGCCGCGCCGCCTACCGCGTCTTCCTTGACAACACGGCGCCGCGCGCCTTTGCCGTTTCGGCCAGCGGCGCCTGGGGCTGGGCGGCGGAGGGCGAAAGTCCCGATGTGCGCGCGCTGGCGTCGTGCCAGCAGCGCAGCAGCGCGCCGTGCCAGCTGTATTCGGTCGATGAAAGCGTCGTCTGGACGGGAAACCGTAGTGGCGCGAGCGCCGCCGGCGGCGCGGAATAGGCGGGCGCGCACGATAGTTGTCGCCGAAACGGGCGGCGGGCGAATATACTAGGCGAAAAGGGAGGCGTTGCGCTTCCCGTCCGCCCTTATCATCAAGCGAGAATTCACCCTTATGGCGTCATCCCCAGAAAACCTCAGCATGGCCGTGTTTTGCGACTTCGAGAACGTCGCGCTCGGCGTGCGAGATGCAAATTACGAAAAATTCGATATCAAACCGATCCTGGAACGCTTGTTGCTCAAGGGTAGCATCGTCGTCAAGAAGGCGTATTGCGACTGGGACCGCTATAAAAGCTTCAAGGGCACCATGCACGAAGCGAACTTCGAGCTGATCGAAATTCCCCATGTGCGCCAGTCCGGCAAGAATTCGGCCGACATCCGCCTGGTGGTCGATGCGCTGGACCTGTGCTACACCAAGGCGCACGTCAACACCTTCGTCATCATCAGCGGCGATTCCGATTTTTCGCCGCTGGTGTCGAAGCTGCGCGAAAACGCCAAGCAGGTGATCGGCGTGGGCGTCAAGCAGTCGACTTCCGACCTGCTGGTGGCCAACTGCGACGAATTCATTTTCTACGACGACCTGGTGCGCGAAAGCCGCCGCACGGCCGCCAAGCGCGACGCGCGCGAAACGCCGGCCGCCAAGCGCTCGCCGGACGAGGAAGTGCGCCGCAAGGAAAAATACGAGTCGCGCAAGACGGAAGCGATCGAGATGGCCGTCGAGACCTTCGACGCGCTCGTTTCCGAGCGCGGCGACAGCGGCAAGATCTGGGCATCGATGCTGAAAGAGGCGATCAAGCGCCGCAAACCCGATTTCAGCGAGTCGTATTACGGCTTCCGCACCTTCGGCAACCTGCTGGAAGAAGCGCAGACGCGCGGCTTGCTGGAGTTCGGCCGCGACGAGAAATCGGGCGCCTATGTCTACCGCAGCAGCGGCCTGGTTCCGGTAGCGGCGCCGCTCAGCGCGGAGACGGGCAGCGACGCCGCCGTCGCCGGCGAGACGGCCGTGACGGAAGAGGGCAGCCGCGAGGGCGGCAGCCGCCGCGATTCGCGCCGCAATGGCCGTGGCGGCCGCAAGCAGAACGAACATCGCCGCGGCGAAGCCGCGCCACAGGCCTTCGTGCCGGTGGCCGACGCCGAAGCGGTCGTCGTGGAACAGTATGCGCCGGCACCGCAGCCGGACGTGGTGCATGAAGTGGCCGAAGCGGCGGCCGACGAAGGCAATGCCAAGCGCGGTGCGCGCCGCAATGGCCGTGGCGGCCGCAAGAATGGCGATGGCGCCCGCGAAGCGCGCGCCGACGTTGTCGAGGCAGCGCCCGTGCCGGAAGCCGTGCCTGCGCCAGTGGCTGAGCCTGAGCCTGAACCGGTCGTGGAAGCGGTAGCCGAAGCGAAGCCGAAGGCCAAGCCGCGCACGCCGGCCCGCAAGGCGGCAGCGGCGAAAAAGCCGGCCAAGAAGGCGGTAGACGCCGTGGTCGAGGCAGCGCCAGTGCTTGTCGAAGCGGCACCGGTGGAAATCGCCCCCGTGGCCGAAGACAAGCCGGCCAAGGCGCCGCGCAAGACGCCGGCGCGCAAGAAGGCGGAAGCGGCTTGATTGACAGCCCCAAAGCAGGTACCGGGGTCGGACCCTCAGGGGCCGATCCCGGCATTTCTATTGGGTGAAGTTGCTTCACCTGGTCCCCAAGCGTGTACGATGAGCCTGTTTTCAACGGGGCGGGCGGTGGTGCATGTATTACGGTGAACGTTTCAACAGCATTTCCCATACGGTGGGCGCCGCGCTGGCGGCCATCGGCGGCGTCATCCTGATCGTCGTGGCGGCCCGCACGGGCGACCCGTGGAAAATCGTCAGCTGCAGCGTGTATGCGGCCATGCTGCTGACCCTCTACCTCACATCCACCCTGTACCACAGCGTGCGCGGCAAGGCCAAGGCCGTGCTGCAGCGGCTCGACCATTGCGCCATCTACCTGCTCATCGCGGGCACCTACACGCCGTTCATGCTGGTCACCCTGCGCGGGCCGTGGGGCTGGTCGCTGTTCGGCGTCGTGTGGGGGCTGGCGCTGATCGGCATCGTGCAGGAATATGTGTATGCCAGGGGCGCGCGCATCCTCTCGCTGGTGATTTACGTGGCGATGGGCTGGCTGATCGTCATCGGCATCAAGCCCTTGCTGGCCGCGCTGGAATGGGACGGTTTCCTGTGGCTGGTGGCGGGCGGCCTGTGCTACACGGGCGGCATCGCCTTCTACGCCACCGACCACAAGCTGCGCCATGGCCACGGCATCTGGCACCTGTTCGTGCTGGCCGGCAGCAGCTGCCATTTTATCGCCATTTTATTCTACGTAGCCTGACGTTGGCCGTCGCCTTCACTGTTGCCATGATTCCATTATAATGGCGCAATATGTGAAATACAGGCAATAATAAGGCTAGAATGGATATCAATTCCGACGATCTGAAAATCTTCGTCACCGTCATCGACAGCGGCACCCTGAGCGCGGCCGCCGTGCACCTTGGACAAACCACCTCGGGCGTCAGCCGCGCCCTGTCCCGCCTGGAAGACAAGCTGGCGACGTCGCTGCTGACGCGCACCACGCGGCGCATGGAGCTGACGGAAGAGGGCCAGCTGTTCCTGGAAAAGGCGCGCGCCATCCTCGCCTCGATGGAAGACGTGGAAGAGTCGATCCGCATCCGCCGCCAGAAACCGGCCGGCCGCCTGTCCGTGGACGCCGCCTCGCCCTTCATGCTGCATTGCGTGGTGCCGCACGTGGCCGAATTTCGCGCCATGTACCCGGACATCCGCCTGGAACTGACCAGCAACGACCAGATCGCCGACCTGCTCGAGCACCGCACCGATATCGCCATCCGCATCGGCGCCCTGGTCGACTCGACCCTGCATGCGCGTCCGCTCAGTGCCAGCCCCCTGCACGTGCTGGCCACGCCGGCCTACCTGGCGCGTCACGGCACGCCGGCGACGCCGGAAGAGCTGGCCGGCCATGCGCTGCTGGGTTTTGCCCAGTACGAGCTGGGCAACAACTGGCCGCTGCGCCACGCGGCCGGCAACAGCCTGCAGATCGTGCCGGCGCTGGCCGCGTCCAGCGGCGAGACCCTGCGCCAGCTGGCCCTGCACGACCAGGGCATCGTCTGCCTGTCCGACTTCATGACGAAGGACGATATCGCCGCCGGCCGCCTGGTGCAGGTGCTGCAGCCGTACTACACGGGCTACCGGCAGCAGATCCACGCCGTGTACTACCGCAATACGCAGCTGGCGCAGCGCATCAGCTGCTTCCTCGAATTCCTGCAGCAAAAGCTGTAGCCCGGCCATGAAGGAGAACGGCATGCAGTGTCCGACCTGCGACGCGTACGGCGACCTGGTACGCGCAAGGGTCCGGAAAACAGGACAGGAAGTCATCGTCTGCACGGAGTGCGATCTGCTGTGGCCGCATGCGGACCGGCACATCGATGCGGCGCGCGCCACGGATGTGGCCTCGTTCCTGGCGCAAGCGGGCCTGGACGGGGAATGGCAGGAACTCGACATCATCGCCAGGCTGCCGGCAGCGTAGTCCTGGCGCCGCGGGCTAGGGCGCGACGGCCGCTTCTTCCGCCCGCAGCAGCGCTTCCACCTCGTGCGCAGGCAGCGGATGGCTGAAATAAAAGCCTTGCGCCTCGTCGCAGCCGTGGCGGCGCAGGTAGTCGAGCTGTTCGGCCGTCTCCACGCCTTCGGCCACCACGCGCAGCTTCAGGTTGTGCGCCAGGGCGATGATGGAGACGACGATGGCCGCGTCGTCGGCGTCGCTGGCGACGTCGTTGACGAAGCTGCGGTCGATCTTCAGCACGTCGATGGGGAAGGTGCGCAGGTAGGCAAAGCTCGAGTAGCCGGTGCCGAAATCGTCGATCGACAGCTGCACTCCCAGCGCCTTCATGTCGTGCAGCTGGCTGACGGCCAGCGCCACGTCGTGCATGAACAGGCTTTCCGTCAGCTCCAGTTCCAGGCAGGCCGGCGCCAGGCCCGTCTCGGCCAGCACGTCGGCGATCGAGGCCACCAGGTTCGGCTCGTTGAACTGGCGCGCCGACAGGTTCACCGCCAGGCGCAGCCGGCCCAGTCCCGCCGCATGCCAGGCCTGCATCTGCGTGCACGCCTGGCGCATGACCCAGGCGCCGATCGGCACGATCAGGCCCGTATCCTCGGCCAGCGCGATGAAGCGCTGCGGCGCCACCATGCCCAGGTCAGGATGCTGCCAGCGCAGCAGCGCTTCGAGGCCGACGATGCGGCCGCTGGCCAGGTCCAGCTGCGGCTGGTAATGCAGCACGAACTGCTCCCGTTCGAGGGCGTTGCGCAGCGCCGTCTCGATGCGCAGGCGCTCCAGCGTGGCCTGGTTCATGGCCGGCGTGTAGAACTTGATGTTGTTGCGGCCCTGTTTTTTGGCGCAGTACATGGCGATGTCGGCCTGTTCGATCAGGTTCTGCGTCTCGCCATTCAAGGTCACGTCGCCGGGCATGTCGTAGACGGCCACGCCGATGCTGCAGGTGACGAAAAACTCCTTGCCGTCGAGCATGACCGGCTGCGCCACGGCATCCATCACGCGCTGCACGATGGCGCTGCTGAGGGTTTCGTCGGCCTGCTCGCACAGGATGGTGACGAATTCATCGCCGGACAGGCGCGCCACGGTATCGCTTTCGCGCAGGCTGGCCTGCAGGCGCGCGGCGATGGTTTTCAGCAGCAGGTCGCCGGCCTTGTGGCCCAGGCTGTCGTTGACGAACTTGAACCGGTCGAGGTCGATCAACAGCACCCACAGCGCGCGGTTCTTGCGGCGCGACAGGGCCATGGCTTGCGCCAGGCGGTCGCGCAGCAGGGCGCGGTTGGGCAGGCCCGTGAGCACGTCGTGGTGGGCGATATGCTGGATTTGCTGCTCGGCCAGCTTGCGTTCCGTGATTTCCGAGCCCGTGCCCCGGTAGCCGCGAAATTCGCCCAGCTCATTGAACAGCGGTTCGCCGTTGATGCTGAACCAGCGCAGCTGGCCATCGCGGTCGTTCATCGCATATTCGAGGTTGAAGAAGGGCAGGTGGGCTTCCAGGTTGGCGATATGCTGCTTGCCCCAGCGTGAATTGCGCATCTCCGGGTTGTTGTCCCAGCGCGTCATGCCGATGAAGCGTTCCAGCGGCATGTTCGACTTGTCCGTGAAACCGCTGGTGATGTGGGTGAAGCAGAAATGGGCATCCTGCTCCCAGTACCAGTCCGAGGACAGGGCCAGCAGGCGGCGGAAGCGCTTTTCGCTTTCCTGCAGCGCCCGCTCGGTACGCTGGCGCGCCCGCACGTCGGCGCTCAGCAGTTCATTGCTGCGCTTGAGGTCGGCGGTGCGCTGCTCGACCAGCAGTTGCACGCGGCGCGAGCGCTGTGTCAGCGTTTGCACGAAGGCGGTCGTCAGCACGCTGAACAGCAATCCCGTGAGCAGGGTGAACAGGGAGCCCAGGTGGTCGGCCAGGAAAGGACGCGGATGGGCTACCACGCGCACATGCCAGGGCCGGCCGGCGGCGGCAAAGGCGCTGTCATAACCGTTGTGGTAGGCGAATTGCAGCCAGCGCGGCAGCGATTCCCAGGCGCTGGCCGGCTGGTCGGTTGTGGCCTTGCCATGCCGGAAGATGATGTGCCGCGGGTCGGCGCCCGCGTCCGCATAGACGCTGATTTCCAGCTGCGGATCGCTCAGCAGGTCGGCGCCGGCGAGGATTTTCTGTACCAGTTCGCTGCCGCGGATGACGGCCGCCGTATCGCCGATCAGCGCCGCGCGCCGCTGCTGTATGGTTTGCAGCGGCATGCCATGGCGGTACACGGGGCGCAGGATGACGAAGCCGCGCTGCGGCCCCTGCGCCAGGGCCAGCAGGCCGGTGGCCGTGGTCTGGCCGCTGATGATGGCCTGTTCCAGCGCGCCGGCCAGCAAGCCGTCCGGGCGCACGTTCAGGCCGAAGGCGGGACGGTTGCCTTCCAGCGGTTCCAGGTAGTCGACCATCAGGTAGCTGGCATGCGCGGCGGCCGGCACGACGGCGCCATTGCGCATTTCCGTCATCGCGTAGTCGGGCACGATGCGCCGCAGGCCGGCCTCGAATTCGGCGCGCTGCGCGTGCGGCACGAAGCGGTGGAAATTGAAGGCCTGGATGAAGGGGTGGCGCTGCAGCAGCGGCGTGGTGAAGTCGTGGAACTGTTCGCGCGTGACGGGCACGATGGCGGCAAACAGCTGGTTGGTGGTGGTCAGCACTTCCACCGCGTCGTCGAGTCCCTGTTCGATGGCGGCCACGCGCGCGCCGGCGCGCTGTTGCAGGCTCAGGCTCATCTTGTCGTATTCGAGCTGGCTGATGGCGGCGAACAGCACGGCCGTCACGCTGGCGCCGCAGGCAAAGGTCAGTGCGGCCGCGGCGGAAATCGAGAATGGCAGGCGGCCACGCAACATGGGGGGATTCCTATTTCACTTCATGGTGACAATTGTTCGGCAGCGCGCGGGCCGGCCCGCGCAGGCCGTAGTTTGTCATAAACCACATCCATCATGCTGATTTTGCACCAAATTACTGCTAATAAGCAACAAAATCTATGGCCGGGGAAGACGACTATCGGTCGCTGCCTGCACCCGTGCCTGCATCCGCTTGCCGGCGCAGGCGCCACAGCTGCCACGCCGGCAGCAGCCGGTTCAGGAAGCCCATGCCGCAGGCGCGCCGCCAGCGCGCCAGGCGCACGACGCGCAGGGCGCGGCCGGCCCCGAGCTTGTCCGGCCTGGCCGCGAAGATGATGCGGTTGTTGCCGGCGATGCCATCGAAGCTGCAGACGGCGCCGCGGAAGGTCAGCATCAGGCGCTCCAGCATGGCCGGATACTGGCGGTCATAGCTGAACAGGTTGGCCACCAGCACGCCGCCGGGCAGCAGGGCACGCAGGCAGTCCGCATAAAAGCGCGCGCTGCCCAGGGCCGGCGGCAAGCCCGTCTCGTCGTAGCCGTCGAGCAGCAGCACGTCGGCGCAGCCCGGATGCTGGCGGATGTAGCTGACGGCGTCCGTCTCGATGATGCGCAGGCGCGCGTCGTCGGGCGGCAGCATGAACTGCTCGCGCAGGGCGATCACGTCGGCGCGCAGTTCCAGCACGGTGATGCGCGCGTGCGGCAGGTGGCGGTGGCAGAACTTCAGCAGCGAACCGCCGCCCAGGCCCACCATCAGGATATGCCGCGGGCGCGGCACGAACAGGGTAAAGCACATCATGGCGCGCGCATAGCGCAGCAGCAGGTGGTCGGGGCGCGACAGCAGCATTTCGCTCTGGATCATGCCGGGCTCGAATTCCAGGCGGCGCCGGTCGCCGCAGGTATGCACTTGCGGGGCGCGCAGCGTGGTGAATTTGCTTTCCGACATAGGACGACTTCGCTGAGTAAACTTGGGCTCGATGTTTTGTTGCATTCAGAGAAATCTGATAAGCTCCCATGAGCATACCCGATTAATCCGCACACAGCGTCCGCGTGCAGCGGCGGCGGGCTGGCCTCCCGCTTTTTTTCGCGCGCGGGATGGCAGGCAGCGCAAGGCAGCATACGGCGCGCAGCGGCAGGGCCGCGCGGTCGGGCACCATGGAGACAAGCATGTTTTTGGATCACCCCATCATTACGGCGACGAACAGTTTTACGGAGCCGGACCGCATCGAGCGGCTGACGCGCGTGTATGGCTACGCGGCGGCGCTGGCCGACCAGGCCGACAATTTCGTCTTTATCGAAAAAGTGGCGCAGATCCACGATCACAAGGGCACCCTCATCGTCTTCTGGCATGAGGCGCCCAGCGACGCGGAAAAGCAGTACTTCGTGCAGGCCTGGGCCAGCAAGGTCGGCGACGGCAGCACCAATGTCGAACACGAAATCTGACCTGATGCGCCGCGTCGCCGCGGCGCCTGCCTAGCCCATGGAAATCAAGACCCTGGTACTGGCCCTGGCACTCGGCAACCTGAGCCTGTGCGCGGCCCTGTTCTTCTTCGAGTACGAGCGCAAGAAGTCGCTCAGCATGTCCACCTGGGCGGTGGCCAAGCAGTGCCAGGCCGTGGCCTGGTGCCTGCTGTACTTCCGCGGCGTGCTGCCCGATTTCCTCTCCATCTTGCTGGGCAACAGCCTGCTGTTCGCCGGCATGGCGCTCGACGCGGGCGCCCTGTGGCAGGCGGCCGGGCGCAGCGGCTGGCGCCGCTACGTGCTGCCCGCGCTGGGCGTGTCGGTCGCGCTGTTTGCCGCCTGCTACCTGTTCGACGTGGCGCCGCTGCTGCGCAGCGCCGGCGGCTCGCTGATCGTCGCCGGCTTCTTCCTGGCCGGCGTGGCCGCCCTGTGCCTGAAATGGCGCGAAGCGAGCATGCTGCGCCGCTTCCTCGTCGTCAGCATGGGCATCCTGTCGCTGCTGATCGCCGCGCGCGGCGTGCTGGCGGCGGCCGTGCCCGATTTTGACGCGGAACTGATGCAGCTGGCCGGCTTCGGCGCGCTGTACCTGATGATGCTGACGAATGCCTTCGGCTACCTGCTGCTGTCGCGTGAAAAGCTGGGCGGCGAGCTGGCGCGGCTGGAAGTGCTGGACACGGCCACGGGCGTGCCGAACCGGCGCGGCTTTTACCAGGCGCTGGCGCCGTGGATGGCGCTGGCGCGCCGGCCCGGCTTGCCGACGGCGCTGGTGGTGCTCAATATCGACCATTTCAAGCGCGTCAACGACAGCTACGGCCATCCGGTGGGCGACGCCGTGCTGAAAGCCATCGTCGACACGTGCCGCCAGCAGTTGCGCGACAGCGACCTGATGGGTCGCCTGGGCGGCGCCGAATTCGCCATCCAGCTGCCGCGCACCAGCCTGGCCGATGCGCTGATGGTGGCCGAGCGCATCCGCGCCGCCGTCGAGGCGCTGCCCGTGAAGACGGAGCGCGCCGTGCTGCAGCTGACGGCCAGCCTGGGCGTGACCACCATCCGCGCCGAGGACAGCACCGTCAGCCTGTTCCAGCGCGCCGACGAAGCGCTGCAGGCGGCCAAGCGGAGCGGCCGCAACAGGGTCGTCGAGGCGCAGGGCGCCAGCACGCTGGACGCGTAGGCCCGCCTTACTTCTTGTGCGAGCCCAGCCAGCTGGGGTCCTTGCCGCATTCCTTGCTCAGGAACAGGGCGTCGAGGCCGGGATCGCAGCGCCGGTCAGGCGCCTTCATCGGCTCCACGTTTAGCCACTCGCTCCTGGGCAGTATCTTTTCTTCGCGTGGCGACACCGGTGGCGCGGGCGGCAGGCTGTCGAGGTCCACCCGCTTTGGCAGGGCGGCGGGCGCGGGCGGCGTGGCCCAGTCCGCATCAACGTCAAGGCGCGCCGGCGGCGTGCCCGTGCTGGCGTCCGCGCGTGGCGCCTGTGTGCTTGCCTGGGCGGCGGCGCAGAGCAAGCCGCCTGCGAAGACGAACAACGCCGCGCGCGCGGCTGTGCTGCGTACTGAAATCATGGTCTCTCCTTAAGCTATGCCGGGAAGGCGTCCCCCTAGTATGACGGCATGAAGAAGTAAAAAGACAAGAAAATTGAAACTGCATGTTACCAAAGGGACTATAGTTACTGGTAGCGAGCAGGTGCGCCGCAGCAAGATGGCCAAGGGGCGGGGCGCCAGCATGCAAGACGTGTGCATTCCCTAACTTTCATTTAAGCTAAGCAAGTTATGCTGTGGGGCGCACGCTTGCTTGCCTTTGCCGTCCGCGCCGCAGTTCCCCTTTTTTACTCTTGTCAGGCCCATAATGAAAATTCTTAAATCCCTGCCTGTATGGCCCCTTGCCGCGCCGATTGCCGGCTGGCTGTTCCTGTTCGGCTCCACGTTCAACTTTGGCGGCGCCTACCAGATTCTGCTGGTCGCCGGCCTGATCGGCAGCGTGCTGGCCGCCGTGTACCACGCGGAAGTGGTGGCGCACCGCATCGGCGAACCGTATGGCACGCTGGTGCTGGCGCTGGCCGTGACCCTGATCGAGGTGGCGCTGATCGTCTCGCTGATGCTGGCCGGCGGGCCGGAAACGACGGGCCTGGCGCGCGACACGGTGTTTGCCGCCATCATGATCATCCTGAACGGCATCGTCGGCATCTGCCTGCTGCTGGGCGCCGGACGCCACAAGGAGCAGACCTTCGGCCTGCTGGGCGTGAGCGCCTCGCTGGCCACGCTGGCGGCCATCGCCATTCTGACGCTGGTGCTGCCGAACTACACGTCGAGCGCCGCCGGCCCGTATTACAACTCCAGCCAGCTGATCTTCATCGCCGTGATCTCGCTGGTCCTGTACGGCACCTTCGTGCTGGTGCAGACGGTGCGCCACCGCGATTACTTCCTGCCCAAGGAAGCCGTGGGCGACGAGGAGGTGCACGCCGCGCCGCCGACGCCGGCCGTGGCCTGGATCAGCGCCGGCGCGCTGCTGGTGTGCCTGGGCGCCGTGGTGCTGCTGGCCAAGTCGCTGGCGCCGGCGCTGGAAACGGCGATTGCGGCCATGGGCGCGCCGAAAACCCTGGTCGGCATCGTCATCGCCGCCATCGTGCTGCTGCCCGAAGGCCTGGCCGCCGTGCGCGCCGCGCGCGCGAACCGCCTGCAAACGAGCTTGAACCTGGCGCTCGGCTCCGCGCTGGCCAGCATCGGCCTGACGATTCCCGCCGTTGTCGTCGTGTCGCTGGCCACGGGCCTGACGATCACGCTGGGACTCGATATCAAATCGACAGTGCTGCTGCTGCTGTCGCTGATGGTGGCCACGCTGTCGCTGGGCACGGGCCGCACCACGGTCATGCAGGGCACGGTGCACCTGGTGATTTTCGCGGTTTACCTGTTCACGACCATCGTACCGTAGAACACCTGTCAAAACCTACTGCGCGTCGGAATTTGTGGTCTGCGATGCTCACTGTACCTTCTTCGTACAGTTGCGCTTCTTAACCACAACTTCCTTCTGCTGGCTACGGTTTTGTCAGGCGTTCTTAAACGTTACTACTACGCGACTTCCTGTCACAATCCTGTCATGCCGCTGTCATACGATGGGGTAGTGTGGTAGGATTTTTAAATCGTTTAAATGATTTATATAGTTTAGCAACTGAGTTTGCCAACTTTTTCGCGGTTGGTGCAGCAATGACAAGACAAGAGGCCAGTATGTATGCAGCGGTGGACCTGGGGTCCAACAGTTTTCGTTTACACGTCGGCAAGCATGATGGCGACACGATACGCGTGGTCAAGAGCGTGCGCGATCCGATACGCCTGGCCGCGGGTCTGGACGCCAATGGCGACCTGACCGAGGCGGCCATGCAGGCGGCGCTGGCCTGCCTGCAGCGTTTCCGCGCCATCCTGGCCGGTTTTGAGCTGGAAGCCGTGCGCGTGGTGGCCACGTCGGCCATGCGCGTGGCACGCAATGGCGCCGTCTTCCTGCCGCTGGCCGAACAAGCCATCGGTTACCCGATCGAAATCATCTCGGGCGAGGAAGAGGGGCGATTGATCTACATGGGCGTGGCCAATTCGCTGGCCGTCCCCGGCGAGCGCCGGCTGGTGATGGATATCGGCGGCGGCTCCACCGAATTGATACTCGGGCGCGGCCACGATATCGAGCGCGTGGAGTCGTTCAGCCTGGGCACGGTCAAGCAAAGCCTGTCGTTCTTCATCGGCGGGCGCATCGACGCGCCGTCGTTCGAGGCGGCGATCCTGTCGGCGCGCAGCCATTTCGAGGATGCCGCGCCGCCATACCGCCCGCAGCACTGGACGACGGCCTACGGTTCGTCCGGCACCATCCGCACGATCGCCGATATTATCGCCCGCAACAAGCTGGGCGATGGCTTGCTCACGGGCGCCAGCCTCGATGCGCTGGCGCGCCGCTTCATCGAACTCGGTCACACGAGCCGGATCGACATGCCCGGCCTGCGGCCCGACCGCGCCAGCACCATCGTCGGCGGCCTGGCCATCCTGATCGGCCTGTTCCGCGAACTCGATATTCCCGCCATGACGCCGATCGAGGCAGGCTTGCGCATGGGCGTGATGTGGGACTTGTACCTGCGCTCCACCAAGCGCGACCGGCGCGAGCAGTCGGTGCAGGGCTGCATGGACAAATTCCATATCGACCAGCAGCGCGCCGGCAAGGTGGCGCAGCAGGCGCTGGCCATGTATGCGCAGCTCAAGCCCACATCCGAAGCCCTGGTGAAATGCCTGCGCTGGAGCAGCCTGCTGCACGAGGTGGGCCTGGCCGTGTCGCAGACGGGCTATCACAAGCACGCGGCGTATATCGTTGAAAATGCGGATTTGCCCGGCTTTACGACGCGCGAGCAGAAGACCATGAGCCGTCTGATCCTGGCGCAGAAGGGCAATTTGCGCAAGATCGGCGAAGTGCTGTCCGATCCCGATTTCGCCAAGGCCGTGCTGGCGCTGCGTCTGTCGATCCTGCTCATGCATGCGCGTATCGAGGCCGATTTCAGCGAACTGCGCCTGCGCATGAAGAGCCGCATCGAACTCGACATCAAGCGCGGCTGGGTGGCACACCATCCCACCGTCTCGTTCTGGATCGAGAAGGAGCAGGAGTTCTGGGACGAAGTCGGGGTCGATTTCACGATACGCGCAAGCGCGTGAGGAGGGGATAATATTGGCGCAACTTGATGTGCAGCAAGCAAGGTTTTGAAAAACAGTATATATTGTTTATATTATTTATTAGATTGGAAAACCCATGACCAAACCCGTTCCAGCCAAAAAAGCCGACAGCGCGCCCGTCTCGATGTTCCCCACCAGCGCCTCGATCAACGCCGCAGCCGCCAAGGCAGCACCGGCGGCCAAGCCTGCCGCGAAACCGGCAGCCAAGCCGGTGGTCAAAGCCGCCGCGAA
This sequence comes from Janthinobacterium sp. SUN118, assembly GCF_030397695.1. Lineage (NCBI taxonomy): Bacteria > Pseudomonadati > Pseudomonadota > Betaproteobacteria > Burkholderiales > Oxalobacteraceae > Janthinobacterium > Janthinobacterium sp. SUN118. The sequence continues at coordinate 100,010 of NZ_JAPUBV010000004.1, read as the reverse complement.
GCCGGCTGCCAAGCCAGCGGCAGCGAAACCGGCGGCGGTCAAGCCTGTTGCCGCCAAACCTGTCGTGGCCAAGGCGCCAGCGGCCAAGGCCGTTGTTGCCAAGCCTGTCGCCAAGGCTGCAGCCAAACCGGCCGCCAAGCCGGCCGCCAAGGTCCAGGTGAAAGCCGTAGCCAAGCCAGCTGCCAAGGCTGTCGCGAAGCCGCTGGCCAAAGCCGCCGCCAAGCCGGCCGCCAAGCCAGCGGCCAGGGCCGTCGCCAAGCCGGCAGCGAAAGCCGCCGCCAAGCCTGCCGCCGTGAAAAAAGCGCCGGCCGCCAAGGTCGCAGCCGTCAAGGAAAAGGCCCGCAAGCCGAAGCTGGTGCGCGACAGCTTCACCATGCCGGAAGCGGAATATGAAGTCCTGGGCCAGGTCAAGAAAGCCTGCCTGAAGGCCGGTTTCGAGATCAAGAAAAGCGAATTGCTGCGCATCGGCGTGGCGCTGATCAGCCAGATCGACCTGGCGACCCTGCAAAACGTGCTGGCCGGCTTGCCACAGCTGAAAACGGGCCGCCCGAAGAAGGATTGATGGCGGCGGGCGGGAGGCCGGGCGGCTTCCCATGCCGCTTGCGCCATTCTGGTTTACCATGGGGCCTGTGATAGTTCCCCCATGGTTGCCATGTCAGAAGATACAGAGATCGAACGCGCCGGCTTCGTCGAGCGCGCCATCGTCCGCCACCGCGGCGGCGAATCCACTGCCGCCATCGACCACGTCGCCGAGGAAATTCCCGTCGCGCTGGTCTTCAACGGCATTTCCCACGTCGTCATGATGGCCACCCCGCGCGACCTGGAAGCGTTTGCGTATGGCTTCGCGCTGACGGAAGGCGTGGTCGCCTCCGCCGACGCCATCTTCGACTGCGAAGTGTTCCTGCGTCCTGACTCGGCCGAGGTGGCGCTGACCATCGCCCAGGAGGATTTCGTGCGCCTGAAGGACCGCCGCCGCGCGCTGACGGGCCGCAGCGGCTGCGGCGTGTGCGGCATCGACAGCATCGAGATGCTCGACTTGCAGCCGCAAGCGCTGCCGCCGGCCCTGATCCACGTCGACCTGCCCGCCGCGCTGGCGCGCGCGTCGGCCGGCCTGCGCGAGCACCAGGCGCTGATGCTGGCCACGGGCGGCGTGCATGCGGCCGCCTGGTGCGCGCCCGACGGCGCCATCGTGCACGTGTTCGAGGATATCGGCCGCCACAATGGCCTGGACAAGCTGATCGGCCATCTCGCGCTGCACGATGTCGACCTGCGGCGTGGCTTCGTCTTCCTGTCCAGCCGCGGCAGTTACGAGCTGGCGCGCAAGGCGGCGCGCATGCAGATTCCGCTGCTGGCGACGATCTCCGCTCCCAGCTCGCTGGCCATTTCCATCGCCACCCAGGCCGGCATGAAGCTGGTGGGCTTCTGCCGCCAGGATGCGTACGTCGACTACACGCCCGGTATCAGCATTTAGGCGGCACTGCGCTGCAGCAGCACGGGCACGGACTTCGACGTCGGCGTGCCGGCGCCGTCGGCCGTGCTGGCCAGCGGCACCAGCGCGTTCGTCTCCGGATAATAGGCACCCAGGCAGCCGCGCGGGATGTCATAGGCGACCAGCCGGAAGCCGTCGGCGCGGCGCGCCACGCCGTCATCCCAGGCGCCGAGCAGGTCCACCAGGTCGCCATCGGCAAAGCCCAGCATGGCGATATCGTCCGGATTCGCGAAGACCACCCGGCGCGTGCCGTACACGCCCCGGTAGCGGTCGTCCATGCCGTAGATGGTGGTGTTGTACTGGTCGTGCGAGCGCGTGCTCATCAGGACCATCAGGCGCTCGCCATGGCGCTTGCGGGCGCGGTGCAGCGGCGTGTCGAGGTCCAGCGGCGCGACGAGGAAGCTGGCCTTGCCGCTGGCCGTCTTCCACACGCGCTGGCGCGACGCCACCGTCAAATGAAAGCCGCCCGGCTGCGCCACCCTGGCGTTGTAGTCGTAAAAGTCATCGAAGACCTTTTCGATGTCGTCGCGGATGCGCGCATAGTCGGCCGCATACGCGCGCCAGTCGACCAGGCCGTTGCCCACCGTCGCTTCGGCCATGCCGGCCACGATGGCCACTTCCGACAGCAGTTGCGGCGCGGCGGGCGCGTTGCGGCCATACGAGATATGCACCATGCTCATCGAGTCTTCCACCGTCACGCCCTGCGCCACGCCGCCCTGCAGGTCGATCTCCGTGCGTCCCAGCGTGGGCAGCAGCAGCGCGGCGCGGCCGATCACCAGGTGGCTGCGATTGAGCTTGGTGGCCACCTGCACCGTCAGCGCGCAGTTGCGCAGGGCGGCGCAGGTGACGGGCGTATCGGGCGAGGCGGCGGCGAAATTGCCGCCCAGGGCGATGAACACCTTGACGTCGCCGCGCTGCATCGCTTCGATGGTGGCCACCACGTCGTGGCCGTGTGCGCGCGGCGGCGCAAAGCCATAGACCTGGCCCAGGCGGTCGAGGAATGCAGCGCTCGGCTTTTCCTCGATGCCCACCGTGCGGTCGCCCTGCACGTTGGAGTGGCCGCGCACGGGACACAGCCCGGCGCCCGGCTTGCCGACCTGGCCGCGCAGCATCATCAGGTTCGACAGCATGCGGATGGCCGCCACGCTGTGCTTGTGCTGCGTCAAGCCCATGCCCCAGGTGGCGATGATGCGCTGGCCGTTGACGAAGATGTCCGTCAGCGCCTCGATCTGCGCGCGCGCCACGCCCGATTCCGCCACGAGCAGTTGCCAGTTCTCTGCGCGTAGGTCGTCGGCAAAGGCGGCAAAGCCGCTGCAGTGCTCCGCGATGAACGCGTGATCGATGATGGCGGGCGCGCCGGCCGCCAGCGCCGCGTCGTCGTGTTCGAGCACGCGCTTGGCGACGGCCTTGATCAGGGCGAAGTCGCCGCCCAGGGTCGGCTGCACGAACAGGCCGGCCAGGCGCGTGCTGCCCAGGGTCGCCATTTCCAGCGCGCTTTGCGGGTCCATGAAGCGTTCGAGCCCGCGCTCGCGCAGGGGATTGATGGAAACGATGCTGCCGCCGCGCCGCGCGCAGCCGCGCAGCTCGGCCAGCATGCGCGGATGGTTGGTGGCGGGGTTCTGGCCGAAAATGAGGATGGTGTCGGCCAGGTCGAAATCGTCCAGGGTCACCGTGCCCTTGCCGATGCCGACGGTGGCCGGCAAGCCGCGGCTGGTCGCCTCGTGGCACATGTTCGAGCAGTCGGGGAAGTTGTTGGTGCCGTACAGGCGCGCCATCAGCTGGTACAGGAAGGCCGCTTCGTTGCTGGCGCGCCCCGACGTGTAGAAGGCGGCCTGGTTCGGGTCGGGCAGGGCGCGCAGGTGGCGGCCCACCAGGGCGAAGGCGTCGTCCCAGGCGATCGGCACATAGCGGTCGCTGGCGGCGTCGTAGACCATCGGCTGCGTCAGGCGGCCGTGCTGCTCGAGCGCATAGTCGGACTGCGCCAGCAGCTGCGTCACGGTATGGCTGGCAAACAGCTCGGGGCCGGCGCGGCGGCTGGTCGCTTCGGCGGCGACGGCCTTGGCGCCGTTTTCGCAAAATGCGAACGTGGAAGCGTAGTTGCGGTCGGGCCAGGCGCAGCCGGGGCAGTCGAAGCCGTCCGGCTGGTTTTGCGCCAGCAGCGCCTTCAGGTTGCCGGGCGCCACGCGTTCCTGGCGCAGGCTGATGGCCACGTGTTTCAGCGCGTCCCAGCCGGCGGCCGGCTTCGTGTAGGGCGTGATGTGGGCGGCTTCCGGGGCCGCTTCCGGGGCGGCGTCTGCGTCTTTCATGGTGTCTTCCTGCTGGGCGAGTGTGGTAATTATGCACGATCTGCCCACGGTTTTGACTTGCGTCATGGAAATGACATTTGGCTGTCATTTTCCTGACATATTAGGCAAGTACGCTGGAGTCGTCTTGATCACAGGGGATGAAACCATGCAAAACATAATCGCATCGGCCGAAGCCAAGGCCCGGCCGGTCCAGCTGGTGCTGAGCCAGGCCAGTACGGCCGAAGAATTGCGCGAAGTGCAGCGTTTGCGCTACAAGGTGTTTATCGAGACCATGGGCCTGACGTCGCTGGCGAACGCCGATGGCCTCGACAGCGATGAATTCGACGCCCATTGCGATCACCTGATCGTGCGCGACGCCGATACCCTGAAGGTGGTGGGCACCTACCGCGTGCTGAGCGCGGCCAAGGCGGCCAAGATCGGCCGCCTGTACTCGGAAAACGAATTCGACCTGAGCCGCCTGAACAACCTGCGCGGGCGCATGGTCGAAGCGGGCCGCGCCTGCATCCACCCGAAATACCGGGGCGGCAGCGTGATCATGCTGCTGTGGTCTGGCCTGGCCGAGTACATGCGCCGCGAACGCTGCGACTACCTGGTCGGCTGCGCCAGCATCAGCCTGGCCGATGGCGGCCACAATGCCGTCGCCGTGTACCAGGCGCTGGCGGAAAAGCACATGGCGCCGGCCGAATACCGCGTCACGCCGCACCTGCCGTTCCCCATCCACCAGGTGGAAGCGGCGCACAAGCCGCAAGTGCCGCCGCTGATCAAGGGCTACCTGCGCTCGGGCGCATGGATTTGCGGCGAACCGGCGTGGGATCCCGATTTCGAAAGCGCCGACATGTTCATGATGATGCCGCTGGCGAATCTCGATGAACGCTATGCGCGCCATTACGGCGTGGTGCCGGCCAACTAGGCGTCGCCTGCGCATCTCACGGCCGTAGCTGGCCGGCCAGCGCCTGCAGCGCGGCGCGCAGGCCGGCGTCCGCGCCGTCGGGCGGCAGCAGTTCGAGCAGGAAGCGTACGGGCAGCGTGAGCGCTTCCGGTTCGCCGATGCTGCCGTGGCGCCGCACGGCGTCGTGGTACAGCGCCAGGAAGGCGGCGCGCGCCGGCGCATCGAAGGGCTGGCCGTCCGGCACCTGCCACAGGGCCGCCAGCAGGGCGGCGCGCACGGGGGCGCCGGCGTCGATGGCGCGGTGTTCGTCCGCATGGCGCTGGCGCGCATAGGCGATGGCGTCGTGCAGCAGCTCGCCCAGCTGCGGGTGCAGCGCGCGCCAGGCGCTGTCGTCGCCATGGACCTTCAGCAGCACGGCGCCCGCCAGCACCTGGAAAATCAGGTCGCAGTCGGCCACGCCGCTGCGCAGCCGCGCCTCGTCCAGCGCGGCCAGGCAGGCATCCGTCATGGCGCGCAGGGCCGGCGCGCCCGAGCTCCCCCCGCTGCAGGCCAGGCGCGCGACGTAGGCCCAGTAGCGGCCCAGCAGGGCCAGGCGCTGCGCCGTGGGCGCCAGTGCCACCAGCAGGTCGATATGCTGCTTGCCGTCCTGCATCAGCTGCCGGCCCTGCTCGGGGTCGGGCGTGGCCGGCACGTCGATGCCGGCGCCCGCATCGAGTCCGCACAGGGCCGCGCCCTGGCGTATTTCCAGTTCGGCCCAGTGCGCCATGGCGCGCAAGGCCACCTTGCCGTCGGCCGCGCTGTGCGCCGCGCGGTAATGTTCGATGGCGCGCAGGGTGTTGTCCAGGCCACCGAGGCCGGCCCGCGTGGCGGCCATGTTTTCGCGGATGTCGGCGCAGCCGAAGAAGCGCGCGCGCACGGCTTCCTCGATGCTCGACAGCTTTTTCTCGATGGCGGCGCGCCGCGCCGCATCGGCGCCGGCCAGGCGCGCGTGCAGGGTTTCCAGGTCGGCCAGCAAATGGCCGTGGTAGCGGTAGTCGGGCGCCTGCCAGGGCCGGCTTTGCGTGTTCGGAAAACGGTAGCGGTCATCGCCATAGGCCTGGTAGGCACCCCAGGTGTTCGAGGCGGGAAACTGCAGGTAGGTCGCCTCGCGCGCCAGGCGCACGGCGTCGCCGAAATATTCGCCGCTCAGCATGGCGTGATAAAAACTGTGCGCGAAGATGCTGGCCGCCTGGTCGTCGATGCGCCAGCCGGCCGCGATCACCGCCTGCGCGCCCATTTCGATGAAGGCCGTGGCCAGGCTGGCGGCCAGCTTCGACCACGGCGCGATGGCGTCCGGGCGCATGTCGCCCAGGTGGCAGCAATTGACGAAGACGAATTGCGGCACGCGTTTCAGCTTGCTCACCTGCGCCGCCGTCAGGCGCGTCTTCGGCCCCAGCACCAGGCCCGTATGGGCGATGCCGGGACCGGCCACTTCGCCATGGCCGGCCAGGTGGATGGCGAAATAGCGCTCGTCGAACAGGTGCACCAGCACGCGCTGCGCCTGCGGCCGCAGCAGCTCGCGCACCTGGTAGCCATACGCGCCGAACATGCGCGCCACGTCCTGCGCCTCGGCTTGCGCGGCGGGCAGCTCGGGCAGGCCGGAATCCGTGTCGCCGATCACCAGCACGCTGTTGCTGGGCGGGCTGATGGCGGGCGGCTGTTCGCGCAGGCTGGCCAGCTGGCGCACCATGCCGATGCGCGTCGACAGCGGGCTTTCCTCGCTGCCCGCCTCGTCGCGCATCAGCTCCCACGGGTAGATGGCGGCGCTCTGGTCGACGGCCAGGATCAGGCCGCGCATCTCGGGAATGGCCGCCTTCAGGCCGTTTGGCAGCATCAGTTCGTACAGGGCGCGCGACAGGCCCGGCTGGTCGGTGGTGTTGTCGGTGGCGTCCATGATCAGGCCATCGACGGCTTGCCGCTGGTTCGGTTCCTCGTCGACGCTGTTGTGGGCGCGGTCCGTCAGCAGGGTGAAGCGCAGCGCGCCGGAGAGATCGGCGGCGACGATCTGCACGCGGCGCCAGCCGTTGTCGCCGCTCAGGCTGGGCAGGATGCGCCGGTAGCCGCCGGGGCTGTGGCGGATGCGCCGCTCGAACGCGAAGCTGTCCTGGTAGCGCGCTTCGGCCATGATCTGTTCGATGGCCACGGCGGCGGCGATGGCGCGCGCCTCGGATTGCTCGTAGATGCCGATATGGCCGATGCGGCACGCCATGCCCGCGTCTTCCAGGCGCCGGTTGGCGCTGCGCGCGCCGTCGATCAGGGCGCGCGCGCACAGGGCGATGCTCAAGCCGCCATAGCCCGAGCCGGACAGCAGGCTGGCCACGCGCAAGCCGTGTTCGGCCATGGGCGGCGCGGCCAGCTGGCCGGCGGCGCGCACCTGCAGGCAGACGCACGCGTATTCGAGCAGGCCGCCGGCAAAGGCGCGCGCCAGTTCGCCGGGCGTCAGTTCGCCCAGCGCGCCCAGGCCGATGACGATGGCGCCGCCGGGCCGGCGCGCCGCGTCGGGCTGCAGCACCACCAGCGCGGCGTCGGGGCGCTGCGGGAAGCGGCCCAGCGCATGGATTTCCTGCAGCTTGCCGCCCAGCAGGCGGTCGAGAAAGCTCATGCTGCCGCGCAGCGATTCATACGCATAGCAGCCGCTCATGACGGGCGCGTCGGCCGAGGCCATGCTGCCGTGGATGACGGAAATGCTCAGGCGCGGCGGCTGGTTCTCCGGCGCGGCGGCGGGGCGGGCGGCGCCGATGGCCGCGTCGAGCAATTCCTGCGGCAGCGGATACAGCGGCGCCGCGTCCGGCGCGTGCGGACGGAAGCGGGGCGGCATGCTGCCCGGCTGGTGCGGCGGGTGCCCGGCCAGCTGCGGCGCATGGCCGCTGTCGAGCAGCTGCGCGATGGCCGGGTACAGCTCCTTCTGCAGCAGCAGGTCGCCATGCGCGGCCGGCACATAGCAGGCGCGCACGCCGGCCGGGATGGCGCCTTCCCACGCCGTGCGCCCGTCGCCGTCCGGCGACCACGCCACTTCGATGCCGCCATCGCGCAGGCGCAGCGCCACCGGCGTGTCGGCGCAGCCGGCCAGGTAGCTGCAGTGGCGCGCCTCGAGCGGGGCCGCTTCCAGCAGGGCCACGGTGGCGCGCGCCGCCGCCAGCGCCTGCGCCTCGGGCGCCTGCCAGCCGCCGGGCAGGTCCGCTGCGTGGTCGCCCTGCGCCAGCTGGCGCCAGGCGGCCGGGTCGAAATAATCGATGGCATCGCGCCCTGCCTGCGCGCGCGGCCACGGCAGCATTTCCAGCACGCCGGGAAAGGCCCGCACGAAGCCGAGGAACTGGCGCCGCGTGTGCTTCCAGCCTATCCAGCTGGCCAGCATCTGCACCAGCGGATCGCGTCCCAGCAGCACTTGCACCATGGCCTGCGTGCCGCCGTTGGGCGTGCCCACCTGCAGCAGGCGGCTGCCGGGCAGCTCGCCCAGGCGCTGCCAGCGTTCCTTCAGCGCCAGGCGCGCCACGAGGCCGCCCATGCCGTGGGCGACGATGCGCAGCGGCTGGCCGCGTTCCCCGGCATCGCGCAGGGCGGCGTCGAGCACGGGCAGGAAGGCGGCGGCGCCATCGCGCAGCGACAGGCGCCAGTCATAGGTAAATGGCCGCACTTCCTGGCTTTGCGCGAGAAAACGGGCAAACGGTTCGTAGCACGGCTCGAGCCAGCCGGCGCTGACGATGTGCGGCTGGCCCACGGCCAGGCGTTCGATGCGGCCTTCGACCAGGTTGACGGGGTCGAACCAGATGCGGTTGCTGCCCACCTGCAGATGGCTGCCCATGATGTCGGGCAGCAGCAGCACGATGGGCGCCTGCGCGCGCCGCTTCGGCACTTCGCCGCCGCGCGCCAGCATGCCGTGCTCGATGCCGGGCAGGGACTGGTAGGCGGCGTCGTCGCCGGCCAGCGCCCGCAGGGTAGCCATGCTCGATGGCGCGCGTTCGAAGTAGTTCAGGTGGTGTACCTGCGGGCCGCACAGCAGCAGTTGCCGCACGGGCGTGCTGCGCGTGGCGCCGCCGGCCATCGAGGCGCAATTGACCACGAGGTCGCTCTGGCCGCCATAGAAAATGCTGCCGAGGCAGTCGCCCAGCCAGCCCAGCAAGCTGTCGCCGCTGCACGCGCCGGCCAGCACATGCAGGGGGCTGGCCACGCGCACGTCGGGCGCGTTGAGCAGGGCCACCAGCGGCGAGTCGGGCATCATCGCCGCCAGCCCCGGCAGGATGCGCGCGTCGCAGCGCTGCTGCACCACGGCCAGCAGGAAGGCGGCGCAGCCATCGGCCGCCTCGGCCAGCGCCGCGCCGCCGCCGTCCACGCGCGCCGCCGGCCTGGCCAGGTTGAACATCACGCTGGCCCAGCGGTCGAGGCGGCCCGACAGCAAGGTGGTGCCGCGCGCGGGGCAGGCCACGCGCACGAAGCGGGCGACGCGGATGGCGCGCGTCTTGAGTTCCATGCTCAGTTCGCGCAGGCAGGCCGCATCGCCGGCATGGCCGCCGCGTCCGCACAGCTGCGACTGCGCCGTGAAATGCTCGATATCGTGGCCGTTGAACGCTTCGCCGCCCACGGTGTTTTCACCGAGGCGGCCCAGGCCGTCGTCGGCCAGGTCGACGGCGCCGCGGCTGTCGATCCGTTGCGCGCGCGCCAGCAATTCGCCCACCAGCCCGCCACGCGAATGGGCCAGCAGGTGCAGCACGGCGCCGTGCGGCAGCTGGCGCACCAGCATCAGCGCATTGTGGATGGGACTTTCGCTGAGGCTGCGGTGTTCATAGCCATAGATGCGGTTGCCATACAGGGCCATCAGCTGCGGCGCCAGGCCGGCGCGCCACAGGCCGCCAAAGCTGCGCGGCGTCGACGAGGCCGTGCCGTGCAGCAGCAACAGCACGGGTTCGGGCCCGGCCGGCACGCTGGCGACCTGTATCAGGCTGCCCGGCTCCATGCCGCAGCGGTACAGCCCCAGGCGCTGCTCGAGCTGGCGATCCTGGAAGGCCCCGGCCGCCGCCAGCGCCGTCATGGCGCCGACGCCGCTGCGGTACACGCGCAGCGCGCGCAGCATCCAGGCGCCCAGGCCGTCGCGGCTGGCGCCCGGCGGCTGGCGCGGCGCCTGCGGCCGCAGGGCCAGGCCCACCTCGATGCTGGCCGGGACGCCGTCGCGCGCGGCGCCGGGCGGGCCCAGGTAACGGGGCAGGTCGAGGCTGCTCGCCAGCAAGGAGTTGCCGTCGCACAGCAGCAGCTCCACCACGTCGCCCGGGCCGATATCGAGCGCCACGCGGCAGCTGCCGATGCCGCGCGCGCCCGACAGCACATGCGTTTCGCTATGCCAGCCGGGCGCGACGGGACCGTCGCCGGCACTGGCGAGGGCATCGCGCGTGAGCGTCAGGCGCAGCACGGGCGGCGCGCCCGGCGCGGTGTGGTCGCTGGACATGCTATCGAAGGAATGGGCTAAAAGCTGACCTTGATACGGGAGGCGGCAATGCGTGTTGCGTCAGATCAAGTCGAAGCGGGAATGTGGCGGGCGGACGGTACTGCGGGAGGGAGTGGCAGGGCAGATGTTGCGCTGGAGCGCATGGTCGGAGAAACAGGCAGCATGGTTTGGGCTGGGTTTCTTCGGTAAAGGGTGCTCTGCTGTGAGCGAACTACGCGAATTTCATGGCAAAAGTTCATGGCGCCGGGGACCTGGGTGCCTGGCATGGCAAGACAACAGCGTGGTGTTTCAGTGTACCGGGGTAGCCGATAGTTCCTTCAGTTCGCGGATGGTGATGTCCGATTTTTCATGCATGCGCAATAAAATCGTTGCACCGACCGACAATTTGCCGTGCCGAATCTTGCTGATGATGGGAGGCTGGACTTCCAGTACTCTGCACAGTTCCGCATCATTTTTCAGATTCATCTTCTCGATCAGGGTATCGAGCAGCTTGTTGGGCACAAAACTCGATGGTTCGAGCGCACGCGCCCGGTTCATCGCTTCAATCATTTCCAGCTTCTTTTGCCGAACGTTCATTTACTCCTCCTTCAGGTTATGCAAGGGACGGAGCCCGGAAAACGGGCCCCGGCTATAGTTCGTCATCGCAGTACGGCTCTCTGGCTGACGTAGTACAACATTCGCGTTAAAACATTGATAACCAGGCAAGTGTTTTCAATAATACTACGATAACAAAACTTGTGACACATGGTCAGTTAAATTAACTGATTGTTTGATCAATTCGGTTGACGATTGTTGTATTTTGTAATCCGCTTTTGGTCAATATCATGGTCCTGTCCGCCATTTCGGCGGCGGCCAGCGAATGCGTGACCATGATGGCGCAACTGCCGTTGGCCTTGATCTCGGCGCGCAGCAATTGCAGGATGCCGTGCGCCGTGTCCGGGTCGAGGTTGCCGGTCGGCTCGTCGGCCAGCACCAGCGCGGGCTTGTGCACGAGCGCGCGGGCGATCGCCACGCGCTGCATTTCGCCGCCCGACAATTGCTGCGGAAAATCGCCGCCGCGTCCGCCCAGTCCGACCGCCTCGAGCATGCTGGCGGCACGCTCCTGGGGCAGGCCGTTGAGCAGCAGCGGCAGGGCCACGTTTTGCAGCAGGGTCAGGTGCGGCAAGACGTGGAAAGCCTGGAAGATAAAGCCCATGCGGGCGCGACGCAGCCGGGTCGCGGCGGCGTCATCGAGGCTGGACATGGCGATGCCGTCCACCAGGATAGGGTGCGCTTCGGCACCCGCGTCGGGCGTATCGAGGCCGGCGATCAGGTTCAGCAGGGTCGACTTGCCGACGCCCGAGTCGCCCATGATGGCGATGAATTCCCCCGCCTTGAAGCGGCAGGAAATATTCGCCAGGACGGGCCGGGCATTGGCATAGGACTTCGACAGATGGCGCAATTCGAGCATGGTGTTAACGACTATCGTAAAGGGAGGCACGCGGGGGAGAGGGGGGCCTGGGGACTACAATGGCGCGCGGATTGTTTGGCCGGCAATGTGTAGTATACGACAGGCTTGCCCTTTTTGCTTGGCAATACCACTTTTGCGTGCGCGCCGCCTCGCGCGGCCCCGTGTTGACCTTAAGTTACCTGCCGCACGGCTGGCTTTGAAGGATTCCGCTATGATGGGAAAAAGGCATCGGCAAAGGCGCCCGCCAGGGCTTGCAGCGCAGGCTGCGGCAGGGGTGTTGCCAGGTGCAAGTCAAGCAAGCCCATCGAGAACCTTGAGAGACGACGCCAGCCCATGACCATGCCATTCGCGCAGCAGCAGTCCGATTTTCCATCCGCCAGCCGGGCAACGGCCAGCGCCACGCCCGCCACCGTCGCCGAGATCGCCAGCGGCTTGCTGGCGCAGGCCGCCTGGACCTCGCCCAAGTACCTGTACGACGCGCTGGGCTCGAAACTGTTCGAGGCCATCTGCGCCTTGCCCGAGTATTACCCGACGCGCACGGAGGCGGCCATCTTTGCGCAGCACGGCGCCGAGATCGCGCATGCGGTGGGGCCGGGCAGCACCCTGATCGACCTGGGCGCGGGCAATTGCGCCAAGGCGGCCAGCCTGTTCCCGCTGCTGCACCCGGCCCAGTACGTGGCCGTGGACATCTCCTATGATTTCCTCAGTGAATCATTGAGCCGCTTGCAGCAGCGCTTCCCACATATCGAAATGAGCGGCCTGGGCCTCGATTTCTCCAGTCGCCTCGATTTGCCGGCCAGCGTGCGCGACGCGCGGCGCCTGTTCTTTTATCCCGGCTCGTCGATCGGCAATTTTGCTCCTGAGCAAGCGATCGCCTTTTTGCGCCGGCTGCGCGCGAATGCCGACGGCGATGGCGGCTTGCTGATCGGCGTCGACCTGATCAAGGACGACGCCATCCTTGACGCGGCCTACGACGACGCGCTCGGCGTCACGGCCGCCTTCAACCTGAACATGCTGCGCCACGTGAACGGCTTGATCGGCGCCGATTTCGACGTGCGCGCGTGGCGCCACCACGGCTTTTTCAATGCCGACGAAAGCCGCGTCGAGATGCACCTGGAAGCGCGCAGCGAGCAGCTGGTGCGCTGGCAGGGCGGCCAGCGCCGCTTCGCGAAAGGCGAGCGCATCCATACAGAAGACAGCTATAAATACACGCGGGCCGGTTTCGTCGGCTTGCTGGAGCAGGCGGGGTTTTCCACGGCGCAAGTCTGGATGGACGCGCAGCAGTGGTTTGCCGTGATTTACGCGCGCGTCATCAGGGATTAAGAAAAAGATGCTGATCGATCATTACAACAAGGTGCGCCGGCACTCGCTGCTGCTGGCCGAACCGCTGTCGGACGAGGATTGCGGCGCGCAATCGATGCCGGATGCCAGCCCCGTGAAATGGCACCTCGCGCATACCACCTGGTTTTTCGAAACGTTTATCCTGGAAAGCATGGAAGCGGCGTTCGCGCCATTCCATCCGGCCTTTCGCGTGCTGTTCAATTCCTATTACAACGGCGTCGGCGACAAGCATCCGCGCGCGCAGCGGGGCTTGCTGACGCGGCCCGGCATGGAGGTCGTGCGCGCCTACCGGATGGATGTCGATGCGCGCATCGCTCGCCTGCTGGCCGGCGAACTGGCGCGCCCCGAGCGCGAACGGCTGACCATGCTGCTGGCGCTGGGCCTCGAACACGAGCAGCAGCATCAGGAATTGCTGTTGACGGACGTCAAACACCTGCTGGCGCACAGCCCCCTGTTTCCCGCCTACCTGGACAGCGCCATTGCCGCGCCCGGTCAGCAGGCGGCCGTTGCCGTCGACTGGGTCGCCTTTGACGGCGGCCTGGCGCAGATCGGCCACGCGGGCGACGGCTTTTGCTTCGACAATGAATTGCCGCGCCATCCGCAATACGTGGCGCCGTTCCAGCTGGCCTGCGCGCTGGTGACGAATGGCGAGTACCTGGCCTTCATCGAGGCGGGCGGCTACCGCGCGGCGCACCTGTGGCTGGCCGAAGGCTGGGACTGGGTGCGCAGCCAGGGACTGCAGTGTCCGCTGTACTGGCAGCGCGATGAGGCGGGCCGCTGGCAGGAATTCACCTTGTTCGGCTTGCGCCCGCTCGATCCGCTGGCGCCGGCCACGCACCTGTCGCTGTTCGAGGCGGACGCCTATGCGCACTGGGCGGGCGCGCGCCTGCCGACGGAAGCGGAGTGGGAAGTGGCCGCGCAAGGCATGGTCGTCGAGGTCGGCCAGCTGCATCCGGCCGCCGCCACGCCCGGCACGGGCCTGCGGCAACTGTTCGGCCATTGCTGGCAATGGACCAGCAGCAGCTACGCGCCATATCCGGGCTACCGCACGGCGCCGGGCGCGCTCGGCGAATACAACGGCAAGTTCATGCTGAACCAGTATGTGCTGCGCGGCTCGTCCTGCGCCACACCGGCCGGCCATGCGCGCGCCAGCTACCGCAATTTCTTCCCGGCCGGCGCGCGCTGGCAATTTTCCGGCATCCGCCTGGCGCGCCAGGTGGAGTAAGTCGCTTACTGCAAGCGCGGCACGGCCGGTGCAGGGCGGGACGGCGCCAGGTCCTTGCCGCCTTGTTCCAGCTTGAACTGGCTGACGAGGGTTTCCAGGTCGCCCGCCTGTTCATGCATGGCCGCCGCCGCCGCGGCCGCCTGTTCGACCAGGGCCGCGTTCTGCTGCGTCGTCTGGTCCATCTGCATGATGGCGGCATTGATCTGTTCGATGCCTTCGCTCTGCTCGTGGTTGGCGACGCTGATGTCGCCGACGATGGCGCTCACTCTGCCCACGCTGGCCACCACTTCATCCATCGTGGCGCCGGCCTGGCTGACCAGCTGCGCGCCCTGGCCGACACGGTTGACGGAGTCGGCAATGAGTTCCTTGATTTCCCTGGCCGCCTGGCCAGACCTCTGCGCCAGGTTGCGCACTTCGGACGCCACGACGGCGAAGCCGCGCCCCTGCTCGCCGGCGCGCGCCGCTTCCACGGCCGCGTTCAGGGCCAGGATGTTGGTCTGGAAGGCAATACCGTCGATGACGGCGATGATGTCGACGATCTTGCGCGAAGATGCATTGATGGCGTCCATGGTGTCGACCACCTGGGCCATGGCCGTGCCGCCGCGCTGGGCGATGGCGGAGGCGGAACGGGCCAGGCTGTCCGCCTGGCGCGCATTGTCGCTGTTGCTGCGCACGGTGCCGGTCAGTTCGATCATCGACGACGCCGTCTCTTCCAGCGCGCTGGCCTGCGCCTCGGTGCGGGCCGACAGGTCGGCATTACCGCTGGCAATCTGGCTCGACGCCACGGCAATCGTGCCCGTGCCGCCGCGCACCTGCCCCACCAGAGTGGCCAGGTTGTCGTTCATCTCGCGCAGCGCATGCAGCAGCTGGGCCGTTTCATCCTTGCCCTCGGCCACGATCTTGCTGCTCAAGTCGCCCGCGGCCACGGCTTGCGCCACGCGCAAGGCGTAGGCGACGGGCGTCGTGATCGAGCGCGTGACCCGCCAGGCAAAGAGGATGCCCAGCAACAGGGCGGTGGCGCCGAAGCTGGCCATCAGCACATTCGCCGCTGAAATATTCTGGTGTATCAAGTCGCCGCCATGCACGACCACGCCGCGCTGCACGTCGTTCAGGGTATTGACGGTTTGTTGCAGGCGGCTCAGCGCCGGCAGGGTATCGTCGCGCACATGCGTGGCCGCCTGTGCGCGCTCTCCCGCCACCAGCAACTTGTCGGCCTGGCTGAACGAAACGACATAGGCCTTGCGCTGCTGTTTCAGGGTGGCCAGCAGTTGCTTGGCTTCTGGCAAGACGATCAGGCGGTCGAGAATGTCCAGCGCCTGCGTGATGGTGACTTTGTTGGCGTCGATTTCCGTGTGGATGGCCGCCGCCCTGGCCGGATCTTCATGGATGAACAGTTCCAGCACGAGCGCCGCGTTCGAGCGCGTGGTGCTGCGGATGGTAGCGATGGCGTCCGCCTTGGCCCAGTCGCGTTCGATGATGGAGTCGCTGAGCGCGCCGATCTTGTCCAGGCGCAACAAGCCCGTCAATACCAGTGCCGCCATCAGCAGCAGTACCACGCCAAACGCGGCGCCCAGGCGCGCGCCTATCTTCATATCCGTCAATTTCATTGTGATTCCCTCGGTAGCTAATGATCTGTCTCCGGTGGTCTTGTTATGAATTGATTATACGGCGGGCAATACCTGATTGGCACTACTAATTGCCCTATAGAAATGAAAAAGCGGCACCGCGATCAAGCCGTACCGCTTTTTCTCCCTATGAGGGGCGCGTGACGAGGACTCAGACGGCGTTCGCCGCCACCTCGGCTGCCGTTGTTTTTTCCGCGTCCGTCTGCTTGATGCGGCGGTTCACGGCCGACAGCACGGCCTTGAACGAGGCGGTGACGATATTGCTGTCGATGGCGGCGCCGAACAGGGTCGGGCCGTTATCGAGACGCAATTCCACATAGCAGGCGGCCTGCGCATTGGCGCCCGAGCCGATCGAATGCTCATGGTAATCCATCAGCTTGATGTCGAGGCCGAGCGCATTGACGAAGGCGTCGATGGGGCCGTTGCCGCCGCCCTGCAGGGCCAGTGGCGTCTGGCGGTGCGACAGGCTGATGTCGATCTGCACGGATTCATCGCTGCTCGTGTCTTCCACCATGCGGTGCGAAGCGTAGGCGTATGGCGCCGTCTGCTCCAGGTATTCCTTCTGGAAGATGTCGTGGATATCGTGCGCGGCGATTTCGCGGCCCGTGGCGTCGGCCACGGCTTGCACGGCGCGCGAGAATTCGATCTGCAGGCGGCGCGGCAAGACCAGGCCGTATTCCTGTTCCAGCAAGTACGCCATGCCGCCCTTGCCGGACTGGCTGTTGACGCGGATCACGGCGTCATAGCTGCGGCCCAGGTCGGCCGGGTCGATCGGCAGGTAAGGCACTTCCCAGATGGCGCCAGCTTCTTGCTTGGCGAAACCTTTCTTGATCGCATCCTGGTGCGAACCGGAGAATGCCGTAAACACGAGGTCGCCCGCATACGGGTGGCGCGGGTGGACGGGCAGCTGGTTGCATTCCTCGACGCACTTGCGCACGCTGTCGATGTCGGAGAAATCGAGGCCCGGATGCACGCCTTGCGTGTACAGATTCATGGCCAGGGTCACCAGGTCGACATTGCCGGTGCGTTCGCCATTGCCGAACAAACAGCCTTCCACGCGGTCGGCGCCCGCCATCACGGCCAGCTCGGCCGACGCGACGGCCGTGCCGCGGTCGTTATGCGGGTGCACGCTGATGATGATGGAATCGCGGCGCGCGAGTTTGCGCGACATCCATTCGATCTGGTCCGCATACACGTTGGGCGTGCTGCATTCCACGGTCGACGGCAGGTTGATGATCATCTTGTTGGTCGGCGTCGGCTTCCAGATGGCGCTGACGGCGTCGCAGATATGCTTGGAGAAATCGAGTTCCGTGGTGGAGAACGATTCCGGCGTGTATTCGAAACCCCATTCCGTTTCCGGATGCTGCGCCACCAGTTGTTTCACCAGCGTGGTGCCGGTGGTGGCGATGTTCGTGATTTCCTCGCGCGACATGCCGAACACGACCTTGCGGAACACGGGCGCCACGGAGTTGTACAGGTGGACGATGGCGCGCTTGGCGCCGGCCACGGATTCCACCGTGCGGCGGATCAGCTCTTCGCGCGACTGCGTCAGCACGATGATGGTGACGTCGTCCGGGATGCGGTTTTCATCGACGAGCTTGCGCACGAAGTCGAAATCCGTCTGCGAGGCGGAAGGGAAGCCCACCTCGATTTCCTTCAGGCCGATGGCGATCAGCATGTCGAAGAACCGCAGCTTCTTTTCCGCGCTCATCGGCTCGATCAGCGATTGGTTGCCATCGCGCAAGTCGGTGCTCATCCAGATAGGCGGTTTGCTGATGATCTGGTTCGGCCATTGACGGTCGGTCAATTTGACGGGAGGGAAGGCGCGGTACTTGGAAGCTGGGTTCTGCAACATCATGATCGGGTACTCCTGAAGATAGGGGGAAATCAATGGTTGTGGCGCAAGCTTGCCGGGCGGCCACGAGACACTAGGCCAGGCAAGCGATCGGTAGTTTTAGCAGGCAAAGCACGGCAACGGCGCCAGCGGCGGTCGCGTCAGAAGTTACGGGTGTAGCGGGGGATGGTGCAAACATCATCAAACCTTCCAGGGTTTTTGAAACACGCCGGCGTGTGGCCAGGCGAAGCAATGCGGCAAACTTATGCGCGTGCTAGTAGTAGTCGCGATAGCGACAGCAGGGAAGGGGAATGAAGTTTGAGGGAGGACATGCACTTAATGTAAGGGAGGTTGGGGCAGGCTGTCAAGCGTTTACTGGTGACGCCTTGCTTCAGGCGTAACGCACGTGGGCGGCCAGCGCGGGGAACTCGGCGGCCAGGCGCGCCAGGCTGCGCCGCAGCACGGCGGCCTCGCGCGGCAGACGCGCTTCCAGTGCCTGCCAGCCGGCGAAGTCCAGCTGTTGCGGCATGTCCACCAGGCCCGTGACGACATCCCAGAAGGCGTCCCAGTTCATGCCGTAGATGGCGGGAAATCCCAGCGCGGCGGCCAGGGCCGCATGCAACTGGCGCGGCGAGTGGATCTCGCTCAAGTCGATGCGGACATGGGCCGGCCTGCTCATAATATGCCCTTGAGCAAGTTCTGCAGGTTTTGCCGCATGCCGCCCACCACCGTCTCGTGGCGCTCCAGGATGGCAGGCGCATCCTGGAACGCTGCCGGGTCGAGGTACAGGCGCGGCAAGTCCAGCACCGCCACGCCGCGTGGGCCGCCGCGCAGGATCTCGCCGGCATGCTTGCTGATGGAGCTCACCGCCGCCTGCATGCGTGGCGTGGCGGACGCGGCCAGGCAGGCGGCCAGTGCCGCGTCGAGTTCCGCGCGCGCGGGTGCCTGCGCCAGCACGGGAGCGGCGATCTGTTCCAGCGGCGACATGTTGACCGCCGGCTTGCGATACGCGAGCAGGGCGTCGAGCGCCATCAGCCGGTGCGCGCCGCCTTGTCCGAGCCAGCCGGCGATGCGGGGCCAGGGCGTGTCCAGCAGGGCCGCCGCCACGCCCCATTGCCCTGCCACCGGCGAGCCGACATTGGCGTCGATCCAGTCGATGGCGGCATGGTTGCCCGTGTAGGCCAGCAAGATGGCGTTCGCGGAGCGCAGTGCGGGCGCCTGCGTGGCGAGGATGGCGGTCAGCCAGGCGAGGGCGCCGTCGGCCGGACAGGCCGATAACTGTTGCGCAAACGGTGCGTGCAGGGCGCGGCTGTCGGCAAATTGATGTTCTGTCATATCGGAAGCAGGTAAAAAAATCAGGCGCCAGTCTAGCAGCAGTTTGGTGGCAACCGCGGTGCGCACAAACATTGTCATTTATAAACATTTAAGACAGGCTTCAGTGCCGGCGGCCCCGCTTGCGCTACAATCGGCTCTCCTTTATTGCCACTGCCGCGTGCGGTTCCCCCTCGCCACCATGTTTCCTAAACGCCTGACCCTGCTTGCCCTGGCCGCCTTTGCGCTGGCCGGCTGCGATACCACCACCCCGAAACCCGTACAAGTCTTGACGCCGCCCGAGCCCATCGTCGTGCCGCCGCGCAAGATCAAGATCGGCCTGGCGCTGGGCGGCGGCGCGGCGCGCGGTTTCGCGCATATCGGCGTGATCAAGGCGCTCGAATCGCAGGGCATCGTCGCCGACCTCGTCACGGGCACCAGCGCCGGCAGCGTGGTGGGCGCCTTGTATGCGGCGGGCAACTCCGGCTTTGCCTTGCAAAAGATGGCGTTCGACATGGACGAGGCGGCCATTTCCGACTGGGCCTTGCCCCTGTTCGGCAAGTCGTCCGGCGTGCTCAAGGGTGAAGCGCTGCAAAGCTATGTCAACAAGGCAGTCAACAACGTGCCGCTGGAAAAGCTGAAGATACCGTTTGGCGTGGTGGCCACGGACTTGAAGAACGGCCAGCCGATCCTGTTCCAGCGCGGCAATACCGGCATGGCCGTGCGCGCCTCGTCGGCCGTGCCGGGCGTATTCCAGCCCGTGACGATTGCGGGCCACACCTATGTCGATGGCGGCCTCGTCGCTCCCGTGCCCGTGCGCTTTGCGCGCGACATGGGCGCCGATTTCATCATCGCCGTGAATATTTCGTCGCAAACGGATACACAGAAGGCCATCAGCTCGATGGAAGTGATCATGCAGACGTTTGCCATCATGGGCCAGCGCATCAACCAGTTCGAACTCAAGGATGCGGACGTGGTGATCCAGCCCAGCCTGGGCACCATGAAGGGCAACGATTTCAACAGCCGCAACCAGGCGATCCTGGCGGGCGAGCAGGCGACCTTTGCCGTGATGGCGCAGCTCAAGCAAAAGCTGAAAGCCAAGCGCGAGCAGTAGGGGATAGCGCCGCCGCGCATTTCGTATACAATTTTGATTCAACATAACAAGGAAGCATCATGCAATCGAAACCGATTTTGACCCTGGATGACGTGAAGAAAATCGCCGCCGCCGCCGAAGCGGAAGCGGTCAAGAATAACTGGGCGGTCGTGATCGCCATCGTCGACGACGGCGGTCACCTGCTGTGGTTGCAGCGCATGGACGGCGTGGCGCCGATCTCGTCGCACATCGCCCCGTCGAAAGCCAAGACGGCCGCCCTGGGCCGCCGCGAATCGCGCATCTATGAAGAGATGATCAATGGCGGCCGCGTCTCGTTCCTGAGCGCGCCGGAAATCGACGGCTTGCTCGAAGGCGGCGTGCCCATCGTGTTCGACGGTCACTATGTGGGCGCCGTCGGCGTCTCGGGCGTCAAATCGGCGGAAGACGCGCAAATCGCCAAAGCAGGTATCGCCGCACTGGTGTGATGGACACGTGGCCAAACCTGCTGCGCGGCGCGCTGTGCGGCCGGCGATGCTCACCGTACTTTAGTACGCTTGCGCTTCTCGGCCACAAATCATCTCCGCGCGCTACGGTTTTGCCAGGTGCCGTGAAGCTGGCAACAGGCTGAGCGGAAGATAAGTAGTAGCCGCTATTGCGGATTGGGAAGAATGAATGAGCCGCTCCGCACACGCCGGGCGGCTTTTTTCATGGGGCGGGGGTTTTTGTTGCTGCGCAAAAAAATGCCGTGCTTTCTGAATTTTCTTCCTTGTGGAAAAGCTTCCTTTTGGTTATAATTCAAAGGTTTAGCCAATCACACATATACCGTAGCGACTACCCATCCCCTCATTCAAAATGACCGTTGAAACGCCCTGAGTGCATGCAGCTCGGGTATCTAGGCGGTCGGTCTGACGTGGCGCAGCTACGGTAACTTTATCAGGAGTTGCCCTTGCCGCCATTTTTTTCTGGCCCTGCCGTTCCAGCCATATTAGCGCTTGCTGATGGAACGATTTTCAAAGGTTTTTCGATCGGTGCCGCCGGTCATACCACGGGCGAGGTTGTTTTCAATACCTCGATGACCGGGTATCAGGAAATCCTTACCGACCCAAGCTATTGCCGCCAGATGGTCACCCTGACCTATCCCCATATCGGCAATACGGGCGTCAATCCGGAAGATGTCGAATCTTCCAAGGTTCACGCCGCTGGCCTCATCATCCGCGATCTGCCTTTGCTGGCATCCAATTTCCGTTCCACCCTTTCCCTGTCCGACTACCTGAAAGCTGAAAATATCGTCGCCATCGCCGGCATCGATACACGCAAGCTCACGCGCATCCTGCGTGAAAAAGGTGCGCAGGGCGGCGCCATCCTCGTCGGCACGCAAGGCAATGAGCCATCGGCCGCGCAAGCGCTGGAACTGGCCCGTTCCTTCCCCGGCCTGGCCGGCATGGACCTGGCCAAGGTCGTATCGAGCAAGGCAGCCTACGAATACCGCGAAACGGAATGGACCCTGGGCGAAGGCTATGGCCAGCTGGCCGACGCCGACGCGAAATACCACGTCGTCGCCTTCGACTACGGCGTCAAGCGCAACATCCTGCGCATGCTGACGGCGCGCGGCTGCAAGGTCACCGTGCTGCCGGCGCAAGCCTCCGCCGCCGACGCCCTAGCGTTGAACCCGGACGGCATCTTCCTGTCGAACGGTCCCGGCGATCCGGAACCGTGCGACTACGCCATTGCGGCGACGAAAGAGCTGATCGAGAAGGGCATCCCGACCTTCGGCATCTGCCTCGGCCACCAGATCATGGCCCTGGCCTCCGGCGCGAAAACGCTGAAGATGAAGTTCGGCCACCACGGCGCCAACCACCCGGTGCAGGACCTGGAAACGAAACAGGTCTTGATTACCTCGCAAAACCACGGTTTCGCCGTCGACGCGGCAACCTTGCCCGCGAACTGCCGCGTGACCCATGAATCGCTGTTCGACGGCTCCCTGCAGGGCTTTGCCCGCACGGACAAGCCGGCCTTCTGCTTCCAGGGCCACCCTGAAGCGTCGCCGGGCCCGATGGATGTTGCTTACCTGTTTGACCGCTTCATCAACCTGATGGCTGCGGAGGAGAAAAAGAAAAATGCCTAAACGTTTAGATATTAAAAGTATTCTGATTATTGGCGCTGGCCCGATCGTGATCGGCCAGGCCTGCGAATTCGACTATTCCGGCGCGCAAGCGTGCAAGGCCCTGCGCGAAGAGGGCTATAAGGTCATCCTGGTCAACAGCAATCCTGCGACCATCATGACGGATCCGGAAATGGCCGATGTGACGTACATCGAACCGATCACCTGGTCGGTCGTCGAACGCATCATCGCCAAGGAGCGTCCTGACGCCATCCTGCCGACGATGGGCGGCCAGACGGCGCTGAACTGCGCGCTGGACCTGTTCAACAATGGCGTGCTGGCAAAATACAACGTCGAGCTGATCGGCGCGTCGCCGGAAGCCATCGACAAGGCCGAAGACCGTTCCAAGTTCAAGGACGCGATGACCAAGATCGGCCTCGGTTCGGCACGCTCCGGCGTGGCGCACTCGATGGAAGAATCGTGGGCCGTGCAGCGCACCCTGGGTTTCCCGACCATCATCCGTCCATCGTTCACCATGGGCGGTTCCGGCGGCGGCATCGCCTACAACGAAGAAGAATTCGAAACCATCTGCAAGCGCGGCCTGGAAGCGTCGCCGACGAAAGAGCTGCTGATCGAAGAATCGTTGCTGGGCTGGAAAGAGTACGAGATGGAAGTGGTGCGCGACAAGGCGGACAACTGCATCATCATCTGCTCGATCGAAAACCTGGACCCGATGGGCGTGCACACGGGCGACTCCATCACGGTTGCGCCAGCGCAAACCCTGACGGACAAGGAATACCAGATCATGCGCAATGCCAGTCTGGCAGTGCTGCGCGAGATCGGCGTCGACACCGGTGGCTCGAACGTGCAATTCTCGATCAACCCCGTCGATGGCCGCATGATCGTCATCGAGATGAACCCGCGCGTGTCGCGTTCGTCGGCCCTGGCATCGAAAGCGACGGGTTTCCCGATCGCCAAGATCGCCGCCAAGCTGGCCGTCGGTTTCACCCTGGACGAGCTGCGCAATGAAATCACGGGCGGCGCCACGCCGGCATCGTTCGAGCCGTCGATCGATTACGTCGTCACGAAGATCCCCCGTTTCACGTTCGAGAAATTCCCGACCGCCGACCACCACCTGACGACGCAGATGAAATCCGTCGGCGAAGTGATGGCGATCGGCCGTACCTTCCAGGAATCGTTCCAGAAAGCCTTGCGCGGCCTGGAAGTGGGCGTGGACGGCATGAACGAAAAGACCAAGGACCGCGAAAAGATCGAAGAGGAACTGGGTGAGCCTGGTCCCGAGCGCATCTGGTACGTGGGCGATGCGTTTGCCCAGGGTTTCACCCTGGAAGAAGTGCACAACCTGACGAAGATCGACCCATGGTTCCTGATCCAGATCAAGGAAATCGTCGACCTGGAACTGTGGCTCGACACGCAGAAGCTGGAAAACCTGGACAAGAACACCCTGTACAAGTTGAAACAGAAGGGCTTCTCGGACCGTCGACTGGGCTTCCTGCTGCAGACGACCGACACGGCCGTGCGCCAGCAGCGCCATGCGCTGAACATCCGTCCCGTCTACAAGCGCGTCGACACGTGCGCGGCCGAGTTCTCGACCGACACGGCGTACATGTATTCCACGTACGACGAAGAGTGCGAATCGAACCCGACCGACAAGAAAAAGATCATGGTGCTGGGCGGTGGCCCGAACCGTATCGGCCAGGGTATCGAGTTTGACTATTGCTGCGTCCACGCTGCCCTCGCCATGCGCGAAGACGGCTACGAAACCATCATGGTCAATTGCAACCCAGAAACCGTTTCGACCGACTACGATACCTCGGACCGCCTGTACTTCGAATCGCTGACCCTGGAAGACGTGCTGGAAATCGTCGCCATCGAAAAACCGGTGGGCGTGATCGTGCAGTACGGCGGCCAGACGCCATTGAAACTGGCGCTGGACCTGGAAGCCAATGGCGTGCCCATCATCGGCACCTCGCCCGACATGATCGACGCGGCCGAAGACCGCGAGCGCTTCCAGCAAATGCTGCATACCCTGGAGTTGCGCCAGCCGCCTAACCGCACGGCGCGCACGGAAGCCGACGCCCTGGCGCTGGCGCAGGAAATCGGCTACCCGCTGGTCGTGCGTCCATCGTACGTGCTCGGTGGCCGCGCCATGGAAATCGTCCACGAGCAACGCGACCTCGAGCGCTACATGCGCGAAGCCGTCAAGGTCTCGCACGATTCGCCCGTGCTGCTGGACCGCTTCCTGAACGACGCCATCGAGTGCGACGTCGATTGCATCTCCGACGGCGAAACCACCTTCATCGGCGGCGTGATGGAACACATCGAGCAGGCTGGCGTCCACTCGGGCGATTCGGCTTGCTCGCTGCCGCCGTATTCGCTGGCACCGGAAACCATTGAAGAACTGAAACGCCAGACGGCGCTGATGGCCAAGGGCCTGAACGTGGTCGGCCTGATGAACGTGCAGTTCGCGATCCAGAAGCAAGAGATCGACGGCCAGATGAAAGACGTCGTCTTCGTGCTGGAAGTCAATCCGCGCGCTTCGCGCACCGTGCCTTTCGTCTCGAAAGCCACGGGCCTGCAACTGGCGAAGATCGCCGCGCGCTGCATGGTCGGCCAGTCGCTGGCCTCGCAAGGCATCACGCAGGAAGTCGTGCCGCCATACTTCAGCGTCAAGGAAGCCGTGTTCCCGTTCGTCAAGTTCCCTGGCGTGGACACCATCCTGGGCCCTGAAATGAAATCGACGGGCGAAGTCATGGGCGTGGGCCTGACGTTCGGCGAAGCGTTTGTGAAATCGCAACTGGGCGCCGGCGTGAACCTGCCAAAATCGGGCAAGGTCTTCATCAGCGTGAAAGCGTCGGACAAGCCGCGTGCCGTGCAAGTGGCGCGCGACCTGGTCGACTCCGGTTTCACCGTCGTCGCCACCAAGGGCACGGCCGCCGTGATCGCTGCTGCCGGCATCGCCGTCACGCCAGTGAATAAGGTGATCGAAGGCCGTCCGCACGTGGTCGACATGATCAAGAACCATGAAATCGTGCTGGTGATCAACACCGTGGAAGAAAAACGCAGCGCCATCGTCGATTCGCGGGCCATCCGCACGTCGGCCCTGGCCTCGCGCGTGACGACCTACACGACCATCGCCGGCGCGGAAGCGGCCGTCGAAGGCATCCGTCACCTCGATGAGTTGCGCGTGTACGATCTGCAAGGCCTGCACAAGACCCTGCAACAAGCTTAGTAGTCCGCGTGTTATTTGCAGTGGCCGCCGTTAGGCGGTACACTGCATGCTTATCAACCACAGAGTTCCGTGCAGAGCAGCGCGCGGCCTCTGTGGTTTTCACTTGGTAAGTCCGTTAACCTTGATAAAACACTGGCAACGGCGCCGATAACTAGCAGATAGTAGAGATAACATGACCTCAGTCCCATTGACCAAATACGGCGCAGAACTCTTGAAAGAAGAGCTGCATCATTTGAAGACCAAGGAACGCCGCATCGTCATCGATGCGATCGCCGAAGCGCGTTCGCACGGCGACCTGTCGGAAAACGCCGAGTACGACGCCGCCAAGGAGCGCCAGGCGTTCGTGGAAGGCCGCATCGCCGAACTCGAAGGCAAGCTGGGCGCTGCGCAAATCATCGACCCGACCGCGCTCGACGCGGAAGGCCGCGTGGTGTTTGCCTCGACCGTGAACCTGGAAGACCTGGAATCGGGCCAGAAAGTCACGTACCAGATCGTCGGCCTCGATGAAGCCGACCTGAAAATGAACAAGGTTTCCGTCACGTCGCCGATCGCCCGCGCGCTGATCGGCAAGTATGCCGGCGACGTGGTGGAAGTGCAGGCGCCGTCCGGCCCGCGCGAATACGAAATCCTGGAAGTGCTGTACATCTGATGCTGAGCCGCCTGCGCTTCCTCGTCGCCACCCTGTGGGCCGGCAGCCTGTGGACCATCGGCTTCATCGTGGCGCCGACCTTGTTCGCGACCTTGAGCGACCGCGTGCTGGCAGGTAATATCGCCGGCAGCATGTTCCGCGCCGAGGCGTGGCTGTCCATCGCCTGTGCCCTGGTGCTGCTGGCCTTGCTGCAATGGGGTGCTGGCGCCGTGGCGCTGAAGCGCCGGCGCCTCCTGGGCGCGCTGGTGCTGTCCATGCTCGTGTGCGCGCTGGTCAGCCATTTCGGCATTTCGCCCCTGATGGCCGAGCTGAAGGCGCAAGCGCCGGCCGGCGTGATGGACGAGGCCATGCGCAGCCGTTTCGGCATGCTGCATGGCGTGTCGACCGTGATCTTTGCCGTGCAGAGCTTGCTGGCGGGCGTCTTGATCTGGAAACAGCAGTAAGCGTGGGCCGTGTTGTCGGATTACGCGTGGCCTGCGGCCACGCTCATCCGACCTGCGGTGCTGCTGGCAGGTCGGATTAGCGCCTGGCGCGTAATCCGACAATGCCGTAATAGCAATAAAAAAGCGGAGCAGGGAAGATCCCGTGCTCCGCTTCTTGTTTCAACAGCCTTGCGGCTGCCGAGAGAGGCTTACTTGCTGCCCAGTGCGCTTTTCTTGGCGCTCTTCTGACGTGGCTTGGCACGCTTGATGGAACCGCCTTCGGTGACGCGCTCATTGCCTTTGATCATGACTTTCGTCACGCTCGGGCGCTTGGTGCCGCTGGCGCTGGCCTTGACGATGGTCACTTCGCGCATGCCTTTGCCGGCGCTGACCTTCTCCTTAACCACTTCTTTTTTCGGACGGTAAATTACCAGCAGTTTGCCAATATGTTGTACCGGGGCGGCGCCGAGATTGCCGCAAATCGTATCGTACATTCCGACGCGGGCTTCGCGGTCGTCGCCGAACACGCGGACTTTAATCAGGCCGTGCGAATCCAGGCCAAGGTCGATCTCTTTGAGGACAGCAGGTGTCAAGCCCGCTTCGCCAATGATGACGATAGGCTTCAGCGCGTGTGCTTCGGCGCGCAGTGCGCTGCGCTCTACGGGTGTAAGTTTTAGCATAATAATATTTAGTAATTCCCTTAAAAGCAGTATTCTACGCGAATGGCAAAGAAGAAATTAAACAAAAACTGGTTGCACGACCACATAAATGATCCTTATGTGAAGTTGGCGCAAAAAGAGGGCTACCGTGCCCGGGCAGCATACAAGCTCAAAGAAATCGATGAAGACGAGAAACTGATCAAACCTGGTCAGGTAATTGTCGACCTGGGCTGCACTCCTGGCAGCTGGGCCCAGTACACGCGGCGCAAGCTGGCCGGCAAGGACGGCGGCGGGGTCAATGGTACCCTGATTGGCCTGGACATGCTGGAAATGGAGCCGATTGCCGATTTCCACTTCATCCAGGGCGACTTCCGCGAAGCGCGCGTGCTGCGCCAGCTGGAAGTGGTATTGCAGGGCCGCAAGGTGGATCTGGTGCTGTCCGATATGGCGCCCAACCTGTCGGGCATCGCCACGGCGGACGCCGCGCGCATGGAACATCTGATCGACCTGGCCATCGAATTTTCGCAATTGCATTTGAAGCCGTCCGGCGTGCTGCTGGTGAAATGCTTTAAAGACATGGGTTTCAGCCAGATCGTGGAGAAATTCCGCGCCGAATTCAAGGTCGTGGTGCAGAAAAAGCCCAAGGCTAGCCGCGATAAATCGTCGGAAATCTTCCTGATGGGGCGTGGGATCAAGAATCCGCTGAAAAATGCCGTTGAAGAAGATGATTCCGCTCTTGATATTTAAGGCGTGATCCGCACATGGGAACGAGAAGTGCGGTAGTGGGCAGTGGTATAAAAGCCTAAATTGTTTATACTGCATTTTTT
The DNA here is from genome assembly GCF_030397695.1 of Janthinobacterium sp. SUN118. Lineage (NCBI taxonomy): Bacteria > Pseudomonadati > Pseudomonadota > Betaproteobacteria > Burkholderiales > Oxalobacteraceae > Janthinobacterium > Janthinobacterium sp. SUN118. The sequence continues at coordinate 72,060 of NZ_JAPUBV010000004.1, read as the reverse complement.
TGCGTGAACGCGATTTTTTTCGCGCGCACGGATCGGCGGGCTTTGGCACGGCCCGCTTATTGCGAGTAAAATCGTGTTTCTAGCTATAGGTAAAGAGATGCGCACTGCATCCAAGGAGTCTTCGTGAATAACATGTTTTCCAAATCTGCCATCTGGGTAGTCGTATTGCTGCTGTTGTTCATGCTGTTCAAGCAATTCGACAGTCATGGCGCCACAGGCGGCAGCAAGGCCATCGCTTATTCCGATTTGCTGGATGAAGTCAAAGCCAAGCGCGTCAAGGATGTCGTGATCGAAGGTTCGTCGATCACCGCCAAGCTGATGGACGACACCAAGGTGCGTACCACCGCCACCAGCCTCGACAAGGGCCTGATCGGCGACTTGCGCGACAATGGCGTGCATTTCGACGTGCGTCCGCCTGAGGAAGCGTCGTTCCTGCAACAAATTTTCGTTTCCTGGTTCCCCATGCTGCTGTTGATCGGCGTCTGGGTATTCTTCATGCGTCAGATGCAAGGCGGCGGCAAGGGCGGGGCATTCTCGTTCGGCAAGTCGAAGGCGCGCATGATGGATGAAGCCAGCAACACCGTCACCTTCGCCGACGTCGCCGGTTGCGACGAAGCGAAAGAAGAAGTCAACGAAGTGGTCGACTTCCTCAAGGATCCAAGCAAATTCCAGAAACTGGGCGGCCGCATTCCGCGCGGCGTGCTGATGGTCGGTCCTCCGGGCACGGGTAAAACCCTGCTGGCGCGCGCCATCGCCGGCGAAGCCAAGGTGCCGTTCTTCTCGATTTCCGGTTCCGACTTCGTGGAAATGTTCGTCGGCGTGGGCGCGTCCCGCGTGCGCGACATGTTTGAAAACGCCAAGAAACACTCGCCGTGCATCATCTTCATCGACGAGATCGACGCTGTCGGCCGTCACCGTGGCGCCGGCATGGGCGGCGGCAATGACGAGCGCGAACAGACCTTGAACCAGTTGCTGGTCGAGATGGACGGTTTTGAAGCGAACTCCGGCGTCATCGTCGTGGCCGCCACCAACCGTGCCGACGTGCTCGATAAAGCGCTGCTACGTCCAGGCCGTTTCGACCGCCAGGTCTCCGTCGGCTTGCCCGATATCCGCGGCCGCGAACAGATCTTGAACGTGCACATGCGTAAAGTGCCTATCGGCACCGACGTGAAAGCCGATATCCTGGCCCGCGGCACCCCCGGTTTCTCGGGCGCCGACCTGGCCAACCTGGTCAACGAGGCAGCCCTGTTTGCCGCCCGCCGCAGCAAGCGCCTGGTGGAAATGGCCGACTTCGAAGATGCGAAAGACAAGATCTACATGGGTCCAGAGCGTAAATCGATGATCATCCGCGAGGAAGAGCGTCGCAATACGGCTTACCATGAGTCCGGCCACGCAGTCGTCGCCAAATTGCTGCCGAAAGCCGATCCCGTGCATAAAGTGACGATCATGCCGCGCGGCTGGGCCCTGGGCCTGACGTGGCAGCTGCCGGAACACGACAACTTGTCCGCCTACAAGGACAAGATGCTGGAAGAAATTTCCATCCTGTTCGGCGGCCGTATCGCCGAAGAGATTTTCGTGGGACAGATGTCCACCGGTGCATCGAACGACTTCTCGCGCGCCACCAAGCTGGCCCGTTCCATGGTGACCCGCTTCGGCATGTCCGACAGCATGGGCGTGATGGTCTACGAAGACAGCGAAAACGAAGGTTTCTTCGGTGGCGCCACCAAGACGATCTCGGAAGCGACCCAGCAAAAGGTCGATGCTGAAATCCGCAACATTCTCGACAAACAATATGCGCTGTCGCGCAAGTTGTTGGAAGAGAACCGTGACAAGGTGGAAGTGATGACCAAGGCCTTGCTGGAATGGGAAACCATTGACGCAGAGCAAATCAATGACATCATGGCCGGCCTCGAGCCGCGTCCGCCAAAAGTCATTCCGCCACGCCGCAATGCGGGCGACAATGGCGCGGGCGGCATCTCGCCGAACGCGACGGCGCCAGCCTGATAGCTGCAGCCTCCTCATCGGTGGCATGCAATAAGAAGGGTAAGGAGCAATCCTTGCCCTTTTTCGTTGCCGCAGCAGTTTTTTCCTGATGATAAAAAAGAGTTACATGCGACACTATTTGCAATTCGGCCGTTTCGGCTTCAACCTGCAGGGCACGCAAGCGCTGGTGATGGGCATCCTGAACGTCACGCCCGACTCGTTTTCCGACGCGGGCCAGTATCAACACCTGGAATTCGCCCTGTCGCGCGCCGAGCAGATGATACTTGACGGTGCAGACATCATCGATATCGGCGGCGAATCGAGTCGTCCCGGCGCGCCGCCGCTGCCGCTGCAGGAGGAATTGCAGCGCGTCATGCCGGTGCTGTATGCCTTGCGCGACTGCGGCAAGCCGCTCTCCGTCGATACCTACAAGCCGGAAGTGATGCGCGAAGCCATCCTGGCCGGCGCCGACATGATCAACGATATCAACGGTTTTCGCGCGCCTGGCGCCATCGAAGCCGTGAAGGATAGCGATTGCGCGCTGTGCATCATGCACATGCAAAGCGTGCCGGAAACCATGCAAATCCAGCCGCAGTATGAGGACGTGGTGCGCGAAGTCATCGCCTTCCTGCACGAGCGCGTCGAGACGATGACGGCGGCCGGCATCGAACGCGAGCGCCTGTGCATCGATCCCGGCTTCGGTTTCGGCAAGACGGTGGAGCAGAATTATGCCTTGCTGCGCGCCACGCGCCAGTTGCGCAGCGAGCTGGGCTTGCCTGTGCTGGCTGGCCTGTCGCGCAAGTCGATGATAGGCGCCGTCACGGGCCGTGCCGTCGAGCAACGCCTGGCCGGCAGCCTCGCCGGGGCGCTTGCTGCGGTAGCGCAAGGCGCAGAAATTATCCGTGTGCATGATGTGGCTGAAACCACCGATGCACTGAAAGTGTGGCACATGGCCCAGTGAGCCTGTAAAATTTTATTATAAACAACAAGAAGAGAAATACTATGACGCGTAAATATTTTGGTACCGATGGCATCCGTGGCCTGGTAGGTGTTGCTCCGATCACGCCCGACTTTGTCATGCGCCTCGGTTACGCGGCCGGGACGGTGCTGGCCAAGTCGCAGGGCAGCAAGGTGCGTCCAACCGTGCTGATCGGCAAGGATACGCGTATTTCCGGCTACATGCTGGAAGCGGCGCTGGAGGCGGGCCTGTCGGCGGCCGGCGTGGATGTGATGCTGGCCGGTCCCATGCCGACCCCGGCGATTGCCTACCTGACGCGCGCGCTGCGCCTGGCGGCTGGCGTGGTCATTTCCGCTTCGCACAATCCGTATCAGGACAATGGCATCAAGTTCTTTTCCGGCCAGGGCACCAAGCTGCCCGACAGCGTGGAGCTGGAAATCGAAGCGGCGCTCGACGCCCCCATGGCTTGCGTGCCCTCGGACAAGCTGGGCCGCGCCAAGCGCCTCGACGACGCCCAGGGGCGCTACATCGAGTTTTGCAAGAGCACCTTCCCGAACGAACTGGACTTGCGCGGCTTGAAGATCGTCGTCGATTGCGCGCACGGTGCCGCCTACCATATCGCGCCGCACGTCTTCCATGAACTGGGTGCGGAAGTCATTTCCATCGGCAACAAGCCCGATGGCTTCAACATCAATGCGGGCTTTGGCGCCACGGCAACGAAAGCCATGACCGAAGCCGTCATCGAGCATGGCGCCGACCTGGGCATCGCGCTCGACGGCGACGCGGACCGCCTGATCATGTGCGACGCCACGGGCCGTTTGTATAACGGCGACGAGTTGTTGTATGTGATGGTCAAGGACCGCCTGGCGACGGGCCCCGTGGCTGGCGCCGTGGGTACGTTGATGACCAATATGGCGCTGGAAGTGCTGTTCAAGGAACAGGGCATCGGTTTTGCGCGCGCCAAGGTGGGCGACCGCTATGTGCTGGAAATCATGAAGGAAAAGGGTTGGCTGCTCGGCGGCGAAGGTTCGGGACATCTGCTGTGCCTGGACAAGCACACGACGGGCGACGGTATCGTATCTTCGCTGCAAGTGTTGTCCGCGCTCAAGCGCAGCGGCCAGAGCCTGCAGCAATGCCTGGCCGAACTGGTGCTGTTCCCGCAAACCCTGATCAACCTGCGCGTGGCCCCAGGCTTCGACTGGCAAAAGAACGCCGCCATGGTGGCCGAGAAGGAGCTGGTGGAAGCGGAGCTGGGCGACACGGGCCGCGTGCTGATCCGCGCTTCGGGCACGGAGCCGCTGATCCGCGTGATGGTGGAAGCCAAGGATGCGGCCAAGGCGGAGAGCATGGCGCGCCGCATCGCCGACAAGGTCGCCAGCTGAAAACGCCCGGGGCGGCGTTGCACGGCCTTGCCGTACTGGCGTACTGTCTTCGGCCGCGCGCCTCGCCCCGAACATTCTCGGCAAGCGTCCCAAGCGGGAGCGATAGTTATTTCCATCTAATTTGCCTATGGCAATTGACGAAATTGGGTAGGGGCGTTATTATCTTGTCTTCGGAGTGTGGCGCAGCCCGGTAGCGCACCTGGTTTGGGACCAGGGGGTCCAAGGTTCGAATCCTTGTACTCCGACCAAAGTCATAAGCGGGCTGTCAGAAATGACAGCCCGTTTTCTATTCCGCGCCGCTATTTCATTGCTGGCGCGCATGCATTAAAATACTGCACCTTTCCGCCCATCGTTCAACGGATAGGACAACGGTCTTCTAAACCGTGAATGGGGGTTCGATTCCCTCTGGGCGGACCAGTTCCATACTGGCCCTTTCTCTGCGCACCGGTTCATGGCTGCGCACACAATACCTCACTCAGTAAATACAGCAGCGGCAGCGCGCACAGCAGCGCGGAGCCCAGCGACAGCATTTTCCTGCTGGCCAGGCGCGCCAGGCGCAGCCGTTCGCGTATGGGCAAGTGCTGGCGGAGCGCGCCGCGTGCGCGTGGCTGGAATGGTGGTTCGTGCATGCTTGCTCCCCTGCGAGATGGTCGATGCCATCGAGCATAGCGAGCCTGGTCTAAACACGGTGTAAAGAGTCGCGTGCGTGCCGCAAACGGGGCGTAAACAACGGGCGCGGGCGGCGCGAAGGCGGCAGCCGGCGCGAGTGCGCCGTTGCCGCGTTGCGCATACTTATTGCCCCTGGCGACGGCGCGCCAGGAAGCCCAGCAGGCCCAGACCTGCCAGCAGCATGGCATAGGTTTCCGGTTCCGGAATGGCGGAAACGTAGGCGCGGTAATTGCTCAGGTCTTTCGGCAGGCCCGCTACCGTGAAGGTGGTGCCGGCGGCGACAGGGGCGGCCCAGTGGAACACCAGCTCGCCCTGGCCGAAATGGATGGCCAGGTAGTCGTAGGCGGCCGCGCTCGTATAGGAATTGACGCCGCCGCTCAGGCCCGCCGTGGTGCCGGCCGTGCAGCCCGATGTGGCATTGTCGCAATACGAAACGGCGGCGCCCAGGCTGGTGCCAAAGACGCCGTTGATATAGCCCTGGATATCGGACGGGCTTTGCGGCGTGAGATTGTCGTCATAGTATTTCACCATCAGCGCCGGCGACGGCGTGTAGGTGACGGTGCTGCCGCCGATGACGAAACCGCTGGCCGGTCCCACGTCCACCCATGTGGCAGCCTGTGCCGCGCCAGCCAGCGCCGTCACGGCGGCCAGCATGGATGCCCGGATGGCAATGCTCTTTATGCTTTTCATGAAAATCCCCTTTTTTTGTTGCAGTCATTTCACCGTCGCCAGGCGCGCTCCTTCCTGTCGAGGAGTTCATCCTGTCGCCCGGTTGCCCTGTGCGTGAGTACGCATATGCCAGCTTAGGCTTGATCTAAATTAATACAATTTAAATAATACTATTGGTCAAGTTGATAATATCGCGTGCGGCTATGTACGCCAGGATACGGAGGGCGCTGGGCCGGACGAGGCTGGCGTGACGGGGCGCCGCGGCGGGCGCGATGGCGTGCCGGGCGAAGGGGAGAGGAGGGATGGCGGGGGTTAATCGCTGCTGTTGCTGACGCCAAACAGGCGATCCTTGGCATTGAGCAGCTTCTGTACCTTGGCGCCCATTTTCATCAGTTGCGCCATCGATTCGGGCGACAGGCGCTGCAAGTCGTCGAACCAGGTGTTGGCCAGGTCGACCAGTTCATACATTTCGCGCATGCGTTCCTGCGCGTACTGGTCCACGGGTTCCGTGGCCGGCGCCAGCAGCGATTCGCGCAGCACCGTCAGGGTGGGCGCCACTTCGCGGCGGCGGCGCTCGGCGGCAACCACGCGGAAGATTTGCCACACGTCGCCCAGCGAGGAAAAATATTCGCGCCTGTCGCCGGGAATGCGCGACTGGCGGATCAGGCCCCAGCCCTGCAATTCCTTCAGGCCGATACTGACGTTCGAGCGCGAAAAACTCAGGTGTTCCGCGATTTCGTCCGCGTGCAAAGGATGCTCTGCGACAAACAACAAGGCGTACACTTGACCCACCGTGCGGTTAAAGCCCCAGCGGCTGCCCATCTCGCCAAAATGGCTGACGAAGGTCAGGATCAGCGGCGTCATGTGGATATTTTGAGTTTTCATAATTATCTGAATTTTTTCACGCCACACCCGCAGGGTCAATTGATATATGTCATGTTTCGCAGTATTATACAAAAAATCGAATTTACAGAAAATTCTGAAAACTCAAAAAGTATAGAGATGCCTATCACGCCACTGTCCTTGCCCCGCTTTATCCTTCCCCGTGTCGCCAGCCTGGTGCAAGGCGGCGCCGCCTTGCTGTGGTTGCCGCAATCGGCCTTGCTGGCCTGGGCCCTGCAAGCCATGCTCGACGGCGCCGGCTGGCGCGCCGCGCTGGCGCCGGCGGCCGGCGTGCTGCTGCTGGGCGTGTTGCGGGCCTGGGGCGAAGCGTGGGGCGCGCGGCGCATGTATGCGGCGGCGCGCGCACACCTGTCGGCCCTGCGCGCGCAGGTGGCGCTGGCGCTGGCGCGGCGCTCGCCGCTGGACCGCCAGCGGGCCCAGTCGGGCCAGGCGGCCAGCGTCATCGCCGAGCAGGCCGAAGCGATCGTGCCCTACCTGGTGCGCTACAAACCCGCGCGCTGGAAAGTGATGCTCGTGCCGCTCGTGATCCTGGCCGTGGTGGCGCCCCTGTCGTGGATCGCCGCGCTGATCCTCGTGATCGCCGCGCCACTGATTCCCGTCTTCATGGCCCTGGTGGGCATGGGCGCGCAGGCGGCCAGCCGCGCGCAGATGGTGGAAATGGGCGGCATGAACGCTTTCCTGCTGGACCGCCTGCGCGGCCTGGCCACCCTGCGCGCGCTCGATGCCGTCGACGCCACCGCCGAACGGCTGGAAGCATCGTCGCAATCCGTGCGCCGCCGCACGATGGTGGTACTGCGCATCGCCTTCCTGTCGTCCGCCGTGCTGGAACTGTTTTCCGCGCTGGGCGTGGCCATGGTGGCCGCCTTCATCGGTTTTTCGCTGCTGGGCAGCATCCATTTCGGCACCTGGGGCAGGGAGCTGAGCCTGGCGCAGGGCATGTTCATCCTCTTGCTGGCGCCCGCCTTTTTCGAGCCGCTGCGCGAACTGGCCGCCGTCTGGCACGACAAGGCGGCCGGCGAGGCGGGCCTGGCCGGCTTGCACGACCTGGCCGAGGGCGGCGTGCCCTTGCCCGGCGCCGACGTGGCGGTTGCCGCCGTTTCCGCCGCCGCCATGGCGGTGGCCGCGCCGCCCGCCGTGGACATCCATCAGCTGCGCTTTGCCCACCCGGGCGAAGCGCCCGTGTTCGCGCAGTTCGACTTGAGCGTGCGCGCCGGCGAGCACGTGGCCCTGCTGGGCGCCAGCGGCGCCGGCAAGACCACCTTGCTGTCGCTGCTGGCCGGCCTGCTGCCCGCCAGCGGCGGCGAGATCCGCATCGGCGGCGTGCGCCTGAACGACAGCACCGTCAATACCTTGCGCCAGCGCATGGCCTGGATGGGCCAGCGTCCGCACGTGTTTGCCGCGTCCGTCAGCCAGAATGTCACGCTGGGCCGCACCGATGCCAGCGCCGTTGCGACGCAGGCAAAAGTGACGCAGGCGCTGCACCTGGCCGACCTGGCCGCCGTGGCGCAGGCGCAGCCGGCCGTCATGCTCAGCGATGGCGGCCAGGGCCTGTCGGGTGGCGAAGCCGTGCGCCTGGCGCTGGCCCGCGTGGCCCTGCATCCGCATGCGGACTTGCTGCTCGTCGATGAACCGACGGCGCACCTGGACAGCGAAACGGCGGCGCGCGTCACGGATGCCTTGCTGCTCCTGGCCAGGGGCAAGACCCTGATCGTCGCCACGCATGACCCCGTGCTGGCCAGCCGGCTGCAGCGCACGGTGCGCGTCGATGCGCCGGCCCGCTCCCTGGCGCAGAAGGCAGAGGCGCGCGCATGACAACTTCCCGCATATGGCATCCCGTCCTGCGGCAATTGCTGCTGGCCCAGCCCGGCAAGCTGATCGGGGGCGCCTTGCTGGCGGCCCTGACGGTGGTGGCCGGCATGGCGTTGCTGGGCTTGTCCGGCTGGTTCATCACGGCCACCTCGGTCGCCGGCCTGCATGCCTCGACGGCCATCGTGTTCGATGTGTTCGGCCCGTCGGCCGGCATCCGCCTGCTGGCCATCGGCCGCACGGGTTCGCGCTATGCGGAGCGTCTCGTCACGCATGACGCCACGTTCGCCGCGCTGGCCAGCATCCGGGTGCAGCTGTTTCGCGGCTGGTCGCGTCCCGAGGCGGCCAGCCGTTTGCTGCGCCAGCCCGCCAAGCTGCTGTTCCGCCTGACGGCCGATATCGACGCGCTCGAGTCGCTGTACCTGCGCCTGCTGGTACCCGCTTTCTCCGCCCTGTGCGCGGCCTTGCTGGCCGGCGTGGCGCTGGGCGTGATGCAGTGGCAACTGGGCCTCGGCCTGGCCGCCTGGCTGCTGGCCGCCGGCGGCGGCATCGGCTGGCGCGTCGTGCGCGGCGCGCGCCGTCCCGCCATCGTGCGTTCGCGCGCCATCGAAAGGCTGCGTTCGGGCGCCATCGACCTGGTGGCGGGGCAGACGGACCTGGTGATGGCCGGCCGTATCGACGCCCAGTGCCAGGCGCTGGCGCAGATCGACCGGTCGCTGGCGCAAGCCGACGTGGCCTTGCTGAAGCTGGACACGGCGGCCGGCGCCGCCTACGGCGTGGCAGGCAGCCTGACCCTGGCCGGCATGCTGCTGGCCGTGGCCGCGCTGGTGGAGCAGCAGGCGCTGAGCATGCCGGCCGCGGCGCTGGCCCTGCTGGTCGCGCTGACGGCCGTCGAGCCATTTGCCGGCCTGCGCCGCGGCGCGCTGGAAGCGGGGCGCATGCTGCTGGCCATGCGCCGCCTGGCGCCGCGCCTCGGTCATCACGATGTGGCGGCGGCGCCTGTTGGCACGGCGCCGGGCTTGCGCCTGGAACACGTCAGCGCCGCGCATGCGGGCAGCAATGTTGCCATCTTGCATGACGTATCGCTGCATATCGCGGACGGCGAACGCGTGGCCTTGATCGGCCCCAGCGGCGCCGGCAAGTCCACCTTGCTGGCCATCGCCGCGCGCGAACTGGCGCCGCTGTCGGGCAAGGTGCATGCGCCGCGCGCCTGCCTGTTTACCCAGAAGACGGAACTGTTCCAGGACAGCCTGCGCGACAACCTGCGCCTGGCCGATCCGTCCGCCAGCGACGCGCGCCTGTGGGAAGCGCTGCAGGCGGCCGGCCTGGAGGACGAGGTGCGCGCGTTTGCGGGCGGCCTCGACACCATGCTGGGGGAAGGGGGACTGGGCTTGTCCGGCGGCCAGGCGCGCCGGCTGGCCCTGGCGCGGCTGTTCCTGCACGAGTCGACCTTGTGGCTGCTGGACGAGGCCACCGAGGCCCTGAATGCGCAGACGGCGGGCGACGTCCTGCAGCGCCTGCGCGCGCGCTGCGAAGGGCGCAGCTTGCTGATCGCAACCCACTTGCGGCGCGAAGCGGCGCTGGCCGACCGTCTGATCCGCATCCGCGACGGGCGCATCGTCGAGCAGCTGCAGCGGGGCACGGACGGTTTCGCGGCGGCGCTGGCCGGCTTGCGCGGAGATTGATGCAGATGCCGGACGTAGCGGCTGACTTCATTACAACAAGCATGCCAATCGAAACAGCATCATGTTGATACCAAGTTTACAATTACAGTAGGGAAACACCAAGGAAATCATATGGACTTCGATATTGTCGCTTTATCCAGACTGCAGTTCGCGCTGACAGCCCTGTACCACTTTATATTCGTTCCGCTGACGCTCGGCCTGTCAGTCATCCTCGCCATCATGGAGACCGTGTACGTGATGACGAACCGCCCCATCTGGCGCGACATGACCAAGTTCTGGGGTGTCTTGTTCGGCATCAACTTCGCCATGGGCGTGGCCACCGGCATCGTCATGGAATTTCAGTTCGGCATGAACTGGAGCTATTACAGCCATTATGTGGGCGATATCTTCGGCGCGCCGCTGGCCATCGAAGGGTTGATGGCCTTCTTCCTGGAGGCGACCTTCGTCGGCCTGTTCTTCTTCGGCTGGGACAAGCTGTCGAAGCGGGGACACCTGATCACCACCTGGCTGGTGGCCATCGGCTCGAATTTCTCGGCCCTGTGGATTCTGATCGCCAACGGCTGGATGCAAAATCCCGTCGGCGCCGCCTTCAATCCGCAAACCATGCGCATGGAAGTGAGCGACTTCGGCGCCGTGCTGACCAACCCCGTGGCGCAGGCAAAATTCGTGCACACGGTGTCGGCCGGCTATACGGCAGCGTCGATCTTCGTGCTGGGTATTTCTGCCTGGTATCTGCTGAAGGGCCGCCACGTGCAGCTGGCCAAGCGCTCGATGACGGTGGCCGCCTCGTTCGGCCTGGCCGCCTCGCTGTCGGTGGTGGTGCTCGGTGACGAAAGCGGCTACCTGTCGTCCGAACACCAGAAGATGAAGCTGGCCGCCATCGAAGCCATGTGGACCACGGAGCCGGCGCCCGCCGCCTTCACGGCCATCGGCTTCCCCGACCAGGAAGCGCGCGAGACGCACTACGCCGTGCACATCCCGATGGTCATGGGCTTGATCGGCACGCGTTCGCTGACGACGGAAATCCCCGGCATCGAGCAGCTGGTCGACCGCGGCGAACTGCTGATACGCGACGGCATCAAGGCGTATGACGCGCTGCAAACCATCCGTGGCGTGGCCCCGGGCGGCCCGGTGCCGCAAGAGGCGAAGGACATGTTCGAGTCGAAAGGCCAGTCCATGGGCTATGCCTTGCTGCTGAAGCGTTACGTGGACGATCCGCGCCAGGCGACGGACGCGCAGATCCGCAAGGCCGCGCTCGACACCGTGCCGCCCGTGGCGCCCCTGTTCTGGTCCTTCCGCGTGATGGTGGGCCTGGGCATGTTCTTTATCTTGTTGACTGGCACTTTCTTCGTGCTGTCGACGCGCCGCACGCTAGACAAGCACCGCTGGCTGCTGAAAGTGGCCGTGTTCGCCATCCCGCTGCCGTGGGTGGCCATTGAGGCTGGCTGGATCGTGGCCGAAGTGGGCCGCCAGCCGTGGGTCATCGAAGGCGTGCTGCCGACGGCCGTGGCGGTCTCCAACCTGGGTGCGACGACCTTGCTGATCACGATCGCCGGCTTTGCCGCCATCTACACCGTGCTGTTGATTATCGAAATGAAGCTGTTGCTCAAGGCCATACGCAAGGGGCCGGAAGAGCATGCGCCGGCCCCCGCGCCAGCTGCCGCAGCCACTCGTACTCAACGCGCCTAAGGAGGGCCAGACCATGATTTTGCATGAAATGATTTCGTATGAAACACTGCGCCTGATCTGGTGGCTGCTGATCGGCGTGCTGCTGGTGGGCTTTGCCATCACGGACGGCTTCGACCTCGGCACGGGCATCCTGCTGCCGTTCGTCGGCAAGACGGACCTCGAACGCCGCGTCGTCATCAATAGCATCGGGCCCGTATGGGAAGGCAACCAGGTATGGCTGATCCTCGGCGGCGGCGCCATCTTTGCCGCCTGGCCGCAGCTGTACGCCGTCTCGTTCTCGGGCTTTTACCTGGCCATGTTCGTCATCCTCGTGGCGCTGATCGTGCGCCCCGTGGCCTTCAAGTTCCGCAGCAAGCGCGAAGATCCGCGCTGGCGCGCGCGCTGGGACGCGGCCCTGTTCGTCGGCGGTTTCGTGCCGGCCCTGATCTGCGGCGTGGCCATCGGCAACGTGCTGCAAGGCGTGCCGTTCCGCTTCTCGCCGGACATGCACATCTTCTATGACGGTAGCTTCTTTGCCTTGCTCAACCCATTCGCGCTGCTGTGCGGCCTGGTGTCGGTCGCCATGCTGGTGCTGCATGGCGCGACCTGGTTGCAGGTGAAAACCGATGGCGCCGTGGCCGAGCGCGCGCGCCGCTACGGCAGTGTGGCGGCCATTGCCACCGTGGCGCTGTATGCGCTGGCCGGCGTGGCCCTGTGGCTGTGGGTCGATGGCTACCGCATCACCAGCGCCATCGTTGTCGACGGACCGTCGAATCCGCTGCTGAAAACGGCGGAAGTGCACGTCGGCGCCTGGTTCCACAATTTCGCGGCCCATCCGTGGATCTGGATCGCGCCTGCGCTGGGCTTGCTGGGCCCCTTGCTGGCCTTCGCCTTCCTGCGCGCGCGCCGCGAAGTGCCCGCCCTGCTGGCCAGCGCGGCCGGCATCGCCGGCATCATCCTCGGCGTGGGTGCGGCCATGTTCCCGTTCATCCTGCCTTCGTCGATCGACCCGCGCGCCAGCCTGACGGTGTGGGATTCCTCGTCCAGCCACCTGACCCTGTTCATCATGCTGGTCGTCACGGCCATCTTCATTCCCCTGATCGTGGCATACACGACCTGGGTATATAAAGTGCTGTGGGGCAAGGTCGACGGCAAGGCCATCGAAGACGACAGCGGTCACGCCTACTAAGAATTAACGAAAGGAAATAATTATGTGGTATTTCGCCTGGATACTGGGCCTGCCTCTGGCGGCGACCTTCGCCGTGCTCAATGCGATGTGGTATGAAATAGCCGACGGCGACACGACGCCGGAGCAGTACCGCGACACGTCCGACTAATCGCCTTCGCGATTGACGAGCCCCGCCCGGCGCGATGCCTAGACCATCGCCGCCCGGCGGGGCTTTTTGCTTCGATGCCGGATTCCTCCAGCAACAAAAAAGCCACCGCAACGGTGGCTGGTGTGGTGCTGGAAGGACTGGCCGTCAGGCCGGCGCCTTGTTCGATGGTTTCGGCACGGCAATGGCGATCGGGTCGCTGGCCGGAAAGCTTTCTTTCAGTGCTTCATCGAGCGCTTCCTCGGCATGGCTTTCGCGGGCCGGCGTGGGCGAATCGCGTTCCGGTGGCGGGGTGGGCGTGGTGGCGGCGTTGGTACTGGATTGCATGATCTTCCCCTCGCTATGGTGCGCCATGCGGCCGGGCTGGCACAGGCGCGTGCAGAAATGTGCAGCTGCATCCAGCCTAGCACATCGCATGAAAAAGGCGCGCCCGATGCGCTGGCTTTGGCTGCCATGGCGGCGTCTGCTACACTGCGCTCCACTTTGATCGATGGAACCGCCATGACCACCATATCCCTGCCATACCGCGCCACCGCTGCCGAAGCCTGCGCCTGGCTGGCGCAACAGACGGGCACGCCTTGGACCCTGGCACGCCTGCTCGAGCAGGGCGGCTTGCCCTATGTCTGGCTCGATTACAGCGATGCGTGGGCGCAGCTGTTCCATGACGGCGTCACGCGCTATGCGGCGCCCGTCGTCTTCATCGAGGACAAGCGGCACCTGGCGTCGGGCGCCGACGACGTGCGGCTGCGCCTGACGCGCGACTCCGGCAATATCGCCATCGAATTGCCGGCGCCGGGCATGCGCGTGTCCAACGCCGGCTTGCACTTCCAGGAGCGCGATCTGTTGCGTCTGGTCAAGGAACTGCTGCAGCCGCCGCCGGCCGAGTCCGAAACGGACAAGGCGCCGTTTGTCTTGCCCAGCGCCTTGAAGGGCCTGGACCGCGAACAGATTCTGATTGCCTTTGCCGGCGTGGGAAAAGTGAATCTGGAGCAGGGGCTCGCCAGTGGCGTCGGCATCTTTGGCGACGATGGCGCGCGCGTGCGCAAGAATTCGCGCGGCGGCAAGAACAGCCATGTATGGCATCCCGTCACCCTGGCGTTCGGCCTGCACGACGTGCACCGCGTGCCGATGGCGCACCTGAAGAAGGCGTTCGCCACGCAGCCCCTGCTGCGCGAGTGGAAGGCCGACTGGCTGGAATCGTTGCGCCTGCTGGGCGAATAAGGGGCCGGACGCGGCCTTACAGCTCGATGGGGGCGACTTCCGTGCCGATATCGGGCGCCGCATAATGCATGCTGCAGTACACGAAGGCCGCGATATTGATGGCGACGCTGAGCCAGAACAGCACGCGGAACGCGCGCTTGCCGGACTTGTGGCGCAGCCATTGCTGCGCCAGCACGGCGCCCGGCCAGCCGCAGCATAATCCCAGCAGCAGCAAGGTGCGCTCCGACGTGCGCCAGCGTCCTTCCCTGGCGGCGGCCTTGTCGAGCGCATAGGCGATGAAGCAGCACAGGCTCAGCACGCCATACACGAGGGCGACGAGGACGGGGATGTGGAAAAAGAAAGTGGCCAGTAAATACAGGATGGCAAACAGCAGGATGGCTAGATAAGGCATGGTGGGGGTAGGGTTGCTGGAGCGGATGGCGTGGTCATCCATCCGTGATAAAAAACAGGCGCCCTAAAACAGGCAGCCTTGCGCCGCATCAATCTGCACGGCGCGGCGGCGGGCGTGGCCCGTCTTCAATGCTTCGCGGTCGCTCGACAGCGATATGCCTTCCAGCGCCAACAAGGTTTCCTTGGCATGCAAGCCGCCCGCAAAGCCCGTCAATTCTCCCGTAGCGCCGATGACCCGGTGGCAGGGAGCGATGATGGAGATGGGGTTCTTGCCGTTGGCGGCGCCCACGGCGCGCACGGCGGCGGGGCGGCCGATCTGGCGCGCGATCTCGCCATAGCTGCGCGTCTGGCCATATGGAATCGTCAGCAGCGCCTGCCACACTTCCTGCTGGAAGGCGGTGCCGGCAAAATCGAGCGGCACGTCGAACTGCTGGCGCGTGCCGGCGAAATATTCGCCCAGCTGGCGCGCCGTTTCCTGCAGTACGGCACAGTTGTCGTCGACGCGCATGTCGCCCAGGCGCACGCGGTTCGGCTTGTCGTTTTCCCACAAAATGGCGGCCAGGTCCGCGCCGCGCGCCACCAGGGTCAGCTCGCCCACGGGCGAGGGTATCACCTTACATACGGTTTCCATTGTCGTTCCTTGTCCATGCCGCCGCGGCGCAGGCCGTGGTCAATGAGATGAGCGCCAGTGTAGCAGGATGGCGGCATGCTGCATATCGCGTGTAGGATAGCGTTTTTTGCACGGAAAGCTGGCCTTGACGACGATCCCTACCTACGACGACATCCGCGCGATAGCCGTGCGGCTGGTGCAGCAACGCTATCCCACGGCCGTGGCGGCCATCATCGGCGGCTCGTTTGCCACGGGCCGGCAGACGCCCACGTCCGATATCGACTTGCTGCTGCTGTTCGAACATGTCGATTGCGCCTGGCGCTCGACCATCGTGGCCGAAGGGCGCACGGTGGAATTGTTCGCGCATGACGTGGCCACGTTCACATATTTCTGTAAAGAAATCGATGCGCCGCGCGGCACGGTGCCGCTGGTCAACATGGTGACCGAAGGGGAAAACATCGTCGCGTCCGGCCCGCATTACGCGCGCTTGCTGGCGCTGGCGCAAACCATCGACGCGTCCGGGCCGCCCGTGCTCGATATGGACAACTTGCGGCGGCGCCGCTACGCCATCACCACCGCGCTGGAAGACCTGGTCGACAGCACGCAGCCGGGCGAGGCGCTGGCCGTGGCCTGCCAGCTGTACGAACTGCTGGCCGACCTGCACCTGCGCGCGGCCGGTGCCTGGAGCGGCGGCGGCAAGCATCTGTTCCGCCGGCTGCAGGTGTTTGACGCCGCCATCGCCGGCCAGCTGGACGGCGCGCTGCGCCTGGCGGCGGCCGACTTGCCGGCCGGCCAGCGTGCCTTCGAACACGTGAGCGCCGCCGTGCTGGCGCCCGTCGGCGGTCCCTTGCTGCATGGCTTCTGCCTGCCGGCGCCCGCGCACTGGCGCAGCGCGCCGCAGTAAAGGCGGCGGCCGCCGGCGCGCCACGGGGACTTACTGCTGCGGCCAGCGCTGCGGATAATGCAGCTTGATGTAGTCGGCGACGGCCTTGACGTCGGCATAGCCGGCATTGCCGCGCCAGGCCGTGTACATGAAGCCGTTGACGCCCGTCACGCCATTGCTTTCCGCCTGCGCCAGCGCCTCCATCCAGGAATGCACATTGCCGGTGGCGAGGGCGCTGTCGTCATAGTAGCCGGCGATCATTTGCCGGTGTCCGCGGCCATGGAAGAATTCCAGCGACGCCTTGCGCTTGGCCGTCCCTTCGTCGCTCCAGTTGACGATGACCGTATTCGTTTTCAAGCCTTCCCATGAATTGCTCACGTCGCCGTTGACGGCCCAGTATTGGGCAATGGCGTTCATCTTCGGGTCGAACATGTCGTTCCACACATACAGTTCCAGGTTCGGATACGCTTGCAGCAGGGTTTCCTGGTGCTTCTCGATCATATTTGCCAGGTATTTGCCGGCCGTGACGTTGCCGCAGGCCGGATCCCAGTTGAATACCCGGTTTTCATCGTAGTAGAGGAAGAATTTCGTCGGGCCGCCGAGCAGGCCGTGGATATTGTCGTAATACTGTTTCTGGATGTCGAAGAATTTCTGATAGCAAGCGCTGGCCGGCGTGCCCCACATGGACGTCATGTTCTGCGCCGACTGATAGGCCGATACGCGCAGGATCGCCCCTTCGCCGATGCTGCTTTGCGCGGGCAGGCTCAGCGACTCCACGCCAACGACGTAATCGAGCGATTCCACGTACGTGATGCTGCCGTCTTCCGACTTGACCGTGACGGGCAGGGTGGCGGGATTGCGGCGTATCGTATGCGCCAGGCCGATCTGCCTGATTTCCAGATCATCGAGCCAGACGGCGCCGGCTTGCAGCAGATTGACCTTCCAGCTGCCGATGTACAAATACGTGAGGGGATTATTTCCCGTATTGAAGTCCAGATTATATTGTTGCCAATCCTGGTTGCTGGCCAATGTGTTGCCGCTGCCATTCCAGACGCCGTTCTGCTGCGTACCCCAGCCCAGGCCGGCGCTGGCATTCGCGTACATGGGCGCCTTTGCCGTGGGATCGGTGATCTGTATCCTGAAGGCGGCGTCCGGATTGTAGTTTTCCGTCCTGACCCAGAACGATGCACGGTAGGCGGTATTCGGCCGCAGATTGCTTAATTTGCGGTGCAGGCGGGCCATATTGCTGTCTCCCGCCTTGCTGAACTTCAGCGAGCGCTGGCCCGTATGCGCGCCGATATGGTCATAGACCGTGTTGCCGACCTTTTTTTCAAACAATTCCCATGCCGGGCTGTTGTTTTCAAAACTGGTGTCGTCGATGGCGGACAGGCCGACCGGCACCGCGCGCCTGTCTTGCACGATGAACGGCGTGTCGATGGTTGGCAAGGCCTCGATCAAGTCCGGCGCGGCGCTGACGGGGACTTCCGGGCCGCCGCCGACCGGTATCAATTCGATGCCGTTGTCCCTGGCCGCCTGCACCACGAGGGCAAAATTGGGGAAGTAATGGGGATATCTGGCCGCGGTGGCGGGATTGAGCATGGCCACATAGGAACCGCTGCCGCCCGCATTGAGGGCGATGCCGTTATACCCCTCTGCCTTGGCGACATGAATCAGTTCGATGACCTTGTTAAAACTGGCGTCGGCCGTGGAAGCGGCCGCCGTAATATTGCCGCCATAATAAATCCAGCGTTTTTCAAAGCAGTTCGTGCAGGCGGGCGTGGCCGCGCTTGCGGAAAGCACGGGCAGCACGGTCGCGCATGCCATTGCCAGCGCCGTCCAGATGGTCGTTCTGTTCATGTTCATCGGAGATCCCTGTTTTAAATTTTTGATAATATCAAAAAAACATTAAAACAAGGGCGCATTCATCGATGGTTGTTGGCTATTTCAATGCCATGTCCATCAATGCGCCTTTGTATGGCAGTGGACCACTGCCATGCCGGCACGGCGGACATTGTTCCGTCCGCCGTGCCGGCGCCGGCGATCCGCCTGTTTAGAACGTGCTGCGCACGGACAGGCTGATATTGCGCGGCTCGCCCCAGAACACGCCGTCGAAGAAGCCCACGTTGCGGTAGTATTTTTTATCCAGCAGGTTGTTGACGTTCAGCTGCACGCTGGCGTGCTTGCCGAGCGCATAGCTGGCCATGGCGTTGTACAGCGCGTAGCCGGCCTGCGGGATATTCGTGATGTCGCCCGATGGCGGACGGCCGTACCACGATTCGCTGTAGGTGGCGCTTTGCGCCGTCATGCTGCCGCCCACTTTCAAGCCTGCCAGCCGGCCGTCGAAACGGTAACTGGTGGCCAGGCGCAGCAGGTGGCGCGGCTGCGTGGTGGCGGCGCGGCGGCCATCGGCTTCGGCCGCGTGCAGGTAGGTGTAGCCGCCGTTCGCTTCCCAGGCCGGCGTGATCTGGCCCGCGACGTCGAATTCCACGCCCTTGGCCGTCACGCCCGCGCCATTGGCCACCATGGCCTGGCTGCCGTCGGGCAGCAGGAAGCCGGGCGGTACCGAGCGGTCGAGTTCGGCGAGGTTCTTTTTCTTCGTGTGGAACAGGGCGGCCGAGGCGTTCAACTTGCCGTCATAGAATTCGCCCTTGATGCCCAGTTCGGCGTTGTCACCCGTTTCCGGCGGCAAGAACTTGTCGTTGCGGTCCTTGCTCGTCTGCGGATTGAACAGCTGCGTGAAGCTGGCATACGCTGAATATTGCTTGCTGATGTCGAACACGGCGCCCACATACGGCGTGACTTCATTGCGCGTTTCCGCGAAGTCGCCGCTGCCCGTGTACACGCCTTGCGTGTTGTAGCTGCGCGTGTCCGTGCGGTAAGTGCTGCTGCGCGCGCCGATGATCACGTGCAGCGGGTCGGCCAGGCTCAGGCGCGTGGCCACGTAGCCGCCCGCCAGGCGCGTCACCGTTTCCGTGTGCGAGCCGTCCGGGTGGAACACGGGACGGGGAATGTTGCCCGTCCAGCTGCGGTAATCGGGGATGAAGTCCGGGTAATTGATTTCCGCCTCGCCGCCCAGCGAGCGTGCGCGCTGGTTGCCGCCGTTCCAGCCGACGATGGCCGTGTGCTTGCGCCCCAGCAAGGTGAAGGGGCCGCTGGCGTAGACGTCGAAATTGTCGCCCGTGTTCTTGCCGGCACCCCAGGCACCCGTCCACAGGCGCATGCCTGCACCCGTGGCCGGGTCGGGATGGCCGGCGCCCGCGTAGGCGACGGTGGTGCGGTTCGTGCTTTCCGTGCGAGCATAACCGAGGTGCATATTCCAGTTGCCGGGCAGGCGCTGGTCCAGCGAAGTGAAGACCGTGTGCTGCTTGTTGGCCCAGGTGCTCCATGGCGTCGTGAAGCTGGTATTGCGCGGCAAGTTGGCCAGGCTGCCATCCGCATTCCAGTAGGGCACGGCGCCCCAGGTGGCGCCCGTGGGCTTGTTATCCTGGAAGTCGACGCCCGCCGTCAGCAGGCTGCCGGGACGCAAGTCCGCCTCGACGATGACCATGCCGACCGTCTTGCGTTCGTGGTACATGTCCAGGTAGGAATCGCGTTTTTGCCAGGCCAGGGCGGTGCGGGCGCGCACGCTGCCGTCCGCATTCAGGGGCGTGGAGAGGTCGGCCTCGAAGCGCTGGTCATCCCAGCGACCCATGATGAGGCCGGCGCTGGCCTGGAATTCCCTGGTCGGCCGCTTGCGTACCATGTTGATGGTGGCCGACGGGTCGCCCTTGCCGCCCATCAAGCCCGTGGCGCCGCGTATCACTTCGATGCGGTCGTACAGGATCGTGTCTTGCAGCGGCGCATTGCCGCCGCGCGCCATGCCGTCGATCTGGATATTGTTGATGCCGAAGCCGCGCGCGTAAAACGTCGTGCGCTCCGTATCGTTCTGGCCTACCTGGATGCCCGTCGTTTGCGCCAGCGCCTGGTCCAGGCGCACGGCGCCCAGGTCATCGAGCAGCTGGCGCGTGATGACGCTGACCGATTGCGGCGTCTCGCGCAGCGACAGCTCCATGCGCGTGGCGCTGCGTGTTTCGCCCGCCGTGTACGACTGCGTGCCTTCCGTCGTCGCCGTCGACTGGCCTATCACGGTAACGGCCGGCATGGTCGCGGCGGTGTCGGCCGGCGCCGTGTCGGCCGCCAGCGCCGGCACGGCCACGCCGGCGGCAAGGCTGAGCAGGGCGATCTGTAGCAGGTGGGGGAGGGGGCGCAAGGCGGGCTGGCGCGAAGAAGAGAAGACGGTGGTAGTCGATTGCATCATTTTCCTGGAATATTTTTAGTCGTGGGTGTTCCTATCTCGTCTGGCGAGGTGCGCAGTAGCTGGGGGGATGGCATGACGCTGGCCCGGAATCTGGCTTGGATAGCAGTTCCACCGCGCATGGCGGTGGAAAGGACGTGCATGATTCCTGTCACGATTCGTGAATAAGAATCATTATCAATATAAGTGGTATTTGCCAAATAATCAAGCGTGTGCACCAAGAGAGTGCATGCGGGTCGGTAGCGGCGCGTTGGCGGGGCTTCTGCGATAATGCAGGCGCTGACAAAATATTTTCCTTAATGAAAGAAATGCATGCGTACATGGATAGCCTGTGCAGGATGGTTGTGTGTCGTCTCGCTGGGCCAGGCCCAGGAGCTCGCGCCGCCGCCGGCGGTTTCCGCGCCGCAGCACAGTGCCAGCGTGCCGCCCGCCGTGGCCGAGCCTGTGCCCGCCGCAGTCGCGGCGCCTATGCCGGCGACCGATCCCGCCGCGGTGCCGGCGCCAGTCCCGGCCGTGGAAGCCTTGCCCTCGCAAACGGTGACGATCACGGCCAATAGCGATGCGAAGGCGCCGCGCGTGCGCTTCATGGCGTACCGGGACAGTTATCAGACGGCCAGGAAAGTGTGGCAAGTGTCTAGCGGCAGCGTGGTCATGGCCCTGCGCCTGATTCCCGCCAAGCTGAGCGCGACAATCGACGACGTGCGCGTGGCCCTGGTGGGCAATGGCGCGCCGCTGCCGATCAAGGTCGCCGAAGGCGGGGTGTTCGTCGTGCCCCTCAACGACGATATCGCCGCGCAGGATGGCAGTTTCCTGGTGAATAAGGGCAGGGGCGAGTTGACGGCGAACATCGTGATCCAGCCTGCCGTCGCGCGCGACGCATGGAACGTGACGCGCGTCGGCCAGGTGTTGCGGGACGCGCGGCGCGCCGTGCGGGCCATCACGCCGTGGTACAAGCGGCCGTTCGCCAGCGAAGTGCAGTCGCTGGCTTTTTGCGCGGCCGAGCGGGGCGGTGCACTGCACCTGATGGACGGGGAGCAGCTGATCGCCACCCTGCCCATGAACGAGCCGGCCGTCAACGATATCAACGCGCCCGTGTTTTGCAAGATCTTCGATGGCGAGGATAAATATCCGGGCCATTACCGCGTCGTCTTGCCCGAGCAGGCCACGGTCCTGCTGCTGTAGTCATTGCGGCTGGCGCTGCACGAGTTCCAGCGCCGCCGCCAGGGCTAGGTCCATGGTGGCCTGGTGAAAGATCAGCCATTGCGGCAATAGCGACAGCGCATGGCGTCCCTGTGCCAGGTCGCCCTCGTCGACGGCGGCCCACGCATGGTGCAAGCCGCTGAGCACGCGCGCATGCTGTTCGCGGTGGTTCGCCAGCGAGGGAAAGCCGATCTGCTCCATCAAATCCTCTTCCTCGCGGAAATCGCGCTCGACGGCCGCGATCAGCTCGCGGAACGCCACGCTGAAGTGCTGGTCGCTCAGGTGCGCCAGCCGCGCCAGTTCCGCAAACAGCGCCTCGTGCGCCTCGTCGATGGCGGGCACGCCCAGCGCCATCTCATCCTTCCAGTACGATTTTCCCATGCCGATACTCCCGGTTAAGTCCGTTGCGATGCAAAGCGGACTGTTCCAGTGTGGACGCAGCGAAGGTGGAAATCCATGATCTGGATCAAAAATGTGACGAAGAGGAGACGCGGGAAAGACGGAGAAAATAAATGAGAGGGGGAGCACATCCCCACCCGCAAAAAAGCGGTTTTTAAAAAGAGGCAAGCCACGAGCGAGCGCCGCTGAAAAACGCGGCTGGCAAGGCGTCCTTGACGCAGACAGTACCTTAGTACGGCAAGTCAAGGCAACGCGGCCAGCGGTGTTTTCTCGGCCGCGCGTATCTCAGCCGCGCGTCTTTTAGTGCCTGGGCCAGTGGGCAAACATGCCTTGTGCATCCACATTGGGCACCTGCAGCTGTTGCACTGCCGACGTCTGCATGGCATCCCTGAGCACGAGGGGAACCAGCAACAGGGCCGACAGGGCAAGGCAGGCCAGCACTTTGAGCGTCAACATGATCGTCTCCCGGTGTCCCGGCGGCGGCGCGGGGATGCGGCGCCTGCCGGTCACTCCATCTACGTAGCCGGCGACGTATTTTGACTGCGTACGCCTTACGTATCACCATGCTTGCAGTTTAGTTCACTTGATTGAAAGTTCAACTAATTGCTGTGACGCACTGCATCAAGCTGCCCGTCGGCGTGGCCCGATGGAGCGCTATTTCGCCTTGCGGCCGCGGCGCGGCTTGCCGGCGGCCGGCAGGAAGGAATCGAACCACACTTGCGTCAATTGCCGGGTATTTTTCGCCGCCTCGCGCTTGACGGCCGCCGTGGCGTGGCCGCGCGCCGTGTTGGCGATGCGGTTGGCGGCGCTCAGGTACATGCTCATCCAGGGGTTTTTCATGGGAGACCTCGCAGACAGGGAGTGGGGCGGCGCACCTGCCGCCATGCCCCCACTGTATGCCGATGGCTGGCCCTGACTGTGCGCCGGACCACACTGGCGGGCGATCCGGCCACCGCCTTGTGCTGGCTCAATACACGTCG
This sequence comes from Janthinobacterium sp. SUN118, assembly GCF_030397695.1. Classification (NCBI taxonomy): domain Bacteria; kingdom Pseudomonadati; phylum Pseudomonadota; class Betaproteobacteria; order Burkholderiales; family Oxalobacteraceae; genus Janthinobacterium; species Janthinobacterium sp. SUN118. Next base: position 49,026 of record NZ_JAPUBV010000004.1, on the reverse strand, counting down.
CGGCGGTAGCGTCCGGCCATCATCAGGGCGTCGACGCCATCCTGGCCCAGAATTTCTTGCAGCACAGCATCGATTCCTGCCGCCATGCCGTGCAGGCTGCCGCACACGTAGACGATGGCGCCCTGTTCCAGCCACGCGCGCAAGTCATCCGTGCTGGCGCGCAGGCGGTCTTGCACGTACTCGCGTCGGTCATCGCGCGAAAAGACGCGGTCCAGACGCGCCAGGTGGCCGTCCCGCAGCCAGCCTTCCAGCTCGGCGGCGCAGATGCTGTCGACGGCTTGCTGGCGCTCGCCGAACAGCAGCCAGTTGCGGGCCAGCCCCGCCTGCTTGCGCGCGCGCAAGTGCGAACGCAGGCCGGCCAGTCCGGAACCGTTGCCGATATAGATGCAGGGCACATCCGCCAGGGCGGGGGCGAAGGCGGGGTTGGCTTGCAGGCGCAGGCGGATGGGGCCATCCAGCGGCGCGAAGCGCGTCAGCCAGCCGGAGGCCAGGCCATGGCCCTCGTTGGCCGCGCCCGCATGGCGTTCCTGGCGCACCAGCAATTGCAGTTCGCCATCCTGCGGCAGCGAGGCCAGCGAGTAGCTGCGCGGCGCATGCGGCGCAGCCTGCGCGTCGCCATCGCTGCCATCTGCATTGCAAGGAATGATTTCCGCCAGCGCGCCCGCTTCCCAGCTGGCGCTGGCCGGGCCCGTCAAGGTGATTTCATGCAGTTCGCCGCCCAGGCTGCCCGGGTTGAGCAGCACGCGGCGCACCAGGCGCCACTCGTCATACGAGGCGGCTTCCTGCACGCCGATGGCGTCGATGGCGCTGCCGCTGCAGCGGGCCAGCGCGTTGGACCAGTCGGCCAGCGCTTGCGCGTCGTGCTTGTCCACTTCGATCAGGGGGAACAGGGCAGTGGCGCCCAGCGCGCGCAGCTGCTGGTCCAGCGCGTGGCCAAAGCCGCAGAAGGCGCTGTAATGGCGGTCGCCCAGGGCCAGCATGCCGAATTCCAGGCCCGCCAGCGGCGAGCCCGCCGTTTGCCGCAGCAGGCGCGCGAAGCGGCGCGTGCCGTCCGGCGCTTCGCCTTCGCCAAAGGTGCTGGCGACGATCAGGGCCCGCTCATACTGGCGCAATTGCACAGGATCGAGCTGGTCGAGCGATTGCACGTCGGCGGCCACGCCCGCCTGCTGCAGGGCGCGCGCGCTTTCCAGCGCCAGGCGCTCGGCCTGGCCCGACTGGCTGGCGTAGGCCACCAGCGTGGGCAGGCCCGTGTTCGCCCTGCCTGGCGCGCCGGCGCCCAGCATGGCGCGCTGCGCCTGCACGGCCCGCTTGGCCTTGCGGCGGCCCAGGTACAGCATCCAGCCCGTGATGGCGAACAGGGGCAGGCCGAGGCTGGCCAAGGTGACGATGATGCGGCCCGGCAAACCGAAATACGTGCCCATGTGCAGCGGATAAATGATGTTGACGAGGCGCGCCCCCAGCGCCTGCTGGCTGTACGGCTCGTTTTCCGTGATCGTGCCGTCGGCCGGGGAAATGGACAGGCGGCTGCGCGCCCGCTCGTGCGGCGCGTTGCTGGCCAGCCACGTGAATTGCACGGCGTCGCCGGCGCGCGTGGGCAGGCGCACGCTGGCCAGGGTCCAGCCGGCGGCGTGTTGCTGGAAGGTGCTCCAGGCCAGGCCGATGTCGACGGCGGGCGTGTCTTTTTTCTCCCTGGCCGGTCCCTTTTTCGCCGGCGCCTGCGCCATGCGGGGCGGCTTGCCGGCCCAGGCGTCGACATGGTCGCGCACCACGTCGTAGCTCCAGTAGATGCCCGTCAGGGTCAGCGCCACATACACGACCAGGCACCAGGTGCCGGCCACGGCGTGCAGATTCCACAGGAAGGAGCGGCCTTTCAGGGCCGGATCGAAGGTCAGCCAGGTGCGCCAGTCCAGCGGGCGGCGCGGCCAGCGCAAGTACAGGCCGGACAAGGCCAGGCCCAGCAGGCACAGGGCCAGCGCGCCCGCCACCTGGCGGCCCGGATCGCGCGGCAGCAGCAGCCAGCGGTGCAGTGATTCCGTCCACTCGAAAAAGCCCGCGCCCGCCAGCGCCGGCTGCGTCGCGCCCGTGTACGGATGGACGTAAATGGACTCGCCGCGCCGCTGGCCGTTCTTCGGCGCGAAGAACAAACGGGGAGCCGCGCCCGCTTCCGCATACATGGTGATCGAGGCGACGCGCTGGCCGTGTTCCGTCTCGGCGAGGCGGCCCAGCTGGGCCGGCGTCAGCGGCGCGCGCGTTTCCACGGCGACATGGCGCACGCCAGGGTTCATGAGGTCCAGCAATTCATCCTTGAAGGCCAGCGTGGCGCCGCTCAAGCTGATGATCACCAGCACCGTGCCGGCCGTGATGCCGATAAACCAGTGCAATTGAAACCACACCTGTTTCCAGCTCCAGTGCCATGCGCGCCGTTTCGCGCTGGCGGCGGGCGCCTGGCTGGCCTGGCTGGCGTCCTGCGCATCGTCGGCAGCGGCGCGCAGTTGCGGCTGGGGCAGGGAGGAAGAGGAGGTCATGGCGGCTTTCGATAGTGCAGCCATGGGCGTCAGGCATGGCAGGGACGATGGTGGAAGGCTGGCATTTTAACGCAAACGAGAATCATTCGCAAATGATGGCAGGGTGGCCAGCTGTTGCGCGGAAGGCGCGGTTCGCGCCCCGGCATGCTGCAGATGACGTCTTGATAATTTACATCGTCGTGAAATTGTGTGAAAATGAAAATCATTCTCATTCGTGATCATGATGCAGTGCTGACCCACTTGACCGGCAAGTTTGGCAGCCCCTTTGTTTGTTTGCCCGTGTCCACCATTTCTCCCTCCCTCGACGTTTTCAGCGACCTGTACAGTAGCCATCATGGCTGGCTGTATAACTGGCTATGGCGCAAGCTCGGTTGCCGCGACGGTGCGGCGGACCTGGCGCAAGACACCTTCGTGCGCATGCTGGCCACGCAGTCGGCCGACAGCCTGCGCGAACCGCGTGCCTACCTGAGCACGGTCGCCAATGGCTTGCTCGTCAATCACTGGCGCCGCCTGACCCTGGAGCGCACGTTCCTGGCCGCCCTCGCCAGCCGGCCCGAGCTGACGGCGCCGTCGCCCGAGGAGCGGGCGCTCGTCGTCGAAACCCTGTGCCGCATCGACGCCATGCTCGACACGCTGTCGCCGCGTGCGCGCCAGGCGTTTCTGCTGGCGCAGATGGATGGCCTTACCTATGCGCAGATCGCCGGCCAGCTGGAAGTGTCCGAGCGCATGGTGAAAAAGTATATGGCGCAAGCCATGCTGCAATGCATGCTGTGCATGGACGATGGCGCCTGAACCCGCTCAGGCGCAGCCATCCGCCGACTACGCCATCCTGCAGGAAGCGGCCGAGTGGTTCGCCGTGCTGCGCGGCGAAGACGCCAGCCATGCTGACCAGCAAGAGTGGGAACGCTGGCATGCCATGTCTGCCGTCCACCGCGCCGCCTGGCGCAGGGTGGAAGCCGTCAGCGCGGAATTTCGCCAGCTGCCTGGCGAAGCGGCGCGCCAGGCGCTCGACGATGCGGGCCCGCGCCAGAACGACGCCCAGCGCCGCAGCCTCGTGAAGGGCTTGCTGGCGCTGAGCCTGACGGCGGGACTGGGCGGCGCCATGCTGCTGCGGCGCGACACGCGCAGCTGGGTGGCCAGCCTGAACGCGACTGAAAAAACGGCCATTGGCAGCGTGCGCCAGCTGGCGCTGGCCGACGGTTCGCAACTGTGGCTGAACACGGCGACGGCCCTCGATGTCGATTATGGCGACAATCTGCGCCGCATCGCCCTGCATGAGGGGGAAATCTATATCGTTTCCGCGCGCGACAGCCGGCAGCCGGCGCGTGCGCTGGTGGTCGACACCGTGCACGGCCGCCTGCGTGCGCTGGGCACGCGCTTCAGCGTGCAGCCGCAGGGCGATACCACCTTGCTGGCCGTCTATGAGGGACGCGTCGAGGTGGCGCCGCGCGACGGCGGTGCGCCGCGCATCGTGCCGGCGGGCCGGCAAGTGCGTTTTGGCGACGGCGCTATCGGCGAACCGTTCGCCGCCGACCCGAATGCGGCCGCCTGGATCGAGTACCGCTTGCAGCCCGAGCAGATGCGGCTCGACGATTTCCTCGCGCAACTGTCGCGCTACCGGCGCGGTCACCTGGGTTGCGCACCGGAAGTGGCGCACCTGCGCCTCGTGGGCAGCTATCCGCTGGCCGACACGGACCGCATCCTGGCCGCGCTGGAGGCGACCTTGCCAGTCAGAATTCATCGCCTGCATGACTGGTGGGTCACCGTCGAACCCTTGCCGCAGAATAAGTAAAATATTTTTCCAGATGCGGTTCCCCTTTTGAAAAGTTGTTTGGCAAGGTAGAAGTAGCTTGCTCAACTTCAATAAGGAATGCCGTGCCGCTGTCGCCCATCTATCTGCCGTTTGCCCGCCGCCTGCTGCCGCTGTCCGTGGCCGTCGCGCTGCTGGCCGCGCCTGCCATGGCGCCGGCGGCGGAAGAGACGCTGCGCAGCTTCCGCATCGCCGCCGCGCCGCTGGGCCAGGCCTTGCGCCAGTTCGCGGGCCAGGCGGGAATCCTGCTGTCGGCCGAAGGCGGCTTGACGCAGGGCAAACGCAGCGCCGGCTTGAACGCCACCGTGGCCACGGGCCAGGGCTTGCAGCAATTGCTTGCGGGCACGGGCCTGGTGGCCGTGCAATTGCCCGATGGCAGCTACATCGTCCGCCTGGCGCCCGCGCCCCTGCGCGCCGACCTCGATGGAGTCGGGGCCGGCCTGCAAGTGCTGGCGCCCGTCACCGTGCAGGGAGAGAGTGATGACGGCTACCGCCGCGCCGGCTCGGCCGCCGCGCATCGCAACGACACGGCCTTGCGCGACACGCCGCAAGCCATCAGCGTCGTCAGCGGCGAACTGATACGCGACCAGGACATGCGCACGATGGCCGACGCCATGCGCTACATGCCGGGTGTGGGCACGGCGGCAGGCGAGGGCAACCGCGATACGGCGGTGATGCGCGGCAACAGTTCGACGTCGGACTTCTATCTCGATGGCATGCGCGATGACGTGCAGTACTATCGCGATTTCTACAATATCGAACGGGTCGAAGCCATCAAGGGACCGAACGCCATGGTCTTTGGCCGCGGCGGCGGCGGTGGCGTCATCAACCGCGCCACCAAGCAGCCGCAATGGATCAATGATGGCGAAGCGAGCGTGAGCCTGGGCGCCTGGCGCAACCGGCGCGCGGCGCTGGACTTGCAGCACGCGTTCGGCAGCGAGGTGGCCGTGCGCGTCAATGCCATGGCGGAAGACAGCGATTCGTTTCGCCAGGGCGTCAACGTGCGCCGCAGCGCCATCAACCCCGTCGTGGCCTGGCGTCTGTCGCCGCGCACCAGCGTAGTGGCCAGCTATGAACGCTTTCGCGACGACCGCGTGACGGACCGGGGCGTGCCTTCTAACCAGGGGCGGCCGTTCGAGACGGCCCCGTCCACTTTTTTCGGCATCGCCGGCAGCAGCCCGTCGTGGGCCTACATCGACGCGCTGGGCGTATCCATCGAGCATGACCTGGGCGGCGGTGCAAGCGTGCGCAACCGCACACGCCTGGCCGATTACGACAAGCTGTACCAGAATGCCTTTCCCGGTCCCGTCAGTACGGATGGTGCCAGCGTAACCGTGCTGGCCTACAACAGCGCCACCGTGCGGCGCAACCTGTTCAACCAGACGGACGTGGAATGGACGGTGAGGGCGGGTGCACTGCGGCACCGGCTGACGGCGGGCCTGGAACTGGGCCGCCAGACGACGGACAATCTGCGCAACACCGGCTATTTCACGACACTGGGCGACAACGTCACGCACATCAGCCTGCCCACGGCGCACCCGGTGACGGACTTGCCCGTGACTTTCCGCCCCAGCGCCACGGATGCCGACAACCACGGCGTGGCGGACACGGCCGCCATCTACCTGCAGGACCAGCTGTGCTTCAACCCGCAATGGCAGGCCGTGGCGGGATTGCGCTACGAGCGTTTTGCCGTCGACTTCGTCAACCGCCGCAATGGCGCGCGCATCGCCCGCGCGGATACGCCGTGGTCGCCGCGCGCCGCCCTCATTTATCAACCGTTTCCCGCGCTGTCGCTGTATGCGAGCGCGAGCCAGTCCTTCCTGCCGCGCGCGGGCGAACAGCTGGCGTCGTTAACGCCCAGTAACGCCGTGTTCGAGCCGGAGCGCTTCCGCAACGTGGAACTGGGCGCCAAGTGGGATGTCACGCCGGCCTTGACGGCCAGCGCGGCACTGTACCGGCTCGAGCGCAGCAATGTCGCCGTCACCGACCCCTCGGACGCGACGCGGGCCATGCTGGTTGACGGCCAGCGCAGCGAAGGCCTGGAACTGGAAGTCAACGGCAAGGTCCAAGCTGGCTGGAGCATCGCCGGCGGCTATGCGTGGCAGCGCGCCGTGCTGACGGCCACGCAATCGGCCACTGCCCTGGAAGGGGCCACGGTGGCGCACGTGCCCAGGCACAGCCTGTCACTGTGGAACCGCTACGATTTTTCGCCGGCCTGGGGCGCCGCGCTGGGCGTGATCGCCCGCAGCGCCGTGTTCGCCTCCGTCTCCAACACGGTGGCGTTGCCCGGCTTTACGCGCTTCGACGGCGCCGTGTACTTCAAGCCGCCAGGTCCTTTCCAGCTGCAGCTGAATGTGGAAAACCTGTTCAATAAAAAATATGTCGCCTCCGCCCACAGCAACGACAACATCGCGCCCGGCTCGCCCCGGGCGCTGCGCATGACGGCGCGGTGGCGGTTCTAGTTTTGTAGTACCCAAGCAATCAACGAGCCAGCCAACTGCCGGGGGGCAGTAGCCAGCCAACTTATTCCATCCGATAGATTGAAAGATAGCGATGACATCGAAAGACAAAGCGGGCGTTACCATCCGCAGCCGCAAGCACCAGACCACTTCCACGCCGCGCCTGCATGGCACGGCCCTGGCCGCGTTTGCCACCCTGGCCATGCCGCTGGCGCTGCACGCGCAAACGACGGACAAGCCGCAGCAGTTGCAGGAAGTCAAGGTCGTCGGCACGGCTGACCGCCTGATCCAGGCGCCCGTCAAATCGGCCAGCGACAAGCTGACGGCGCCGCTGCTCGACACGCCGAAGTCCGTGACGGTCATTCCCGCCGAGATCATTGCGCAAACGGGCGCCGTCTCGCTGACGGACGCATTGCGCACCGTGCCGGGCATCACCATCGGCGCCGGCGAAGGCGGCAATCCCGTGGGCGACAACCTGTTTATCCGCGGCTACAACGCGCAAACGGATACGTATATCGACGGCATCCGCGACACGGGGTCGCAATCGCGTGAAATCTTTGCGCTGGAACAAATCGAAGTCGTCAAGGGCCCGAACTCGGCCTACGGCGGACGTTCGTCCGCGGGCGGCGGCGTCAACCTGATCAGCAAGACGCCGAAAGTCGACAACTTCACCAATGCCAGCGTGGGCCTGGGCAGCGCCAAGTACCGCCGCGCCACGGCCGACGTGAACCGCGTCATCAGCGACGACGTGGCCGTGCGCCTGAACGTGATGGCGCACGACGCCCACGTTGCCGGCCGCGACTACATCAATGGCGACCGCTGGGGCATCGCGCCGTCGATCACCTTCGGCCTGAAATCGGCCACGCAGGCGACGCTCAGCTACTACCACATGCAGTCGAGCGAATTGCCGGACACTGGCTTGCCGTTCAACAACCCGTTCTCCTCGGGCGCGAACGTATCGAAAAACGGCAACGGCACGCCCGTCAACGTGCCGCGCGAGACCTTCTATGGCCTGGTGAACCGCGATTTCCGTGACACGCAGAGCGATATCGGCACCATCGACGTGCGCCACGATTTCGGTAATAAATTGGTTCTGCGCAACGTGACCCGTTACGGCAAGACCAGCAATGACTACGTGTGGACCCAGCCCGATGATTCCAAGGGCAACACCATGTTGTACGGCACCGTCTGGCGCCGCGCCAACACGCGCACGACCGACACGGATGCGCTGGCCAATGCGACCAGCCTGGGCGGCGAATTCCTGGCCGGCGGCGTGAAGCACACCTATACCCTGGGCCTGGAAATCGGCCGCGAAGAAACGGACCGCAGCTCTTATCTGTTCAGCCCGGGGACGAACAACCCGCTGGAAAAAGTCGGCTCCAGCTGCCCGACCTATGGCGCGGCCACCCTGTACAACTGCGCGCCCCTGCTCAACCCGAACGCCAATGACCCGTGGGTCTACACGCGCACGGTGTCGCCAGCCCGCACGAACATCGTCACCAACACGCGCTCCGTGTACGCTTTCGACACGCTGGAGTTCACGCCGCAATGGCTGCTCAACGTGGGCATCCGCTGGGATGACTACAAGAGTTCGCTGAACACGCCGCAATACACGCTCGACAACAAGGTCACCGCCGCCAGCAGCGCCAAGGTGCACGCCACGTTCGCCAGCTACCAGGCGGGCCTGGTGTACAAGCCATCGACCAACAGCAGTGTGTATGTTTCCTACGGCACCTCGTCCACGCCACCGGGCAATGACGGCGGCGACGGCATCGACGGCTTGACGGTCGCCATCCAGAACCTGAAGCCGCAGGAGAGCAAGAGCTTCGAGCTGGGCACGAAATGGGAAGTGCTGCCGGGTGGCCGGCTGTCCCTCAGCGGCGCCTATTTCCAGAGCGACATGAGCAACGCGCGCGTGACGGCGCCGGACGGCACCACGCAAAACGTGGGCGACAAGCAAGTCAAGGGTATCGAGCTGGGCGTGAGCGGCAATATCACGAAGGAATGGTCGGTGTTCGGCGGCTACACGCATTTGAACGCCATCGTGGAAAACAATGGTTACGTCAATACGGGCACGACGGCTGTGCCCGTGTATGCGCCATCGCCATACAACGGCAACCAGTTCCCCACCACGCCGAAAAACAGCGCCTCGTTGTGGACCTCGTATGCAGTGACGCCAGCCATCACCGTGGGTGGCGGCGTGAACTACGTCGACAAGGTCTTCGCCTCGGTGGCCAACAACAAGTATGCACCGGCCTACACGCGCTTCGACGCCATGGCCAGCTATGTCGTCAGCCGCAATGTGACCCTGCAGCTGAACATCCAGAACCTGACGAACAAGCTGTACTTCGACAAGGTTTCGTCGCCGCACTACGCCGGTGTGGCGCCAGGCCGCTCGGCAACCTTGACGGCCAACATGAAGTTCTGATGTTTGTCCGTCTGATGTAGCGCAAGGCGCCGTTCCAGTGAATGGAATGGCGCTTTTTTTTCATTCCCCGGTTCCCTTTTGACGTTCTCGCTTGGCAATGACAGTAGAGCTGAACGCACAAGCGGAGAATTCCATGCAAGACATTCAATACCAGGACGGTGGCCGCGTGTTCGAGCGCCTGCGCGGCGCGCGCCTGCGTCCGACGAGTGCCCGTGTCTGCATCCTGCAAGTGCTGGCCGGCACGCAGCGACAGGCGATGAATGCGGAAGGCATTTACCAGCAACTGCTGCACATGGGCATCGCCGTCAGCCTGGGCACGATTTACCGCGTGCTCAAGGAAATGGAACAGGCGGGCTTGCTGCTGCGCGAGCGCGAGGCGAGTGCCAGCGGCAACAAGGCACGCTATCTGATCAAGCCCGAGCATGTCGAGGCTGACAGCTGCTATCTGGTGTGCCGCGTGTGCGAGCGCAGCGTGCTGGTGCAGGATGCGCCGCTGGTGGAGCAGCTGCGCCAGGCGGCCGTGTCGCATGGCATGGAAATCGGCGCGAACGTGGTGTCCGTGCAGATGCGCTGCAGCCATTGCGCCGAGGAAGCGCAGGCGGGGCGGGGCAGGCCGTTGCGGGCCTGCTGACGGCGCTGCTGTTTGGCGCGGCGCAACAATGGCAGGCGGCCGCGCCGCCTCCTCGGCGCGCGCATTAGGCGCTACAATAGGGATACTCTTTACTCGTTTCCCTGCTGCCATGACCACTTCCACACCGAATCTCGTCGTCACCCCGTCCGCCCACCCCTTGTCCGACGCCGAACGCGCCGCGCGCATGGTCAACCCTGCGTTCGGCCGCATCTTCACCGATCACATGGTGGTGATTCCTTACCGCGACGGCAAGTGGCAGCAAGGCGAACTGAAGGCCTACGGCCCGCTGATGCTGGACCCGTCCGCCTCGTCCCTGCACTACGGCCAGGCCATCTTCGAAGGGTATAAAGCATTTGCCCAGCCTGACGGCAGCATCAAGACTTTCCGTCCGGAACAAAATGCCGAGCGCTTCAACCGCAGCGCCGCGCGCCTGGCCATGCCGGCCATCCCTGTCGAGCTGTTCCTGGAAGCGGGCGATGCGCTGATTGCGCAAGACCGCAACTGGGTGCCGAAGAACACGGGCGAAAGCCTGTACATGCGTCCGCTGATGATCGCCACCGACCCTTACCTGGGCGTGCGTCCGTCGGAAGAATACCTGTTCGTGCTGTTCGCCTCGCCGGCGGGCGCCTATTTCCCGAAAGGCGTGAAACCCGTCACCGTGTGGATCAGCGAAGACTTCGTGCGCGCCGCGCCGGGCGGCACCGGTGAAGCTAAGTGCGCGGGCAACTACGCGGCCAGCCTGATGGCGCAGTCGCAAGCGCAAGAGAAGGGCTGCGACCAGGTCGTGTGGCTCGATGCCGTGCACCGCGAGTACATCGAGGAAATGGGCGGCATGAACTTGTTCTTCGTCTACAAGGATGGCGAAAAAGTCACCGTCGTGACGCCGGAATTGACGGGCACCTTGCTGCCAGGTATCACCCGCCGCAGCCTGCTGGAAATGGCGAAAGACCTCGGCTATGCCACGGAAGAGCGTAAATTGTCCGTCCAGCAATGGCGCGACGATATCGCCTCGGGCCGCATGACCGAAGTGTTCGCCTGCGGCACGGCCGCCGTCATCACGCCCGTGGGCGTGGCCAAGGCCAACGGCTTTGAAATGACCATCAACAACAATGAAAATGGCGCCGTTACCCTGGCCCTGCGCGAAGCGCTGCTGGGTCTGCAGCATGGCACGGCACCGGATACGCATAACTGGATGCACACCGTCTGCTAAATTGATGGCGTCATTTTAATACCGCGCCGGCACTCAGTTGCCGGCGTTTTTATATCCTGAAGGAAACTCGATGAAAATCCGCTCTGTCTTGCCCGCGCTGGCCGCCGTGTTCCTCAGCCTGTCTGCCGGTGCCGCCCACGCGGCCGATGCCACGTGCGCCATTCCCCGCGACGTCAGCTACTACGATTACGACGTCAAGCCGTCGGACGAGAAAAACACGTGCTACAAGCAAAGCACGAACGTGCCCACCGACTACTTCATGCTGGCGCTGTCGTGGTCGCCCGGCTTTTGCGACAGCCAGCGCCGCCGTGGCGAAGTGTCAAAGAAGGTCGCCTTCCAGTGCGCCGAGAGCAATCACTTCGGCTGGATCGTGCATGGCTTGTGGGCGCAGTCGGACAATCCGGCCAGCTGCGACGATATTTCCGTGACGCCGCCGCGCAAGACGGAACTGCATCCGCGCTATTGCAAGGGTAATTTGCCGAAGCTGGCGCCGTCGGACATCCTGCCCTACATGTGCATGCAGCCGGGCGAAGCCTTGCTGCAGGGCGAATGGGAAAAGCATGGCGCCTGCGACTTCGACACGGCCAAGCAGTATTTCGAGAAAGAGCGCGAACTGTTCCAGGCCTTGAAGTTGCCCGACAGTACCATGCCAAAAAACGCGCTGTTCCAGTGGATGAAGCAGCATAACCCGCAGCTGAAAGGCCGCTGGCTCGGCTATGAAAAGCACTCGGGCGAGTTACGCATCTGCTATTCGAAAGATTTTAAAGTCATCGATTGCAAGAAATGAAATTCGCGTAGCCATCCGATAACAGGCAGCCCGGCCCACGGCGGGGCTGTCCGGCAGACTCCGTTCATCCATGCTAGTGTCTTGCCTGCGGCCACATGATTGGCCGCTAACAAGAAGATGCCCGGCGTAAGCGTGGCTGGCGGCGCGGCATGGCATTCGTATCGGATCAATGATGTTCAAGCAAAACAGGGGACCAGCCGTCCCGGTGGGTGAGGACGGCTTGCCGCCCAATGCGCGGTTGTGGGCCATGCTGTCGCTGGCCATCGGCGTGGGCATGGCGTCGCTCGACACGGCGATTGCCAACACGGCCTTGCCGGCCATCGCCAGCGAACTGCACACGACGCCGGCCGCTTCGGTCTGGATCGTGAATGTGTATCAACTGGCGATGGTGGCGACCTTGCTGCCGTTTTCCGCGCTCGGCGAGATCGTCGGCTACCGCCGTGTGTTTATCTCCGGCATGATTTTGTTCACCCTGGCATCGCTGGCCTGCGCGCTGGCGTGGTCCTTGCCGTCGCTGGTGGTGGCAAGGCTATGTCAAGGCGTCGGCGCCAGCGCCATGATGAGCGTCAATACGGCGCTGCTGCGCGCCCTGTATCCCAAGCATTTGCTGGGCAGGGCGTTCGGCAACAATGCGCTGGTGGTGGCTGTCGCCTTCGCCGTCGGACCCACGGCCGCCTCGCTGATCCTGGCGACGGCGTCGTGGCCATGGTTGTTTGCCATCAATGTCCCGCTGGGCGTGCTCGGTTTCCTGCTGGCCAGCCGCATGCTGCCGGCGACCCAGCTTTCCGGGCACACGCTGGACTTGCGCACGGCGCTGTACAACGTGGGCGCCTTCGGCCTGCTGATCCTGTTGTTTGGCGACGCCGCCCACCACGCGCCTGTCGCCACCTTGCTGCCGGAACTGGTGGCCGTGGTGATTTTCTTTGTCCTGTTGCTGCGCCGCCAGGCGGGGCACGCGGCGCCCATGCTGCCGATCGACCTGTTCCGCCGTCCCCTGTTCCTGCTGTCGTCGCTGACGGCCGTCTGCACGTTTGCCGCGCAGGGGCTGGCCTTCGTGTCGCTGCCGTTTTATTTTGAAGTGACACTGGGCCGCTCGCCCATCGAGACGGGTTTCTTGATGACGCCGTGGGCCGTGCTGGTGGCCGTGATGGCGCCCGTGGCCGGCCGCCTCAGCGACCGCTATGCGCCCGGCGTGCTGGGCGGCATCGGCCTGGCGGCGCTGGCCGGCGGCTTGCTGACACTCGTATGGATACCGGCGCACCCGAGCGCCTTCGACATCGGCTGGCGCATGGCCCTGTGCGGCGTCGGTTTCGGTTTCTTCCAGGCGCCCAACCTGAAAGCCATCATGGGCAGCGCGCCGCCCGAGCGGGCCGGCGGCGCCAGCGGCGTGGTCGCCACGTCGCGCCTGATCGGGCAAGCCACGGGCGCCGCGCTCGTCGCGTATTGCTTCACGGTTTCCGCCAGCCGCGGCACGACGTATGCGCTGTGCCTGGCGGCAGGCTTCGCCGCCGTGGCCAGCATCGCCAGCTTTGCGCGCCTGGCGGTGGCGCAGCCGGCGTGGCTGGCCGGCAAGCGCGACTGACGGGATCGCTCAGACGTCGATGGCCTTGTCCGACTGCATGCGCTTGCGCAATTCGAATTTCTGGATCTTGCCCGTCGAGGTGCGGGGCAGGGGGCCGAAATAAATGGCTTTCGGCACCTTGAAGCCGGCCAGCTTGTTCTTGCAGAAGGCGATCAGTTCCGCTTCCGTCACCGTGGCCCCTTCGCGCAGTTCGACGAATGCGCATGGCGTTTCGCCCCATTTTTCGTCCGGCTGGGCGATGACGGCGGCGGCCAGCACTTGCGGGTGGTGGTATAGCGCGTCCTCTACTTCCACGCTGGAAATATTCTCGCCGCCGGAAATGATGATGTCCTTGCTGCGGTCCTTCAGCTTGATATAGCCGTCCGGATACATGACACCGAGGTCGCCCGTGTGGAACCAGCCGCCGGCGAACGCTTCCTGCGTCGCCTTTTCATTTTTCAAATACCCCTTCATGCAGATGTTGCCACGGAACATGATCTCGCCGATCTGTTCGCCGTCGGCCGCCACGTGCTCCATGGTTTCCGGGTCGATCACGGCCACGGCGCTTTGCAGGTGGTAGCGCACGCCCTGGCGCGATTTCAGCACGGCCCGCTCTTCCTGCGACAGGGCGGTCCACTCATCCTGCTCGGCGCAGATGGCGGCCGGGCCGTACACTTCCGTCAAGCCATACGAGTGGATCAGGTCGAAACCCATGGCTTCGATCTTCGCCACCATGGCCGCTGGCGGCGGCGCGCCGGCCACCATGCCGCGCACGGTCCAGTCTATGCCGTCGCGCCAGTTGGCGGGCGCGTTGGCCAGGGCCGCGTGGATGATGGGTGCGGCGCAATAGTGGGTGATGCGCAAGTCGCGCATCAGGTCAAAGACGAGCTTGGGTTCGAACTTGCGCAGGCACACGTTGACGCCGGCACGCGCGGCCACGGTCCACGGGAAGCACCAGCCATTGCAGTGGAACATGGGCAAGGTCCACAGATAGACGGCATGCTTGGGCATGTCCCATTCTAATATGTTCGACAGCGCGTTCAAGGCCGCGCCCCGGTGGTGATAGACGACGCCTTTCGGGTCGCCCGTGGTGCCGGACGTGTAGTTGAGGGCGATGGCGTCCCACTCGTCCGCCGGCGGCTGCCAGTCGTAAGCGGGGTCGCCGCTGGCCAGCAAGCTTTCGTAATCGAGTTCGGCGAAGGCCTCCACTTCCGGGCCCAGCACGTCATTGACCTGGATCACGCGCAGGCCGGGAATCTGCGCCGCCATCTGGCGCGCCAGTTCGGCAAATTCCGTGTCGGCCAGCAAGACTTTCGCCTGGCCATGGCGCAGCATGAAGGTCAGCGACGCCAGGTCGAGGCGGATGTTCAGGGCGTTGAGGACGGCGCCGGCCATCGGGACGCCAAAGCTCGCTTCCACCATGGCGGGCGTGTTCGGCAGCATCACGGCCACCGTGTCGCCCGTGCCCACGCCCAGCTTGATCAAGCCGGAGGCGAGGCGGCGCGTGCGCGCGTACGTCTCGCGCCATGTCTGGCGCACGGCGCCATGTGCAATTGCCAGGCGATTGCCATATACTGCGGCTGCCCTGGCGATATAGTCGAGCGGGGTGAGGGCGGCGTAGTTGGCGCTGTTTTTGCCGAGGCCGGTGTTGAAATCGGGTGTCATGCTGGTCTCCTGGTAAAAAAATTCTGCAGCTCCCTGTTTCGGGATTGATACGGGCTAGCATAGCACCGGCACTTAAAAATCACTGTCATCTTAGTGACAAGTGAAGGCCAGTAACTGAAGGATGGCATGGACAGCAAGGAAATGACAGGCAGTGCGGTAGCGGAACTCGACAGCCACGACTGGTTCCTGGCCCTCGAGACGCGGCATCAATCGCTGCTGCGCGCGCAAAGCATCATCCGGCAGCATGAGGCGGGCGCCGTCATCACCCGGCGCGGCGAGCCGTCGCAACACTGGATCGGCGTGCACACGGGCTTGATCAAGCTGGCCGTCTACAACGCGGATGGGCGCGGCGCCACGTTTTCCGGCGTGCCGGCCGGCGGCTGGTGCGGCGAGGGCAGCGTGCTCAAGCGCGAACTGCGCCGCTATGACGTGGTGGCCGTGCGTGCTTCGACCATCATCCTCGTGCCCGCCGACCTGTTCCATCTGCTGCTGGCCGAAAGCCTTTCCTTCAATGCCTTCGTCATCCGCCAGTTGAACGAACGCATGGGGCAATTCATCGCCACCATCCAGAACCAGCGCCTGCTGGCCGTGGATGCCCAGGTGGCGCAAGCCATCGCGCAACTGTTTCATCCCATGTTATACCCGCGCACGTCCAGCGTGCTTGAGCTGTCGCAGGAGGAAATCGGCTTGCTGACCGGCATTTCGCGCCAGCGCGTGAACCAGGCGCTGGGCCATCTGGCCGAACTGAACCTGATCAGCATCGCCTACCAGGCCATCCGCGTGGTCGACCTCGATGGCTTGCGCCATTATGGCGTGGCGTCGCTGTGATGACAGACTCGCGGCGCGAACTATGGCATGCTGGCGGCTCGCTCACTGAACCGACTTGACGCATGGCCCTCGTTTCCGATCATCCCTTGCACCTGCTGGGCTTGCGCTTTCCGCTCCGGCTGCGCGTCACCGTGCGCCAGGGCTTTGTGACTTTGCATAATGAAATCGCCACCAAGAAACTGGGCAGCGGCGACAGCTTCGTCGTGCCCGCCTTCCTGCGCTTTGCCTGCGACGTGATGCCGGGACGCGGCAAGCCGGCCGTGTTCACCCTGGCGCTGGAGCACGATGAAGCGGAGGGCGGCCACGGCGGCGGCAAGCGCTGGAGCCAGGCGCTGGCGCAGCATATCTTCCATTCGCCGCAAGGCAAGTGGACGGCGGCGCGCCTGGCCGCCCTGTGGCAGGTGACGCCGCACAAGGCCAGGGCACGCCTGTTTGCCGAAGGCGAAGCGTTATTGAGCCTGGTGCGCGAGCAGCGCCTCGCGCATGCCTTGCATACGGCCGCGCAAGGGCATGGCGAGGCCGCGCGCGACCTGGCGCAAGTGGCGGCCGGCTCCGGCTTTGCCTCGATCCCCGCATTTTGCGATGCCTGCGTGGACGTGGCCGGTGTACGGCCCAGCCTGTTTCTGCGCGGCCCGGCGCCTGCGCCCGGATAGCGATACTCCGCTATAATCGTGTCCATGGGACATTTATTGAAGCGCAAACAGTGGCATATGTGGTTCGCCTGCCTGGCGATACTGCTCAATGCGCTGTCGCCCTCCCTGTCGTATGCGTTTGCCTCGCTGCACGCGAATGCGAACAATGCGGCCGTCGAAATCTGCTCGGCCAGTGGCGCCGTGTATACGCAGGCGGACCTGGCGCCGGCCGCCACATCCCCCACCGATTCCGTGCTGCACCATATCGAGCATTGCCCGTTCTGCATGAATCACG
Source organism: Janthinobacterium sp. SUN118 (assembly GCF_030397695.1). Lineage (NCBI taxonomy): Bacteria > Pseudomonadati > Pseudomonadota > Betaproteobacteria > Burkholderiales > Oxalobacteraceae > Janthinobacterium > Janthinobacterium sp. SUN118. Next base: position 32,195 of record NZ_JAPUBV010000004.1, on the reverse strand, counting down.
CGGGCAGCGTGGGCTTGCCGCCGCCATCCTCATCTCCGCTGGCCGTCATCACGGGCCACGACCGCTATCCGCCCCTGTCTTACCAGGCGCCGCAACCGCAGTTCGCCTGGCTCAGTGCTAGTCCGCGCGGCCCGCCCGCGCTGGTCTGAACGCTACTTCTCTGCCTGCGGCCATGCGCCAAGGCACTACGTCCTAACCTGTATCAACTACGCCCATCGGGCCTGAAATGCTATGAAACGTCGTCTTTTCCTTCTCGCCGGCACGGCGGGATTGCTCACGCTTGCCGCTTGCGAGCAAGCGCCGAAACCCCATTACAACGGCCTCGACTTGACGGGCGGCGATTACAAGCCCGATTTCAAATTGAGCGGCCCCGACGGCAAGGTGTATACCTTGGCCGACTTCAAGGGCAAGTATGTGATGGTCTTCTTTGGCTTCACGCAATGTCCGGACGTGTGCCCGACGGCCCTGTCGCGCGCACTGGAAATCCGCCAGAAGCTGGGCGCCGATGCGGACAAGCTGCAAGTGATCTTCATCAGCATCGACCCCGAGCGCGACACGCCGGCGTTGTTGGGCGAATACATGCGCGCCTTCGACCCCAGCTTCCTCGGCTTGCGCACGGACCCGCAGGCAACGGCGCAGACGGCCTTCAACTACAAAGTGTTTTATCGCCGCGTGCCCAGCGGCAGCTCGTATACGATGGACCATACGGCCATCAGCTATGTGCTCGATACAGAGGGGCGCATGCGCCTGGGCTTGAAACACCAGTTGACGGGCGACGAGTGCGTGCAAGACATCAAGACCTTGATGACATCGAAATACACCTTATAACTACACCGAGGAAACAATCATGACCCACCTGAAAACCCTGCTGACCACGGCCCTGACCGTGCTGTCGTTCTCCGCCATCGCACAAAGCAGCGTGCAAATCACCGACCCGTGGGTGCGCGCCACCGTGCCCCAGCAAAAGGCCACGGGCGCCTTCATGCAGATCACGGCGCCGAAAGCCATGCGCCTGCTGGAAGTGCGCTCGTCCGTGGCCGGCGTGGCGGAAATCCATGAAATGAGCATGACGGACAATATGATGCGCATGCGCCAGGTCAAGGAAATCGCTTTGCCAGCAGGCAAGGCCGTGGAACTGAAGCCGGGCGGCTACCACGTCATGCTGCTGGAACTCAAAGGCCAGGTGAAGGCAGGCGACAAGATCCCGCTGACCCTGGTGCTCGAAGGCGAGGACAAGCACCGCGAAACCATCGAAGTGAACGCCGTGGCCCGTCCGCTGGGCGCCACCTCGACCCCGATGCCAGCGATGAAGCACTGATCGCTGCCATGCCTTGCACAAGCCCGGTACGCCGGGCTTTTTTGCGTCCATTTGAAAATTAAACAGCTGTTTGATATAATTCCGCAGAATATTAAACAACTGTTTGAATGATGGGAGTGGCATGCGGCAAGACAAGGAAAACGAAGGCGAACCGGCGCGCGCGCGCATCTTGCAGGCGGCGGCCCAGCTGTTTGCCGACGAAGGCTACAAAGTGGCCTCCGTGCGCAGGATTTGCGAGGCGGCCCACGTGAATGTGGCGATGGTCAATTATTATTTTCATAGCAAGGAAGAGCTGCACCTGGCCGCGTTTGACTATGCGCGCGAACTGGCGCGCGCCTCGGCCGCCGACGTGGCCGCGGCCAGCGCGCAGGCGCAATTGCCGCCAGTGCAACAGTTGCGCCTGGCCATAGAGGCGCTCGTGTTCGACATGCTGCGCTCGGGCCCGGCGTCGCTGTTCAGCCGCCTGGTGGCGCGCGAGCTGATCGAACCGACGGCCGCCATCCACAAGCTGGCCGAACGCAATGTGCGCCCGCAGCACGCCTTGTTTACCAGCTTGATCCGTGCAGTGGTGGGGCCGGCCATGCCGGCGCAGGTGGTGCAGAAATGCGTGTTCAGCGTGATCGGCCAGGCCGTGTTCTATGCCCGTTCGCGCATCGTGCACGAGATCGTGGCGCCGGAAATCACCTATGACGAGGCCGGCATTGCCGGCATCGCGCGGCATATCGCCGAGTTTTCCCTGGCGGCCCTGGACGGCTTGCGCCGCCAGCACGACAGCGGCGACACCGCGCAGGCGGGCGCATGAAGGCGAGAAACCTGACCCTGGTGCTGGCCGGGCTGTCCATGCTGGGCCCGTTCGCCACCGATACCTTCCTGCCGTCGTTTCCTGCGATTAGCACGCATTTCGACGTCAGCAGCGTGCTGGTGCAGCAGACCCTGAGCGTCTACCTGGCCGCCTACGCCTTCATGACCCTGTTCTATGGCACCCTGTCCGACTCGTTCGGCCGCCGTCCCGTGATCCTCGCGTCGCTCGTGCTCTTTGCCGCCGGCTCCATCGGCGCCGCATTCGCGCCCAGCTTTGGCTGGCTGCTGTTCTTCCGCGGCATGCAGGGCGCGTCGGCCGGGGCGGGCAGGGTGATCGGGCAAGCCATCGTGCGCGACAGCTTGTCGGGCGCGGCCGCGCAAAAGATGCTGGCCAATATCATGATGGTGTTTGGCATCGCGCCCGCCATCGCCCCCATCATCGGCGGCTGGCTGCACGTGGCGTACGGCTGGCAATCCACGTTTGTCTTCACGTTTTCCGTCACCGTGCTGCTGGCGCTCGCTTGCCTGAAGGGCTTGCCGGAAAGTTTATCCATCGAGCGACGCCAGCCTTTTCATCCGGGCAACATTGCGCGCAATTACTGGCAGGCGCTGCGCCACGGGGAATTCCTCCTGCGTTCGCTGGCCGTGGCCTTCGCCTTTGGCGGCTTCGCCCTGTACATCGCTTCCGCGCCACATTTCATCCTGGAGCTGCTGCGCCTGCCCGAGACGGCGTTCGGCTGGATGTTCATCCCCATGGTGGCCGGCCTCGTGGGCGGCTCGGCCCTGTCCGGCAAGCTCGCGCATGCGGTGAAAAGCACCTTGCTGGTGCGCTGGGGCTTGCTGCTCATGGCCGCCACGGGGGCGCTCAACATTGCGTATAACCACTGGTTCGCCGCCAGCGTGCCGTTTGCCGTCGTGCCCGTGATGCTGTATGCGTTCGGCATGTCGCTGGCCTTGCCGGGCATGACCATGTCCACGCTCGACATCTTCCCGCAGATGCGGGGCCTGGCCGCCTCGCTGCAGAATTTCGTGCAAATGCTGGTGTTTGCCCTGGTGTCCGGCTTTGTCGCCCCCTTATTGTTCGACAGCAGCCTGAAGCTGGCGCTGGGCCAGGCCTCGGCCGTCGTGCTGGCCGCATTCTTCTGGTGGCTGGGCACGCGCCAGCGCGCGGTGGAGGGCGCTGCGGGGATTGTTAAAACAGCATGACGGGCTTGCTAAAGGGTGGGCATGCTTTCTGCTTTGTTACACTGTGACAATCAGACCCGTGCCGCGGGCGCCACGGCACGCGCGCGGGTCTAAGCAGTTTTGCAACTTTACCTTTGGCTATCATGCACTTGATTAACTCCAGTCTGAACCACGCCTTGCGCGTGCCGCTGGCCGCGGAAATCCATTCGCGGCCCTTTTTGCAGCTCGACGCTCCCGAGCTGATCACCCACCTGGCCGTCTACAAGGACGACTCCGCCCCCGGCGTGTCGAATATGTCGGCCCAGCACGCCACGCTGGCAGCGCTGTGCACGCATTTCGGCGTCACGCCGCCCGCCGCCGAAGCCAAGTATTTTTATTACGACTTTGGCCGCTTCCGCCTGAAATGGGAATGCCACACGGAATTTGCCACCTACACGTTTGCCGAGCACCCGGACGCGGCGCTGCCCCTGGAGCAGGCGTTCGAGCGCATGCCCCTGGAGCAATTGCCGCAGCAGTGGCTGGTGGGCTTGAAGGGCAAGCTGATGGTGGCCGCCCACGTGGTGCTCGAGCAAGCGACTGAACCAGCCGAAATCTTCATGCAAGGCCTGTCGCGCGTGTTCGAGGGCAATACCCTGGCCGGCAGCAAGGTGCTGCAGGGCGGCGAGCTGTGGACGGATTTCACCATCCAGTCCGATGGTTTCAGCCGTTTCGTCATCCGCGACGCGGGCATGCGTTCGCAGCAGTCGGGCCGGCTGGTGCAGCGCGTGCTGGAAATCGAAACCTACCGCATGATGGCCTTGCTGGGCTTGCCCTACGCCATGCAGGCGGCGCCGTCGCTGAATGCCATCGAGAACGAGCTGGCGACCCTGGCCGCCGCCATGGTGGACACGGACGACAGCGCCGCCGTCAGCAAGGCCGACGAAGGCGTGTCCGAGCAAGCCTTGCTCGACCGCATCACGCGCCTGGCGGCCCGCATCGAAAAGCTGTCGCTCGACAATAGCTACCGTTTTTCCGCCTCGAAAGCCTACATGGGCCTTGTCAAGGCGCGCATCGACGAGTTGCGCGAAGTGCGCATCGAGGGCATCCCCACGGTCGAGGAATTCATGGACCGCCGCCTGACGCCGGCCATGAACACGTGCGAGGCGATGGCCAGCCGCCAGGAAGCGATGGCGCAGCGCATCGCCAATACGAATGATTTGCTGCGCACGCGCGTGGGCATCGTGCAGGAATTGCAGAACCGGCAAATCCTGCAATCGATGAACGCGCGCGCGGCCCAGCAGCTGCGCCTGCAGCAAGCGGTGGAGGGCCTGTCCGTGGCCGCCATTTCCTATTACGTGATCGGCCTGTTCAGCTACACGGGCAAGGCGGCCAAGGTGATGGGCTTGCCCGTGAACCCGGAAATCCTCGTCGGCGCGCTGGTGCCGTTCGTGGCGGCCGCCGTGTGGCTGGGCTTGCGGCGCATGCACCACAAGCTGCACACGGACTGAGCCGGACGACACCGGGCCATCATTTTTGCTATCTTTCAACATTCGACCGTCAGGTCTTCTGAAAAGGAAGTTGCGTGCTAGCCAATGTTGGAGACGTTTACAGTGTGTTTTCGTCCGAGCTGCAGCAGTATGTGGCTTGCCAGGTCACCCGCATCAAGGATGCTTCATCGTCCAAGCCGGTAGCTGCCGTGCTGGAGCTGGACTGGACCGGCGACGCCTTGCCCGATGCGGCGGCCGTGCAAGCCATGCGGCCGCTGCTGTGCGACTATTTCTTCTGGAACAATCGCCACGATCACTGCTATGCCACGGCGAACGTGCCGCCGGGCCATACCCTCGTTGGCAATATCGCGCCGCTGGTGGATGTGGAAGTCAACAGCTACCGCAGCGGCTGGAACGTCGGCGACAGCGTGCTGCGCCAGCGGAACTGGGAGCGCATCGATCCAATACGGCGCCAGCAATTCAAGGCCGCGTCGGACGAGCGTGAAGTGACGCTCGGCGGCCAGGTCTTCCGGCAGGACGCGACGAAAATCAACGACAGCGCCTTGCGGGCGCTGGACGATCTGTCCGAGCTGGCGCAGCTGCCTTGCCTGATGTCCATCGAGACCAGTGACGGCACGCAGGCATTGATGGAGTTTATCAAGGGCAATCCCTTCATCAATGAGCTGCACTGGCAATCATCGACGGTGCACGCGCTCGATTTCAGCGGCAGCGGCTTGAACCGGTTGATCCTGCAGCCCGATGGCGTCACCAGCCTGGTCTTGAACGAAGGCCTGGGCCTTCTCGCGCTGCGCAGCGCGCCATCGCCGGCGCTGCGCATAGCGGATGGCGCCGATGGCCGCCATCTGACGCTCCAGTGCACGCACGCCTTGCCGCCGTTCCACGGTCTCGAGCGGCTGGGTGGCCTGTCGCTGCTCGGCATGAAGGAAGCCGACCTGGCGCAGGTGGCGCGGCGCTTTCCCCACCTGACGGCATTGCGCATCTGGGGCAAGCCGGGGCTGGCGTCGCAGATGGACAGCCTTGCGCAGCTGACCCAGCTGCGGATGTTCACCACCTATGACCTGTTCGGTTTCACGGCGGACGAGTTTCCATCGGCCGCGCAATTGCCGCAGCTGTCGGCCTTGTGGATGACCAGCTTGCCCGCCGATGCGGCCAAGGGCATCAAGACCGCTTACAAGAAGGCGGCGGCGCAAGGACTCGACTTGTCGATCAGCAAGGCGCGCAAGCCGGAATGGCTGGCTGAAAACCTGCTCAACCCCTTTCGCGACTGGGATGGCCGCGAGCATATTTCCCCCGCGTATGCGAAAAAGGCAGCGCAGGCCTACAAGAACATGCTGGCCGTGACGCGCGACATCGACGTCGCCACGGAGGCGCCGGCCGCCGCCGCCGCGCTGGAAACGATGGTCACCGCCTATGTCGATGCCTTCAACAAGATCGAGCGGCGTGCGAGCATCATCGAGACGGTCGAGCGCGAGGAAATCTACACGGTGCTGGCGGACCTGCTGGCGCAGCTGCGCCAGCAGTTGCAGCAAGCGGGCGGGCAGGGGGCGGCGCTGGTCGACGAGGCGGCCTTGCTGGAACGGTTCGACCGCTTGCGCGAATTTTAAACGCCCGGCAAAACCTGCCGCGCGTCGGGACTTGCGATGCTCATCGTGCTCATGCGCAGTTCCGCTTCTCAGCCACCATTTCCTTCCGCCCGCTACGGTGTTGTCCGGCGTTGTCAGTCTGATTCGCCAATCTAGAAAAAAAGTTCTAGACATTGAGTTCTAGACTGGGTATTCTAGCGGCATGTTAAAAAATACTCCCACTCCCCATCCCACCGCCGCCGAACTGGACCTGCTGCGCATCCTGTGGCAGCGCGGTCCGTCCGACGCCCGCGCCGTGTATGACGCCCTGGCGGCCGAGCGCGCCGACGCCAGCTACGCCACCGTGCTGCGCCAGCTGCAACTGATGCATGGCAAGGGCTTGCTGAGCCGTGATGAAAGCCAGCGGCCGCAGCTGTATACGGCCGTCGAGGCGCAGGAAAAGCTGCAGACCAGCTTGCTCAAGGACTTGATCGGCAAGGTGTTTTCCGGTTCCGGCAAGGCGCTGGTGCTGACGGCCCTGCGCGAGCATGTCAGCGACGCCGAACGCATGGAAATTGAAAAAATCCTGCGTGGCAAGGATGACGGCAAGGTGGATGGCAAGGACGGCGGCGCGCGATGAGCCTGTCTGCCATGAGCATGGGCATGGACTGGCACGCGGTGGTTCCCGCGCTGGGCTGGGCCTTGCTGTATTTTGTCTGGCAGGCACTGGTCGTCGGCGCCGTGTCCGCCATCCTGCTGTGGCTGCTGCGCCACGCCAGCGCGCGCTGGCGCTACGCCGTGTGTGCGCTGGCGCTGCTGCTGTGCCTGTGTATTCCTGTCCTGCACCTGCTGTACCTGCTGGGGCAGGGACCCGCGCAGGGTTCGCCGTTCATGGCTGCGCCGGCCGCCTGGCGCGCCGAACTGCAGGCGTGGATGCCGGCCCTGGTGGTGGCCTGGAGCGCCGGCGTCGGCCTGATGAGCTTGCGCCTGGGCCTGGGCCTGGCCTGGGTCGCCCGGCTGCGCCGCCAGGCCGTGGCCGCACCTCTCATCTGGCAAGCCCGCCTCGATGCGCTGGCGCTGCGCATGGGATTGCACCGTGCCATTCCGCTCAAGCTGCATGCGGGACTGGGCAGCCCCGTCGTTCTCGGTTGCTGGCGTCCCATCGTCCTGCTGCCGGCCTCTTTGTTGAGCGGCATGCCGGTGCCGCTGCTGGAAGCCTTGCTGGCGCATGAACTGGCGCACGTGCAGCGCTGGGATTACCTCGTGAATCTGCTGCAAAGCCTGGTCGAGGCGCTGCTGTTCTTCCATCCGGTCGTCTGGTGGCTGTCGGCGCGCATGCGCGTGGAGCGTGAGCTGGTGGCCGACGAACTGGCGGCGCAGGCGCTGCAAGATCCGCAGCAGCTGGCCACGGCGCTGCACGAGCTGTCGCGGCAGGCGGCCACGCTGAGCCAGCCTGGCCTGGCGATGTCGGCCCGGGGCGGCGTGTTGCTGACGCGCATACGGCGCCTGATGGCGCCCGTGCCGGACACGGGCGGCTGGAAGCTGGCCTTGCCCGCCTTGCTGCTCGCTTGCGCCACCGTGTTGCTGCAGGCACATGGACAGCCTGCCGTCAGTGCGGCGACCCTGGCCGATGCCGCCGCCGGCATGCTGGAGCTTCCCGTCAACGCGAAACACATGCTGGTGTTTGATGACGCCAGCGGCAAGGTGCTGATGGCGAAGGATGCCGACGCCGTGGTGCCGATCGCCTCCATCACCAAGCTGATGACGGCCATGGTGGTGCTCGACGCCGGGCTCGATCCCGATGAACGGCTGCGCATCGTGCGCGCCGATGGCGACTCATCGCTGCAGCGCCACAGCCTGCTGGCCGACGGCGTGGCAGTGCCGCGTGGGGTGCTCTTGCAACTGGCGCTGCTGCCATCCGAAAACCGCGCCGCCGCCGCGCTGGCGCGCACCTATCCGGGTGGCAGCGCGGCCTTTCATCAGGCATTGCAAGCGAAGATCCGCAGCCTGGGGCTGACCCGCACGGCCCTGACGGATGCGGTGGGCAGTTCGCCGGCGAATACGTCGACGGCCACCGAGGTGGCAAAGATCGTGGCGGCCGCCGCGCGCTATCCGGATATCGCGCGCATCACCAGCCACCCGCAGGCCAGCGTGGCCGTCGACGGCAAGGTGCGCACCTTGCACAACACCAACCCGCTGGTGGGCGGCAAGGGCTGGGACATCCTGCTGTCGAAGACGGGCAGCAGCAACGAGGCCGGCAGCTGCCTGACGATGCGCATGCGCAGCGGCGGCAAGAACGTCACCGTGGTGCTGCTCGACGCCGATGGCGCCCAGCGGCGCTCGCTCGACGCCGGAAACATCCGCGACACCCTGGCCGGGAGCACAGGCCACATGCATTGATGGACCCCGGGCGCGCCGCGTCGCGGCCGCCTTTCTTTTTTACACACTGGAGATGAAGATGACACTATTGGCGAAGTTGATGCTGGCTACGGTTGCGACCATGGCAACGGGCGCGGTGCAGGCGAAAACGCCGGCACCCGTGCAGGACAAACCTGTCGATTGCGACAGTTGCAAGGAGTGGAATGCCGCCGTCAAGCCATTCAATATCTATGGCAATACCTGGTATGTGGGCACGGCCGGCCTGTCGGCCGTGCTGGTGACCAGCCCGCAGGGCCATATCCTGCTCGACGGCGCGCTGCCGCAATCGGCGCCGCTGATCGTGGCAAACATCAAGGCGCTCGGTTTCCGCATCGAGGACGTGAAATACATCCTCAATTCCCATGCGCACTGGGACCATGCGGGCGGCATCGCCGCGCTGCAGCGCGCCAGCGGCGCCACCGTGGTGGCCAGCGCGGCCAGCGCCCCGGTGCTGCAAAGCGGCACCAACGGCAAGGATGATCCGCAATACCAGGCCAAGCCGGTGGTCCATGTCGCCAAGGTGAAGACGGTCAGCGTGGTGGGCGAGGGCGAGGCCGTCAAGGTGGGAGCGCTGGCGCTGACGGCCCACATGACGCCCGGCCACACGCCCGGCGGCACGACGTGGACGTGGACCTCGTGCGAAGGCCAGCGTTGCCTGAACGTCGTGTATGCGGACAGCCTGAACCCGTATTCCAGCGGCGACTTCCGCTACACCGGCACGGGCAAGGGCGGCACGCCCGATATCTCGGCCTCGTTCGAAGCCAGCATCGCCAAGGTCGCTGCCTTGCCCTGCGACATCATCATCCCCGTGCATCCGGGCACGACGGACGTGCTGGGCAAGGCCGCCAAGCGCAGCGGCGACAGCAATCCCCTGATCGACGCCAACGCCTGCCGCGCCTATGCGGCCGAAGCGGGCAGCCTGCTGGCCAAGAAACTGGCGAAAGAACGGGGCGATGCGGCGCCAACGGCTGCCGTGGACGCGGCGCACGCGCACTAAATGACGGCCTTCCCGCCGGCGCCTACGGTGCGGCGGGAGGAGCGTCCGCCTGGCTGTCCCTGGCCTTGTGCAGGCGTTTGACAAACACCGTCATTTCCTTGACGGCTTGCATGTCGCCTTGCTGCCGGGCCACGGCCAGGCCACTCGTCCAGGCGGCCTCGGCTTCCTCGAGCCGGCCCAGCTGGTGCAAGGCCTTGCCCAGCAGCTTCCAGGCGGCCGAATAGCCGGCTTGCTGCACGGTTGCCTGCGCCAGGTGGATGGCGGCTTGCTCCGCATCATGATCCTTCAGGCAGGCGTCGCCCAGGCCGAAGCGCAGCAGCGCATTGTCGCGCCCATCCGCCAGCATTTTTTCCAATTTTTCCCGCATTCTTGACTCCGGATTAATATGCAAACATATTCTTGCATATTAATGCCGGAACCTGGGATAGACAAGCCATGGTTCATCGCTCAGTCACCCAACTCCACCACCAGCTTGCCGCGCGCGCTGCCGTCGATCTGCGCCGCATGCGCTTCCTCAGCCGTGCCCAGCGTGTAGCGGCGCGGATCGAGCCGCACCTGCAGCTGGCCGGCCTCGATCAGCAGGTTCGCTTCGCGCAGGATGGCGCCATGGCGCGCGTGGCCCTTGCCGCTCAGCAGCGGCAGCAGGGTGAACACGCCCGAATAGCTGGCCGCGCGCGCCGTCAGCGGGCTCAGGGAAAACGTGCCCCAGCCCAGGCAGCTGACGACGTGGCCGCCGTGGATTCTTGCCGCCTTGAAGCTGGCCTCCAGCGTGGCGCCGCCCACCGTGTCGTAGACTATGTCAAAACCGGCGCCGCCCGTGTGCTCGGCCACGTAGTCGTCCACCTCGCTTGCGCCGTAATCGATGAAGCGGGCGCCCAGCGCCTCGATGGCGCCGCGGCTGGCGGCGCTGCCCGTGGCGAATACCTTGGCGCCCACACTCACGGCCAGCTGCACGGCCATGTGGCCCACGCCGCCCGCGCCGCCGTGCACGAGCACGGTGTCGCCCGCCTTCACGTGGGCGCGCTCGACGAGTCCTTCCCAGGCCGTGATGAAGACGAGGGGCAGGGCGGCCGCTTTGCGCAAGCTCAGCGCTGCCGGCACGGGCGCCAGCAGGGCCGCTTCGAAGACGCCGTACTCGGCCAGCGAGCCGGGAATGCCGGCGATGCCGCCCGCCATGCCGTAGACCCGCTCGCCGATGGCAAATTGCGTCACGCCGTCGCCGACGGCCGCCACCGTGCCGGCCAGGTCGACGCCGAGGATGGCGGGCAGGCGCGGCTGGGCATGCGGTGCGGCGCCGGCGGCGATTTTCGTGTCGAGCGGATTGACGCCGCTGGCGGCGATGCGCACGAGGACCTGTCCCGGCCCCGGCTGCGGCACGGGCAGGGAGGCGATGGTCATGGGGGCGGCAAAGGCGTTGAGGACGAGGGCTTGCATCAGTTTCTCCGGTTGGGGTGATGCGGCCAGTCTAGGCGGCATGCCGGCAAAGAAAAACGGGGCATGGCGCGATGCACTATTTCAGTATCGTGGATAATCGCTGGCTACGACGAGTGAAGCTAGGGGAGCGGGCATGGACAGGCTGGAAGCGATGCAAGTGTTTTGCGCCGTGGTCGAGGCGGGCGGCTTCAGCAAGGCGGCGCAGCGCCTCGGCATTTCCACCTCGTCCGTGACGAACCAGGTGGCGGCGCTGGAAAAGCACTTTGGCGTACGCCTGTTGCAGCGCACGACGCGCAGCATGTCGCTGACGGCCGAAGGCTTGCAATGCCATGCGCAGGCGCGCCAAGTGCTGGCTGGCATGGCGGCGCTCGAATCGGGTTTGCAGCAGGCGGCCGAGCGTCCCTCGGGCAGCCTGCGCGTGGATATGCCCAGCAGCATCAGCCGCAACATGGTGGCGCCCGCCTTGCCGCGCTTTATCGCCGCCTATCCCGACATTTCCCTGCGCCTGACGGTCAGCGACCGCCTGATCGACATGGTGGAGGAGGGCGTCGACGTCATGCTGCGCATCGGCGCGCCGCAGGATTCCGCGCTGGTGGCGCGCAGCCTGTTCGCCATGGATTACCTGTGCTGCGCGTCGCCCGACTTCATCGCCCGGCACGGCATGCCGCGGTCGCCGCAGGAACTGGACCAGTTTGCCTGCCTGCATTTTTTATATCCGAAATCGCGCCAGGTGCGGCCGTGGCTGTTCCAGGACGAGGACGACGGCGGCATCCAGGCGCATACCCCGCCCGCCACCGTGGCCTTCGACCATATCGAATCGATGCTTGCCGCCGCCCAGGCTGGCTGCGGCATCGTGCAGGCGCTCTCCGTTTCCGTGTTGCAACCCCTGCGCGAGGGCAGCCTGGTGCCCGTGCTGCAGCCGTTCCGCACGCGCGGCCCCGACGTGTGGGCGCTGTTCCACCCGCGCCAGCTGCGCGCGGCCAAGGTGCAAGTGTTCGTCGAATTTCTCGCGCAGATTTTTCGCGAACAAGCATGAACGACGATACCTTTCGGGCAGGATGAACCCACCTTGTTTTTCGGCGTGCTCAAAACACCCATGTGCGGTCGGACCAGCCTTACATCCTATGTCTGGTGTGGAATTTTTTCGAAGTCACTCATAGGTGATCGGTATCTTGCCATCCGGCATGCGAAAGACGACGAACATCCTGCCCACCCTGTCTCTGTCGTGCGACCAGTTGGCAAACGTGGTGGCAACGATTTGCCCGCCATTGGCAACCGACCTTACCTCTGGAGCATTGAGAAAGCGCGCATAGCCTGTGGAACAGTCTGTTCCGGGCAGGCAGCTGCCGGGTCCGGCGGCAAGGTCGTTAATACCCAGATGTATGGTCGTCACCATCGCATCGGCGGGAATGAGTGCGGCAATGGGCGCGCAGTTGGCATATGGACTACGAGGACCATTGGCGTCGAGAAATGTCTGGAATGAACCGCCCACCTGATTACGCACGGAGCGGTAAACCAGGCGCTTGCCCAGTTCTGCCAGGTTGGCGGACGCATACGGATCGATGTACGTTGCCACGGCCGCACCGACGACATCAAAGAATGTCGTGACTTCATTGATGCCGCAGGCGGGATCGCTGCCGCTCACAACGATGCCCGTGGCGGGCGCCGTCACTTCCACCAGCTGTACATAGCAATCCGCGCACAGGCTTGCCGGCTTGTATTCGAAATCCGAAAACGTGCCTGGTTGCCACAGCTTGAACGACTGTGCCTGGGCACTCAGTGATAATGCGAGCAGCAAGAGCATATGCGGCAGGCGATGCAGGCAATTGATTGTACGTAGCATGCCAATTCTCCGGTTTGAGGTCGATATTCAGGGTTTGAGGTCGACATTCAGTGTGATGCGCAAACGCGGGAATGGCTATCGTGTACGCGACCAAGTCTGTGCTGTATCAATTGCAGGAGCGTGGCGATGCCGAGGAAGTCATTAATGAGAATGAATTATCATTTATAATGCAATCCGTTTGCATCTCATTTTTTTCTCAGGAATTCCCATGTCCCTCCCTTTCCGGCGTCCGATGGCGCTGCTGCTGGCCGCCGCCAGCCCCCTGGCGCTGGCGGCCGGGCCCGATGCCGAAGCGGCGGCAGTGCCGCTGCCGGACGTCGTCACCGTCAGCGGCGAGCGCCAGCATTACCGCAGCCTGTCGGCCACGGGCGCCACCAAGACGGACGCCTTGTTGATGGACTTGCCGCAAAGCGTGCGCGTGCTCACCGGCGACTTGCTGCGCGACGCGGGCGTGACGACCCTGGCCGGCGCGCTGGAACTGGCCAGCGGCATCGCCAGGCAAAGCCCGCTGGGCGGCCTGTGGGACAGCTATGCCATGCGCGGCTTCACGGGCGACCCGAACTTCGGCTCCGACTACATGGTCAACGGCTTCAGTTCCAGCCGTGGCTACAACGGCATGCGCGACGCCGCCAATACACAGAACGTGGAAGTGCTGAAAGGCCCGGCGTCGGCCCTGTACGGCCGGGGCGAGCCGGGCGGCACCGTCAATATCGCGACGAAGAAGCCGAAGTTCGCGCCCGAATACAGCGCCGATGTTTCCCTCGGCAGTTTCCGCACGCGCCGCGCGGCCCTGGATTTGACGGGGCCGTTGAGCGACACCGTCGCCTACCGCCTGAATGCCGCGCATGAGACGGGATACAGCTTCCGCGACACGCTCACCGTCGAGCGCAGCCTGTTTTCGCCCTCGTTCCTGTGGCTGGCTGGCGAGCACACGAGCGTGTCGTACGAAATCGAGGCGGTGCGGCAGCGCGCGCCGTTCGACCGCGGCGTGCTGGCCGTGAATGGCCGGCTGGGTGCGGTGCCCGTGTCGCGCTTCCTCGGCGAACCAGGCGACGGCCCCATGACGGTCAAGTCGCTGGGGCAGCAGCTGTTCATCCACCACGCGCTGTCCGACGCCTGGACGCTGCAGGCGGGCGCTTCCTACCGCGACAGCGCATTGAGCGGCTATTCGACCGAGGCGAACAAGCTCTTGGCCGATGGGCGTACCTTGAACCGCCAGCGCCGCCACCGCGATTTCTCGGCCACCGATGTGTCGACCAGGGTCGAACTGCTGGGCAAGTTCACGACGGGCGCGCTGGCGCACGAGGTGCTGGCCGGCGTCGATGCGTATCACTTCGACGACCATCGCGTGCAGCTGCGCCGCAATCCGTCCAGCGCCAATCCGTATGCGATCGACATTTATGCGCCCGCGTACGGCGGCCAGGCCGCGCCGCTGGCCCTGTCCATCGACACGCAGGAAGGGCAGCGGGCGCGCGGCCTGTACCTGCAGGACCAGCTCGGCCTGGGCGCGCACTGGAAGGCGCTGGTCGGCGTGCGCCACGACACGTACACGCAGGACGTGACGAACAATCGCTTAAACGTCAGCAACCGCCAGTCGCTATCGGCCACCAGCCCGCGCGCGGGACTCGTGTACCAGCCGTCGAAGACGTGGTCGCTGTATGCGAGCGCGGCGAAGGGCTTCCGGCCGAACAGCGGCATCAGCATCGCCAACCAGGCGTTCCCGGCCGAGCGCAGCCGTTCGTATGAGCTGGGCGCCAAGCTGGAGACGGGCAAGCTGACGGGCACGGTGGCCGTCTACGACATCCGCAAGAGCAATGTGCTGACGACGAATCCCGCCAATACGGACTTCGCCATCGCGGCGGGCGAAGTGGGCAGCCGGGGCCTGGAACTCGATGTGTCGGGCGAACTGGCGCGCGGCCTGCGCGTGTCGGGCGCCTACGCGTACACGGACGCCACCGTCACGCGCGGCGACAACACCATCGTCACGGGCAGCCGCTTCGCCAACGTGCCGCGCCACGGCGCCAATATCCTGGCTACGCAGCAATTCGCGCTGGGCGCGGGCACGGCCAGCGTGGGCGGCGGGGTTCAATATGTGGGCGAGCGCCTGGGCGACGTGGCCGTCAGCAGCAAGTTCACCTTGCCCGCCTACACGACGGCCAGGCTGCTGGCGTCCTATTCGCCAACGACGAAGCTGCGTCTGGCCTTGAACGTGGACAACCTGTTCAACCGCCGCTATTACGCCAGTTCCTACAGCCCCCTGTGGGTGGCGCCGGGGGCCGAGCGCACGCTGACCCTGCAGGCGCATTACCGTTTTTAATTGCTGTTTCTGAAAATAATGACCATGCCACTGACTTTCCCCGCCACCCTGCGCACGCGCATCGCCGTCATCGACGTGATGCGCGGCCTCGTCATGCTGATCATGCTGTTCGACCATGTGCGTGAAACCGTCTTCCTGCACCACCAGGTAAGCGATCCGATGGAAGCTGCCAGCGTCGATCCGGCCCTGTTCTTCACGCGCCTGGCCGCCCACGTGTGCGCGCCCATGTTCGTTTTCCTGACGGGCCTGTCGGCCTGGCTGTTTGCGCACCCGGCTTCCGGCCCCCGCAGCGCGGCCGGTTTCCTGTTCAAGCGGGGCTTGCTGCTGGTCGTGCTGGAACTCGTGTTCGTCAACTTCGCGTGGAGCGGCGCCTTTCCACCGGCCGTGCTGTACTTGCAGGTGATCTGGGTCATCGGCCTGGCCATGATGGCGCTGGCCGTGCTGCATCGATTGCCTGTGCCGCTATTGGTGGCGCTGAGCGTGGCGACGATCGCCGGCCAGCATGTGCTCACGGGACTGCGCGCGGAAGAGGGCAGCGTTGCCTATTACCTGCTGACGGTGCTGTTGCAGCGCGGCTACCTGGTGGCCGATGGCGCCATGAAGATCAAGGTCAGCTATCCGCTGCTGCCGTGGATAGGCGTGATCGTGCTCGGCTATGCGGCCGGTCCCTTGTACGCCCGCGCCTTTGCTCCTGCGGCCAGGCGGCGCTGGCTGCTGGCGCTGGGCGGCGGCGGCTTGCTGCTGCTGGCCGTGCTGCGCGGTTTGAATCTTTATGGCGAAACCTTGCCGTGGGTGGCGGGCGACACGGCCTTGCGCACGGCCATGAGCATGCTTAATTTCACCAAGTATCCGCCGTCGCTCGACTTCCTGCTGTTCACCCTGGGCCTGGGCCTGCTGGGCCTGGCCTGGCTGGAACGCATCGATAACTGGTTCACGCGCGCCTGCGCCACGTTTGGCGGCGCCCCCATGTTTTATTACCTGCTGCATCTGTACCTGCTGCTGGCCATCGGCCTGACCCTGACGGCCGTGCTGGGCGCCAACCACGGCAACCGCCATGGTGTCGAATACATCTGGCAAGTGTGGCTGCTGGCGCTGGCCTTGATGCCCGTGCTGTACTTTCCCTGCCGCGCCTTTGCCCGCTACAAGCGCAACTCGAAGCAGGCCTGGGTGCGCTATTTCTGACCAGCCCTGACCAGCATAACGCATGGCATGCCGTAGCGAGCGGCAGCCAGGCCCGGCGCCCCCACCGGCCCAAAGCGCGGAACCGTACCAGGCACGGGGCCGCCGAGGTGTGACTGCCGAGATGGCGCCGCCAAGGCGGAGCCGTCGAGACAGGAGCGCCGACACCGTGCGCACCGCCGGCCGCGAGTGGCGACGCGCAGCAGGTTTTTACGCCTTATTTGCAGTAGAGGCGGTCTATGCTATGCGCCGATGCCAGGTAATGCCGCGTTTGCCATGTGATGGCCACGCGGTAGGCGCATGGCGGATCGAGCGCCACGTTGACGGGGAAGCCGCCATTGTTGCCCGACAGATGCGGCCCGCCCGCGCCGCCACGGAACAAATAATTGCCGGGTGGCGGCGGTGGCGTGAAGCTGGCGGCCGGCATCGGTGGCGGCGGATGCTGGATGCCATTGTTGTTGGAAATCGTGATGTTGAAAAAGCGCAGGTGCGGATGGTCGATCGTGTACAGAATATGCACGAGGCCGCCCGCGATGGGGTTGCAGGCATTGCTGCGCAGCTCTTCCAGGTCCAGCGCCACGATGACGGGCGAGTTGTCGAAGACGATGGCATCGAGCCCGTCGCTGGCCACGGGCGCCAGGCTGCTGCCGTCGCGCACCTCGAAGCCCAGGCGGTAGCGGCGTATCGGTTCGCTCTCGGCCGCCGTCAGGCTGCGGCCCGCGTCGGGCAGCGGCAAGCCGCCCGGCAGCTTGGCCGGATGCAGGCTGGTGATGGCCGGCGTATTTACGGTGAGCAAGTCGAAGGTGCGCAGGAAGATATTGGGCGCCACGTTGACGATGGCCGTCGTGCCGTCGCGCATGTCCACCGTGACGGGCTTGCCGTCGACGCGTATCCAGCCGCCGGGCTTCAAGTCGCCTGCATCGACGATGACCTGTGCCGAGTCGCCCAGGCCCAGTCCATTCGTGTAAAACACATAGCCGACATGGGTGCCGAGGATTTGCGTCAGCGGCGCCAGGCTGGCCGGCGCCACCGAGGGCAGGGCCGTGGGGTCGTCGCTGCCGCCCGGCCACGTCCATTCGCCGATGAGGAAGCGGTATTCGAGCGGGTTGGCGGGAATGGCGCTGTTGCGCAGCGGGCAATTGCCTTTCAAGGTGACGCCGCCGCCGAACACATACGAGGCGCCGGCGCCGCCCGCATAGCCTTGCGCCGAGAAGCCGGCCGGCGCGGGAAACGGGTGGATGTCGAACACTTCCACCTGCTGCCAGTGGGGCACGCCCTCCACATCGGGCGGCAGGACGTCTTTCGAACACAGTTCTACGCAGAAACAGTGGCCCACGTTTTCGCGGCCCGGCTGGCGTCCGTTGGCCTGGGTTTCCGACAGGATGGTGACGCTGCCCAGCTGCGCCGTGAAATACACGTCGGGTCCGCTGGCAAATTCCACGTTGATGAAGGGCGAGAACGGCGTGAGCGTGAAGTCGGACGTCAGGTAGTCGATGCGGAAGCGGCCCGTGGCATCGGTGACGGCGTCGCCGAGCGCGTCGTCCTGCAGCCAGTCCGCGTCGAACGCGCGCACGGTGGCGCCGGCGATCGGCGTGTGCGGCGCGTCGCAGGTGCGCAGGCGGCCGCAGATGGTCCAGGCGCCGAAGCGGGCGCGCACCAGGCACCAGAAGCGTTGCGGCAGGCAGTAGTCCCAGACGGCGAGGAAATCATTGTCGACCTGGCGCCAGCGCGGCTGGAGGGTGGTGATGGAAAACTGCAGCGGCACGGGATCCTTCGGCCCCGGCTTCAGGTGCGGCACGCTGGGGCACAGGATGTCGACTTCGACGGCCTCGCCATGGTATTGCTCGTTGTCGCCCAGGGTGAAGCTGTAGTTGCCGTCGGCATCCGTGCGCGCCTCGGCCAGCAGGAACGGGGCCTTGGCCTGCACTTCCTCGTCGCTGAGGATGGCGAAGGTTTCCTTGGCGCTGGCCACGGCCAGGGCCGTGACGTTCTGCGTCTCGCGCGGCCGGTACAGGCGCACGGTGACGTGGGACAATGGTTCAGGACACTCGGCGCAAATCAGGCCGCACAGCTTGCCGCGTAGGATGTAGGCCATGATGGCTCCCTTGCTGGTTGGAACAGGCGCACCGCGCGGAAAGGCGGCGCTGTTACCAAGCTAGCAAATGGGCCGTCGATGGGCTTGATCTGGCTTAAACCTCGCGTATTATTTAACTAACGTCAGCACTTCGCGGAAACGCGGGTGCTTGCAATCGCGCACCCATTCGAAGGCCAGCATCTCGACCGTCACCAGGTGGGCGCCCAGCCTGTCCAGGCGGGCCAGGGCGGCGTCGCGGCTGGCCGCCTGGCGCGAGCCGACGGCGTCGATGGCGACGATCACGTCATAGCCGAGCTCCAGCAAGCCGATGGCCGTCTGCAGCAGGCAGACATGCGCTTCGCAGCCCGTGACGACGATCTGTCTGCGCCCGGGCGGCAGGATGGCCTGCAAGCCGTCGGCACAGGCGCCGAAATGCGTCTTGTGCAAGGTCTGCTGGCACAGCGCGGCGATTTCCTCCACATTCGGCCCCAGTCCCTGGCGGTTCTGCTCCGTGCCCAGCACGGGCACGTCGAGCAGGCGGGCGATCTTTGCCAGGCGCAGGTTTTGCGCCAGCACGAGGCCGGCGTCGTGGATGGCCGGCATCAAGCGGCCCTGCAGGTCGACTATCACCAGTACGGCCTGGCTGGCATCCATCAGCATCGCATCCTCCTTTAATTAGTCTGTGGCGACAGTGTAGCGCGCCGCGGCTGGTTCAGGCGGGCCAGCTGGGCGTGGCCGTTTCTCCCATCAGGTAGGCATGATTCAGTTCGATGGCGGTCCGCAGGTAATTCCACAGGGCGCTGACCCGGGCGATGTTGCGCCGCTCGCTCGGCGAGATCATCCAGAAGGCGCGCAGCAGGTCGATCTCGCCGTCGAGCACGGGCACCAGCTCGTTCGATTGCTGCGCCACGAAGCAGGGCAGGATGGCCAGCGCCTGGCCCGCGCGCGCCGCATGGTATTGCGCGATCACGCTGGTGCTGCGAAACGCGCGCAGGGAGTCGGGCGCCACATTGTCCATGTAGCGCAGCTCCGCGCTGAAGACCAGGTCGTCCACATAGCCGATGATCGGGTGCTGCGCCAGTTGCGCCACGCTGGTGATCGGCGCATGGCGCGCCAGGTAGCTTGGGGTGGCGTACAGTTTGAGCCGGTAGTCGGACAGCTTCGTCACCACGTAGGGGCCGGACTGGGGCCGCTCGATGGAGATGGCCACGTCCGCCTCGCGCTTGGACAGGCTGACGAAACGGGGCACGGCGATCAGGTCGACGCTGATGTGCGGGTAGCGCCCGCAAAAGTGCGCCAGGTGCGGCGCCAGCACGACGGCGCCGAAGCCCTCGGTGGCGCCCAGGCGCACCTGGCCCGACAGCAGCCGGTTATGTTCGCCCAGCTCCTCGGTGGCGGCAAACACCGTGCTTTCCATCGTTTCCGCGTATTCCATCAGGCGGTGGCCCTCCGGCGTCAGCTGGTAGCCCACGTAGTTGCGGTCGAACAGCTGCGTGCCCACCTGCTCTTCGAACTTGCGCATGCGCCGCGACACGGTGGAATGGTCGATGCCCAGTTTTTTCGCCGCATCCACGAGGCCGGCGCTGCGCGTCAGCTCCAGAAACACCCGTACATTGTCCCAATCGAGCACTTTTTTCTCCTTGTGCATTTTTGCAAAGGAATTATGCATTAATTTCACTTGAGCGCATATTTTTACACATGCAGAATGCATCTAAACATATAAGAAAACTTATCCACCTGGAGACAAGCATGAAACAAACCGTTCTGGCCCTGGGCGCGCTGGCGCTCACCCTGTCCTGCACCGGCGCGCAGGCGCAGATTTCCGACGGCGTCGTCAAGGTCGGCATCCTGACCGACATGTCCGGTCCGTATTCGGCCATGGGCGGGCGCGGCTCCGTCGTCGCCAGCCAGATGGCCGTCGAGGATTGCCTGAAAGCCGAATGCAAGGGCATGAAGATCGAGATCCTGTCGGCCGACCACCTGAACAAGGCCGACATCGCCGCCTCGAAGGCGCGCGAGTGGATCGACCGCGACAAGGTCGACGCCATCGCCGACCTGACCAATTCCTCGGTGGCCCTGTCCGTGCAAAAGCTGATGAAGGAGAAGGGCGGCATCGCCATGTTCAGCGGCCCCGCCACGGGGCGCCTGACCAATGAAGACTGCTCGCCGAACGGCTTCCACTGGATGTTCGACACGTATTCGCAGGCGGCCGGCACGGCGGCGGCGCTGACGAAGCTGGGCCAGAAGTCGTGGTACTTCGTCACCGTCGATTACGCGTTCGGCCACTCGCTGGAAAAGGACGCCAGCGATGTCGTCAAGCGCAATAGCGGCACGGTGCTGGGCGCCGTGCGCCATCCGCTGAACGCGTCCGATTTCTCGTCCTTCCTGGTGCAGGCGCAAGGCTCGAAGGCGCAGGTGATCGGCCTGGCCAACGGCGGCGCCGACACGGTGTCGGCCATCAAGCAGGCGCGCGAATTCCGCATCGGCAGCGGCAAGGACCAGCGCCTGGCCGCCTTGCTCGTGTTCCTGTCCGACGTGCATGCGCTGGGCCTGGACACGGCCCAGGGCCTGGTCTACGCGGACGGTTTTTACTGGGACTACGATGACCGCAGCCGCGCGTTCGCCAAGCGCTTCGAGGCGCTCAACAAGGGCGCCAAGCCGACCATGGTGCAGGCCGGCGTGTATTCGAGCGTCTACCACTACCTGAAATCGGTGGCGGCGGCGAAGAGCGACGATTCGAAGATCGTCGCCGACAAGATGCGCCAGCTGCCGATCAAGGACGCCGTCATGAACAATGCATCGATCCGCCCCGACGGCCGCGTCATCCACGATATGTACCTGGTGCAGGTGAAAACCCCGGCCGAATCGAAGGGCGCGTGGGATTACCTGAAAGTGCTGTCCACCATTCCCGCCGACCAGGCCTTCAAGCCGATGGATGCGGCCGCATGCAACCTGGTCAAGAAATAATCACCGAACACCTTACGGAGCCTCACATGAACCAAGCCCTGACCCAAGTCCCCGCCGTCCCCCTGCATATCGGCGGCAAGCATCACGCATCGAACAGCACCGAATGGCGCGATGTCGTCAACCCAGCCACGCAGGAAATCGTCGCCCGCGTGCCGTTTTCCACGCCGGACGAAGTCAACCTGGCCGTCGCCACGGCCAAGGAAGCGTTCAAGACCTGGCGCAACACGCCGCTGGCCGCGCGCATGCGCATCATGCTCAAGTACCAGCACCTGATCCGCGAAAATATCGCTACCTTGGCCGAGCTGATCACGCGCGAACACGGCAAGACCCTGCCCGACGCGGAAGGGGAGGTCATGCGCGGCCTGGAAGTGGTGGAGCACGCGTGCTCGATCGCCACCCTGCAGCTGGGCGAGATCGCGGAAAACGCGGCCACCGGCGTCGATGTCTACAATATCTACCAGCCGCTGGGCGTGGGCGCCGGCATCACGGCGTTCAACTTCCCCGTCATGCTGCCGTGCTTCATGTTCCCGATTGCCATCGCCTGCGGCAATACCTTCGTGCTGAAACCGTCGGAGCAGGACCCGTCCTCGTCGATGTACCTGGTCGAGCTGATGTACCAGGCGGGCTTGCCGGCCGGCGTCCTGAACGTCGTGCACGGCGGCGCCGACGTCGTCAACATGCTGTGCGACCATCCCGACATCAAGGCCGTCTCCTTCATCGGCTCCACCCACGTGGGCACGCATGTGTACCGCCGCGCCAGCGAATCGGGCAAGCGCGCGCAGTCGATGATGGGCGCGAAAAACCATTGCGTGGTGCTGGCTGACGCCAACAAGGAACAGGCCATCAATAACCTGATCGGCGCCGCCTTCGGCGCGGCCGGCCAGCGCTGCATGGCCAATTCCGTCGTCGTGCTGGTGGGCGAGGCGCGTTCCTGGCTGCCGGAAATCGTCGCCCGCTCGAAGGCCCTGAAAGTGGGGCCGGGCAGCGACCGCGATGCCGACCTGGGCCCGATGGTGTCGAAGGCCGCCATGCAGCGCGCGGAAAAGCTGATCCAGGCCGGCGTGGACGAAGGCGCGCAGCTGCTGCTCGATGGCCGCGGCCACAAGGTGGCGGGCTACGAGGGCGGCAATTTCATGGGGCCGACGATTTTCTCGAAGGTGGCAGCGTCCAATTCCGTCTACACGCAGGAGATTTTCGGTCCCGCCATGTGCGTCGTCGAGACCGATACGCTGGACCAGGCCATCGCCTTCATCAACGCCAACCCGAACGGCAACGGCACCTCGATCTTCACTTCGTCCGGCTGGGCGGGGCGCAAGTTCCAGAACGAGATCGACGTCGGCCAGGTGGGCATCAACGTGGCCATTCCCGTGCCCGTCGCCTATTTCAGCTTCACGGGCTCGCGCGCGTCGAAACTGGGCGACCTGGGCCCGAACGGCAAGCAGGCGCTGTATTTCTGGACGCAGACCAAGACCGTCACGGCGCGCTGGTTTGCCCCGGACGATGGCGGCAGCGGCGTCAACACCACCATTGCGATGAAATAAGGGGGGCGGCCATGGGCAGCAACATCGTTTTTATCGGCCTGGGCAACATGGGCTTGCCCATGGCGCAAAACCTCGTGCGGGCCGGCCATGCCGTCACGGGCTTTGACTTGCTGCCGGCCAGCGTGAAGCAGTTTGCCGACGGCGGCGGCCTCGTCTCCGATGACCAGGGGGCCGCGATCCAGGCCGCCGACATCGTCATCACCATGCTGCCGGCCAGCCGCCACGTGCTGGGCGCCTACCTTGGCGAGGCGGGCATCCTGGCGCAGGCGCGGCCCGGCACCCTGCTGATCGACTGCTCGACGATTTCCACCGAGGCGGCGCGCCAGGTGGGCCGCGCGGCGCAGGAGAAGGGCTTGCCGATGCTGGACGCCCCCGTCTCGGGCGGCACGGCGGGCGCCGCCAACGGCACGCTGACCTTCATGGTGGGCGGCGAGGAGTCCGCGCTGGCGGTGGCGCGCCCTTACCTGGAAACCATGGGCAAGGCCATCTTCCACGCGGGCGCATCGGGCAGCGGCCAGACGGTCAAGATCTGCAACAACATGTTGCTGGGCATACTCATGATCGGCACCAGCGAAGCCATACGCCTGGGCGTGGCCAATGGGCTGGATCCGAAGGTGGTGTCGGACGTGATGGCGAAAAGCTCGGGCCGCAACTGGACCCTGGAGGTGTACAACCCGTGTCCGGGCGTGGCCGAGAACGTGCCCGCGTCGCGCGGCTACACGGGCGGCTTTGGCGTGGATCTGATGCTGAAAGACCTGGGCCTGGCCGTGGAAAGCGCGCTGGCCAGCGGCGCCGCGGTGCCGCTGGGCGCCTTGTCGCGCAATCTGTACAGCATGCACAGCAAGGCGGGGTCGGGCGCGCTGGATTTTTCCAGCATCTACCAGATGCTGGGCGAAAAGGCGTAAGGCTTAAGGCTGCTGGGCCTGTAACGCCGCCAGCTCGGCCCTGGCTTTTTCCAGCTTGCCTTCCAGCTTGGCGATTTTCTTCGGCTCCTTGTTCGCTTCCTGGGCCAGGCGCAGCGAGCGCTCCGTCTGGTTTACCTTGGCCTGTGCCTTGACGATTTTCTTGTTGTGGCGCTCGACCAGGGTACTGTCGCGGCAGTGGGCGTTGACTTCGTCGAGAGCGCGCGTCAGGCCGGCGACCTTGTCGGACAAGCCCTGTTCCTGCGCCTGGCGCAATTCGCTGCGGATGCTTTCGCGCTTGGCGGCGCAGCCCGTCAACTGGGTGTCGGCGGCGCTGGCGGCACCGCTGGCGGCGAGGGCGACGAGCAAGGTCAGGGCGGTTTTCGATAGACGGTTCATGGCATTCCTGTGTAAGTGGTGGGCTCGTGCAATGTAAGCCTGCCAGCGTGCCCTGTCAAACTTCCCGTGCAGTGCGCGCCTCCCCAGCGTGGCATCGGCTACCATGCGTGTTTCTGCTTCCCGATTCCGCCGCATGTCCAAGAAATTACTGTTGCTAATCCCTTTTCTACTGCCCTTGCCCGCCTTGGCGCAAACCTCGCCCACCTTGCTCGACCTGCAGCTGATCGCCATCGAAGCGAGGGCCGAGGCGAGGGCCGAGGCGCGGGCCAGCAGCCCGGAAAGCATCGCCGAGTTTGAGCAGGCCCGGCGCGCGGCCGAAGCGGGCGACGTCGAGGCGCAGCTGGAACTGGCGCGCATGCTGCAGCTGGGCGTCGGCACGCCGCAAGACACGGCGCAGTCGATGGCCTGGATACGCAAGTCGGCCGAAGGCGGCTATGCGCCGGCGCAAGCGGCCATGGGGGTGGCCTACACGGTGGGTGGCAAGGTGCCCATCGACCGCGTGCAGGGCGAATACTGGCTGCGCAAGGGCGTGGCGCAGGGCGATGCAGAGGCGCAAACCATCCTGGCGCTGGAATTCATCGACGGCGCCAGCCCTGCCGAAGAACAGGCGCTGGCCATCACCTGGCTGAAGGCGGCGGCGAACGAGCAGCACTTTGTGCCCGCCTACAATGCGCTGGGCGAGCACCTGATGCGCGCCGCCGTCGATGAACAGGATCGCGGCGAGGCTTTCCACTGGTATTACAGGTCGGCGCGCGAAAAGGAGCCGGCCGGCATGCGCAACCTGGCCCGCGCACATGAGCTGGGCCTGGGCGTGGCGCAGTCGGACAAGTGGGCCCTGGTCTGGTACGAGCGGGCGGGATGGAGCGGAGACAAGCCCGCCATGCGGCGCATGATCGAGGTGTATGTCAAAGGCGAACTGGGGCAACAGGCGAGTGCCGAGGACGCCGCCGAATGGCGTGACAGGCTGGCAGAGGCGGAAAAGAAATGAAGATGATCCTGTTTGTATTGAGCCTGGCGCTGGCGCAGCCGGCGTCCGCTCAA
Organism: Janthinobacterium sp. SUN118; assembly: GCF_030397695.1. NCBI lineage: Bacteria > Pseudomonadati > Pseudomonadota > Betaproteobacteria > Burkholderiales > Oxalobacteraceae > Janthinobacterium > Janthinobacterium sp. SUN118. The sequence goes on along the minus strand of NZ_JAPUBV010000004.1, from coordinate 6,730 downwards.
GCGCCGCGCCAGCATCCGGCGCTGGCCGAATTCGATACCCGGGGACTCGATGAGATGCGCGCGCGCGTGCAGGCCGTGGTCAGCCGCCCGGCCGACCTGTCGCCGGAAAAAGTCGCCGCCTTCGGCAAGGCGCGGCTGGCCGCGGAAGGGGGCGACAGCGCCGCCCAGCTGGAGCTGGCGCAGATGCTGCACGAAGGCGAAGGCACGCCGCGCGACTACGACGCCGGCCTGGCGTGGATGAAGAAATCGGCCGAAGGCGGCCATGGTCCGGCGCAAGCCTTCCTCGGCGTGGCCTTGACGCTGGGCCAGGGCATGGCGGTGGACCGCAGGCTGGGCGAGTACTGGTCGCGCAAGGGCGCCGCGCAAGGCGTGGAACTGGCCAACTTCACGGTGGCCATGCACTTTGAAAATATCCACAGCAGCCCCGAGGAACAGGCGCACGCGCTGCACTGGCTGAAGTTCTACGCCGAGAACGGCTTTATCCCCGCCTACAATGAAATCGGCTACCGCCTGATGATGACGGCGAAGGACGAGGCGCAGCGCCAGGAGGCGTTCAGCTGGTACATGTTGGCGGCCAAGGCGCTCGATCCGCCCGGCTTGAACAATGTCGCCTATTCGTATGAAGTGGGGCAGGGCGTGCAGCAGAGCGACGAGGCGGCCCTGGGCTGGTATGAGCTGGCGGCCATCGCGAAAAGCCCGCCCGGCCAGACGGGTTTTGCGCGCCTGCTGGAGCAGGGCCGGGGCGGCCCCACGCGGCAAGGCCCGGCGCCGCAGCCGTTCGAACTGTATCTGCTGGCAGCCAAGCAGGGCGACGAAGAGGCGATGCAAAGGCTGGTGCAAGTGTTCGAGAACGGCGAACTGGGGCAGCCGGCCAGTCCCATGCGGGCGGCGCTGTGGCGCGAAAAGCTGCGCGTGGCGCCCGCTCCCTGATAGACCGAGACGGCGCAAACACGGCATGCTATCATCGTTGTTATCGATAACAATGACGATGAGACATTCATGAATCCCGATTTTCGCTCCAAGGACATGCTCGAAGCGCATATTTTGCACACCATGCGCTTCTACCACCCGCGCGCCATCGATTCCAGTGGCGGCTTCTATCACTTCTTCCTCGACGACGGCACCGTCTACGACGCCGGCACGCGCCACCTGGTCAGCAGCACGCGCTTCATCTTCAATTACGCCATGGCTTACCGCCATTTTGGCGACGACGATTACCAGGCGGCGTTGCGCCACGGCGTGGCCTTTTTGCGCGACGTGCACCGCGACCCCGTCACGGGCGGCTATGCCTGGCAACTGCGGTGGCAAGACGGCGTCAAAACGGTCGAAGACGGCGCCAATCACTGCTACGGCCTGGCCTTCGTGCTGCTCGCATATGCGCACGCCCTGCAGGCGGGCATGGCGGAAGCACGCGCCTACCTGGACGAAACCTTCGAATTGATGGAGCAGCGCTTCTGGCTGCCCGAGCACGGCCTGTATGCGGACGTGGCCAGCGCCGACTGGTCCACGCTGGACGGCTACCGGGGCCAGAACGCCAATATGCACGCCTGCGAAGCCATGCTGGCCGCGTTTGAGGCGACGGGCGAGGCGCGCTACCTGCACCGCGCGGAGACCCTGGCGCACAACATCACCGTGCGCCAGGCGGCACTGGCCGGCGGCATGATCTGGGAACACTACAAGCCCGACTGGTCGATCGACTGGGAATACAACCTGCACGACAAGAGCAATATCTTCCGCCCCTGGGGCTACCAGCCCGGCCATTTCACGGAGTGGGCCAAGCTGCTGCTGATCATGGAGCGCCACGCCAGATTCATGGCCGGCTCCTCAAGCTGGCTGCTGCCGCGCGCGCGCGAACTGTACGACACGGCGCTGGCCAAGGCCTGGGATGAGGCGCATGGCGGCATTTTCTATGGTTTCGGCCCGCAGGACGAGATCTGCGATGGCGACAAATACTTCTGGGTGCAGGCCGAAAGCTTCGCCGCCGCCGCCGTGCTGGCCGCGCGCACGGGCGACGCAGCATACTGGCACAGCTATGACAGGATCTGGGACTACAGCTGGAGCCACTTCGTCGACCACGAGCACGGCGCCTGGTACCGCATCCTCACGCCGGAAAACCAGAAAATCAGCAACGAGAAAAGCCCGGCCGGCAAGGTCGACTACCACACCATGGGCGCCTGCTATGAAGTGCTGAACGTGATTGGCGGTGCCGCATGAGCGCCGCCGCTTTTCCCAATTTCCCTGCTTTCGTCTCGGCCGGCGAGGCGCTGACGGACATGCTGCGCACCGGCGCCGACCAGTGGAGCAGCCAGGTGGGCGGTTCGACCTGGAACGTGGCGCGCGTGATGGCGCGCCTGGGCGTGCCCAGCGCCTTTGCCGGTGGCGTCAGCCGCGACGTGTTCGGCGACGCGCTGGCGCAAGCGACCGACGTGGCGGGCCTGGACATGCGCTTCCTGCAGCGCTATGCGAAGTCGCCGCTGCTGGCCATTGTGCATGAACTGCATCCGCCCACCTATTATTTCATCGGCGACGACAGCGCCGACCTGCATTTCGACGCGGCCCTGCTGCCGGCCGGCTGGATGCAGGCGGCGCAGTGGGTGCATTTCGGCGGCATCAGCCTGGCCCGCGAACCGCTGGCGGGCAAGCTGGTGGCGCTGGCGCAGGAACTGAAGGCGGCCGGCGTGAAGATCAGCTACGACCCGAATTTCCGCGTCATGATGGATGAGCGCTACGACGCCACCCTGCGCCGCATGACGGAGCTGGCCGACGTGGTGAAGGTGTCCGACGAGGATTTGGCGGGCCTGTTCCGCCACGACGACGTCAATGGCGCGTTTGCCGCCTTGCGCAGCTGGAATCCGCAGGCCACGTATCTGTACACCTGCGGCGCGCAGGGCGCGGCCCTGTACCGGGGCGAGCAGGTCTGGCAGGCGGCGCCGCCGCAGATCGAGGTGGTCGATTCCGTGGGCGCGGGCGACGCCAGCATCGGCGGCTTGCTGTACAGCCTGATGTACCGGCCCGATGCGGACGGCGGCCAGCACTTGCGCTTTGCCGTCGCGGCGGGCGCGGGCGCCTGCCTGGCGGCGGGCGGATCGCCGCCGTCCGTGGCGCTGGTGGAGTCGCTGGCGCAGCGCACCGTGGTGCGCTAAGGCACGCTCAGCAGGCTAGCGGGGGAGTCGTTTCGCGGCCGGCATGTGCGCCCCCGGAGCACATTGTCCCGACGACGCCCGTTCCATCAGTGTGAACGCCATCAGGTGGTGCGTGGCGGGCGCCGCTTCGCCCGCGCGGCGCTGGCGTATCTCGTCGATGACGAGATTGACGGCGGCGCGCGCCATGTCGGCGATGGGCTGGTGGATGGTGGTCAGCTCGGGCCAGACGGTGGTGGCCACGGGCGTGTCGTCGAAGCCGCATACGCTCAATTCCAGCGGCACCTGCAAGCCCATGCCGTGCGCCACGGCCAGGGTGGCGGCGGCCATGTCGTCGTTGCTGGCGAAGATGGCGCTCGGACGCGGGCTGGCGGCCAGCAGCTGGCGCGCCGCGTCGAGTCCCGAACGATACGTGAAATAGCCTTGCGCCACGCGCTGCGGCGGCACGCCCAGGCCCGCCGCGCGCATGGCGTCTTCGAAGGCCTGGCGGCGCAGCAGGGCGGGCGTGTGTTCCGGGTCGCCCTCGATGAAGCCGATGTCGCGGTGGCCGAGCCCGATCAAATGGCGCGTCATGGCCAGCGCGCCCTCGTAGTCGTCGATGCGCACGGCCGATACATCGGGCGAGGGCCGCGCCGTGGCCACGGCGATGGCGGGGATGCCCATCCTGTTCAGCTGCGCCAGCACTTGCGGCGAATCGCACAGGGGCGGCGGCACGAGGATGCCGTCCACGCCGGCCGCCACCAGGCAGTCGATGGCGGCGCGCTGGCTGGCCAGGTCGCCGCAGCGTTCGAGCAGCAGCTGGCCGCCGCCCTGGCGGCACTGGTCCATGGCGCCGACGAGGAATTCGCTGAGGAAGGCCGCGCTGGGGTTGCTGTATAGCAGGCCGATGCGCAGGGTGCCCGTGCGCGCCGCCCGCGCCGCCAGGTTGGGCTGGTAGCGCAGGGCGGCTATCGCCGCCTCGACCTTGTCGCGCGTGGCCGTACTGACGCTGGCGCGCCCGTTGATCACGCGCGACACCGTCATGGCGGACACGCCGGCCAGGCGCGCCACGTCGTGCACGGTAGCGCCGCTGGCGGTGTCGAGGGCGGCTTGTGCCGCCTTATTCGAGGTGGCCACCGAATTTCAGCTTGCCGCTGATGCGCATGCCGTGCAACTGGCCTTCTTCCAGCTCGGCGGCGCTGGTGCGCTGCGCCGTGTCGCGCCGCGCCAGTCCCACCGACAGGATATCGAGCATCATCAGCTGCAGCAGGCGCACGATCATGGGCACGAAATTGAGGTTGCCTTCCGGGTGGTTCAGGGTCAGCAGCACGTCGGCCAGCTTGGCCAGCGGCGAACCGCTGGCCGTAATCGCCAGCACCCGCGCGCCGCAGCCTTGCGCCACCTTGACGGTGCGCAACAGCTCGGGCAGGGCGCCCGAACGCGAAATGACCAGCGCCACGTCGCCCGGCTTCAGCATGGCGGCGCTCATTTCCTGTGCCTGCGGGTCGGCAAAGAAGCTGCTGACGATGCCCAGGTTGAGCAATTTCTGCTGCATGTCGTCGGCCACCACGCGGGCGCTGCCCACGGCCAGCAATTCCACGCGCTGCGCGCCGCGCAGCAGTTCGATGGCGGCCGTCAGCGCCTTCACGTCGAGCATGTCGCGCATGGCGAGGGCTGCCGAGGCGTTGTTGCCCAGCACCTTGCGCGCCAGTTCGGCGTCGGAGTCCGATATCTCCACGTGGCAGTGCGCTACCGTGATGGCGCCGCCCGTCAGGCCGGACGCCAGCTTCAATTTGAAATCGGCCAGGCCCTGCACGCCGATCGAGCGGCAGAAGCGCATCACCGTGGGCTGGCTCACGCCGACGCGCTGGGCGATTTCGGCAATCGGCAGGGTCAGCATGGCATTCGGCTCTTTCAAGACCCAGTCGGCCACCTTGCATTCCGATGGGCTCATGCGACCGCGCGCCTGGCGCACGGATTCCAGCACGGGCGCGCCGGAATGGGCGCGCTTGAGCTTTTGCGCGAGGATGGCGGCGATGCCGAGGAAGGTCGGCAGTTCGGCCGTGATCAGGAAGGTGGGGATCTGCGCCAGGTATTCGTTCAGGCGGCCCTTCTGCTCGAAGCGGGCGCGGAACTGCGACTGCTCGAACAGGGGGCCCAGGCGCGGCACGATGCCCCCGCCTATATAGATGCCGCCCAGCGCGCCCAGGGTCATGGCCACGTTGCCGGCGATGGAGCCGAGGATGGCGCAGAAGCAGTCCACCGCTTCCAGGCACACTTCGCATTCATTGTTCAGGGCGCGGCTGGTGATTTCGGCCGCCAGCAGCGGTGCCGCATCGGGGTGGCCGGCGCGGTCGGACAGGGCGCGGTAGATCAGTTCCAGCCCGCGCCCGGAGGCGAGGCGCTCGGCCGAGACGTGCGACAGTTCGCGCCAGGCATAGGACAGCACATCCATCTCGCGCTGGTCGCACGGCGCGAAGCTGACGTGGCCCCCTTCGCTGCCCAGCGCGATCCAGCGGTCTTCGGCGGGGATCATGCCCGACACGCCCAGGCCCGTGCCCGAGCCAAGCAGGCCGATGACGCTGTCGGCGCGCGCCATGCCGCCGCCGATCTGCAGGCGCTGGTCGGGGCGCAGATAGGGCAGGGCCATGGCCAGCGCCGTGAAATCGTTCACCACCAGCAGCGTGTCGAGGCCCAGCGCTTCGCGCATCGCCTCGATCGAGAAGAACCAGTGGTGGTTCATCATGCGGATATTGTCGTCGTCGATGGGATTGGCGATGGCGATGGCTGCATGGCGCACGCGCGCCGAACCGGCGGCGCGCGCGTCGGCACTGTCCATGTAGGCGGTGATGGCGTCGAGCAGCGAGGCGTAGTCGTCGCAGGGCAGCACGGCCACGGCTTCCAGGTGGCCCTGGCGCGTTTCGAGCACGAAGCGGGCATTGGTGCCGCCGATGTCGGCCAGCAGGCGCGGCCCGTCAGTGAAGCGCTCCGCCGGATCGCTGCCTGCTACTTCCATTTTTTCATCAATTTTCATGGCGGTGCTTTATCTCGTATGCGTGCGCTGTCATGGCGGCGCACTGTCGTTATGGGCAAAAACCAAGGATTTTAATTCGTATACGTCCCGCGTGCCGAAAAATGCGGGATGCCCGCGCAATTGTGGTCTGCGGCGCCAGGAATCGGCAGCGCAGGAGAAAAAAGCAGGCCGATAAAACGGCAAATCAGGACGCAAATAAAGTGTCGCAGAGTAGTCGTAGGATTACAACATAATATGTTGATATTTGTTCGTAGTATAGTTACTATGTCCCTGCTGGAAAGAATTCTGGCCAGTACATTCGGCCACGAATGACTAGATAAAAACAAATTACTGAGGAGACTTACCATGCTGCATCGCACCATGTTGAAGGCCGTGTTGAAAACGCTGCCAGCTGCCATCGTCTTAGCCATCGCCAGCGGTTCCGCTGCTGCCGACCCCATGTATCCATCCGATTCCGAAGGCTTCCACGGCTACCTGCGCGCCGGCGCCGGCAGCAATACCTCCGGCGACGGCGGTTCGCAAGGTTGCTTCGGTCTGGGCGGCAATACCATGAAATATCGTCTGGGCAATGAGTGCG